>NZ_BOOR01000007.1 GCF_016863335.1 Planotetraspora thailandica
TCAGACCCCGCATTTCAACAACCGGCCCGGGCAGGCCGTGAACCGGCGGAAAAGGCCCGTAAGCCGTCCGCTGACGACCCGAACGACGTGCCGCCCTTCTGACGGCCGAGACGAATAACCCCCGAGTTGTTCGGCTGCGGAATGGGGTTGCTACTCGCCGCCCCCCCGGTGCGGCCAGCCCGCCGTACGGCTACCCCCCCGTGCGGCCTGCTCGCTGTGCGGCCAGCTTCTCGTGCGGCTAGCCCGCCCAAGCCCGCTCGCAGTACGGCCTGTTGGCCGGAGGGGCCGAACACCGGTTCCGGCAGGTCCAACGGGGAGCCGTAGAGCGAAGATGCGGCCTTTGCCATCGTGGTGGCCGCTCTCTCACCCCCTGCGTGACGTCTACACGCTGACCTTGTTCAGGACGTGTCGCCCGGCCGCCAGATCCAGTTCTGCCTGGTGTAGAGCTGCTGGAGCCCGGCCCTGAGCATGTTGTTGAGCGACGGGTTGCTCTCGCCGTCCGAGGGCTGCCCGGTCTCGGCGACGAGCCAGCGGCAGCCCGCGCTCGCGGCCTCCTTGGCGCGGGCCGCGATCAGGGCCGACTGCGCCCCGCGGTTGCGGTGATCGGGCAGCGTGGACCCGGTGTTCAACGAGCCGACCTCGCCGTGGACGTACAGGTTGCCGCCGCCGATGATCTGGTCGCCCTCCCAGGCCGCGTACGGCCGGAAGTGCGGGTGCCCGACGCTGGCCACCAGCATCTCCGCGATGCCCTCCTCGGGCATGCCGAACGCCTTGAGGATCGCCGACGCCCACATGCGGGCGTCGCCGGCGCCGACCGGCTCGATGCGCAACCGGGTCTCCCCGGCCGGCACGACGGCTTCGATCGGGGCGCCGAGCTTCGCGATGTGCCCTCCCGGCTGAAGGCCGTGGGTGCGGGCGATTTCGGGCCAGTTCGGCGGAAGCACGGAGGGCGCGATCTGGATGACCGCGCCCTTGCTGCCTTCCGAGCGGTAGAAGTCCAGCACGCGGCCGATGAGGTCATCGGTGACCGGCTCGTCGAAACCGAATCCGAGCGCCTTGCTCCAGTAGCCGGTCGGATCGTGCCGCATCGACATGGCGACGCCGCCCCCGATGCGGCTGGTGGTGATGCCGAGGGCCGACGCGGTGGACGGCGGGACATTCGACTCGTACTGGTACATGAACTCCGCCTCGGCGCTTTCGGCCAGGGCGGTCAGCTGTTCGTGCGACATGGATTCCTCGCTGGGCGACGCGGTCATGGGGGCACGGCCGCGCCCCGTTCCTTGCCGCCCAGGGTACAAATCCACCCGAACTGCTAGGGAAGCCCGCTACTTCTCAGGAGGGGTGGCGCTGGACCAGGCGGCGCTGGTGACGAGGGTGTAGCTCGTGAGCTTCCCCTGACCGGAGGCGCTCTTCCCGAGGTTCCAGAATTCTCTGGCGAACGCCTGACCGGTCCGCGGATCGAAGATCAGCCGGACCTGACCCAGCGTCCCTGCGTCTCCGCGCCGGGTGTACGCGACGGCCACTCCCTTTCGGCCCTGTTGGTCGGTGACCTGACCCAGGGTGGTGACACCCTTCAGGCCGGCCATCATCCGGTAGGCCGCCGCGCGTACCTCCGGCGTCACCGGCATGTCCAGCACGAGCAGGTTGGCGCTCCAGAACAGGTACTCCGTCTGGGTCTCGCCGGTCGTGGTGTCCTGCTTCAGCAGGTACGCCTTCAACCTCGCAGGATCGGCAGGCAACGTGGACAACTCGGCCGCGGAGACCCGTCGGCCGCCGAGGACGAAGCCGGTACCACGGGTGGTCTTGAGCCGGCGTGGTCCGCTCGCCGCCGTGATGACGACCGGCTTCATCCCCCTCGGGGCCGGTTGCGTCCACTTCGCCGGGGAGCCGTCCCTTTTCCACGCGGCCGTGTCGGCGGGGGTGGCCGGTGCGGCACCGAGACCCTGGAAGAAGAACCGGCTCTGGTCCTTCGGAGTCCACGCCAGCCAGCTCTCCTGGCTGATCTTCTGGAGGATGTCGTACGGCCTGCCCGCGGGGCCGACCTGCCGGGTCGCCCCCTGCTCGGTCTTGATGACCCAGTAGCGGCCAGCGATGGCCTTCTCGTCGGCGACACGTTCGAGGGCGACGCGGTCCGCGGCGGTCAGCAGCAACTGCTGTGCCGTGGCCGGCGGCGATGCCTCCCGGCCTGTAGCCGTCGATGCCGGTGGTGGGGCGTCAAGCCTGACGACCACCGCTGACACGGCCAGTGCTCCGGCGGCCACCGCCGGGATCAGCCCGCCGGCCACCAGCAGCCGGCGCCGGCGGCGGCGCCTCGTGGTGTCCCGGGGGTATGCGGTGATCGCGTTCAGATCGAGGGGGCGGGGGCCCCGGTCGAGTTGCCCCGGCCGGGCCTCGGACAACATCTCCAGCACGTCGCGATGGCGGCTCACCGGCTGAACTCCTTTGTCGATTCGGTTTCGTCTACGTCGGTCAGGGCCTGTTCCAGTCGCTTTCTCGCGCGGTGCAGACGGACGAAGAAGGTGGCCACAGAGCAACCGACGACCCGGGCCGCGTCCCGGTTGGACAGCCCGTGCCAGGCCACGAGCGTCAGCAGTTCCCGGTCGCTCTCAGCTAATTGGGCCAGGGCGGCGAGCACGGAGGACCGTTCGGCTACGCCGTCGGCCACGTCCGCGTCCACCTCATCGACCCAGGCACGCAGTTCGTCCGCCAGGGAGGCCTGCCGTACCTCGTCCCTGTAGCGCCCGTGCATGACGTTGCGGGCCACGACCAGCAGCCATGGCAACGGCGCCGGGGGCATCGCGGACAATCGCCGCCACGCGACAAGGAAGGTCTCACTGACGACGTCGTCGGCGAGTCGGCGGCCCGCCCGGCTCACCGCGTACGCGTACACCTGCGCATGGTGTGCCGCGTACATCTCGGTGAACCGGGCGCTCGCATCTGGTTCTGTCACTGGCCGGTGCTCCTCCATGAGGAAGGGACGGTTTCACCCGGTAATGCACGTGAGGCCGCCGTTCTTACACAGGCCGGATCGTGCTGTCGAAGGGGGTTGTCGTACCGTTGCGCGATACTTGCTGCTCGTCATGGCAGATTCAATGGACGGTTCCAGAGCCCTCGACTTGGACGCTCTGGCCATCGGGGACAGATTCCGGCTGTTCAACTTCACCCGCAGGGACGACCACGTCGCCTACCTGTGGGTGCTCCGGGCGATGGAGCGCCTGCGCGCGGTGCATCGGGTCCAGGTCGACACCGACGACGTGGCGGCGGCGCTCCGCGATCTGGCGCAGGTGCACGACGATGTCCCGCAACTGGACACGGGCCTGCGGAGCCGGTTGGACGCGCTGGCCGACGACGGGATCGTCCACCGGCTCGAAGACGCGTCCCGCGCGGGAACGCTGGAGCGCTACCGGAACAGGCAGTCGGTCTACCAGTTCAGCGAGCTCGGCTACCGGGCTTTCATCGCGGTGGAAGACGTGCTGGCGGCCAGGGTCAGGGACGCGAACCTGTCCCGGCTGGTCTTCTCCGACATCCTCGACGACCTCAAGGCGCTGGCCGTCGCCAATCGCACCGGTGACCAGGAACAGGTCTACCGGCGGTTGTCCCGCCTGAACCAGGTCATGGAGGACATGGTCCGCAGGTCCGCCCAGTTCCACGTGACCCTCAGCGAGATCGTGAGCTCGACGGAGACTTCGCCCGAGCTGTTCCTCAGGTACAAGAACGCCCTGCTCGTCCACATGAGCGATTTCATGGCGGAGCTCGACCGTTACCTGCCTCGCCTGGACCGGGCCGTACGCGACGTCGAGGAGACGGGCGTCAACACGCTGCTGGTCAGGGCGGCCGACGCCGACGACCGCCCGTTCCTCAGCCCCGCCGAGCGGATCGAAGACTGGGAGAGGCGCTGGCAGGCACTGCGGGCGTGGTTCACGCGGCGGCCGGGATACGAGTCCGGGGCCGGTGAGCTGCGCCGGGCGACCAGGTCAGCGGTGTCCGCGGTGATCGCACTGCTGCGCCAGCTCACCGAGGCGCAGCGCGGCGGCGTCAACCGGGCCTCCGAGCTGCGGCATCTCGCCCAGTGGGTGTACAACACGCCCGATGAGGACGCGGCGTACGCCCTGATGTCGGCGGCCTTCGACCTCGGTTCGGCCCGTCACCTCGGCGGTGCGCACGACGACGTCGAGGAGATCTCGCCCAGGGCCACCTGGTGGGACGCGCCGGGCATCGAGATCGCGCTCACGCCCTTCCGCACGGGACGGCACGCCGGTCCCGGCCTTCCCCAGCCGGTCCGCGTCGACACGGGGCAGCGGGCCGACCTGCGCAGGCGGCAGATCGAGGCGAGGAGCGCCGAGCGGGCGGCCGCCCGCAGCCTGGCGAAGCGCGGCGCGCACGGCCGGGTCCTCGACGACGCCGAGACCAGGGTGGTGATGTCGTTGCTGACCCGGGCACTGGAGGCCCGGGCGGTGGTCGCCGGCCGGTTGAAATCCGGGTCGGGAAGCGACGACACGGTGGTGTTGAGGCTCGTCCCCGATCCGGTGGGCAGTTCCGTCCGCACCACGCACGGCGTGATGCACCTGCCCGGGTTCGCCCTGGAGATCGTCCCCCGTTCCGGGAGGGCGCATGGCTGAGCCGCGCGCGGCGGCCGACGTGCCGGTCACCGACCTCGCCGCCTATCAGGACGCCGTACGGCTGGTGCTCACCAGCGACCTCATCACGGCCATCCACCCCCGGCCGGGTGTGCTCGACCGGGTGCTGCCCTGGGCCGACCAGCTCACCCGGGACCTCCACGACCTGTTCGGCTACACCCTGATCGCGACGACCCGGCACGTGCGGCTGATCCGCCGCCTCGACGGGCTCAACCCGTCGCGCGGGAAGGTCTTCACCACGAAGGCGGGCAAACCCTTCGACCGCAGGCGCCTGGCCTATCTCTGCCTGATCCTCGGCTCCTTCCAGCGATCACGGGTGGAGATCAGCCTGGCCGACCTCGTCCGGCAGTTCGGGCCGGTGGCCAACACCATCGAGGGTCTCGGCTTCGACCCGCTGGTCCCCGGGCACAAGGCGGCGGTCGTCGACGTGCTCGGCTGGCTGGTCGAGCGCGGGGCGATGAGCCTGTCCGACGGCTCGGTCGAGGCGTGGACCCGCGGCGGCGGAGGCGACGCCCTCTATGACATCGACCACGACATCTGCTCGATGATCTTCCGGCCGGCCCGCCCCGTGCAGCATCTGACCAGCTCCGCCGCCCTGCTCGAGTATGTGTACGAGGGCAATCCCGACGCAGCCTTCGAGAACGCAGCCGAGCGCCGGGCGCGCCGGCTGCTGCTGGAGCAACCGGTGGTCTACTACGCCGACGTCGACGCGGAGACGGCCGCCGTGTTGCGGCGCGACGACGTCGCCGAGAACCTGGCCCGGCTCACCGGTCTGGTGGTGGAA
This sequence comes from Planotetraspora thailandica, assembly GCF_016863335.1. Taxonomy (GTDB): domain Bacteria; phylum Actinomycetota; class Actinomycetes; order Streptosporangiales; family Streptosporangiaceae; genus Planotetraspora; species Planotetraspora thailandica. The sequence continues at coordinate 5,422 of NZ_BOOR01000007.1, forward strand.
CGCCGGGCGGAGGGCGTCATGCTGGCCGATCCCAGTGGGAAGTTCACCGACCGGCCCTTCCCCGGCCGGGGTGGCGCGGTCAACCGGGCCGCCGGGCTGCTGCTCGGCAAGATCGCCGACCTTCTGGAGGACCCAGGCGCGCTCCGCCGCGTCGAAGCTCCGACCGAGGCGGAGCGGCAACGCGACCTGATCACGCGGATCGACTCCGCGCTCCCCGAAGGCGGGGTCGTGCACGACCTGGCGTGGTCGCCGGCCGAGCGCGCGCCCGCGCCGCGCCGCGAGCCCGAACTGCTCGCCCTCGTCGAACGGCACCGCCTGGAAGAGCTGATCGGGGAGCTGTACGAGAGGTTCGGCGCCGCGTCCTTCACCGGCACGTGGCAGCAGGACCCCCACGGCCTGCTCGACGCCGCGGTGGTCCTGCTGGCCGAGCTTCGGCTGGTGCGTCCCGTGCCCGGCGGCGTGCTGGTGCTTCCCGCCGCCCTCCGCTACCGCAACATCACCTTGGCGATCCCGGCGCCGCCCAAAGGCCAGCTCGACCTGTTCGATGGAGACACGAAATGACGAGATTCAAACCGTCCCGTGCCGGGCTGATCAACATCTGGGACTACACGGACGAGGAGTTCGTGTTCGCCGACGGCAGGCTGGTGCTGCGCGGGCACAACGGCTCCGGCAAGACCAAGGCCCTGGAGGTGTTGTTCCCCTTCATCCTCGACGGGGTCGTCGACGCCCGCCGCCTGGACCCGTTCAGCGGTGAGAACCGCACCATGAAGTCCAACCTCCTCTACCGGGGGCAGGAGTCGGAATACGGCTTCGTGTGGATGGAGTTCGCCGCGGACGCGCGGACGGTCACGCTGATCATCGCCATGCATGCCCACAAGGACCGGCCGGAGGTCAAAAGGTCCTACTTCGTGACGGGCAAGCGGCTCGGCGTCGACTTCGGCCTGCTGTCGGACGACTCCCGGCCGCTGACCGACCAGCAGCTCAAGCGCATGCTCGAACCCGACGCGTGGCAGGGCAGCCCCACCGACTACCGTGAGGCCGTCGACGGCGCGCTCTTCGGCCTCGGGCGGGAGCGCTACATCCAGCTGCTCGACCTGCTGCTCGCGCTGCGCCGGCCGTTGCTGGCCAAGGACCTGGACCCGGGTAAGGTCTCCGACACCCTCACCGCCGGGCTGAGCCCCGTCTCGGAAAGCCTCGTCGAGCAGGCCGCGCGTGACTTCGACAACCTGGCCGCCGTCCAGCGCCAGTTCGACGACCTCACCGCGGCCGACGGCGCCGCCCGGGCGTTTCTCGACCGCTACGCCGACTACCTGCGGGCCGAGGTGCGTTTCCATCTCGACCGGATCGCCGGCCGTACGCAGAAGGTGGCGAAGCACGCCGCCGAGATCGACGCCGCGCGGGCGGAGGCGGAGCGCGCGGAGGAGGCCCATGCGGACGCGCAGGAGGCGTGCGAGGCCGCGACCGGCGAGCAGAGCAGGCTCGCCGCCCGGCTCGACGGGCTGAAGAAGGACACGGCCTACACCGCCCAGAGCGATCTGGAGAACCTGCGCGGGCAGGTCTCCAGGGGAGCGCAGGAGATCGCCCGCGCGCGTGAGGCCAACGACCGCAGCGCCGCGCACATCGCCGAACTCCGCCAGGAGGCGGCCGAGCTCGACACGCAGCTCAAGGACGCGCGTGACAGCACCGGACGGCTGGCCGCCCGCAGGGCAGAAGCCGCCGGGCTCGCCGGCATCACGCACGCCGACGACGACGACCTCCAGGCCGCCCGGGCGCATGTCAGCGCACGCCGGCGAGACGTCGAAGACGTACGGCACCAGCTGGCCGAGCTCGGTGACGCGGAGAAGGCGCGAGGGCGCGCCGAGCGGGCGGCGCAGAAGGCGCAGCAGAAGATCGAGACGTGCCGGCTGGCCGTCGAGGCGGCCGAGCGGGACCTCGACGAGACGCGCATGCGGGCGGAGGAACGGCTGAGCGCCTGGGCCGGCCGCTGGACGGCCCAAGCCGCCGGCGAGGCCGCGGTGGTGCCCGCCGACGACGTGGCGGTCCTCACGGAAAGCCTGGCGCGGATCGGCGAGCCGGGCGCGCCGAGCCTGGCTGAGGTCTTCGGCGACCTGGCAGAAGGGCGGCGCACGGCGCTCGCCACCGGCATGGCGGCCCTCGACGTCGAGCGCCGCCGGCTCGCCGCCGAGCTCGAACGGCTGGCCGCGCTGCGCGACGAGATCGCCACCGAACGCGACGACGCGCCCGCGCCGGCCGCCCACCGGCACGCCGACAGGACCGGACGGCCGGGCGCCGCATTGTGGCAGCTCGTGCGGTTCGCCGACGACGTGCCGGACGCCGACGCCGCGGCCGTCGAAGGAGCCCTGGACGCGGCCGGGCTGCTGACCGCCTGGATCCACCCCGACCCGGGGCTCACCGAGGCCGCCGTCGCCGAGGCGGAGGCCGACGCGTACCTGATTCCGGCCCCCGCAGCGTCCCGGCCCGCGGGTCCCACCCTGTCGGGCGTCCTCGTTCCCGAAGATCAGGACCTGGTCCCCGCCCACGTCGTCTCCGCCGTGCTCGACTCGATCGCGCTGCCCGATTCGGTCGCCGACGGCGCGACGGCCGGTCCGGCGGTCAGCAGGAAAGGCCAGTTCACCTACGGCGTCCACCTGGGAGCCCAGCCCAAGGCCGGGGCGGAGTTCATCGGCGCCACCAACCGGGCGGCCCGGCGGCGGGCACGCCTCGCCGAGTGCGAGCACGACATCCAAGCCCGGTCGCAGGAGCTGTCGGACGTCGAGGCGGGGCGGGACACGCTGCAGCAGCGGCTGGCCGACGCCGGCCAGGCCAAGAGCGAGCTTCAGCCCGTGGGCAAGGAGATCCTCACACGCGTCGCGGCGCTCGCGGAGAAGTCGACCCTGCTGGCCGCGGCCCGTGCCGAGCACGCCGAGGCCGCCACGACATTGGACGACGCCACAGCCGAGCTGGACGCCGAGCGGCGCAGGCTCCGGCAGGCCGCCGCCGATCGCAACCTCCCGGCCGCTCCCGCGGAGATCGATGCGGTCGACCTCGCCATCGGCGACTTCATCGAGGCCGCCGAGCAGCTGTTCCAGGAGCGTACCCGGATCGGCATCTACGAGGACGACCTTCTCGCGCGCCGCCGTACGGTCGAGCGGCTCGAAAGGGAGCACCGGGACGCCGGCGAGGCACTGGCGGAGAAGGAGGAGGCGCACCTCAGCGTGGCCGAGCGCCTCGCCGCGATGGAGGAGGCGCTGAGTGCGCCGCTGAAGGAGATCCTGGACCAGATCAACGAGGTCGAGCGGGCGCTCCAGGCGGCGGGGGCCGCGTGGCGGGCCGCCGACGAGCGGGCCCGCCGGGAACATGACGCGCTCGTGCAGGCGCAGGCCGCCTGCCGGCACGGCAAGGACGCCCTCGTGGCCGCGCTGAGTGAGATGGTCGACGAGTTCGTGGCGTTCGGCCCGCTCGCCCAGGCGGAGTTGCGGCCGGTCATCGGGGTCGCCTCCGGGCCCGCCTGGCCGGACCGGGCGCAGTGGGCAGACCCCGAGCGGAGCGTCGCCGAGATCGTCGCCCGGCTGCCCGAGCAGGACGCGGGCAAGGCGATCGAGTCCGTGCTCCCGGAAGGCACGGCCGCCCTGCTTGACCACTACGAGGCGGCCACTGCGGGCCGGTCGGCGGGGGAGGCGGCCCGCAAGCGGGCCCGCGACCGCATGTCGGCCGCCATCACCGAGTTCGGCGACGCGCTGGGCGCCTGCGAGGAGGACTACCGGCTCGACTGGCAGCCGGGAGAGTTCGTGGTCGTCGTGCGCGTGCACGACGCCGACGGCCGTCACCCGGTCGCCGAGTTCGCCCGCCGTACGGCCGAGCGCGCGCAGGAGCAGGGTGTTCTGCTGGAGGAACGCGAACGCACCGTCCTGGAGGACGAGCTGCTCGCCGGCCTGGCCCAGCAGATCTTCGACCGGGTCTTCGCCGCGAAGGACCTGGTCAAGGGTATGGACGCCGACACCAGGTCCAGGCCGATGGCGACCGGAACCACGGTGGGCATCCGCTGGGTGGTGGCCGACAAGATTACCGATTTGCAACGGCAGATCGCCGAACTCCTCGGGCACGACGGCCTGGGAGGCGAGCAGCTGGCCGATCTGCGCCGGATCCTGCGCCTCATGATCCGCGAATATCGGGCCGGGCATCCCCGCGCGACCTACAAGGAAGTGCTCTCCAAGGTGCTGGACTACCGCGCCTGGCGCTCGTTCGAGCTGCGGCTCAAGGTCCCCGGCGAGGAGGAGGTGCGGCTGAGCAAGAAGCGCCACTCGCAGATGTCCGGCGGGGAGAAGTCGGCCGCCATCCACCTGCCGCTGTTCGCCGCGGCCAACGCGCTCTACTCGTCGGCCGCGGACACGTGCCCGCGGATGATCGCGCTCGACGAGGCGTTCGCCGGTATCGACGACGTCTACAAGCCCGACCTGCTCGGTCTCACCGTCCGTTATGACCTGGACGTGTTCATGACCGGCCACGACCTGTGGGTCCGGTACGAGACGGTGCCCGCGGCGGCGCATTACGACATGCACAGCGACAAGGCGTCCCACACGGTCTCGGCGATGCTCGTCCTGTGGGACGGCCGCCAGCTCGTCGACTCGGCGGCCGGGTTCTCCGGCAACGACGAGCTGGCCCAGGAACTGCTGGGCTTCGCCCCGACCCGGCGGGTGCCGGTGGCGACCGGCCTCCTGGCGATGGCGGGTGCGCAGGACACCCCCGGCGGAACACGAGTGAGCGAGAAAGCGTAGGGTCCCGACATGAGCGATCATTACGACGTCGTGGTGCTCGGCGCGGGCCCCGGCGGCTACGTCGCCGCGATCCGGGCGGCTCAGCTCGGGCTCCGTACGGCGATCATCGAGGAGCGTTACTGGGGCGGCGTCTGCCTCAACGTGGGATGCATCCCCTCCAAGGCACTGTTGCGCAACGCGGAGCTCGTCAACCTCCTGTCCCGGGAGGCCAAGACCTTCGGCATCCACGTCGACGGTGAGATCACCTTCGACTACGGCGAGGCGTTCCGGCGCAGCCGCAAGGTCGCCGACGGCCGGGTCAAGGGCGTGCACTTCCTGATGAAGAAGAACGGCATCACGGAGTACGACGGCCGGGGCACGTTCACCGACCCGAACACCCTGCAGGTGGACGGCTCCGACGGCTCCTCGACGACGGTGACGTTCGGCCACTGCATCATCGCCGCGGGCGCCACCACCAAGCTGCTGCCGGGCACCTCGCTGAGCGATCGGGTGGTGACCTACGAGGAGCAGATCCTCAGCGAGGAGCTGCCCGAGAGCATCGTGATCGCGGGCGCCGGCGCCATCGGCGTCGAATTCGCCTACGTGCTGAACGGCTACGGCGTGAAGGTGACGATCGTCGAGTTCCTCGACCGGCTCGTGCCGCTGGAGGACGAGGAGGTCTCCGCCGAACTGGCCCGGCGCTACAAGCGGCTCGGCATCGAGGTGCTGACCTCGACCCGCGTCGAGGCGATCGACGAGTCCGGCGACAAGGTCCGCGTCACGGTGTCACGCGACGGGCAGGCGCGCACCCTCGAAGCCGACAAGGTCCTGCAGGCCATCGGCTTCCAGCCGCGGGTCGAGGGCTACGGGCTGGAGAACACCGGCGTACGCCTGACCGACCGGGGAGCTGTGGACATCGACGGCTACTGCCGTACGAACGTGCCGCACATCTTCGCGATCGGCGACGTGACGGCCAAGCTCATGCTCGCGCACGCGGCCGAGTCGATGGGCATCGTGGCGGCCGAGACGATCGCGGGCGCCGAGACCATGGAGCTCGAGTACGTCATGATCCCCCGGGCGACCTACTGCCAGCCGCAGATCGCGAGCTTCGGCTACACCGAGGCGCAGGCGCGTGAGCGCGGTTACGACGTGAAGGTCGCGAAGTTCCCCTTCACGGCGAACGGCAAGGCCCACGGCCTGGGCGACACGACGGGCTTCGTCAAGATCCTCAGCGACGCGAAATACGGCGAGCTCATCGGCGCGCACCTGATCGGGCCCGACGTGACCGAGCTGCTGCCCGAGCTGACGCTGGCCCAGCAGTGGGACCTCACGGTGAACGAGGTCGCGCGTAACGTGCACGCCCACCCGACGCTCGGTGAGGCGGTCAAGGAGGCGATCCACGGCCTGGCCGGCCACATGATCAACTTCTGACAATCAGATTCCCAGGCGGGCGGCGACGCCGTCGAGCACGCAGTCGAGCCCGAGCTCGAACTGCCACTGCGGATCGTCCTTGCGGGTGGCCTCGCGGAGGTAGCGCCGGTAGGTGGGGTAGCGGCCGGTGCCCATGAGCCAGCTCATCTGCGGGGCCAGCCCTGTGCGGGCCTCGTCGCCGCTCGCCCACCCGCGTTCCCGCATGATCTGCTCAAGGCCGATCTCGGATTCGACCGCGCCGCGCACATAGGACGTGACGGTCCGGAAGACGGCCATCATCGTGTCGGCGTCCAGACCCAGGCCGTCGAGCGTGGACAGAACGCGTTCCGGCACGGCCATCTGGTTCGGCGTCAGCACCAGCACCACCGTGCGGATCATCCACGGATGTTTCAGCATGACGGCCCGGGTGCGGGTGGCGAGCGTGCGCATGGCCTCCCGCCAGTCCGCGGTGTCGTCGGACAGCGACAGCTCGCCGTGCACGAAGTCGGTCATCAGCTCCAGCAGCTCGTCCTTGCCGTTCACGTACCGGTAGGCGGCCATGGGGGCGACTCCCAGCTCGGTGGCCAGGCGTCGCATCGTGACGGCGTCGAGCCCTTCCGCGTCGGCGATCGCGACGGCGGCCTCGGCGATCCGCTGAGGGGTGAGGGTCGCGCGGGGAGCGGGAGCCGGGCGCTCGAGCCGCTCCCACAAGGTGAGCTTCGCCGGGTCCTGCTTCTCCTGGGAAGGCATGGGGCTCCTCTCACCGACCTGTCTCGCGTACACCGTATCAACAGTAGACGTTATATACCGAACTGTGTACGATGTATCTCGATCGATACGACGTACACATCGGAGGGGTACCCATGGCGGACGAACCATTGACCGTCGCGGTCGTCGTCGGCAGCACCAGAGACGGGCGTTTCGGCCCGGTCGTGGCCGAATGGCTGCTCGGCCACACCGCCCAGCGCGGCGACATGAAGGCCAACGTCGTCGACCTGGCGGTGACCCCGCTGCCCACCGTGATGCCGGCCTTCGGGAAACCGCCGTCCGACGACGCGATCAAGCTGCTCGGCGCGGTGATGCCCCGGATGGAGGCGGCCGACGCCTTCGTGATCGTCACGCCGGAGTACAACCACAGCTTCCCTGCGTCCCTGAAGAACGCCATCGACTGGCACAGCCACCATTGGCACGCCAAGCCGGTCGGCTTCGTCTCCTACGGAGGACTGGCCGGCGGCCTGCGCGCGGTGGAGCAGCTCCGGGTCGTGCTGGCCGAGCTGCACGCCGTCACCGTCCGCAACACCGTGAGCTTCCACAATTACGGCGACAAGTTCGACGCGGACGGCAAGGCCGTCGACCCGGCCAGCGACGGAGCGGCCAAGGCCATGCTGGACCAGTTGGCCTGGTGGGGCCACACCCTGCGCGACGCCAAGCGGGAGCGTCCCTATGTCGCCTGACACGCAGGCCGAGCGGGGCCGCCTGCCCTACCTCGGCGTCTTCGGGCTCATGCTCGGCATCTTCCTGGCGACGCTCGACGGCCAGATCGTGAGCACCGCGCTTCCCACGGTCGTCGGCGAACTCGGTGGCATCGAGCACCTCGCCTGGGTGGTGACGTCCTACCTGCTCGCCAGCGCCGCGGCCACGCCGATATGGGGCAAGCTCGGCGACCTCTACGGGCGCAAGGGCGCCTTCCAGTCCGCGGTCGTGCTCTTCCTGGCCGGCTCCGTCCTGTCCGGTCTGGCGCGGAACATGAACGAGCTCATCGCCTTCCGCGCCATCCAGGGGCTGGGCGCGGGCGGGCTGATGGTCGGCGCGCTCGCGGTCGTCGGCGTGCTGGTCCCCCCGCAGGATCGGGGGCGGGTCCAGTCGATGATCGGCGTGATGTTGCCCGTCGCCTTCGTCGGTGGACCTTTGCTCGGCGGGTTCCTGACCGACCAGCTGAACTGGCGCTGGGCGTTCTACGTGAACGTGCCGGTCGGCGTGGCCGCGTTGCTGACCGTCGGCATGGGCGTGCGGCTGCACGTCGAACGCGTCAAAGTCAGGATCGACTACCTCGGCGCCACCCTGCTGACGATCGGCATCCTGGCGCTCACCCTCGTCGGCAGCTGGGGCGGCGTCACGTACCCCTGGGCGTCACCGCAGGTCATCCTGCTGGGAGTGGTCGCGGCCGGTGCTCTGGCCGGGTTCGCCCACGCGGAGCGGCGCGCGGCCGAGCCGGTCATCCCGCCGCGGTTGTTCCGCAGCCGCGAATTCGCTCTGGCGCAGATCCTCAGTTTCCTCGTCGGCGCGGTCATGCTCGCCGTGGTGAGCTACCTGCCGCAGTACATGCAGTTCGTCCAGGGAGTCTCCTCGACGGCCGGGGGCATGCTGCTCCTGCCCCTCATGCTGGGCATGCTCGGGTCGCAACTGGCCACCGGCCGGCTGATGAGCAGCGGCAGGCGCAAGCGCGTCTACCCGGTCGTCGGCGGAGCCGTCATGGTCGCGGGCGCCCTGCTGCTGCTCAGCCTCGCCGTCGACACGACGACCGCCATGGCATCGGGGCTCACCGCGGTCATCGGGGCCGGCGTCGGCCTGCTCATGCAGAGCACCCTGCTCACCACGATGAACAACGCCGCGCCGCGCGACACCGCCGAGATGACGGCGACCCCCACGAGCTGAGCCCTCGCCTTGTCTCGCCACCGGGCACGGTCCGTCAGCCGAGGGGCGCCGGCTCGACGTGGTGCAGATCGAAGGGGAACAGGTCGTCGCCGTGATCCACGACGGTGCTGCACCGGTGCCGGACCAGTTCGATCGCCGAGGCGGGGTCGAGTGCATCCTCGTGGGCCCAGCCCGGGAGCATCGCGGCGTCCACGTTGTAGTGGAGTCGCCCGTCGACCACGTAGTCACGGCGGAAGTCGGTTCCCCACTGGGAGTTGTGGCCCCAGCCGTGCGAGAGGTCGTTCGTGGGCCGTGACCGGCGACGGTAGGTCCAGTAGAGGGTCGACCGGTCGGCGACACCGGCCACCAGGTGTTTCGATCCCGCCCGTACGACCACTCCGGCTCGCATCAGCAGCATCGCGCCGACGAGATGGCCGGGCCAGCGCTCCTCGACGACCGACGGCGGCTCGTCGGGGTCGTCGGCCTGCCGTACCTCGATGATCTCGTGGAAGAACGGGTGGAACTCGTGTACGGCGATGCGCTCGGCGCCCAGCGAATCGCAGAACGCGGGATAGGCGTCGGTCGGCGGGAGGAACTCGTCGGCGGCCGACGCGGAATCGGCCGGGGGATCCTGGTAGCGCAGGATGAGCAGGTCGAGGACGCGGCTCAGGTGGTACAGCTGCTCCAGCGGGCTGTAATGGTCCGGCTCGGGATGTTCTCCGAGCGAGACGAGATGTTTGCCCGCGTGGCCCCATTCCCGCACGTCTTCCACGTACTGCGCATGCTCGTCCAGCCAGCGCCGCAGTCGGCCGGTCAGCCCGGGTCCCTCGTGGTCGAGGAGGCGCATGTACAGAGCACGCCAGTGGTGACCTGGTGATATGTCCTCACTCACGCGTTCAATGATCGTATGTGGGTGCTTCTCGTGGCAAAGCGGTTTCCGTAGGGCAGAGTCTGCGAGCGGAGGCCATGTCCCGGTTCATCTTCTCCATGCTTTTCGCCATTTCTCGGGCGAATGGCGAGTGCATTTCGACCGTACGACGTCCTGAACGCTATATGTGCAAATATTTTCGCCTTGTTGGGTAATTCGATGGGATCGGCTCTCGTCGTGGAGAAGAAAGCCGCCTCCCGCCGGTTCGTCGTCCGGCGGGAGGCTGTCTTCCGGCCTGTCAGGTGCAGGGTCCTCTGCGGGGAATCAGCAGGGGACGACCATGTCGATGATGTCGTTCAGCGGCCCGCCGTTGTCGTAGCGCTTGTCGATGGCGAGGTTGGCGCGCCAGTCGTAGGCGTACGTCCAGAACACGAGCTTCCAGGAGCCCTCCCAGTTGTAGAAGTTGGCCCTGGTGCCCGTGGTCTGGTTGTTGGTCATCGAGGAGATGCGGTCGTTCCACTTGGCGCCGGAGGCGCCGGTGCCGACCCACGCGCCGTCCGGGTAGCGGTATCCGCCGAGGTCGTACCACCCGCAGGTGTAGAACCGGATGCCGTTTCCGCCTCCGTTGGAGTGCTCCCACGTGCAGAGGTAGTAGTAGGCGCAGGAGGCGGCCAAGGCACGCGCTTCAGCCTGCGTGCGCGGCAGCATGAGCACCATGCCGTCGGCGATCTTCACTTCGGTGGGGCTGATCTTCACCGCCTTCGGGTTGAGGCTGAGGACCTTGTCCACCGTGAGTTGCGCGCTTCCGGCCGGTGGCGCGGAGGGAGCGGCCTGGGCTGATCCGGCGGAGATGGCGATCGTGCATGCTGCGGTGAGCATGCCGACGATCACGGCGAGCGTGCGGGGGAGTCGCATGAGACTGCCTTTCTACAGAGCGATGATGTGAACTGCGGCATTGCCGTACGTCCGCGAGGGGTGCGTTTCAGCGCGCAGCACAAAAATATTCGCCGCTGCAGTGAGCCACCCCGTCGGAACTCTCCTTGCTCACTCTCATGACTCGCTATGTCGAATCACGCAAAGCAGAACGTAATTGGCGCCTCGAAGGAATGCAACCACTTGATTTGACAGGCATTTTCACGATGTGGAAAACCTGGCGGATAGTGGTCTTTCGAATTTATTCTGTGACCGGATTCGGTGAGCGATCTTTACTTGTCCGTCGCGACACTGTGTGATCGTCGATCGCTGTGCTCGCCGCGTTCACGCGGGGCCTGAGAGGCACGTGCTCAGGGGTGCGGTACGGCCTCTCACGTGCACGTTCGCTCCGTGGTGACGCGTTCGGCCGGCGGCCGGTGTGGAGGTCCCGCGGGCGGCGGGAGGTTTTCACCGTGGGCGTCCGAACGGCTCCTGTGCTCGTGCGGCGATACGGAAATCGGGCCCGCCGAATTCCGAGGGGAGCCGGAGAAATTGTTGCGCCCTCGTGGGAGAGGTGCCGATCCGGGCCGGCTATGCCGCGGCAAACGGGCCGGGAAAATTCCGGCCCATGCAGGGCTTGCCCGGCCGCCGAACCGGCCATGTGGTCAGGGGCTCTTCGGCGAAGTGATCGGGCTCGAACCGGGCAGGTCGACCGATTCGTCCGGGGGGCTCTTCAGCGAAGCGATGCCGTCCGGGCGGACACGTTGGCCGTCAGGCGCCGCAGGCTGGCCCGGGTCCGCTCGAACTCCTCCGGCTCCAGTCCCATGGCGTCGCCGATCGCGGCCGGGATGGACCGGGCGCGCTCCCGGAGGGCGGCGCCCTTGTCGGTCAGGGTGATCCGTACGGTGCGTTCGTCGTCCGCCGCGCGGTCGCGGCGCAGGAGGCCGGCTGTCTCGAGCCGTTTGAGCAGTGGGGTCAGGGTGCCGTAGTCCAACTGGAGGCCGGCGCCGAGTGCCTTGACGGGGACGTCGTCGTCCTCCCACAGGGCGAGCAGGACGAGGTACTGCGGGTAGGTCAGGCCCAGTTCCTCCAGCAGGGGGCGATACAGGGCGGTGACGGCGCGGGACGCGGCGTACAGGGCGAAGCACATCTGGTCGTCCAGGAGCAGGGAGAACTCCTCGGCGGCCGCTTCCGGCTGAGAGGTCATGGCGGTTCCATCAGGTGGGCGGGAGGCAGGGTGGAGGCCCGGCCACGCGACAGCATATTTCGCCACTGACAAAATTTCAACGTCCACACTTAGCTTGTGTACAAGGAAATTGCGCGCTAGGTTTCCTCGTGTTCAACGACGAAGGAGAGCCGCCATGAGCACGAACGTCACGCCTGTCCTGGAGCCGGCCGCCGCCGCGTTCGCCCAGGCCACCGCCAACCCGCCGTATCTGTTCGACCTGCCTCCCGTGGAGGGCCGCAAGGCGGTCGACGAGGTGCAGTCGAGCGAGATTGCCAAGCCCGCCGTCGATGAGGAGTGGGTCACCGTCCAGGGCGGGCCGACCGGCAGCGTCCGGGCACGCATCGTCCGGCCCCAGGGCGCCACGGGCACGCTGCCCGTCGTTCTCTACATCCACGGCGCCGGATGGGTCTTCGGAAACGCGCACACCCATGACCGGCTCGTCCGCGAGCTCGCAGTCGGCGCGCACGCCGCCGTGGTGTTCCCCGAGTACGACCTGTCGCCCGAGGCGCGCTATCCCGTCGCCATCGAGCAGAACTACACGGTCGCCAGGTGGATCGTCACCGACGGGGCGGCCAAGGGGCTGGACACGGCGCGGATCGCGATCGCCGGCGATTCGGTCGGCGGCAACATGACCGCAGCCCTGACCCTGATGGCCAAGGAACGCGGCGACGTGGCCTTCGTCCAGCAGGTGCTGTTCTACCCGGTCACCGACGCGTCGTTCGACACCGAGTCCTACCACCAGTTCGCGGAGGGGTACTTTCTGCGCAGGGACGGCATGCAGTGGTTCTGGGACCAGTACACGACCGACCCGGCGCAGCGCGCCGAGATCACCGCCTCGCCGTTGCGGGCCACCGTCGAGCAGCTGAAGGGACTTCCCCCGGCGCTCGTCATCACCGGCGAGGCCGACGTGTTGCGCGACGAGGGCGAGGCGTATGCGAACAAGCTGCGGCAGGCCGGGGTGCCGGTGACCGCCGTGCGCTTCCAGGGGATCATCCACGACTTCGTGATGCTCAACGCGCTGCGGGAGACCCACGCCGCCGAGGCCGCCATCAACCTGGCCGTCGGCACCCTGCGCAGCGCGCTCGCGTGACGGTCGGTGTGGTCAGAGGTCGAAGCGGACGCCGGTGAGGCGTTCGCTTTCGGCCCATAGGAAGGCACCCTCGGCGGGGTCGCCGGCCCCGTCGGGCAGCGCGACGGGGCGCGGGGTGCCGGAGGTCTGGTCGCGGCCGGCGGGGCCGATGAACTGGCCGCTGCGCACGTCGGGGCTGGTGCCGGCATAGAGGGACGGCCACGCGGCGCCCTCGGGTGAGCCCAGGAGGAGGCGTGAGGCGATGGCCACGAACGCGCGCGCCAGCGGGCCCTCGCTGTGGCGCTGCAGGTTGGTGACGGCCGATCCGGGGTGCACGACGACGGCTTCGACGGTGGTTCCGGTCAGCCGGCGGGCCAGCTCCTGGGTGAAGGCGACGTTGGCGCGCTTGGACTTCGCGTAGGCGGTCATGGCTCCGTAGCTGCGCTCGCTCATCAGGTCGGCGAGGCGGCCGCTGCGCCAGGTCGCGGCGATCGCGCTGACCGTCACGATGCGCGCCGCACGTGAGCGGCGCAGTGCCGGCATGAGTCCGGCGGTGAGGGCGAAGTGACCGAGGTGGTTGGTGCCGAAGGTCAACTCGAAGCCGTCGCTCGTGGTGCGGCGTTCGGGCACGTTCATGACGCCGGCGTTGTTGAAGAGCAGATCGATCGTCTCGGTCTCCGCCACCCGGGCGGTCGCCGTCCGGATGGACGCGAGGCTGCCGAGGTCGACGACGGCCGTGTCGAGCCGGGCGTCGGGCTGGACCTTGCGGATCTCGGCGACCGCCTCGTCGAGCTTGTCCTGGTTGCGCCCGGCCAGGATGACCCGAGCGCCGTGCACGGCGAGCACGCGGGCGGTCTCGAGCCCGATGCCGCTGTTGCCACCCGTGATGAAGGCGGTGCGTCCGTGCAGGTCGGCGATTGCTTCCGGGGTCCAGCGAGCGGTCCGGGTGGTGGCGGTCATGACACCCTCCAATCGAGTGAACATTCATTCAGTAAAGCGACTATGGCACGGCTGCGTCCGAGTTGTCAAATGAACGTTCATTAAGAACAATGGAGGCATGAGGACACGCGATCCGGAGACCAAACGGCAACTGCTGCTCGAAGCCGCGCTGGCGGAGTTCGCCGAGTACGGCGTCGCCGGGGCCCGCGTGGACCGGATCGCCAAGCGGGCGGGGGTGAGCGCCGGCCTCGTCTACTCCTTCCACGAAGGGAAGGAGGGCCTGTTCGAGGCGGTGTACGACGCCGTCGTCCAGCAGGCGGTCGCCGGCATCCCGATCGACGCCGACGATCTCCCGGAATACGCGGGACGCCTCTATGACGCCGGGCTGCAGCACCCCGAGGTGATGCGGTTCATGGGCTGGTACGCCCTGGAGCGCGGCGACACCGGAGTACGACAGGTCGTCGCGGAGGCGATGGCCGAGAAGGTCGCCGCGATCGAGGACGCGCAGCGGCGCGGGGTCGTCAGCGGCCGGATGGACGCCGGGCGCCTTCTCGCGCTCATCCTGGCCGTCGCGAACATGTGGCAACGGCAGGGGGAGGACGTTCGATCGCTCGCTTCCGAGGAGGAACGCCGGTCGACGGTCGTCGAGGGGGTCCGGCTGCTCGTCACCCCGTGACGCGGGCGCTCAAGCGGAGAGCGCCCGCCCCGGAGGACGGGCGCTCCCGTGTCAGCCGCGCAATGTCAGCCGCCCAGTGTCAGCCGCCCAGTGTTAGCCGCGCAGTGCGGCCATGTTGGTGTAGCTGAGTGCGGAGTACTGCAGGGACTGGCCCGGGTTGGCGGCGTTTCCGGGGGCGTTGTCCTGTTCGTACATCGGGTTGTGGTAGCCCTTGGCTCCCATCTGGGAGAAGAAGGCGGTGTAGTCGATGTCGCCGGTGCCGAAGGGGACCATGTCGTAGCCGTTGCCGGTGGCGGGGTTGTACTTGCCGTCCTTGGCGTGGAACAGCGGGAAGCGCGTGGTCTGTGCCTGCACGACGCCGAGCGGGTTGAAGATGCTTTCCTGCACGGAGCCGTCGGGCGCGGTGAAGGTGCGGTATCTGAACTGGGCCACGTGCGCCCAGAAGATGTCCATCTCCAGCCAGACGTTCTCGGGGTCGGTGATCTGGAGGAAGTACTCCAGGCGGCGGATGCCCGAGGAGCGGGTGGGGCGGCCCTGCGCATTCAGCGGCCCGGAGTCCAGCAGGAAGCTGTAGGCCACGTCATGGTTGTGGGTGTAGAGCTTGAGCCCGGCGGCCGAGGCGATCAGGCCGAGTTGGTTCCACTTGTCGGCGGCCAGATCCCAGTCGGCCTTGTAGGCGCTGCCGGTCGGGTCGTTACCGGTGCCCACATGGCCGAAGCCGAGGATGTTGGCGATCTCCAGGTGCAGTTTGAACCGGTCGAGGTCGGCCGGGGTCAGCGGCCAGGAGCCGGGGATGAAGCCGTGGTTGCCCTCGGCCTCCAGCCCGTTGTCGTCCAGCCACCCGCGCAGCAGCCGGGCTCCCTCGACGGTCTCCAGGTTGGCGCCGCCTTCGCTGTTGGCGTGCTGGGAGTACCCGGCGAACTCCACCTGCTTGTAGCCGATCCGGGAAAGCTCCTCCAACACCGGGCGGAACCCGGAGGGCAGGGAGGTCGAGCGCGGATCCCGGGAGATCGCGTCACGGACGGTGTAGAGGATGATGCCGCGCTTGCCCGGCGGCACCAGCACGCCGTTGGAACCGTTGCCGGCCGCCTGTGCGGCCGAGGCGAGCGGGCCGACTCCTGCGACGGCCGCCGCCGCCGTGAGTCCTGTCGTGGCTGCAAGAAACTGACGTCGGTTGAGGCCTAACCCGCGGCGCAGGGCGCCGGCGGTCTGCATCTCTTCTTCGTGTGCAGTCATCGTCTTCGTGACTCCATAGGGTGGAACGAATCGCTTGGTCCCCCGATGACTCCGCGGTGACTCCCTTCTCAGCGTCAGGCCGGATCGCGTAGGCGGCTCACATCGCTCCCGTCGGCCCGTTGCGGAGATCTTGACCTGGAAGTTACGCCCCTTTTGTCGCGAGGGGAAGAAGTTCTGTCCACATTGATGGATCTTTGGTCCAAACGCGCACAAAGTGTCAGGCTGGTGGGGTCGAAGAGAGTTGGCTCGTGGCCAGGTGCTTTTTTGCAAGGGAGATGCTTAGCGTGTCTCCATGAGCGGAAACCCTCTGGGCGAGTTCCTTCGTGCTCGGCGGCAGCTCACCGTTCCCGGGCAGGTCGGGCTCGTCGACTGCGGCGTCCGCCGCAGGACGCCGGGGCTGCGCCGCGAAGAGGTGGCCACGCTGGCGGGAGTCAGCACCGACTACTACGTACGGCTTGAGCAGGGCCGGGAGCGTAATCCGTCGGACCAGGTGCTCGAAGCCCTGGCGCGGGTCCTCCAGCTCGAGCCTGCGGCCGTCGAGCATCTCCACAATCTGGTGTGCTCCCGGGCCCACAAGAACACGGCCGCCCAGATCGATCGGCTCAGCCCGGAAATCGCTCAGTTCCTGCACGGGCTCGATCATGTCGTGGCGTTCGTGGTGAACCGCCGGTTCGACGTCCTGGCGATGAACCCCCTGGCCGCCGCCCAGTTCAGGGGGCTGGAGGGCAGCGACAACCTGATGCGGCTGCACTTCCTCAGCCCCGACGGACGGGAGTTCTACCGCGAATGGGAGAAGGAGGCCCGTTCCAAGGTGGCACAGCTGCGCGCCGCGGCCGGACCGGTGTGCGACGACCCGTCCGTGCTGGACCTCATAGAAGAGCTTCGCAACGGGAGCGAGGACTTCCGCCGGCTCTGGGCTCGCCATGATGTGCTCATCAAAGCCCACGAATCCAAGGAGCTCCACCACCGTGTGGTCGGCGACCTGACTCTCTGGTCGGAGTCGTTCACGATCAACAGCGCGCCCGGCCTGCAGCTCATCATCGGACAGGCCCAGCCCGGCAGCCCGTCCGCGGCCGCTCTGGCCAGGCTGGCCGCTCTCGCCGCCGCCGACATGTAGACGTCCGGGGCCGGCTCCGCGTCACCCTGCCCCGCGTCCCACTACGACGTCGGCAAAACCGTCAAACGAGACCGCACCATGACCCGTCCTACAACCACGCATAGGTTAAAAATCAAGCTAAGCGGGAGCACACAGATACCGGTACAGCTCACCAGCGATCGCCTTGGCGAGACCGACGGGGACGGCGTTACCGATTTGGCGGGCGATCTGGATCTTGCTGCCCACCCACTGGTATTCGGGCGGGAAGCCTTGAAGCAGGGCGGCTTCCAGGTGGGTGATCGGGCGGTCGGCCTTGGGGTGGAGGTAGCGACCCTTCTCGGGCTTGTAGAACTCCGTGCGGATCGTGACCGAGGGCCGGTCCCACCAGAGGCGACCCATGACGTCGCCGGAGCCGTTCCGGTGGTTGATCCAATTCTCGGTGGACAGCTCGTCTGGCAGGGAGCGGCGGTTTCCGCCCTCGGGGATCGCTCGGTAGCGCTTGAGCGAGAGTTCTGTTGGATTGCGCCCGATGTGAAGATCCGTGGTGCTGAAGGTTCCGGGCAACGTCGTACCGAGGAAGCTGCAGGTCCGGTCAAGGAGATTGGTGGTCTGGGTCTCCGGGGGGGTCGCGCTGAAGACCACGCTGGACGGGACCCAGTCGTCGAGAGGCGTGAAGAGTGTGCCCTCGCCGCCCTTCTTGTCCGGCTTCCGATGGGTGGGTTGAGGGTGTTCAAGCGGCTTGCGCGAGGGATGGGAGGCCACAAGATCTCGGTGGGTGGCTAGGACGATCACGCGCCTGCGCGTCTGCGGAACGCCGTAGTCGGCCGCATTGAGGAGCTTCGTTTGCAAGACGTACTCCTCCAGCTCGCCACCCGAGCGGGTGGAGTCCGTGAGCAACTCGTACTCTCGCGACCGTAGGAACCGGTCCACGTTTTCGATGACGAAGATCTTGGGCTTAAGGGCGAGGACTACTCGGACGTACTCCTTCCAGAGTTTGTTCCGGGGGTCGTTCGGGTCCTCCTTGCCCAGTCCAGAGAAGCCCTGGCAGGGCGGGCCACCGAGGATCACGTCCACGGTGGAATCCACGTCCTTGGGGTTCCACTTGGCAATGTCACCGGCGTGGATGTGGTCGGTTCCACCGGCTTCCTCGGCGAAGTTCGCCGCGTAGGTTGAAGCCGCCGCGATGTCCCACTCCACCGCGCCGACGGTGCGGAAAGCGCCGGGCTTGAACGTGTGGAACCCCTGGGTCAAACCTCCGCACCCCGCGAAGAGGTCAACGATGTTTATGGGGTTGGTGGTGCGGGCGGTCATGAGCGTCAACCTTATCGAGGTCAGCCGACCAGTGCTGCAGCGATTTGTCGGCCTATGGCCTCGGCGAGCGGGGGCGGGAAAGCCTGGGCGACCTGTTTGTAGCGTGCGGTCTTGCCTCCGGTGACGATCCAATCGTCGGGCAATCCCTGCAGTGTCATCACGTGCTCGACGGTCAGTTTGGGTATCCCATCCCGGCCGAGTTCCGGGTCGAGGACGAAGTTCACCTCAGGGACGTCGTTGCCGAGGCTGTGGGCGTTCACGGCCAGTTCCATCCACTGCTGCTTGGTTCGGGTGGGGCCGAGGTCAGCGCCGCCGTGGGTTTTCGATCCGCCCACGATCGTCGGTGCCACGCGGTTGGCCAACGACGCCCAGGCATCCGCAAAACGCCAACCCTTGCTTGCCATCGAGTCCCGAAGTACCTGCCCGACCGTCGCGCCGGGCCCGTGAGTCGGCGAAGGCCACATGAAGCGGGCGAAGTCGTCCGGGCGCATCGCGACCAACAGACAGCTGCGCCTGATTTGTGGCACACCGAAGTGCTGAGCATCGAAGACGTTCCATTCCCAGGAGTAGCCGAGGTGTTTCAGTTCGGCCTCGACCTCCTCTCGGACCTGTACGAACTTCGGGGACAGCAGCGATGGTGTTGTCTCCAGGAGGATCGCCCGAGGCTGCAGCTCTATCGCGAGGTATACCGCCGCGGCTAGCAGGTCTCGTTTGTCCTTGGTGCCCTCCTGCTTGCCGGCAATGGAGTACGGAGTGGACGGGACGCCGCCGGACAAGAGGTCGACGGTCGAGATGCGATGGTCGGCTCCGACGAACTGCTTGAAGTCCATCTCCAACACGTTCCAACCGGGTCGATTGGCGCGCAGCGTTCGACAGGCGTGAGGGTCGTTGTCGATCACGGCAACCGGATCGAATCCTGCCCGCTCCAGGCCGAGTGCTTGTCCACCGACCCCTGCACCGATCTCCAGGCCGGTGAACCGTACGCCCACGTGTGCATCTCCTTGATCCGGATTTGCCGAGAATACGCGATCCGTCTGCGGATCAAGCGCCCCAGAACTATTCCGGCATTGCTCCAGCGCTTGGGCTTTCGGTGAAGAGCTGCGTGAAGAGCCTGGCCAGGGAATCCACCGAGGTGGATCTCGTCCGCCCGTCCGAAGGCCCGATCGGCAGTGAGTCGTAAGGAACCAGCACGCCCGTCAACTCCTCGATCCAGTCGCGATAAGCGTCCACGTCCCTGGTGCTGTCTGGCGCGAGCGCCTCATAGGACAACGTGCTACCCGCGGTATTCACCACCTGGGCGAGCGTGTTGACCTGTCGTCCGGTACGGATCACCTCGGCGGCGAGCAGTCTGATGATCGCCTGGGCGGTCGGCCTGTGAAGGATGACGTCGAGCCTTAGCACCGTGTTCAAGACATCCTGATTACTGCAGGCCACCACGACCGGTCCATAATCCGGCCCATCTCGGAACAGTTCAGCGGCCCACCACAATCGGGCGAACGCCTGCGAATGAAACGCCCCAGAAAAACGGGCACGGGACACGATTGGGGGATTTCCGCGGCTCAAGTGCCGCCAATAGACATAATCAGGAGCCAACCGTAGGGCCAGATAGTTCCAGATTCGCGAGTCCGAAGCCTGCCGACGGGTCAATCGCAACGTCGAGTGCAGGATCGGAGCCAGCCAAGCGTCGGCCGAGGTCCGCTCCGACGGTGTGAAACGCTTCATCGCCTCGTCGAAAAGTTGTCGTAGCGGCTCGGCCTCCCACAAAGCCGGCTCCGAGATCTGATCGATTGCGGCAATCGGCAGCGGCTCGCTGTTCTCCAGCACGCCAGTGGTGAGGAACCTCATAGCGGCCTCGTCGGGCAACAAGCTCACCGTCGTGTTCACTCGTCCTCCGGCAAGGTCTTCTCCAGCGATCGGATGAAGCCCCCCAGGCTTCGCGGCATGCGTGCCTGTTTGGCCGCGGCATGTAGTACGCGCGTCTGGATCCCGCCTACGCCCCGGTTGACGATTTCCCGAAGCGCATCGTCCAGCGAATGATCGGGGAAGAGGTCGGGCAGCATGCGTTGGAGCACGAGACCACGCCAACCTTCTGGCCACTCACGGCTACCGACGCGATGAGCCGCCTCGTTGAAGAGCGCGGTCCACATGTCCACCGCGATCTGTGCCGCCAGCGCTTCGCGTATGGGCCGCTCCGCGGCTTTGGGGCTTTCGAGTACGGCACGCAGTCCGTCAAATCCGCTGTTCAGGTTGAGCACGGCCGCCTCGTCGGTGGTGCTCACCATCCAGGGATCGCTCTTGCACCAGACCAGTTCAGGATCCTGGGCGAAGTTCACCCAGCGCGTCTGGATGGATTCCCGCTGTGTCGCCCCCCGAGCTTGGAGATCCACGGTCCAGGGCTGCCCGACGGCCGCGATCACGCGACCGGGCACATCATCTACCGTCGCCACGAGCTGACCGGAGACCTGGACCCGGCCGAAGTGATCGTCACGGTGGAGTTCCATCTCGCCGGTCCATTCACCGGGCTGCCTCATCATGAGCTTCACGGCCGAATGCATGTTGGTACGTCGTTCCGACGCCGTGGCCAGGAAGGCCAGGCTGAACCAGGGACCCGTGTCCAGTTCGTGTCGCGGCGCAATCACATGGAGCATCAGTCGTACGACATTCCAGTCCTCGCGATCGAGGAGATGCAGCGCAACCGTGTGGTCCGGTTCCGAGATCATTCCGTACGGCAACGCCACATCGTCGAGCCGAACCTCGTGCACGGTCATGGTGACCTCGCCGACCAATACCGGATAAGGCATGATCTGCTTCATCGGCTGGCATCCTTGGCTTGGACCAGGTCAACCTCTGCGATCGCCATTTGACCGGCCACGGGGTGGCTGGCCACATCGCTCACACCCGTGAAGACCGCGGACCGCTCGCGGGCGGCAAAGAGCAGCACGTCGCCGCTCACCTCGCAATTCGACTCGGCGGAGAGTTCGGCCCAACGAGCTTCGGGCTTGGGGCCGGAGCGGGTGGCGAATCGGAGCAACGGTCGGAGCACCCAGGGATCTTCCCGCTCCGGCAGCTTGATCTCCACTCTGATCCGCCATGCGCCCTTTTGGTCGACTTGGCCGGTCGCGCTCTTGACGGTCGGATAACCCTTAGTGCGGGGCAACGGTATGGGTTCGAGGCTGGTCAAGTCTCGCAGGATGGAGGGAGCGCCCTCCTGCTCGACTGGTTCGGCGGGTTTCACGGCGCTTCGAACCATGGCGAAAATCGTCTTCCGGAACTCCTTCAGCCTGGTAGTGGCTCCTCGTGCATAGGTAGAAGTCAGGTCTTCGGTGGCCTTCCAGTCGTTGTGCTCGGGCGGCTCGGCGGCCCGTAGGAATGCTTCGGCAGCATTGTCGGCGGGAAGCTCGGCATTCGTTGCGATCCCGGCAAGCAGCACAGCCTGGAACTGAGTCGAACCAAGGGGCAGCCCGGTGACGGGCCGATCGAACACGGTCATTCTGGTGCCGCGCATGCCGACCAGCCGATTGGGTTTCTGGTCGCCCTCGGCCGCCGGCGTCACCAGCAGCACTGCTCGATGTTCGATCGGAACGGCGCCGGCCTGGGTCTTGCGTGGTGGCACGGTCAGTGGCACGGACAGTTCGACGACGTCATCGGCCTTGGTGAGCTGCGACACTGTGGTCCGATCAAGGAATGCCCGGACGGCACGTGCCCGCGCGGGCTCGTAGTGGTACGGGTCCACCCGCTCTTCGGCCACGACGACCTGGCCATCGCGCAGTGCCTCCACCGAAGCTTCCACCATGGGTGCCCGGCCGCGACCGGCGACCATGGACGCCCAGAAGTCGGAGGCCAGGCCGCGGACGAGGACTGTGTGCATCTCTTCGAGAGTGCTTGCCTCGCCGGAAGGATCGTGCGCACCGACGATCAGGAAGCTCGTACCGGGGTCGGCACTGCCCCGGGTGAGATACAGCTCTTCGACCGTGCGCTCTCCGGCCCACCAGGACCGGGCGGCGGACTCTCGCTTGGGATCGCGGTTGCCGAGCCATGCAGGTCCGGCGTATTGGACGCCGTCCAGCTCATGCCAGGGGAGATCAATGCGACCGATCATGCGGCGCTCACGCCGGTCCTCGTGAGGATCGGAGAGCGTGCTGTTCACAATCACCAGACCGAATCGGCTGGCCCCCCAGATGGTGGCCTTCCCCAGACCGAACGACCCGCCGGCGGGACCCTTCTTGTGGCTGTCGAGTTGCCTGCGGACCACTGCGGCGAAGCGGCCGTCGTCGTACTCCGGACCGGTCAGGCCGTTGGCGTTGTAGTCGTCGATGCGGAGCAGGAGCAGCTTGCCGGTTTCTCGGAGTGTATGGAGGCCATCGGCGAGCATACGGCCGACCTTCTGCTCCGAGCCGCCGGCCGCCTCGAGGTGAGGGACAAGGTCATCCCATCGGATGGCCTCCTGCAGCCTGCGCAGACGTTCGCCGGTGATCTCATGCAGGGTGAAGCGCATCCGGACCGGTCTAGTTCCGTCATGGCGTTCGTCCAGGCTGTTCTGTGTCGCTTCCCTGGCGGTGATCGCCAGGGAAGAGTCGAAGGCGAAGGCCGCCGCGTTTCCCAGCTCTCGGCCACCGTCAGAGTGCGCCAAGCGGTGGTGCCAACTGACGTAACCACTGGACTCGGGAGCCTCGTCCCGTGTGGTCGAGGAGCCGGCGGCCAAGTCGAGGATCTCTTCAATCAGTTTGACCTTGTCAATACGGGGAGTCGCGCGGCCGGTAATCCAGGCTGAGACCGCCGCGCGAGTCACGTCCAGGGCGGTGGCCAGATCCGACTGGCTCATGCCCTTGCGGCGTAACTGTCTGCCCAGCCATGCCCCGAATGCCTCCGGGTCTCGGGCGATGCCGTCACCGTCCTGCGTCATCGCGAGGTTTCTCCAGGTGAAACGGGGTTTGTTTGACGCCTCAGCCTAGCGTCAAACGGAAGTTGACACCATCTGCGGAGGCTCGTCCCTATGGCGGTCCGGGTGGTTCGAGGGGCATGGCGCATCCGCCAACCCTCCCAATACCGCCGGTTCATTGTCTGGATGTGTGGCATTTTGCTTATCTAAGTCCCAATTCGTAGACCATCTTGCGTATTGGGCATCCCATGTGGCAATCTAGCCTCGCTCTAAGGACGAGTCGGCGCGAAGGCTCCTCTGAGGGGCGAACTGTATCCAAAATGCCTGACTGTCCCCCTATCCGCTGACGGCGTCGAGACGTATCGAGTGCGCCCAGATCTGGGCGTCATGCTTGTCACCCTGGGTCCATCTGGAACGCCCGAAATAAGTCTCTCGCCACTGCTAGCACCTCCCGACTTGGTCGTTTCCTTTCCAGGAGTTGACTGCCGTGAGCAGTGAAGAAATCTCCGTCCTCGACGTCATCGTCAACCAGTCCAAGCGCGTGCTTGAGACCTATCGAATTGACTCAGGTCTCATTCAGGAACATGCCAACGGTGAACGGCGCATCAAAGAAGGTGGATACGGCGATCGCCAGGTTTATGAGCTCGTTCAGAACGGTGCAGACGAGCTACAGAATGAGCCGGGCGGTGAGATCGCCATCGTTCTCACGGCATCCCACCTTTACTGTGCCAACCAGGGCACCGCGATTACCCCGCAGGGTGCAGACACGATTTTGCGCATGGGGGTTTCCCGTAAGCGCGGTGGTCAGATCGGCCGTTTCGGGGTCGGCGTGAAGTCGGTACTGGGCGTAACTGACGTTCCGGAGTTTTTCAGCCGCGAGGATGATAAGAGCTTTGGTTTCGATCGCGAGTGGGCGGCGGCACAGATCAAGATGGTCAGCCCCGCTGCAGACGAAACCCCTGTGCTCCGTATGGCCAAACCCCTCGAGCGGGATTGGCACAAGACCAATGACCCCGTACTCGCTGAGTTGTTGGAGTGGGCGACTACCGTTGTCCGCCTTCCGCTCAAGCCGACTGCGGTTAACCGTCTTGCCCGGGACATCAGGGAATTCCCTGAGGAGTTCGTCCTCTTCTCGCCGCACGTGGGAACCGTGACCCTGCAGGATCGGAGGACCAGCAAGGCGGTGGTCCGTCAGATCTTCCAGCGAGACGACGGAGTTTGGCGCGATCTGCAGGTGGATCACTCCGAACAGGAATCAAAGATCGACAAATGGCGGGTCTTCGCCCGCCGACACGTGCCTTCCGCGCAAGCACTGGCTGAAGCCGGCGAACTGCACGACCGCCCAGAGGTAGATATCTCCTGGGCCGTCCCGATGGCACGCCAGAAGGGAAGGGGGAAGTTTTGGGCCTACTTTCCCACCAATTATGAGACCACCCTCCGGGGAATCATCAACGCTCCTTGGAAGACCAGCGAGGATCGGCAGAATCTCTACAACAAGAACGCGTTCAACCATGAGCTGATCAAGGCCGTTGCCGAGCTGATAGTCGACTCTCTTCCTCAGCTGTCTCGCCCGGACGACTTGTGCGCTCACGTCGACGCACTTCCAGCCCGCGGTGATGAGGAGCCTCAGTGGGCGGCTGCGGAACTGGTCAAGGAGATCTGGAAGACCGCTGCAGATCGCCCCACTCTCCCTGACCAGGATGGTGTTTTCGGAACGGTGGCCCAGGTGCGCCTCCACCCCGAGAAATTGCTTCCCGAATGGCTAAAAATGTGGGCGGAACATCAGGGCCGGCCAGTCAACTGGTGCCACCACTCCATCGAATCGGGGCGATACCGGCGGGAGAGGGTCGGCTACATTCAGGGGCCGGCGAAGGTATCCACGGCATCGGCCAAGGAGTGGCTTGAGGCGTTGGTTTCTGACGGGTCTCCCCAAGCGTCAGCCAGGGCCGTAAAGATCGCCGCTGACATGATTCGGCAGCAGCACGCCCAAGCGGGGGACGCCGCCCGCGCGAAGATCGTTCTGACCGAGACCCGCGGTATGGTGGCGCCATCGAATCTGGTGTTCCGCCGCTCCAGCAGTGACGGGCTTGCGGATAATACGGAGTATGTCGACGAGCGGGTCTACGCAGGAGATCCTGCAGTCGTCCACGCTCTTGACTTGCTCGGAGTGCATGAGGCTGACTATGCGGGACGCTTTGCGTCCGTCGTAGAGCAGGGATTCCACGCGTATAACGCCGATAACTGGGTTTCATTCTGGGAGTTGTCGCGCTTGGCAGGCCCGGCCAGCACACTGTCTGCTCTTCGAGAGCGGAAGGTAGACACCGCGAAAGACCTCAAAGTCCGCACGCTAACGGGTGAGTTCCGGCGAATCCGGGACTGCCTCATACCGGGTCGTGTGGTTCCCGCCGACGGCTCACGCGACAAGCAGGTCGCCGTGGACATTGAGTTCCACCGCGACGATCGGACGATACTTTTCGATCTCGGGCTGATCGAAGGACCGGTAGCTAATGTCGCCCCTGATGGGGACGGTTGGTTCGACGATTACAAGGAGGCGTACTGGCGGCAATACGTCTCCAAGCTCCCCGCGGGTGAACCTCGTCCGACTCTCGCCAAAATGCAGTTCGAGGGCACCAACCCGCCCGGTCCTCTGCACCTGTTCATGTTGCTTTCCTCGGAGGGCCGCGCGGCGTTCCTCAAGGCACTGCCGCCAGGCAGTGCGGTGGCGATCTGGACGATGCAGCCTGGGAACAAGGGGATGGAGAGTCGGCGCTCCATCGCCTCGCCGATTCGGTGGCTCGCTCGCACGCACGGTTATCTCCCAACCTCACGTGGGCTTCGCGCCGTTGCACGCTGTGTCGGTCCCGAGTTGAGCGCATACAAAAGCGTTCTTCCAGTTACCGACGCACCCAGCAGCGTCGCTTCGATGTTGGGGCTACCACATGATCTTGAAGGCTTGAGGGAGTCGATGTGGGCGGAGTTGGCAGAGGAGGCATCAGCGTCCACTGAGGACGCCTTCCCAGGCAAGGTCTACGCGCTCATGTTCGACGCCGGTGCGGACTGGCCGCAGAACGCAACCACGCGTTGCCGAGTTGGCGATGAGTGGCACAGCGACGTGGATGACACGGAGATCGCGGTCACCTCTGTTCGCACCGAGTATGACGCGCTCGTTCGTGAGCGGGTCCCGGCCTTGCTCGTGCCCACGGAGGACGTCGCGGAGCGGATGCGCGACGTGTGGCACATGCTCTCGCCCTCGGACGCGATTCAGAAGGAGATCCGTCACGTTGAGCAGGCGGAAGCTGTACCCCTCATCGAGGAGTTTCCGTACCTCAAGGTGATTCGCCGCGCCCAGGTGGACGGCTGGTCCACGGTCCGCTGCGATGAACTGGAAGAGATCATCCGCACTCCGAACGGCATGCGGACCCAGGCGATACCGGCAGCGGCACTCTCACAGGAGCGGAAGGTTCTCGTCCGTATGCCGGCCGATGACCTGCAGGTGCTCAACGCGATAGACCGAGTGCTCAAACTCGGACTGGGGCCCGCGAACTGCAAGGGCGTCCTTGAGAGGCGTGAGCAGCAACGCAACGACGAGCGTTTGCAGCGCGTTCGGAAGGCCGAGGACGAAGCCGACAAGCTGTTGCTTCTCGTTGGCGAGGAAGCGCTCAAGAAGGGACTGCCTGAAGGACTGCTGGAAAGCGACGAAGCGGAGAAGGGCAGGCGCGCCGATGCCCGGCGAGTCGCCGAACTCGCCCACAACGCCCACGGAGCCGGAAGTCTTCGCGCCTACAGAAAGGACATCGAAGCCGTCGCCGGCGTCTTTGCGGGTTTCAGCGGCGATGCCAATTCGGTGCGTTTGGTGAGCAATCTCGGCTTCTCGGAATCGTATGCCGGTACCAAGGTTGAGACCTTGGCTCCGCTTGAGAAGGTAAACGGTCCCACTGCATACCCGCGGCTTCACGACTACCAAGAGAAGCTGGCGCAAAAGGCTTTCGATCTGCTGACCAGGTACGAGGCGCCGCGTGCGATGCTGTGTCTCCCCACGGGTGCCGGCAAGACCCGTGTCGCCGCCGAAGCCGTCATCCGGTTCGTGAAGGAACGCGGACTTGGCGGTAGGCCTGTTCTGTGGATCGCGCAGAGTGCGGAGCTGTGCGAACAGGCGGTGCAGAGTTGGTCGTTCGTCTGGTCCAAAGTGGGACCGGACGAGCAACTCATCATCAATCGGCTTTGGTCGACCCGCGAAGCCGCCGCAAGCAAAGACACCGCACAACTGGTGGTGGCCACGGACGCCAAGCTCCAGTCAGTCCTGGACAAGCCCGAATACGCTTGGCTCCGGGACCCGGCGCTCGTGATCGTTGATGAGGCCCACACTTCGATCACGCGTAGCTACACAAGCATTCTGGCCTCACTCGGCCTTACGCACCGGGAAAACTCTCGGCCGTTACTTGGTCTGACGGCCACGCCGTTCCGCGGCTTCAACGAGACGGAGACGCACCGACTGGTAGAGCGCTACGGGCGGACTCGTCTTGATGAGGGCATCTTCGAGAGCGGGGATCCCTATGCCGAGCTCCAGGAACTCGAAGTGCTTGCAAGGGTGGACCACCGGCAGCTCGAGGGCATGACGCTCACGCTTTCCGAAGATGATCTGCGCCAGGCGGCCGCCTTTGAGGGAGCCCGACTGCCCTCATCGGTGGAGGAGAAGCTGGGCCTGGACATGGAGCGTAACAAGAGGCTGATCAGGGAAATCGAGGCGCTGCCGCCCGATAGCCCGATCTTGCTCTTCGCAACGTCGGTGAATCACGCCAAGTTGATGGTGGCCCTGCTCAATGGCCGTGAGATTCCTTCTGCGGCGATCGACTCCGGCACTCCGGACGCCGACCGGCGCACCCTGATCGAGAAGTTCCGGCGGAAGCAGATCCGCGTGCTGGCCAACTACGGCGTACTCGCCCAGGGCTTCGACGCCCCGGCCACCGAGGTGGTGATCGTGGCTCGGCCGACCTACAGTCCCAACGTCTACCAGCAGATGATCGGGCGCGGTCTACGCGGCCCGAAGAACGGCGGCAAGGAGACCTGCCTGATCCTCGACGTGGCCGACAACATCATCAACTACGACAGGCAGCTGGCCTTCACCCAGTTCGAGTACCTCTGGGGCAAGAAGTGAGCGACGCCTACAGCGGCACCCCTCCACTCACTGATGAGCAGCGCGCTGTCGTGGAGCAGCCTGCCGACGCGCTAACCCTGGTCACCGCCGGGGCAGGCGCCGGAAAGACGCACACGCTCGTGCGTCGCCTGGACCGCCTCGTTGCGGAAGCAGATCTGAGCGCCGGTGAGATCCTTGTGCTCACCTTCTCCCGCGCCGCCGTCCGCGAGCTCAGGAACCGCCTTTCTCAGTACGGCGAAGCCGCCCGGCATGTGCGCGCGCAGACCTTCGACTCCTGGGCACTCGACCTACTCACGCGGGTCGACGCCCAAGGCGACTGGCCCAGCAGGACTTTTGAAGCGCGAATCGAGGGTGCGCGGAAGGCGATCGACGAGGGCCTTGCCGACGAGCTGTACGAGCACGACCTCCGTCACGTCGTTATCGACGAGGTTCAGGACCTGGTCGGGGCGCGGCGGGACCTGGTGGAGGCTCTGCTGGATCGGTTCGACTGCGGGTTTACCGCGGTGGGCGATCCGGCTCAGTCGATCTACGGCTTCACGATCAAGGACCTCGCGGAGCGTCAGGGCGAAACCAACCGATTCTTCGAATGGCTCCGTGGCACCTTCGGTGAAGAACTGACCGAGTTGCGGCTGACCGAGAACTTCCGAGCGAGGACCGAGGATGCCAAGGCAGCGCTCGGTTTCGGCCCTCGGCTCCGGGCGCTCTCAGAGTCCGGCAACCAGGATGGCGAAGCACAGTACAAAGAGCTCCGCGATGTCCTCACCGGTGTCATGGACTTCGGGGGGTTGGATGAACTCGCAGCCGACGCGCTTACCAGCTACGCAGGCACCACCGCGATTCTTTGCCGGACCAACGGTCAGGCGCTGATCCTCTCGGAACGGCTCCACTCCGCCGGAGTGCCGCATCGTCTCCAGCGGTCGGCTCGAGACCGGGCCGTTCCCGCCTGGGTCGGCGTGCTGATGGCTCGGCGCGACTCGTCCTCTCTGAGCCGGGAGGAATTCGAGGAGATGAGGCCCAACCTTCCGCTGCCAGACGGTTCGGATGGTGATCTTCTGTGGCGGTTGCTTCAGCGCACCGGTTCCGGCCGAGGATCGGATCGAGTCCTCGATCTTTCCCGGTTGCGATCGACACTCGCATCCGGGCGGCTGCCCGACGAGTTGACCGCGCAACCGCCGGCGCGGTTGGTGGTCTCGTCATTCCACCGGGCCAAGGGGCTTGAGTTCGATCGAGTCCTCGTCGTGGATCCCGGTCCGCTGCAGATGGTCGAGGCCAAAAAGCGCAAAGGCGGCGAGAAGGATGCAGCCGAGGAAGCCCGGCTGCTCTACGTGGCCATGACCAGGCCGCGGGACGAGCTCTTTCGACTCGAGGTGATGGAGAACCTCAACATCCGCGTGGACAATCGAACCAGCCGGTGGGGGCGCTATTTCTACCAGTACTGGCGCCGTGACGGCCTCGAGCTGCAGGGCGGCGACGTGGTCACCGAATACCCCGCCGGGACGGTGGATTTCGACGCCGACGTCACCGACGTGCAGCACTACCTGGCGACAGCCGTACGTCCTGGCGATGTCGTGGAGCTGGAGCGCCTCTACCCGGACCCCGTTGCTCTGCTGGAGAGCCCGCCGTACGTCATCAAGCACCGTGGGCGTGCGATTGGAACGGTCTCCGAACGGTTCCGAGCCGATCTGTACCAGTACCTGAAGACCAGCAAGACCTACATCCCGCAGAACTTTCCAGCTGTGATCTCCGGTGTCCGCATCGATGTGGTGGGGACGGTCGCCGGCGATGAGGCGGCGGGTGTCCGCGCCGGACTCAACCACGGGATTTGGCTGGCGCCGCGCCTTGTCGGCCTGTCCACCTTCGCATGGGACAAGAAGACTCAGGAAACGGAACTCGATGTCCAAGCACAGTGAGCACTATGCCTTCCGGGGCGACCTGGTCGAGCGCTTACGGGTCGACACTGTCGGCCCGGTGGGCGGGGGGGATGAGATTCTCACGGACTCCCCGGTGACGACCTACGCAGCGGGCGTGCTGTACCCCCAGCGGCGCGATCGCGAAGAGGTCCGGGAGGAGACGGGGGAGCGTGATGTCGATCTCTCGCCCGAGACCCGGGTCAAGGACGATGCCCCTGACACCGGTGTCTCCCTGGCGAACGACCAGGCGCCCTCGTCCATGGGGCTGACCTTCGGGGTCGCCCCCACGATTTCGCCGATCGTCACGGTGACCGTTACGGCAGCGATCTACGAGTCGGTGGACGGCACCGGACGTCCGGTGAAGGCCCAGCGTGCCGAGCGTCGGGCTACGGAGGAGCAGGAGCTGCGCTGGCGTCGTCGCCAGTTGGAGATCGACTCGGTATCCGTGGATGTGAACATTGCCGGCCAGGTCACCGAGACTCTCGCCCCGGGCGTCGAGCTTCGAGTCCGGGTGCGGAAGCCGAAGGACGGCGCTGTCTCCGTCACCGTGGCCCTGCTCAACGTGCATGAGATCGAGCAGTTCGGCATTCGTGACGCCTACTGCCTCTTCCAACCGAGGATTCACGTTTCCGGTGCGGAGGGGACGAAGCCGTTCGTGGAGCGCCCGGTGCCCGTCGGGGCGGACGAGGACGAAATCAAGGCGAACCGGCTGCTCTACCGATACGCCCCGAACTTCGCGGTCGGCCACGGCTGCGCGGCCGACTGGGACTGGACGCCGCCCGCTCCGCGGGACGAGGTGCTGCTTAAAGGCACCCCGGCCGCGGTCGCCGAGGTCTGGACCGAGTTCGTCCCGACCAAGGAAGTGCTGCTCACCGACTCCAACCCGGAGATCGACGACTCGGCGCTCCGCATGATCGACTTGGCTCGAAGGTCCGACGAGGAAATCATCTCGGCCATGCGCGGGCTGGTGGAGGACTACCGCGCCTGGATCGCGGAACGGGCCGAGGAATCCCGTCTGCTGGGCAACACGGAGTACGGGCAGGCCGCAAGGGCCCAGGTCAATCTGTGCGAAGCCGCCTGCGACCGGATGGTCTCGGGCATCGAGACACTTCAGCGCGAACCACAAGTCATGGCCGCTTTCCGTTACGCCAACGAGGCAATGGCCGTGCAGCGGGCCCGCACGAGTTGGATCAAGGGACAGAAGCAGGGCGAGCCAAATGTGGAAATGGGCAAGTGGCGCCCATTTCAGATCGCCTTCTTGTTGCTCTGCTTGGATGGCATCGTTGATCCCGATCATGATGACCGGCGGGTCGCCGATCTCCTCTGGTTCCCTACCGGTGGCGGTAAGACCGAGGCGTACCTCGGCATCATCGCGTTCACCGTCTTCCTGCGACGGCTGAGCAAGGGCGACCGGGGAGGCGGGGTCACCGCGATCATGCGGTACACGCTTCGACTGCTCACTCTGCAGCAGTTCGAGCGCGCGGCCGCCCTCATCTGCGCAATGGAGAACGTCCGGAGCGCCCGGCCGAAGGAGCTGGGCAACGAGACCATCTCGATCGGCATGTGGGTAGGCGCCGCAGCCACGCCGAACAGGCTGAAGGACGCGGCCGAAAGCCTCAAGAAACTGCGGGACGGTGGCGACCTGCATAAGGAGAATCCGGTTCAGCTCCGCTTCTGCCCGTGGTGCGGCACCGCCATGGGACCGAACGAGTACGAAGTCGACGTCACCAGCTCCAAGATGCGCATCTACTGCGCCGCCGAGGAATGTGACTTCCACGACGCGCTTCCGGTCCACGTGGTGGACGAGAAGATCTACGCGGTTCGACCGACGCTGATCATCGCGACTGTGGACAAGTTCGCGCAGATCGCCTGGCGGCCTGAGGTCGCGGCACTCTTCAACCGGGATCGCGAGGGGACGGCCCCGCCGGAGCTGATCGTTCAGGACGAGCTCCACCTGATCTCCGGGCCGTTGGGCAGCCTCACCGGGCTCTACGAGACCGCGATCGACGTCGCCGCAGACCAGCCCAAAGTGATTGCCTCGACTGCGACCATCCGCCGCGCAAAGAAGCAGGGCAAGCGGCTGTTCAACCGCGATGTGGCACAGTTTCCCCCCGCCGGCCTGGACGCTCGCGACTCCTGGTTCGCTGTGGAAACGCCGGCTCCGGACAAGGCGTCACGGCTCTATGTGGGGTTGCTCGCGCCCAACACCAGTCAGGCGACACTATTGGTCCGCTCGTACGCGGCGCTGTTGTACCACGCGGGCCAGATCGAGGGTCCCGAGTCGGTTCGGGATGCCTACTGGACCTTGGTGGGCTACTTCGGCAGCCTGCGAATCCTCGCAGCGGCCGAACTACAGGTCTTGGACGATGTCCAGGACCGGCTCAAGCTTCTGGCTAAGCGGCATGGCATCGAAGCCCGACGAGCGGACCAGCTCACGGAGCTGACCAGTCGGGTGAAGTCCAGCGAGATCCCAAAGCGACTCAAGGACCTGGAGCGCATGCTTCCGGACGAGGGCGTCTTCGACACCGTGCTCGCAACGAACATGATCTCGGTCGGTGTGGACGTGGACCGGCTAGGTCTCATGGCCATCATGGGGCAGCCGCAGACCACCGCCGAGTACATCCAGTCGAGCAGCCGCGTCGGCCGCCGGCACCCGGGCCTGGTCGTCACGCTCTACAATGCCAACCGGTCCCGGGACCGCTCGCATTACGAGAGCTTTGTGCCCTACCACTCGGCGCTCTATCGGCAGGTGGAGTCCACCAGCGTTACGCCGTTCTCGCCTCGAGCTCGTGACCGGGCGCTGCACGCCGTCCTGGTGGGCATGGCCCGGCTCATCTACCCCGAGCTCCGGCTCAATGGGGCGGCGGCAGCCGTGCTCAAGCACATGAGCCGGATCGAGGAGCTGCAGGATTTGATCCTGGCCAGGGCTAAGGCCGTCGATGAGGAGGAGTTGGACGGGGTCGAGAAGGATCTGAACGATCTCATCGCCAAGTGGGTGCAGCTCGCCGACGACAATCCGGATCTGGTCTACGAGGCCAAGCCCCGGTTCAAGCGGAGCGAGCGGCGTAATCCCGACGAGGCGCTGTTCCGCACCTACACCGACAGCGATCTCACGAAGGCGATCCCGACGCTGTGGAGCCTCCGTGACGTTGACGCCGAAGCCGACCTTTACCTGGAGCGATAGAGATGGCACTGCGTAACGCACGAACGCGACCGGCCGGCCGGAACGGCGATGCCGATGTCACGCGGAAACCGCTCGGCGCGGTGCGGAGGGCCCAGGCCATCACCACGTATGGTGTCGGAGCTGTGATCGCTATCGAGGATCAGTCGTACATCGTCAGTGGGCTCGACAGTTGGCGTGTGTGGCCCTCCGATGTGATCTTCGAGCCGCGGCTCCAACACTGGCTCCGGGTCGCAAAGTTCCAACTCCCCCCCGCGGACGACCCCTCCTCCGGGGATGGGGTCAGGGTCCGCCTGTTCCCGGAGATGTACTCCTGTGCCTCGTGCAAGAAGCTCCAGGAGTTCCGCAGGTTCGGTTCGCCTTCGGGCAAGAGTGTCTGTGGTAGCTGCGAGATGCCGCTGACGCCGTCTCGATTCGTCATCGCCTGTGAGAACGGACACCTGGACGACTTCCCGTACTTCGAATGGGTGCATAAGAAGAGCGAGCGGACCTCCGGTGAGAACGAGCAGGTCAAGCACGAACTCACGCTGGAGAGCACCGGTCAGACGGCTTCGCTGCGGTCCGTCGTGATCAAGTGTTCGTGTGGGGTGCGACCGGCGTCGTTGGAAGGGGCTTTCGGCGGCGGCGCCATGTCCGCCCTGGGGATCAAGTGCAGGGGCGGGCAGCCATGGCTCGGGCGTGACGCGAAAGAGCCCGGGTGCGCCGCCGTACCGCGGACCCTCCAGCGAGGTGCTTCGGCGGGGTGGTTTCCGATCAACAAGTCGGCGTTGTCGATCCCTCCGTGGTCGGAGACGCTGCAACAGCAACTGAACCCGCATTACGCCATGTTGGGCGTCTTGCTGGACAACGACCTGCCGGACGCGCTCATCCTGGAGACGATCAAAAAGACCGACATTATGGACGACGGTCGATTCACTGCGGACGAGGTTCTGGCGGCTGTCCGCCGGCGTCGCGAGCTGGAGGCAAGCGCGCCGCCCGATTCGGACGAGACGGTGATGTTCGAATCGGCGAACGAGCTGCGTCAGGAGGAGTACAACCAGCTCTACGACGGCACCGGAAGCGTCGGGCGCGACGAGAATTTCGAGTGTATCCCGGCACCCGGTGACGGTGGCGCGCTGCCCTACGGCGTCAAGCGTTCCATGCTGGTGAAGCGGCTTCGCGAGGTCCGGGCCCTCCAGTCGTTCACCAGGGTCACCATGCCGGACCCGACTGGAGGCGACACGCGGAAGGCCGCGATGGCCAAGGGGTCGGTGGACTGGCTGCCTGCGGTCGAGGTCAGCGGCGAAGGTGTCTTTCTCGCCGTGGACGAGCAGCTCCTGTGGGAGTGGGAGCAGCGGTCGGGACCGGTGCAACGGGCACACCAGATCTGGGGCAACCACACGGCGATCCTGCGCGAGCGGGCGGAACGGGCCGGAAGCACAAAGCATCCCGGCGACATCAAGTCTCCGGTGACGCCTCGCTATCTGCTCCTGCACACTCTGGCGCACATTTTGATCAACGAGTGGAGCCTGGATTGCGGCTACCCCGCCGCGTCGCTCCGTGAGCGGCTGTACGTCTCCGACCGGATGGCCGGCGTGCTCATCTACACCGCTACCAGTGACTCTGCGGGCAGCCTTGGTGGCGTGGTCGCCCAGGGCGAGCACCGCAAGCTGCACGAGACGCTGGAATCGGCGCTGGCACGGACCGAGTGGTGCTCGCAGGACCCGCCATGCATGGAGTCCGAGGCCAACGGCATCGACAGCCTCAATCTGGCTGCCTGCTACGCCTGCGTGCTGCTGCCCGAGACCAGCTGCGAGACCAACAACGTCTTCCTGGACCGCGCGATGCTGATCGGAACCCCGGAGGACCCGTCGACCGGTTTCTTCTACAAAGGCAAGTGAGTAGCGTGATCTTCCGGCCCGATCCTGACCGGTCGGGCCGGAAGCCGAGCTGAGGAGGAGTACGACGTGGCACGTCTGGGCATCCACCAGGACTTCCTGCAGGATCTGATCCGCTTGGAGCGCCCAGTCCAGCAGAAGGTCGTCGACACCATCCTCAGGTTCGAGCAGACCGCGCACGCCGGAGCACATCTGGAGAAGCTCAACAAGATCCGTGACGAGCGGCTGAAAAGCATCCGAATCGATCGGAAATACCGGGGCATCGTCCTGGCTCCTGACAAGGGCGATCAGTTCACCCTGCTCCGCGTCGACACTCACGATGAGGCCTACGAGTGGGTTCAGAACCGCCGAGTGTCTGTCAACATGGCCACCGGCCACATGGAGATCCGCGACGAAGCGAGTATCGACATGACGATCGAGGCGCTGACGCAGGTCCCCACGAGGCCCCTGAAACCCCTCTTCCACCACGTCTCCGACGCCGACCTGATCCGGCTGGGCATCGACGACCAGATCCGCAAGTTCGCGCGGATGCTGACCGACGTCGCCATGCTGGAGGCGCTGGAGGGCAGACTTCCCCAGATCCAGTACGACGTGCTTTTCGGACTGGCCGCCGGGATGTCCCCCGAAGATGTCTGGAACGACGTGGTCGGCTCCGCAGCACCCGAGAAGATCAACCCGGACGACCTTGAGGCGGCGACTCGTCGTATGCCTGACAAGGTGGCGTTGGTCCACGGGCCGGACGAGCTCATGGAGCTGTTTGACAAGCCTTTCGCTCGCTGGCGGGTCTATCTGCATCCGTTGCAGGGGGAGGCGGCCTTGCGGTCGTATTCGGGTGCGGCGCAGGTGACGGGTGGTCCCGGAACCGGCAAGACCGTCGTTGCCCTGCACCGCGCCAGACACCTCGCCCGACAGGGTGGGCGGGTGCTGCTCACCACGTTCACCGCGACGCTTACTCGTTCGCTGGCCGAGTCGCTCCGGTTGTTAGAGGCCGATGACGAGGTGCTGTCACGGATCGACGTGCTCACCGTGGACCAGGTCGCCCGCCGAGTGCTCGATGGGCACTCCGGGAAGTTCGCGCTGCTCCGCGAGGATGAGGAGATGGAGATCTGGCGGCGGATCGTCCGTCGCCGTGACCTGGACTTCAGCGAGACCTTCCTCCGAGAGGAGTGGCGGCAGGTGGTCCTGGCCTGGGAGATCACTGGGTCCGACGGGTATCTCGCCGCCCGTCGTCTCGGGCGCGGCCGGCGCCTCGGCTCCCTGCAGCGGGCGAAGATCTGGCGTGCCATCGCGGAGTTCGAGCAGGAGTTGAACGACCGTGACCTTCGCACGTTCGAGACCGTCTGTGTAGAGGCGGCCCGCTCGTTGGCCGAGAGGGACGGCAAGCCGTACGACCACGTGATCGTCGATGAAGCCCAGGATCTCCACCCGGTTCGCTGGCGGGTACTGCGGGCAGCGGTGGCCGAGGGGCCAGATGATCTGTTCATCGCCGGCGACACACACCAGCGGATCTACGACAATCGGGTTAGCCTCGCTTCGGTCGATATTCACCTGGCCGGCCGATCCACTCGCTTGAAGATCAACTATCGCACCACCGAAGAGATCCTTGCATGGAGCTGCGCCATGC
Source organism: Planotetraspora thailandica (assembly GCF_016863335.1). Lineage (GTDB taxonomy): Bacteria > Actinomycetota > Actinomycetes > Streptosporangiales > Streptosporangiaceae > Planotetraspora > Planotetraspora thailandica. The sequence goes on from NZ_BOOR01000007.1 coordinate 42,181, forward strand.
TGGCTGGCGAGAAAATCGACGACCTTGACGGTCGGCAGGCGAGCCTGAGCGGCTGCCGCTCCGAAGTCCACGGAGCCAAGCCCGAGCTGTTCCGAGCCTCGACCAAAAGCGCCGAGCTCGCTCACCTTGCGGAGACCGTGCAGTCCTGGCTGGACGCGGGAGTGCAGCCCGAGGAGATCGGTATCGCGGCGCGGTCGGGCCCGCTGGCCCAGGAGGCGGCAGCCGCGCTTACGCGTGCCGGCATCGCCGCGACCCACCTCACACGTGACAAAGACGGCGCTGAGGGGCACGTACGGACTATCACCATGCACCGAATGAAGGGCCTGGAGTTCCGCTGCGTGGCGGTGATCGGGGTGGGCGCGAACCAGGTGCCGGCCGCGAGTTCGATCACACCGCTAGAAGAGGACGCCACGACCCATTGGAATGACCTGCAACGGGAACGTTGCCTGCTCTTTGTCGCCTGTACCCGGGCGCGCGAACGCCTGCAGGTCTCCTGGCACGGTGAACCGAGCCCGTTCCTCAACCTCGCCAGTGGCTGACGATCGCCGCTATTTCCTCGCTGGAGATCGCCGCAAGTCTCAGAGGGGATGGTCTGCGGTTCCGGCCGGTTACGAGCAAACCCTCGCCGGGAGGCAACGACTCGGCGCCCATGTGGTCGAGCACCCGCATGCTCTGTTCCGTCGTTGGCACCCTCAGGGCCAGCCGGGCTGCGATGTAGGCCTTGACTCGACTGGTGATCACATGTTCGTCGGGCGAGGCCGTACGCGCTATGACATGAACGCCGACCGCGCGGCCTTCCCTGGTCAGCTCCGTGATCGCCTTCTCCGTGGAAGCCAGCCGCATGGGTTCGGCCAGCTCGTCGACGACTGCAAGCACGTGCGGATGGACCAGTTCGGTATTGCCCAAGGCCCCGAGAGGGACAGGCGCTCGCCCTTCGCGCACCTCCCGGTTGAACTGGTCGGTGGTACGGCAGCGCGTCGAGGAGAGATCGGCATAGCGTCGTTCGACCTCGGCGACCGCCCATGCCAGCGGATCCTCTTGATGCACCACGTGGGGGAGTTCCCAGAACGGAGTCAGGCGGCCCATGCGGGAATCGAGCAGCGCGAGGCGGAGCTGATGTGGGCTGCGTCGCATCAGAGCCGAGGCAATGAGGGTGTGCAGTGGATCAATCTCCCCGACGTCACCGCCGATCAAAAAATGTGGGGACTGCGTCAGGTCCAAGACGGCGGGATTCCCATCCCGGCCACGTCCGATGATCAGCGCCTCTTCCGTGGGCGTTTCACGCAGCAGATCACCAAGGCTGATCAGGTCGGGTATGGCGTGCGGCACCTCGACGCCCACGGCGGCGACACCTGGCAGGGGCGAAGTCGATCGCTCTAGCTCGACAAGTCGGACCGCGGTGTTATTCAAGGCGGCGGTGAAGGCGGCCGACAACGTGAGTACCTGGGCGGCGGGCGTGGTCGGTCCGAGCCTGATCTCGTACCGAGTTAGACCGGGGGCGCGAGTGTATCCGGCCACCTTGGCGTCGATTCGTGCCTTGCGTAGGACGGCCTCGATTTTTTTCGCCGCGGCGTCGTCAACGTCGGTGTGCTTCCGCTCAGGAACGCCCGACTTCAGCAGCCTCTGTGGCGGAGGCTGTCGAACATTTTCGGCACCGGCAGACAGTTTGGGTTGCGGAGCAGGCGGAGTCCGCATGGCCTTCAATCGAGCGGCGACCTCCCCGGCCGTCTGCGGGCGGTCCTCAGGCTTCTTGGCCAGCGCCTGGAGGATCAGCTCGTCCAGTTCGGCCGGGATTTCGGCACGGGTGGCGCTGGGGGCCTCCGGAGTTTTGGAGCTGTGCTGGAAGATCAGTTGCCAGCCGTTGCCGAGGAAAGGGCGATCACCGGTAAGCATCTCGTAGAGGACGCAGCCCAGAGAGTAGAGGTCACTCCGCTCGTCCGGTTGGCCGTCGAACTGCTCAGGAGCCATGTAAGCGGCAGTGCCCACCTGCGTGGTCGCCTTGCTCTGATCGGGGTCGAGGACCCTGGCGATCCCGAAGTCGCAGAGCTTGGGCCGATCACCAGGCTGAAGCATGATGTTGGCGGGCTTGATATCCCGGTGGATGACTCTCTTGGCATGGGCGGCGGCCAGTGCGTCAGCCAGGCGCGCTCCGATTGTTATGACACGCTCGATCGGCAGGCCGTTCTGGGCCTTGTCGATGACCTTGGCCAGGTCCTCGCCGGACAGCAACTCCATGACGAAGAACAGCTGTCCCCGGTGTTCGTCAGCGTCATGGATCACGACGATCCCGGCGTGTTGAAGCGCGCCACAGATCTGTGCCTCGGCCCGGAAGCGCTCAACCCGATGCGGCTCCGGATCGAGATGATTGGGGAAGATCTTGACCGCCACATCGCGGTTCAACCGCAGGTCGAAGCCCTTCCAGACCTCTCCCATAGCTCCCGCGCCGAGCTTCTCGTTCAGGCGATACCGATCGGCCAACGTGACGCCGTCCAGCACGGCACCCTCCGTTTCGATCAAGGGGAGCCATTGAGATCGCGGTGACTCCGGCCCCGAGCCCGTGACGGTGATCGGAGTTCGGTACGGATCGTAGTCGCTCCGCAGGGTATGGCTACGTTTGTGGAGGAATCGGGGTCGCACGTCAGTCATCGCCAGCCCGGAGTCTCCGCCGTACAAGAGCGCGCCGGCCGGGACGGGGCGATCAAGTTCGACGGAGGCCGAGACGAACAGCGCGTCGCCGCCGGCGTACCGCACGAGCCGGGCGGGCGTCGTACGGTAGGGGCCGTGACGCGAACGGGTGCAGAGTCGTGGGCGTCCAGTGCCGCGACTCGGGCGAGCATGAGATCGAACAAGGGCCGGGATACGAAGCCAGAACTGGCCCTTCGTCGAGCGGTGCATGCAATTGGTCTGCGTTACAGGGTTTGCTTCCGCCCCCTCAAGAGTGTTCGCCGGACCGCTGATCTGGTGTTTACGAAGGCGAAGATCGCTGTCTACCTGGACGGATGCTTCTGGCACGGATGTCCCCAGCACCACACTGTCGCGGTGACCAACGCAACCTTTTGGGCGGAGAAGGTACGGCGAACCCGGGAGCGTGACGCTGAAACTGATCGCCTGCTACAGGAAGCCGGGTGGTTGACGATCAGAGTGTGGGAGCACGAAGAGCCCATCCGGGCGGCGGCGCGTATAGCAGATGTAGTTACTTCTCGTCGCGCGACGGCGCGGGAGAAAGCTGAAGAAAGACCTCGGCAAACGGATCAGCAGCCTCCTGATCGGAACAACCTCCATCAGCATTAGAACTAGCGGTCAGGGTCGCACAGCTTTCTAAAGGACGCGTCCCAGTCGTAGTCCGAGAGTTCCCGCCCAACAGGAACCATGGCGAATGAGTGGACCAGGAACTCTTCCAGATTCTGGCGAGAAATCCAGGCGTGGAGCGGATCGGTCCAGGGAAGCTGAAGAATGGCCTGCAGCCATCCGAAACCCGCATCCTGCAGGCAAATGTCTTTGCATGAACATTCGTCGGGCGGGCATGACCGGTTAAGTCCGGCAGCGATAGTCTCACGAGGGACATCGAAGACTGCGATAAGCGGAACGTACATGCGCACGTGGAGCGGCATCTCGGTGTCGTACGTGAGAAATGCGGAAAGCATGACCGCACCTTCAACATCGAGGTGGAGGGAAATACATGTCTCAAATCTCGTCATGTGAGCTCCTGTGGGGGGTGCGGGTTGGAGGACTCCGGGTGAGCCTTTGTTAATAGGCATAGATGTTCTACTCGTGCGCGATCTCCCTCGGCGCGAGGCGCGTCTTTGGTTATTCGTTGCACTGCAAATATGCCCCTCTAGGGCTATATGCAGCAAATGGTAGGCAAGACTAGAAGTAGGCCGATTGCTAAATAGCGACCATGTTCGGGGATAACCATTGCATAGTCTGCCGGATCTGTCCAGAAGGGAATGGTGACATTTTCGGGCGCTTCGGTCGTCGCCGTACCTTCAAGTAGTGATTTGTCGGAATTATTTGTATGAACAGTCTGCTGTGGACTGGGTGTCATCGACGGTCGCGGGAGCGATTTGCCCCAAATTGTCTGCTTGCTTGGGTGGCGGGGTCCAAGGCGACTGCGGCTCCTACGGGGTGTCCACCCGGAGTGCGAGTGGCGCATATAGCAAGGGCCCTTGAGGCAGTGTCAATTCACATTTGACTCATCTTCTGTTGTCAAATTTGATGTGCTGAATGGCCGTCGTCCGCGAGGGCTCGATGAGCTGCCTCGGCTCGACCCGGACAGGGATAGACAGCCAGTCGACCGTGTCAGTGGTGCTGGTGCTGGTGGCGCTATGGGTTGGTCACTGGCGGCGACCGGCTGAGGTCAGGCTTCGATGCGGTGCCTGGACAGGTGGGCGAGGACGGCGTGGTTGGCTTCCCAGCCGTCGGGGAATTTGACGGGCACGTTGAGCTGGACGCGCCCCGTGGACGGATGGTTGTCCAGCAGTTCGGCGATTCCCGCGCGGGCGACCACGATGCAGGCGTGTCGGTGGCGTGAGGTGAGCACGCACAGGCGGCCGGATTCGAGGTGGAACGCGGTGGCGTCGCGCCGTCCGGACAGCGGGTGCAGGACGATCGTGACGTCGTATTCGCGGCCTTGGAGCCGGTTGGCGGTGTCGACGGTGACGCCTGCGGGGATTCCCGCGGCGCGGATGGCGGCGACCTGGTCGTTGTGCGCGCAGCCGATGGCGATGCGGTCGGGGCTCACGTCGTGGGAGCCGTTCTCGTCGTGGGCGACGGCTCCGCGCTGCAGGAGGCGGGTGGCCAGGCCCGCGCAGGCTTGTACGGCTTCGGCGTCGGTGCGGATGGTGTGCCGGCTGGGAAGCTCGTGCAGGGCCCATCCGCTGGCGGCGGCCTCGTTGAGGGTGCGGTCCCAAGGGACGGGGAACCCGGCGGTGGTGAGCCGGAGCTCACGGTCGGCGGCGGCCGTACCGGATCGGAAGGACGCGAAGGGATAGAACGCCTCGGAGACGAGCGGCGCGGCGGACGCGGGCAGCCGCCATGAGACGGGCAGGCGGTGCACGGGCAGGTTGTTGAGGCGGGCGATGACGGCGACCGCGCTCTGCATCGGGTCCCAGGCGAGCCCGGCCCAGCGTTCGGTGTCCACGACGGAGAAGGGGTCGAGTTGCCCGGGGTCGCCGACGAACAGAGCGCGATCGAAGAGTGCGGCGATGGCCAGCAGCTTGTCGGAGCGCATCTGGTAGGCCTCGTCGACGATCGCCCAGGTCCAGGTGCGGCCGGTCACGTAGGCCCACTTGTCCGCAGTGGCGATCACCACCGTGCAGGCTTCCACGTGCTCGATCTTGTTGGAGGCGGTGACGCCGGGGTGCCGCGTCACCCGGGCCGGTACGGAGAATCCGTCGCTGTGCAGGCGGCCGATGGTGAGCGCGGGAGCTTTGGACGCCAGCTTGTCGGCGAGGTCGTCGACCTGCTCGTTGGTTTGCGCCACGATCATGAGCCGCTCACCGGAGTCCGCGAGCGTCGTGGCCGCGGTGACGACCAGAGTCGTCTTGCCGGCGCCCGGCGGGGAGTCGACGATGACACCCCGGTGCGCGCCGCCGGTGAAGTCGGCCAGGATCGCCTCGGTGGCGGCGGCCGCCGCCTGCGCCGGAGTCTCCGCGATCACGACCAGGCCTCCTCGGCGTCCTCATCGGTGGGCGTGTAGGGCGTGGGCGGGCCACCGTGCGTCCACGGGGTGTCCTCGCCGGCGGGCAGCCGCGGCCGTTGCCCGCCGCCGGGGTCGAGCTCGGCGTAGCAGACGACGTCGCCGACCTCCGGAAGGCTTCCGGGAGCCGGACTGGCGCCGCGGCCCATCTGGTCGTTGATCTGGAGGACGACGAGGTCGCCGTCGATGCCGACGACCTCGGTCCTCTGCTTGCGGTTGCGGCTGGAGAAGAGCTTTCTGCCGGGCGAGAGCCGTACGGGGTCGCTGGTGCGGATCGTGACAAGCGGGCGAGGCGCCGGCCGGGTCTTGCCCGCGGGCACGATGCGCCGGGCGGCGTCCACGCCGACGACCTCCCCGGTGAACGCCTTGCCGGCGACGCGGTGCTCGATCATCACGAGAGGGTCGTCGAAAGCGCGCTGCGCTTCATAGGTCTGCACGACCGACTCCAGGTCGGCCAGGCGGATGGCCGCCCGGACGGCGCTGTCGACGCGCCCTCGCGGAGAGCCGCCTTCGGCGAGGCGGGCGGTCTCGCGGGTGAACTGCTCGCGGTCCCTCACCCAGCGCACGTCGACGGTCGCCGCCTCGGGAAGGCCGCGCAGCAGCCGTACGGCATGCCACATGAGCGACCAGGTCGGCGTTAATTGGCTTCGCAGCGCCTCGCGCACCTGAGCCTCCGAGCCCGACGTCTCGTAGGCCCGGATCGCGTGTTCCAGCACCTGGCCGTCGAAGTCGGGATGCGTATCGGGCCCGGCGGGAGGAGAGATGAGCGGGTCTTCCGCGGCCAACGCGGCTTTCGCGCCGCTTTGGCCGTCCGGGGGGCTGATCCACGCGAGCTGCGTGGCGAGGTTGGCGTCTTCCATCGGGCTCTGCCCGGTGGCGAAGTGAAGGGCGAGCGCGTCGGTCATCGCGACCAGCGCGGACGACCCGGCATATTCGGCGCGGTCGGCGAAGAACGTCAGCCACTGCCCGAGGACGGGAACGGTGGGGTGCACCGGATAAGGACCGTCGGCACGGCGAAACCGGGTGGAACGGCCGAGCAGCTTGGTGAACGCGACGCCGCCCCGGCTGGGCACCAGGATCTGCGGGGCGTCGGCATATCTCTCGTACGGCGTCTTCGCCTCAACCGTCTCCACGACCTCGGCGAAGCCCTCGATGTACGGCAGCATGACGTCGGCGAGCTCGGCCATGAAGGCGAAGCGCAGGTCACGGTTGCGCGGCTGGGGGACGACGAGAAGCCGCGGGTTCTCCGGGTCGGTGCCGACCATGGCCGCCAGAGGTGCGGCGGCCTCCCCGGCGAGCCTCAACGGGATGAACACCATCGGTGCGGCCGACAGATGCACGTGCCGTACGGTCGCGACCGGCTGAGCCCGCCCTTCCTGTGCGGCCAACGCCCGCGCGTACGAGCTCATGATGCTCATGCGATCGCCTCGGTGTAGAGGCGCCGGACGTAGCGCAGCTGCTCGGCGATTTCGAGCTGCTCGGGAGACGGCGGCCTGCTTTCGTCGGCCAGGCCGAGCACGGCGGGGATGGATTCGAGGCCGCCGAGCGCGTCTCTGGCGGTGCGGCCGAGCAGGTCCGTCGACCCGTCGCCGCGTGCCTCGGCGCGGCAGAACAGCGCCATTTCACAGCTCGACAGGCATTCAGGGGCGAACCGTGCCCCTACGGAACCGACCGCCTTGCCGACCTCGTCCGGCGACTGCGTCTCGAGGTCGAACGTGAAGTCGGCCGGGAGCTCCTCGAGGATGCGGTCGATGCGGGTCAGCCGGGACAGCTGCCGTCGGAGCGCCGCAAGTTGCTGGCGCACGTCGAGTAGCGTCGCCGTCGGGTGGTTGGCGAAGTCCTTGGGGCAGACCAGCACGACGTCGTGGGAGACGCGTTCGGGGTCGAGGCCCTCGGCGGCGAACAATTCGCGCAGCGCGTGCACGTAGACGGCGGACTGGCGGGCCGCCGCCGCGACCTGACCGGCGTCGGCCTGGTCGTCGACGACGGCGAAGGACTTGATCTCCACGACGTGGAACCGGCCCTCGATCTGGAAGGCGATGATGGACGGTTCGAGGTAGACCTCGTGGCCCGCGACGGTGAGCTTGAGCAACGGGTGGTCGAAGAGCGTGCAGGAGCCGTCGCCGCCGGCGGCGGCCCGCTTCAGCAACGCGCGGGTGCGGGTGTGCCGCATCTGATGACTGTCGTTGCCGCCGACGTCGGAGATGTCGGCGTAGGCCGCCTCCGAGATCGACAGGCCGAGCGTCTCGCGCAGCAGCCGCAGCAGGTGGGCGCAGCCGTTCGCCTTGACGAGCGCGTCGAAGGACGCGGCACGGGTGATGGCGAACGGCGACTGCCCGAAGGGGGCGGGATGCCCGACATAGGCGGCCGTCTTCTGCTTGTCGACTCCGGCGGCGTCGAGCAGGGCACGCCGGTCGCAGCCGGGGTTGACGGCCAGGGCCGCGATGGTGCGGGCGTTGTGGTCGAGGGGAGCGACGGGGCCGCGGAGCGTGTCGAGACGGTTCACGCCGTCCTCGCGGTCTTCAGTCCGGCGCCGAACAGGCGCGTGACCTGGTCGAGTTGCTTCTCCGCCCGTTTGGCGGCCTGTCCGCGTTCGTGCATGTCGCTTTCTCGATGGATGGTGAGTTCGGCCCCGGCGGCGGCGATCACCTGCGCGGGTTCGGCCCGGTCGAAGCCGTCGACCGCTCCGGGAATGTTCTGGGCCATGCCGGTGAGCAGCCGATAGGCCGCGAGTGAGGCGTCCTCGCCGGCGTGGATGAGCCGGGCGATGTGCTCCGCGATGCGGATGGCCGAGGTCAGGAAATCGGTGCGGGGGCTCAGCGGCCCGATTATCCGGATCTGCGCCGGCCAGGTGCTCACCGCGAGAAGGCCGCGCGCGGGGGAGAGCAGCTCGGAGGTCAGCGCGGCGCACAGATAGTACGGCCTCGCGTACGGGGAGGTCCGGAAGGATTTCTCCTCGTCCCGGCGCAGGCTGGTGAGCTGGCCGGCGGTGACGCGGCCGGCGAAGAACGCCTCGTTGACGGCGACGATCATCTTGCCGGCCGTCGGCACACCGAGCAGCGTCAGCGCCTGATGCACCTGCTCACGGACGGACAACGAAGGGGCTTGCGCGGGCTCCGGCTCGGGATCCAGCGCGTCGTCCCACGCCCTTTCCGTCTTGCGCAGCTCCGCTCGCAACAGCCGTACGGTCGCGTGGTCGGCGGCTGCCTTGGCGGCCCGCACCTGTGCGCGCAACTCGGCGATGCGTCGCTCCAGAGCGTCGAGTTCCACGGTCGGGGAGCGTATCAGAAGTCCCAGGAGTAACCGGTCTATTCCACTTGCTCCCGCTGTCTTCCAGTATCGATGGCACGACGCGATCGACAGGGCGCGTGTTCGTTCGTCGGTAGGCGGGGACGTTCCGAGCTTCGAAATCGGCATGATCCATCCCGAAAATCCTGTGCGGGAAATATCCTCTGGACGTCAGCTTCTGGGATTGACCGATCTCCCGGACGGTTCAGATGGCCAAAAGGAAGACCGCCGCGACCGGCGAGAAACCCGATCGCCTGGGTGTGATCGTCGGTGCGATCGCCACCGTGATCGCGGCGATCCTGACAGGCGTCTTCACGCTCCTGGCCAAAGACGACGACGGCGGAGCCAAGTCGCAACCCTCGTCCGGCGCTCCCAAGGAGATCGTGCAGTGGGAGGGCTCCTACACGATCGAGTCGGGCACGCCCTTCACCCTCGGCACCGGTGCAGGGCAGCCCCCCACGGACCAGTCGAACGCGTACAGCGCCGGCAGTTCTTCGACCGGCGACTTCGCTTTGGAGACCAAGGGCGCCGGGGTGCTCGTGGCGGCCAAGAGTTACGGGTCCGACCAGATGAACCTCAAGGCCACAGGAGGCGGCAGGCTCACCCGGTGGGTCTTCGAGGGGAAGCCCGGCAGAGACGACTGCGCGGGTCTCCTCGACCGGGATCTGCGCACCGTCGTCGAAGGCGCCTCCAAGGACGACGTCCTCTGCGGGGTCACCCTTTTGAAGAACATCGTGCGCATCGAGGTGGTCGACGAGTCCCAGGACAGCCTCAAGGCCCGCGTCACCGTCTGGGAGCCTCGCGTCCCGGTGACGAACTCTCCCACCTCCTCACCCACGCCCTGAGCGGAGGCACAGACCGTGACCTCTGCACGCTGGCGGCGCCCCCTGGTGTACGGCTTGGCGGGCACGGTCGCCGGTTCGGCGCTCGGCCTGGGTGGCGCGTGGGTCCTGCGGTCGTCCGATTCCTCCCCTGTGGAGAACCGGACTCCGTACGCCGGCCACGTGTTGCGACGAACCCCCGAGCCCGTGCCACGCGTGACGCCCACTCCGGTCATGCTCGCGCCCACTCACATGGTGGGCGATCCGCCGTTGCCCGGCGGCCTCGCGCCCGGTGACAGCAGGCTCCCTTACACGGTGCACCGCCATCCTGAGCTGGGTTTCCAGACGGAGGCGACGGCCTCACGAAAGGTGCTGAAGCTGCCCGGCTGGGTGAGATATCAGGACGTCGCGCGACAGGACCGGCCCTACGTCGACCTATCCGTACGGTTTTCTCCGCAGGCAGCCGATCCGGCGCTCCTCGCCCAAGGCGAGCGGGATCTCTTCGGCGATACGCAGGGCTACCGCGAGTACCGCTGGGTCATCGGCACCGGCGGGCGGTTTCGCGGAGCGTGGTCGGTCCTGGAGACGACCAAGGCTCCGATGGGCTTCTACTGGAACGAATCGGTCAACCCCGACACCGACTTCGAGCGCACCTACATGCTCTACTTCCACGACGGGCGCGGCGCCGCCTATGAGATCACGGCCTCCTACATGCCCGAGGACGCGCCCCGGGCCGCGGAAGAGGTCGACCACATGCTGCGCACCTTTACCTTGATCGGTGCGAAGGCACCGGCCACGCTGCCCGACGACCACAGCTGACGCGGGACACCAACATCGGATCGATATCGCGGGGATCTTGAGGGTTTCATCAAGATCTGCCGAGTATGGACTCATGTCGGAGCCGGTGATCGATCCCGATGTTCCCGAGCGGGAGAGGAAACTCCTCCTGGGCGACCCGGAGGCGCTCGGCTCGCGCGGTGTTCCAGCCCGCAGGCCGTGGTTCGGCGGCCGCACGTGGCAGGACGCGGGCGTCTGCCTGCTGCACGCCCCCATGTGGACGCTGCTGCCGGGGCTGATGGGCTGGTTCTACGGCGGGCGTGTACGGCTTGCCGGCCTGGCCGTACAGGCCGGTGTGGTGGCACTCGCGGTGGCCGCGGCCGCGGCAGGGCCTGGACTGGGCGCGTTCTTCGTCGCGGCCGGGTGGGCCATGCCCGTCACCTTCGGGGTTCTCCTGTGGCGGTGCGGCGAAGGACCGGCGGCTCGGCTCGCGCGGAAGCTCCGGGGGAGATACGTGCGTCCCGACGACCTCACCGAGACTGCGGCGGGCCTGCTGCGCCGGGCTCAGACGGCCGCGGCGGCCGTGCTCGAGTCCGAGGTGAACAGGACCGGCCTGCTCGACGACGTCCGCAACGCGGTGACGTTGCCCGCCCAGGTGTGGGAAGTCGCGTCCGTGCTCGTCCGGGTGGACACGTTGCGGCGCGAGCACGAGGCCGTGACCGACCGGGAGCATCGGCGGATCGCCGAGATGCTGGACGCGCAGGCGGATGCGCTCGACCTCGCCACCGAGTCGGTGACCCGGCGGGTCTGCGCGCTCGAGGACTACGCGGCCATGGTGCGCGGCGCGGACGACGCGTTGCGGCAGTGGGAGACGGTGCAGCGGTTGACCGCGCGGAGCGACGAGTATCGGGATCTGCTCGCCAGGACCGTCCGGGACGAGCTCGCGATCGCCCAGATCACCGAGCTGACCGAAGAGGCACGCCGGGTCGAGGAGGCGTTGCGCGCCAGCGTGAAGCGGGCGCGCAAGGCCGGGCTCGCCCTGTCTCCGAACCTGGCGCCGAACCTCGCGGAGGCGAGCTGATGGCGTTGTCGCGGCAAGGGCGGCGGATCACCGGTCCCGTGCCCCGCTGGGCCGGTGGCCTCGGCGCATTCATCCTGTTCGTCTATTTCGCCGCTTTCACCCTTTATGACGGGAGCTCCGCCCAGCCGGCGCAGGTCAGATATATCGTCGCGGTCCAAGGGCTCGCGGATGTCGAGATGACCTCGCCGGGCGGACGATTGAAGCGGACCCGCACGGACGGCCTCTTCGAAGACTTCGTCTTCCACGACGGCGACAAGGTGTCGGTCACCGCCAGGGGGGTGGGCGGGATCCTGGTGACCTGTCGCCTGGAGGTCGACGGGAGTGCCGTCGCCCAGTTCACCGGCCCGTACGCGGCATGTGGCGGCAAGGTCGGCGACCCCGCCAGCTACATGCCCCCGCCGATGAGCGGCCCGGGCAACGACTACGCCCAGGCCGGCGACCGCATGGAACTGCCCCGATATTCCGGCAGGTCGTCCCTTGTCGCCGGACGGTCGACCGACCGTGCGGCAGGCATCTCGTACGCCCGTCTCGGCGGGGGCTGGGACACCCCGCCCAGAGAGGGCCAGTCGAGCGTGCCTGGAAGCGTGCTCACGCTCCGCCAGGAGTCCCGGCCTGAGCGAGGGTGGTTCGCCTTCTACGGCTCGGGCCGCATGAACCCGGACCTGCTCTATCGCTATACCGGCGAGAACCGGCTCTTCCAAGCGGCGTTGGCTGAGATGGACACCTATACGACCTGGACGGATGTCACCTATCAGGACATCGTCTCAGCGCCCCTGACCGTCGACGGCCGTGAGGCCTGGGTCATCACCAGGCAGGAGACCTTCAGCCCCAAGGCGAGCACCAACATACGCACCATTCTGCTCACCATGGTCATGATCGACACGGGGCTGGGACGCCCGGTCTATTTCTTCGTCAGCATGCCGGATCCGGCGCAGGACTACCTGCCCGACGTGAACCGCCTGATCTCCTCCATCCGTGTTTTGTGAGCTCATTCATCAACGACAGCGGCGGGTGCGTGTTCGCGCTTGACCACTGTGCCGTGCACGCCACCGGATCCGGCTGATCCCTGTCTAGACTGCCGCCGTGGCATCCCCCCAGTTACCAGTGCACGCCGCCGTCGACGCCGTCGAGGCGGCGATCGCCGCACGGAAGACGTCGTTGCTGGAAGCGGCCTACCGTGATCTGTCGTCGATCCCCAAGAGCGAGCTGGCAGGGCACTCGGCTGAGATCGCCCCGCGCCTGGCCGGGCTGTTGTCCGAGATGCCGGAATGGCATGCGGCCGTCTACGCAGTGCTGGTGGGCGCGCTCGTCGAGTGGAACGCCGACGCGGCGGCCTGTGCGCCTCACATCCTCAGAGGTCTGCAGGAGAGTTTGGAGCGCGCGCTCGAGTTCGCCCGGCTGTGGAGAGAGAGGTTCGGCGACGACGAGGACCTGCCGGACCCGGCGGAAATGCCCAGCGAGGAGTTGCAGGCCGAACTCGGACCCGACTACGGGACGGTGTGGCACGCCCTCTACTTCGGATGGCTAACCCTCCACAGGTGGGAGATGGCCGCAGTCGCGGTGCTGGCGGATCCCGGCGTGCGCCGGACGCTGGCGAACCGCAGCGAGCTGGTCGAACTGACCGAACGGATCGAGCCGGACTACGGCGATCTCCAGTGTGTGCAGCGAGCGCTGTTGTTGCTCGACGAGGAACCGCTGCTGGTTCTGGACCGCGCTTCCCGGCGAGGGTTTCGGATGCGCATGAGCGGGATCAGCGGTAACTACCAGCTCCAGACCCTCCTCGCCGGCGTCCTCATCGGTGGCGGGCATCTGCCCGGCGAAGCTCCGAGCCCCGAAGCCGTCGCGATGTGTGGCGACGCGAAGATCGACATGGACAACTTGGACGCGCTGCCGCATGCGCTCGAATGCTTCAACTTCGCCGAACCCTCTGGCCGCTGGATTTGGAGCGCCACTACCCCCAGCCGGATCCCCGTCGTCGACGGCATCCGCCAGCTCGTGCTCGACCCGCCGGTGTTCCGTCATCACTACCAAGCCGTGCGATTTCTTCCGCGTGTTCCCGGGCGCCTAGTAATCGAAGCGGTCCTGGAACCAGATGAAACCGCGCCCTACTTCGCCAAGGTCCAGGAGCTGATGTCGTGGGAGGAGGCCGGCCGCCTCGCCGCGGACGGATACTGACCAGGTCTCTGATGCCGTCCGGTCGTGGGCTCGCCGAGGAACGGCCGGAGATGGGCGGGAAACCCGCCCATCGCGGCCCGGACTGCTAAAACGCTCGTTTTGGCGGCAGGCCGACCTCGGCGTCCTTGACCAGGTAGCGCATGACCCGGCGGAGGAACGCGCGGTTGTCGACCGCGTTGCGCCTGCTCTCCCAGCCGGGCCCCATCAGCTTCTTCAACTGCTCCCCGACCGCCCAGTCCACGGCGAAGTGGTCCTTGCCCCCAGCATGTAGTCGTACACCCGGGCGATGCTCGGCCTGCTGAGATCGAGACCGGTCGGAACGCGCCCCTCGTCGTCATCTCCCCAGCTCAGGTCATGCGCTCGCGAGGACATGGGCTCCCTTTGCGTGTTGGTTGCTTCTACAACCCGACACTTGTCGATCGCATTCCGTCACTCTACAGTTTTGTTGCGTATCGTGAAATAAGCGGGTCAGATGGGGAGTTTCCGACCCGCACCACGCTGCCTGCTGCGCGGCGGCGTCGCCCTGCGACGAAAGGCGGGGAAGATCAGCCGGCCGGAATCACCATGGGCAGGTCGTGCAGAATACGCAGGCTGGTGATCTGCCATTCGTCATGGTCGCGGTGCAGGCTGGCGTCGTAGTAGCCCGCCTCGTATGGCTTGATGGTGCCCTGCACCCCGGCCGTACCGGAGGGCCAGCCTCCGTCAGGCTCCTGGGTGCCCTGAACGGCGTAGGTGATGAACTGAACGTTCAGGTGCGCCGTGTCGCCCTTGACCGAGACGACCGGGTCGCTGGTGACGTGGTGCTCCGAGCCGAGCACCGGCAGGGGCGCCTGGAGGTGGGTCACCGCGTTGTCGATGGCGTCCCGGCCGACGATAGGCGCCCCGACGGCCTCGTAGCGGCCCTTGGCGTTCTTCGCGTAGATCTCCACCTTGCCCTTCGAGGTGAAGAGCTTGGACAGGGACGCGCCGTCCCGGTGGTCGGTGTCCCGGACGTAGCTGGCCAGGGTCTGCTGGACCTGCCAGGTGGCGTCCGGCGCGGAAGCCGTACGGGAGGCCGGTGCCTCATTGGTGGCGGCCTCGGCGGTGCCGAAACCGGCGACGGCGAGGACGAGGGCTCCCGCGACGAGGAGGCTGGTCCGCGCGGTGGACAGGCCACGGCGCCGGGTGGTGTGTGTGTTCATGGTTTCCGTTCTCTCAGATAGGGCCCACGGTCAGGAGCCCGTGAGCCGGGCCGTGATCGGCCGCTTCGGTCCGCGGCGGCGCTGTGCGCACGCCCACGGCCATGGGGGTCGTCAGGCGATCTCGACGACGATCTTGCCGGGCATGCCGGTGGACAAAGCGCGCTGTGCGTCTGCCGCGCGCTCCAGGGGGTAGGTGGCTGCGACCCGTACGTGGAGTTCGCCGGCCTCGGCGAACTCGACCAGGGCGGCGAGATCGGCGGAATCAAGGCGGCAGAAGACCGGGGTGACGCCCGGCACACCGACCTCGGTGATGGAGGCCACCCGGGCGCCGGGGCGGGCGGCACCCGCCGTCGCGGCGAGCACGCCGCCGCCGACGCAGTCGAGGACCACGTCCGCCCCTTCCGGAGCGAGGTCCCGGACGCGGTTCGCAGTCCCTTCGCCGTAAGCGACCGGTTCGGCGCCGAGCGACACCAGGTAGTCGTGGTTGCGCGGGGAGGCGGTGCCGATGACACGAACTCCGCGCGATCGGGCGATCTGGACGGCGAGGGAGCCGACCCCGCCGGCCGCTCCGTGCACGAGCATGGTCTCCCCGGGCTGAACGTCCAGGGTGTGCACGACGGCCTGGTAGGCGGTCAGTCCGGCCAGCGGCAGCCCCGCGGCCTCGGCGAAGTCCATGGTGCGCGGCTTGCGCACAAGGGTGCGCACGTCGGCGGAGACCAGTTCGGCCAGTCCTCCGTGGGCCCGCTGCACGTCGCCGCGGATGTAGCCGATGACCTCGTCGCCGGGGGCGAACTCCGGGGTGGCGAGGCCGGGGCGCACCACCACGCCGGCGATGTCCCAACCGGGGATGACCGGGAAGTACGTCTCGACAGCGCCGTCAAGCGCCCCGGCCTGCAACGCAAGGTCGGCGGGATTGAGCGCGGCCGCCCGCACCCGTATCAGGACCGAGTCGACGTGGGTTTTGGGCTCCGGCAGCTCGGTGAGCTCCAGGACCTCTGGGCCGCCGTAGCGGCGGTAGACGATCGCCTTCATCAGGCACCCGGGACGGCGATCGGCATGTCCAAGAGGACGTCGTGCTTAACGATCTTCCACTCACCGTCGATCTGGCGCAGATCGGTGTCGTAGTACCCGGATTCGATCGGCCGCACGGTGCCCTGCGCGCCGAAGACCCCGGCGGGCCAGCCGTCAGCCGGGCGTGCCGTGGTGCGCACCTCGAAGACGACGAACTGGGCGTTCATATGGGCGCTGTCGCCGTCGACCTCGATGATGTGGTCGGAGGTGGTGTGGTGGCTGGAACCGCCTTCCGGGTGCGGCGCCATGAAGTTCGTGACCGCGTACTCCACGCCCGCCCCGCCGACCAGTGGCTCACCGAACGGCTCGTAGCTGTCCGGTCCCCGCTTGACGTAGATCTGCACGACTGCCTCGTCGGTGAACAAGGCACCCTGTGCCTTGCCATCACGCCGGTCCGTCGCGCGGACGTAGCGGGCCAGGACCTCTTGGACCTTTCGCTCATCGCTCATAGGGCACTTCCTCATCAGTTCTTTCGAGACGCACCAAGGACTCCGCAGTGGTGTCCTGTCCCCCAGCCCACCAGATGGCACGGCTCAAGAGCTATGAGCGTTTGAGTACCCAGCGATACTCCGAGGGTATGGATCAGCCGGGGATCTCCGGGAACTCGTCGGGCTCGCTCCCCTACGGCAGCCGCCGGGAGGGCGAGCCTCCCGGCGGCTGTACGCCGTCCCCCGACGGCGACTCAGGGGTTGGTGTTGATGGTCATCGTCGAGGTGGTGTTCCTGACGGAACCTCCAGAGCTGTAGCGACTAGGGAAGCGCGGAGGAGCTGAAGGCCCGGCGCTCTGGTCGCTGCCATCAGGGGCAAAGTAGCTCTGCGTGATCGTTGTTCGGCTAGCTCGTAGGCTGGATGGTCGGTCACGTCCACGGGAGTGGTGTATGAGTTGACCTTCGCGTGATCCTGTTTCTGCAGGTTAAGCGGTGAGTGTTCTGCGGGATCGGGTTCTGGGCCGATGTGTCGACTGGCACGAGTCGGATGCGGGCTTTGGCGAGGATGTCCAGGCCCATGTAGCGGCGGGCTTCGCTCCATTCGTCGGTCTGCTCGGCCAGGACTGCTCGCCGATCCGGATCGCCCGCTGGGGCCCGGGCCGGCCTCGCAAGCGACCGGCGCGGGTCCTGGCGGATAAGGCGTACTCCTCCCGTGGTAACCGCGCCTACCTGCGCAGGCGCGGTATCAAGGCGGTCATCCCGATCAAGAAGGATCAACAAGCCAACCGGCTCAAGCGGGGCAGCGCCGGCGGGCGTCCGCCCGGCTTCGACGCCGAGTGGTACACCGAGCGCAACACCATCGAGCGGTGTTTCGGCAAGCTGAAGAGTCACCGGGCCGTCGCCCTGAGAACCGACAAACGCCAACTCATCTACCAGGGCACCATCGACGTCGCCTCGATCAGGATCTGGCTCCGCACCCCAAATCCATGATCCGCGGGACACGCCTTAGATCCAGATTGTTCGACGACCGAGCCGTACCCGGGATCTACTTGCCGGCAGAGTCTGGGTTCGTGCTGCTTTCAAAGGCGGAGGCGTCCATGAGTGTGGCTCGCCCGCGCGGGACGACGAAGGACTTGTCCAGATCTTGCTGGTCGGTGGGACGGCCGACGAACGGCACCAGCCAATAATCGGCCTTCACTCGCTCACGGTTGATGTCCAGGATCATGTAACCGTTGAGCGTGTTGAGGTACTTGATGTGGGGGTTGGGGTTGGCGGCGGCGTTGGCCTGGTGCGAGGCCAGCATCCGCTCCGGCGTGGTCTGCGCCGTGGCGGATTCCGGTTCCGGGTCACCGGCGGAGCTGATCGACGGTGTCACGAATTCCACGGCGACAGCGCCGCGGCTCGTGGCCGGGTCGTAGGCCTCCGGGTTGTTGGGGTCGCGGGTGACCTCCATGGCGAGCGCCGCGTGGACGTCGCCGGTGACGATGACGACGTCTTTGACGTGGTGCTTTTCGAGTGCATCGAAGACGCGGTCACGGGCGGGGTTGTAACCGTCCCACTGGTCGGGATTGGCGTAAACGCTCGCGTTGGTGGCATTGGGCGCGCCGACGAACTTGTACTGGGAGAACATGACCTGGTTGCCGATGATGCGCCAGGCGGCGGTGCTGTCGCGCAGCGAGTCGAAGAACCACTGCTCCTGGGTTTCGCCGAGGATCTGGCGCGTGGGGTCGGCGAAGGCGCCGGTCTGCGTGAAGCTGTCCACGTGCCATGCGGCTTGTTCGTCCCGTCCGATCCGGCGCGTGTCGAGCATGATGAGATCGACGAGGTTGCCGAACGAGAAGCTGCGGTAGATGCGCTCGGGGTTGTGCGGCTCGGGCGACCTGATGGGCAGCCACTCCAGCGCGGCCTGTCGGGCGGCGAGCTTCCTGGCCGAGAACGGTCCGTCCTCCGCCTCGTCCTGATTCTTGGGGTCGGCGCCGTCGCGCCACGTCCCGTCGCACGTCTCGTGATCGTCCCAGACCCAGATCATGGGGTGGTGGCGATGCATTTCGGCCAGGTTCGCGTCCAGCCTTTGGGACGCATACCGACCGCGGTACTCGTCAAGGGTGCGGACCTCGACGGGCGGGACGGCAGGGCGCACCTTGTCCTGCTTGCCGCCCTCGTAGATGTAGTCGCCGAGGTGCACGACGGCATCGATGTCGTCGCGCTCGGCGATGCGCCCGTAGGCGTTGTACAGCCCCTGCGTGTAGTCCGCGCAGGTGACGATCGCCAACCGCAGGGAGTCGGGTGATCCTTTCGGTGCCGTACGAGTGCGCCCCACCAGTGATTTGCCGCCGAACGCGGAGAAGGCGTAGTAGTAGGTCCTTCCGGGCTTGAGCCCGTCGGCGTCCACCTTCACCGTCCAGTCACGTGACGCGTCGGTGGTGGAGGTGCCTGACGCGACGACGTGCTTCAACTCGGGGTCACGAGCGACGACCCACGCGACCTCGGCATGAGTTGACTGTGCTCCCGGAGCGGTCACACGAGTCCACAGAATGACCCGGTCGGTCAGCGGGTCACCGCTGGCCACCCCGTGCGGGAAAAGACTCGGCTGAGTAGGGATCTGCGGCTGACCGGGCTTCTTCGACCCATCCGAATGGGCGAGTATTGCACCAGGTAGCAAGGGCACCACCCCCGCCGCCAGCGCAGATTTGAGAAGCTCTCGACGGTTCGGGTCGACCATGGTGTCTCCTGGGCCCAATGCGATGCTTGGGACTGATGTGTTTATGGGTGGTTTGGTATCACCTAACCGATTGGCCGTGGCGCTGAGGGCAAGGTCTCCCCAACGACCGATGAACACCCGGCTCTTCGAGGGAAGGCCTTCGCTCCCGCGCTCGGTACCCTCGCCGAGGAAATCGAGCGTTACGGAGGTGGCGGCGCGGATGGCGGATGAGATCACGGTCGTTCCGGCGAATGAGACGCTCTGTGTCGCCGACCTCGATGATCAAGCCGGTGGGACCGGCTAACCGCAGTGGGACCAGCCGCTCTTCCAGCTGGACGTGCCGTACCCGCCGCCCCAGACCACGCACTTGGCTGCGGCCGACAGCCGGAGCGGGCCCGCGTAGACGGTGTAGTTGCCGGAGTCGCCGCTGCTGGAGCTGTCCTGAACCTGCAGAACGGCACTCATCTTGATCTTCTGGGTGATGACGTACTTCGACATCGTCACCACGCAGTTCTTCCCGGACCCGTTGCTGTAGAGCAGGTAGACGGTGGCGCCGCTCAGGGCGTGCGAGTCGATGACCTGGTACCCGGACCCGCATACCTGAGTCGGCGTGTACGGGTTCGGTTTGGGCGCCGTCGTGGCCGGTGCCGTACTCGGTGGGGGCGCCGACGTGGCAGGTGGCAAGGGCGCCCGTGAGGGGTTCGTTGTCCGTGGTGCGGTACCCCCCGAAGTCGTCCGGGAATCGGACGTCGCGGGTGCCCGAGTGGATGCGCCGGTCCCCTTCGGACCCTTGGCCGCCGATGTCTTGTCCGGCACGCTCCCGTCGGCCTGTGCGTTCGCGGCCTGACCGTCGTCCTGGGTCTGCCCGTTGCCGGGCGCATCCACGGCAGGTGCCTGCTGCGCGACGGGCGTGGAGCCGCTGGACGCGCCGGATGACTTCATGAACGCCACGGTGCCGGCGACCAGGGCCGCAGCGACCACCGCTGAGACCGTCAGCGTGATAGCCAGTCGCGGCTTGCCTTTCCGGCCGTCGGTGTGGCCGACAATGTGCACGTCGTTTCTGACGTTCACAATGTTTCCGTTATTGCTTGGCTTATTGCCTATTTGACCGCTTTGGGATGTATGGGGGTTTCTGCTGGTCTGCCGATCGCCTGTGCTCGCTTCGGCCGATTGCTGACCCATCAGGCGGGCCGCCACGCTCTCGGCTGAAGGACGGCGGGTGGGGTCCTTGGACAGGCACGCGGCGACCACGTCACGCAACGGCGCGTCCAGGGCGGTGAGGTCGGGGTGGTCGTTGAGGATTCGCGCGATCACCGCAGGGATGGTGTCCGAGCCGAAGGCGGGGCTTCCGGTGGCGGCGAACACCATGGTGACGCCCCAGGCGAACATGTCGGCCGCCGGGGTCACGGCCGTACCGTGGACCTGCTCGGGGGCCAGGTAGGCGGGTGTGCCGAGGGCCTCTCCGGTGGCCGTCATGCCGGGTGTGTCCAGTGCCTTCGCGATGCCGAAGTCGATGACGACGGGGCCTTCCGGGCCCATCAGCACGTTGGCCGGCTTGAAGTCGCGGTGCAGGACGCCCGCCCGGTGGATCGCGGCCAGCGCGGTCACCGTGCTGATCGCAAGGCGGTCGAGCGAGGCTCCTCGCCGCGGCCCCTCGCGCTGCACCAGTTCGCGCAGCGACGGCCCCGGAACGTACTCGCTGACGATGTAGGGCTGGTTGCCTTCGAGGTCGGCGTGCAGGACGGGGGCGGTGCAGAACCGCGCGACCCGTTGGGCGACCGAGACCTCACGCAGGAATCTGGCGCGGGCGTCGGGGTCGCCGGAGAGCCGGGCGTGCAGTAGTTTGACCGCAACCTGATCGCCCGACGGTGAGCGGCCGAGGTAGACCGCGCCCTGTGCGCCTTCTCCGATACGCGCCACGATTTCGAAGGCGCCGAGGCGGCGCGGGTCATCAACCGTGAGTGCGTGCGCCACACCGACTCCCCGTTAGCGGATTTAGCACAACTTGTGAGGCAGAACAGTATCAGTGGGGCTTCTGACTTCATTTCCTGAATGGGGATTAAGTCCGCCCAAATGGCGTGGCTCCTGACGGCAGGGGGAGGGGCATAGCGCAGGGTCTCGATTAGGTTACATTCACATTTTGTAACGTAAGGGGGTGGCCTCAGCAGTGCTGTACGGGAGAGATCGGGAGACGGCGGAGCTCGACCGTCTCCTCGATGCGGCTCAGCGGGGGCGGGGCGGCGCCCGCGTGCTCCGGGGCGATCCGGGCATCGGCAAGACGGCGCTGCTTCGGTACATCGAGGGCCGGGCCGAAGGCCTCACCATCCTGAGCAGCAGGGGAACGCGGTCGGAATCCGCCATGGCCTTCGCCGCCCTGCACGAGCTCCTGTGGCCCGTGCTCGATCGCGTGGACGCGCTTCCCGCACCTCAGGCGGCGGCGTTGCGAGCCGCCTTCGGCCTGGGCGAGGGCAGGACCGACAGCCTTCTGCTCGGGGCGGCCACGCTGACTCTGTTGTCGGAACTGGCACGCCCGCGGCCGGTGCTGATCCTGGTGGACGACGCCCAGTGGATCGACCCGGAGTCGGCGAGCTGTCTGGCCTTCGTCGCCCGCAGGCTGCGCACCGAGTCGATCGCCCTGGTGGCCACCGATCATGGTCCTGCCGAGGGCAGATGGAGCGGCGTCGCGGAAATCCACGTCGAGCCGCTCGACGAGTCCGCCGCGCATGCGTACCTGCGGGCCGAGCATGCCGAGCTCACCGATTCGGCAGTCAGGGCGGTGCTGCGTTCCGCCCACGGCAATCCGCTGGCGCTGCACGAGTTCTCCGGGATGGGCGGCGCCTGCCTTGCCGTGGGGGACACGCTTCCTCCGGGGCCGATGTTGCGCCAGGCGTTCCTCGCCACGGTCGCGTCCCTTCCCACAGCGGCGAGGACGCTACTGCTCCTGGTCGCGGCGGAGGACCGCGGCGACCTCGGGACGGTGAGCGCCGCGGCCACCGTGCTCGAGATCGGCCCCGAGACGTGGGACCAGGCAGTGGTGGACCGGTTCCTCGACCTGTCGGGGACGCGGGTGAGTTTGCGCCACCCCCTGATCCGCAGTGTGATCTACGAGGCGGCGCCCGTGCTTGAACGGCAGGCCGTTCATCGGGCCCTGGCCGCCGTGCTCGCCGGCGGGGACGACATGGACCGCCGGGCCTGGCATCTCGCCGAAGCGACGCTGGAGCCGGACGCGGAGGTCGCCGACCTTCTGCATCGCTCGGCGCAGCGGGTCTTGGCCCGGGGCGGGTGCGCGACGGCCTCCAGAGTGCTGCGGCGTTCGGCCGAGCTGACCCCTGACAGGGAGCTGTCGGGCAGAAGGTACGCCGAGGCCGCACGCGCCGCCTGGCAGTCGGGGGAGCCTGAGCCCGCGCGCGAGCTGCTGACGCGGGCGCGAAGCCTGGCCGCTGAGGCCGTGGTCGCGACGCTCAGCAGAGGGCTGCGGGGTCTGCTGGAGTTCGTCCACGGTGAGCAGGCGCGCGCCCATGGGCTGCTGCTGGCCGACGCGGTGATCGTCGAGGATCCTCGGCTGGCTGTGCAGCTCACGTGCCTCGCGCTGCGGGCGGCGTGGAACATCGACTCACCTGAACACTGGGCTCGGGCACTGGGCGTCCTGGACGGATTGCCCGCGACGGGGGACGAACAGGTCGATCTGCTGGTCAAGGGCGTTCGCCATTGGTGGTTCGAGGGTGCGCTACCCGGCGGCCAGGCCATGCCGGAGATCACTCAGGGAGACGACCTCGATCTGATCACATGGCTGCTGCTTCCCGCTCCGATCGCCATCGCCTGGGGGCTGGAGGAGCAGGCACGAGTCTGCTACCAGGGAGCCGCCGACCGGTCCAAGGAGACGGGGACGCTGTCCGCGCGAGCCTTCCTGCTGGCGCAGCTCGGCACGGTCGAGTTGATGAGCGGTCGCTGGGCGGAAGGACGGCTCAACGTGAGCGAAGGACTCCGGCTCGGCGAGGACATGGGGGCGGAGAGCGTGATCGCTCAGGCCATGACCGTGGTGGGCTGGCTCAGGTCCACCACCGAAGGGGAGACCGCCGCGGAAGAGCTGATCCGCGATGCGCGACGGAGCAGGTCCAGCAGGTCGTCCCGGGCGCTGACGGGCTCGTCCTACTGGTACCAGGGGGTGGCGGCGCTCGGCGCGGGCCGGGCCGCGGACGCCTCCGAGCTGCTGGACAGGTTGATCACGCCAGGCGGCGAGGGGGAGCATTCGACCTTCGCGGTGCTGGCGGCGGCGGACGCGGTCGAGGCCGCCGTCCGCGCGGGACGCCACGACGCGACCACGGAGTGGATGCGGCTCATCGAGGAGTGGGCGGACCGGAGCGGGGCCGATTGGGCGAGGGGCGCGGCCTTCCGCTGCCGGGGGCTGACGACGGAAGGCGATGAGGCGGAGGACTTTTACACGCTGGCGCTGGCCGGATACGCCGCGGCCGACCGCCCGTTCGACCACGCCAGGACCGAGCTTCTCTACGGCGAGTGGTTGCGCAGAGCCCGCCGCAGGGCCCAGGCCAGAGGACATCTGCGCGCCGCCAGGGAGACCTTCGCCCAGCTGGGGGCGCATGAATGGCAGGCCCGCGCGGAGGCGGAGCTCGCTTTGGCCGGCGAGACGGGCACCCGGGCGGAGCAGGCCTCCGGTCCCACCCCGTTGACGCCGCAGGAGACACGCATCGCCAGGCTCGCCGCGCAGGGGCTGACCAACAGGGAGATCGCGGCCTCCCTGTTCATCAGCCCCCGGACGGTCGGCCATCACCTGTCCAGCGTCTTCCTCAAGCTGGGCATCACCTCCCGCGCCGAGCTCAGGGAGCGCGCCGCGACGCTGGGCGAATGACCGGGCCGCCTGCCGTACGCGCTTGGGGGCGCCGAGAGCGGGCGCATGACTGATGCGATGACCGATGCGATGACCGATGCGCGTTCCGATGGCCCGGCCTAAATTCATTTCGGTTCAGACCGGAAACGAGAGAGATCACCTATGTCCCTGAATGAGGCCGTCCGAGTAGCCGTCATCTATTACTCCTCGACGGGAACGGTCTTCGAGCTCGCCAAGACCGCCGCCACCGCCGCGGAGAAGGCGGGCGCCGAGGTACGGCTGCGCAAGGTGCGCGAGCTGGCCCCCGCCGAGGCCATCGCCTCCAACCAGGGCTGGAGCGACCATGCCGCCGCCACGCAGCACATCGTGGAGGCGTCCTTGGACGACCTGGAGTGGGCCGACGCGATCATGTTCGGCACACCCACCCGCTACGGACTGCCGGCGTCGCAGCTCAAGCAGTTCATCGACACCGCCGGCGGCCTGTGGGCGCAGGGCAAGCTCATCGACAAGATCGGTTCGTCGTTCACTGCGAGCGGCACCCGGCACGGCGGGCAGGAGACGACGATCGTCGCGCTGAACAACACGTTCTACCACTGGGGATCGATCATCGTCCCGCCCGGTTACGCCGACCCGATCCAGTTCCAGATGGGCAACCCGTACGGCACCAGCCACACGTCCAACAACGCCGAGGTCCCGCCCGGCGAGATCGAGCTGGCCGCGATGGAGTTCCAGGCCCGCCGCGTCGTCGAGACCACGGCCACGTTCGTGCGGGGACGCGCGGCCCGGTTCGCGTGACGTGACGGCGGGGCCCTGCCGCTGCGAGAACGCGCCGGTGATCAGGCCCCGTCGAGGATGAGTTCTGCGGCATGCCAGGCCATCGCCATGATGGGGCCGTTCAGATTGCCCGACACCATGGTCGGCAAGACCGAGCAGTCCATCACCCGGAGATTGCCGACGCCTCGCACGCGTAACCGGGAGTCGACGACATCGGCGTCGTCCGGTCCCATGGCGCATGTCCCGATCGCGTGGTAGCCGCAGTAACCGCCGTCGAGTGCGGCGTCGATGACGTCCTCGTCCGACTGGATCTCCAGGCCCGGGAACGTCTCGTGCATCAGCCTCGAGGCGATCGGCTCCTGGGCGAAGAACTCGCGCATCCGGTGGAAGAGGTCGACGCCCACGCGACGATCGTGGTCCGAGCCGAAGTAGCCGGGGTCGACCCGCAACGGAGCGTCCGGATCCGCCGATGTGATGGCCACGCTGCCTTCCGACGTGGGGCGGAGCACCTCGGCGACGACCGACACTCCCGGCTCTCTTTCGACGGCGACCGTCTCACCCGCCTTGTACGTCGCCACCGACCACGGCCCCATGAGCAACTGGGCATCCGGCCGGTCGAGTTCCGGGCGGGACTTGAGGAAGGCGATCACGTCGTAGGCGGGTGCGGCAAGGGGGCCCTTCCGGTTCAGCAGGTACTTCAGCGCGGTCACGCCCTGCTGGGCCGGCGTGGAGAGCAGCCTGTTGTAGCCCAGGTCCTCCTTGAGGCGGAACTTCAGGGCGAGGCACCGGTGCTCGCGCATGTGCGCGCCCACTCCCGCCCGGTCCAGGCGGAGCTCGACCCCGGCGGCACGCAGCACGTCGGAAGGCCCGATGCCGGACGACTGCAGCAGTTTGGGCGTGGCGAGGCTGCCGAGGGACAGGACCACCTCTCTGCGGGCCAGGTAGTCCACCAGGCCGCCCTTGGCGTCGCGCGCCCGGACGCCGATGACCTTGTCGCCCTCGAACAGCAGCTCGGTCGCCAGGGCGCCGGTGACGACCGTGAGATTGCGCCGGCCGCGGACGGGGTGCAAAAACGCCCTGGCCGCGCTGAATCTCCGTCCGTCCTTGATAGTCGCCATCGCGTGGCCGATGCGCTCGCCGTCGGACTCGTTGACGTCCACCACGGCGGTCAAGCCGAGCGCTGTGCCGGCGGCGATCATCTCCTCGCACAGCGGATCGGGGTCACGGGGGAGGGAGACGTGCAACGGCCCGCCCACGCCCCGGGTCTCCGTCGCGCCCAGCGCGTTGTCCTCGATGGCGCGGAAGATCGGCAGGATGGTGTCCCAGCCCCATCCCGGATTGCCCAGCCGTACGAGTTCGTCGTAGTCGGCCTGATGGCCCCGGTTGTACACCATTCCGTTGATCGAACTGGATCCGCCGAGGACCCTGCCGCGGGGCCAGATCTCCGATTGCGCGCTCGGGCCGAACGGACGCGTCGGGTAGTGCCAGACCTTCGTCGGATCGTCGAAGAGTTTTCCGAATCCCTTCGGAATTTGATAGAGCGGGTTGCGGTCAGAGCCGCCTGCCTCGATCAGCAGCACGTGGACCCTCGGGTCCTCCGACAAGCGGTTGGCCAGCACGCACCCGGCCGACCCGGCCCCGACGATCACATAGTCGATCATGCAAATGGATATATCGACGTCCCTATATATCCGTCAATGCGCATTTGCTGGCTTTAGTGATCTCCATGGAGAGGCCCCCAGGTCAGGGCCTGGGGGCCGCGGGTCAGCTCATCCGGACAGGCGTCAGAAACCGCCGTAGACCTGGAGTTCGTAGATGCTGCCGCCGTTCCAATTGGACCCGGTGACGGTCAGCCGTACATATCGGGCCTGCACCGGTGCGGGGGCGAAAGCCGTGTTCACCCGCTCCGTGGTGGCCACGGCCGTGTGATCGTCGAACGTCGACCACGCCGTCCCGTCCAGCGAATATTCGAGTCGGTACTTGTAGCCGTTGGTCAGCTCGAACGTCGTCACGATGCCCTTCACGGACGTGGCCTGACCGAGGTCGACCTGGATCCACGACGGGTCGGGCAGCCCGAGACCCTGCGCCCACCGGGTCGACAGGTCACCGTCGACGGCCAGCGACGGGACGTTCGGCTCCGAGTACGACGACACGGTCACCGGCTTGTGCAGCGCCAGGTCGTCGTCCGCCGGCGTCGTCAGCGTCAGCTGGCTCGGCGCCGACTCGTTGCCCGCCGCGTCGCGCGCGGTGACCGAGAACGTGTACGGCGTGGCGGGGGCGAGCCCGGAGACACGCAGCGTCGTCTGCCCGGTCAGCGCGATCTGCTTGCCGTCCTGGGTCACCGCGTATCCCGCGATGCTCGTGTTGTCCGTGGCGGCGGGCCAGCTGAGGTCGAGCGTGCTCGGCAGGAGCACGTTCGCCGCCGGCTTCCCGGAGATGACCGGGGCCTGGGTGTCGGCGGCCGACGTCAGCGGCGTGCCGTACACCTGCAGTTCGTAGATGCTGCCGCCGTTCCAGTTGGAACCGGTGACGGTCAGCCGCACGTAACGCCCGGCGATCGGCTGCGCGAGCGACGTGTAATTGGCCGAGGTGGTCGTGCTCGCGGCGGTGTGATCGTCGATCGTCACCCAGTGGCTCTGGTCGGTCGAGACCTCGAGCCGGTACTTGTACCCGCTCTGCTTCTCGAAGGTGGTGATCACGCCGCTGACGTTGTGCTGCGCACCGAGGTCGACCTGGATCCACGACGGGTCGGGCAGTCCGAGGCCCTGCGCCCACCGGGTCGACAGGTCACCGTCGACGGCCAGGTCAGGGACGTTGGGTTCCGAGTACGACGAGACGGTCACCGGCTTGTGCAGCGCCAGGTCGATCCCTGCGGGCATCGTCACGGTGACCGCCTTGCTCGTGCGGGACTCGTTGCCCGCCGCGTCCCGCGCCGTCACGGTGAAGGTGTACGTCTGTCCCGCGGTCAGGCCGGTGAGGCGCGTCTGCGGGTTCTTCGAGGCGCCGACGAGCTTGCCGTCGCGGAAGACGGAGTAACCGGTGACGCCGGTGTCGTCCGTCGACGCGGCCCAGCTCAGGTCGGCCACCGTCGGGAAGGCGGTCACCGCGGAGGGCTTGCCGGGCGCCGACGGAGCGGACCGGTCGCCGGACGGCTGGTCCGGGTCGAGGTGGCGGTACTGCGGTTCCAGGCCGGCGTTGTCCACGATGGAGGCGGGCAACTGCTGACAACCGTCGACCGTCGTGTTGTTGGCGACCGTCGAATCGAGGGTGTTGAACTGGGTCGAATACTGGGGCTGCGTGGTGAAGTTGTATTCGGCGTCGATGTTCAGGCCGTGGTTCATGAGCATCCACTGGAAGGCCACGTTGCAGAACGCGTTCTGCGTCGTGTGGAAGTAGCGGCTGCCCTCGTCGTGGTAGATCGCCCCGTAGGCCGGAGACGGCACGTCGGAGATGTAGTTGCCCGACACCACGCTGTTGGGGTTGGAGCTCAACGTGTAGATCGCCCCGCCGTCGGCCTGGCGCTTCATGATGTCGTAGATCCGGTTGTCCGTGATGACGTTGTTCTTCGCCGTCGTGGGGGTGTCCCAGATCGGCACGCCGGAGTTGCCGGGGTAGTTCGTGTCGCCGCCCTGGTCGGTGAGGCCCCAGCCCCAGCCGAGCGAGATCCCGCTGTAGGGCAGGTTGTAGACCTTGTTGTGGCTGATGACGGTGTGCTCGGTGTAGCCGGCGAAGATGCCGAGGGACCCGCCGTACTGGTCGGCCACATTCGTCACCACGTTGTTGGTGACCGTGTTGTCCTTGGTGATGGACCGCGGGTCATCGGGGTGCGCGTCGATCACGTCGGTGCCGCCGACCTGCAGGCCGGTTCCCGCGATCTCCTTGAACACGTTGCCGTTGATGAACGTGCCCTGGGTGCCGGTGTTGAGGTTCAGTCCGACGGCGCCGAGGTGCGTGAAGGTGTTGTCCGTGAACGCGACGTCATGGCCGTAGGCGACGTTCACCGCTCCGGGCGTCTTGACCCACTTGAGCCGGGTCGAGTCGAAGTTCGGATTGTCGGTTCCCGTGATGCGGAAGCCGGCCTGTCCTTCGACCATGCCGTCCGGTCCGCTGGGCGCGAGCCAGGTCGCGTAGGAGAAGGTGATCCCGTCGAAACCGACGTCGCGCACGGGGTGATCGATGTCGCCGTTGAGGTCGACCAGGTCCTGCACCATGGGCACGGTCACCGTGGCGGTGGACAGGTTCTGGCCCGGCTTCGGCATGTAGTAGAGGTCGCCCGTGGTCTTGTCGAGGTACCACTCGCCCGGAGTGTCCAGGAACTCGTAGGCGTTCTCCAGCCAGCTCGGGGTCTGGATCTCCTGGCCTTCATGCAGGTTGGCGTTGTGCCAGCACTGCTGCTGCATCGTCATCGCCGTGGCGGTGATGTTCTGCACCGGGCAGCGGTAGTGCATCCAGCCCCAGCGGCTGTCGACCTCGATGTACTGCTGGTTCTTCAGGTTCTGCAGACTCTGGTCGGTGATCGTGTATCCGGTCGCGGTCTTCGAGAAGCCGGGCGGGTTGTCGCGGTCGCGGGCACGCGTCTCCAGCTCCCCGTCGACGTACAGCTGACGCGTGTCGATGTCGCCGACGTGCGCCTTGTAGATGTTGTGCGCGGGATCCGACAACGTCCATCCGCGCACCTGGGTGCCTCCGCTGATCACCGGGTGGGCGCCGGGCGCGGCCGTGTAGGTGATCCGGTGGCCGTTCCGGCCCGAGTCCGCGCTGGTCAGCGTGAAGGTACGGGAGAGCGGATAGGTTCCGTCGGCCAGCACGACGTCGATGTCACCGTGGGCTCGCCGGGAGATGTCCCGGACATGGTCCCGGGCGCCCTCGAGCGTTTTGAACGGCCTGGCCTTGGTTCCCGGGTTGGTGTCCCGGCCGGTCGCCGACGAGACATAGACGCTGACATCCGCTGAATGCGCATTGTCTGCCCAGGCGGTGCCGGGCACCAATGCGCCGGCGGCGAGGGTGATCCCGGCCGCCGCGGTTAACACTTTCACGGATAAAGATGGCATTGAATCCTAATCAACGCGTACGGGAACAAATGGGGTGATAGTTGGGCGATCTTCTCGCGAGACCGAACTGGGCCGCGTGGAACGGCCGGATGGGCCAGGGGAGGCCGGGGTTATGTGCGGGTGGCCAGCCGGTCGCGGATCCGGCATCCGGACCGGTCGCCCGCGGCGGCGTCACGGGCTTCGTGGCGGTTTCGGGGCGGGGATGCGACGTCGACGTGCTGGGGGACGTTCGTGTCCACCGCCATCTGCCCACTCCTCACAGCGGATAGATCTGTTCTATCGCTGGAGAGTATGCACGCCGGAGCGCGGAGATAGAAGAGTGTGCGCCAATTATCCTATGCATCATCTTGTGATATCGGATATATAGGCATGTATCGGGACGAAACGGGAGTGATTGATCGCATCTATCAGGCAAGCAGCCTGGGCATGATTAATCAGATCTATCGAGACAGCTCGTCTCGCCTGTGGACCACGCCGGAAAGACCAGGTTGGGTGGGCGGCGTCAGATGGAGGCTGCGACATGGCTGATTGGCGGCATGCGCGGCTGACCGCCGTCTTCTACGACTTCGGCGTCGAGCACGAACGGCTCGGCCGGATCGGCGGCAGATTGTTGTGGGGCGCCGACCTGAGTCGCTTCTACGGCGACATCCACCGTCTACGGGAGCTGGCGAACGGCGGTCGGATGCTCGACGTCCCCTGCGGCGGAGGCGTCGCCTTCCGCGGGCTGCCGAAGGAGGGCGCCCGTCGTTATGTGGCGCTCGACCTGTCCCCGGTGATGCTGCGCCGCGCGCAGGCGAATGCGGGCCGGCTCGGGTTGCCGGGCATCGGGTTCGTCCAGGCGAGCGTGACGGCTCTGCCGTACCGGGAGGGCTGCTTCGATCTGTGCCTCAGCTACTTCGGCCTGCACTGCTTTGCGGATCCACCGGCGGCTCTCGCGGAGATGGCCCGCATCCTGCGGCCGGGTGGGCGCCTGCGGGGAACCGCCGTCGTGCGGGGGAGCGGCCTGCGGCAGGACACGGTGATCTCGTTGTGTCAGCGGAGCGGGATCTTCGGCGCCGTGGGAACGGCCGAGGATCTGTCGTCCTGGCTCGCCACGGCCGGCCTCGACGAGATCGGCGTCGATCGTGACGGTGCCGTCGCCTTCTTCTCCGCACGGCGCTGACCGTCACCGCCCCTGGGGGCGTACGAAAAAGCGCGTGCCGGGAGGCCCCGGCACGCGCGCGTATTTTCCGTTACTCGTTCGTGTAGACCAGGTGCAGCACGCCCGTGCTGAACGTCGCCGAGCTCACCAGCTTCAGCGGGACCTTGGCGGAACCCTCGAACAGCCGCTGGCCGGTGCCGAGCACGACGGGGTGCACCAGCAGGTGCAGTTCGTCGATCAGTCCCTCCGCCAGCAGCGATCGCACCAGCGTCCCGCTGCCGGTCATGCCCAGGTTCTGATCGGCCTTCAGCGCACGCAGCTGGTCGTACACGTCCTCGCCGCCGACCACGGTGGTGTTCTCCCAGTCGGCCTGGGTCAGCGTGTTCGACACCACGTACTTCTTGGCGCTGTTCATCTGCTTGGTCATCGGGTCGTCGGCGTCCGCGTTCGGCCAGTAGCTCGCGAACTCGTCATACGTGTGGCGGCCGAGCAGCATGGCGTCGTTGCCCGCCATGAGCGAGCCAACCGCGTTGCCCATCTCGTCGTTGAAGTAGCCGAAGTGCCACGTGTCCGGGGCCTCGGTAACGCCGTCGAGCGAGATGAACAGGCCGGACTTGATGCTTCCCATGTCGGTTCTCCTCAAGATGTCAGGCGGACAGGCCGTTGAGCCAGGCCTGCCAGGTTTGCGTGGTGTCGGTGTCGTCATGCGCGAAGATGTGGTGGCCCAGGACGATCGAGCCGAAGTAGCCTCGGACGAAGCGGTAGAGCGCATCCGGCGTCCGGATGCCGGTGGCATGCGGGTTGGCGAAGTCGACGACTCCCTCGATGGACGGCAGTCCGGGCACGGTGGCCTGGACCGGGTCTCCGACCCGGGGCGAGTCCGACAGTCCCAGGGCCCGGTGCAGTTCGGCCCAGGCGGTCGGCCAGTCGGTCACGGGCGGCCCCGACACGGTGACCGGTCGTCCGGTACGGCCGGCGAAGTGGTCGAGGTACGCGACGAGCGTCGCGAAGTACATCGCGCCGCCGAGGCGCATGGCCTCGAACTCGTCCTCCCAGTCGTCGCCGGGCAGGAAGCCGCTCGACACCAGACGCAGCACGGTGCTGCCCTGGTCGCGCCCCTCGATGAGGTACTCGAACGCGACGAACCGTCCGTCCGGGCTGTCGGTGCCGCGATACGCGAACCGGTGCGGCGGCTCCCACTCGGTGATGGCGGAGCCCATGGTGAACGTCCCCATCGTTGTGCGGACCGCGCCGTCCGGGCCGGGGTCCACCTCGTTGCGACCCATGAACCACGAGTCGATGCCCGGGCCGGTGGCGATGGCCTCCCACACCTCCTCGACGCTTGCCTCGACCGTCGCCTCGTCGCGCTGCTCCCAGTGGTGGCCCACGTCAGGACTCTTTCTTCTCGTCGGCCTGCGCTGCTTCCGCGGCCTTCATTTCGTCGCCTGCGGTCTGGGGAATCGACGGGTGGACGGCCAGGATGACGCGGTACGCCCGGCCGCCTGCCGCCTTCTCGTCGTGATATTTGGCGACCAGCCCGGCCACCGCGTTGGTGAGCTCCTCCGCGAAGGCGGCACGGTCGTGCGCGGTGGCGAACCGCACCTCCCCGTCGAGCGTGTAGGTCGCGACACGCTTACCGGCCTTGGACGCCCCGGTGATGAGCGTGCCGACCTCGCGCACCAGTCGTGCGCCCACCGCCAGCAGCCACCGTGCCGAAAGCCGGTCCGGAGACCGCGACGGGTCCGGCTCGACCGCGGCCAGCGCCGCCGGCGAGATGACGTACGACGACGCCGTCGCCTGGAGCACCCGCTCGGTCATGTTGCCCTTGCGTCGCTCCTCGACCAGCTCGACCAGGCCGTGCCGCTCCAGCTCCCGGAGGTGGTAGTTCACCTTCTGCCGGGGCTGCCCGACCCGGACCGCCAGGCTGCTGGCCGAGCCGGGCTCCGCCAGCTCGGACAGCAGCCGTGCCCGGATCGGATCCAGCGCGGCTCCCGCCGCAGCCGCGTCTTCGATCACCGCCACTTCCCACATGCCGAAACCTTCTCATCCGACAATCAATCCTGTCAAGAAAAAAATTATCGTCGGTCGTGATGGCTTCTGCCGTAAGGCACTGCCGATGTCCCACGGCGGTCGCATCGCCGCAGACCATCCCGGTCTCGCGTATCAGTCGAGCACGGTTGCGATCTCGTCGACGACCTCGGCCGCGCCGGCATCCGAGAGCAGCATCCAGGCGTGGGTGCGGCCCTCGTATTCACGGAGGTCCACTTCGGTGCCGGGGCCTGCCGTACGGCGCGGTGTACGGCGACTCGCCAAGGCCGAATTCCAGCTCGCCGCCGTCGAGGACGAGGTGCTCGGCGCGCTCGACGACAACCAGCGCGAGCAGCTCTACAACCTGCTCCAGCAGGCGGCCAACGGCGGCGAGTTGAGCTGCTCAGGTGCCGCCGACGAGCCTGACCGGCTCCCCGCCGGCGAGGACTGACGACCTTCTCGCCGCCGCGGATTCCAAATAGGCGTCGAGGATCCAGACATTGGGAATCCTTGAGAACGGGATTACCGATGGAGGGCGAGCCGATGCCGACGAGCACGTCCGGTTACGCAGTCGTCGACGTCGAGACGACGGGACTGCGACCCGCTTGGCACGACCGGGTCATCGAGGTGGGCATCGTTCACGTCGACGACTCGGGGGAGATCACGCGCGAGTGGGCCACACTCGTCAACCCGGGCCGCGATCTGGGGCCTCAGCGCATCCACCGCGTCGCCGCCGCCGACATCCGCCATGCGCCGGCCTTCGAGGAGGTCGCGGGCACGGTCGCCGCCCTCCTCCGCGGACGGGTGGTTTCCGCCCACAACCTTGCCTTCGATCTCCTCTTTCTCACGAGCGAGTTCAGGCGGCTGGGCATCGACGTCCCGCTCAACCCCGAGGCAGGGGTGTGCACGATGAAATGGGCGCCGCGGTTCCTCTCCGACGCGCCGCGCAATCTGGCCGGGTGCTGCGCCCTCGCTGAGGTTCCGCTGAGCGGGCATCACGACGCCCTCGTCGACGCGCGGGCCGCCGCCGGTCTCCTCCAGCACTACATCACGCTTTCCCAGACGCGGGTTCCCTGGCGGGACCTGCTCGACGCCTCCGCCCGGGCCCGCTGGCCCGACCTGCTCGACCGGGGGACATCGGTGGTGCGACGCGGCGTTTCCGCCGAGCGCGACACCCATTTCCTGGCCCGGATTCTCGACAGGATGCCGCGGGTGCCCGAGCCGGTCGTGGCCGACTCCTACCTCGCCCTGCTCGACCAGGCGCTCCTCGACCTCCACATCTCGCCCACGGAGGCCGACGCTCTGGTGGAATTCGCCGCTGCGATGGGGTTGAGCAGGTCCGACCTCGACCGGCTGCACGTCGACTACCTCGTCGCGCTTGCCGCAGCGACCCGGGTCGAGGGCGCCGTCACGGAGGCCGACCGGGACACGCTCGCCCGGGTCGCCGCACTTCTCGGGCTGCCTGCCGACTCCGCGACGCGTGCTCTGGCCCACCCGGATGGGGGGACGTCGCGCCCGTTCGACGGGCTCCGGCTGGCGACCGGAGACCTGGTCGCCTTCACCGGTGAGTCGGAGACCGACCGGGAGGTCTGGGAGGAGCGGGCCCGCGCGGCGGGATACGTCCCGCATCCGCGGGTCACCAAAAAGGTCAGGCTGTTGGTCGCCGCCGACCCCGACACCCTCTCCCAGAAGGCACGCAGGGCGCGCATCTATGGGATCCCGATCGTGACGACCGAGGCGTTCCTGCGGCTGATCGGTCGGTAACGGATCCCGAAGAGACCGCCGTCGTCCCGTTCATCGGTCACCTGAGCCGGGCGCCTGCGCGGGCCGTACGGGAACGGCTCGCGTCTTGCCTGCTCAATGAGCCTGTTCAAGCCCAACCGCATGAGTATGATGCGGGGTATGAGCGGGGACAGGAAAGCCCGGATCACGATCACGGTGGATCCTGACGTAGTCGAGTACGCCGAACACCTGGTAGCCAGCGGCAAAGCATCCAGCGTGGCCGCCGTCTTCAACGACGCCATCGCCGACAAGCGGCTCGCGGACCAGCGGGCACTGGCACTACTCAGGGAACGAGCTCGGCAGGCAGACCCGGCACGCGTGGCCAGGATGATGGCCCACGTAAACCGGCAGCTCGCCGAGCAGGGATTCCCCGAGGCGTCAGGTGAGTAGTTTCACCCCGACGCCGCACATCCTCGACACCAGCATCCTTTCTGACGTGGCCCGCGGCGACGCAAATCTGATCGGCTTCCTCCAGGGATTCGACCAAGCGGGCCAAGCGCTGGTCATCCCCACGCTCGCAGCCGCCGGCGCGCTGCGCGACAGCCGTGGCCTACCAGACGCGCAGGCTTTGCTCGTGGGCCTGGCCGCATTCGAGCGTGCCACTGTGGCACCGTTGGATGGCATTCACCAGGTTGCGAAACTCGCCGACGTGATGGCCATCACCGGACTCGACATCTACGACGCACACGTGGCCGCCATCGCCGACGTGGCAATCTGCCCAATCCTCACAATCGACGCTGTGAAATGGAAGGGGCCGGCCCGCGCTCTTGAGCAGCCGCTTCACATCGTCGAGATCGTCGACCCTGACTAGCGCAGGCCCTGATGACCGTGGTCATGGTTGTTCGATGATGTCGGTGAAGGTGCTGATCAGACGGACGAATCGGCGGACCGCCGGCTGATCGCCGTCGATGTCGATCTTCGGCTCCGGCCGGTCTGGCTGGCTGAAGACGAATTGGACGAATGCGTCGGTGGTGGTCGTGACGGTGAGATCGGGCCTGGACCGTGGTGAGGTCGCGGTCAACGTCCACTGGCGACCGTCGCATTCCACCAGGTAGTCGTCGTCGGGGAACCGGAAGTGCCATCGGGCGGGTTCGCGGTCGTCTGTCGTGTGCTCGATGGCTTGGGTGATGGCGGCCAGCAGGTGCTCGACGTGCAGTGGCTCACCGGGCTGTGGCGGGCGCCAGGCGTGTCGCAGTCCCCACAGGTTCAGGGCATCGACCACAGGGCCGAGTTCGCTGCCGGCGGTCGTCAGCCGGTACCGGACCTCGCGGCGGCCGGGCTCGCGATCGACCGCGACGATGCCGACGTCGGTGAGTTCGTGTAGGCGTTGGCTGAGCGTTTTCGGGGTGATTCCGCCGAGCCGTCCCATCAGGTCGGTGAACCGCTTGGGGCCGGTCAGCAGGTCGCGGACCACCAGCAGGCTCCATCGGTCACCGACCCGCTCCAGGGAGCGGGCCACCAGGCAGAAGTGATCGTACGTGCGGACGTTGCGGGTCACTCTGGCATTCTACTAGCCATTAGATACTATCTAGTAGCTACTAACTGTCAGATAGTAAACCGAGGTGATCGCGATGACCGGTGCGCCCGTCCATCTCTGGGTGCTCACTCTCGCCGGAATGATCGGAATACCGGGGCTGACCAGCTTCGTGTTGTATCAAGGCGCGAAGCTCGCGGGTCTCGGTCACCGGCGCGCGGTGGGGGTCGGCGTGGTCTCGGCGGTGCTGCTCGGCGGCTGGTTCACGATCAGCGGGGTGATCGCGGCGCACGGCGGGTATCTCGCCGAGCTCGGCCGTCGGCCGCCCGGGCTGCCGATCGCGGTCGTCGCCACGCTGGTCGTCCTGCTGGCCGCCACCTGGATTCCCTCGGTGGCCCGCGCTCTCGCCGCGCCCGGCATGCTCAGCCGTCTTGAACTGCCGCACACGTTCCGAGTGGTCGGGGTGGCATTCCTGATCACGATGGCCCTCGGTCACCTGCCCGCGCTGTTCGCCCTGCCCGCCGGCCTGGGCGACATCGCGACCGGCATCGCGGCGCCCTTCGTCGCGCGCCGCATCGCGAAGGGCACTGGTCGCCGGATCGCGGTGTGGTTCAACGTGCTGGGAATCGTCGATCTCGTCACGGCGCTGACCCTGGGGACGCTCACCGGTTTTGGGATCCTCAACGTGACACCTTCCTCACGGGCGATCACCGAACTCCCGCTCGCCCTGATCCCCACGGCTGCCGTCCCGCTGCTGCTCACGCTGCACATCACGTCCCTGCGGCGACTGGCCGCCACCGCACGGACGCAGAACAACGCGACGGGCAACGTTGGTGCCCGTCTCAGTCACCACTGAACGCTCGCTTCTGCCGTTGGTCGCGCCCAAACGCGGAACGCGCTCATCTGCCGATGTCGGTACACCCGATCATGGCTGATCGGCATGCTCGCGAGGATTGGCTGGACTGGCGGTCCGGTAGGGCGTGGTGGGTACGGAAAAATATTTGCTACGACGCACGAACTACTTTACGCTCGTGCCCGTGACCGAGAAACGTGACATCTCCGCGTTCGCCGGCGCCGTCATGGGCCTGGTGAACGTGATCCGCCGTGGACAGGGCCGGGCCTTCGACGTCGAGCTCGTGGGGATCATGGAACTGCTGCTCCGGCGCGGCCCGCTGTCGCCCGGCGAGATCGCGGCCGAGTTGAACGCGAAGCCGTCCTCGGTGACCGGCCGCGTGAAGTCCCTGCGCGAGGCCGGGCGCGTGGTGATCCGCCCGGACCCCGCGGACGGCCGGCGCTACACCGTCGGGCTCAGCGAGGCCGGTGAGCAGGAGATCGACCGCATGGTCGACAACGGCCTGCGACTGTTCGCCGCATGGACCGCCGCCTGGACGGACCAGGAGATCAGCACCTTCACGCACCTCGCCCAGCGGCTCGTGGGCACGAGCGGCCCAGAGCCCACGCGGGCCAAGACGGACAGGCGTGACCAGTGGTGGAAATACCAGGCGAACAACGACGCGACCAATGGGGGGACCTTATGACGTGCACCACGCCATCGACACGGTCAGACCAGACAACCCGGCCGAGTGAGCCGGACCGGCGATCAACGCCCGACAGGGCCCTGACCGCCTTCGGCATAATCGGCCTCGCCTCGCAGATCCTGTTCATGGCCGGCTGGCTGATCCCCGCCAGCTGGCAACCCCACAGCTACAGCATTGTCCGGGACACCATCAGCGACCTGATGGCCCGCACGGCGCCCCACGCCGAGGTCCCGGTGACACTCCTGATCGCGGCCGGCATCGGCACCATGCTGTTCGCCCTTTTCGGACTGCGTCCAGCACTGCGCGCCGCCGGCCGAACCGCCTTCTACGCCCCGTGGATGCTCGCCTTCTCGGCGCTCGGCTTCGGCAACATCCTGTCATTCCTACAGATCCCCTGCCAGAGCGGCGTCTGCGGCGCACACCAGGCCACGTCCACCTTCGCAGGAGCCCAGGACGTGATCGGCGGCGTCGTCGTGGTCACGCTGCTGGCGATCTCACCATTCCCGATGTCCCGTCGCCTCAAGGAAACCCCCGGCTGGCAGCGGCTCGGTGGCCCGTCTCTGTTGACCGGTCTCGCCGTGATGGCGTCGTTCATCGCCTTCGGACTGCACTCGACCGCAGCCATCCACGGCCTGCTTGAGCGAGCCGTCGCCACGATCGGGTCAGGGTGGACCGCAGTCCTCGCCGTCCACCTGATCCGGACCGCTCGACAGCCCGAAAGACGGACAGCAGCAGCTGTCACAACCACTCGTCGATAACCGCAACCAGTACCGTCGCCTCGCAGCGGAAAGCCACGCCCATCGACCTTGACGACCTCGACCTGGTGAGCATCGACCCGCAGTAGTGTCACCGCGTAGACGATCACAGCCTTGTGGCCGCGGTCCTGGATCTGGTCGCACGGCCGTTCCCCACTGATGGATCCGGCCGTGGGTCCTGGCTCATCGGCGAGGCCGAGTCCGTGCCGGGCGGCCACTTCGCGCCGATCGCGTCGAGCCCAAGCCTCTACGAGACGCCAGCCGACGACGAGGGCGCGATCGTCGACATCTACGAGCGGGTGTACACCGAGTTCGAGGTCCGGCGCAGGCAGGCCGCCAACATGCTGGCGGCGATGTGGGGCCCGCCGCGTCCCCACTCGTTCGCGGCGGAGGTCGAACGGTTCTCGGTGTCACAGCCGACCAGCTTCTGCATCCAGTCCTCAACGCCTCGACGATGCCGACCGTCGGTGATGCCCATCATCACCTGTTCGTTCCACGAAGTGGCTGCGCCGCCAGGGTCGAGCGGGGCAGCATCGGCAGACAAATCAAGACGCTGCGGAATACCTGATGAAGCGCGGACATGGGAGTGCCTATGCCCAGGTCAGGGCTGACGTAGTCGCTCTCTTGAAAACTGCCGCCTGATTTGGAAGCCAAGGTCGAATAACCTTACTGAGCGACGCACTCTTCTGCCGCGAGCCAGGCGCTCATGCGGATGAGCGTGCATGTCGGCTCCGACGAAAGACGCGATGCGACAGCGGTATCGGCGTCCGGCTCGAAGCCGGACGGTCGATACCGCTGTCGCGAAAGGCCGGTGACGTGCCTACCCGGCCGAGGTACCGGACGAAGAACCGAGTCGTCGACTCTGATTCCTGCATCGAGCACTTCTCCGATCCAGATCGGAGACTTCTTTTCCTATTTCGGCGTCCCGCTCGCCGCTACGTCCTGTATCGGTAGAGGATCCGGCCGCGGGTGAGGTCGTACGGGCTGAGCTCCACGAGCACCCGGTCATACGGCAAGATCTTGATGTAGTTCTTCCGTATCTTCCCGCTGATGTGCGCTAGCACCTTGTGCCCGTTCTGGAGCTCCACCCTGAAGGTGGCGTTGCGCAGGCACTCGACGACGGTGCCCTCGACTTCGATGCCGTCTGTTGTTCTTGCCATATCTTCGCACTTCTCCGGTCGGTGACTGTGAGGTCGGTGAGGAAACGAATTCCGTTGACGCAACCGTGATGGAGGCGCCTCGGCAGACGCGGTTGTCGCGGACGGCGGCCGCGACCGGCCGTCCCGCGTGTTACGGGAACCGATGCTCGCTCATCAGGTCGGCCTGTGCCGCGCGTGCTTCGGGCCCGGTCCCCTCGCGCGGTGATGCGGTGGGGCGTCAGCGGAGCACCAACTCCAGGTTGCTGCTCGCACGCCGGGCGCCGATGCCTTCGAACAGCGCCATGGCCGCCCCGTTGGATTCGTTCACTTCGGCCGATGCCGTTTCGATCCCGCGGCGGTGCAGCGAACCCAGCACGTGGGCGAGCAGCGCCCGAGCGATACCGCGGCGGTGCCGGTCGGACCGGACTGCGATCAACCCGATCCGTGGCTGCCGGGTCACCGGCGCCAGCCGGACCAGTCCCACGTATTCATCGGACTGTGCTGCCACCGCGTACTTCGACGGGTCCAGCAGGGTAGCGCCGTCCGGGCGGGGCAACACCTCAGCCGGCATCTCCTGCCATCCGACGGTGGCCTCGACTTCGTCGCGAATCACGCGGTCCAACGTGCGCAGAGGGCCCTCCTCCGCCTCGCCGACGGCCACCATCGTCACGCCCGGCGGCGGTAGCACTGAGCCGAGTCCCGTGACCCGCGGGTCGGTGGGCACGAGGTACTCCCACTCGCGGCGTCGGGTCGTGAAGCCGGCTCGCTCCCAATTGGACGTCAAGTCGAGGTCAGCCTCGTCGACCACCGTGTACAGCGGCTTCGGCAGGTCCGCCAGCATGGCATCGGCGAGTTGGTCGAAGACAGCGCCATGCCACGCGTCGATGCTGACGAAGATCCGCCCGTCGGGCCTGCGCGAGGCGTCACCGCGGCCGACCACCCGGTCGTCCTCCACAGCGTGCCATTGCCTCTCCGCGACCCGCGTGATCAGTACGGCATGCTCGCCCATGCCCGAAGTGAAATGCGCAGAATTCATAGGTTGTTGCCTTTCGGGGTTGCCTTGTCGAGGCGCTCCCGGCGACACCTACGTCAATCGCCCGACCGTGACGACGAGGGGGAGCACCCACATCGATACAGCGTTCATGGGTCTCACCTCCTCGCGGTCTGGCACGGTCTCCCGCACGCTATCAGCCCGAATATCGTCCCGCCCAACCATTTTTCCGCCGACCAACTTGGCGGGCCGCCAACGTCCTCATCTGCCGCCGGCCGTACGCTCGGTCCGAGTTCGGCGACCACGCGGTCAGCGGCATGAGCGTGTGCGTCGCAGTGCCCCAGTATGGTGAGATGGCGGCTGTGGTGATCAGCGAAGTCGGCGGCTGGCCGGTGGGCGAGACCCTCGAGGACCTCACCGATTACGCGATGGCGCAAGGCGCTGAGGGATACGACGTTCACGAAGTACGGCTGTGCAGGTGCGCGGCGTGCGGCGGACATGTCTTCGGCGTTTGTGGCGATCTCGAGGAGCACGCAGCGAAGCGCATATGCCGCGGCTGCGGTGCGGAGCATTTCATCGCGGACAGCGGCGAGTACTGGGATGACGCCAGGTCCGGCATCATGGTCTGCGAGTGCGACGGTGACGGCGACGAAGAGGACTTCAACGTCGCGGTGGGCTACTCCGTCTACGCCGATGGTGACGGAATCCGTGCGATCGCCATCACGAGTCGCTGTGTCGCGTGCGGGCGTCTCGGCTACTGGGACGACTGGATGATCCGCGGCGGCGAGATGCACCTGTTGGATCTCGCGTAGCTGCAATCGGCCGGCCGAGCTGAAAAAAGTCAGCTCAGCGTGGCCGCCTTGCGCAGCAGCACTGAGCGTTCGCGCTGGTTGGCGCACAGCCGGGCCGCCAGCTCCAGCTCGGCGCGCGCTTCCGGTCGCCGTCCGAGCCGGGCCAGCAGCTCACCGCGTACGGTCGGGACCAGATGCGAACCGGGGAGCCGGTCCGAGGCGATCAGCGCGTCCACGATGGCCAGGGCTTGCGCCGGGCCCGAGGCCATGGCCACGGCGACGGCCCGGTTGAGCTCGACCACCGGCGAGGGTGCGACCCGGCCGAGTGCCTCATAGAGCACCACGATTCGGTCCCAGTCGGTTGCCTCGACGGAGGGCGCCGACGCATGGGTGGCGGCGATCGCGGCCTGCAGGCCGTAGGGGCCGAGGCCGCGAGTCGATGCCTTGGCCAGCGCGGCCAGCCCACGGCGGATCGCAGAGATGTCCCACAGCCGCCGGTCCTGGTCCTCGAGCAGGATCGGCGAACCGTCCGGGCCGGTCCGGGCCGGGAAGCGCGCGGCCGTAAGCTCGCACAACGCGAGCAGGCCGTGCACCTCCGGCTCTTCCGGCTGCAGCGCTGCCAGCGTGCGGGCCAGCCGGATCGCCTCGTGCGCGACGTCGGGGCGCAGCAGTCGGTCGCCCGACGTGGCCGTCGACCCCTCGGTGAAGATCACGTAGATGACGCTGAGCACGCCGCCCAGCCGCTCCCGGAGCTCGGCGGCCGGCGGCAGTTCGAACGGCACCCCGGCCGCCGCGATCGTCTTCTTTCCCCGGGTGATGCGGGCCTGCACGGTCGGCACGGGTACGAGGAACGCGCGGGCGATCTCCTCGCTGGACAGGCCGCCGACCACGCGCAGGGTCAGCGCCACCCGGGCCTCGGGGGAAAGCACCGGGTGGCAGCTGACGAACATCAGCGCCAGCACGTCGTCATCGATCTTGTCGGGATCGATTCCTTCGTCGACCGCCGAGTCGACCGCCAAGTCGGCCGCCAGCAGGGCGTATCGGTCCTGGAGGGCTGCCCGGCGGCGGATCGCGTCGATCGCCCGCCGTCGGGCCGTGGCCATCAGCCAGCCGGCCGGATTCGCCGGAGAGGCGAGCGGCCACGACACCAGCGCCTCGGCCACCGCCTCCTGGGCCGCGTCCTCGGCCAGCCCGAAATCGCCGGTGAACCGGGTCAGCGCGGCGACGATCCGAGCCGACTCGATCCGCCAGACGGCCTCGACATCGGCCGTACCCATCAGATCTGGCCGTTGCTCTCGCGCCCGGCCCAGTCCTTTACGATCACTCGTCGACCTGCGGGACCTCGTCGCTCCCGGGCACCCGGCGGACCTCGATCTTGGACCCGGGGGCCGCCGGGACCCGCTTGGCCCACTCGACCGCCTCCTGTTTCGAGGCGACGTCGACCAGGAAGAAGCCCCCGAACAGTTCCTTGGTCTCGCCGTACGGCCCGTCCGTGACCACCGGGGCCTCGCCGCTGAAGTCGACCACGACGCCCTGGCCCGGATCGTCCAGCCCTTCCGCCGCGAGGAGAACCCCGGCCTTGACCATCTCCTCGATGAACTGGCGGGTCGTGGCCATCATCTCGTCGATGTCGGCCATCATGGCCGCGTTCGACTCGTCGGTGCCCCGCATGATCAGCAGGTACTTCGGCATCGCGTTCTCCTCATCCGGCGGGGCCGCCTCTCGACCCTCGCACCCTCAGGTCGAACGAGCGGTCCGCGGATCGACACGGCCCCGGAGAAAACTCTCGCCGCGACCCAACCGATCCCTCCGACCCGCGTTGCGCCTCGTTGTTTGTTTGCCAACGCATGCGTGCGCGGTCGCATACGGTGCGCTCGCCAGAGCTCGGCATCACCGGCGGGGAGCTTGTTCGACCAGCCGGAGGCCAGCCGGATCCGTGCCAGATATGCCGACGGGTCCTCCGGGTAGCGAGGGCCGAGGTAGGGCGCGACCTGTCGGAAGGCAGACACTGTCACAAACTCGCCCATGTCGAGGACATTAGTCTCCGCCGGGCGGGCGCGCGGGCACAACGTCGAGCGCGCTGCGCCGGTGACGGGGGCCGCATCTCGCCGACCGTGACCCGCACCCGCAGCGAACCGAAGCCGCGACGCGGTCCGCCTGCCTGTTCAGCCTTCGGCGTCCTGCGGATACCAGCGCAGCTCCACGGTGTTGCCGTCGGGGTCCAGCACGTAGATCGAGGTCGCGTTTCCGCGCGCGCCGAACCGGCCCACGGGCCCCTCGATCACGGTGAAGACGCCCGAGTCGATGACCTCCTGCCAATCCAGCGGTTCCACGACCAGGCAGATGTGGTCGACGTTCGATTCGCCCCGGGGACGGCGAACCATGTCGATGATCGTCTCCGGGGTGACCCTTACGGACGGGAACCCGACCTCGCCGGCCCGCCACTCGGCGACGCGTACGGGCTCCAGGCCGAGAACTCCGCAGTAGAACTCCAGCGCGCGCTCGACGTCCTCCACGTTGAGCACCAGGTGGTCGAAGGCCTTCACTCGCATGACCGTCACCTCGATTCCAGGGCCAGCGCCTGACCCAGCCAGTCGGTGAACAGGGCCGGGTCGATGTCGTCGACGGCACGGAGCTTCGCCGAGGCCATCTGCCGGGCGCCCGCGACCAGGCGCCCCGACGAGTCGTCGATCTCCTGTCCCCGCCACAACCCGAAAGTGACGTACGACCCGTACGCCTTGAGCAGGCAGACCGGGATCTCCCCCGGTCTGCCGCCGAGGCTCCAGGTCGGATGACCGTGCCACATCGCCCCCTGGGCGCCGGGCAGGCCCGAGTCGATG
This sequence comes from Planotetraspora thailandica, assembly GCF_016863335.1. GTDB lineage: Bacteria > Actinomycetota > Actinomycetes > Streptosporangiales > Streptosporangiaceae > Planotetraspora > Planotetraspora thailandica. The sequence continues at coordinate 86,552 of NZ_BOOR01000007.1, forward strand.
ACGGGCCGCAGCTTCTCGCCGATCTCCCGCAGAGTGCCGTCCAGGCCCGCCAGGTAGTCGGTGACATTCGTTGTGGTCATGAGGTTCCATCTCAGTCGAAGCTGTGCAGAAGGGCCGGTGGTGCGCGCCGGCGCCACTCCCAACGATGCTCCGGACGGCGAGGCCGACCAAGCCATGATCAGGCTACGATCGTTGACTCAGATTCAACGATGGGAAGTCGCCATGCTGGAGCGCCACGAACTCGAGACATTCCTGACGCTCGCCGAGGAACTGCACTTCGGCCGTACAGCCGAGCGCCTGGGGGTGACGACCGGGCGGATCAGCCATGTCGTCAAGAAGCTGGAACGCCGCATCGGCGCTCCGCTGTTCGAACGCACCAGCCGCGTCGTCAGGTTCACTCCAATCGGCCGACGACTGGCCGACGATCTGGCGCCGTTGGCGGCTCAGATGGACGAGGCGATACGCAGGGCCGTAGACGCCGGGCGCGGCGTCAGCGGACGGCTGCGCGTGGCGTTCCTCGGCGAGTGGACCGGGCCGGTGCTGCTCAGAGCCGTCAGCGTGTTCCGTGAGCGCCACCCCGACTGCGAGGTCGAGGTCCACGAGGTGCAGTTGTTCAACTCGCGGGCGAGCCTGCTCGACGGCTCGATCGACATCCTCATTGCGTCGTACCCCTTCGACGGCATGGCCTGTGGACCGGCCTTGCTGTCAGAGGGCCGGTCGCTGGCCGTGGCCGCCGACCACCCGCTCGCCCGCGAGACGTCGGTGTCCCTCGAGGTGCTCGCCGAGCACCCCGTGATCCAGTACCCCCAGGTCACCTCGGGGGAGTTCAAGCGCGACCGCACGCCCGACCACACGCCGTCGGGCAGGCCCGTGACGAAGGGCCCGGCGGGCAACACGTTCTCCGAGATGTTGTCACTGGTCGCGATGGGCAGGGGCGTGCTCCCCGTGGGTGAGCACAGCCGCCGGTACTACCCCCGGCCGGACATCTCCTACGTGCCGATTCACGACGCGCCCCCGATCGAACGGGGCCTGGTCTGGCTTGAGACCAACACCACGGCCCGGGTCCGCGAGTTCGTGCGGGCCGCGACGGACGCCGGCCGCCAGGCCCCGGCGGACCCCGATCACCGGGCCGCTGCGGACGCCGACTCCCGGACGGCGACGCCGTTCACATAACGTCATCAGGCTCATCGGGCTCATCGGGCCGGCGGGGCCGACGGCTGTGTGGGCGTGGGCTGCGATCCGAAGGAGGACGTTCAGTGGTTCCGCCGCGTCGGCACCTCGGTGATCGGTGTGTCCGTATCACCTCGTTGGCGTCCGTAGGTGAAGCCCGCGCGGTGGGCAGGCCACTCGTCGGCAAGCATGGCGAAGTCGAGCTCGGTGCTCCATTCGCCCTTGAAGAGCTCGTTGTGGATCAGCCGAGCCTCCTGTCGCATCCCGAGCCGGCGCGCTAGCCTCGCCGAGGCTTCGTTGCGCTCGTCAAGGCGCGCGATGATGCGGTGCAGGCCGAATTCGTCGAAGCCCAATCGCAGCAGTGCGTGTGCCGCCTCGGTGGCGTAGCCATGGCCGGCGAAGTCGGGATTCAGCACGTATCCAATCTCTCCGCCGCGATGTTCCCGGCTGTGCCAGAACAGGACCACGTCGCCGACGAGTTCACCGGTTCGGGCGAGCTCGATGCCGAGCGTCAAGGACTGCCCCTCGTCGGTGAGTGCGGTGGAGGCCCACTGCGCTTCGAGTCGTTCACCGATGACCTGACGGTCCATCGGCTCGAAGGGTACGTAGCGGCAGACATCGGGCCGGCTCCGGTATGCCAGCAGCGAGTCGACATCGCCGACGGTCAACGGACGTAGTAGCAGCCGTTCGGTGCGGATCGGATACTCGGGCTGCATATGGTTTGGCACGCGGATCATCCTGCCAACCGGCGCCGTCCCACGCCTTCGATTTTCGCGTGCAGCGCGCCGCCGGCCTGGTGGTTACCGATGTCCGCCACGCCTGTCATCGCAGTGGTTTCCGGAGAATGTAGTTGACGCCGAACTCCGTCTCGCTCGTGCGCACGTCGACGTAACCCAGCCGCTGGTAGAACCCATGCCCAGTCACGCTGGCGCCGGTTTCCATGTAGTCGTACCCCTCGGCTGCAGCCAGCGCCTCGATGTGGCGCATCAACCGCCGTCCGACACCCTGACCGATCGCCCGGGGATGGACGAACATCGTGAAGACCTTGTTGCCATCGCGGGAGACGGTGCCCGCGATCCCCGCCCGCTCGGCGACGAACATCTGCCGCTCGTCGGCGAGTTGCACGATCCGCTCGGCGGAGAAGTGTGCGCACATGCGCTCGATGATCTCTTCCGGGTAATCGCGACTGTTGAGTTCGCGCAGGCATCGCTCGATGACGTCGGCCACGGCCGGACCGTCGCCAGATCGGAACAACCGGATCTCCACCACCTCCGCATTCTGCCTCAGGTGCATTTCATGGGGAACGGCCATCCCGAACGCTGCCGATGCACACCCTCTCCCAGAAGGCACGCAGGGCACGCATCTATGGGGTCCCGATCGTGACGACCGAGGTGTTCCTGCGGCTGATCGGTCAGTAACGGATCCCGAAGAGACCGCCGTCGTCCCGCTCTTCGGTCATCTCGGTGCAGAGTTTGTAATCCAGGTCGGGACGTTCCCGCAGCGCATCGTCGAGTCGGTAGGAATCGATCGTCGTGATGTACTGCAGTCCCTCCTCTCGGCATGTCTCGGCGGCGAGGTCGAGGGCTCCGGCGACCTGGCGGGCGTCCACGTGATCGAGGAGGTGGCTGTCGTGTACCAGGAAGTCCGGGCCATGACCGGCCCGCTTCGCCGTCACCGCCATGCAGAGGTCGAAGCAGAACAGAGCCACACCCTCGACATCCTCCGTGGCGTCGCCGCCGATGGTGGGGACGAATTTGTACCCGGATCGCTTGGCCTGGATGGTCAACGCGGCGGGCCGCCTGTCGCCGTAGAGCCGGTACGCGAACGACGCGTACAGCCGTGAGATGTCCGCGATGTGGTCGCGCCGGTCATGCAGGTCCGAGCTGATCTGCAGCGCGAGCTCGGCCGAGCGAAGTTGGAGGTGACGGTCGGTGTTCCCCCATCGGTCGACGAGGGCGCGACGCTCCATGAGTTCGCTGAGCTGGCCGTCGACGACGGAGATCCGGCGCTGCAGTTCGCTGTAGGTTTCGAGCGCCCCGCCGGCCTCCAGCAGGCGCATCAGTTCGGCCCGTTCCCGGTCGAGCCCGGCCAGTTCCTCGCGGTCTCGTGAGATGTCCCGCAACCGCCGGGCATGCTCGTCCTCCAGATAACGACGCCGGTTGGAGACGATCGACTGGTGGAACGCCTCGACCTCGTCGAAACGGCGCGTGACCAGGTCCGGGAGCACGACGCCTACCTGCTCGAAGACATCGCGAAGATAATCGCGGTCGGGGAAACTCTCCTCGTTCTGCGACAGCGCCTTCTCGATGTCCCTGGCTCCGCGCTCGATGAGCACGAGATGATCGTTGATCTCACGGATCCGCCTGCTGACCTCGTCCGCCTGCACGCGGTGCTGGGCGTAGCGATCCACCACGTGAAAGTCCGCGATTTCCCTGGAGAGGTCGTCGCGCCGGATCTGCAGGGTCCGGATCTGGGCGTCGAGGTCGCTGGCCTTCCCCAGCGTCATACCCATGATCGAATCCTTGGCGGCTCTTCTCAGCTCGCGCAGGTTCTTGTCGGTCTCGCCCACCTCTCGCACCTTCGCCACCAGATCGACATCCAGGGCGAACAGATACGCGAGGGCGGGTTGAGCGTCGGCGGCCCGCTGCTTGCGGTAGGTCTCCGTCGGGGAGGCGAATCCGCCTGCCGTGACATCTCTGAGGTAATAGGCCATCAACGACCGGAAGGACGGCTCGTTGCCGCCGCCGTTGAGCCCGAACAACGCGTTGCCGAGGTAGGCGCGGAACTTCGTGATCCGCATGCCGGCCCCGTTCACCTGGGCGTACGCGAGATTCTCGGCGCTTCGGCCGATCGTTCTCGGTTGGCCGAAGAGATCGAGGGTGAGGCCGAACTCCGCGTGCGCCAACTCCGTACGGCGAAGCGGATGCCCGAGCCGGACATCGGACCCCAGCAGGAAGTCCAGGAGTCGCACGAAACTCGTCTTGCCGACGGGGTTCCTGCTGTCCGCGGCGATGGGCGTCCGGTGCCTTCTGGCGACGGCGATGTTCAGGCCGTCTCGGAAGTGCGCGGTCTTGAACCCGGGCAGGTTGCTTTTGAGCTCATACAACACGGCTCTTCCTCACCAGCTCTCCGTTGTGCTCATCGACGACGCCAATCGAGTAGAGAACGTCGAGTGCAAGCGAGAACCACCAGAACGGTAGCGCGGATCTCATGCCGCGCATCGACCGCCACTCCAGCAACCGATCCCAGACCGCGCTGACGCTGCCAGGCCGTTCGAGCTGGATCAATATCTGGGCGCCGACGGCCAGCAGGGCCTGGTCGGTCGGTATGGCCTTAGAAGGAAGCAGCACGACGGTGCTCCTGGGGGGCCTCGAAGATCTCGCACTGCTCGAAGAAGTGGGTGACGACCATGAGCGCCGCGCTGCGCTGCTGCGCCTTGTCCGGGTAGCCGTTCGTGCCGAACGCCTCCGCGACCAGGTCGTCACAGAGGGCGTGGAACACGGCGTCCGAGGAATCGAGGTGGGCGCGATGGCCCGCGAAACGGGCCCGCAGGTTTTCTGACACCTGAGCCTGCTCGCCTGGCGAGGCGAACGTGAAGTAGTAGCGCACATGTCCGGTGTGAACCTGAAACCGCTTGATCAACTCAGTCACCGCGTCGCCGAAGTCGTTGTGTTCGATCTTGCCGAAGTCGACCTCGGCGACCGGATCCAGGCCAGGATGAAGGCGCGTGCGCGCGAGCGACTCCACGCAGCGCGCGATGTATGTCATCCCCGCCGGATGGTCGGACGGGGGAGAGCCGATGATCGTCGCCAGGCGCTCCCGCGGCAGGAACGCGCAGTAGTTCCACAGGACCTGCGGAGGCCACACCTCGATCCGTATGGAACCGCGATGCTGCCGTCGCAGCTCGATGACGGCGCGTGCCGCCATTTCGGGCAGCCCGTTCGCGTTGTTGTGTATGAACGCCCAACGCTCCATGCTGTCGCCCCAGTACTTCAAGGCCGTGGTGAAATCGCTTTCGACCTTCTTCGTCACGTATCGCTGATTCGGGTTGCTCGCTCCATAGCAGGCGAGCATGAGCCCGCCTACCCACCCGTCACAGCCCTTGTCGCCGCGCCCGCCTGGGTCGACGGCTATGAACTCGCCGGGATGAACCGCATGCATGAGGTCGTTGACGAACGCTTGCCATTCGAAGCCGGTTTTTCTGATCGACAGAGATATGAATTGGCTGTGAAACCAGGACCTGTCCTGGTCGTCGTGTGAACTCATTGGTTCCTCGAGAACACGCATCGGCGCGCGCCACTATGCCACTTTGACCGTAACGCCGATTTGCTCCGATGAACAGTCCAGTGACGGTGATATGCCTGGCAGGCGGCTTTCCGTGGATCGCGGAACAGAAATTCCCGCGCGCCGAGAAGGCCTGCCAACTCGACGCAATGAGTTACAAAATTGGACGAAACGGTCGGTCGTCCGCTCAGATGGGCCGGCGTTGCCGGCCGTACAGCCGCTCGATGGCACGCATGATGACGAACGTGCGGCGGCATGCCGTACGGGGCCGGGCCATGTGCCGGCCCCGTACGGTTTGTGTCACTTGAAGGTGGTCAGGAACTCACTTGTCCGCAACGCGCGGGACGAGATGCGAACGTCGCCGACCCATCCGTAGAAGCCCTGGCCGAACTGCAGGGCAGACTGCGTGGCGCCGATGACGAACGGCTTGCCGAGGGTGGCGATGCCCGTCGAGGGCTGTGTGGGGTTACGGACGATCTTCGATCCGTTCACGTAGATCACTGTCGCCTGGCCGTCGTTGACCACGGCGATGTGCGTCCACTCTCCGGGCGGCAGGGCGTGGCTCCACGATGTGGGGCTCGAGTTCTGCACGTCCGGATAGACGATGTACTGCAGGAACCGCTCGGGAGACAGGTTCAGGCTGCAGGTCGGTTCGTCTTGGGAGTAGCCGTTGGTCTTGCCGGCGTCGCCGCTGCGTCCCTCCCAGCTGAGGATGCCCATCCAGGAGTGGTCGCCTTGGAACGGATCGGGCAGCTTGATGAACGCCTCGATCGTGTATCCAGAGCGGAACTTCATGCTGTTGACGGGCGCGTCGGCCACGGCCTCGAGAATCGCGGCCCTATTGGGGCTCTTGCCTCCGTCGAAGCGCAGGCTGGCATGCGCCGGCTGCCCGGTGTGGTGATCGGGCGACCAGGTCAGCAGATGGTTCGAGCCGTCTCCGATGCTCCAGTCGGCGAGCTGGATGAGCGAGTCACCGGAGTTCGCGGTGACGTTCAGCCGGTAGTACGCGTAGGCGGTCTTGTTGGTGAAGCTGTAGGTGTTGGTGGCGAACCGCCCGCTGAAGGTCTGCCCCGTCCGCGTGTCCAGGTCGGTCCACGAACTGCCGTCGTTCGACCCCTGCACCGTGAAGTCCTTGGGGTCGCGGCCCGGCGAGTCGTTCGCGGAGGTCAGCGCATACTGCACCACCACCGCGGGCTTGGCCAGCTGGTAGGTCACCCAGCCAGTCGAGGTGAACGCCAGCCACTTGCTCGACGAATTGCCGTCCTTGAGGTTCGCGGCGATTTCGTTCGGCGCGTTCTCGGCGCTTGCGGTCACCGCGCTGACCTGGCTCAGCAGGTTGCCGGGCACCGGAGTGCCGAGCAGCTGAACCGTCAGGTTGTTGCCGTTGCCGGTGAGGTCGCGAACCACCGTTCCGGCCGCGACGGGGCTTCCCGCCGTACCGGCTTCTGAGAGTCCTGCTTCGTCGAAGCGCCAGTACGCCACGGTGCCCTTGGGCGTCACGGCGCTCACCGGGCGCGAAGGGGGCGGCGTCACCGGGGCGAACCCCTGGAAGCGCGCGGCGAAGTCGATGTCGACGCTGAAACGGTCCGTCGGGCCGGTGAGTTCCAGCGTCTCGGCCTCGAGGGGAGACCGCTGCTCCGGGTCGCGGTCCAGGAACCACGGCGAGATGGTCTCGACGTCGATCACGTTCCGGACGAGGTCGAAGTGATACAGGCGGATCATGCCGCCGCCACCGTAGTAGCGGTCCTGGTAGTTGGTGATATGCGCGTGAACGTCGTTTCCGGCGTCGTTCTTCAGAACCGTGCGCGCGGGCGGCCAGAAGTGACCGTTGAGAGTGAGGAAGATCTGGTCGTTGCGGCGAATGATGCCGTCCCACAGCTGTTGCCCGTATGCGGACAGGGACGCCGTGCCGTTGTCGCCCGGGGCGACCAGTTCGTGGGTGGTGAGAATGACGGGCAGCGTGCGGTGAGCGTCGATGACGCCCTGCGCCCACTGCACACCCTTGTCCGACAGTCTCCAGTCGAGCGCGAGGATCAGCCATTCACGGCCGCCCGCCCGGACCACGTGGAAACTGTTGTAGCCGTCGGGGGAGGCGCCGCCGAACGTCGGCGACTTGGCGAAGCGCTGAGGGCCGAACACGCTCAGGTAGGGCGTCTTTCCGCGCTGGTCGTCCGACGTGACGTCGTGGTTTCCCGCGAGGACGCTGTACGGCACCTTGTTGTCGATGGCGCGGAAGGTCTTGCCCGCGAGCGTTTCCTCCTGCTCGGTGCCGTGCTCGGTGACATCGCCGAGGTGCGTCATGAACGCGATGTTCAGGTCCGCGCGTTCCTGAATGAGGTAGTCGAAGGTCTTGAGCAGCGGCGCTGGGTTGGCGCTGTCCGCGTCGAAAAGGTATTGGGTGTCCGGCAGCACGGCCAGGGCGAAACGCGGGCTCTCCGCGTCGAAGTGTCCCTTGCCGCCGGCGCCGTGTCCGTCGTCCGCGCTCGCCGGAGAGGCGCTTACCAGCGTCGACAAAGCGCCGACGGCGGGAGCGGCCAGTGCGGCCTGAATCAGGGCACGGCGTCCGACGCCGTGTCCGCCTACGTTGTTCATCAGTCTCCAACCGCTACGTCCTAGGTAACGGCCGGACCGTATTTGGCATGCGCGGCTGTCCGGTAAAGCCGGTCTGAATCGTGGGAGCCGCCCACAGGAAGAGAGAGGTCAATCCCGCACTCCCCGGCGACTACATCCGTGCACGCGCCTCCGATCGGGACGCGATGGCCGAGAGCAGCCGCCGGATGCCGACCACGTGACCACCCGTTCCGACGACGAGCAGCCGGTAGAGGCCGCCTGCCACGCCGGGAAAGGCCGCCCGGCTTTCGGCGCGCAGCAGCGATCGGCCCGCGTCGACCTGTTCGAGGCGGAAGATCAGGAAGTAGGTCGAAAAGTGGTGGCGTCCCTCGAGGACCAGCTCAGATCCCGGTGCCGCGGCGGCTACCCGAAACCCGGGGATCGTCGAACCTTCGGCCAGCGGCCGTGGCCCGGACGCCGTGTGGTCGGCGCACCGAACGGCCCGGGCGTAGCCGGTCACGTGAGGTCGTGAGAAGGTCCGGTCGAGCGTTTCGATGAGGACAGGCCAGACGTCGTCGACGCCGGCCGCGATGGCGGTCGTGTGTTCGTCCAGGTGGGGCAACTGAGAGGTCTCCATCAACGTTCTCCTGGGTTGCCGGGAGGTCGTGGGCCGACGCGTTCGTGCCGGCTTGTCGCGCAGTCGCGGGGATCGTCTGGCTCGTCGTTCCTGGAGTTCGTCACAATTTTACGTGTCGGGTCCGGTGCAGCCCAGTCAGCCCGTGAGACCTGCGCAGGTGGCCGTGAGCAGGCGGGTGAGAGTGTCACGGAAGTCATCCGGTTTCACGAGCGTGAGCGTCGGATCGGCGGCGAATGCCGCGCGTAGAGTCGGCGCGGGGTGGGTGGCCTGCCACAGAGTGGCGGCGAGGGCGTTGGCGGCGGTGACGACGTCGAGTGCGCGGGCCGTGCCGAGTGAGGGCGTCGCGGTGGCGATCGCCCGGGTCAGCCGAAGAACGGCCTCGCGGCTGGTCTTTTTGAATTCGACGACGCGGTCGACGGTGACCTCGTGTTCGAGGTGCAGCGGGACGTTGGCCAGCAGGTCACAGAACAACGGGTCCGCTGCGAGTGTCGCCACGAGCGTCCGGGCGAGCTCCGCCGCGTTCACCTGCCGGTCACGCAACGCTTCGGTCGTCTCATCGGCCCAGCGGTGCCAGCCTTCCGCCGCGAGTTGGAGCAGGACGTCCTTGTGGGAGTCGAAGTAGCGGCGCATCGCCGAGTGGTGCACGCCGGCACGCTCGGCGATCGCGCTCAACGTCACAGCCGCGACTCCCTTCTCCAGGGCGAGGGAGCGCGCGGCGTCGACGAGAGAACGTGCACGCTGCTGCTTGCTCTCGGCGGAACGAGCGCGTTGGAACGCTGGGGAGGCCATGCCTCAGGTTAGCGCACAGCCTGTGCGTTGACATTGCGGCGCGGAGCGCCTAGCGTCTTTAACGCACAACTTGTGCGTTAAATGGGAGGTTCACTCATGAGCAGTGACAACAAGGTCCTGATCGTGACGGGTGCCACGTCCGGCATGGGCCGTACGATCGCGCTGGACGCGGCGGCGGCCGGTTATGCGCTGGTCGCGACCGGGCGCGACCCGGAGCGCATGGCGCAGCTGTCGACGGACGCCGCACAGCGCGATCTCGAGCTGGACATCCGGTACCTCGACATCACCGACCACACCGGCGTCCAGACGCTGGTCCGCCAGGTGGCGGAGAAGTACGGGCACATCGACGCCGTGGTTTCGCAGGCGGGCGGCATCTTCGCTCTCGGCACGGCGGAACAGATCACCATGGAGGGATTCCGCTACGTGATGGAGCGGAACTTCTTCGGCAACCTGGCCGTGATCAAGGCGGTGCTTCCGCATCTGCGGGCCGGCAAGGGCCGCCTGGTCGTGACGACGAGCGCGAACGGCCTGGTCGGCGCCCCGTTCAACGACGCCTACGCCGCCTCGAAGTTCGCCCTCGAGGGCGCGGTCGAGTCCCTCGCCCCGGCGGTCGCCCGCTACGGCGTGAAGACCACGATCGTCGAGCCCGGCCCGGTGGCCACCGACGTCATGGCGCCACGCCGCTTCGAGAAGCTGCTGCCGAACGAGCACATCGACGACAGCCCCTACCCCGAACCCTGGGAACTGCTCTCGCGCATCATCGGAAACACCGGCGCTGTGCAGCCCGTCGAGGAGATCGGCCCGCAGATCCTCGACCTGCTCACCCAGGACGACCCACCGTTGCGGTTCCAGACCGCACCGTGGGCGAGCGAGTTCGTCGCCCCGAAGATGGGCGCCGATCTCGACGGCCGCAAGGTCAACGCCGCCAACGAGGCCTACATCGCCCTCGGTGACTGAACGTCACCGTTCGACGTCGGCATCGAGCGGTGGAGACCGCCTTCGACCACCCTCGTCTCATCGGATCGTCGACACGACCTAACGTTGTCCAAGGCTGTTTGTGCACCTCACATGCACGATTTGAATCAGGTGATTGGAAGTTGCGATGAACACACGACGACCGACCCCGGACCTGTCGTCGCCCTCCGACCCGGTCACTCCGTACGGAAACCCGGCCCTCTCGGCCGAGCAGGCCGTAGTGCCCCCCATGGACCATGAGCAGGCTCGTGAAGCGGTCAGCGCCGGCTGGACCGGAGAGGTGCTCGGGAGCCTCTCCCGTCTCGTGGAGATCCCCGCACTGTCACCCGCGTACGACGCCTCGTGGGAGCAGAACGGCCATCTGCGTGACGCGGTCGAGCACGTGCGGGCCTGGGTCGAGTCGCGCGGACTGCCCGGCGCGAAGTGCGAGATCGTCCAGCTCGACGGCCGTTCCCCGCTGCTTCTCGTGGACGTGCCGGCGACCCCCGGCGCCACGGAGAGCGGCACCGTCCTCCTCTACGGGCACCTGGACAAGCAGCCCCCGCACGGTGACTGGTCCGACGGGCTGGGTCCATGGCGGGCCGTGGTCCGCGAGGGCAGGTTGTACGGCCGTGGTTCGGTGGACGACGGTTACTCCGCGTACGTGGCCACGACGGCGGTGGAGGCGTTGCACGCGGCGGGCGGGCAGCATGCGCGGGTCGTTCTGCTGCTGGAGACGGCGGAGGAGTCCGCAAGCCCGGACCTCCCCGCATACCTCGAGCATCTGGCCGGTCGGCTGGGTGAGGTGTCCCTGGTGGTGTGCCTCGACTCCGGCGGTCTCGACCACGAGCGGCTGTGGCTGACCACGAGCCTGCGCGGCTTTCTGCAGGCGACCGTGACCGTACGCGTTCTGGAGACGTCCGTGCACTCCGGAGTGGCGAGCGGCATTGTGCCGAGTTCCTTCCGTGTCATGCGCATGCTGCTCGACCGGATCGAGGACTCCACGACCGGTGAGATCAAGATGCCGGAGATGAACGTCGCGATCCCGGACGACCGGCGCGCCGAGGCCGAGGCGCTCGCCGCCCTGGAGCCACGTGGCGTGGCAGCGCGGTTTCCTCTGGCCGAGGGGATGCGCGTCGCCTCGGATGACGACGTCGAGTTGATCCTCAACAACACGTGGCGGCCCGCACTGTCGGTCATCGGCGCATCCGGCCTCCCGGACCCGTCGGTCGCGGGTGCCGTGCTGCGGGATTCGACCTCACTGCGGTTGAGTCTCCGGCTCCCGCCCACGGTCGACGCCGAGGTCGCGCGTGCCGCTCTCGTGCGGGCATTGACCACCGACGTTCCGTACGGCGCGCAGGTCGAGGTCGGCGACTTCCTGACCGGGAACGGCTGGCACGCGCCGGCACACGAACCATGGCTCGCCTCGGCTTTGGCGAAGGTCGGTGACCGGGTGTTCGGCAAGCCCGCCAGGAGCGCGGGCCTCGGTGGTGGGATCCCGTTCATGGAACTGCTCGGCCGGACCTACCCGCGCGCGCAGTTCGTCGTCACCGGAGCCGTGGGATCGGACTCCAACATGCATGTGCCCGACGAGTGGCTGAACCTGGGCTTCGCCCAGCGGCTGACCGTAGCGGTCGCCCACATCCTCGACGAGCACGCCCGTCGGCCGGCCGATTGACCGCCGTACGGTGAGAGCGTGAGCAGCGCCGGTGGTCGGCGTCGGCATCCAGGGCGGGAGTGGTTTGACCTGATTAGAGGCGTATTGCCGGATCGCACTACACTCCTGTGATCCCGTCATCTGGCGCTTCGAGCGGCCCTTGACGTTGTTCACGGAAGGACTGACATGATCGATCTGCGCAGCGACACCGTTACGCGTCCGAGTCAGGCGATGCTGGCGTCGATGGCGGCGGCCGAAGTGGGTGACGACGTCTGGGGCGACGACCCCACCGTGCTGCGCCTGCAGGCGGCCGTGGCGGAGCGCGCAGGCAAGGAAGCCGGTCTGTTCTTTCCGAGCGGCACGCAGAGCAACCTCGCCGCGCTGATGGCGCATTGCGGCCGCGGCGACGAATACATCGTGGGCCAGTCGGCGCACACGTACAGGAACGAAGGCGGCGGCGCGGCCGTGCTCGGCAGCATCCAGCCACAGCCGATCGCGAACGCCGCGGACGGTTCCCTGCCGCTCGATGAGATAGCCGCGGCGATCAAGCCGATCGACGATCACTTCGCACGCACGCGCCTGCTCGCGCTGGAGAACACGATCGGCGGAAAGGTGCTGCCGGCCGGGTATGTCGCCGAAGCGGTCACGCTGGCGAACAGCCGCGGTCTCGCGACGCACCTCGATGGCGCGCGCGTTTGCAACGCGGCCGTCGCGTCGGGGCAATCGATCGCCGCGTTGTGTGCACCGTTCGATTCGGTCTCGATCTGCTTCTCGAAAGGTTTGGGAGCGCCTGTCGGTTCGGTGCTGGTCGGCAGCGCCGACTTGATCGAGAGCGCGCGCCGCTGGCGCAAGGTGCTCGGCGGCGGCATGCGGCAGTCCGGACTGCTGGCGGCGGCATGCCTGTACGCCCTCGAACACAACGTCGATCGCCTCGCGGAAGACCATGAGAACGCCGAGCACCTCGCGCGTGGGCTTGCGGAAATCGACGAGGTCCACGTGCAGTCGCACGCGACCAACATGGTGTTCGCGCAGTTTCCGCAGGAGCATTGCGCGCCGCTCGAGGCAGCGCTGAAGGAGCAGGGCATTCTCACGCAGGTGCTGTACGGCTCACGCTTCGTCACGCACATGGACGTCAAGCGCGCGGACATCGATATGTTCGTGTCGGCCGTGAAGGCGTATTTCGCCGAATAGGCGCCGGGCGACGCGGCTTATGCCGGGCCACGGTGGTCAGAAGTCGATGAGCTCGACGTTCACCGTCGCGATGTCACCTGCGTCGATGGCTTCGGCTGTGCGGACGGCGCGTTTGATGGGCAGCACGTAGGTGCCGTGCGCGCTGTCCGGGAAGATCGAGGTCTTCCATGTGCTCCCGCCGACGGTGACCCGCACCCGCAGCGAACCGAAGCCGCGGCGCGACCCGCCTGCCAGGTCACGGATCTCCTCGGATGCCTCGCCAGGCAGGCTGACGAAGGTCCACGTGTCGGAGCGCCGGGCATCCCATATCCACAGCTCGGCGTCGAAAATGACCACCACGCGTTCATCATGGCACCGGCGTCCGACAGTCCTGGGGGCTGTAGTGCGCTGAGGCGATGAGTTTCCGCGATGCCGGCGGTCCTATCCACATGGCGGGCTCCGCGATCTTCTTCGCCGTCGGCGCGACGGTTACGCGTGCGGACATCCCTGTCCTGTGCGCCGGCCTTGCCGAGCTGGTGCGCGGCCACGGTGGCGGCCACGGTGGCGGCGTCGTGGTCTGCGACGTGGCCGACGTGGCCCATCCCGACGTGGTGACGGTCGAGGCGCTGGCCAGGTTGCGCCTGACCGCGCGTCGGCACGGCTGGAATCTGACGGTCACGGGCGCCTGCCCGGACCTGCTCGAGCTCGTACGCCTGCTCGGGCTGACCGACGTGCTAATCCAGGCGGGCCGGCAGCCCGAACAGCGGGAAGAGGCGGGCGGTGTCGAGGAAGTTGTTGACGGCCGCGATCCGCCCCGCTGAGATCTCCAGCACGGTCAGGCCCCACGGGTCGTGACCGGAGCCGCTGGTGCTGGGCCGGTACTGCCCGAACGCCGGCATCCCGTTGGCCGTCACCGGCACCAGACGCGAGCCGCGGCAGCCGCTGCCCGTACCGGCCATCCAGGCGGTGATGTCGTCGTGGCCGCGCAGCCACAGCGGCACCGGCGGCATCGACAGCGTCGCGTCGTCATGCAGCAGGGTCGTCAGCGCCTCAAGGTCGTACTCCTCGAACGCTTTCACATAACGCGCGAGCAGCGCCTTCTGCGTCTCGTCCAGCGGCTCGTGGACGTCGGCGGCGGTGTCGGCAGCGGTGATCGTGGCCCGGGCCCGCTGGAGTGCGCTGTTGACGCCGGCCACCGAGGTGTCGAGCAGGTCGGCCACCTCCTGGGCCGACCAGGCCAGCACCTCCCGCAGGATTAGTACGGCCCGCTGTCGGGGCGGCAGGAGCTGGAGCGCCGCGACGAACGCCAGCCGGATCGACTCGCGTTGGGCGACCACGTCGGCCGGATCGGCGGCCTCGGGCAGCACCCGGCTGTCCGGTACCGGGCCCACCCAGATCTGGTCGGGACGCGGCTCGCCCGGGTCGGTGGCACGGCCGGACCCGGCCGGGCCGAGATCCATGGGCCTGACCCGCTGTTGAGCGCTGCCGAGCATGTTCAGGCAGACGTTCGTCGCGATCCGGTACAACCAGGACCGTAGCGCCGAGCGCCCTTCGAACCGGTCGAAACCGCGCCAGGCACGGACCAAGGTGTCCTGCACGGCGTCTTCCGCCTCGAAGGCGGACCCCAGCATCCGGTAGCAGTAGCCGGTCAGCTCAGGCCGGTACGACTCCAGTTGCGACTCGATCGGTGCGTTGGCCGTCACATCGCTCACCCTGACGAACCTAGCGGGCGACTACGACTTTTTCGGGGGCGAAGCGGCTCCCCATCCCGGCAGGGCCACCACGCCGAGTGCTCATGATGTGGATGCTTCCGAGCGTGCGGAAATTCGCCCCGCCCACAGCGATGAGTTTCCGTCGCCCGCCCGGTCTACACCGGTGTCAACGTCGACTGGGAAGCATGCGAGGAGCAATCATGACGGATTCGACCGCCGCCGGCTCGGGTCAGTACGCCGAGGTCAACGGAATCAACCTGTACTACGAGACGCACGGGTCGGGGCACCCGATGATCCTGTTGCACGGAGGCCTCGGCTCGGGCGAGATGTTCGGGCCGATCCTTCCCACCCTGGCCGACCACCACCAGGTCATCACTGCCGACCTGCAGGGGCACGGCCGGACCGCCGACATCGACCGGCCGCTCGACATCCGGCTGATGGGTGACGACATCGCCGCGCTCATCGACCACCTCGGCCTGCGGAAGCCCGACGTGGTCGGCTACTCCCTCGGCGGCGGGGTGGCGCTTCAGGTCGCGATCAAGCACCCGGAGAAGGTGGGTCGCCTGGTTACGGCGTCGGCGCACGTCAGCCGCGATGCGATCTACCCGGAGATCCTCCAGCAGCAGGGCCAGGTGAGCGCAGCGGCCGCCGAGTTCATGAAGGACACCCCGATGTACGAGCTCTACCAGCGGGTGGCGCCTCGTCCCGAGGACTTCCCCAAGCTGCTCGACAAGATCGGCGAGGCGATGGCGAAGGACTTCGACTTCTCCGAAGAAGTGCGCGGCCTGCGGATGCCGACGCTCGTGGTCGCCGCCGACGCCGACATGGCACCGCCGAGCCACTACGTCAAGGTCTTCGAACTCCTCGACGGCGGCCTGCGTGACGGTGGCTGGCAGGGAGAGGCCCGGCCCAAGGGAGGTCACGCACTGGCGATCCTGCCTGGTCTCACGCACTACGACATCTTCCTGTCCCCGCTCTTCGCAGCAGTCACCCTCGCCTTCCTCGACCAGAAGAGCTGAGCCGGTCCGCTGAAATCAGGTACCGGTACTCACCCCATCGGGCCTCCTCATTGGGATCTGGCGGCGGGCCGGTCTTTCCCGTCGGGCGAAGGATCGTCGCCGAGACGCGGTTCGTAGCATGGGGTCATGCGGTTGGCTCGCCGGCTGGGGGCGGCCGCGATGCGGCTGCCCCGTGGCTCCCACGATGTCGCCGTGCAGCGGGACGTGGCCGTTCCGGTCGCGGAGGGTGTGATCCTGCTCAGCGATCACTACATGCCGGTGGGTTCGGATCGTTCCCCCACGGTTCTGGTCCGCTCGCCGTACGGCCGGCGGGGTCCGTTCGGAATGCTGTACGGCTACGTCTTCGCCGAGCACGGCTTCCACTCGGTGGTGCAGAGCGTACGCGGGGGGTTCGGCTCCGGCGGTGCGTTCGACCCACTCGGCGACGAGCGCGACGACGGCCTTGCCACGGTGGACTGGCTACGCACACAACCGTGGTTCGACGGCTCGTTCGCCATGTTCGGGCCAAGCTATATCGGTTTCGCCCAGTGGGCGATCGCGGCCGAAGCGGGCCCTGAACTGAAGGCGATGGCGACCCAGGTGACCGCGTCGCAGTTCCACGACGCGATGTACTACGGGGGCGGCTTCGCCCTGGAGGCCGCACTGACGTGGGTCGACATGACGGCTCGCATGGAACATCCGCTCTCATGGCTGACCGCGGATTTCGTCTCGTCCCGGCGGGCCCGGCGGGCCGCGTCGTCGGGCCGTCCGCTGGCGGAACTCGACGCGCTCGCCACCGGGCAGCAGAGCAGGTTCTTCCAGGATGTGCTGCGGAACGGGCCGGAGACGCCGTTTTGGGCCAGGCGCGATTTCAGCGCGGCCGTAGCCGCGGTCGAGGCGCCGGTGACCATGATGGGTGGCTGGTACGACGTCTTCCTGCCGTGGCAGCTCGCGGATTACGCGGCGCTACGCGGGGCAGGCCGGCGGCCCTACCTCACGATCGGACCCTGGTCTCACTCCGACGGCCGGATGATGCGCGCCGCGGTGATCGATGCGCTCACCTGGTTCCGCGCCCACCTTTCCGGCGATTCCTCGCAGCTGCGGGACAACCCCGTCCGGTTGCACGTCACGGGAGCCGGCGAGTGGCGGGAGTTCCCCGACTGGCCCGTGTCCGGCATCCGTGAGAAGAAATGGCGGCTCCAGCCCCACGGCGGGCTCGCCCCGGTGGATCCGCCGGAGTCGGCACCGGACACCTACCGGTACGACCCCGCCCATCCGACGCCCTGCGTCTCCGGCCCTTCGATCACCGGCAGCGGCAAACCGGCCGATCAGCGCCGGTTGGAGAGCCGCCACGACGTGCTCGCCTTCACCAGCCCGGTGCTGACCGAGGATCTGGAGATCATCGGCCCGGTCGGCGCGGAGCTGTACGTGCGGTCCGACCGAATCCACACTGACGTCGTCGTACGGCTGTGCGATGTCGGCTCGAACGGCGAGTCGCTCAACCTGTGTGAGGGCATGCGGCGGCTGACGCCAGGCACGCCGGAGCCGGACGGTGACGGCGTGCGGCGGGTCCACGTGGAGCTCTGGCCGGCCGCGCACCGTTTCCGCGCCGGGCACCGTGTCCGTCTTCACGTGTGCAGCGGCGCCTACCCCCGGGTGGCCCGCAACCCGGGCACCGGCGCGGACCTCGGCACCGCCACCCACATGGTCACCGCGGATCAGGCGGTCTTCCACGACCCGGGCAGGCCGTCCGCCGTCGTGCTCCCCGTCGTCGGCTAAGGATCACACGAGGCCGCACGCTGCGGGTCAGCGGCGGGTCCAGGTGTAGCGGCATGATCGCCCGCCGCCGGTCGGCGAACACCGTCTTGAACGGCAGCCCGAGTAGGACCCGGGCTTCCTCATCTGCCTTGAGCACGTTGCCCGTCGGCAATTCTTTGATCTGGTGGCCCGAAGGCCTGAACCTTCGTGCGTCTGTTGATCTCTTATGGTCTGGACTGATCAACAACAGACCGGGGGACGCGTAATGATCGCGAGGGATTTCCGAACAGATGATCTGCCGGTAGGGGAAAGATTCGACCACTGGCGCAGCCTCACAGCCGATGCCCTACTTCCCGCCACGATTCGCAGTGATCACGCATCGAATTACTGGGGAACGTTACGGCTCCTGAATCTCGGCGACGTCCAGGTCTCGCTCCTGCGGTTCTTACCGGAGAAAGTGCGAGCAGGAATGACGGGTGCGTTTTACGCATTACGATCCGCTGGGCGGCGTCCATTGAGACCCAACGTCAGATCGACAGCCGGTCCCCGCTGCGAGTGCTTTTGGCGGAGGGGCACGGCGAGTCTCACATGGCGGCGCCGGGGGCGCTACCTCCGGCGAGCTTCGAGCGCATCCAGAATCAGGTTCAGGCCGTAGCCGAACTCGCCCATGTGGTCGTAGCCCGGCCGCAGGGCGTGGTCGACGATCATCTCTGTGAGGTACGGCAACTCGTCCGCCGGCAGGTGCTCGAGGATGCCGCCGGCGACTTCCTCGACATCGTCCGCCGTCGTCACCGGCAGGTTCGCCTCCTGGAGGACGAAGCCGCCGATGTAGCTGTCGATGAGCGAGACAGCGTGCGCGGCCATGGGCAGCGTGAACCCCGCCTCCCGGAGGACACCCAGGACGGCGTCGTGGTGGCGTAGCGTCGCCGGCCCCGGGTTGCGACGGGAGTCCATGAGGCCGAGAGCCCAGCTGTGCTGTGACAGGACCGTACGTGCAGAGAAAGCGCGCGCACGGATCGCGTCGCGCCAATCGTCGCACTCCGCACTGGGCAACTCGATCGCCGCGAACACCATGTCGACCACTCCGTCGAGGATCGCGTCCTTGTTCGGTACGTGGTGGTAGAGCGACATCGCCTCCACGCCCAGTTCCTGCGCCACCCGGCGCATCGTGATCGCCTCCACGCCACCGCGATCCGCGACCCTGATCGCGGCTTCCAGCACGAGACCTCTGCTGAGCGGTTGTGGTGGTGACACGACGGCTCCGGGGTAATGGGCGGGTTGACAGCCTTACAAGCGTAAGTCAGCCTTGCGTACGTAAGCCGCCTTACAAGCGTAAGTCCTCCGTTGGCATCAGCGGGGGGCTCGGCGAACGTCCAACCCACGACGCGCCCCGCCGGGGCGAGAGAAGGAGATCCCGATGCCGATGCCGAGGTGGTGGGGGCACGTGAACAAGCGGGTGTTCAACCCTCGCGCGATCGCGGGCGGGACGTGGCCGGTGCTGATCCACGTCGGCCGCATTTCGGGCTCGACGTACTACACGCCGCTCGATGCCCATCCTGTCGACGGCGGCTACCTGTTCGTTCTGGTGTATGGATCGCGCTCGGACTGGGTGCAGAACATCCTGGCAGCCGACGGTGCGCGGCTCCGGGTCGACGGGAGGGAGGTGGAACTCGCCGCCCCACGCCTCGTCGGGAAAGACGAGGCGTTCCAGGCACTCCCCGATGAGGTGGCACGCCCACCGAGGCTGCTCCGCATCACCGAGTTCCTCCGTATGGACCTGGTCGCAGGCTGACGATCGACGTCCGGTCCGGAGCCTCGGCACCGTTACGAACTACTCGCTGAGGGCCGCGTCAGGGGCCGAGCCGGGGCCGCCGCCTCCACAGGTCAGGGCGCGGAATCGCGGGTCTCCGTCGGCGCATCCTCGTCGACATCGCCTACCGCGGTCAGAGCCGCGGTGAACAGCCACGAGCGCAGGGGATCGGACCTGTCCGTGTCGAACAGGACAGGCACAGGTCGTCCCAGGTCAGCCATTTCTTCGACGAGGTCGCGCCGGCGTGCGACCCAGCCGTGGCGCGACAGCCACGCCTCGGGCTCGACGCCTGGACCGCCCTGGTCGGAGCTGGTCAACAGCTCGGCGACCGCACGGTCACCCGAGTCGGAGATCGGCACGTCGTCCATCCGGGACCGCCGGTTCAGGTATTCGGCGGCGAACACGCTGCCTGGTGCCGATATCGCACTGATCGCCGCCATCAGGGCGTCGGCCTGCGGTGCGGTCAGGTACATCAACAGACCTTCCACCAGCCAGACGGTAGGACGGCCAGAGTCGAAGCCCGCCTGCCGGAGCGCACCGACCCAGTCCTCCTGCAGGTCGATCGCGACGAGCACCCGTTCGGCCGCGCTCGTCGGCTCATGCTTCGCCAGGACACGAGCCTTGAAGTCCAGCACCGCTGGAGTGTCGACTTCGTACACGATGGTCCCCGCCGCCAGCGGTAGACGAAACGCACGGGTGTCCAGTCCCGCGCCGAGCATGACGACCTGTCGCCGGCCGTCCGCGAGGGCCTGCACAAGGTATCGGTCATAGAACGGGGTACGGCCCGCAAGATAGGCGCAGAGGCTTGTCCACAGCGCCGACGACCCGTCGTCGCGGGCAGGTCCGAGCCGTGGGAGCGCATCGCCAGTGCCTGCGGCCGTACCCACGGCGGAGACGACGAACGACTCCGCCAGCGGATCGACGAACAGCGCATCGCGGCGGCGCGACTCCTGCGCGCGGGCGTAGGCCGTGATGAGGGCGGTTATGCCTACCCCCGTCGGCAGCGTCGACGTGGTCGCGCGAACGCCTTCTCGCGCCGGCCGGCTTTCGGGGTCGTACATGGTTCTCGCATCCATTCAGGTCGAAGAGCAGCCACGAGGCGAGCCGTTGGTCTTTGAACCGGTCGCCGAGCCAACGCTGTCCCACGGCCGTCGACGAGGCGTAGACGCCCCGTTGGAGCCGGCGTGTCCATGGAACGTCGACCGGACGTCGACCTGGCGTGGTTACCGTTCGACCCCGCAGGCCAACAGACCGGACATCACACGTGGAGACTGCTATGTCGAGTGACACCGCCCTGCCGCCGACCCCCGTACAGGTGGTCGACAGCATGGAACGCATGAGCGGTGGGACCTATCCCGGCTATCGCCGTTCCGGCGCCCGGGGTGTGTGCTTCAAGGGCACGTTCACGCCGACCGGAGACGCGATGGGACTGACGACGGCCGCCCACTTGCAACGCCGACCGGTGCCCGTCACCGTGCGGTTCTCGAACTCGGAGGGCAATCCGCAGGCGCGTGACGGGGTGCCGGTGGCTCGTGGCATGGCGACCCGGTTCGCGCTGCCGGACGGCGGCGACACCGATCTCATCGCGTTGAGCGTGCCGGTGTTCGTCGCCTCGACACCGGAGGAGTTCCTTACGCTGACGGAGGCGCTGCGGCCGGACGCGGCCACCGGACACCCCGACCCGGCCCGGGTGCAGGCGTTCGTCGCCGCTCACCCGCACCTCGCCGAGCCGATCACGCAGCAGCCGCCGGTGCCGGTCAGCTACGGCAGCGCCGCCTACTGGGCGATCCACACGTTCGTCTGGGTCGACGCGGCCGGTAACCGGCAGCCGGTGCGGTACCGCTGGGAGCCCGAAGCCGGACGGATGGATCTGACCGCCGAAGAGGCGGCCACCCGAGCGGACCATTACCTGACCGCGGAGCTCCACGAGCGCCTGCAGGACGGCCCGGTGGCGTTCACGCTCCAGGTCCAGTTGGGCGAGGAGGGTGATCCGACGCACGATCCCACCGTCGCCTGGCCGGAAACGCGCAAGGAGATCACCGCCGGACGCCTGGAGCTGACCGCGCCGGTGGACGACCAGGAACGCTGGGCCGCGCAGGGGTTCAATCCGACCTGGGTCACGGCCGGCATCGAGCTGTCCGATGACCCGGTGCTCGCCTTCCGCGCAGGCGCCTACCCCGAGTCCCTCCGGAGGCGTGGCGAACACCGTTGACGCCGGCGGCGCCCCCGAGCTTCGGGGGCGCGTGACGGCGTCCGTTCAGCGGCGGGCGAGGTGGCGCTGCACGAGGCCGGCGACGTTCCACGCCGCGACGGCCTCGTGCTCCATCGTGGACGCCGCCGACTCCATCGCGTTGACGCAGTAGAGGCCCGGAGCTAGTTCGAAGGACGGCATGGGCCGGCGCGGCGTGAGCACCGGGTACGCACTCCACGATCCGCGCCAGACCTCATGTACCGCGTCGAACATCTCGGCGAGACCGGCGTCACCGACCGCCTCTGCCGAGAAGATCTTCCAGATCGGCGCCCGGTGCTGCGGTGAGAACGCCGCGGTCGCGAACGACGTGAACCGGAGCGCCGGGTCGTCCTCGGTGAAGACGGTGTCGGGCATGGTGTTCGCGCCGAAGAATCGGGCTGACGCCTGACCGGCGACCAGGGTGACGTGCACCGTCTGAAATGGCCGGTGGTCCGGCTGTACGGCAGGGTCGAACTCGATATGGGCGAGTTCCGGCGCAGCCGCGACGACGACCGTGTCCGCGGCGAGTTCCGCGCCGTCGGTCGTGGTGACGGCGTAGCCGCGCGGCGTCGCGTGCACGGATGCGGCGCGTGTCTCCAGCAGCAGGCGGGCGTTTGCGGCCGTGACCACCCGTTCGAAGAGCCGGCTGTTGCCGTCGCGCGCCGCGAAGAGGGTGCCTCCGGCGAGGCCTGCGCCGATCAGCGCGATCGATCCAGCGAAGGCGTTGACCGCCGGCGTCTGGTTGTAGATGTTGCGCAGGATGCCCGTCACGAACCCATCGATGATGGGCGTATCGACGTCGGCGTCGAGGAGCCGGTCAGCCAGTGAGACGTCGGGCAGAGAGCCGAGACTGACCGCCCGCAGCATCTGTCCGGGGTTCTCGAACAGCGCGCCGCGGTCCTGCAGCCGGTACACCGTCGACCAGGCGGACGCGACGTTCCGGGCGACGGCGGCCAGTCTGAGGACGTTCTCCTGGCCGTAGCGGGCGACGAGTTCGGGTTCGAGTCCCCCGGCAGGAGCGTTGAGCGTGAAACGAGCGCCGTTCCACACGGCGACGGCGGTAGGTCGCTCGGCGACGGGCGAGATCGGTATTCGGACCGCTTGGGCGAGGCTCAGGAGCCGGCGACCTCGAGAGTGGAGGATGCTGGCCCCGACCTCCAGGCGCGTCCCACCGAAGCTGATGTTCCGCGCGCGTCCCCCGACGTGACCGGAGCCCTCGAGCACGGTGATGGACGCGTCCGGCCCCAGGAGATGCCGGAGGCGGTAGGCGGTCACCGATCCGGCCGCTCCGGCACCGATCACCACGGCATGGGGTGGAGCGCCGGATCGGCCGGGTGACGTCATGGTTGGGGACGGCATGCGGCTCCTTCGAGACGGTTTCGACGAACACGAGCGGACAGAGCGTCGCGCCCCGGCATCGATGCCGGGTTGACGATCGCGCGACGTCCGGGCCGCGGCCCGCTCTGCCGGCCGTATACCGGGTGTCAACGCGTCGTTGACGGCGCGGTAGTGGACTTGGGTCGCAGCCGACATCACCGCCAGAGCGCACCTGCACCTGCACGTGGTGTCCCACGTGTTGGACCTGCGGCACGACCTCGCTCAGGTTGAGCGACCGAATGGTCGGGAGCTCGAGTTTCTTCCTCTATGCGCCCGCCTGTGCGACGGCGGGCCGGCCGCTTGGCACACGCACCATCTACCTGTAACGAGGGTTCGACATGAGACAGCTTTCCGCCGTGACCGTCCACGATCTGCCGGGGCCGCGCGCCCTGCCGCTGGTCGGGAATCTGCCGCAGATGCTGCGCGGCGGCACACCCCATCGGGTGCTGCAGCGGTGGTGCGACCGCTACGGGCCAACATTCCGGGTCACGTTTCCCGCGGGACCGGCGGTGGTGACCGCCGACCCGCTGATCGTCGACACGGTGCTCCGCGATCGACCGGATCGCTTCCGCCGTGGGGCCCGGGTCACACGGATCATCGATGAGGCGGGCGTGCACGGCGTCTTCACCGCCGAGGGCGACGAGTGGCGGCGGCTGCGGCGGATGGCGACCCGGAGTCTCAACGCCTCCTACGTGCGGGCCTACTTCACGACCCTGAGCCGGGTGAACCAGCGGCTGGAGGGACGCTGGTCGGCCGCGGCGGCCGGCGGTGAGCGCATCGACGTCCTGGACGTCATGATGCGGTACACGCTGGATGTCACCGTCGGCCTGACGATGGGCCACGATCTGAACTCGCTGGAGCACCTCGACGACGGGCTGCAGCGCCGGCTGCCCGGCATCTTCCCCGAGATCGGGCGGCGGCTCAACGCACCTCTGCCGTACTGGCGGCTGTTCCGGATGCCACGCGACCGGAGGCTGGACGCCATCGTCGCGGAACTGGACGAACTGGTCCGTGACCGGTTCGAACACGCACGGCGGCGCATGGCGACCGGTGCGCAGCCGGAGAACTTCCTCGAGGCACTGGTGGGCCCCGTCGGCGATGAGCCGTCCTTCACCCACGAGGAACTGTTCGGCAACGTGCTGACCATGATGCTCGCCGGTGAGGACACGACCTCGTCCACGGCCGCATGGGCGATCCACTACCTGGCGCACGACCCGGACGCGCAGCGGAGGGTGCGAGCCGAGGTGGACGAGGTCGTCGGCGCCGGCACGGTCGGCGATCCGGAAACGGTCCGGCGTCTCACGTACACCGAAGCCGTGGTGCTGGAGGCGATGCGGCTGCGTCCGGTCGCACCGCAGCTTGCCGTTGAACCGTTGCAGGGCACCCTGGTGGAAGGTGACGGGCTGTCCGTCGCCGTGCAGGCGGGCACGCCCATCATCGCGTTGACGGGTTATGGCGCCAGAGACGAGACGGTCTTCCCGAACCCCGGCGAGTTCCGCCCGCAGCGGTGGCTGGACGGCTCGGTGGCCGACCGGACGCATGCACCACGGTTCCTGCCCTTCGGCAGCGGACCGAGGTTCTGTCCCGGCCGCAACCTGGCCATCCTGGAGGCGACCCTGATCGCCGCGACGACATGCCGCGACTTCGACATCGCGCCCGACACGTCGGCGGGGCCCGTCGGGGAACGTGCCGCGTTCACGGTCTTCCCGACCAACCTGCGGGTCACGCTGGCACGTCGGCCTTCAGATGGTGCTTCGTGATGGCGCGCCAGAGCACCACTCGTGCCCGTCAGCGGCGCCCGCCGTCCAGGCGGAGGTCGATCTGGTTGGCGGACGGGTTGTCGGTGAGGAACAGGCAGGCGTGTACGGCGTCCGCCGTGGTGGTCAGGTCACGGGCGAGCGTGTCGCCTGCCAGTGCGTCGATCATGGATCGGTCGCCCTGCCAGAACGGGCTGTCGGCGACGATGCCGAGGTGGATGGCGTTGACGCGGATCGGGGCCAGTTCCAGCGACAGCGTCCTGACCATGCCGGTGACGGCGGCGTTGACCGTGGAGACGGTCGTCGAACCGAAGAACGGCGTGTCCTTGGCGGTGCCGCCGAAGAGCAGCACCGAGCCCGCGATCCGGTCCCGCAGCAGGTGCACCATGGTGGTGTAGCCGACGATTTTGACGGTCACCAACTGGACGGCTCGGGCGATGTCGTAGGCACTGACGGTGTTCAGGTCGCGTTCCATTCCGGCGAGCACCAGGGTGTCGACCGTGTCGACGCCGATGGCGTCCAGGTCGGCCAGCGACCGGGCGAGCTCGGTCGGATGGCGTAGGTCGGTGCGGATGCCGTACGCCTCGCCGTCGTTGCCGGTGGTCGCGTTCAGCTCGGTTGCGACCGCTTGCGCGCGTGCGGCGTCGCGTCCCGAGACGATCACCCGGTTGCCCCGCGCCAGGTGGGCGAGGGCGAGTTGCCGCCCGATTCCTCCGGTGCCACCGACAATCACAACGTTCTGCACGACTGTCCTTTCTGTTCAGCGGTCTGCGGCCGAGCCGGCGGCTCCGTCTGGCGCCGCCGGCGTCGGCCCATGCACGGGTGAAATAGCCCGGGGTAGGCGGCCGCCACTCGGTCCACGGGGAATTCGGACCGGGTGGCGGCGGCTCGTCAGGCGGGCTTGATGTTGTGGTTCAGGCGGAACATGTTCGTCGGGTCGACCTTGCGTTTCACCGCGACCAGCCGCTGGTAGACGTCCGGCTGATAGGCCCGCTGTACGGCCTCGGGCGCCACGTCCTCGCCGGCCATGAAGTTGAGGTACATCCCGCCGGTGCTCCACGGCTGCATGCGCCGGATGATGTCGGCCTCGGCCTTCTTGATCGCGGCGGCGTCGGCCGGCGTGCCGACGCTCGCGACGAAGAGCGTGAACGCGGCATCCCGGTTGGACACCGCGTTCGGCTGAGCCGGCTGCCGGCCGAGCGCGCCGCCGAGGTGCCGGATCTCGGTCATCGTGATCGGGAACGACGCTGTGGGCCCGGCCGCCGCGAGGAGCTCGTCGACGGTCTCGGCGGTCAGCTCCTTCAGCAGACCCGTCCGTTCGTAGATCGGAGCTGCGTCGACGGGGTCGGCGTGGATCGTGGCGAAGTCGCTGTACGGCATCTCGTGGACGGCGTCGATGATCGGCTTGGCCGCCCCGCGCAGCGGACCGAGCAGCTTGGCGCCGGACTTCGGGGAGCCGATGTAGGAGATGCGCACGCTGGTGACGAACTTTCCGCGCAGCGGCTCGGGAACGGCGGCCACGTCCGGCATCCGCATCAGCGCCACCGATGAGGACATCTCGTCCGGCACGGTCTTCACCCACTCGCGGTAGGCGTGCAGCACCTTCCCAGCGTCCGCGCCGTCGAACATGATCGCGCCGCCGTAGAGGGTCTTCACCGGGAACAGGTCGAACTCGATCGCGGTGACGACGCCGAAGTTGCTCTTGCCACCGCGGACGGCGAAGAACAGGTCAGGGTCGGTCTCCGCGGTGACGGTGCGAAGCCGGCCGTCCGCGGTGACCACGTCGACGCTGCGCACATGGTCCGCGGCGTAGCCGTAGGCGCGGCCCATGGTCGGGCTCAGCCCGCCGCCGAGCGTGTAGCCGACCACGCCGACGATTGGTGTGGAGCCGTTGAGCGGTGCCAGTCCGACTTTGACTGATTCGTCCACCACCTGTCCCCAGCGCACGCCTGCCTCGGCCCGAGCGACGCGTCGTTGCGCGTCGACGGTGACGCCGCGCATGGCTCGGGTCGTGATCAGCACGGTGTCGGGGCCGATCGGCGCCGATAGCTGGTGGCCGGTGGCCAGCACGGCCACCGGTGCGCCCCGCTCGGCGGCCAGGCGCACGCCGGCCTGAACGTCGCTCGCGTCGGCTGCCGCGATGATCACGCCGGGCTGGGGCGCCATCAAGAGGTTGTACGTCTTGATCTCGTCGGCGTAGCCCGGATCACCGGGGAGCAACGCGCTGCCCTTGAGGCCGGTGGGCAGGCCGGCTCGATCGAAGACCGGCTTGGGCGAGTTTCCGGCCTGCGCTGTCTCCTTCGGGGCGCATGCCGCCAGCAGCGCCGTCAGGCCCACTGCGGCGCCCAGGCCGAGGAGTGTCCGCCGGTTCAGGCTCGGCCGGGCAGTGGGGTCGTGTTCCATGTTGGTTCTCCGATTTCCTGTCGCAGTGCGTCCTGACAGGAGACCCGGCCCGTGTCGACGGACGATCACCGTCCCGTAGGGGCGGCGTTGACGCCGGCGAGACGCCTCGCCGTACGGCTTCAGCGGTCACGCCTCGACCGTCACCGCCGGCACCGGCTGTGTCGACGCCGCGCAGTCAGCGGCGTCGACAGAACGTCCACACGGTGCCAATGCCGCCGCGCTGGGATGAATCCGGCAACGGCGGAGCACGCCGGTGCCACGAGCGGCGCGTCACGCCGTCATTCGAGAGAGGCAACACGGTGACCATCGCCGAGCACCAGCAACCTTCGATCGATCCGTCGGCGCTGGCGGCGCTCGACGCCGAGGTGGCCGGCCCGGTCTTCACGCCCGACGACGAGGGATACGCCGCGGAGTCGGCGACATGGAACCTCGCGCTGCAGCACCGGCCGCTCGTCGTGGTCGGCGCGACGTCGGCCGCCGACGTCCAGGCCGCTGTCCGCTTCGCGGACCGGCACGACCTGCCCGTCGCCGTGGTCGCGACGGGCCACGGTGCGTTCGTGTCGGCCGACGGCGCGGTCCTCATCAGCATGCGGCGGATGACCGACATCCGCATCGACACCGCCACCGCCACCGCCGAGGTCGCGGGCGGGGTGGAGTGGCAGGCGGTGATCGAGGAGGCCGCGAAAGACGGTCTCGCCCCGCTGCCCGGGTCGTCGCCCAACGTCGGGGTGGTCGGCTACACCCTCGGCGGCGGGCTGAGTCCCATGCTCGGCCGCCGGTACGGGTTCGCCGCCGACCATGTCCGGTCCATCGAGCTCGTCACGCCCGACGGAGAGCTGCGTCAGGTCGACGCCGAGCGCGAGCCCGACCTGTTCTGGGCGTTGCGTGGCGGCAAGGGGAACTTCGGCGTCGTCACGCGGCTCGGCTTCGGTCTGGTCCCGGTGACCACGATCTACGGTGGCGGCCTTTTCTTCCCCGGCGAGCACGTCGCGGCGGTGCTGACGGCGTTCCGCGCCGTGGCCGCGTCCGCGCCCGACGAGCTGACGGTGTCGTTCGCGTTCCTGCGGCTTCCCGACCTCCCGTTCGTGCCGGAGCCGCTGCGCAACCGGTTCACCGTCCACGTACGTGTGGCGTACCTCGGCGCCACGGAGGTGGGCGAGCGGCTCGTCGCGCCGCTGCGTGCGGCGGCGCCCACGATCATCGACGCGGTGGGGGAGATGCCGTTCACCGCGGTCGCCTCGATCCACGCCGATCCGGTGGACCCGGTTCCCACGTACGAGCGGTCGGTCCTGCTGCGCGACTTCCCGCAGGAGGCGGCCGACGCACTCGTCGAAGCCGCCGGACCGGCGGTCGACACGCCGGTGCTGATGATCGAGATCCGGCAGCTGGGCGGGGCGCTCGCAAAGGACCCGGCGGTGCCGAACGCGGTCGGCAACCGCGACGCCCGCTTCCAGCTCTTCGCCGCCACGGTCGGCGCGCCGGGCATGGAGGAGACGTTCGCGCCGGCACTCGCCCCCGTGGTCCAGGCGCTCCGGCCGTGGGCGACGGGGGGCGTGCAGGTCAACTTCCTGTCGGCGTACGACGTGGCGCCGGAGCGGGTCAGCGCCGCCTACGAGCCCGCCGCCTACGAGCGGCTGGCGATGCTGAAGCGGCGGTACGACCCGAAGAACCTGTTCCGCGTCAACCACAACATCCCGCCGCAGGCCTGACCACCACATGCGGCCGTGAGGGGGTCCGGCCACGCAGGCCGGGCCCCTTCACCGTGCGGGGGAGCCCGGCCGTCGACCCGAGAGAGGAAGTCTTGTCATGTTCGGATCCTTGGCGCTGGCCGCCGTCGCCGCGCTGGGGTGGGGTGTCTCGGACTTCGTCGCAGGGCTGTGGTCGCGGCGGCTGCCGGTCGTCACGGTGCTGGGCTGGTCGAAGGTCGCCGGCATGGCGGCGGCGGTGGCGGTGGCGGTCGTGGTGGTCGGCCGTGGCGAGGATGTGCCGCGTGACGGGCGGCTGTGGTGGGCGGTGGTCGCCGGGCTGACCAGTGTGCCGGCGATGGGGCTGCTCTATCTCGCCCTGCGCAAGGGGACCATGTCGGTGGTGGCGCCGGTCGCCGCGACGTCCGCGGCGGTGCCCCTGCTGTGGGGGGTGGCGCACGGCGAGCGGTTCTCCGCCGGGGACGTCGTCGGGATGGCCGCGGTGCTGACCGGGGTCACGTTGGTGAGCTGGCCGCGGCGGAGCAGGCGCCACGCCGTCGCGAGGCCGATGACCGCCTCCCTGTACGCGTTCGGCGCGGCCCTCGGGTTCGGCGCGTTCTACGTCATGCTGCACCAGGCCAGCACGGTGGATCCGGGCTGGTCGGCCGTCATCGTCCGCATGGTGGCCGGCGTCGTCGGCGCCGGCCTGCTCGTCGTGTTCGCCGTGGGGCGTTACGTCGCACGGCGCCGAGCAGCGGCGCCCGATCCGGGGGTCGCGACGCCCGTGCACCCTGGGCTGCCCGTGCACCCTGCGCTGAACGTGCGCCCGGGGCCGGAGCCGGCCCGCCGCGGCATCACCGCGGCGGTCGTCGCCGTCGCCGGTGTCGGCCTCGCCGACGCGTCGGCCGACGGAGCGTTCGCCTTCGCCTCGACGCTCGGATCGCTCGGATCGGCGGCGGTGCTGTCCTCGCTGTATCCCGCGGTGACCGTCGTCCTCAGCGTGTGGCTGCTCCGCGAGCGAATCGCGGGCGTGCACGCGTGGGGTGTCATGGTCGCCCTCTTCGGCGGTGCGTTCCTGGCCGCCGGGTGAACCGTACGTTCTGTGTTACGCGGCCCGGCCAGCGAGGTCCGCTCGGCGCCGGACGGCCGTCGAACGCTGTCCGGCTCCCGGAGTGGGGCCAGGGGCTTCGCCGTCGAGGATCTCGCGGTGGATGCGCTGGAGCTCGGGACCCGGTTCGACGCCGAACTCGTCGGCGAGGAGCCGGTGGGCGTCCCGGAACACCGCAAGGGCATCGGCCCGTCGGCCGGACCCGGCCAGCGCCAGCATGAGCAGTTGCCGTGCCCGCTCCCGGAACGGGTGCTCGCCGACCAGCGCCGTCAGTTCCGGTACGGCGTCGCGGTGGTGACCCAGGGCGATCGCGATCTCCTGCCGCCGTTCCATGGTCGTGAGCCGCACCTCGGCCAGCCGTGCGCGTTGCGCCTCGGCGTACCTGCCCGGCACACCGGCCAGTGCCGGCCCGTTCCACATGGCCAGTGCCTGGTCCAGCTCCTCCGCGGCCTGTGCCGCCCGGCCGGCATGCTCGGCGACCGCCGCGGCGTCGAGCCGCTGCTGGAAATCGTGGAGATCGACCGTACGGCTGTTGATCGCGTAGCCCCCGCCGGCTGAACGCAGCAGCGTCGGCTTCCCGGGATCGCGCTCCAGGACGCGCCGGAGCCGGTGGACGTAGGTACGGGTCGTGCCGACCGCCGTGCGCGGTGGCTCGTCGTCCCAGATGGCGGCGACCAGTTCGTCGAGGGTCACCAGGGCGCCGCCGTGGAACAGGAGCACGGCGAGGACCGCACGCTGCTGCGGTGAACCGAGGTCGAGCTCGGCGCCCTCGCGCCAGGCACGCACGGGGCCGAGGACGTTGAACCGGACCGTGTTCGTCATGACAGCCAGTGTTCGCAGCCGCCGACGTACGAGACATCGGCGACATGACGGCGGTTTTGGCGGCAGGCCATTCGGCGCCGCCGTCGGTGGGCGTCCCACCGGCCATTACCCTTGACCCACGTGGGTGGCGTGAGATCGCAACGACTGGTCGGCCGTGAGCGGGAGCTCGCCGTTCTCTGGTCACTCGCCGACGACCTGGCCGCCGGTAAAGGGCGGGCGCTGTGGATCGAGGGTGAGGCCGGCATCGGGAAATCGGCCCTCTGCGACGCCCTCGCCTCCGAGGTCGCCCAAGCCGGCATCCCGGTGGTGCGTGCGGTCGCGCAGGAGCTGCTCCAGCCGTTCCCGCTGCGGCCGGTGATCCAGGCGCTGTCCATCACGACGAGTTCCGCGGATCCGCTGCGCCGGGAGATCGCCGAGCTGCTCAGCGGCGGCGACGACCGGGTGTTCGACGCCGGACTGGCCGCCGCGGAACGCACTCTGGAGCTCATCGATCGGCACTGCGCGGCCGGACCGATGATGCTGGCGTTCGAGGATCTGCATTGGGCGGACCCGCCCACCGCGATGCTGTGGGAACGGCTGGCCGAGACGGTCGACCAGATGCCGCTGCTGCTCGTCGGTTCGTGCCGGCCGTACGCACAGCGACCGGAGCTGCAACGGCTGCGTGACGCCGTCGACTTCGGTGCGGCGACCGTGGTCAGGCCGCAGCCGCTCGACATGGACGACGTTCTCGAGCTTGCCGCATCCCTGCTCGGACGGGCGCCCGACGAGGCGCTCGCCGCCGGGCTCGCGGACACGGGCGGCAACCCGTTGTACGCCCAGGAACTCGTGGCGGGCTGGAATCCGGAGGCGCCGGACGCCCGGCCCGGCTCCTTGACCGCGGCGATCACGCGGCGGCTCGCCCTGCTCGGCGCGCCGACCCGGGAGGTGCTGCGCTCCGCGGCGTTGCTCGGCGAGGAGTTCGCCGTGCCGCAGCTCGCGGCGGTGATCGACCGCCGGCCCGCCGAGTTGGTCGACACCCTGGCCGAGGCGCTGGCCGACGGCACGCTGATCGCGGTAGACGACCGGCTGGCATTCCGCCACGAACTCGTACGCAGCGTGCTCGAGGAACAGCTGGCGCCGCCGCTGCGGGCGGGTCTGCACGCACAGTTCGCCGCCGTGCTCGCCGGTTCCGGCGCCGACGTCGATGTCGTCGCCCGGCATCTGCTCGCCGGTGGCGGCACCCTGGACCGGTGGGCCGTGCAGTGGCTGGCCGAGTTGCCGGAGGCGGCCCTGCTCGCGGCACCCGGGGCGGCGTTGGAGCTCCTCGGCCGCGCGCTGCGCAGTCCGGCCGCCGCCGGGTGGCTCACACCTCTGGGCGTACGGCTGGCCGTCGTGTCCTTCGCGGTCGGTCAGGACGACGAGTGCGAGGCCGCGGCGGCTGAGGTCGCCTCGGCCGACGACCCGGAGGTCCGTGGGCGGATGCTGCTGTACCGGGTCCGGGCGGCCAGCCGGCAGGGACGCACCGCCCAGGCTCTGGACGTCGCCGCGGCCGCGGTGAACGACCCGCGGATCCCCGCCCTGTGGTCCACCCGCATCCGCTCCCGGGCGGCCGGTGTGCTGGCCAAGGAGGGCCGGCACACGGAGGCGCAGGCCGCCGCGGTCCGGGCGCTGAGCGACGCCACCGCACTGGCCGACAGGATCGCAGTGGCGTACAGCCGGCTGGTGCTCGCCCACACCAGCGGCCCTGAAGAGGCGCTTTCACACCTCGAGGACGGGCTGACCGGTCTCGGGTGGGACGCCGAGTCCAACGATCTGCGGATGCTCCTGCTGAACAACAAACTGGCCTGCCTGAACAATCTGGGCCGGCCGGAGGCGTTCCGCGCGGCGGTCCACGAGAGCCTGATCGTGGGCGGCCGGGTCGGTGCGGGCCGGATCGGCCGCGTGGAGACGGCCGCGGCGATGGGTTCGTTCGACTTCGGTGACTGGGACGAAGCGATGGTGCACCTCGATGCCATGCCGCCGGCGCAGCAGCCTGGTGTGACGATGGTCCGGCACGGGCTCACCGCACTGATCGCCGCGCACCGAGAGGATTGGGTACAAGCGCGCCATCACATCGCCGCGGTCGCCGGATTGCCCATCACCGCCGGAGACGTCCGAATACTTAGCGGGTATCTCGTTGCCGCCCGTGCCATACGCGCCGAGGCCGACGGAGATCTGCCGGGTGCCGTCGCCGAGCTGTCGGTCTGGCTCGACCCGGACATGAGTTACGACGCGAAAGAACGGTACATGTGGCTGCCTGACCTGGTGCGGCTGGCGCTCGCCGTGGCGGACGCCGACACCGCCCGGGCGGCTGCCGACAGCGCCGACGCGGACGCGTCCGCATCGTCAGCCCTGCCACGCCAGATCACCGCTGCCGAACTCTGCCGCGCCCTGCTGGACGACGACGTCCCCGCGATCCGACGGACCGCGGAGGTCGCCGCCCAGCGCGGCTGGCTGCTGCTTGCGGCCGCGGCCCACGAGGAGGCGGCGGTGAGGCTGGCGGCCACCGGGGACCTGTCGCCCACCGGAGATCTGGCGGCCGCGCGGGAGACGCTGAACGAGGCCGCCAGGATCTATGCGTCGCTCGGGGCCACCTGGGATCTGCGCCGCGCCGACGCCCGGCTGCGCACCCACGGGATCCGCCGCGGTCCGCGCAGCCTGCACCGGCGGTCCGCCACCGGCTGGGACGCGCTCACACCGACCGAGCAACGCGTCGCGTCCCTCGTCGCGGACGGCCTGTCGAATCCCGAGATCGCCAACGAGCTGTACATGTCGCGGCGTACGGCGCAGACCCACGTCTCCCGTGTGTTGCGCAAACTCGACGTCTCGTCCCGGATGGATCTCATGCGCAGCGTGCACCGCACCAGGTAGCGAGAACCCCGCGCGAACGGTGGCTTGGCTAACCGGCCCGTCGGCGGGTCACGCGCTGTGGCGGTGCGCCAGGGTCGTCAGCCGCGAGCGGCCCAGGACCAGGCGTCTCGCCGGCACCGCGGGATGAAGCGCGTCCAGGCTCGCCTCGGCGATGGTGCGGCCCAGCTGGAGCGCTGCCTTGCGGCGGGCGAACCAGCGGATCAGGGAGTGGTACCTGTAGCGCCGGTAAGCCACCGGCTCCACGAAGTGGGCGTCCACGAGCTCCTCCATGAGGCGCTCGGCTTCCGGCAGCGGGAGCCCGGCGAGCCCGGCCACGTCGGCCGCCGTCACGTCGGCGCCGTCGGCCAGGGAGGCGAGGCAGAACGCCTGCGCGGTCTGCGGGTCGAGGTCGTCGTAGCGGCGTTCGAGGGGCGCCTCCACCAGGTCGCAGTCGGCGTGCAGCGGCACCGGCTGGCGGATCTCCACCCGGAGCCGGTCTTCGATCTCGGCGACACTCCACATCGGACGCGCCAGCAGCCGCTCCGCCGCGACCCGCACCGCGACCGGCACGTGCGAGCACGCCGCGGCGAACCTGCGGGCGGCGTCCAGTTCGGCGGCGATGCGCTCATCGCCGGCGACGCGGCGCAGCAGGTCGAGCGACTCGTCGGCGTCGAAGACGGGCACGGTGCGCCACGCGACGCCGGCGACGCCGGGCAGCCGCCGGTCGGCGGTGAGAACGGTCGCGCATCGAGACCCGACTGGGACGAGGTGGCGCACCTGGTCGGCGCTTTGCACGTGATCGAGCACGACGAGGACGCGCCGGCCGTCGGCGATGCTGCGCCACAGCGCGGCCCGCTCGTGCAGGTCTTCGGGGACGGCAGCGGGCTCGACGCCGAACGCCCGCAGAAACCGGCCGAGGACTGCGGCCGGGTCGACCTGCGCGCCACGGCCGCCGCGCAGGTCCGCGTACAGCTGCCCGTCGGGGAAGCGGTCGCGCAATCGGTGCGCCACGTGGATGGCGAGTGCGCTGGTACCGACACCGGGGAGGCCGGTCAGGCCGATCGCCGGAGCCGACCCGGTGTCGCGCTCGGCGCCGAGTGCGTCCGTCAGCTCCGCAAGAAGTGCCGCCCGGCCGGTGAAGTCGGTGATGTCCGCAGGCAGCTGGTGCGGCGGTGCGGCCACGACGGCAGGCGCGGTGACGGCCGGTGGTGCCGTTGCCGCCGGCGCCGCCGGCGCGGCCAGGGTCGGGTCGGCGACGAGCACCTGCTGGTACAGCTCCTGCAACGCCGCGCCGGGGTCGAGCCCCAACTCGTCGGCGAGCAGCGTGCGGATCTCGTGGTACTGCGCGATCGCCGCCGAGGGCCGGCCGGCCTGGTACAACGCGAGCATGAGCAGCCGCCGCAGCCCCTCGTCGAACGGTTGCTCCTCGACGAGCGCGGTCAGCTCCGCCATCGCCGCCGTGTGCCGCCCGATCTCGATGTCGAGTGTGAGCCGCTCCTCGGCGGCGAGTTGCCGTACGCGTTCCAGACGGGCGCGTTGCACCTCGGCGTACGGCCCCGGCACGCCGTTGAGCGGCTCACCTTGCCACATGGCGGCGGCCGCGCGCAGCCGGTCGGCGGCGGTGGCCGCGTCGCCCTGCTGCCGCACCTCCCGGGCCTGCGCGACGAGGTCGGCGAAGGCAGCGACGTCGAGCGCGCCTGGCTCGACCCGCAGCCGGTAGAGGCCCGCCGTAGACCCCAGCAGCGGCTCGCCGTCGGCCACGAGCACCTGCCGCAGTCGCGACACGTACGTGCGGACCGTCGCCCGCGCAGCCGGCGGCGGCTCGGCTCCCCACACCGCGTCGATGAGCTGGTCGACCGTCGCGGCGCCGCCCTCACGCAGCAGCAGCGCCGCCAGGACCGCGCGCTGCTGCGGCGAGCCCAGCGGCAGTTCGTCCTCGCCGTGCCAAGCCCTGACCGGGCCGAGCACCGCGAAGCGGAGCGCCCGCGTCATCGCCACCCCCTCCCAACCGGCGAAGCCTGCACGCGTAACAGAGCGCACACTGCGTCCCGGGTCACACACGGACATGCGGTTCGTGACACGACGTCAGGTAACAACTCACACCTTTCACGATCTTGGGTTGCCGGGATCGAGCCGGCATGATTGCCGCCCACGTGCGGGCAGCACGGCTCTTCGATGGAGGAGTTCGCCCTCACGGATGCCGGCCCCTTATAAGGCGCCGGACGAGGGTCCAGGGTGTTCCCGCGGGCTCAGGAGCCGTAGACGTGGACCAGTTCGGCGTCAGGGGAGTGCATGAAGGGGCTGTAGTGCTCGCCGAACAGCTTGGCCACCAATGCGCCGCGGCTGCTGACGTCCACCTTGGCGAAGACCGCCTTGAGGTGGTCGCGTACGGTGTGGGGAGACAGGTGGAGCCGTCTGGCGATCTCCGTCGTGCTGTGCCCGCGAGCCACGCATTCGGTGACCTCTCGCTCGCGCGGCGTCAGCGAGTACGCCTCCACGATGATGGGGACGATCTGTCCCGAGGTCGCCGGTTCGATCACCACCGAGACCGGCCCCGGCTGTTTCCGCCGGTCGTGCAACACCGAGGCGTGGATGCTGAACCAGCGTCCGCTGTCGCCGCGGAGCCGTACGACGGCGGGGCCGGACTCGCGTTCGGCGGCGACGGCCCGTGCGCGGGCCACCACCGAGTAGATGGCCGCCGTCCACAGCGAGTTCGAGGGCTTGTCCCAGAGGGAGCCGCACAACTCGCGGAACCAGCGCTCCGCGTGCGAGTCGGCGAGGGTGACCCGGTCGTCGTCGTCGAACAGAGCGGTTCCCGGCGGCTCGGTGGCTTCGCCTGGCCTTCCGCGCTTGCTGGTGACGGCAAGGCCGGCCAGGCTCGGGGCGACCTCGCGGGTCAAGCCTGTGACGTGCCGCAGGTCGCGTTCGTCGAAGGGCGGACGGTCGGCGAAGCGGTACAGATCCACCACGCCCCATGCGCCCTCGCCGATGCGGAATGCGGCGCGCAGGTTGTCGGCGTAGCCCTGCGGACGCATGAATTCCTGGTAGCGGGCGCTGCGGCCGAGGCGCCCGCCGGTGGCCTGGCGGAGCGTGCCCGCGGCGTCGGCTGAGCGCGCCACGTCCCGGAACGTGAGAACGTCCTCCATGCGGAATTCGCGGTGCCAGTAGGACTCGCAGTGCACCGGCTCGATGTTCTCCGCCCGGATCGGCGTGGTCGGTAGCACGGTGGCCGGATCGGTGCCGAACCACGCCGCCGCGTCGTAGGGCACCACCCGGCGCAGTCTGCGCGCGGTCGCCGCGAAAACCTCAACCCCCGTGCCCGCGACCATGTACCCCGGTGCGGACGGGCCCCCCTTGCCCTCCATGCCTCTAGGTTCTCACGCGGTTTTTGTACGGCGCATCCCCTCATTTGTGGGGGGTGGGCGGGGCGGAGAACCCCTTACGCGTGGGATGGGACCGAATGACGTCTCCCGGCACCCTCGATCGGTACGACGAACCCGATCTGGAAGGTCTATCGCGGTGCCTGTCACCTCCTCCGACGATTTGGTGTACCTCACCTCGCTTTTGGACGGCACGCTGATCCTGCCGGGCGATCCGGGCTGGAACGCCGGGCGATCCGCCTGGCAACTGGCCGTGGACCAGCGCCCGGCTGCGGTGGTGCGGGCCAGGTCCGCCGCCGACGTGGCCGTCACACTGGAGGCGGCCCGGGCGTACGGGCTGCGTGTGGCACCACAGGGCAGCGGGCACAACGCCGCCCCGCTCGGCCCGCTGGACGACACGATCCTGCTGCGCACGTCCGAGATGTCGACGGTGCACATCGACGCCGTCCGGCGGCGGGCGCGCGTGGGCGCCGGCGCGGTGTGGGCGGAGGTCACCGAGGCCGCCGCCAAGCACGGGCTGGCCGGCCTTAGCGGCACCGCGGCCGACGTCGGCGTGGTCGGCTACACCCTGGGCGGCGGCCTGTCATGGTTCGCCCGCTCCCACGGGCTGGCCGCCAACCACGTCACCGCCGCCACGGTGGTGACCGCGGACGGCCGCATCCTGCACGTGGACGCCGAACACGAGCCGGAGCTGTTCTGGGCGATACGCGGCGGCGGGGGCGGGTTCGGCGTGGTCACCGAGCTGGAGTTCGCCCTGTTCCCCATCACCGAGGTGCACGCCGGGGCGATGTACTGGCCCATGGAACAGGCCGAGGCCGTGCTGAGGCGGTGGCGCGACTGGACGGCGACCGTCCCCGACTCGGTCACCTCGATCGGCCGGCTCCTCCGCTTTCCGCCGCTGGAGGAGATTCCGCAGCCGTTTCGCGCCCGCGCCCTCGTGGCGGTCGAAGCGGTGGCGCAACTCGACCGGCAGGCCGCCGACGAAGTGCTCGCACCGCTGCGCGAGCTCGGCCCGGAGATCGACACCTTCGCGCCGACCCCGGTCACCAATCTGAACATGCTTCATCTCGACCCGCCCGGTCCCACTCCGGCGACGGGGGACGGGTTCCAGGTCACCGGACTGCCCGACGAAGCCCTGGCCGCGCTGCTGGCGGTGGCCGGCCCCGGCAACGACGTCCCGCTGCTGACGATCGAGGCGCGGCATCTCGGCGGCGCCCTCGCCCCGAACGCGCGCAAGGGCGGCGCGGTGTCCTCGTTGGACGCCGCTTTCGGCCTGTTCTCCGGCGGCATCACGGTCGACGCAGGCTCCGCCGCCGCGGTGCACGCCGCCCTCGACGCCCTTTCCGCGGCCATGGCCCCCTGGCGGGCACCCACCTCGTACCGCAACTTCACCGAACGGCGTACCGCGGGGCTCGCCTTCGAACCCGCGCACGTGCACCGCAGGCTGCGGGAGATCAAGAAGACCTACGACCCGTTGGACGTCATCCGGGCCAATCACCCGGTCCGGCCCTCCTGACGTGCCATCTGACCGAATGACCTTTGTTCTTTTTGGAGTGTGGAATGACGCATCATCAGGTGATCCACGAGGAATGGCTCGCCGGGCGCGAGGGCGACTGGACGGAGCACAAGTCCAAGGTCACCTACCCGTCGAGGGCGCAGGTCCTGGAGCTCGCGGTTGCGCTGGCGCGGCCGATCCCCGGCCACATCATCGAGTTCGGCACCTGGAAGGGCTACTCCACCAGGGTCATCCGGGATGAGCTCTTCCGGTCACGGGTCTGGGATCCGGCACAGTGGAAGAAGCGGATTTACGCCTGTGACTCGTTCGAGGGCCTGCCGGAGTCTTATGAGCACCTGTCCGCCGGCACCTTCGCCACCCCCGTTCCCCGGCTCCGGGGTGTCCGGATCGTCAAGGGCTTCTTCGAGGACTCCCTCACGCACGTGCTCGCCGCCGAAGTCGGCAGGGTCAGCTTCGCGCACCTCGACGCGGACCTGGAGTCGGCGACCACGTGCGCGCTCGACTGGCTGACGCCGCTGCTGGGCGGGGGCAGCCTGCTGTTGTTCGACGAGTTCTTCGGCGAGGACCCGGCCGAGTGCCGGGCCTTCGTCGACTGGACCGAACGCACGGGCATCCGCACGGCACTCGTCGCGGTCTTCGGCAGGGAGCCGAGCGGCAAGGGCGAGATGACGGACCGGCGAGCCCTGTTCCAGGTGATCGGCGACGAACGGTACACCAAGGCGCCGCCCCTGCTCCCCGTACGGCTCCGCCGCAGGCTCGCCTCGACCTGGTGAGCCGGAGCCTCCGCAGCAGGCCGTACGCACCGACCTGCGGGCCTCATGGAACGGCTGCGTTTTACCGCAGGTCAAAGGCCGCGGCGAATAGCGCCGCGGCTGCGCGGTGTCCGTATTTTCTGAAAATCCTTACTTGCGGTGGAGTGTCACGAGGGTTTAATCTCGCGGGAGCATCGAGATCATCCTGTACGGCGATTCAATTCTGAGCGTCTATGTAAGCCGAAGAGTGACGGGGGCGACATCCTCTTGGGGCGGAAGACACTTCTACAAGCACGTCGACGTACGGGGATGTCGCTGAAGAGCGGGTCCCTAAGGGAAAATCGGATCGTTGTCAACGGCGAATTCGCCATAAAAATCGACACGTAGATCCTGAATCTCGTCACCGCCGGATCGGATATGTCCGCCGGCGTGGTGAACGTTTCCTGAAAATAGGCAGTCGCCCCGCGCCGAGTCAAACGCATTCCACTAATTGCGATGACGGACGCCAGGTGGCCCGAGCAGGCTGTGCGATTCCCCCGGACCGCTCGACGAGGCCAGTACGGAAGGTC
Organism: Planotetraspora thailandica; assembly: GCF_016863335.1. Taxonomy (GTDB): domain Bacteria; phylum Actinomycetota; class Actinomycetes; order Streptosporangiales; family Streptosporangiaceae; genus Planotetraspora; species Planotetraspora thailandica. The sequence continues at coordinate 126,508 of NZ_BOOR01000007.1, forward strand.
AGAACAGATGACGCTCGTCCCGATCAGTTCCCATGGCTGAGGTCGTTCTCACAGGCGGCCGGGTGTTCGGCCGCGACGATGCCGACACGGTCGTGTTGCGCGGTGGCCGGGTGCTCTCAGTGGGGGCCGTCGACGACCTGCGGAGCTTGATCACGCCCGCGACCACGGTGATCCGTACTAAGGGCCGGCTGGTCATGCCGGGGTTCCAGGACGGACACGTGCATCCGCTGGCGGGCGGCCTGCTCGAATCCTGGTGCGACCTCCGGGACGCGTCCGACGCCGCGGACACCCTGACCAGGGTCCGGGACTATGCCCTGCGCAACCCGGACCTGCCGTGGATCGTGGGAGGCGGCTGGACGTCGGCGTTCTTTCCCGACAGGTCTCCGACGGCGGTGTTGCTCGATTCAGCGGTCTCCGACAGGCCCGTCTATCTCATGGGTTCCGATCTGCACGACGCGTGGGTGAACACCGCAGCCCTGAGGCGCGCCGGCATCGGCTCGCATACCGCCGATCCGCCACGCGGGACCATCGCGAGAGACCACAGGGGCGATCCGGCGGGCACATTGCACGAGGCCGCAGCGGACCTCGTGGGGCGGCACCTTCCTCCACTGGACCAGACGATTCTGGAAGAGGCCCTGTGCGCGGCCCAGCGTCTGCTCCACCGTGAGGGCATCATCGCGTGGCAGGACGCCCTGGTGGGCCCGTATCTCGGGCTGCCCGATCCTTTGCCCGCCTATTTGGCCGTCGCCGAGCGGGGCGGCCTGACGGGCCGGGTGTCGCTCGCCCTGTGGTGGGACCCGGACCGGGGGCTCGAACAGCTGGAGGAGCTGCGCGAGCGACGTGAGCTGGCCCGCGCCGCGGGTCTGCCCGCCGACCACGTGAAGATCATGCAGGACGGGATCTGTGAGAACGGCTGGGCGGCGCTTCTGACGCCGTACCTGGACAGATCCGCTTCCCTGCCCAGCAGGCTGGACCCCGAACGGCTGCGCGAGGCCGTGACGGCACTCGACCAGGCAGGATTCTCCGTGCACTTCCACGCGGTCGGGGACCGCGCCGTACGCGAATGCCTGGACGCGGTGGAGGCGGCGGTCAGTGCCTCGGCCGATCACGGCAGGCGACGGCATCACATCGCCCACGTGCAGCTCGTCGCGGACGACGACCTTCCCCGGTTCGCGGAGCTCGACGTGACGGCCACCGTGCAGCCTCTGTGGGCGGCCGAGATCCCGGGGATGCGGAAGACGTACGAGCCGCTGCTCGGCGGTTCCCGCGTGGACCGCCAGTATCCGTTCGGCGGTCTGCTGCGCGCCGGCGCCCGGCTCGCGGCCGGCAGCGACTGGCCCGTCAGCAGCCCGAACCCGCTCTGGGGCTCCTATGTGGCCGCGACGCGGCTGCCCGCCCTGGCCAGTGCGCCCTGGCTGGGCCCCGACTTCCGACCGGCGCCGTTCAACCCATCCGAGATCATCGCAGTCCCGGAAATCCTGCACGCCTACACCGCGGGGACGGCCCATCTGCACGACCACCCGGCCACCCTCACCGAGGGCGCGCCCGCCGACATCGCGATCCTCGACCGCGACGTCCTCGGGGGGGATCCCGAATCGCTGAGCGAAGCGCAGGTCGACCTCACGATCGCCGGTGGGCGATGTGTCCACGACCGACACGGTGAGTGGGAGTGAACGATCCGCTCAGCGACCGCCGCGGCCCGTCGAGGCGGCGGCCACGCCATGCCGCATGAAGGAAATCCGAACCAGAACCGGTGAGAGGAAGCAGGCTATGTCGGACACCAAGGTGACGATAGTGAAGACTCCCGACTCGGCTGAAAGCACCCGGATCGAAAAGTGGGATTGCGCGGCGGTCACCCCGGAGAAGGTCTGGAAGGGCGTCATGGGCGCGGTGCGCGCGGTGCTCGCCGGAGACGATCAGCGTGAACTGGTGAAAATCACCGTGGGCGCGCAGGTACTCGCCGACACGTCTCTGATGCCCGCCCCTGAGGGTACGGAGACGCCCGAGATGTGGCTGAAGCGTCTCCAGGAGAAATACGGCGCCGGCACCCCGATCCTGCTTTACGCGCGCGAGTTGTCCGTGCACGACCGGGACATGTTCGAGCTGTTGCTCTCCGCGTTCGGAGAGGTGTTCGAGCAGCACGGCCTGGTCGCGGGGAACATCGATATCGAGGTCTTTCTCGGCGAATACAAGGCGACCCCGGGCGGCATCCATCGGGAGCAGTGCGGCAACAGCCATTTCGTGCTCCAGGGCAAGAAGTTCATGCATTTCTGGCACGGAGAGGACTGGATCCCCTCCTCGGTCGACCGGCGTGTGGCGGAGGGGATGACCGCCATCGACCCCGAGGAATATCTCCCCTCGTTGTCCGTGCCTTCCGTGGTTGATCGGGGTACGTCGTTCATCGCCTCAGCGGGCGAGTTCTTCACCTGGGATCCCGGCACCTGGCACGTGGCGGAGACCGTCGGGCCCGCTTTCGCGGTCAACATCGCGCGATACACGAAGTCGTTCGTCTCCGGTGAAGGCACCTATCCGTTCAGTGTGGGAACCGACGGCCAGGTGAGCGAAGAATGGCTCACCGGCTACCGGGACTTCCTCGGGGCCGGGGTCGACGAGGCCGACGCTCTGGCACGCGCCTCCGCGTATGGTCTGGACGGGCCGGATCCGGAGCGGTCGCCGGCGGACGACCCGAGCGCCGTCGTGGTCAGGAGCCACGCTCCCCGGCTCTGGTACGAGACCGACGGTGCCGTCCTGGTCGCGACGCACGGCAGAAGCCGCCGTTTCCCTCGTACGGTGCTTCCCTGGTTCGTCGAGCTCTCCGGCCTTCCCCTCGGAGTGCCGCGTGACACGCCCGCCGACGAGGACGCGCGTGACCTGACCCGGTTCCTGGTGGAGAACGGGGCCCTGGCGGCCGCCTAGCGGCGAAAGGATTTCCGTCAGGGATGAGAATGGCAAGCTGGTCGAGCTTCCGGCACCCGCCGGAGGGCTCGACCTTCTTGCTGCCGGACGTGAACGCCGGCGTCGTGGGCGTCGGAACGGATGTGGAGAGCGCGTTGGATGATCTGGTCGCGGCCCGCCGCAGCCGCTGGTGGTGTGACGGCCCCCCGTTGCGGGACATCGAGGAGGCGAAGGAATTCGTCGAAGACGTCGGGTTCTGCTTGTTGTTCGGCGGCAGGGAGGCGCGATATCCCTCGCTGCGGGAGGCGTCCCGGGACGATTCGCGTCCGCGGCTGCCGTCGGGGTGGGGGGACGACCTCGAGGCGATGTGGACGTGGAAGGACGAACTGCCGGTCCGCGGCGAGGCATGGCTGGGCAAGTACCTGTCCGGCAAGCAGACGCTGATCGCACCGGGTCTGCTGGCCGACCTGTACGAGTACGCGGGAGTTCCGGAGGACTTCCACGCGGCGCACGACCTGGGGCCGGTGGCCGTGAAGGTGGCGACACACCTGCTCCATGAGGGGCCCACCCCGACCCGGACCCTGCGGGCGATATTCGGTGAGTCTGCCAAGACGGTCGACAAGGCCGTCGCGGACCTGGGCCGCAAGCTGCTGGTGACCAACTACGGGGTCGAGGAGACCGGGAGCGGCTGGGCCAGCTGTGTGCTGGAGCTGACGGCGCGGGCATTCACGGTCCCGTCGCAGGGCAGCCGCGCGGAACGTGACGCCGGCGCGGCTGCCTGCTTCCTCGACACGATGATCACTACCAGGCCGGGCGACCTTCGCCGTGCCTTCGGGTGGCCGCGAGAGCGGGCCGACGCGGCGTTGCCGGCCCTCAGCCGGGAAGCGCCTCGAGCAACGCCGAGCGCGGCCCGCGCACCAGGCCGCTCAGGCTGAAGCCTCCACCGGCGAGCAGTTCCCGCCAGTCCTTCTCGGTGCGTTCCCTGCCGCCGAGCAGCACCAGCATGTGCAGGTCGAGGAGGGTCGCCGGGTCCGGCTCCGACGTCTCCGGCAGCACCTGTTCCAGGATGAGCAGCCGTCCCCCGGACGGCATGGCCTCCCGGAGGCGCCGCAGGATGGCCGTGGCCTGCTCGTCGTTCCAGTCATGCAGGATCTGCGACAGCACGTACACGTCGCCCCCGGCGGGCACGCTCGTGAAGAAGTCGCCGCCGTGCAGCCGCACCCGATCCGCGACTCCTGCCTTCTCGAGCACCGGCTCGGATCCGGCGAGCACGTGCGGCAGGTCGAAGACCACACCGGTGAGCTCCGGGAACTTCTCCAGCAACGTGGCCATGAGCACCCCGTTGCCGCCGCCCACGTCGACGACGGTGCGCACCCCGCTCCAGTCGCGGTCGAGGAGGGGGAGAAGCCGCAGCCGGACCAGACCGGCCTGAGCCCGGTCGAAGCGCTCGGCCGCTTCGGCGTTCTCGGCCAGCCAGGAGAAGTACGGCATGCCGTAGACCTGGTCGAACCCTGGTTCGCCGGTCCCCAGCGAGTGAACCGCGCCGCTCCAGGCCTGGTACGCCTCACCGTCCATCAGTTCCGCGAGGTGGGAAAGCGACCCGGGGACGTCGGTACGGAGCAGCTCGCCCATCGGGGTGAGCCCGAAGACGTCCGGCGTGGTCTCGGCGAAGACTCCTTCCGCGGCCAGGACCCGGAGGAACCGGCCGAGCGCGCCCATGTCCACGCCTGCTTCCGCGGCGAGCTCCGGGAGCGGTCGCGGGCCGTCGGCCAGCAGGTCAGGCACCCCTACCCGGCTCACCGAGAAGATCGCCTGGCTGACGATATAGCCCATGATCTTGCGGCGGAGCAGGGCGTTCATATTTGTTTCAGCAGACATCCAACGCCCCCTAGGCGGTCAGATCGGGGAACAACGAGATGTCGGCCCGTTCGCGGAGGTAGGCGGCACCGGTCGTGCCGCCCGTCCCGGGCACCGACCCAATGATCTTCAGGGTGATCCCCCAATGGCTGATCTTCATTGTCCGCCAGGCCTGGTTCAGGCGGTCCATGGCCTGGGTGAGTCGTGCCATCGCGTCGGAGGAGACGCCCAGTGTCTCGACGTTCTTCAACAGGTCCGGTCCCGCCGCCTCCACCCGCCGGAACTGGCGAGACTGGACGGCGCTGCGGCCGTGCGTGTAGTCGCGGATCACAGCGAACACCTCCTTGGGCATCGTGGTGAGGACGCGGTAGAGGACCGGCGTGGCCTCCAGCCTGGCGGAGGCCCGGTCGAACTCGGCGCACGCCAGGTCGGTCTTCCCGGCCGACACCGCGTCTCCCGCCCGGATCAGTGCCTCGGCGATCTGCGCATAGATGCCCTCGAAGATCTGGATGCACCGTATGAACATCTGCTCGTCGTGGAGGCGTGTGGTGGGCAACAGGGTGAACTGGACGGTCGCCCTGATCGGCTGTCGCACGTCCCTGAGGATCGCCGAAAGCGCCTGCCTGACTTCCTCCGGCGGCTCGCCGTCGTGGCTGAGGGCTTCGCGGAGTACGGTCAGCCCGCCCTCGGGCAGAGGGCAGCCGGGAGCCATCTCCGGCATTCGGGCCAGCACGCGGACGGCGGCTCTGGTCCGGACGAGCTGCGCCCGGTCAGGAGAGGCCGAGAGCGCGGTCAACTCCAGGATCGCGAGATCCGCGGCGGCCGCGACGATGAGCGCGTCGACGGCCGCATCGGGGTCGGCCGCGTGCTCCACCACGGCGGCCAGGGCCCGCGAACCGATGTACGAGTCGTAGTCACCTTCCCGCTGGTCGTAGGTGAGGGGGAGCCATTCCCGCAGGACCGGCGGCCAGCCGACCCGGTCGGAGTGGATGCCGCGGAGCAGCGACACCAGCATCGGGTTGGCCCGCAGCCGGCCGACGGCCTGGAAGTGCAGGAGCGTCTCCTCGTAGGGGAACAGACGGGTGTGCCCGAGAGGCGTCGCCTCCGACTGCCAGCCGGCCACCGCGTCGTAGGCCGCGGCACCGGAACGCTGGGCCGCGTCGGAGGTGTTGGCCTGGAGGTTCGCGCCGCCGACGCCGAGCCGGCCGCTGTCCACGATGGCGGCTTCCGCCGCGATCATCTCGGTCGTGCTCATTTCGGCACACCCACCGGGGCGCCCGCGCGTACGGGGACACCTCGGCCGACGATGCTGATGCGGTGTTCACACGGGCCGAGCGCGCGGATCAGCGTCTCCACGATGCGTTCGGGCTGACATCTGGTCCCGCACGTGAAGGCGTCGATGAACATCGAGCCGAATTCGGGATAGGTGTGCACGGAGACATGAGACTCGGAGAGCAGATACACCGCCGTCATGCCGGCCGGCGTGAACTCCTTGCTCTGCATGTCGCACAGCGTCGCGCCGGATTCGTCGATGCCGCGGCGGATGGCTTCCAGGATGAGTGCGTTGTCGGTGATGTAGGCATGCGACACGGCGGTTATGTCACAGAGAACGTGCGTGCCGGTGAAGGTGAATTCAGTCACGAAGTAGTCCACCTCAGTGCTTCTGCGGCCCAGCGGATACACGACCGCAGACTCCGCTCAACATGCTGGGAGGATTCGCCGCCCACGACGAAGGAGACGACGGCGTCGGTGCTCGCGTGTGCTCCGTCGAAGCTGTGCGGGGGCTGGAAATTGGCGCGATATTGGACGACGCCCTCGGGAAGGGGCAGGTCGTGGATCGCATCCAGGGTGCCGGCCTGCGGCGGGACGAGGAGCCAGCCGTATCGGTCGGTGCCGTGCCGGAACCTCGGCTCCTCCACCAGGCCGACCTGGTGCCTGTACCACGTCCTGACGGGGTTCACCCCGGTGACCTGGGTGAGCGTCTCGAAGACGTGGGCGCCGCCCAGCCGCGCGGCGATCTCGCAGAAGTACAGCTCGCCTGTGGCCTCGTGGAGGAACGCCTCCAGGTGGAAGGGCGTGAGTTCCGTCGGCGGCAGCGCCCCGATGACGGCCGGCACGAACGTCTCGAATGCGCGTGCGACCGGGTCGTCGGCGTCGAGCTGCACGCTGCCCAGGGGCCTTCCCTCCTGGAATGCCAGGCAGCCGTTGAGGTAGCGGGACGGTTGGGAGAGGACGACCTCGCCGTCGCGCATGAAGCCGTCCACGTGGTAGACATCGCCCGGAACGAACTCCTCGAGCAGCACGTCGTCGGCCGGTCGCGCCTCCACCTCCGCCCGCAGCATCGCCTCCGAGGTCGCGACGACCACGCCGCGCGAGCCGTACCCGAGACGCGGCTTCACCACGACGGGCCAGCCGGTCCGGGCGGCGAACGAGGCGGCCTCGTCCGGTCCCGGGGGAACGAGGTACGAAGGGGTGCGGACCGCCTCCCTGACGGCATCCTTCATCAGCGCCTTGTCCCGGTACGGAAGCGCTTGGGCCTCGCCGAGCCCCGCGATGCCGTACCGCGTCCTGACCCTGGCCAGGCGCAGGATGTCGTCCTCCGTGCCGTACACGATGCGGGTGACGTTCCGGGTACGGCACAGCTCGTCCAGGCGTTCGACGACCTCGTCGCTGCCGGAGTAGTCGGCGACCCCGATGACCTCGGGGAAAGCCCGGGCGTATTCGTCGGCGGCCTCCTTGCTGGTGATGAGCACCACCCGGTCGGCCACCTCGCCCAGCCATTCGCCGAGAGGGGTGACGGCCGAGGGGATGCGATGCGCCACGACGATGGTGTTGTCAGTCATCGGCCATCACCGGTCGCAAAGTCTGCTGGCGCACGTCGGACGGCGCGGAGAACTGGTGGATGAGCAGAGGGGCGCAGACGAAGATGAACAGCGCCATGACCCAGAAATAGAGCGGGATGCCGGCGCCGAGCAGGGTGCCCCCGACCACCGGACCGACGAAGAAACCGAGGTAGCGGATGTCGGCGAAACCAAAGTAAGCCCCCTTGCGTTCGTCGTCCGCGATCGAGTGCACCGCGATGTCGGGCGTGGGCAGCAGGATGCCCTCGCCGATGGTCCAGAAGACGATTCCGACGAAGAGCAGCGCGATGCTGGCCGAACCGGCCCAGAAGCAGAAGAACGCGATGGCGAAGTTCACGCAGCCCAACAGGATCAGCTGGTCACGGCTGAGCTTCGTGGAGATACGGTCGATCGGTATCTGGAAGGCCAGCGCGAGCACGGCGTTCGTCATGAAGAGGGCTGCGAAGTACGAATGCGCCTGCGTTTCGTACAGGCCCTTCATGTACAGCGGGATCATCGACTCCAGCTGGGAGAAGACGAAATAGATGGCGAGGCCCGCCGCGGTCGCCGCGAGCAGTCGCCGGTCGCGCATGGTCTTGCTGAGCGGAAAACGAACCGTGGAATGGGCGCCCGGCGACTCCAGTTCGGCCAGGAATCGCCGGCGGACGGCGAAGAGGATCAGGTAGGCGAAGTAGGTCACCGCCGGAACGCCGAAGAACCACACGGGGCTGATGCTGTACAACGCACCGCCGATGAGCGGCCCGAGTATTCCACCCAGGCACAGCGTCATGTAACGGAGCCGGAACACGCGCCCGCTCTCGTCGGCCGCCAGCGACAGGAGTTTTCTGGCGCCGGGGTTGACCAGGAAACCGGGCACGCCCAGGGCCAGAATCAGCACGACGATCAGCACGTCGCCACGCACGGTGGCGAGTAGGGCGTAGTCGACCGTGAAGAGCGTGAGGCCGACCAGCATGATGCGCACGGCACCGAAACGGTCGACGAGCATCCCGCCCAGAATGCCGCCGAAGGCTGCCGAGAAGGCGATGCCCCCGACGACCGCACCGATCGCCGGCTTGCTCAGGGAGGTCTCGTCGGCGAGGTAGAGCGAGGCGAACGGCAGCGCAGCGAAGAATGCGATCGCGTTGAGCAGGGCACCCGATTCGAGGACCTTCTGGTGGCTGTTCAACCTCCAGAGCGGTGGTGGCTTCTCTTCCGTCCCGGTCATCGCGCCGTCACTTGCAGCAGAGGAAGCATCCTGTTGTCGCCGTCGGTCAGCCCCTTCGTCCGCCTCTTCAGCGCGACGAAATCGTCGAGGATGGCCTGGTCGGTGGCCGGCGAAAGGTGGTACATCATGTTCACGTACCAGATCCACCCGAGCTCGGTGATTCGGTACTCCTTCTCATCTTCGATGAGCATTTTCTCGTCGACGAGTCGTCCGAGCTTGTCGACGATCTCCGAATCGATGTGCTCCCACCGGATTCGGCTCTTGTCCAGCCAGCCGAAGTACGGCAGGGCCAAGACGATGCCCCGCTCGTAAGGGATGTCGTCGCCGACGCTCAGGTTGATCTTGACGTCGTTGTTCTCCATGAGGTTCTTCACGTACGTGACGCGATTGTCGTCGTTCATCACGGTGTATTTGCCGACCTGCGAGACCGCGCTGTTCCCCAGCCCGATGAGCTCGTCGTCGTGATAGGACCACGTGTGGGTGTTGTAGATGTTGAGGTAATCGCGCGAGATGAAATCCGGCCCCGGCTGGGCGCCCTCGGGCAGGCGCAGGAAACCGTGCCCGTTGTGCTGCTGGAATCCCGAGGCCCGCAGATATTGGTTCAGATAGATGGTCATCGCCATCTTGTCGATGAAGCCGAGAGGCTGCAGCCCTCGTTTGGCGTAGCCCGCATGCAGCGGAGCCTGGGTCACGATGTTCGTGATCGGATAGAGCTCGATGGTCGGGGTGCCCATGCCGGTGGCGTACTCGATGTCACGGGAGAACTGCTCGAACGTCTGCCCGTGCATGCCGTAGATCATGTCGAAGCTGGTGTAGTCGAAGTAGCGCCGGAACAGTTCGACGGCCGCGTACTCCTGCTCGATCGTGGCGGTCACGTTGAACAGTTCGCGATAAAGCGGGTCGAAGCTCTGCAGGCCGAAACGCACCTTGTTGACGCCGATCTCCCGCATCGCCGCGCACTTCTCGTCGTCGACGCTCTTCACCTCGGCTTCGAAGGTGAACTCCTGGAGCGCGGACAGGTCGAAGTTCTCGCGGATGGCATGGCCGATCCGCAGAATCTGGTCCGCGGTGAGCGTTGTGGGTGTGCCGCCGCCGAAGAAGATCGCCCGGATGGGGATCCCGGTGACCGAGGCATACCGGCCCTTCAGCTCGATCTCGCGGAGCAGGGCCTGCACATAGGTCTCGATCTGCTCGTCCCCGGTGTTGCCCAGGCCGCGGTTCAGCGTGCAGAACGTGCAGATCGTCTCGCAGAAGGGGATGTGGAAGTACAGCGCTCTGGTCCGGACGCCCTCCGTGCCCACCCCCGAGTGGAACTCGTGGTGGGACACGGTGTCGAGCTCCTGCCCCTTCATGGGATAGAGCCAGTTGTAGAAGGGGAGCTGTCGGTCGAACTTCATGAGGGACTTGCCGGGAAGGAAGTTGATCACATCAGTTCCAATCGGACAGTGGATCGAACCTGAGAAAGAAGCCGGTCGACGGCCTCCAGATCCGGCCCCGAGACAAGGACGAACGCGACCAGTGAGCCCAGGTCGCGGGTCAGCGGCACGAAGTCGCCGGGAACGAGATCGGTGTAGACGTCGCCCACGCCCGGAATCCGCTTCACTTCGTCGAGTCCGCGGATGGACCGGAGCGTTCCCGGGCGGTCGTCGTTGCGTATGCAGCAGATCCCGAGCGCCGCATCGAATGCCAGGTCCCGGTCGAGCAAGCCGGGATCTTCGCCGAGAAAGACCGCGAGAGTGTCGTCGTAGGGACGGATGGCGCTGTGCGCCGCCCACTGGTCGACCATGTGAGCGCCGGGGAGCCGGGTCGCCATCTCGATGAGGCAGGGGCCGGCGGCGTCCACCTTGATCTCCGTGTGCCCGGGCCCGAGCTGAACCCGAAACGCGTCCAGGACGTCGACCACGAACTCGGCGGCCCGCGCCCAGTCCGGATCGGCGCGGGGGACCTGCACCACATCCCAGTACGGCTGGTCGTAGTCGGCCGAGGACGGCTGGCGGTACTCCCAGATGTCCAGGACCCGATGGCGGCCGTCCACGCTGAAGGTGTTCACGGCCAGCTCGCGGCCGCGGACGTACTGCTCGATCGTCCAGTTCTCCAGCCGATTGCCGAACAGGTCGAACGCGTCGAGCCGCTGTGTGGCCGCGACCAGGGCGGAGGCGTCCGGCAGCACCGTCACACCGTGCGACCCGGCGCCGGTGGCCGGCTTGAGGATCGCCGGATAGCCGATCCTCTCCGCCGCGGCGGCGAATCCGTCGGCCCCGACGACCTCGAACGCGGGCACTCGCAGCCCGTGCGCGGTGGCGTGCCGGCGCATCGCCGTCTTGTCGCGCCGCGCGCCGGACGTTTCCACCGGGTTGCCGGGCAGATCGAGCGCCGCGCCGAGCTGGTCGCCGACCAGCACCGAGGGTTCGGTGGTCGGGATGACGGCGCGGACCGGTCGGGGCAGGGCGTCCCGGGCGGCTTCCACGCTGCTCAGGTAGAAGGTGAGGGCGTCCCCACTCTCGTAGAAGGGATCGACGCTGGACAGGAAGTCGGGTGTGAGGGTGTAGAGGGCGATGACGCGCAAGCCGCGGCGTGCGCACGCGTTCTTGAACCCGCGACCCGTCATGGCGGGATCGACGAGCACAACGTCACCGCATGAATCCAGAGCGTGACCGGCGTTGCCCGCCGGAGGCACAGAGAGATCCATGGTGGTCTTCTCAGGAAGAGGACGGCTGGACCGAGATCACCAGTTCGTCGTGGATCCTCTTCCGCAGGCTTTCGAGGGCGACCCGATCGGCGGCACGGTAGATGACCATGCCGATCCGGTCCATCGAAGAGCGCAGGGGGTGGATCACGGACCCGGCGGCGACATCGATCTCGATGTTCACCACACCCTCAAGGGCCTGCACCCGGTCGACTCCGCTGACGGACGTGACCGTTCCAGGCTCGGGGGCCGGGAACCAGACCGAGGCGATGTGGTCGTCGGTGGCCGTGACCGAAGGGGTGTCGTCGCAGGCGACGGCGATGACGGCGTCGTAGAGATCGACGCCGGTGGCCGCCTGGACCACGTCCATGATGTAGTCGCCGGGAGTGCGGACCGCCACCTCCATGATGTGCGGGCCCGCGGGCTCCAATCGCAGTTCGAGATGCATGATGCCGCTGCGCATCCCCAATGCGCCGGCCACTTCGCCGAGGACGCTCCTGATGGCCGACTTTTCCTCGCCGCCGACCTGAGCGGGAACATGATGTTCGAGCTCAACAAAGTGAGGAGCCTCGGTAGTAATCTTCTCGGTGACGCTCCAGAAGACGATTTCCCCGGCTGACGCGACCGCTTCGACGCTGTATTCGGGCCCGCTCAGATAACCTTCCACAAGGAAGGATTTCGGAGAGTCATTCTCCTGACACCACGTGTGAAGCTCATTTTCATCGGTGACGATTTGCACACCCATGCTGCCCGAGCTGGACAACGGTTTCGCCACCACCGGGTATCGGCCCTCGGCCCAGGCCGCGGCGTCCTCCGCCGAGCGTGCGAGGTGGTATTCCGGCTGAGCCAGATTCCGCCGGCCGAACAGTTCACGCTGGACGAGCTTGTTCCGTGATGTGAGAACCGCCCGAAGACCCGGGCCCGGCAGGCCGAGTTCGTCGGCGAGCAGTGCGGCAGCCCTGACGTGCTGCTCGGAGAAGGCGACGACCCCGCACACGGGACCGTCGCGCAGGGCCGCGGCCGCGGCTACCAGCCATCCTTCGTCGTCGGCGCCGGCCACCGCATAACCTTGATCGTCTGGGCCCAACGCCGCCCGCGTCTCCGGCCAGGACAGCGCCTCCGCTGAGTCGAGAACGGCGACCCGTAACCCCCGAGCATGGGCCCGAGCCAGATACGGACGCCCCATCCATCCGCATCCAACCATGAGCAGTCTTGACATACGTGCGGCCCCCAGTCCGTCGATGTCCATAACTCACCATGACCAACGGTCCCGAATCGTCTCATGTGGCCTTTTTTACAGCAAGCCTTGACATTCCCGATTTGACTGGCAGACTCACTCGGGGGTGATCATTGCGTTCGGATCTCCGGGCGCGTTTCTGCCGAGTCGGCAGTCTGCAGAAAAGGGGGACGGGGCGCTTTTCTCCATATTTCCTGGGAGTGTGACAGGGGATTTCCCGGGGTTTCTTCATATGGCCGCGTCGTGACACGTTCGCGGACCATTCTCGACGGGTTCGTGCGTCTCGTACGGCTCAGCATTGCGCCGATCGGTGAGCGGTTCCGCTTCGCGAACGGTCGCCGGCGGTCGCGTACTACGCCGGGAGGGCGGCGACATGCCGCTCGGCGGTCGGGTGTCGAAGATGGTCCAGGTTGCCACCCACGGCTGGGCCGACGTCGGCACGGTGTTCAGCGGCTGCGCAGGTGATGGGGTCGGCACCGCTGCCGGGACGCACCCATGGAGAGTCGCGCCGATGGCTTCGACCAGCCCGACATGGGCGTGGAAGATGACCAGCGCCAGGTTCGCCCCCGGCAGGATTGGACCTGCGGCACCCGCCTTAGGAGAGTGTGGGCGGCACTGCTTATTCACTAGGAATGACCTGCAGAAACGCTAAGTGCGACACTCGCCATTTGTATGATCATCCCGCTCATGTCCCGCATCCGCCAAGACGACTACGAGACAACGGAACCAGCCGTCCCTGCACCGCCAGCTCACCAAGCTGCCCTGGCGTCAGGTCGACATGCACTACCGCAGCAAAGACCGCGGTCACGGCCGCGAGGAACGACGCACGCTGAAGATCGTCAGCGTCAAAGTCCGGGCTCCTGTTTCCCCATGCTGTTCAGGCGGTCCAGATCAAACGCCAAGTCCGAAGCATCGCCGCAGGAATTGAATGGCGGACCAACTCCGTCTACGCCATCACCAGCCTGCCCGAATTCCAAGCCGTCCCGCCGATCTCGCCGCCCTGGAGCCGCGGACGCTGGACCATCGAAAACAGGCTGCACTGGGTCCGTGACGTTACCTACGGCCAAGACCTCTCCCAGACCCGTACGTCAACCGACCCCGTGCCATGGCCACCCTGCGCAACATCGCGATCGGCGCCCTGCGTCTGACCGGCACCGACGGCAGTCGTGTCCACGACCGCTACCGCCTGATCACCACTTTGCTGGACCATCGCCGCTACCCGGCCCTGGAGGTGGTCAGTCTGTACCACGAACGCTGGGAAATCGAGATCGCCTATCTCGCGCTGCGGCACACGCTTCTCAACGGCCATGTCCTGCACTCCGGCGACCGGCCTGGCCTGGAGCAGGAGATATGGGCCCTGCTCACGCTCTACCAACTGCCGCGCATGGCCATGGTCACCGCCGTCGAAACCTGCCCCGGCACCAACCCCGACCGGGCCAGCTTCACCACCGCATTGGAGACCGCTCGCGATCAGCTCGCCGCAGCCCGCGGCATCTGCCCCGACGGTCCTGTCGACCTGCTCGGCGCCATCGGCCGAGGGATCCTGCACGCTCTCCTGTCGGCCCGCCGTCCCCGCTACAGCGCCCGCAAGGTCAAATGCGCCACCTCCCGCTTTCTGAACCGCGATGATGGCCGCCCCCACAACTCCACCACGATCACCGCGATCGACATCGCTCTCCACACCCCACCGCTCGAGCTTTCGGCCCACCGCCGCATCCGCAGTCGCGGCACGTCCAGCCCACCCCCAGTCCCCGACCCGCCGGCAGCGCGTCATGGAGATCGTGATCACCGACCCGCACGGGAGTTGGCAGGGCAGTCAGCTTGCCGAACAACTCGGGATCAAGCCCCGGAACCTCCTGACTCAGCTGGCCGAATGGGCCCGCCTGGGCTTCCTCATCCGGACAGGCGCCGGGACCTACACGCTTACCGCGCCGCTGTAGACCCTGGACAGCCCTGCCAAAGCCCTAACTACGAGGCATTGGATCGTGAAGCGACGCAGTAGGCGCCCTTGACTCGGTGTGCACGGTCGGGAGACTCAAGCACGAGGAGGACCGAGAGCATCGGATTGTGGGCACTCCTCGGCTCGCAGTAGCCCGAGACGCAAACATGACCAGGGAGACCCAATACTTCCCCCTAAAGGCCAATGCCGAGGTGCCCCACTCGTCGAGCCCAACGAAACCACCAGCCTCAATATGAAGGACGCGGACGTCCGTCGCGCCCTGGCTTCCTTGGCGGGCCAGCATTCCCCGTACTTTCAGTTCCAGGACACCACGAACTTCGACTCCCACGAACGCGAGATCGATGCTATTCACAGCCCCACCGGCGAAGCAGGCCGCGCGATCAACGCTTAGCCCGCAGAAAACGATGCCCTGTGGATCGTCCCCGACTCGAATTGGCGGTCGAAGCCGAGCCCGACGAGATGAAGTGCAGCCGGCTTGAGAAGTGCTGACTGGGTGGCGCAAAGTGGGGCGTCCTACTCGACATCGTTGGCTATACCCTCTCTAAGGAGATCGGACTGTGAGGGTCGAGTTGACACCAGTACCAAGCCCAGGGCAGCAGTTACCTATGCCCACCGTGACCGTGACGACGACGGTTACCATCACCCCTGTTCCCAAGCCGGACGATGTGCCGCTGACCGATCAGCTCCAAGGCTGGGGCACTGTTGCGGCTGTGCTCGTAGCCTTAATCATCGCCCTTGTTGGCTGGAAACGAGAAAAAAGTCAGAGAGAGCAAGGCGTGAGAGATGCCGATCATCAGCGTGCAGAGGATCGGGCTGACGCCGATCGGCGACTTCATGAGGAGCGAACTGCTGCAGATAGACGACTAAACCAACAGCTCAATGAGCAGCATGATAGAGATCGGCGAGTATTCCTAGTTGAACAGTTGTTACGGGTGGGCGAGTTGTATTCCGGCGCCGCATTTCTGAAAGGGCAAGACAGGACACAGGTGGTTCGGCAGCTTATAATTCATTTGCACGTTCTTCCGGACCCGTACGCATCACTTCTTAAGGTAATCCATGAAGTGCCTATTGGTGTAAAAGGAATGCGCATAACCAAGGTCAGATTGGCACAGGGTAACACTGATGTCCATGGCATAAATTCGCAAATGGTGCAAGACGAATTGGCGGATAACGTCAATGAGCTACTCGGCATAAAAGGAGTCAAACCGCTTGGGGGGCGGTCCATCTGGATGCCTGGCGATGACTAACCACCGCATGGGCCCGCCTTTACGAGGACACCGTCGTCCCCGTCTACCTTGACGCGACCGCCCGAGCGCTGCTCAGGGAGGGCCGGGCTGCCTATCGCAGGTTTGGGCTCAGCCGGAACTCGCTAGTCGGCTGGGGTGCGGACACGGTTCTCCTTCCGTTCCGTGGTGACGTCATCATGAACACAATCGCGCTGTCCCTGCTGGCCCAGGACGTCGCCGTGGAGCGGCAAGGCATCGGACTCCTGCTGGTCGGCGTCGGGGCGGGCGAGGCGCGCGATCTGCTGGAGAAGATGGCGGCCGGACCGCCTCCTGACGCTGGCGAGTTGGCACGCCTGGTGCCGGACAAGAGGGTGGAGAAGGACGACGGCTATCTGGGCGAGAGCCTGCTATCCCTGGCGTATGCCGCCCGCAGCCTCGATGTGGCCGCCGCCTGGCGGGCCCTGCGTGAGTTGCCCCGGTAGCACGTCTCGCCGCCGATCGCTGGCCACATGATCTCGTCAGCAGGGATCGCGCGAGGGGACGTCACCCCGCGCCGGAGCCTTGATGGTTCAGTCCCGCAGTAGGAGAGCACGGATTGAGTGCGTCCATAACTCGCTCGACCTGCATAGACGATAATCGTGGTCCTACGTCCTTCATGATCGTCCCGAGAATATCCCGCGTCGACGCTCTGCGCGAGGTCATGCTGCTGTGCTCCCAGTTCGCTAGAACTCTTATCAGGAGTTCGGGCTCAACCGTACGGCACCGAAGACGGTTCGAATGAGCGAATTCGTTCTGGGTAGTCATCACCAGTCGGAGAAAAGAGAGACCTGTATCCTCTATCCAGGAATGGGTCTTGGGTGGCGTCCGTTGGCAAACTCGAGAGGTATCACTTGCCAATATCTGGCTCCCGGATCGAGTCGCTAGACAATTTGGCTAGTGGACATCGAGTCCCAAATGAATCGGTCGCGCCGTTCGGCCAGGCAGTGCTAAGAATTTTATGATTACACAAGTTTAGATCAGGCCTCGGAGTGCAGCTATCGCGCTCGCTTGCCCAAGGTTCTCAAATCCCTCCGGGGTTAACATGAATCGATTCAAGGGCCTATCTCCGTCTGGATATGAGGCGGGCCTGAAAATCCTGCCGTCGGGTCGACGATTTGCTCCTATTTGCACGTCTATAAGACCGAATATCTTCAGGACTTCGTGTGCACCGTATGCATCACGACCGATGCCAAAGTGTGCGAGCCTTTCGTAAGTTTCCGCCTTTACCCAGAATTGGGTGGATATTGTCTTGTGTAAGTGAAACAGCATCAGGAGGAATGCTATTTCAGAGTCCTCTAGTACATAGATCCAGCCGTTCTCGAAGAACGATGTGGGTAACGCTATATGATGCTCGCCGCTTCTCGGGACAAGGTAAGGTACGGTCTCCCCGGCAGGCCTTGCTCCTCCTTCGTCTAGAATCTGGAACTGCTCGTACTTTGCATAAGACTCGTTATGTCGCATGAGAGTCGCAAGTTCAACATCTCGAGCGGAGAGGCGTGATAGGGCAGATACAATTGCGCGCCGTTTTCTCTCTTTAGTGTTATGCGGCCCTCTCTCTTGAGGTGTTGCCGGAGGGACTGTAACAAGATCGGTCCATCCGATTTGGGAGCCGCCAACGATTAGGGGTCGCCTATTTATAGGACGACCGCCTCCCCGATGGTACATCTGAGCTTCGTAAAGAGCAATAAGATATAGTTGTAGGGCTATACCGCGTGGCGACATAATTCGAGTCATAGGTGGCCGCTCATTAACGGGAGGAAGTCGCCGGTCGTCAGCATCAATGCTTGCGGTTATGTCCGAATAGACGAACCGTTGTCGTATCCGTATTGTGCTAGGTCGCCTGTCTGGACTACCTAGTCTCCTCAACTGCTCCTGGGCGCGGACCACCGTCTCAGCTGCTTCCATCGCCTCTAGGCGCTCAAGACGCTTCTGCAATGTCTGCCGCTGCTTACTTCTCATCCTTGCCCTCTCTCTGGCTGACTGCGCGAAGGAACTAGTCGGCTGTCGAGTACTGCGCCTTGACCCGCCCTCATTCCCTAGGGCCGTCATTACATGATGAGGCCATGATCAACCGGGGCAGGCTGGCGGGTCAAGGCGTTGATCGGTGGTCCGCAGAGATGGGGCGTCGGTGGCGCATGATGGTGGGCGACCTCAGCCGTGCGGGGCTCCGGATGCCGCCGGAGCCCCGCTTACGGCGATCTCTCTCGAGCGAAGCAGGAGAATGCCGTATGGGTAAGCCTAGTAAGACCCCCAACCCTCCCGAAGAGCCGCCACGGCTGTCTGTGCGGTGGGTTGTGATCCTTGCTCTTTCCGGGGCTTCGGCCATCTCTACGTACTCAGCAGGCGGTCCGGCCGTAGCTATCGGTACGGCGACTGCCGTTCTCCTTGCTATGCACGCCGCCGTTAAGTAGTAGCTGGAGCGATATGGGTCACGGGCGGAGGCTTGTCAGTCACCGGCACTACTTGTGGTGGCTTGCAATCCTCCGCTCGATCTCATCTCTGAAGTACTGATCGGCGCCGCCCCGCACCAACGCTCCAAGGCGCGCTCCACTCGCCGCAACGGCCACGGCGACCGGAGTTGCCCGGGCTTGACATGCCGATGTCGATTGCGTGAAGACTCGAGAGGGGAGAAGCGGCCTGCAGTCTTTGACGAAGATCAGGAGTAGGCACTTCTCAGGGTCGCCTCGCAGCGGACGACGGCGGTTGATCGCCACTGGTTGCAACTTCCGCCCGGTAGCCGTCTGCTACCTGCGGCGACGGTCCATCAGTCGTTAACTGACGGTCCTCGTGGACACCACTGGCGTGCAGTTTCGACATCCACTGATTGTGCTGAGCGTCGAGCGCTCCGCCATCTGCGGCTCTAGCCTGGTGTGTCACAACCCGTGGAGTGCGGTGCTGAAGGCTCCCAGAGTTCGAGGTGCCTGTGTGTCGGGAGGGCCGCTAGCTACGAGGTTGGCATCTGGTTCTCGCAGTAACTACGCTCATCTTGTCGGATGACAGTGCTGTAATTTCCCTGGACGCGCAGGCGAGCAGAGGGTGGAGAAGTGACTACAACCCAGCGCAAGGCCGTGGTGCTGCTAAGTGGCGGCCTCGACTCGACCACTGTTTTGGCGATCGCGCGCGAACAAGGCTACGAGACCTACGCCCTGAGCTTCCGGTATGGGCAGCGCCACACGGAGGAACTTGAGGCCGCCACGCGGGTTGCGGCTGAGTTGGGCGCAGCAAAGCATGTGATCGCTGATATCAATCTCGCGGTGTTCGGCGGGTCCGCGCTCACCGACGACGCCCTCGATGTGCCCCATCACGAAAGCGTCGATGACCTCGGTAGTGAGATCCCGATCACGTACGTCCCCGCACGGAACACAGTGTTCCTGTCCTTCGCTCTGGCCTGGGCGGAGACGCTGGGCTCTTCTGATGTGTTCATCGGCGTGAACGCTCTGGATTACAGCGGCTATCCGGATTGCCGGCCCGAGTACATCGAGGCCTACGAACGTATGGCGAACCTGGCGACGAAGGCTGGGGTCGAAGGCACACAGAAGTTGAAGATCCACACTCCTCTCATCGAGCTGACCAAGGCCCAGACGATCGAGCGTGGGCTGGAGTTGGGTGTCGATTACTCCTGGACCCACAGCTGCTACGACCCCATCGACGGGCGAGCCTGTGGGACCTGCGACTCTTGCCTGCTGCGCGGGAGGGGCTTCAAAGAGCTCGGTTTGGTCGACCCAGCCCTCAGCCCTGCAAAGAATTGATCCCGGCATGTACCGGGTGAAGGAAATCTTCTACACGCTTCAAGGTGAAGGTAGCCACGCGGGGCGGCCGTCTGTCTTCTGCCGCTTTACGAGCTGCAATCTATGGACGGGCCGGGAGAAGGATCGGCACCGGGCGATCTGCAAGTTCTGTGACACGGATTTCGTCGGAACCGACGGTCCGGGCGGAGGACGGTTCCAGACTGCCGCCGATCTGGCCGCAGCGGTAGCGAAGACCTGGCAGGGGCGTGCGCATGCTCGAAGCAGACCGTACGTGGTCTGCACCGGGGGAGAGCCGCTGCTGCAACTAGATGCGGAAGCGGTCGACGCTCTGCACGCCGAGGGCTTTGAGATCGCCATCGAGACCAACGGCACACGGCCTGCACCTGACGGTATCGACTGGATCTGCGTGAGTCCGAAGGCCGGCGCCGAACTGGTTCTGAAGGCCGGGCACGACCTGAAGTTGGTCTATCCGCAGGTCGGCGCTGAGCCTGAACGTTTTGAAGACCTTGATTTTGATCGCTTCATGCTGCAACCGATGGACGGCCCGGACGTCGCCGCTAATACACAGGCGGCGATCGCATACTGCCTCGAACATCCTCAGTGGCACTTGAGCATCCAGACCCACAAGACGCTGGGGATCCGTTGATGGAAATCTTTCGTGAGTTCATATTCGAGGCCGCGCACCGACTCCCGAACGTCCCGCCTGGCCATAAGTGCGCTCGACTTCATGGGCACAGCTTCCGCGTTGAGGTCCATGTGCAGGGCGACGTGGACCCGGCGACTGGGTGGGTCATGGACTTCGCAGAGATCAAGGCTGCGTTCAAGCCGCTCCTGGACCAACTTGACCACTACTACCTCAACGAAGTCCCGGGACTGGAGAACCCGACCAGCGAGGTACTCGCTAAGTGGGTGTGGGATCGACTGATCGGCGACCTGCCCTTATCGGCGATCCACGTACGCGAGACGTGCACCTCCGGCTGCATCTACCGGGGAGAGAACTGATGCTTGAGGACGTACAGGCAGCACCTGACACTCGTGGCATCCCTCTTGATGAAGTGGGGATTGAGGGCCTTCGCTACCCAGTGCTGGTCGCTGACGGCCAAGGAGCTAAGCGCGAGACCGTGGCCACGGCCTCCATGTCAGTCAGTCTGGGCCCTGAGGTCAAAGGCGCCCATCTGAGTCGCTTCATTGAGGTGCTGCACAACGCGCGAGAGCAACTCACCCCACACAGCGCTGCCAGCTTGGCCGACGACCTGCGGCAACATATGGGGAGCCCTTCCGCGCGTGTGCACCTGACCTTCCCCTATTTCCTCGAGCGCGAGGCACCCGTCACGCGGGCCCGGGCGTATGTCGAATACACCTGCGCCGTGTCCGCGGTGAGCAACGGCAACGGCACGGCAGTGACCTTGAGCGTTGAGGTGCCTGTCACCAGCGTGTGCCCATGTAGCAAGGCGATCAGTGATCGCGGCGCCCACAATCAACGTGGCCACATCACGATTGACATCAAGCCCGCCGATCATGCGACTGATCTATGGTTCGATGAGTTGATCAGCATCGCGGAAGATGCTGCTTCTTCTCCGGTCTATGCGCTGCTGAAGCGACCCGATGAACGCCATGTCACGATGGCGGGCTACGACAATCCTGTTTTTGTTGAGGACATGGTCCGCAACGTATGCCTGGCCTTGGATGCAGCCGAGCACGTCGCCTCCTATCGCGTTCGTGCCGTCAACGACGAGAGCATCCATAATCACGCGGCCTACGCCGCGGTCTCGTGGACCTCGCCGCGTGTAGCACCGTGAATGACATTGCGGGCCAGCACGGGCAGACCGTGCACGTCGTGGTCACCTGTACCAACCGCAAGCGTGGTGTCGCGCCTGAGCATCTGCGTGTCCGGAGTCTGGGCACTGGGAGCGTTGATGTGCGTTGCGAGGAGTGGGTGCAGCGTCTGTCTGCTGCGTCAGCGGCGAGGCCGGCCAGCGACATGTATGCCGGTGAGCATTGGCTGATTGCACGTGGGCTTGCTGAGATCGCCGGCGAGGATGCGACCTTGTGGGTATGTTCGGCAGGCTACGGACTAATCAGGGTCGATGCGCGTATCGCGCCCTACGCGGCTACTTTCGCAGCGGGTCATGAAGACTCTGTGGCGCCTGACATGGCTGGGGCACGCCGATGGTGGGAGCAGTTGGCTGCCTGGGACGGGCTCCAAGCAGGTCAGCCGCGTTCCTTCACCGCTCTGGCTCGCAGAGATCCGGATGCGGCAATCGTGGCGGTCTTGTCGGAGCCGTACCTTCGCGCGTGTGCAACTGACCTGCGCGATGCTGCAAAAGCGTTGACCAGCGAGGACAGTCTGTCCATCATCGGGCCAGGCGGACGAAGCTCCGAGGTCGACGAGTTCGTCATCCCGGTTACTGCTGCACTCACCCCCGTGCTGGGGGGGAGTCTGCTGTCGCTCAATGCTCGAGCAGCAGCCCATGTCTTGGAGGCGGGTCGGGCTAGCGGGGAGCCCGTTAGCCGGTCCATGCTCGCCAAACTCATGGCAGATGCCACCGCTGGAGCACCCCAGACAGCACCGAAGGCTCCGGGCATTCGCATGGCGGACGAGGAGGTCCGTGCCTTCATCCGCAAGCATCTTGTGTACGGCCCCACGTCGGCGACGGCGCTGTTGCGTGAGCTGCGTAGGTCGGGTCGGTCGTGTGAGCAGGCCCGCTTTCGAGAGCTCTTCCTGGCAGAGGCTCGCTCCGGAGGTTGGCGGTGACGCCCATGCCAAGGAAGCCCGCCACAACTGAAGTACGCGCGCTGCGGATTGTTCAAGCCAAGGACTATCCGCTGTATGTGTTCATGTTGCGGGCCGAGGAGGTCCTGCAGTTCGCGGATATTTCTCGGGTGAGCCGGGACGAGGCTGGCAAGCTGATTGGCTACCAGCGGCCTCAGGTGAAAAAGCACATCCAAGAGATTGTTGAGTACTTGGATAGCGACGTCCCGATTTTCCCGAATCCGATCATTATGGCTCTGTCGCCCAACGTGCAGTTCCGTAGTACGCGGGGTGGCAACAGGCACCCTTCTGATGGGATCTCCGATACGGGGAGGCTCACGATCCCTGTCCCGCAGGAGGGTAAGCCCAAGCCGGCGTGGATCGTCGATGGTCAGCAGCGAGCGTTGGCGCTCGCACAGACCCGTCGGAATGATTTTCCCGTCCCCGTCACGGCGTTCGTGGCGGACACGGTGAACCTGCAGCGCGACCAGTTCGTTCGGATCAACAACACCAAGCCGTTGCCTCGGGGCCTTGTCACAGAGCTTCTGCCAGAGGTCGACAGCCCTCTACCACCGCGCCTGGCGATCAGGAAGGCTCCGTCGCATCTGTGCGATGTCTTGAACGCTGACAAGAACTCGCCGTTCTACGGGTTGATCAGGCGGGCGTCGACCGCCGGCACCAAACAGCCTGATGCTGTGGTGACCGACACGGGCATCGTCGACATGATCCAAGAAAGCCTCCTGTCCTCCTCTGGATGCCTGTACCCGTATCGGCATATTGGCCGTGGTGAGACGGACTTCGATGGCATCATCCAGGCACTTTTCATCTACTGGACGGCGGTGCGCGACACCTTCCCCGTCGCATGGGGCAAACCGCCGGAGAAGAGTCGGCTCATGCACGGGGCGGGGATTCGGGCGATGGGCCGCCTGATGGATCGGATTCTTGGCGTAGTCGATCCCGCACGATCGGATGCCCCGGAGAGCGTGCGACAGCATCTCGAGTTGATCGCCCCCTATTGCAGGTGGACGGAGGGCTCATGGGAAGAACTCGGGCACCGGTGGAATGAGATAGAGAACGTAGGTAAGCACGTTCAAGAGCTCTCTAACTACCTCATCCGTGTCCACCAGATTGCCCGTAGGGAGCTCACATGAAGTTCTACTTTCCCGACAGCCAAGATCTTGTTAGCCCGACCTATGACTTCATCACCGAAGAGTACTCGCCGTATCGAGTCCGGCAACGCGATGACAAGTATGCACACGAGGTTCTCCAGCCGAACCCGTACGACGGCATTCTTGTCAGTAAGGCGATTGTGGACGGCTCCCTGAAGGGTGCCGGTAAATACAGCATGCCGCAGCGAGAGCGCCTCTACCGGCTTGGCGTGACGAAATTCTTCCGTCTTCCAGACAATGTCGCCACGCTTGGAGATTGCGGCGCCTTCAATTACGTCGATGAAGAGCTTCCCCCGTATACGGTGGATGAGGTTCTGAACTTCTATGAAGGTTGCGGGTTTGATTTAGGAATCAGCATCGACCATGTGATCTTCGGCTACGACGCGAAGGTCTCTGATGCGGATGTGAACCCAGCCTGGGCAGAAAGACGGAAGATCTCGCTCCACTATGCGGAGGAGTTCCTAGCCGGGGTCCAGAAGCGTGGAGACCAGATCGAACCCGTCGGGGCGGCGCAAGGCTGGAGTCCGGCGAGTTACGCCGATAGCGTCTATCGCCTGCAGGAGATGGGGTATCAGCGGATCGCTCTGGGGGGCATGGTGCCGCTGAAGACGCACGAGATCCTTGCTTGCCTCCAAGTAATCGATGAGGTTCGTAGGCCAGAAACGGAACTCCACCTCCTGGGCATCACCCGCGTCGGCTCGATGGAAGAGTTTGCCGGCCATGGTGTCACCAGCTTCGACAGTACGTCTCCCTTCCGGCAATCCTTCATGGATGATCGCAACAACTATCACACTGCTACTGAGTCTTTTACAGCGATTCGCGTCCCACAGGTAGATGCTAACCCGGCACTTAAGCGTCGAGTTCTCGCAGGTGAAGTTTCTCAAGCGAAAGCGAAGACGCTAGAGCGTGAGTGTCTTAAGCGGTTGCGTGCCTACGATCGAGGTGAAGAGACCGTAGACCGGGTCATCGAGGCGGTCTCAGAGTATGACCAGTTGGTTGACCCCAACAAAAAGAGTAAGGTTTCCGCCTACCGAGAGATTCTTGAAGCACAGCCATGGAAGTCGTGTTTGTGCACGCTGTGTGGCACGCATGGCATCGAGATGGTGATCTTTCGGGGCACTGAGCGGAACAAAAGGCGCGGATTCCACAATCTTGCTGTCTTCGCTGATAATATTCGGCACATCACGCGCCCCCTTGAACAGGAGAACTAATGGCCGACCGCCACACGCTTCGTCTTCCAGCGCTGGAGGTTCGGCAGGGAGCGCGCCGCATCTACTGCTTCGCCGTCGATGGGAAGAAACTGCATGAATTCGCCGCAGTCTCCCGGATTCGACGTGATCCGGAGGAGCAACTTCAGGGCTACCAGCGGCCAGAAGTTGCAAGTCACATCCGAGCGATTCAGCGTTACCTCGAGTCTGACAATGCCATGCTGCCCAATGCATTGGTGCTTGCGTTCGACAAGCGTGTCCGGTTCGAAGCTCTTGCATCTACGCAGGACAACGGCGTGCACTACTCCGTCCCTGGGGAGTTGGTGGTGCCGATCGACGAGACGTTGTCTGAGGATGAGAAGCCGGCGTGGTTAGTCGACGGCCAGCAACGCAGTGCCGCGATCAGGGAAGCAGACATCGGGGAGTTTCCCGTGGCAGCCGTCGGCTTCATCGCGGACGAGGCCGAGCAGCGGGCCCAGTTCATTCTGGTGAACAACACCAAGCCCCTCCCGAAGGGGTTGATTCACGAGTTGCTGCCTGACACCGCGGGGCATCTGCCGCCCGCCTACGCTCGCCGTCAACTTCCTGCGGCCCTCATGACTCGCCTCAACGGTACGTTCGGGGGGCCATTCTACGGCGTCATAGCCACTCCGACTTCGCCGGATGGATACATCAAAGACAACAGCATCCTGCGAATGATCGAGCACAGTCTCTTCGAAGGAGCGCTCTACCAGTACCGCAATCCGGATGACGGTAGCGGCGATGTTGAGCAGATGCTGCTGCATCTGAACACCTTCTGGAGTCTCGTTCGGGGCAGGTTCCCGGAAGCGTGGGCTCTGCCACCACGCCTCTCCCGCCTCACGCATGGCGTCGGCATCCAGGCCATGGGCTTTGTCATGGACGCTCTCACCGAAGATCGCCGTCCGCATGAGATCGAGGCCGCAGTCAGCAAGGCCCTCAGCAAGATCGCGCAGGGAGTTGCCTGGACCTCGGGTAGCTGGAACTTCGCCGGCGGCGAGTCTCGAAAGTGGAACAGCCTCCAGAACACTCCCAACGATGTACGGCTACTCACCACCGGACTGCTCCGCTTGATCGGTCAGGAACTCCTCTTTTGATATACAGAGGTGCCCGGTCGCGACAGTGACCGGGCCACCCGTGCCCCATCTAGACGAAATGCGTTCAAATCTGTTCTTGATCTAGTTCTGGCATGGACAGATTCTCGTAGAGCGTGCCGTACGTGGGACACGGAGTGTCTCAGTGAAGGTCGGGCACTTGAGCCCAGTGCTCTGCCAGGTACCGACCCGGGGCAGGGCAGGGCAGGTACGGACGACCTCGTCGGAGCGTTCGCGTTCGGCGTCTGCTAGTGGCCCCACAGGAGCAAATACACCCTCTGGCAGTCGGTCCTGTCTTAACCTCTCCGGCCAACTCCATTGAATCGTCATTGTGTCGGCGCAGGATCCGCGAGACGGTCCTGGCTGGTACCCCGGTGTGTTCGGCGACGGCGGCCGGGGCTTGCTGCATGATCTTGCGGCAGGCCAGCACGCCTTGTTCTGCCGCGGGTGTCGACGACGGCTGAATTCACCCGTCGTCGACAGAAGCATCAAACGCGGTGTGTCACCAACCCGTTGACTGAGTACAACTAGTCGGCCAAGACGTTGACTGCTGCGCGCAGGAGGGACGCAGAACCGCTGCCGTCGGCGAAGGCGATCTTGGCTTTCGTCCTGGCGGTGATTGCGCCGGTCGCTGCGTGCGTGGCGCACCTGGTGGCGAGGACGATCCTGGTGGCGTGCTGGGCCTTCTGTTTCAAGGAGGTCGTGGAGGTCTTGTCGCTGCTGATCAAGACTTTGATACCCGGGGCAAGGTTTTCGAGGGCCTCGGTGACGCGCATAAGGACCTGCTCGTCGAGGGAGTAAAGCAGGATGACCTCGCCTTTGCCGTTGATCTGTTCCTCCGCTGCCGAAGGCGAAGGGCTTTCAGCGGATGTCCATGGTAGAGGAACGTCAAGTTCTTTTGCGAGTTGCTTGGAAAAAGCTAGCGTGGAAGAGTCAAGCCGAGTTGAACGCCTTGAGAGGGGTTCGAGCAGGGCAATCGCAAGATTGAATCTCGCGCTCTCATCGGGGCACGGTGCCAAGACAAGTCGATCCGCGAAATCCAGCACGATTCGCGAATTGTCGATCGACACCCACTGAGAGGAAGTATCCCTTAGTTCGTCCAGTAGTTGGCGGTATTCGTTCGTTGAAGGCGATGAGCGGAGATATCCTTCTGTTAGCGCGTAAACTGCATTGAGATCCCCGGGAGCCAAGCGATTTCCACTGAGAGCATAGTTAATGAACTCTCTTGTGGATCGCGGCGCAACGTGCGTGTACTCGTCTGCCTCGATAAAGGGTCCCGTTAGTCTCCAACACCGATCCCATTCTTGGTCCGTCAGGTCAATCAGGAGTTCGGCAACCTCGTTATCCGAGTCTGCCGGGGGTGGCCACTCACGCCAGGTCGAATCGGTGAGAACTGCGCTCGGATCGGTGCCCTCCTTCGCCACAGCCTTGAACAGACCCATCCACGAGTTGATCGATCCCTGGAGTGATGCCTCGACCGCCGACGACTCTGCCGGTTGGGATTCGTCCGTTGCGTCGACTGCGCTGGCAACACGCTTCCGTGCAGCATCCAACAGAGTTACCGGGATCGACTCTGCCTGTCTCTGCTCATCAAGCGTGTGGAGCAAGACTCCGAGGTAGTCGTCGTCGCCTCGTCCAAGCGCCGCGGTGAGCAGGACGGTGAGCGCCTGTGGACCAAGGCGATGAGCATCCACTTTCACCGGCAGCGGAAGATCGAGCGTTCGAAGCCGCTCGTAGGCAGCCTCGAGGTCGCCCACGCTCAGCGACTCTTCGAGTACCGCCGACCGTACGGCGTTGAGCACGGCTTCACCAACCGGGAGGGGCGGATTCTGCTGGAGTACGTCAGAGAGATCCTGCATTTCAAGTAGTTGTGCACTGAGTCCGAGTCGGTCGAGACGTTTGATCTGTAGATGCGCGAGATTGGTGGGCGTCATACCGCCACGTGCCTGAATCTCTTGGAGAACCTGCAGCGAGCCGGCCTCGCCGCCGGCCGCGAGTTCCGCATCGAACTGGGCAATCAGGCGGCCCAAGGGCCTGGCTACGCTCCACGACCTGCGTGGACGTGCACTCAAGGTCGCCTGCATCAGTGCAAGGGATTCGCGAAGTTTCCTCCTCTTCTCCCGATTCTTACCGGCACGGAGAATGAAGGTCGTGTCTTCCGAGAAGAAGTCGATGACCGCTTTGTCGACCGGGTCGTTTCGATCTAGTACTGCCGGCGCTAGGTCTCCGGACACACAATAGGATGGTCCTGCGAAGGAAACGATCAAGCTTCGCGTTGCCGCGACCTCAGAGCGCTCCCTTGCGATGACGTACATCGCGAATTCGTCGTTAAATGCCTGGTATCGAGGGAGTGCGACAGGGAGGTCGCTTCTTGTGAGGGCATAGTCGACAAATGGGGCAACGTGGGGGGAGAGTTTCGGGTTGTCGACATCATTGCCCTCCCCCATGAACCTCGTAAGGAACTTCTGGATGAAGGAACCATTGGTCTCAGGCACTTCCGTGCTCACTCAGACTCCTTCCACCGTGCACGAAAGTCGATGTGTGCCTGGGCTACGCTTGGGTCCCCCGTGCGGTAGGTGACAGATTCTTCGTTGTTGCCCATGCCCGACTTCGTAAAATTCATCGAACCTGTCATGATCCAGCCGTTCCCACACAGTGTCTTCTCGTGCATGTTTGGGTCACGAATGATCCGGAGTCGGTTCTCTTTCCTGATCGCTTCGCTGATGTGCTCGAGGAATACTGTGTTGTGGGGGTTAGGCCTCGTAGCAATACAGACTCTCGTACCCGTGGCGGCTACGAGTGCGAGCATGTGTGAGAGCCTGCAGACGCTCGGTGGATCATCGCCGAGGATCGAGTCGAAGGCGCCCTGGCTGTTGTCGAGTACCTTGACGTCCGAGATCCACCCGGACACGATCCACAGAGTCTTGCCCGGATCGAGGAGTTCGCCGATCAGGGCGGTGCCAACAATGTTGTCGGCTCGGAGGCCGAGGTTGTTTCCGGTACGGACGGTGCGCTCCAACGGCATCACCGAGCGACCTCCTGCAGTTCGATCCTGACGATGAAGAGGCTGCCCGCACGCCGCACACCGGTCACTTCGCCGTACGTGCGCAGGACGTCGCGGTCCACGGGCAGTGCCGGTACTCGACGCAACGCTTCGCCGAGGCGTCGGGAATCGCTCGCCGGGCAGGTGAGCTCGACAGCACCAACGGGATCGCTCCCAAGCGAGCTTTGATACGTCCGTTCCCACTCAGGGTGCGTGAGGTCGATCTGCGGAAGGTGCTCGTCGACGATCCTCTCCAGGAGGACACGATCGAGAACAGGCGGATGCTCGTAGTCTACGTAGGGCTGGTAGTGCCTCAGGTGGTGGGATCGCGCGTCGAATCCCCGCGGCCAGAGCATGCCGAAGACCTGGTCCGCGCTGAGCCCGGACCGTCCCACGTCCATCTTGCCGGCGCCGACCGCATAGGCGATCACTCGTGCGTCCACCTCGATGCCCAGACGTGATTCCAGGTGGCTCCAAGCATCGAGGAGGCGCAAGGTGGTCATGTCTGTGTCCGGACTACTGCCAGGTCGGAGCAACCGGGTGGACAGAGTGGCGACCGCACTGTGGCGTGGAGTTCCATCAAGATCTGTCCACGCATCACGCAGGTTGCGTAAGGCACCTGCGGCCTTGTCAGCCGAGCCCGCGGACCGCAGTTCAGCTATCGCGGTAGCCCCCGGTCCGTGCGGAGCGTCCTCCACGATGTTCTTCAACAACCTGGTGACCGTGCCGTCGGTGTACTCGTATTCGTTCGGCCTCATCGCATTGAGGACCAGCGACCAGAAGGCTCCCGGGGCCGCGGCGTATTCGGTCACCAACTTCTCGATGATTCCCAAGCCACCGATCGACGTTTCCGTGATCCAGACGATGTCCGAATCCATCCCGGTCCCGGGCAGGACGTCAATGATCAGATCCTGTTCCTGAGCATCGGGACACGCGCGCAGGGTTGCGGCGAGGATCGCCGCCGCCAGAGTGTCCCGATAGGAGCGGCGTGCGAGGTCCGCGGTCATCGTAGCCACGTCATCTTCTGTGAGGAGATGAGAGGCCCGCTCCAGTGTTGCGATGACCGTTGGGTCGTGGCTCAGCTCGATAAGTTCGGCGACGAGTTTGCTGCTGACTTCGGCCGGGTTCTCGAGTTCATCCTCACGGTAGAGGACGCCGAAGATCTTCGATAGGTCGTTTCGCCAGGTTCCATCTGCGAGCGCGGCACGTACCTCCTTCGGAGTCCTGGTTTCGTCGAGGCCTGCGAGGGAGAAGGCCGTGATGTAAATGAGGGAGAGCCATGCCCGTTTGAAGGAGTTGGTGACCGTGGCCAGTTCTTGGTCCTCGGCGACGGCCCGGAAGAAGGCTTGGGATCGCCATGCTGGCGACGTCAGGTGCTTCCTGATGCTGTCCGTGTGCAAATCGATCGGTTCGAGTTCGATACGGACACCGTCAACCTCGAGTTGGAAGCCCAACGCCGCGGGCTCTCCGTCGAGGGTGTACCGCACCGTCCGCCGATCCGTCCCAGCACGGCTCTCCAGGGCGATATCGCATTTCGCGCCATAAGTCATGCGTCGGATCCCAACCGGGTTGCCGGCGGCATGGGTACTGAACGCGATACTTCTGATGCGATTGCGCCACGTCGCTGCGAGGGGAACGTCACCTGGGTATGGGTTCCTGCCTTCTGGCACCCTCACCTCGGTCGCCCACTGGGGGACGCCTTGCGAACGGTCGGCGATCTTGTTCGGTGGTTCACTCAGCTTCAACCGGTACGGGCGGACCACCGCTACGCCATCGGGGAAGACGTGGTCCTGAGGCTGCCAGATGCCCTCGTTGACGCGGGCAGGCACCAGAACTTCGGCCAGTTCGAGGGCGTCGCCGCTCTCTGGCACGGGAATCCATGTACGGTGCTCGTCCCGTTTTACTCCGTAGCGTCGGCTGACTCTCCCGGGGACCGCTTCCCTAAGCGCCTTTGCGATCGGCAGACGTTCCTCCGCTGATCCGGTGTCGAAGGGCAGATCGAACTCGACTTCGGGAGCGTTGAGAGGATCGAATAGAGAGCGAGTGACGAACTCCGGCAGCATGGAGCGGGGCGCTGTCCCTGGATCATGACGAAGGCCATCCCACCCGGTCTTGAGTCGCCGAAGAGAGGTAGGGACAACTGAGAGAAGCAGCGAGCGTGGTTCTTCCCAAAGCACTGCCTGGACCTCCTCATCCGTGATGTTCAACGCTGCCGCAAGGTGCTTGGCCAGACTGTCTTGTAGCCCTTGCTCGTGGAGGAGATTTTCGAGCAGATTGGCTAATTGCTCGACGGTGAGGGGGCTACGAACATCGCCTCGCTGTATCGGTGCAGTGAGGAGATACCTGGGGTCGTCCCAACAACTTTGCTTCCGAAGAGTGAAGGCAAGCCAGTCGAGCAGCGACTGCGTCGCCTGAATCTTGAGGACGTAGCGGTTGTTGATCGGAAGGCGGCGCGCGCTCAGTTCGGGGGCGAAGAGCGTCTCGTACCCTTGGTAGCTCAGGCGGTCCCGCCCGTAGTCGGATAGCGTGACGATGGTGATCGGCCGTGTCCCCCGAGTTCTGCCCGCGCGGCCTCGCCTCTGGATGAACGCCGCTGCGTCGTAAGGCGCCTTGTGCTGAAGTACAAGACCAACTCGCGGATCGTCGAAACCCACCTCAAGCGATGCCGTGGCGACCGTCAGGTTGGCGTTGAGATCCATGCCGGCGTCCTGGCTCGAGGTACGTCCGATCCTGAGGTCGCCTACATTCAGGTCTGCGTCGAGTGTGTGGCCGATCTTCTCGATCAGGTCCCACGATTGGCCGTCGCGTAGACGCTCGCTCCACTGCGGAATGTTGGGTGCTCTGAGCCCGGCGAGAACCGGCTTTCTACGGTTGCGGAACCCTGACCTGGTCTGGCCGCCTTCCGCATCACGGAGACTGTTGTAGAACCGGTTCGTCACGTCCAGGTCGTCTGTGAAAAGGAAGCCCGTGGAGCCGTAGAGTAGCGACTGTCCTTCCGTATCGAGTATTCGACCGAGCAGCATGGCGGTCTGAATCGAAGTTGAGAGATGGCTTGCTCCCGAGGTGGGGTCGCTCCGCAGCGCGATGGAGTATTCCCTGCCCTCCTCTTCCAGTTCGTCGTCGGCGGGTTCGACGTACTCGACCACGTGGTCGTGGAGGCCGGTCAGTTCCGAAAAGAACCGACCGGCGTCTTTCAGGGTCGCGCTTAAACCAACGAACGTGACGGGGCGCCTGATGGCGTGCCGCCATCGCCGCAGCAGCAGGGCGACCTGGGCGCCCTGGGTTCCCGCATAGGTGTGGACCTCATCGAGAAGGACGAACCGTGGGACGTCATGGCCGGTCCAACCTAGGAGTTTGCCGAGGCCGGCGTTTGAACTATTGCGGTTCAACTGTTCGGTGGTCGTGAAGAGCAAGTCCGGGGGTTGCTCCCGTAGCGACTTCCGGGTGAGCGCGAGAGTTCCGTGTGGAATCACATAAGCGCACTTCATGCACTTGAGGAGTTCGCGGCCGACCTTCCGGTCGGCATGGGCCCACAGGAGATCACCTTTCGGGCACTTTGGGCAACTTAAGTACGGGCAGACCAGGCCGGCGTCGCGTTGCTTCCAGGCTCTCCGCGCCATGTTGTCGGGCATGTCGAGAGCGTCCGCGTCCTTGGGGGTGTCCGCGTATAGGGCACCGAGCCTCAGGGGGCGGCGTTTCATCCGGGAAAGCGTCGATGTGAGGTCCAAAGCGGTGACAACCGCTGTACGGAGTTGGTCCCGGAGCAGTTCCTTGCGCGGGTAGAGAGCCAGAGTGTGGAGACGCCACGTATTCGGTCGCGCCGCATCAGCCATCGCCGCGAAGGCAGGGAGGTAGAACGACAGGGTTTTACCGCTACCGGTTCCCGCGCCAACGATGATGCCCGAGGACTGACCGTGGCTGAGGGAGGAGTAAACGGAGGATGTCGCTGCGACCTGGAAGCGGCTCAGTTGCCGGTTCCCAATTTGCGCAATCGCGATCGCGTCCTGCAACGCACCCCAGTTGGTGACCGAACGAAAGCGTTCGAGTGCCTGGCTTACCGGGACGTCGCGTCTCGGGTAGCGACGTTTGGCGGTGTGGATGCGGTAATCGGCGACGAGGGGACGCCCGCGACTCCACCAGTTGTGCGGGAATGATCCATCGCGCTGACGCCAGTCGAACAACTGGCGCAGGTTGGCCGTGAGCCGGAGCGCCTCGGCGAAGCGGCTGCGGTAGCGCGGGGGCGAGGTCGTGGGGAGCTTGAAGAGCAGGGCGCGGTCGACGAGTTCGTCGAGAACGTCGTCGACGTCCGCCTCCAGTGGTGGCTGCTGCTCGGCGAGAACCGTGAAGATGACGTCCCGCACTTCTCCTTCGGAAAGCGCCCGATCGGTGACTCCCCAGGCCAGGAGAGGGAGTTCTCGATCCTCCAGGGCGTTGAGAAGCTGCCCTGCGAACTCTCGGCTCAGGGCACCCTTCACGAGGTCTTCCTCCGAACTTCGATCTCATGGTCGATTGAGAACCTTCGTAGGAGGTGGATCTCCTCGTCCGCGAGGTCCTTAAGAGTCAGAGTCCGGCCGGTCAGCCGATCCAAGACTGACAACAACTCGGTTGGTACGTCGGACGCTTGTTGAAGATCGTCTGAGAGCTGCTGAAACTTGTTCGTGAAGATCCCGACGTCGGATGCCGTGAGGCTGGTGCTGGAACCGATCTTCCGCAGTTCGGTTAGGCGCTCTCTGGCCTGTGTCAGTTCCGTTTGCTTCAGCATGGGCAGTCTGTGGGTAGGCAGAGCATCGAGTTGTTCGGTGGCCCATGCATGCCAGGCCTCGTGCGTGGCCTCCCTGATGCTCGCCGTGGCCTTTTCAATCTTCTGCTTGGCCGCGTTGAACGCTGAGTCGGACGGGAGTGCACCACCCTCGGCCCTGCGAGCGAGGTCGTTGAGTCCGGCCGGGGCGCTGGAGAGATCGATCTCGCGGTCGGTCTCTTTCATTACTGCGCGGGCAACTCGGAGTTGGTTATCCAATTGGCCTAAGGAAGTCCTGACAGCCTGGAGGCGCTGCCGCACTCGCTGTGCTTGCTGCTCGCCTTGCTGGCCGAGTTCGAGGCGCCGGACTTCACCGCGCAAGGTGTTCGCCTTGTCCAAGACGGAGATCGGCTGTGTCATTCCTTTGTGCCCTCCGCCCCGATCAGAGCCGCCCACTCCTGGAGAAGCCTCTGCACTTCGTTGGTGACCGAATCGCCCATGGCGTCCTTCCGCTCACTGGCATCGGCGAGTGCTCGTGTCAGCCAGGCATCCGAAGCCACCAGGAAGTTGCGGATCGCCTGGAGACTTGTCCCGTGGTCACGAGCGGCTGCTACGAACGCCTTCTCGAACCGGCCCTCTGCCGATGTGGAGGCGATGGCTTCGAGATCCCGTTCAGCAATGGTTACTGCACGCCAGTCCGCGCTCTCGGCGGCTGCGGCCAGTTGAAGAATCCTTTGCCGCTCCACGAGGTTCGGCGACAGGCCGACGGTGTCAGCGGCTCCGAGACTGGCTCGGACAGCATCCACCGTGGCCTTGCCTTCAGCGCCACGCGGCGCGCGCGTTCTGATCTCCGCGACAGTCTCTTTGAGTTGGCTGGTCTGTTGGCCGACCACGCTATCGAGGCCGCTGAGTCCTGAGACGGTGGTGTTGCCAACCCATTTCGGCACTCCGCCCGAGGCGTCCCAACGCCAAGACCGCGCAGCTTCCAGGACGAGTGGTAGCGCCCGGGCAGCATCGATCATGCGTACGGCACCTGTCGCCCCTTGGCTGATCCCCAGGCGTGATCGGAGAGCCACCACCAGCGTTGGGCGTTCACGCAAGTGCTTTTCAAGTAGTTGGCGCCAGGCTGGAACCCGAGACTCCAGGTCCCTGCGGTTCCAAGTGCTGCCATCGTCGAAAGCAGCATCCGTGAGATCGGTATCGCTCATTCCGGGCCAGACTCGGCCGGCCAGGGCTGCACCCATTAGCGAAACCCTTAGACCCATGACGAGGCTCTCGTCAGAACTCTCGAGGGATTCTACAAGCGCTTTGGAGAAGCTTTCAGCGTAGCGTTCGGCGATGCTCGCCAGTCGCCAGGTCGCCTCCGAACGCGCGCCAGGGGCACCGGCTTGCGACAACAGCAGCGACTGGAAGAACTGGCTGTTGGTCGCATTTTTGGAGAAGGAGATTGGCGCCTTTTCAGCTCCAGCGACGTTCTCCGTTGCTCCCTTGATCGAAACAGTGGTCGCCCTGGCAGGCCAGACCTTATCGATCTCGCCCTTGCCTAACTCCTTCATGAGAGGAGAGGACCAAAGGTAACGGCGGGTGACCGCATCCACCACCATGGTGCGCAACTCCCGAGAGAGGTTTGAATCAAGTACCTTGTCGCGCGACGCCCAATCTTCGAGCGACTGAATTTTTCTCTTGAGCGAAGCCGAAACCGGGTCGCTAGGAGGCGACGGCGGCATGATCTTATTGATCGTCCCTGTGCCTCGACTAGTATCACCATCGCCACTCGTTGGGAGCGAATCCTCTCCGAAAGCAGGCAAACCGAACGCTTGCCGGATACCCTCCTCGATACGCCCGGGATTGGCTGGTGCATCCGCCCAGAACTCGAGAACAAGTCGGTGCCTGTCCGGGTCGACATGGTTATGGTTGCCGATGAACTCATCGACGCTTGTCGGCAGAGCAGGGTCGACCTCTGCCGTCTGGAACCGCTCGCGGAAGCGTTTGGTGGGGAAGGCGCCGTCTCGAATCTCGTCGGCCGAGTCGATCAGGACCGGTCGAATGACGTTGCCAAGGAAAGTGCGGGGTACGAACGCCCAGGGCCGGTCGGGTGGAGCAACCGAATGGACCATGCGGAGAAGCGAGGAACGGTTGAACGGGTAGAGGCCATACCCCTCGCTCGTCTGGCCGAATGACTCGTGGCATTCGGTCTTGAAGGAGCAACTCTCGCAGGCGTTCGAGAAGTCCTGTCCGCCAGTTCTTTCGAGCGCCTCCCGGCCGACGCGTGCGGCGTTGAGGTATCGGCCTGCGAACGAGGCGATCTCTTCTATCCCGGTGTTTGCCTTATCGAATACTCGATCGAGGTCATAGACGTAACCCGTGGTAGAGGCAGCTACCCGACTCATCACGGTTTCTGGAAGGTCCCGGAAGTAACCGGTAGTCACCGCCATCAACGTACGCATACTCGCATAACGTTGACGTCCCTCTCGGGTTGCCGCTTCGGTCAGTGCTTCCAGGAGTTCGCGCTGCACACCCTGAATAAGCGCGAAGTCCTCCACCAGGAGGATGATCTCCTTGCCCTGCTTTGCATAGGTCTCTCGAACCTCGAGCATCGCCTTGACAAGTCGACCAACCCCGATATTGGAAGCACTCTTTACGGCGCTTTCCATATGCTCATTTAGCATGTCGACGGCGTCCTGCTGAAGGCTCGGCGTGGACAGCAGTTTCGCCAGGAGTCGCTGTGCAATCACCGAGGCCTGCTTCACCTCTTGGACCTCCAGTGGAAGGTCTTCGACCGAGAAGCCCGGGGGACGCTCAGGATTTTCCAGATTACGATTGTTCAGAAGTTGGGCCGCGTACTGTGGGATGTATTTTCCGGACGCAAGGAGGTATTGCTGGATGTAAGGGTCTTGAAGGACTGCCGCGAGTCCTTTCGGGCCGGAAAGGATACGCGCCTGCTTGGATGGCACCTCATCTGGCCCGGTCTTCGCGAGTGCCTCATTCAGCGCATTGACAAGACGGCGCGACAAACTCTCCTCGGTCATCCCCTCGCTGAAAGATCGGACGTCCTTGCGGAGTTGATCGAGAGAATCTCCTTCGGCGCCCTCGAGAAGTTTCTCCACGACGGATTTGAGACTGGTCTCCGACTTCTCGAGGTAGATCATTCGCCGTCGCGCAGAGGGGGGAATATGTTCCCGCACCCACCGGACCAAGTGCGATTTTCCGGATCCGGAGTCACCGACCACTGGCATCAAGAGAGTGCCTGTGTTCGATTTGGCGTCCAGGAAGTCTTGCAGAACGGTTCGCTCGTCGACTGTCGCGTCCGTTGGCGTCAGAGAACGACCATTGATAAGCGAACGCCTGATTCTCAGTGGGGCGTGTGTCGCTAGGAAGACCCCAGCGGACGGGTTGACTGCCTCTGTGCTGACCGTCGCAGATGCAGTTCCGGGCACCCAGCAGAGGTAGTTGCGAAGGTCAGCCATTGTAGTCCTTGAAAACGGTGACCGAACTGAAGGTGTGCGGGGTCGATGGGCGTTCCGGGTCATTTATGCTCAGCAGCTGCTTGGCGTCGGCCTCTCGTCCGAACTTGAGCCATTCCTCATAGCCTCCACGCAGTAGAGCGAAGGAGAGGGCAGGACCGGCGGTCGTGTCACCGGGGGCTTCAACTCCAAGAGTTCGTGAATAGGCTCCACCCGGCAAGACCGGAAGTTGGTCACGCAGCGAGCGCACGAACTCCACTGCGTTGACGTTCGCTTTGTGCTCCCAGGTCTCCATCACGGTCTGCCTGATAGCCACGGTGCAGTCAGGTACGCAATGGTTGGGATCTCCCATGGTGGGAAGTGCCGGCGCGGCCAGGCCGATGGTGGTGGCCCATGACGTGAACCTGTTCCAGCGTGTGGGATTGGGGATGGCAGGACGAGCCTCGGCTATCAAGGCGCCGTCCTGCATGGCTTCGAAATTGTTCGCCCCGACCGTGACCGCTGTCGGGTCCAAGCTGAGGAACCAGCAAAGCGCTCGGTTGAGGTCAGCCGCACCGGTAGTCTTGTCGCCGTTCATGATTACTTCGTTCAGCTCAGGTTTGAATACTGATTTCCGCAGAACGGCGCAAAAATCTTCCCAGTTGGTGCCGTCGAGGGTCGCCGCTCGCCCCGCGAGCGAGACCCGTTCGTCCTCGGTCTTCTGAATAACGCCCAGGCCCAGCAGTGTGCCAATAGCCTGATCGAACATCTTATGATCATCGCCAGTAAGCGACGATGGGCTAAGCAACTTGCGTGCTCGGTCCAGGGTCATTGGCCGCTTCTCATGAACAAGAAGTCGCACTACAGTCCACATGGGCACGGGAAGGGAAGCATCGACATTGATCAGAGTCATCTAAAGCGCCCCCAACGCGCTTTGAATGGAGAAAGTGCTGCTATGAATGTCAACAAGACGGTGTCCCGGCTTCTTGGGGTGCGGCAGATCCTGATGGTGAAGTAAATAGGTTAAGTCGGTACTCCAGAAGCGATCCTTTACGTCATCTTCTATATTGTGTTGATTGGAGCCGAGTACCCAGACAACAGGACCTTGATAACTGTTGAGGAGATCCTCATCCCGATCTGCGATGACAACGCTAGGGCGGACCGACTTCTGAATCTTGCGAAAGATGCGGTCATCGATACCCGGACCCCCGATCACCCTGATACCTCGACGACATAGCGCCTCGAGGAGATCAGGAACAAGGCTTCTAGCTTCCCCCTCGTCCTTCCACCAGATGCTCACGTTCCTATCGCCCTCGGCCATATAGTTCCGCAGTGGAAGATTTGCGTCAGTCTGCCATTGAGCAAGTGGCGGGTGTGGTTGCCACCCGGTCCTATAAAAACCCCCTGGAGGCGGAAGCGCCCTCTTCTGGCGGCAATGATTGCATCCTCTGCAGTTCGGCGAAGTGCGGAGTGGGCCGTCACTAGTCGGCAAGGTGTAGTAGTCGACGAGCACGTCTGCCATGCACACGTCGCCGGCGACTGCGCTCTCAAGTTTCGCAAGTGCTTTCCTCTGGCTCGTAAGCATTCCACTCCGCGCATCCTCGATAGCTTTATTGAAGTATTTCCGGTTGTTAGTCGCGCCGTCGAGGATCACGACATCTACGCGGGTGGGCAGTGTCTCGTAGTAGGCCGCGAGTCGCTCCGCCCATTCATCTTCCAGTTCGTCTGCACTGCGGTCCGGTAACGCCGGAGTCCTCACCTCAACCAGTTTGGCCCGCACCATGAGGTTGAGTGTGCGGATGTTCCAGGTGCGGTTCGTCTCGGTGCTGATGGAGATGTTCGGCGGTCGCGTGTCCAAGTTGATCAGATAGCCGTTCTCTGTCTTGGCCACCTTGTTGTTGAACATGCTGATCCACCTAGGCCATGCCTGGCCCTTGATGATGACCGGATTGTTTAGGCTCTTGGCGATTTCACTGTCTCGCCGGGTCCTGGCCATGTAGGCAATGGACGGAGATCCGTCGCGTCCTCCGCGGCCAACCTCCTGGTAATACCGGTCTACGGTCTCCGGCAGGCAGGCGTGAACCACGCTCTTCACATCTGCCAGGTCGATCCCCAAGCCAAAGGCGGACGTCCCGACGATCACGTCGTAGCGCGTGGGGAGCGGCCCGGATGCTCCGTCACCGCTCCATCCCTCCATCCGTTCGCGCCGTTCGTTGGCGCTGGAGTCGCCCGTGACGGACGCCGTGCGGAGGAACCCTTCCTCCTTGATCCGAACCTCCCAGTTGTGGGCATCCTCGACCCTGGACACGTACAAGATCAGCGGTCGCGGCAACTTTGCCACCGCTTCCAGCACTACCTCTTCCCGTTCGTGCTCTGGCAAGGACTCGATGTAGTAACTCGGTTCACTCCTCAACTCGGAGGCCCAGACAACCTGGGTTGTCTCTGGTTCACCGTAGAGATCCTTAATTGCGTCGACCTGCTGTGCCGTAAGGGTGGCACTCATCGCGATCGTTCGCGGTTCCCGTCCCTTCGGTGAGCGACGGATCCATGCACGGCGCTGGCCCGCCATCGCCTGGAAGTCCGGCCGGAATTCATTGCCCCACTGCTCGATGAGATGTGCCTCGTCGATGACGAAATAGCGCAAGAACCCTGCTTCGGCCGCGTCGTCCAACGCCTTTTGGAGGCCGGTGGTAACTGACTCCGGAGCAGCGTAGATGACCGGTTGTCGGCCAGTGCGGATGTCTTCGCGAAGTTCACGCTTCAAATCGGTCGGAAGTTCCCCTATGTAGGCGTAGCGCCCACTCGGTGCAGCACGCCTACTCTCGCCCAGGAGTTGCTTCGTCCGCCGTTCCATGTCTAGTGCCAGTACGACAGTAGGCACGACGACGACTGATACGCCAACTCCCTTCTCGTTGAGCAGGATCGGGGCGAGTGCGACAGGGGTCTTACCGTGCCCTGTCGGGAGGCACAGGATGGTCGTGCTTCCCGGAGGTGCCATTGCGACTGAGCGGGCGACCTGACGCTGGCCTACCGAGTAGTAAGTGTCGTATCCAAGGGACGCGGCCCAGAACGGGTCAGCCGGCAGACCATCGAGAGTGCGTCGTTGCGGCGAATCCTGACCCCGGTAGACATCGCGAAAGTCGGCTTCGGCCGCCTCCTTCGCCACACCATCAGGAGTGGACGGGTGCCAGGGCACCGCGCTAACCACCAAGTGCTTCGGGCCTGTCTGCGCAGCCTGGCATCCGCTTTCCCACCACTGGTCGAAGGTCGGGAGGAGCGGATCAATCGGCACGGTGAGGGGCGAGCGATTTTCACGCGCGACGGACTCCAGGAGGATCTGGCGGGTGAGGGCAGCCACGTCACGACATCCTGCGGCCCCGAGGGGCAAGGCAGCTAGTGCATCCGCAAGTCGACGTACAGTCCCACTGGCCCCGTCAGGAACCATGACGTTCGGCCACTCGGCATAGATTTGTTTAGCTTGAACCCAGCTACTCGCGGTCATCGCATGCCGATCTGCTGGCCGAATCGGACGATGCAGGTCGCCGCAACAACCTTGACCGTTGGGCGCGTAAGGCTGTCGATCAGCGTCTGTGTAACGGTCACGTCCGTGAGCAAGCTCTCGGCGTCGCCCACGAGGTGCCCTGCTAGTTGGCGGGTGTGCGCCTGCGCCACGGTGACAGCGACGCGCTGCCTTGCCTCGTCCTGTGCTCGCGCACACCGCTCGGACAGTTCCTTCGTTTCAATCAAATGGGCTCTTGCGGCCGACTCCGAGGAGGAGCCCGAGGCCTGGTAGCCATCCCATCCGTTGAAGACCTCGAGTAAACCCGGTAGGCGCGTCGCGTTGAAGTTCTGGTCCGTCTTCTTGTCGTAGGGTTGGTCCAGCCACGCCCGGGCTTTCCCGTCGGTGACTGGCTTGCCAGATCCCGCGTCAACCCAGACCTTGAGCGTGAACGGAGCGAGAAGTTTGTCGGCCTGGCGCCGCAGTGCGCGAACCGCGTCGGGATGATCGCCCACAAGGGTGAGAGCATCGGTGAGATCTGCCTCGACCAGGTAGTCGAAGCCGAAGTACGCGCGCGGGTCCCCTCGGTACCCCCTGTCGAGTCGCCGGAAAGCGGCTGCCTGGCCACGGTCCTCCCGGTACACGGCTTCGGCCAGAACATTGACAAGGGGGTTACCGATGCGGAGCAGTCGCGTGCCTGGGTGCCTGAGGGCGACGTTGCGGTTGAATGTTCCTCGCGAAACCTCGGGCGTGAGCCACGGGCGCGCGGCACGCCACAGACGTGGCTCAACCTTCGGCGTCGGCCCGGATACGTCAAAGATCATATTCGGGGAACCGTCGACGGTCCTCTCCTCGTAGCGGAGTCCGATCCCACCCGAGGTGTCGACGTAGCCGGACAGGGCCTGGCCGGTGTCGCGCCAACCGGCTTCCATTTCCAACAGGGAGGTGGCGATGTCACGGCCCTCGATTGAGGTCTCGTGGATCGATTCGAGCATGTCCATCTTGTCGATCTCTCGTCGGGCCTCGGCGAGGTCGGCCTTGACCCGCGCAGCCATGGCCGGTAGGCCTTCGAGGCCATGCTCAAGTCCCGAAGCCCAGACGCCGTTCAGCCCTTCGGCGATGGCATCTTGAAGCGTCGAGACGGACACCGAGAACAACTCGTACCCGTTCACCAACAGTTCAGCCCATGCCTCGAGGTAGGAGGCACCGGTTTCCTCATCGGCCAATCGGTACTGCGGAGCGGGGGTCCGCTGGTCGGATGATCCGGGGTACCTGTCCACGCGGCCGAGTCGCTGCTCGAGTTGGTTCGGCGACCAGGGCAACCGTAGATGGATTACCGCGTCCGCCTCCTGGAGGTTGAGCCCTTCCTCTGCGGTGTCGTCTGCGATTAGTACGCGAGTCTTGGGGCCTTCCTTGGCAGACCACTTCACCAGCGAGCGCTCTGACGTCTCGGTTCCCACCCTGTCGGAGTGTTCAAGGGCGGCGATGTTTGGGAAGCGTCTGCTCATGCAGTCCGTGATCGCCCCTGCAAGCATCCCGGGTCCGCAGAAGATCACCGTCCGGCGACTCTTCTTCAGGGCTGGCAGCAGATCAGTCACTAGTGCGTTGACGATTTGAGACGGGTCGGCTTCCTGCCCCGCCGCCTGCCATTTGGTAAGCAAGGGGCGTTCCACGTCGAGGACTTCGGGCTCGGCCAGTAGAGCGCGCTCCTGGGCACTCAGCCCCGCCCGAACGGCTGCTCCTTCGTCTTGGTTGATACGCCAGGCGAGCGCGTCGCTCAGGTCGTTGGTCCAACCGCTCGCTCGGGGAGAGAGGACGGCGAGCACCATCGCGTACTTCGCCTTCTGGTCCTCCAGGTCATGGTCGAGAAGGTAATCCCAGATCATGGATCGCCAGTCCATGAGCATGGTCTGGGCGGCCTCGAGCGCATTGTTCGTCGTCGGAAGACTGACGGGAGATTGCCGTCCGCGGACCTCGTAGGGGAGGTACATGGCTTCGGGATCATCGACGGTGACGCTCAACCTGCGGTGTCTGATGACGCGGCGGTGGAGTCTGTAGGCCTCGCTGATGTGCGCCCGTAGCGCCTCGGTTCGCGCCTTGAGGTCGGCTTCGTCGACGCCTTCGCGGAGTTCGTCCTCCTCATCCAACAGGGCGAGGACCTCTTGGCTCAGTTCGCGGAACCGCTCGTCGGAGTCGGGGATGAGCTTTTCGATGTCTGCGATCGCGTCGGGAAGCAGGTAGGTGAACTCGCTGTCCAGGGCGTGAACGTAGCTCGCGAGTTCGGAGCGCAGTTGGTACTTGTGCTCGAACGCAGCGAGATCGGACCACTTGTAGAGGTTCGGGTCGAGGAGATGTAGCAGCGCAAGTTGGGTCACGTGGTTCGACATGACCGGAGTCGCGGTCATCAGGAGAACACGCGTCGAGGTGTGGACGATGTGCGCGAGTTGCCTATAGGGACTGGCCTCCTCAGTCGTGACCTGGACAAGGCGGTGCGCCTCGTCCACAACGACCAGGTCGCTGCCCTCCCAGCCCGACCATCGTTCAGGGGATTCGTGAGAGAGAATCTGGATTTTCGCGTAGGGGAAGTCCTCGATGAAGAACTTGTCGACAAGTTCCCGTCGCCACTGGCGTCGCAGGACGTCAGGAGCGATGACGCTGACCTTGGCGCGGGGGTTATCGATCAAAGTCTGGCGGATCACATAGCCAGCCTCGATCGTCTTACCTAAGCCGACCTCGTCGGCGAGTAGGTAGCGCTGCACGGGATCGGACAGCACGGTAAGTGCCGCGTGCACCTGATGCGGGAAGAACTCGACAGCCGAAGACAGCAGCGCCGAGGTGCTGGCGGAGGCTGCGCGCTGGGCGACGAGGTTACGGAGGAACGGCAAGCGAGCGTTGCGGAAGTAGCCAGACTCGTTGCCACCCGAGGTCAGGACCTGGACGGGGTCCGCGACAGGCCGGTCCCACCGTACCCGCAGTTCGTCCTCCCGGACAGGGAAGTCAAAGTCGGCGTTCGGAAACCGAACGAAGTACTCGCCGGGATCAGTCTGGTCCTTGACCCTGCCGGCCATCCACACCCCGGTGTCCGGGTTGCGCCGATACACCCGCGTCTCAGGGGCGAGGGTCACGTACTGGCATTCAGTTTCCGGAACACTGACGGAGTGGGCTACGGGTTTGGCCACGGATTCGAAGAAGTCGATTTGAACCTGCGAGCCAGAGACATGGCTAACTCGTCCGACACCGGGGGAACCGACGTACTCGACCAGGTGACCGACGGCAAATCGTTTCGGCAAGTGGGCGGCCTCTCTTCGCCTGCGCAAGGGACCATCGAAGTGGAACGGTCCCGCGTTTCTGCTGGTGCAAAGCTAACGGGTAGGGCTGACAAAATGCCGTAACCAGCCAGGATTTCG
The DNA here is from genome assembly GCF_016863335.1 of Planotetraspora thailandica. Lineage (GTDB taxonomy): Bacteria > Actinomycetota > Actinomycetes > Streptosporangiales > Streptosporangiaceae > Planotetraspora > Planotetraspora thailandica. The sequence goes on from NZ_BOOR01000007.1 coordinate 170,593, forward strand.
CGCAAGAACGGATACATATCACAATCCGCACACATCCTATTACGTATCGTTACTCACATCCTATTACGTATCGTTACTCATGGCAGACTCCTTGTTGATCTCCAGACCCTGCCGCAGCCCCCGCTCGTGACAGTTGGGTCTGACCCGAGAGAAGTTGGTGTAACTCGACCTTGACGACGCCGGTGTTGCTCATCAGGTGAGAACGCGGTGGTTGGATAGGTGGGCGAGTACGGCGTGGTTGGCTTCCCAGCCGTCGGGGAATTTGACGGGCACGTTGAGCTGGACGCGCCCCGTGGGCGGATGGTTGTCGAGCAGTTCGGCGATTCCCGCGCGGGCGACCACGACGAAGGCGTGGCGATGACGTGAGGTGAGCACGCACAAGCGGCCGGATTCGAGGTGGGACGCGGTGGCGTCGCGCCGTCCGGACAACGGGTGCAAGACGATCGTGAGTCGTATTCGTGGCCTTGGAGCCGGTTGGCGGTGTCGACCGTGATACCGGCTGGCACGCCGGCGGTGCGGATGGCGGCGACCTGGTCGTTGTGGGCGCAGCCGATGGCGATTCGGTCGGGCGTCACGTTGTGGGTGCCGTTCTCGTCGTGTGCGACGGCTCCGCGCTGCAGGAGGTATGGACAGCATGATCGTGACCCCACGCTCGCCCTTCTGGGGAACTCCACAGATGGTCGGCCCGGCGGCCTACAAGCCCGAAGATGCAGACAGAGCTCAACTACTACTGGTCAACGGCTTCTGCACCTGTACCTATAGGGGAAGGGGGACGCTCGCAGCCGCACATCCCGAGGCGGACGAGCGCTGCAGTAAGCAGCATGGCGTGCGGCGTCGTCCCACCCTGCTGCTCATGGAGCTTCTCCCAGTGGCGAAGTACTAACACAAGTCTGCGAACGCAGCCCCCGGTGGCGTCGGCCCGTGAAGCGGAGCGGGCTTCTGGAGCCGTACACGAGCACGGCTGAGCAATAGCAGGATCCCATGTGCCGAGGTCGCAAAAACGCTTTGCAACGCAATCCCCGAAGAAACGAGCAACAATCTGAGGATATCCGCGAAGGGTTTCATTCAGCCGTTCGGCATCCCAGAGTTCCAGGACGAGATCAGGATTCTGCTTCTGGTAAGCAGCGAGTTCCTTTTGTACCTGCGTCCCAATCGAGCACGCAGTGACGATGACTAGTCGCTTCACCCCGAATGGGCGTGACCCATCGATGAAGGTGTCCAATGCCTTGATGAGGTCTTTCTTTTGGAACTTGCCCACCTTCTTGGCCTGATATCCATGCCATGCACCGGCGGACTCGCCGATTACATCCAGACCATCCTGTCGTTGACCCGATATGCCGTAGAGCTGAGCGCCGCGGAGCTTGTCGACTTCTCGGGCAATGGATCGAACGAGCCTTTCGAAGTTCTTCGGGGACAGGCTCTGAAAGGGCAGCTCGTCAAGCTTCGGTAGTGCTACATATGGATTTATCGGCGGGTCGTCGCCGTCGTCACTTGCCGTGTATGTGGACATGGAGTTGAAGCCTTCTCTCGTCCCCCGACGTTTTCTTGGCTTGTGCTACAGAAGGGTGTCTGTGTCACACGACGTCCGTCTGACGGGTCTCCTTTCTGCGCGTCCTCGGAGGTCAACGGCCATAGACTTCGGGCGATGTCGCTTCAGCGACGCGATTAACACTGGAATGCGCCCTGACCAGATCAGACCTTTGAGTGAGGCACCATGAGCGCTCCTCGGTTGATGTCTGAGTTTCTCTCTTCTGGCGCATGTGCGCCCTAGCGCCGTGTGGATCCTCTTGGTGTCGACTCGTCAACACTAGCGCCTTCTTTCGCCTGAAGGAAAGAGAAGGGCTTGTGTATATATATCTATTATGGAGAAGGTCCGATTTGCGGCTATATGGTCCCCGGCGGGCGAGTTGTCAGTCGAATTTGCAACGTGTAGCATGCGAAACTCGCCAGAGCTGTCGGCTGCAGCTGAAATTATCTGGGAGACTTTCTGAATATACACAGAGTAGCGATAAATGTGCGGAGAGCGACGACCCGTATTGACTTGGTAGATGTATTTGCTACTTCGGTTGAAAGAAGTGCATCAGGTGCAGGGGAATGTTGGATCGGAACCGGCGCGTCGTGCTAGTCTCCCGTACTAGGAATGGCCGCGCGCCAGGAAAAGAAGCCGACCGAGTTATTCTCGTGTAGGCCCGTCAGCAGTGCTCTGTCCAGCAAGGTGTTGTATTCTTCGCAGCTTGTTTCCGGGAGTAGCACACAGGCGTGGCAGGCTGCGCGGTTGAGGTTGTCGACGCCCGAGGTCTGGGTCTCGATGCAAAGCGGGTCTGCGGAACACCATGAGACGCGCTCAATGGCCCGTCGGATCGATCCGTCGAGGTCGCCCGATTCGACTTGAGCGACGATTCCGCCGAGGCTTCCAGCTGAGTCGCTTGTCGCCGTATAGATCAGCAGTCCGGCCATGCTGTTCGAGGTGTACAGGCGTTCCCGCAGTGCCGCGGCCGGATAGCCGGAGTCGAGACTCCACTCGTTGATGATGGCATGGGCAAGGGTGTGAATGAGGACCAGACGCGGGGTGATCACTCGGTCTGGCTCGGTGCCCCTATCCCAGAAGCGTTGACGATACCCTCGGTCTAGAGGAGCCACGCGCTCCGTCACTTCGGGACGCGACTCCCATTCGGCCAGCCGTTCCTGGTCAAGACGGAGGAATACTCCTTCCCCGATGACCTCGATGGCCGGCAACCAGTCGGGCCGTTCGTCCTCGCGGTACAGCGAGGCCAGCCGCTTCCTGTCATCCGCTGGGCTTGGGGGCTCGATGCGGGTGAACGCTTCCAGTACACGAACCTCGCGAAGGCGCTTGACGCGCATCGTCTGGGCTACGGCGAGAGCTGGATCCATCTCCAGGTTCTCCGCGGGAACACATACGAAATCTTGGTCGCGTGCCGTCTCTGGCGTGGTGCGGATGAGAGCCTCGTACTCTTCCGCCTTGAGATCGGCATTGGCATAGTCCTCAAGTCCCGCCTCGATGCGGCGTCGCTGTTCGACAGCCTTCATGATCTCGTCGATGCCGAATGATTTGCCCCTGGCCAGGTCCATGTCTTCGATCGTGTCCCGAAGGTGGCGAGTCTTGCCAAGAGCCTTCCAGTGCTTCTCGATCAGCTTGTGGATCGCCTCGGACCACGGTGGGATGGAGATGGCGGACCGGACCTCGGAGAACCAGACTCCGGAGGCACCTCGTTGCATCCCGCGGGGGACCTCGTTGCACTCCTGGTTCTGGTCGCTGCCGAGCCAAGGGCGTCGGCCGGTGCACCTGGCGATGCCCTTCAACGCGCCCCTGCTGAGTGCCCCTTCCATGGAGACTCTCTTGCCGCAGCTGCAGGCGATGACGATGTCTCGGAGCGCGGCACTGCGGCCGGCGGACTCGATCGTCATCTCGTGCTCGCTCGCTGATCCAGGGGGCGATCCTGCGTGGACCCAGCGGAAGTAAGGGAAGTCATCGATGTGACCATTTGTGCAACACACCACAAAGCGAGAAGGAACGAGTTCTCGGTCATGGACCTTGCACTTCGCGGTGCCCCGGTGGTTCCCCCACTTCCAGTGCTCCTTGAGGGTGCCGGATTCTGGGCAGGAATGGAAGACAGGGAAGCGAATCACCGGCACGTCGCCGCGCCCGTCGTACTGCGACGAGGGAGGCAGCCGGAACCCGCTGACCCGGAGTTGCTGCTGGAGCCGCGGTTCGTGGACAACGTTCTCGTTACCGTCCATCGCATCAGGCCAGCGGTCGATTCCGGCGATCATGTATGAGTTGCTCTCGACCGCGATCAGAGCGCCGACGCCGTACGTGGTGATCAGTTGGGCGCGTCGGACACCGCCGATGGAATTGCCGCTCATCGCAGTCCCCTGTCTAGGTAGAGCTTGGATTCGACATCGACGTCCCGCAGACTCCAGAGAGTCGGCATGGTGTCAGCGACCTCATCGTTTGATTCGTCGTAGCGCCCCGCGTCCATCAGCAGGCCGTTGCCAGGCCGTTTGAAGTCGTCGTAGACGAGGTCCGGCTCATTCTCCGCGCGATCAACCCATTGTTGGATGATCTCGTCGATCTGCTTCTCCGCAGCGGTGCGCTCAGCCTCGCCCGCGATCTCCTGCACCCGATCTAGGACGGTTTCGCAGATGCCTCGAAGGCGGTCTTCGAAATCAAGGATTAAGGCAGCGGCATGCTTGGGGCGCGCTTCCGGGATGAGCAGTCGCGCCAGACCGATGACAACCGCGTGCATGCCGCGATCCCGCGCCCGAGCGGAGAAAGGTGTGACACTCGTCGCCTCCACTTGTCGGTACAACGCCGAGTGATAGGAGGTGAAGTTCTCGTAGTGCGAGCGGTCGCGGGACCGAGCCGAGTTGAACAGCGTTATTACCAGCCCCGGCCACGACCGGCCAACTCGACTCGTCGCCTGGATGTATTCAGACGTCGACTGGGGCTGTCCCATAACGACCATCAAGCCGAGGCGGTCGACGTCCACACCCACGGAGATCATGTTGGTTGCCAGGATCACATCGATAGCCGCGTTTGGGTAGGACTTCGCCATGTCCTGAAGGTGTTGAGGGATCGCGCTGGACGGCTCGCGACTGGTGAGTTCGATATCCCAGAGGATTTCGCGTTGTTTCTGCTCAAGCTGTTTGGCGAGTAGGCCTAACCTGTCGGTCACGTCGTCCTGGACCTGGAGTTTGGCGCCGGCGAGCAGTCGGAGGCTGTTGAAGTAGCCGAGCAGCGTCCAGTAGGTGTCGCGTACCTGATCGGGACCATCCAGGGCATTGCCGTGATGAAGAAGCGAAGCGTACGACCTGACCAACAGAGTTGTCTGACTGGTGGCCGGTGCCATCAAGCCGACGTACAGCCGGCTCGCCTTGTCCTTGGGTGGCGTCTCCACAGAGAAGTATGAGTCGCGTGCGTCCAGTCCGGGGGGCGGGAACTGGCTGACCTTCCGATCGAACAACGCCTTGCCCTGTCGTACGGCACGGCGGATCGTGGCGGTTGACGCCACCACTTTTGGATGGCCAGCCGCAAGATCCACAGCTGCCTCATACAAGCCGGCCAGTGTTCCCAAGGGCCCCGAGATGAGATGGAGCTCGTCCTGAATGATCAGCTCGGGTGCCGGTTCGTCCGTGGTCAGATTGAAGAGCTTGGCAACCTGATCTTTCCAAGGGATGCTAGCGAACTTGTCCGCAGTTGCGATGATCAGAGTCGGTCGGGCGGTGTAGATGGTCTCGTCGACCACATGAACCGGTAGCCCGTCCTCGAAGACACACCCAGCGGTTCCACAGGCGATCGTCAGGCGATCGATGCTGATCACGTAGTTGCGGTAGTCCATAGCGTGCCCACACCACGGGCAGGAACGGAGCTGGACGGGGTTCTTCTCTTGAAGATCCTCCCTCTTGGCCAGCTTCCGAAGTGCGGTCCTCGCGTCGTCGAGCTTGTTTGGCGTGGATCCCTGGCCCACCCACATCCCAATGGAGATCTCCGTCGTGCCGAGATGCGAGGGGTGGTTGCGACGGAGCTTTTCCATACAGCACATGAGCAGGGCTGCGCGCTCGAACTGCTGCACCGTCAGCAGACGCAATGTGTAGCGCATGAGCACGGTGACCCCACCGCCGTTTCGTGGGTCCCGGAGTCGCCGCAGGAACACGGTGAAGGCGATGAGACCCAGGTATGCCTCGGTCTTGCCACCACCGGTAGGGAACCACAGCACATCGGCGATCCCTCGATCATCGGAGTTCTTGTCGACCACACCGCCGAGGGAGAGGAGAATGAAGGCGATCTGGAAGGGACGCCATACACCTTTCGACTCATCTGGTTCGGGAGTCGAGCGTCCCTTTTTCAGCCACTCGGTTCGTCCTCGCTGCATCGCCATTGCACGGTTGGCCAGTCGGAATGCCTCCATAACCGGGCCGTTGAGCAGGCCGATGCCCGCATCCATGCGGGCGCATGCCTTGGTGCAGGCATCCAGGTGATCGATGGCGATCTTCTGCAGGTCCGGCTCCGCGAGATTTACGGCCTCGTTTCGACGGTCCTCGATCCACTGCCGGTATCCGCCGGTGAGGCCGCGGAGAGCTGACAGGACTTCCGAGTCCGGCGCCTTAGCCAGGTGCAGCATTCCCAACGCACGCGTATCGATCTTCGGATTGGAGTCGGCGAGTCGTAGGTCATATGTGGGCACGAAGGTCGTCCGGATCCACCGAGCTGCCCTCGTCGAGGACACATCGTTGATTTCGTCTGGCGTGTGTTCCCACTCAACTGCGCAGCCGTGCCCGGCAGCGAAGGTGGGGGCGTGGCGATACAGGAGTCGGTAGGAGCTCAGTTCCTCATCGCTATCGGATGCTCCTGGCGCCGTACGTTCGACGAACGGTGAACGCTCGGTCGAGGAGGATACCGTGATCCGCGGCTGGAAGAAGGACGCCGCATCGCGATCGGCCCCGAAGGAGATTTTGCGCGTGTTGATCAGTGCCACGGTGACGGCGACGATGCCTCGTCCGTCCTGGGGCCGTACGCGCGCGAACAACTCCAGGCTATCTGCAATGGAGATCCGATGTTGGCCAGGCTCGCCGACGGGGAGTTCCTGCGGGTCGATCTGGATGGCCTCGCGCCGCCACCGCTCGTCGGTGTCGTCGGTAGACCTTTTGCGCACGCGCTCACCGGCACTCTCCTGCACATAGGAGGCCGCTTCGATCGTCACGATGATGACGTCTGTGACAGTGCTGTCTACTGCGAAGGTCATCCCTATAGAGGAGGGGTAGCGGACGTTGGCCATCGTGACCGCGGGGTCGGGCGAGGAATCCCGATCGGCGTGTCTCCCCTCTACCCCCTCCTCGGTTGACGTCTCTTCCTCGATGGAGTCCTCGCTCTGGGGGAAGAGGATGCCCGCTGCGTACTTGGTGATTGGGCGGTCGGTGATGATCTCGTTGTTGTCGAGATCGGTTGGCCCCACCAGGTCGAGCTCGACCTGCCGAACCAACTCGCGCCGAAACTCATAGTGCTCCGCGAACGTCATTCCCGCTCCTTGGAACCCCAGTTGAATCTTCCTAACCCCACGATCCGCGGACGGAGCCAAACTCCGGACCAGCCCAAGCCGTGATTCTGTCCGGCGGCTTCGCTTCCGACCACGGTTTCGACGCAGTCCACATGGACGTCTTCGATGGACTCGGGCCACTTACGACGGTCATGGCCAGGCAGCACCTCCCGGAGTCCCCAGGCGAACACCTTGGAGGTGATCCCGATGTGGGTTCCATGATGTTCCACGATGTAAGGGGGAGGCTGGCCAGGACCTGTGGCGAATCCTTCGATGAGGGACACGGTGTCGCCGGGGAGGACCTTGGCCGCGAGATACGCCTGCACGTGGGAAGGGTCGGCCGTGAAGCCGACGGCTCCGGCCGGGTCCTCTGCGAGGACGTCTTCGCCGCGCAGTTCCATACCGAAGCGTGAGTTCTTGAATCGTCCGAAGCCGCATTCAGCCCAACGCTCAGAGGGAAACTTCTTCAAGTACGTGTTCTTGAGCTTCGCCACTGGCTTGATGTGCATGAGGAGATCGCGGGGGCGGGTCATCGCCACGTAGAGAGTCCGCGCGTTCTCAGCCTGCTCCACGGGGTCGTCGCCAGCGGCCTCGCCAGGGTCGACCACGATCACCTGATCGAATTCGAGCCCCTTGACGCGATGGATGGTGGAGACCACGAGTCGACTCATCGGTTGACGGGTCAGTTCGTCGGGGACGTTCCCTTTGGCGAGATGGTCGCGAACATCGGCGAGATTCAGGCCCGTGCTCCGACGGTTGCCGTCCATGCGCTTGAGCAGTGGCCATACTTCGTCGATCACTACGCCGTACTCGTCAAGGACCGCGGCTACGTCAGCCTGTGATGGGCGTGAGTCGAGCCGTCGGAAGATCTCGGCCACCCAGGCGGGCACCACCCTGTCTTGAGCCGACCTCTGTAGTCGATGGGCAACTCCAACTTTGTGGAGTTCGCGAGAGACCAGTAAGGCATCTCCGTTGGTACGGCACAGGAGCGCGGTCGGCGTCGTCAGGTCGGTGAGGAGGGGGACGGCCTCGCTTAGGGTCCCCAGCGGCATGCTGGCCAGCAGTTCTGTGCGGAGTCGATTCTGGATGCTCGCGTAGTCTGCGTGCTCCCGCCCCAACTCTGGGCCCATCATCAGTGCTACCCGGGCCTCGGGTTGGCGAGCACGGAAGTTCTCCGTCAGCTCCTTCTCGGTCAGACTCTCCGCGAAGCGGGTGCTGACCCAGGAGTAGAGAGCCGCCGCGCCGCGGATTCTCTCCCGCGGGTCGTCGAGCTGGAACCCGTAGATGCCCTGAGCCGGGTCTCCCAACAGAGTGAACCCGCCAGAGATTTTCTCCAACAGCGCTTTGACCAGCTCGGCGCGTACGCCGACCAGGTCCTGTACTTCATCGACCACGAGATGCCGGATCTCAGCCACCAGGTTGGCCGCGTATCCATCGTCGTGGATGAGGCGAGTTGCTTCGCGAATCCGCTGGTCATAGGACGCGTACTGCCACGAGCCGTCCGGTGTCACCTCGGAGAGCAGCAGAGTGGCATATGAGTCGAACGTCCGCACATCGACGTGTTGAGCCGCGTTCCCGTAGGCGCTGAGGCGATCCCGCACTTCCCGGACGGCGGCACGGGAGAAGCTGAGCACGAGGATCTCGTCTGGCCCAAGGTCGTCATCCTCGATCAGTGATCCCAGCCTGTGGATCAGTGTGAAGGTCTTTCCCGTCCCAGCTCCGGCGGTGATGAGCAGACGCGCGTCGCCGGGCTGCTCAGCGATGTCAAGCTGTTCTGCGGTGAGCTCCTGCACGTCACTCACTGCTCTTCCACAGGTACTCGAACTGACGGAAGGCGAGTTCCTCGCCGTACTGAGCGATGTTGTCGGCCACGTTGATGATGAGACACTCTTCTTTGCCGCCGTTCTTCGGCCCGCGCAGGCCACGGCCGATCATCTGCTGGTACACATTGGGGCTGTATGTAGGTCGAGCGACGATGACGGCCCGTGTTGCCGGGGCGTCGAAGCCCTGGCTGAGGACGCCGTAGTTCGTTAGGACGCGAATCTTCCTCTGTCCGAACTGCTCGATGGTGTGGCGCCGTACACCCTCGTCGGTACTCCCGGAGACCGCCGCCGCCTTGATACCCCTGCGGACCAGCAGAGCGGCCATGGCCTGGGCGTGGCTCACGGAAGTGGCGAAGAGTAGAACTTGCCAATCCGCGGGAAGAGAGCAGATTTCGTCAAGCAGCATGTTGTTGCGGTCACGGTCTGATCCGAGTCGCTCTTCGGCGCTGGCCGGAAGACGTCGAAGTTGTTCGAGGTTCTCCCGCTCGCCCACGGTCAGCTCCAGCGTGGAGCCTTTGAGGACCTTGTGCCTGACCCGCGCTAGAACGCCTAAGTCCTGGAGAGTCAGATACGGGTTCTCGCCGAGAATCTCGACATCGTCGCGATCGTGGTCGATTCGGTTCTTCCCGTAGCGTGCCGTCAGACGCTCCGTCTCCGCGACGCTGACTCCACGGAACGGGGTGGCGCTGAGGCCGATCAACGGGCAGCGTGTGCGGTACGCCGTGAGCCCGAGCTTTTCCAACATCTGCGTGTATCGAGGGCTTATTGAGGTGTGGGCTTCATCGATGATCACTACCTGAGCATCGCGTAGCCACGCGTACTCATCGGTATCGATCACGACTTCCAGCTTCGCATCGGTGGCGACGACCAGGTGGAACCCCTCCGCCACCGCATCGGCCTCATTGGCAGACCAGAGGCGACTGATCGTAAGTCGTTGGGCCGGTCCAATGTTCTTCCAGACGAAGTGCCAGGTTTGGACGGCCTGCTCGCACAGCTCACCCGACTGGGCGATCCACAACACCGGCCGAGAAGCCCTCTCGGGCGGAAGCGTGCGCAGCGTGCGCGTCACAGCCTCAACGGCGACACGTGTTTTGCCCGCGCCGGTGGGCAGGCTGAGCATTCCTCGTTGGCGTTGCGGATCTAGGCTCTGCAGTACCTCGCACATTCGCTGGACCATGCGCTCCTGGTAATCGTGGAGAGGAGGGAAGTCGACAGGTCCTTCGACCGTGACGACCGGCTCCAACGACGGGCGCCTGAAGCCAGCGAACTCGGCCGGGAAGCCGAGATCCTCGGTGAACTTACGAGCCTCGTGGCCACCGGCGAGCTGGGAAGGCAGAATGAATCCGTTCTTCTCCAATTCGGGGCGGTACTCGCGGAGAACAGCCGTGCCGTGTACGGAGATCGCGAGTTCGGCCGTTGTCCGATCGTCGATCTTTCCTTCCTTGGCCTCGACGGCATCGATGACGATCTGTGGAATTTTCTCCTTGATGGTCTTGGCCGGCAGCATGGCAAGGAGCTTGTCGGCGGCGTCCCTTTCCCTACGGACCTTGACGACCCTCTCGCTCCGCCGGGCTTCCTGCTGCTGGTGCAGCACCTTGCGACACCACTCCTCGGAGAATCCGAGGTTGAGTAGTCCGCTGAGCTGCCGCAGAAGTTCTAGATCGTCCTCTTTTTCTCGCCAATACACGATGTCATCTTGACGGCCGATGTCCAAGGGCTGAGAGATCTGACCGGAGGGAGTGCGGATCAACTCGTCGAGATCCTGGCAACGAACCAGAGCGAGACGCTGCATCGGGCGGCCCGCGACCAACCGCAAAGCAGGGAAGACATCCTCCAAGGGCGTCGCCCCGCCGAGAGGCGTCATGCGAAGCTCCGTCACCAAGGCTTCATCGAAGGACTTCATCCCCCAGCCCTCGACCAGCCGTATGGCCGTCTCGGAGTCGGGTGCCAGGATCGCAGGCACGTCGTGGAAGAGAAGGCGTTTGTACTGCACGTCATCAGATGTGACGGCGGCATCAGTGGTGGGACACATGGTCCACCCGTCACGGCGTTGGCAGCGAACCTCGGCGGGTGCTGACAGGACAGTCTCTGCCAGCCCGTAGAACGCACCCACATCTGTGGATGTTTCACTGGCTGCGATGCCTTCGAACAGTACGGACCAGACGGACCCGGGGATCTGATCAAGGCGCTCAGGGAGCTTGAGCGCGGCGGAAAGGGCCGGATCGATCTCAGCTACCGGCAGGACCCGTGAATGGGCTGCAAGACCGACTCCGATGCAGTGCCGTACAGGCATGAGGCCGCGCGAAGTCGGCAGCACGCCGTGCTTTCTCACCATATAGATCAATGGTGAGGTCACATTCACCGGTGAGTCGCGGCGGGTTTTGGCGAGAACATGCCACTGAGTGGTCAACCCAACGGAGGGCATCGCCAAGAGGTACTTGGCGCATGCCTCTTTACTGAGGCGGGGAAGAAGCCCCAGAGGGCCAGCCGGGTTTACACCCTTGACGATGAGGCTCTGCTCGCTCGGCCTTGCGACATTCGGTGGAAGGTTCTTGTAGTAAAGATCGAGAACCTGCTGGCGGTAGGCGGCGAACCAGCTCTCCTGTGACGGATCGACGGAGGCGCGAGGGCCGTCCGACATGCCCAGGGCACGGAGCATCCCGATGTCGGCATGATGGAAGTCGGTGTCGACGACGACATCGTGATCCGAGCTCGACCCTTCGGGGATGACGCGGCCCGGGAGGAGACAGTCCCTGAGTGGAAGGAAGCGGTTCGCTCGTACGCGGACTCTAATAAGTGCGGACACAATACCGCGCTGCTCAAGGAACTCTACGGCGCGCTCGGCACCGGCCTGACGCGCCAGGAGCCAGAACCTTTCCCAATCGGCATCGCGGTAGGCCCTGAATCCCTGCTTGATGACGGCCGCGAATCGTCCGAGTGAGTCGGCCTCGCGGATACCGAGAATGGTCAGTGCTCGTGAGGTGGCCGGATCCTCCTCAAGTTGTGGATCGACGAAGATCAGTTCGTCTGCCGAGAGATCAAGTGCAGTCCGACGGAAAACGGTGTCGGCCAGCGGAGGGACCATGGTTCCCGCGTCGGTCCGTAGCACGCTCGCTTGTCGGGCCTGCTCTGCATAAGGATGCTGCTGGTCAACCATGTCGGCAACGACGGACAATGCGACTGCCGAAGCCGCGGCACTGCCATCTGAAACGAGGGCCTCAAGCCACACCTTGACGCTGCTTGCCCCCTTGCCGGCACGCTCCAAGATGATCTCCGCGCGCGATCGGCGCACGGTCTCCTCGATAAGCGGATGACACCAGTCTTGGGGACGTCCGGGGTAGGCCGCCCAGCGGGCCAGCCACTTCTTGTCTAGCTTTTCCGGGTGCAGCTTAACCTCGGAAGGCTTTCTGAGCCGACCTGTCTGATCGGGTAGTGAGGGGCTCTTTGCCGCTATCCCGTAGACGAGGTTGGTCAACATGGTGTCTGCCCAGTTACGAGCTTCTCTTCCACGCGCAGTGATGAGAGTCAGATGGCGGGCCGGATCCTCAGAGGTCGACAGCTCAGGGAGAGCGCTCACGATGAGGTTGGCTGCGACCTCCATGAGTTCCTCGTTGAACGCGTTGTGCTGGAGCAGATTCTGTCGATCTTCATTGGTCTTCCAAGGCGCGTTGAGCACACCACGAAGCGTGGTTTCGTAAGTCGTCGGAAAGAACGCCCAGAAGCTGCCGGGTCCGTGCTGTCCTGATGTGGGAACGGCCCATGCAAGCGGGACCTGCTCCCGGTCGTGGTACTCACCCGCATCCTGCTTCGCCTTGTCGGTGGGAAAGTGCACGGTCGTAAAGACCAGCCACTCTGACTCGTGTCTACGGTCAGCCTCACTGGTGACCAGGCTTCTGCGGTTCCCGTGGCCCTGAACCACAATCTGGCGCCGTATCACGGCATATGGGTTCCGGCGGTCATCCAGCGTCAGCTTGCCAACGTGGGGAGAGAAGAGGATGAACTCCGGAGGGAACATCCACACATCACTCATAAGGCGGTGAACGTGGTCTCCTGTTAGCGGAAGTTTGATCACAGTGGTTGCCCACTGCATCAGCTCATCAAGGATTGGGTCCGCATGTCGCTCCTCGTTCGGATCAAGGAGGTGAGCGATCCTCAGGACCGGAGTAGGTCCGCTGAACTCGACTCTGCTCGTAATGCGTTGGTGCGCCTGAGCCGCATCCCATCCGAATGACCCAGTCCGGCTGAAGAACTGTGGACGGTCGGAGATGCTGAGGACGGACTTGAACCCCAGACCGAACCGGCCGATCTCGGTGCCACGTTTACGTGATAAGTGGGAAGCGAGGATCGTCTGGGCGCCCTGAGGGGTCACGGGGGTTCCGAGGTTGGCACAGTAGAGGGCCTCATTGGTGAGGATGACGTGGATACCCCCACCAGGCTCCGTCTGGAGTTCGTCGGCGCCGTTCTGTACGAGTTCGTAGAGCTGACGGTGACCGTATCCACCCTGTGTGATGGAGCGCTCGATGTTGGCATGTTCCTCGATCAGCGTCGGGTTGGCCTCGTAGGAGCGGAGACACATCTCCGACTGGCGGAGTACGACCTGTGACACCGGAGCGTCCACACCGGCCCAAGTGCGTGCGTGAGTGGGGTCAGCGGCGGAAGGGTCGACGGTGGTCACTGTCTCGACTCCTTGGGGGTGGAGCGGAAGTTCATGAGCAAACTTAGGGGAGGGTACTGACACTTCTAGCAACGCCAGAGAAAGCGGGTTATTTTACTTGATCCGACAGATGGTATTTCAGCTTGCATAGACCCATCGCGAGCGATGGCCTGATCGTTAGCCGCCGAGGAAAGTTTCTCCAGGTCATCCCGGTCGGGGTCAGGCCAGGTCTAGCATTTCGTTCGAATTTTCGAGGGCTGTATCGAACGTTTGAACCAGAAGCGCACTTGGGCTAGTCCTCAAGTTTCGCCAGCCGATAAAACCCGGGGGCGAGCTCGGGGTCGTCGTCATGTGTGCGGATGAGCCAGCCGTCCTCTACCAACTCGCCGATGGCCTGCCGCCACGCATGTGTGCCGGCTACTCGCTCAAGCTGCCGGGGACTGGCAGCCCATGGACTGAGGTGGACGAGATACTCGATGATCCGTTCCTTGGCCGTAGCTCCCTTGATTGAGTCGATGATCTGGTCGCCTTGGGCGGTGTCCTCGTCCAACTGGTCGGTGTTCAGCCGGTAGCCCGATCCTGTGCTGACGATGTCCCAGCCGATCTCTCGCAGTTCTCGGATGCGCCGCTCCCAGGCCCGGATGGCCGAAACTCCTTCAAGCGCGCTCGTGGGCACCGTCTGGCCAGCATGGGTACGGAGGTAAAGGAGTAGCGCGCCACGCGCACCACCGACCAGGGCCTGGCGCACCCCGGACGAGGCATCGCGAGACGCTGCGGTGAGCTCGCTTATCCTCGCCGTCGTCTCCAACCATTCAGTGGCCGTGATGCTGTCTCGTGGTGTCGATCGAACCACCTCAAGCGCCCCTTCGAGTGCGCGTTCCATCCGCTTCAGCTCCTGGTGGTGCCCACGGAATGACGAACTCATGTGACCTCGCTGTCCAGCCTTGGGAGGCGTTCACGGTCTCGTATTACTACACGATTGTGGGTGACATGGTGATTCGGAAGGTCTGAACGTCAACCTACGCGCAGCGGGCCGGGAGGTGCTGAAGATGCTCGGGCCACGAACCCGCGGCCTTGGCTGCCACCCGAAGGCCGTTGACAGCATTCAAGAGCTATGCCACCCACCCTGGTGACCCTGTCCGAAGGCGAACGAATCACCTGGCTTTCGGCTTTGCTCTCGACCGTCACGCCGTCGAACGGGGTGTCGACCCCCCGAATGAGGCGGCGGTCACGCTACTTGTCTCACTCAATTCCGCCCACGACTGGGGGATGATCGGCGAGTTGCCGACGATCGAAGAGGCTGTTGAGCGTCGGATCTCCGCCACGATCACCCTCGCAGAGGCCACGCGCCTGGCAACGACCTAGCCGCTCGACCCGGCAGACATCCGGTTGTGCCGACGCCTGCACAACCAGATCCACGACATCCAGCCGTGCCTTCCCAACATGACATCCGCTGCTTTGGCTGGCGAAGTGCAGGCCTGGATGGATCTCAAGCCCGCGCTTCTCCGGCGGTCAGGGTCCAGAAGTCGGCGGACGACCGTGACTACGCGTTCGTGCTCCAGGCGAAGGTGAACGGCGAGCAGGTCCACGGCTGCGACTTCCTCCACCTGCAGCTGAGAGCTACCAGGAATGGCTCACTACGCGGTACGCGCATGCCGGATCGCGCACATGAATTCGTCGTTCTTGCCCGGGAACAGACTCTGAAAATTGCATACCTCTTGTAACGATGAGGACCGACTGCCCGAAGACCAGGAGATGGCGGGTCACCCTCTGGTGGCCGGTTTCGGGATGTTCATTGGATGGCGGCGATATGGACAAGAACAGCCTGATTGGAGATTTCCGGCTCCGTGGTCGCGCGCGGCGGTGTCTGGAGGACGGCCGTCTGGTCCCATACTTCGATCGAGGTCTAGTTCAGGCGGACAAGGTTTTCGACGAGCTTATGAACGGTGATTTCATAAAAGCTTCAAAAAAGCTCGACTCCTATGCCGACTATCGTTTGGCCTGTGAGGCGGAGGCCGAATCCGAGCGCTCCATAACGGAGATCATTGATTCTGGTGCGGTGAACCGCAAGACGGTCTACCTTGTGGCCAGCGTGATCGCCTGGATTCTGATACTGATTACGGAGATATTCAACGAGGGAACGCCTTGGAGCTTCCTAGCCTTCGCGGTCGGGGTGGCCCCTCTGTTCCTTGCTGGAGTGGAGTTCCGTAAGGTTCTCGAAAGAAGGGGTGAAGCGAGCACGCTGCGGACCACGCTGTTTTTCGGTGCAGGCCTCTTGGTGACCCTGTCGCCCTATGTGTTCTTTGATATGGAGTGGCGCCTCATCAAGCTACCCGTCGTGTTAGTGACCGCATGTTGGAGCGGGTTTCTTCTCGGGAGCGAAGCGACACTTGGGCAGTTCGCGAATACGATCTACCTGCCGGTTGCGATATATGAGCGTCAAAACGATCGGAAGAGAGTGGACGAGACAAGAGAGGATTGGCTCGATGACGCCATCGAGAACGCGATCCTTCCGCACGCAATATATGTCATAAATACTTTCTTGGGTGACGACCATGACAAACTGCTGGTCGAGCAGGACTCTGAGGGTCTGAAGAGGCTTCATGATCCGGAACTGACCGTGTCCACCGGTTCTCAGAGGCGCGTCGAGGCAGCTCTTTCGAGGGTGGATGGCGGCAGCATAGCCATTTCTGGACCCCGCGGTGCGGGTAAGTCCACGCTGCTGCGAGTGGTCTGCGGATCTCAGGAGGGACTATGCGTTTATGTCGCGGCCCCGGCCGAGTATGTGCCGCGAGACTTTCTCGTCGAACTGTTCCAACGGATATGTGAAAGCTATATTGAAGATCAGGGGTATGACTCCACCATATCCTTGAGCCGGGCTGGCATCCGCAAGAAAAAGGCGTTTCGCGTTCTACGTGACACGTCGTTGACCACCCTGCGGTCGGTGATCGCAATCGGCCTGATCGGCCTCGTGATGTGGTCGCTCTACGTGGAGTTCCGAGTACTGCTAGAGGATGTGATGGCGACGTCACTTAAAGAGCTTCGCGAACTGTGGACTCGGGTGCCGGCGGCGTGGGAGGAATATTGGGTGGCAGTGCAAGTGATCATATTCGTCCTTGCGCTGATTCTTTGGCCTGGACGTCGCAGGTGGCGCGACCTGAGGCGTCATTCTGAGCCACCTCTGGTCAATAGGGCGAGACAGAATCTTTTCCGATTGCAGATAGACCGGACGACGACGCTCGGCTCCAGCGCCGGACTGAGTGGTCCCATGGGTGCGAGTATCGGATTGAGCAAGAGTGCGTCCTTGAAGTACCTTCCCTGGACCTTTCCGGAGTTGGTCGGCAACCTGCGGCGTTTCATGGAAGCCGTCAGTGAGGAGCAGAGACAGGGTGGGAAACGCCTGGTCGTTGCCATCGACGAAATCGATCGGATCGGCTCGACGGAGAACGCGGAGCGTTTCATAAGCGAAGTGAAGGCGATCTTCGGCGTGGACAACTGCTACTTCCTTGTGTCGGTCGCCGAGGACGTCGGTGCGGCTTTCGGCCAACGATCGATCCTGGGCCGCTCCATGTTCGAGAACGCGTTCGATGAGGTTGTCAGCGTAGAGGCGCTGTCTCTCGAAGAGTCGCGCGAATTACTCCTGCGCCGGGTTCCCGGGTTCACCACGGCCTTCGTGTTTCTCGTCTACTCCTTGTCGGGTGGGCTCCCGAGAGAGCTCATTCGCGTCACCCGGCGCTTGGTCGAGATAAATCAGGACCTGCGCTCTCCCGGGTACTCCCCTCACATTGAGGAGTTGGCGAACGCTCTCTTCAAGGAAGAGTTGACCGAGGTGCTGATCGGCGCGCGGAATCAGTTGTCTAAGCTCACACCCTCCCCGCGGTGGGCGCCCGCCTTCGATCTCATGAGGACGACGATAAATTCCATACGGGCCGAGCGTGAGGGGTCTCTCGATTCGTCTATCGCACACATTTCAACGCTTGCTCATCTGAACATGGTTCCGCACGAGGTCATGGCTCCGTATGACGGCTCCACGGAGGCGGATGGAGGCGGGACGAGGGAAGTTGATCAGAGGATCCATGATGGAATCTCGCGAGTGTCGTCGTTCGCCTTCTTCGGATTGACTTTCGCGGCGTCGTTCTCTCGCGGATGCTTTGACGTGGACAAGGCGGAGCGGGAGTGGCGGAACAATGCATTCGGCTCGCACGAAGAATTGGCTTCGGCCAGGCGTGAGCTCAGCATTTCGCCGTCGGCGGGCAGGCTCGTGGTCGAGCGGTTTCGTTCTGCATGGAACATCACATAGAGAACCGCTCCGCATGTCCCGCTTACATCGAAGCGGTGAGGAACCTCGCGACGGATCAGTAACTCGTGAGGGGGCTCGGGGCATGGACACTCTCTCCTGCACGCACCACCGAGTAGCGATTACCCCCGAGCAGCGTGCTGGGGCGAGGGTCGTCGCGCTCCACGGGCACCACCTGAACGCTAATCCACTGTCCCTGCTGGGGAATCGGGACGTTGAGCTCGCGCGCGATATGGGGGTGGCGATCCTGATGACCGAGGATGAGAATTCCCTCGGGCAGAAGACTCTTGCGAGCGTCGCGAACACGTTTAGGTCCGTCGTCCTGTTGGGCCACCGTCAAGACGACCTCGCGACGCACGATGCGCCGTTGCACCAGGCGGAACAACTGGTTCACGCGCTGCTGGCCGCTGTTGCCCCGTCCCTTCACTCCGGGTGGGTTGAAGATCGCTTGGCGCGTAGCCTCTGGAAGCTTGAGAAGAAGGTTCTCGGGAAGCCGTCCGTGGTGGACAAGCCAGCGAATTCTGGAGCGCGCCGCAGCCAGGATCTCTCTCTTTCCGTCCTGGTTGCCCTTTCCCGGACTGAGAACATCAGGCGTGGTACGCAGTAACCCCGCCGAAAAAGTTCCCCGGGTGTCGTCGGCATGCATGAGTAGACAGATTTCACCGACCGCCTCGCGGGGAATGGACTGCTTGACCAGCCCTTTCCCGGAGAACTTCGCGTCTACCTCATGTCCGTCGATGAGATAGTCCATGTGGCGACCGCGTTGGAGATTGAAAGCCGCCTGGCAGATGATCTCGACCTTGGTGCCGAGGTAGGTTCTTTCGGTCTTGACGACGGTCTTAGCGGCGAGGTCGAACCTCCCTGTGCGTTGACCGTCGAGCACCTCGTCGATCGACTGGCGGAGGATCTCACCGAATCGGGCCTCCAGATTCGAGTGACCCTCGAACCATGACGCGACGGCATCGAGCGCATCGTCCCCAGTGCCTATGGCGGCGGTTTCAACGACCGACCGCGAGCGCTCGGGAAGCTCGAAATCAAGGGTGTCTGCCATGGCTGGAGTTTAGGAGGCCGCCGAGTCAGCGATCAACAACATGGACCCGGGTGTCCCATTAGGCCTCTTCTGTCACCGGTGTGGCGAAGGCAAGCCTGTAAACGAACTCCGCAAGCGCCTTGGCGAGGTTCGGTGGGACGGCGTTGCCGATCTGTCGAGCCACCTCGATCTTGCTACCCTCGAAAACGAAGTCGTCCGGAAAGCTCTGGATTCGTGCTGCCTCCCGATGAGTGATCGGGCGGTCGGCGGTGGGGTGAAGGTATCGACCCTTCTCTGGTTTGTAGAACTCAGTTCGGATCGTGAAGCCGGGGCGGTCCCACCAGAGCCGTCCCATCACGTCCGTGGTGCCAGTCGGCTTGTTGGCCCAGCAGTTCGGAAGGAGATCGGGCCGGTTGCGAGCCAGATCAAAGCGGTTGCCGCCTTCTGGAATGGCGCGATACCGCTCCAGGGACTTCTGTGTTGGATTGCGGCGGATGTGTAGATCCTGACCCCCATCGGGGCGTGTTCCGATCTCTGTGATCTCTGGTGTCGGCGAAAGATCTGCGATCACATCGCGCAGGGTGGCGTACGGCGTCCCGTCCTGGGACTCAGGCCCATGCGTGGGAGGGGGAGGCCAAGGCACTTCCTTGAGTCCTCGGATCGCAACGAGGATGCCACGTCGCCTTCGCTGCGCGACGCCGTAGTCGGCGGCGTTCAGCACACCGTAGTTGTAGCCGTACTCCTTGAGTTCCTCGTCGGTGTCCAGCAGTTCAAGTAGCTTGGCGAACTGCGCAGACTTCTGGAACTCAGGGACGTTCTCGATGACGAATGCCTTGGGCCGCACTTGGCGGACGGCCTTGAGGTAGTGCTGCCAGAGCTCATTGAGCTGAGCACGACTCTCATCGTCTCGGTCCCGACCAAGAGGACTGAATCCCTGGCATGGTGGGCCCCCGATGATGATCTCAGCCGGTGGGTAGTCGTGGACTTGCTCGATGGGGCCGTCGTGGACGCGACAGTCGAAGTTCAACTTGAAGGTGCGTGCGGCGGCAGGTTCGATTTCGACCGCGAAGATCGGTTCATAGCCCAACTCGGCTTGCTGGAACCCGAGAGCGAGACCGCCGGCCCCTGCGAACAGGTCGATCGTCCGGATCTGCTCGGTCATCGATCTCCCCCTGTTGGAACCCACAACCACGCAACTATAGGGGTCGCCTCTCCTGCTGGCACCTGTGAGGCCTGAGTCTTCCACGTGCCGGAGGATCACGGAGGTGACTTGAGAGACAGTGAACACCCTTTCGGCTAAAAAATCGAGCAACTGTTCGCACAAGGTGTGGACTGGAGTCCGTAGTACAGACGCGAGCCGAGGCCGTACGGTTGACCTTGTGACCAGATCCGTGGTGTCGTGGGCCTCAACTGAGGCCACGAGGGCGAGCATGCGGTCCAACAAAGGCCGTGATACCAAGCCTGAGCTGGCGCTTCGTCGTGCCGCACACGCGCTCGGACTGCGTTACCGAGTCGCGTACCGCCCGATCAAAACCGTGCGCCGTACGGCGGACCTGGTGTTCACGAAAGCGAGAGTCGCTGTCTTCATGGATGGCTGCTTCTGGCATGGGTGTCCCGAACATCACACTGTGGCCGTCACCAACGCGACTTTCTGGGCGGAGAAGGTCCGGCGAACGCGAGAGCGCGACGCGGAGACTGACCGCCTGCTTGAGGAGGCCGGCTGGCTGGTTGTCCGGATCTGGGAACACGAGAACAGCGCGCGGGCCGCCGAACGTGTGGCCGAAGTAGTGGCCGCTCGCCGGTCCGGTTTCCCGCTACAGGTAACCACAGGCGTGTAGGTCTCCGGGACGGCTTTCACAACGACCGATGGATGGGGCTCGTGGGATTCCGTTCTCCACAGGTTTATGGGCGCCCCCGCTCAATCCGACCTCTTCTGCACCTACAAGTTCTGGGCGATCACCTCACGTACCACCCGCTCGGCGGCGCGGTGTCGAAACAAGACCGATGAAGACGGCGAGCCATGGTGTGGACGCCGTCCAGCAGAGCCTTGCGCTCCGCGCGGATCCGCTTGGCCCGTCGTAGGGAGTCGGTGATTTCGACTCTGCACTCGCTCGAACGCAAGCCGTGTCCGTCGGTGCTCCGCTTTGTCATCCTCCCCAACGCCTGACTGTTGCCCTTCTACTGGGATCCATCGGGACTGCCGGCGGTGGTGAGGACACCTGACATGGACGAGATGAGCGCGAAACAGGCGGTGCGGCTGCTCGCATTGCGGTTGCCGCTCTGGACCGTCTGGTACGGCCAGCACACCGGCTACTTCTGGGCGGTGCCAGTGCGCGAGATCTTACAGCGGCTTCGCACATCGAGTCGCGCACGGCCGATCAGTTGGAGCGGCAAGCCCAGGCGATCGAGTGGCAGGTCAGTGCTCGGGGCCGGGTTGTGTGACCTCTGCTCGCCGGTCGGATGCCGAGGCCAAATGCGCGACCGTCCGGAGGGATTCGATCATGATGCAAGATGAGGCGCTTGCGGACCTCCGGCGCGAACTGGATGCCCTTGGGGTCTTGACCGAGGATCGAGATGTTCTCTACTTGAGCGAAGGAGACCCAGTCCTCAGTCTTGCTCCGGCACTCGTCGTCTGGGTGAGTCTCCGGCACGGGTTTCGCTGGGTGGGCCGGGGTTGGTCATGGGAGTCGCATCCGCTGGACGACGCGGCTGGCGCCGCTCGCTTGCTTGCGCCGCTTCGCCAGGAACGCATTCGCGACCTGACCCAGTGCACTCCGACCGAACGCCGCCCAGAAACCGCGCCCGCGGAAGGGTGAGATGACGAGGGGCCGAGGGGCCGTGTCCTCGACCCTTCAGGCCAACGCTCCACAGTGCTACCAAGCGCCTTTTGGGCGTGCCGCGTTGTTTTAGTCGGATCAAAAGCCATATGAATTGGCGAAAGTCTTATTTGTAGAGGAGGCCGCACATACATATTCGCCTAGCTCATAAGATGGGCGGCTGGTTATAGACCTGTAGCTCGAAAGATAGGTCGACCCGTCCAGAGGTCCAATCTAATCTGGCAACCTTACGTAGCGAGTTGATTCCCCTTAGTAAGGATTGCTGGTCAGTGAGGATCGTTCCGCCGTGCCAAAAATGGATGTTGCGCCGGGTAGGGGCCCTCGCTGCTGCAGCCATCGCTGTGACCGCATGCCAGGCAGGCGACAACGCATCTGAGCCCGTTCGTACGTCGGCGCCTTCCGTCACGCCTTCGCCTACGCCGTCTCGCTCTGTGGGTGAGGCCACGGTCGTGGCCGCTTACCGCGATCTCTATCCCGCCGGTCAGCGCGCCGAACATGCCCCGCCCGAGGAACGCAGAGCCATCCTGGATGATGTCGCCACGCAGCCGCTGCTGGACCGGATGCTCCGCGGGATTGCGGCGCTCCGAGTGACCGGACGCGTCACCTGGGGCGCACCCGTCATCCACGCATTTGAGGTAAGGATCGAGGAGGACCGGGCCACGCTCCACGACTGCCAGGACGGCTCCAAGGCCGGCCAGGCGGACGACAAGACGGGAAAACATCTCACCCGCGGCTCGACCGGCACTCACTTGATCGCCAACCTGTCCAAGGGAACGGACGGAGCGTGGCGGATCTCCAAGGTGGAACAGGTGGATGAGCCTTGCTCGCCGGCATCCTGAGTCCCGTTCTCGTGGTGGCGCTGAGCACAAGCCCCTTGGGGGACGGGGACGAAGTGAAGGTGCACACACAGTATGCGGGCTACATCATTTCTGGAAAGCAGGTGTCTCGCCCGGCGGTCGCGAGTACGCACGCTAAGGGGTCACGTGTCACGTGCAAGTACAGCCGCTGGTTTGCCAGTGGCAGGGTGAATGGTGGCCTTGAGTTCGTGGACCCCGGTAGTAACCCCTCCGGGAGTCCCACGGACAGGGGAGCCTACTACCTGGTCGAATGTTCGGACGGCTACCGCGATGTCGTGCGGATTCCGAAGGGTCGCGACGCTGGAGTTACGCCTGAGCAGCTCGCTCGCCGGGCATACAGGCTCATCCCCGTCACATCGCCGAAAGTCCTCACCGCGCCGCCACGCGGCCACGATGGTCTCGTCGGCCTTCCGCACTGGTTCTACCTGGCGAAAGGGGAATGGGCAGCCAGGTCAAAGCGGCTGAGGATCGGCGGCGTCTGGGCGGAGGCCACCGCAGCACCACAGAGGATGACCGTCAGCCTCGGCGACGGAAAGACGATTACCTGCGATGGTCCCGGCGCCGCATATGACCCAACCAAGTCGGCTGACGAGCAGCATTCCACCTGCTCTTACCGATATCTCCACCCACGGAGTGCCTACCAGGCGACTGTGAGCGTGACGTGGGGTGGCACCTGGCACGGCTCCGGTGGAACGGGAGGCACGCTACCGCCCATCACTCGATCGGTCACGTTCCAGATTCGCGTCGTCGAAGCGCAGGCCCTCGTCACGAAGGAGTAGTTCCATGCTCCACCGGCTTACGCCGAACCTGGAACAGGGTCACGTCTCGCACGTACGCCCACTCCCAGGAAGACGCCGCCCGATGATGCTCGTGGCGAGCGTCGCGTTGACCGCTTTGGGTGCGCTGATCGCCTGGGAGGTGTACGGCGTCGCCGGCCATCAGACGCCTGTGCTTGTCGTCGCTCGTGACGTTCCCATCGGTCAGCAGCTCCAGGTGCAGGACCTGAGAACCGTGGCCCTGGGCATGGATCCCGCGGTCCGCTCGTTCAACGCCGCCGACAAGAGCACGGTGATCGGCAAACGTGCCGCCGTGGATCTAAAAGCCGGCAGCCTCCTCTCACCCGATCAGGTCGCCGAGACTCTCACTCCGGCACCGAACCAGGTCGTCGTGCCCCTCGCGATGAAGGCGAGCCAGCTTCCGGCCAGGGGTATCCAGCCCGGCGATCGGGTGGTTGCCACCGCCGTGCTTGCCGGTGCGCAGGAAGGGCAGAGTGGCAGGTCGTCCGTGGATCATTTCGCCCAGGTAGATCGTGTCGGCCAGGCAGACGCTGACGGGTTCATCGTGGTGGACCTCGTCGTCCCGGCACAGGACGGTACGGCTCTCGCCCGCCAAGCGGCCATGGGGAAGATCGCTATCGTCCTTCAATCCAGGGCGGAGTGACGCCATGCTGATCGTGCTCTGCTCGGGCGGACACAGCCCGGGCGTAACGACGACCGGGCTCGCCATGACCCTCGCCTGGCCGCGAGAGATCCTGTTCGCCGAATGTGACCCCGCTGGCGGCAGTCTGCTGTCCGGATACCTTCTTGGCCAGCCTCGAGAGCGCGGGCTGGGCGAGTGGGCGGTTCAGCTGCGGCGTGGAGCCGATCCCGAAGCCGTGCTCGGTGAGCAGGTTTACCACCTGGCCGGCGGCACCGAGAGTCGACGGATCCTTCCCGGCCTCGCCGAGCCAGCTCAAGTTGCGTCGGTCCAGCCGCTCTGGCCGGGCATCGCCGACACCCTCGCCGCGATGCCCGGTGACGTCATTGCGGACATCGGAAGGGCCGGCGGTTCCGATACGCCCACGCCGTTGCTGACTCGCGCGGACCAGGTGCTCGTCGTGGCACGCCCCACCCTCATGGACCTGTCGGCGGTGGCGCCGCGTCTTCAGGAGATCAAAGCGTTGCGCGGTCCCCGGCTTGATCCGCGCGTTTTGCTCGTGGGCGCCGGGCCGTACAGCAGGAAGGAAGTGGCCAGAACGCTCGACGCGGAGGTAGCCGACCACCTCCCGCATGATCCGCGGGCGGCCACGGTTCTGTCCCACGGCACTGGCAACGAACGGTACGTTCCGCGTTCCCTCCTGCTGCGGGCTGCCCGCTCGCTCGCTGAGGACCTCCGAGCCCAGTTGGTACGGGATGAGGTGGCGGCGCGATGAGCTTCGATCCGGTGAGTGCGGTGCGGGAAATCCTGCCCAGGGTGACCGAGGCACTCGACGGCGCGGGCGTGACCGGTGACGACGCCATACGTGAATACGCGAAGGCGGCTATCACCGAGCTGGTTCGCGAGTATGTGGACAGACATGCGTTGGCGGGCAAGCGTGTGCCGAGCTTGGTGGAGGAACGACTTCTCGCTCAGGCTGTCTACGACGAGATCTTCGAGCTGGGACGCCTGCAGCCGTTCGTCAACGATCCCGACGTGGAGAACATCGACGTCAACGGCTGTGACCAGGTGTGGATCACCTATTGCGACGGCCGCAAGGTTCTCGGCCCGCCGTGTGCCGACAGCGACGAGGAGCTCGTGGAGAACGTCCGCAGGTGGGCCGCGTACCAGGGGCAGACCGCTCGGGACTTCTCCATAGCCAGGCCCCGCCTCCATCTGTCGGTCGGGCACCGGACCCGCATGGCTGCCCTGATGGGCGTCACGCCTCGTCCCTCACTGTCGATCCGTCGGCACGGCATGCTCGACGCCGATCTTGACGACCTGGTTCTGAACGGCACCGTGGACAAGGGGCTCCGCGCGTTTCTCGGAGCCGCGGTGCGTGCCCATAAAGACATCGTGATCACCGGTGGTATGGGGGACGGTAAGACGACCTTCGCCCGTGCCCTCGCCGGGGAGATAGACCCAGACGAACGCATCGCCACGGTGGAGAAGGAGTACGAGCTCTTCCTTCACCTCCAGATCGACCGCCACCGCGACGTGCTCGCCTTGGAGGCCCGCGAGGGCAACACCGAGGGGCTGGGTGCGATCACGATGCACCAGCTCATCGAGGACGCGCTTCGGTTCAACGCCCGCCGCATCATCGTCGGCGAGGTGCGCGGCGATGAGATGGTGCCGATGCTGGAGGCGATGAACACCGGCGGCAACGGTTCGATCTGCACCATGCACGCCGACTCGGCCGACCAGGTGTTCGCCCGGATGCTGATTCTTGCCGGGTCGGGTGGTCTGGCCATCGCTCCGGACACGTTGTTTCGCACGATCGGCATGGCTGTGGACTTTGTGGTCCATCTACGCCATGAGCTGTGCCACGGCATGGACGGGCTGGTCAACCGCCGCTACGTCGCTGAGGTCAACGAAGTGCTGCCGCCGGGCGACGGCATGGAGCCCGCCGTCAACCATGTCTACGTCCCCGGACCGGACGGGCGTGCCGTACCCAACACGATCCCGCAGTGCATGGACGAGCTCGTCGCCGCGGGATTCGACTCGGACATGTTCGTGTCCCGCGCCTGGAGCGGAGGCTTTTCATGATGCAGTGGCTCGCGGCGTTCGCTGGGGCGGCGCTGGTCGCGGGGCCGCTGCTTGCCATCGCAGGAGCTCGCCGGGCGCCGGTACGGCCGCCGCGCCCGTCGCGTCGTCGGCTACTGCGGATTCCGCCCATCCCAGCGGTTTCGGCTCTGGGCGCGTTCGCCCTGACGTTGTGGGTGACGAGCTGGCCGGTCGCTGCGGCCGGGGCTGCGGTGGGCGCCGTGGTGTTGCCGCGCATGCTGACCAGCCGTGAGACCGCCCGGAGCATCGAGCGGCTCGAAGCGCTGGAGGCATGGACCCGCCACCTCGCTGACGTCCTTGGAGGCAGCGCGGGCATCGAGGAGGCGTTGCAGTCCAGCGCGGATAAGCCGCCGCAGGCGATCTCGGCCGAGGTTCGAGCACTGGCGCGACGGCTCGCATTCCGCACTCCGACCGAGCATGCTCTTCGGGCGTTTGCCGATGATCTGAACGATCCGACCGGAGACGTCATCGCCGCCGCGCTCATCCTGGCAAGCCGGGCGCGAGGCAGGGGGATACGTGAGGTATTGCAGGGACTGGCGCGTACGGTCGCCAAGGACGTGGCGGCGCGGCGAGAGATCGACGCCGAGCGCTCCACCCACCGCACCACCGCCCGATGGGTCATCGGCGCACTGCTCGGCTACACCGCCTTCGCGCTGCTCAATCGAACCTACGTCGCACCTTTCGGCACCCTCAGCGGACAGCTCGTGCTCGCCATCGTGATCTCCCTGTACGCGGGCGCCTTCGCGTGGCTGTACCGCCTGGCCAGGCCACCGAAGGGGCATCGGTTCCTTAACCCGTCGGGAGACCCTTCGTGATCGGACTCGTGCTGGCTTCCGGCGCTCTCATCGGTCTCGGTGCGTCACTCGCGGTCGCCGTGGTGTTTCCCGCTCCTCCCGCTCTCGCACCCGCGATGGAACGGCTCAGGTCGGGTGCGAGCCGTCGGGCATCGGAATCGGACCTGCGTACGCGTGCGGCACAGCGGCTGGCACGAACAGTGGTTGGTGCCCGTGTCCCGCGTGCGGATCTGGCGTTGCTCGGCAAGACAGCCGAAGACTACCTCGCCCAGAAGGGCATGATGCTCCTGCTCGGGGCGGCCGGTCCGGTCGTGTTCTGGGCGTGGTGCGCGCTGCTTGGTGTCGTCCTGCCCTGGACGGTTTCCTGGGGAGCGTGCCTGGCCTTCGCCGTAGCGGTGTTCTTTGCTCCGGATGCATCGGTTCGCGGCCAGGCCGCTGAAGCCCGTAAGGCATTCAGGCAGGCGATCGTCGCGTATCTGGATCTCGTGGCACTCGCCCGCGCCGCTGGCGCGGGACCCGCTGACGCGCTGGAGTCCGCGGCGAAGGTCGGTGGCGGGTGGACGTTTCGGCGGCTCGGTCTCGCGCTCGATCCGGCACGACGCGGCACCGGTAGTGCGTGG
This sequence comes from Planotetraspora thailandica, assembly GCF_016863335.1. Lineage (GTDB taxonomy): Bacteria > Actinomycetota > Actinomycetes > Streptosporangiales > Streptosporangiaceae > Planotetraspora > Planotetraspora thailandica. Next base: position 198,079 of record NZ_BOOR01000007.1, read on the forward strand.
GACGAGCTGACCAAACTCTCGGAGGAAGTCGGGGTTCCCGAGCTCGCCGACCTGGCGTCGATTGCGGGGCTTGCGGGCACTCGGGGAGCGAGCATCCTCGACACCCTCATGGCCAAGGCCCAGTCCTTGCGTGAGGTGGAGTTGTCCGCCGAGGTCTCCAGGGCCAGATCCCGCACCGAGACGATGACCGTTCCGATGGCGTTGTCCGTCATCGGGTTTCTGCTGCTGCTCGGTTATCCCGCGTTCGCGCGTATGGCCGGTGGCTGACTTCCGGGGGGTAGTCATGATGATCAATCGACGCGTGCTCGCCATGTGCGTACGGCTCAGGGAGTGCGTGTCCGTCGTTGAGCGGCATGCCGCCCGGCGCGGTCTGAACCCTGAACGGGGCGGTTCCACGCTGGAGTGGGTGATCATCGCCGCGGTCGTGTTTCTTCTAGCTATCGCCGTCGGAGCGAAGATCACAGGGGTCGTCAACGAACAGCTGGACAAGATCGGATGACGGGGCGCGAGCGTGGGTCGGCGACGCTGGAGGCCGCGGTCGTGTACCCGGTGGTGTTGCTGCTGATCATGCTCGCGGTGAACACCGCGCTGTGGTTCCACGCCCGGAACATCGCCCTTTCGGCGGCGCAGGAAGGGCTGCGAGTGGCCCGCGTGTACGGCTCCAGCTTGTCGGCAGGGCAGGCGACGGCGGAACGTTTCGCCCAGGAAGTCGGCGGATCGTTCCTCCAGTCGCCGGTGGTGAACGTCGGCCGCGCCGAAGACACGGTCGTGGTGACGGTTCAGGGCCAAGCGGTCAGCCTGGTCCCGTTGCTCGATCTCACGGTCGACCAGGTCGCCAGAGCCCCCCTGGAGAAGTGGACCTCCGAATGACGCCGCATATTGACCGAGGTTCCATGGCATTGGAGACCACGATCATCGCGCCGGCCCTGCTGACCATGCTGGTGATGATGATCGCGGTAGGGCGTATCGCCATCGCACACGGTGCCATCGACGCCGCCGCCAGGGACGCGGCCCGGCAGGCATCCATCGCGCGGGATCCGAGCGCGGCACGTTCGGCAGCATTGTCCAGCGCACGCGAAGCACTCGCTCGCGAGGGGCTGAAATGCGCACCTTCGGTGACGCTCGACACCAGCGGGTTCTCCACGCCCGTGGGGAGGCCTGCCAGCGTTGCCGCGACCGTGACCTGCGAGGTCGGCCTGGCCGACATCGCGGTTCCGGGAATACCGGGCTCCAAAACGCTGACCAGCAGCTTCGCCAGCCCGATCGATCCCTTCCGCGCGAGAGGGGATCGATCGTGAAACCGTCCGACGACCGCGGTTCCGTCACGGCCTTCGCGGTGGTGTTCGCTCTCGCGCTGCTGATCTGCGCCGGACTCGTGGTGGACGGGGGAGCGAAGATCCAGGCATACCGCGAGGCATACGCGGTCGCGGAGGAAACCGCGCGTGCCGGAGCGGGACAGATAGACGTCAACCGTGCATATGCGCACGGCGGCCGATTTGAGGTCGATCCCTCCAAGGCAGTGGCCGCCGCGCGGGACTACCTCGGCTCCAGCGGTCACTCCGGCAGCGTCGCGATGACCGATAACCGGACAGTGCACGTCACCGTCACCGTCTCCAAGCCGACGAAGCTCGTGTCCCTGATCGGTATCGGCAGCGTGACCGCGACGGCGAAGGCGTCCGCGCGGATGTTCCACGGCATCGAGCAAGGAAGACCATGACGATGAACGGGCTGCGTCACCCCATCCTCAGCAAGGTCACGGCGGCCACAGTGCTCGCGGCGCTGTTGGCCGGCATTCCTGCCGTCCTGCTTGTCTTCTTCTGGCCCGTGGAACTGCCCACCGTCGACGACCTCGTCACTCCCGCCGAACCCGTTGTCATTAAGGCGCTGTTGCTCGCGATCGTGTGGACATGCTGGGCGCTGTTCGCCTGCGCGGTCCTCGTCGAGGTGGTCGACACGTTTCGCGCGACTCAAAGCCGAGTGCGCATGCCGTTCCAACGGTTCGCGGCCAATCTGATCACCACGATCACCTTGGCCGCGACCGCCCCGGTCGCCGCCACACGCGGAGTCGTTCCAGCCGGGCCAGTCTCCGTCACGCCTGCGGTACTGCCTGAGCACTCATTGGCCGCGGCGGAACCGAGCATCACCGAGACCGCGAAGCCGTACAAGACCTATGTGGTCAAGCCCCGGGACACCCTCTGGGAGATCGCCAGAAGACATCTCGGCGAGCCGATGCGCTACCAAGAGATCATCGCGCTGAACCAGGGACGCGTCATGGACGACGGCCAGACCTTCACCAGAGGGGACTGGCTGAGACCTGGATGGATTCTGAGACTGCCCACTGACGCCGCCACTCTGAACACGGAACACAAGACATCTGAGCAGGTTCACACCGTCGGAACTGACGAAACTCTGTGGGGAATCGCTGAGGAGCGCCTCGGAGACGGCCAGCGGTACAGAGAAATCTTCAAGCTGAACAAGGGCCGCGTGCAGCCGGGGAAAGTGCGGCTCACCGACCCGGACATGCTCGAAGCCGGCTGGCACCTGATCCTCCCGGAACGGGAACAGGACACGCGGAAGCCCGCATCGCATCGCCCGACTGTTTCTCACCGTTCAGACCCTTCGCCCCCGTCTACGCCTGAGCCCACGCCGAGCGACGAGGCACCGGCCTCATCGAACGTGGTCACGCTGCCTGGCGGTGGGATGGTGGCGCTGTCCTTCGCCGCCGGGGTCGCGATCGCACTCGCCTCAGCCAGGCTCCGTCAGCGGCGACGAGTGGCCGTACGCGATGTCGACGAGCCCGTCAGCGTGCTCGCGCCAGAACCAGAGATGCCAGCCATACGGGCACTGGAGAGGGCGCACCACCGAAGCTATGCCGAGTCTGATGAGATGCCGCCGGACGACTTCGAACTGGTCACGTCATCCTTCTCGATCGTTCCCCCCATCTCGCTGAAGGTCGGAACTCGCGAAGAAGATCCGGTGTCGCTGGAGCTGTCCGGCTTGAACCTGGCACTGAACGGGCCGGGAGCCGACGACTGCGTCAGGGCCCTCGTTCTCGACCTCCTGACCCAGGCGGACCAGCACCGCTCTGAGATCGTCGTGCCTCGTGAGGACGCTGTCCGGTGGTTCGGCGAGTCCATCACCGCGTTGACCGACTACCTAGCCGGGCTTCGAGTGGTACCCGCGCTGGACGATGCGATCGATCATCTGGAGGCACAGTTCGTCGCCCGGCGTCGCATCCTGCGTGACTTCGACGCAGGAGACATCCCCGAACTGCGTGATTCAGAGCCCGACGAGCCGTTGCCCGCGCTGCTGCTGACCGCCTGCTCCCAGGACGGCAACGCCTATTTGGACACGCTCATGGGGCTCGCGTCCAGTTTCGGCATCGGAACTCTGCTGGTCGGACGATCAACTTCAGGTACGACCTGTGAGGTTGGCCAGGACTACCGCGTGACGAAAGCGACCGGTGCGCTGGCGAAAGAACTCGATGACGCCACACTGTTCCATCTGCCTGAGGAAGCAGCGAGCGCGGTGCTCCACAAGCTCGCGGCCGGGAACGGCATGGCCACGGAAGAGCCCACCAGGAACGCTGACCTTGTCGTTCCCCCGCCGGGTGCGGCGGAGCGGCGAGTGCGGCTCAGCATCGTCGGAGAGCCTGTCATCGAGATCGACGGCCGTGTTCTGGACATCTCCGGGCGCACCAAAGCTCTGGAACTCTTCGTTCTGCTCGCCCTGCATCCCAACGGCTTGGACCGCGAGGAGATCTGCGAATACCTCTGGCCAGACGTAGAAGAGACGCTCGCCGGCTACCGCTTCCACAGTGCGCTCAAGGATCTCCGCGTCGCCCTGCGCGACTCCACTGGCATGGGGGACAAGGAAGCGAACTTCGTCGAACGGAGCGGCAAGTCGTACCGCATCGAGACACGACACGTTGACGTCGACCTGTGGACCTTCCACCGCGCACTCGCCGACGCGCGGACAGCGCCGGGCGAGGACACCAAGGTGGTCGCGTTGGAAGCAGTCGCCGGCCTGTGCCGCGGACGGCTGGGGCAAGGCCTCAAGTACGACTGGCTCGATCAGGACCACCGCTGGCCGCTCACCGTGGCAAGCGTCAAGGCACTCCTGCAGCTCGGAACGCTCCACGAGCGGGCAGGCCGGAACGAGCGGGCACTGGAAGTCTTCGACCAAGCGTGCATGCTCGACCCTGACATGGAAAGCGCGGTGACGGCGACCGTCCGCCTCCTGCTCCAACTCGGCCGCATCGACGAGGCCCGCCTACGCGTCCGCCACTTCAAGAGCCGTCTCGACGCCTTGGGTGTGCCTGCCTCTGTCCAGGCCCAAGCTGTCTTCGACAAGGTGATGCGTCCGTCTCAGCAGTGAGGAGTTCGTCAGCTCGCCGTCGTGTGTTTCACACCCACGAGAGCGCGACTGCTCCTACTTCGGGATAGTGGTTGCGGCGCGGAGAACCTGAGCCAGGCTGTTAGGTGTTTTTCGGCGAAGGACGAGACGTCACTGGAGTTGCGCACGTCGGGGATCGAAACTATGCAAGTTCCAGCGACACGATCGTGACTACGGCATGACGTTGCCGTACGGATCTTGGTGCCCCAGTTCGCTGACTGACCGATCTGCAAGGGTCAGACCCGAGCTGTCGTCCTCTTCTGCCGATGAGAGTGCGCTATGTTGCTGCGTTATGTCCTACGAGCAGCCCCGTTACTCTTCGGGTCGGTTTTGGTATGCAGACAATCCAGGTCGAATCGTGCCGGGCAGACTCGACCTAGGAGACACGTGGCCTCGCGTTGAACTCTTGGGCGCGCTAACCCGATTTGAGGATGATTCGCCCAGCGAAACTCCCGGCATTATACTTTTCGGGCCGCCAGAAATGGACAATCCGCGAACGCTTCACGGCGAAACATTGCAGCCGTACCGCAAGATCACAATCATTAATGCGGTAAGCCGTAGACGGACCGGGCAGATCTTTTCTGCGTCGGCAGTCGTTGGTGACGAGGTCCTACAGGAGGAGACCGTCGAGGGTGCCTACGCTATAGTTGGAGCGCACATTACCAATGAAGACGCCATCTTCCCGTCTGTGCGATTCCGCATTGTTCGTCAAGACGCCTGGGCTAACTTGAGTGGCTTGATGATGGAGCACGGTATCGACGGCCCCAATAAGGGGCAGGTGGCGATTAGATATACCCTTCCCGACCGATTAACGGTGCCGCTAGCGGGAGAGTCGGGCACCGTTTCCCTCGTTCCCGAGGCGGTCGTCTCGCCACCACGAGTTGCCGGTGCCTACATTTTGACAAAAACGTGGTTTGAGGTCGAGGCCGCCAATGGAGTGACAGTTCGCTCCGCTTCCACGAAATTTATCACTTCCGCCAGTTCATTGCTTACAATGTTGTTCGCAAAGGACTGCCCACCCAGCGCCTTCGAGGTCAAAGACCCAGATTCCCGGCGGTGGTGCAGCGTATACATGCCGGGGTTCGCGCTTGACTCGACTGACGTGTGGTCGCCAAAGGCGGATGATCGACCGCTAATGACCCGCGAGGAGTTGGGCTTAGAAAGTATCGCGCTGTGGTTCAGTGTCGTTGAGCGCTTGACACCGCTTCCCCAGATGATTGCAAATTCCGTCGACGCGGGAGATAGGACGGTTCAGAACCTTCTTCTAGAATTGGCCACCGCGGCGGAAGGAGTGCATCGCAGGCTTTACCCGGACCGGCGAGTGCTCAGCGATGAGGAGAGGGATCAAGCCCTCAAGGCCATTGATGGACTCGATGTTGTGGCATCGGCACGACAGGCACTGCATAACGCGATGCGGACGTATCTGTGGGAACCCAGCTATCCGCAAAGAATTAAAGCGTTAGCGGCTGATGTGGCGGCAGTGGTACCAGGCGTCACCGGTAAGACGAGTCGCTGGTCCAACGCGATCGTCAATGCACGAATTGGTTTCGCGCACGGTATGACTCGCAGTTCGTCGGAAGACGAAATCATCACATTCCATATTCTTCACGGATCGCTCCGTTGGCTCTTGACCGCCCGTCTACTGCTCGAAGCGGGTATTTCACCTAACGACCTTTCAACTAGCTTCGCCCGCTTCGAGCGGTATAGTCAGTTTCTCAGGCAGTCGCGGCGAAGCCTGCCGCGAATTTATGGCGATGAGACAAAGTGATACTTAGGCCGCCGGAGGTGCTATTGCGCTTTGCGGCGCCAGCCCTCATTCGACTCAACGTCGGCAGACGGCGCATTCTCATGCCGCGAGTCGCGTGGTCTGGCCGGCCGACCGGATCTGCCGAGTTGAGGGCGTTCCGATTCGTTAGCGCTAGGTTCGAATCACGGATGGCCTTTTATCGGTGGCGGCGCGGCAGCTCCGTCGTGTCTCCGGTGTGCACCGGGCCAGCTCTGAACGGCAATGATGGCTACTCGCGCGGTTGATTGGCCCACTGGACTAGAGATGCGAACCACCCGGGACGACGGGTGCGGCCTTCGCACACGGCGATCTCGTCTTTGAAGCAGTTGATGACTGGATGCGGATATTCGAAGAATTGCGATTGCTCGGGGAAGCCTTCCTCGAGCCACTCGTAGCGAACACCAATGGAGCCGATATACGCGACCAGTACGTAACGCACGAACCGACTGATGTTCTTGTCGGCCTCCACGAAATCCGGGCTAATGGAAAGTCCGCCCTTGTAGAGCTTATGGACCGTGTCTGTGGTAATTAGAGCCATGTGGGCGTCCGACATATCTGTGGCACCATCCAAGAACTCGCGGAGGGTGTCGGGCACTGGAAGGCCTGCACGCACCATGCGGCAGCCGAAGTGTTTGCCATAGTACCGTGCAAGGTTGATCGTGGGTGTCTCCCAGTCGGTCCCGAAAATCTGTCGGAAGTCGACTCCAGGCATGATGCGTAGCCAGGTGCGGCTGACATGCTGTGAGTACACATCGTAGGCATTGTCGAAGGGCTTGGACCGCTTGGTGTTGCATGATTCGCACAGCGACTTGGGAAACTTGATCACTCCGTAGCGATCTCGCTTGACTCCGCTACGGCCTCTGATCTCGCGCGTTTTTCCTTCTCTGTCCCCCCAGAGCAAAGGACCCCCATTTGCCATTAGCCGAGTCAGGTCCGTGCGTTTGAACTTGTGTTCGCCGGTAGTGGCCGGCCGTTCCTGACACCACCAGCAAATTCCGGTCGGCGGGACTCGGAGATGCGCGAGCGCGTCGGGCCCCAGTATGGGGCGACCATCAGAGGTTCGATCTGACATGACCTCATTGAACACCCAGGCAGGACAGCCCTCCTGGGCGTTGCGGATCTCAGTCCAGGTCTCCATGCGATGGGAGGGGCGGAACCCCAGTTGCGTTGCGACTCAAGCGAAAGCGTCCGCGAGGGTCGGCGCGGCGCACGGATCTGCCGCCCTGCGCGCGTCCGGGGGACGTCCCTAACTGCCGCGGAGCGCCGTTCCCGCTCGTCCACGCGTGCTCAGGGCGAAAGCATGTCAACTGCGACGACCGAGCGAGGCACGGATCTCCTTGCGGATGTAATTGCGGATCTCCCGATACCGCTCCTGGAGCTCTTCGAAAGTTGCAAGGGGGACGCCCCCCGACGCCTCCGTGACGTCGGTCCCGAGCGTGCCGGAGGTGGTCTCGTCAGCTTGTTTCGTAGTCTGACCGTCCCCGAAGGTGAGTTCGCCGATCGTGGGGAACTTCGTGCTGGGAGCGGTCAGCAGTTCTTCTGGTGCGAGGGCGAGAAGGGCGCTCAGGCAAGCGGTGACCTGCATCAGGTCCCGGTACCGGGTCTGTTGGGGCTCATCCAGCTCCGGCCATTCCCGGACCGGCTTGCCGGACGGTGAGGCCAGACTCTCTTGCCATGCCTCGAAGGACCACGAACCATGGGTCGTAACGGTCTCGAGGATCTCAGTCGATTCGGTCATGTGCGTGATGACGGCTTCGAAGCGTTCCTCGGTGAGAGCCAAGAACTCCTCGGCAGCGGTCACCTTGACCTCTTGTACGCGTCGACTCGCAATCAGTCCGATTGCGAAGACACCGCCTAGGGCGATTGCTGTCGGCAGCGCCGCAACGGTACCGAGTACGGCCCTGCCGCCGGTGATGCCCCACCCGCCAGCCGCTCGGGGGCCGCCACCGAGTCGTGCCATCGTGGCGTTCCATTGGGCAATTCCTCTGAGCTCCTTGATAGGAGCCCCTGTGGACGCTCTCCCGAGGTTACTCACGGCGGTGAAGAGACTGCGGGCGCTCCAACGGCCGACAGTGTTAAGGTCCCAGCTCAGCGCACTGGCCAGGGAGGAGACGACGGCAGACCCCAGGGTTTCCACCCGGACCGTGGCGTCGTCGGTCCTCGCGGGCCTGACCGCTGCACCGCGGAGAGCCCACTCGAACTGCTCTTTGATCCAAAGCACGCGCTGCGCAGGATCTTCACCGGTCTTCGTGGGGGTCGTCGGCCCCTCGGGGGTCGATGGCATGTTCACGAACTCTTGGCAGACCGTGATGAACGGCGTGGCCATGTCGGCGACGGAGCGGTTGGCCGCTCCAAAGTACGCTGCTCCGACTTGCGACAACGTTTCCGAGCGTTGCAGAAACTGGGCCTCGACGCCCTTCCTGCGCGCCTTGATGGTCTGACCTTGGCTAGAGGACGCGGGCTCGTCACGCACCATTCCTGCCTCCTGTTGGAGCGCTTCGACGGTCGTGTTCAGTGCTCTGGCGATCCCGCGGAGCTTCTCGGGCGTCGGCTTCACGGTGCCGCTCTCTATTCGGAAGATCGACACGCCGGCACCCGACTTGTACCCCGCTCTTTTTCCCAGTTCTTCCTGGGTGATGTTCCCACCAAGGCGGCGCCGTCGGATCACACCACCGAGGGCTGTCGCTTCCGCGCTAGTCATGAGAGGAGATTAGCATGATCACTGGATTTAGCAATACTAGGAGCGTGCATAGTTGCTAATTTCGTTGAGCCGACTCGGGTGGTGGCTACGGGGACATCAGGACGGCCCCTGGGGGGCTCATGGATCTTTCTGGGTCCGGCGTTCAGACTCGAGGAACCGCTGCTCGTCGGGCCTGCAACACCTTCCGCGGCCATCAACAACACGGAGCGCCCCTGACCATCCCGCAACAACCGCTATTGCCGATCCGGCCGGTGAGCGGATGCCCGGCTGGCAGGACCACGACCTGGTTCTCCGTGCACAGCTCCTCGGTGTCGAACCCGGCGGTCGAGTCGAACGGCGGTGCAGCAGCGCCACGTCGGCCCGCCCGTCGCGCAGCAGCCGCTCCTGCTCGCCGGGCCCGCGCAGAGGGACATCGACCGTGACCGCATCGGGTTCGACGGCGGACGCGTCGAGCAGCTTCGACAGCAGTTTCGCTGGACGCTCCGGCCTTCGTGACGAGGACCGCGCCGGCGTGGCTGGTCGCGGCGAGGGCAGGGCGGCGGGTACGGCGGTCAGCGGCCTCGACCGCATCCAGCGCCGCCCGACCTCCCGCAGAAGCAACGACCCGGCTTCAGTCAGGGTGACCGCGCGGCGGGTGCGGTCCAGCAGCGCCGCCCCCGCCGTTCGAGCTGCTGGATCGCCCGCGACAGCGGCGGCTGCGCGATCCCGAGCCGCCTGGCAGCGCTCTCCGACTCCATGTTCGACAACTCCAACGACGACTGGTTCGACCTCGGTATCGAGATCATCATCCGCGGGATGGCATCGTTCGCTGAGGAGACTGGAGCCGGAGGATCTTCCGGGAGGCCAGCACGGGTAGATGAGCGACCGTGACGCCGACCGTGGCGACCCACAGCACGGTGTGCGCGTTGAAGATCTCTCCCAGCGCTCCGCCCAGCAGGCCGCCGATCGGCATCGCGCCCCACATCAGGAAGCGCATGCTGGCGTTCATGCGGCCGAGCAGGTGCTCCGGGGTGATCCGCTGGCGGTAGCTGAGCTGGTTGATGCCGAACACCGCGGCGCCGATGCCGCTCAGTAGGCAGCCGAGCGGGAACAGTGCCAGCCGCCAGCCCTCGGCCGCCAGCGGGGAGATCAGGATGACCAGGGCGGCCATGGCGGCTCCGCCGTACAGGGCACGGCCGACGCCGAAGCGGTCCGCGATGCGCGGCGCGAGCACCGCGCCGATCAGCCCTCCGACGGCGCCGCCGGAGAGCAGCAGACCGTAGATCCCCGGACCCACACCGAGCGTCTTGATCAGAAAGATCGGCTGGGCCACCGCCCATATGCCGTTGGACAGCATGGTCAGCGCGCCGACCCACGCGATGCGTCGGAGCACCGGATGACCCGCGACGTGGCGGACGCCTTCGCCGATCTCCTCTCTGAGCCTGCGACGCTCCGCGACCGGCGCGATCGTCTCCTCTGCGCGCACCCCGCCGAGCAACAGCGCCGAGACCAGATAGCTGACCGCGTCGGCGAGCAGCGCGACCGGCGCGCTCAGCGCGTGCACCAGCCAGCCGCCCAGCGCGGGCCCCGACAAGACAGCGGTGTTACGCAGCGTCTCCAGGGTGCCGTTCCCCTTCAACAGGTCGTCCTTGCCGACGAGCGAGGGGAGGAAGCTCATGTGCGCGACGTCGAAGAAGACCGCGCCTATACCCATGAGGAGGGCGACGGCGTAAAGGTGGGGCAGGGTCATCGCGTCCAGGGCGACCGCGATCGGGACCGACAGCAGTGCGGCGGCGCGGAGCAGGTCACTCCAGATCAGGATCGGACGGCGGCGCAGCCGGTCCACCCACACGCCCGCCGGCAGCCCGATGAGCAGGAACGCCGCCATCTCGGCCGCGGTGAGCACCCCGATCTGGAAGGGGCTCGCGTCGAGGGTGAGCACCGCCACGAGAGGCAGGGCCACGAGCGTGATCTGGGTCCCGAACTGGCTGATCGCGTCGGCCCCCAGAAAAAACCGGAACGACGTGTCTCTCCACATGCCGGCTCCGCCGCCCTCTGAACGCATGGTGAGGCATCGTCGCGGTCCTCCGCGAAGCCGGTCAATCGCTTTTCCGGCGGGTTACCGCTGATCGGGTGCAGGCAACAGTGCGAATCTTTGACACGACGACCCGATCGGTGTCGGTGTTCCTGGACGACGGGAGCGAGCTCCCGTTCGGCACGGCGGCGTTCGACGCGGGGCCGCTGAGACTGAACTTGGTCGCCACGACCTTCGGCTGGTCGGTCGTTTCGACGTTCATCTCGCCGACCTTACGAGGCTGTTGCTCATGTCGGCAGCGGATTACGCCGCCTCCTGATCTGGGATGACCAACGATTCCGTGCCGGGACTGCGCGGAGATGAGACGGCGAGTCCGCCCCCGCTGGCTGGGGATCGCCATGTTCAGCCAACTCGGCTCTGGGCCGCTTGCCCTGTTTCTTGGCGCCGTGGTTGCTGTGCGCGAAGGAACTCGGCCAGCTTGGCGATGCGCCGCAATGGGGCCAGGTCAGGTGGGGGAGCCGTCACGGGGCCTGTCAGCATTACGATGGCCTGTCGGATGGCGGTGTGAAGAGGCGAGTCCTCGATCACCTCGTCGTGGAGGATCTCGCCCCCTCGTTCGACGGTCACGCGATGCAGGTTCCTGTTCAACTGCCAGCCGTCTGGGGCGGTCACTGGGTCGAGATGGGCGGTGAACCGGGTTCGTCCTGCATGCACAGTTATGTGCCGATGCCGATCGTCGGTAGGCCGCAGACTTCGTTGCCACCTGCCCAGGCCGTCGTCGCATCGGCGAGGTGTGCTGCCGAGCACGACCGTGGGACTGGTGATGCTGGAGGTCAGCTCGACGCGGAGGTGAGTGTCGGCGGTCGTCACGCTGGCCCGCTCGGTCAGGGCGGACACGAAGAGGCGTTCGTCGTAGGTAGCCCACAACTCAGACCGTCGCGGACTGGCCGTGAGGTAGGCGTTCAGTGACTCGGTTGGCATGAGTCGGCGGAGTACGGCGAGCATGTGGAGCCATTCGTAGCCGAGAACACCGTAGAACCGGTCGATGAACCGTCCGTGGGCGATGTCGTCGGTGCGGTCCTTCGTGAAGGTGATTCCGATGTGGTCGATCGGGGCCTCCGGTTCGAAGCGCATGACCAGGGTGTTCAGAACATCGAGGACGCGAGCGTGCTGATACTGGTCGGTGACCGCGACCCGCGCATTGCGGTGGCTGTCGAGAAGGGCTTCCAGGGCATCGATCTCGTGTCCCTGGCAGGCGGGTTTCTCCAGCAGGACGCGCGCGTCGGGCGTCTGGGCCAGGATCGAGCGGAGAACCGGGAGATGATCTGCTGTCGGGCAGCATATGGACCATAGACCGATGCCGGAGCTGACAGCGTGCGGGAGGTCGCCGATCCCCTGGTGAAAGCCGCGGTAGGCCCTGGGCAGGTCCTGATGTTTCGGGTCGAGCACCGTAAGCTCCGCACCTTCGGCGGCCAGTATCTCCGCGTGCAGTCGGCCGGCTGCGCCATAGCCGACCACGCAGACAGAGACACCCGCCAGAGCTTTGCCCGAATACGACTTGGGGGTGCGCGTGTTCGCCGGTGCGGTGCGTTCGGCCGCCAGGTAGGTGTCGTAGTAAGCCTCGTACAGGCCGGATTCTCTGATGATTTCGTCGACGAGTTCAGTGTGCACACCGGGCGGCAAGTGGTCGGCTTGCTCGCACAGCGCTACCGCGGCGATGAGAGTGCCGGCCCGGTAGGCGTCGTATCCCTGGTTGGGAATGGCGTCGGCTTCGAAGAGATTGAGCGATCGCCCGTCACCGAGGACGGTCGCGTAGTTGCCGGAATTGAGTTGGTAGCGACGTCCGACGCCGGGTAGCTGCTTGGAACTGCGAGTGCGCTGCGGGTCGGCAAGGACGCTGAAGTCACGCGTTGCGAACGGAGCGAGGAAGACACCATCGGGCAGCAGGTCGAGGTCTTCTGGAAGGAGGGCGTCCCCACCCGTACAGCCGGTGATCAGGAACGGTGTGACCCTCTGCAGAGCCTCGCGCACGCTTCTGTATGTCAGGTGTCCCTTCTCCGCAGCAGCGATGAGGTTGACGGGGTCGGAATCCACGACATGGACGTGGCAGCCCTGTGCCTGGAGCGTCATGGACAGGCGTGATCCGAGCGTGCCGTAGCCGATGACGATCACGGGCCGTCCCGTCACCTTGGTAGCGGGAAGGAGCGCTCGTAGGCGGCGTAGGCAGGAGTCGGCGATCTCTGGATAGCCCAGTTTGGTCTTCAACTCAGATCTGGCCAGGTTGAACACCGGGATGCTTAGCTCGGACGCGGCGATCCGTTTCAGTCCGGAGACCGTCAACTCCAGCGCGGCGTCGATGCGCCGGAGAGCGTCGGCCCTGCCGTACCCCTGGGCGATGAGCCCTCCATCGTCGATGACCAACACGCGCCGGCCCGCGGAGCGCGCCGCGTCGATGAAGTTGTCGATCTGGTTGAGGGATTCGGCCAGTTCGATGGCGTGCGTCTCAGGGGCGTTGACAGCCGTGTTGTCCAGCAGCCCGCTGGCGCATCCTCTGTCGATGAGAGTCGCATGGATGCGGTCGCGATTACGAGTGCGGTCGCCCTTCGACAAGGCGTAGATCCATTCGGCCGGTATGCCCGCCCGTTCGATGGCGAGTAGAAAGCCGAGGCTGTTCTCGACGTAGTGGTCCCGGAAGATGATCGCCCAGCCGTCAAGCACACCAGAAGGTACGGCGTAGCGGTCGAGCACGGGCATGCTCTCGACAATGTGCGCCAGCTCAGCTTGATCGAGGCGCCGGAGTTTGCGGGTCAGCCATGTCTCGATGCGGTTCGCGGCAACGGCTCCCCCCGACGACTGATCGACGAGGATCTCCAGATGGGGAGCGTCTGGCAGAACATGGCTGAGGGTGTCGGGGCACTTCGGCGTGAACTGATGCCAGCGCAGTGTGACCCGGGGCACGTCGTCGCCCGGAGAAGTCAGGACCAGGGTGTTCTGAGTCGGGCTGAAGATGGTCAAGCCGTGCTCGGCGGCGATGTTGGAGACACCCGCGCGTAGGTCGGCCGCATGAATCGGCCCTCGTAGCACCTTCCACGTCTCCGGGGGCTGAACGGTTCCTGTCGTCATAGCTCCTCCCGGCCGGAGGACGGGCGGCGGGTGGTCAGGTCGTCGAGCAGCGCGTCAATCTCCGGAAGATGCCGGAGCATGCGGGCGACGGCCTCGTGCCGGAGGAGCCAGAATTCGTCGAGATCGTCCTGGAAGAGGCCTGGCTTCATGTAGTGCTGCTTGACCCCGTAGAGGCTGCGCATGAGCTGCAGTAGCGCCACACGGCCGCAGGCGCGGATGTCGATGTCTGAGACGGCGGGGTTGGCGGCGATGTAGGCCGTGATCAACGTGCGCGCCGCGTGCAACCATTGTGGGTCTCCGGTGACCGTGTTGGGATAGAACGCCATCCGTCCCAGGTCGTAGGCCAGCAGGAATGGGTCGGGCGGGCTGAAGTCGATCACTGCGGCGAGTTCGTCGCCGGTGAACAGCAGGTTCACCGGGCTGTAGTCGCCGTGCAGGACCTGTACGGCGAGACTGTCAGGAAGTTCGGCGAGAAGCTCGGGGATCAGGGGAAGCATCTGGCGCCGTTCGAGAAGGGTGCGTTCCGCGACGGTGTCGAAGGCGTCCAGGACTCTTTCGGCCTTTCTCGATGCGATGATCGAGAGCAGGCCGTTCGCGGTCGCGGCCAGGTCGTTGAGATCGATGTCACGCCATTCATCCACCTTGCGGTTGGATGTCGAGTTCGCGGGCAGCTTCGCGAAGAGCGCGTGGATGCGGCCGAGCGCGTCACCTGCCTGCTCGTACTGAGACGTGTTGAGCTCCGTGACGACATGACCGGGTACCCATCTCCAGATCGACACGGCCAGAGACGTTGTTCCGTCGATGGTCTGGCCGTCGCGATTGCGCAGAACGGCGGCCGCGGGAATGCCGTGACGGCGGGCGAGTTCGGACAGCTCGATCGCGCCTGCTTCACCTTCGAGGTCCGTGCCTGCCGGGTAGCTCTTGACGAAGACGTCGCCGCCTGCACAGGTCACCCGGTAGTTCACGGTTCCCTGACCGATGGGCAATTGGACCAGGCCGTGTACCGTCAGACCGTATCGCTCGGCCAGCAGGCCGGGCAGGAGGGTTGGGCCGAGGTTGTCCCGCATCTGGTGAACCTCCATGTCGCAGGGGTGATCGGTGATCAGCTATCGGTGCCGCTCGTGTCTGTGACGACCGTTAATCGGCCCGTCGGGGTGTAGAGAACGTCCGCCAATCGCTCGTAGGCGGCGAGTATGCCGTCCCAGCTGTGGTCTTTCCTTACGGGCGCGCGAGGCAGCCGAGACTCCTCGGCCGCCGCCATCGCCTGCCCAGGCCCACTCTGAGGCGGATAGAGCCGTCGAGGGTGGCCCGCCGTCATCTCCGTCACGGCGGGTACGTCCGGCGCGATCACGGGGATGCCGTGGGCGACAGCAGTACCGACCGAACTGGGATAGAGAGCCTGGGTGAAGAACTCCCATGGCCCGTCTGTCCGGTAGGGGCAAAGTGCCACGTCCGCTGCTCTGTACAGCACGTGAGTGTGCTCAGGTTGGACTCGTTCCAGATGGAGATGGATGCGGTCGTGGGCTATCACCTGGGCCACGCTCGGGTCTCGCGGAGGTCCGATCACGAAGAGATGGGCGCTTCGAGTGTGAGAGACGAAGGCTCGTGTGACGGCGGGCAGATCCTTGTACGCGGTGAGATTGCCCAGGAGCAGGATCGAGGTGCCGACGTCTGCGATGTGCTCGGCGAGCTCACGTATGGCTGGGGGAACCTCGTGGGCATCGGTCGCGGGCGCTGCCCAGCCGGCGACGATGATCGGTGCGTCCGTGAGCAGCTCCAGATGGCGAGCGTCGGCGTGGGTGTGCGTGATGATCGCGTCGGCCAGATGGAGCACTCTGTAGGCGGCATGGTGGTCGGCCGCCGTGTGCGCCCCATCGATGGGCAGCAGGTTGTGGACGGTCCATACGATGCGCCATCCGATTCGTCGCAACTCTGTGAGCTGGGCGAGCATGGTGTCGGCCGCGGCAACGGTACGGCCGCCGTCTGGCATCTGGTAGAGCCTCTTGAGGCGATGCAGGTTGATAACGCCCGGAGGGCCGGGCCGGTGTTCGAGGGCCTCCAGGCTGCCGATGAATTCCAGCCCCAGCTGGGACGGCGCGTGCCGATACAGTTCGGCGAAATACGGGCTGGGCCAGGCGGGATAGTCGCTGACGACCATCCATGGACGGTTCTCGGTCATCGTGGCTCCCTGGCGCGCCACCACGCGCAGGCCGACCGATAGCGATCGCGACATGCCTTCGGGCTTCGGTCTGGCCCGGTCCATTCAACGGCGACTTCGATCGATTGGCCGGCTGCGATCCGGCGAGCGGCGAGATTGGCCACGATCGTGTCGAGTCCTTCGCCTTGATCGGACAGGTGGAGCACGTCCGCTCGCTCGACGGCTGGGCCCAGCATCGTCGGCTGGCCTGCGAGTTGCCTGGTGTCCGCGAGTAGCCGCACGTGGGGGAGGGCGGCGAATCCCGCCGGCGTCAGCCAGCCGGGATGGTGGGGTTCGATCAGAAGTGGAACCGCTCTCGTCGGCAATTCACCGCGAGCATCTCCGGGTGCGGGCGGGATGCGTGCGCAGAGGCGTAGCCACTTCGCGCCCAGTTCGGCAGCCGCCTCGGCGAGCCGAAGAACTTCCTCGCAGGACTCAGGTCTTCTCGCGAGGACGTCCATGAGGTCGACGTCGGCGGTGACCCCCGTGACAGGAACCGTGTCGCGGATGATCGGTCTCCAGCTACGCAGGGTCGAGCGATCGACGCTGGTCAGGCAATATCCGCGCGAGCCGCCGCGCAGATGGATGAAGGGGATCCCAGTGGCGGTGGCCCAGCGCAGCAGGGAGGGGACGTCGAAGCCGCGTACCGAGATGCTGTAAAGCCCCACGTCGTCGGTCACGTCAGGCCTCCCAGGAGAAGATGATGACGGGTTCCTCCGGCCGGTCTGGCCCGGCGAGCGACGCGAAGACCGAGGGCGCGAGGTGCCCAGGCACGATGCGGCACCAGGTGTCCAACTGACGGGGGGTGACCTGGCCGCATAGCCACGTCACCACCTCCGTGTACGTCGCCTGGTAGCGCCGTGGATGGTGGTCGGCAAGCTCGTGCATGCCGACCACGGTCAAGGCCCGCCGGTGGATGGACAGCGTAGGGATGACGTCATGGCCGTCGGGTGTGCCCAGCACGCCCAAAGTGCCGCCGGTCCTGACCAGTTCTGCGGTTCCTTGGGGCGACCCCGTTGCGTAGATAGCCAGCGGCACGCTCTGCGGCGTCACCTCGCGTACGCACTGGACCCCTGGGGCCTGGGCGATTGCAGCGTTGGGCCGTCTGGTCAGAACCCGTATGCCCACGGCGCCTCGGCGTTGTAGCTCCAGAGCGCATCCGAGTGCGACGGGACCAGACCCGATCACCAAGGCGCCTGTGAGATCCCTTGCACCGGACAGGTGGGTCAGCCCCAACGCCGCCATCAGCTGAAACCGTCCCAATGCGGCGATGCGGACCGGTGTCCCAGCCGGAGCGGAGAGAGTCCCCTTCCCCTGCGGGTGGAAGGGCGCTCCGTGAGGAACCGGGGCCAACCGCCATCCGAGCGTTTCCTCGCCACCGATGGTCATGTAGCCACTGGCTTTGTCCCGGCCCATCACGGTGGCCGCAAGGTGGCGTTTTTCGGTGCCGGGGCTCAGCACGCTGAAGCTGGCAGTGATCCAACCCTTCGGGGTCGGCAGAGCGGGCAGCAGGCTCGCGCGTCCTCCGGCCAGCCGGATACGCGCTCCATCAGGGGGCATCCAGCGCCTCCAGGTACTCGGGCAGCATGGAGAAGTGCTCGATGACTCCGATGGACTCCTCCAGCCCAGCGGGGCGTTGGGTGGCGATGAGCACCGATCGCATACCACGCGCGTGTGGTGCGATCGCGTCCTTGGCAGGGGTGTCCCCGACGAAAAGGATCTCCGAGACCGGGCATCCGGCCGCCGCCACCACAGCGTCGTAGAACCGTGAGTGCGGCTTGCGGACGCCGATCTCGCTCGACAACACGAGAGCGTGGAAACAGTTCAGGATTCCTGCGGATTGGAGAGTCGCACGGCGCGTGGTGGAGGGGCGTTGCGTGTCGCACGCCAAGACGCAGGTCATCCCCCGGTCGTGGAGCAAGCGCAGCGTCTGGGCAGCCGCGGCGTCGATTTCGCCGTCCGGGATGGCAGTAAAGACCTTCTCCACGATGGTGTCCACGTTCTCGGGCAGTACGGTGCCGCTCTCGATGGCGGCCTGACATAGTCGCTCGGCGAAGGGAGTCTGCGTTCCGAGATCTCGGTCGGTGCGGCGCAGTTGCCCTGTGATGGAGTCGAAGACGGCGGCGAAGCCGTCGCTGACCGTCATGCCGGGAAGCGATCCCAGGATGCCGGCGACCTTGCTGCCGTCTGGACTGGGGCCAGGGTTGGCCAGAGTGCCGCCGAAGTCGATCGCCAGCGCGCGTACTGTGCTCATGTCCCTGTTCCTCTCCATCCGGCAGTAGCCAGCAGTTCGATCTGTGCGGCGATTTCCGCCGGCGGTCCCCATGCGGCGTGGATCGCCAGTCGCCTCGAGAGCGTACGGACGAGTTCGACGCGCCGCCGGGTGGCAGCGGCGCTCTCCAGCAGTCGCAGTACGGGGCCGTCTTCCCGATCCAGCATGCGGTCGAGCAGGTGCCCGCTGGCACGCAACCACATCGTCCGTGTGGTGTGTAGGTCGATCAGGCGGAGCGGGCCCCCGACAGCATCGACATGAACGGATACGGCGGCGACCACCGGCACTGGTCTTTTGGGAAGGGCGGGCCGTCGGGACCACAGTTCGACCTGACTCAAATGGAGGTCCGGGAACCATCGAAGCGCAGGACCACGTCGGACGACGAAGGCAGCGGTGCCTCCGCGCACTGCGACTGTGCCATCCGCCTCCACGTCCAGTAGGGCGACGTCGCCGGCCAGCACATGCCAGTCGCGACGCGTCATGGCGATGGCGACCAGAGTCTTTCCGGTGCCATGGCAGCCCAGCAGCAGTACTGCGCCGTAGCGCTGGTGGTGGACCGCAACCGCGTGCGGACAGAGAGAGCCGTGCGCGAGGTGCAGCAGGTGAAGGTGCGCGTTGACGATGCGCCGGCCGTCGTCAGGGCCAATCGACGGCGGCAGATGAAGATCGACCGATCCGCTCTCGGCTTCGGGCGCCCTACTCGGATCGACGCCGGGCAGGTGTGGAGCGACGCGCGACCAGGAGGAGAGGAAGGCAGAGTGATCGGCGACGCACAACGTCCTTCCCGCACTGTCGATGTTCACGACTCCTCCAGATACGACAGGAGCCCAGACAGAGCCGCCCATACCCCGGCCGTGGGGAGCGCCGCCATGTCGCCGATGCGGAGTTCTATGACGGGAGCGTCGCCGAAGCCGTCGAACTGCAGCCCGGGACATGTGACCTGCGGCCGGCCCATCAAACCGAGCAGGTCACTGGTGTGGAGCCGCTGACCGGGGATGTCGGTTGCCAATCCCAAGGCCTCACGTTCGTCCGTGTGCGCGGCTGAAGGCGCTTCTCGCCCACCCGGTTTGATGATTACGACTGCGCCCAGCGGGGCCGGGCCGGAGCAATCGGTGCCAGACCGAAGGTCGGAGGGACTGAAGATGATTCTCCGGCGCTCGGATTCCATCGCCGGTACACCGGTGATCAATTCTTCAGGGATCGCGATACGCGTCGGCCAGCCCACCACTGTTCGGCCCGGGCCGATCAATACCAGGTCGTCGGCTAGGAACACCGCCCCAAGTTCGCTGCGGGCTCGGTAGGCGAGCGTCGACTTCCCCCCGCGGCTGCCCGCCACGAACAACAGCGCTCGTCTGTTGATCACGACGGCAGAGGCGTGCAGCATCTGCCAGCCCGACGCCAGCATCCGCGAGGCGAAGAACGTCCTCGCGAGCCAGTCCGCCCATCGGCCGCCGAGCTCGTCATTCGCGGGCAGCACCACATGCGTGGTCATCCGGGCGGCGTCCACGTCGATCATCGCGGCACCGGTGTACGGCCGATAGCGTCCTATCGCTCGCAACCATCCGTCGCCGGCGTCCAGCACCGCCAGCCGTGGCCCGCCGTGCGGGAGAACAAGGACCGGCCGGTCCGCGAAGATCGCGCCAACCTCCTCCTGCGGTCGGGAGTTGGCCTCCTCGAGCCGAAGAATCCAGTCGGCTCCCGGATGGGCTGGCTGCGCCTCGCAAGGCGGCACCATCACCGACGTCACTCGCTCCAGAAGAGTCGGGCGACTCGTTTCTGTCCTCAGCCGGAACCCACTGAGCACGAGATCGGCTTCAGGGCTGGAGCCAGGCATCGCCCGCGATCTCGAACATCTCCGCAGCTCCACGAGCGCCGCCTACCGATCGACTTCGGCGAGGACACGTTCGATCCGGTCAGCGGCGACAGAGACGTCGTGAACGGGGGCGATCAACTGGGGCCAGGGAAAGTGGAAAGCCCAAATTCCGTCAGAGCCAGGGGCGGCGAACACCTTCTCCGTGAGGACGGGAGCGGCGACATTGATGACATTCAGATGCGGGGTGAGGCCGGGGAGAGCATGGACCCGTACGGCGAAGCGCCGGGCCTCCAACTCGCCTGCGAGCTTTTCCAGATGTTCGATGGCTTGCTCAGGATCGGTTGCCATGAGATGAAACTCCGGGTTCGGAATCCGTTCAGGAACTCTGGGTACTTGTCGGGATTGCACATCCCTATTTGACTGATCACAGGCAGGCTGCGAACAGCTGACAAGTAAGGACAGTGGAGGACACGAGCGGATAGCCTCATCTGCCCGGAGGTGTGTCGATGGTCGCGGAACGTGTTCCTGCGTGGGCTGAACGGTTGCGAGCTGAGCGGCGTAGGCAGATGTGGAGCCATTCCGATCTGGCTCGAAAACTCGTCGAAGCGGCCGAAGATCATATTCGGGCACATCTGCCGCAACGAGACTCGATTCTGCGTCGCATCAGAAGTTACGAAGCCGGCGAGCATGAACCGCGCGACCCTTACCGGATATTGCTCTGCCGGGTATTCGGCATTTCGGAAGCCGTGCTCTTCAGCGCGGGGCCCATCGTCGGTGTCCCGAGCGAGGGTGCCGATCAGAGCGAAAGTCGTGATGCTCTTCCCGGCGAAGATGGGGCGTTGATCAGGGCTGATGCATGCGAAGAAAATTCGTCCGCCAGACTGGAGGGCATCCTCACCTCCTGGGACACGCTCATGCGACGACGCGATCTGCTTCCACTCACCGGAGGCCTGGCCGCTGCGGCTGTGATCTCCAACCTCTCGACGGTGCCACCGCCGTACAGCCGCGAACTGTACGAAACGTGCGGCCAGCTGACGGCCAACTATCGCAGGCTGGACAACCTGCTCGGCCCATACGCGGTATTCGCGCAGGCCATTGACCACCACAATCAGCTGACCATGTGGGTACGCCAGGCGCAAAGCGCGGCGCAGCGATCCCAGATGGCCGCGCTGGCCATCGATTCGGGCGGTCTGGTCTCTTGGCTCTATCTCGACCTCGAACAGCATGATCAGGCGTTCACTGTGGCCCGGCAAACGGCCGAGATCGCCCGCGAGAAGGGCGACCTGGCCAGGCAGGCGTATCTGGTCGGGCGAATGAGTCGCATTCTGTGCGAGGGCCGGCACTTCGAGCGCGCCTTGCAACTGGCCGATGAGGCCCTCAGGTTGGCCGGGACGCGATTGAACTACACCGTTCGTTCATGGCTCACCGTCATGCGGGCTCATGTCCATGCCTGCCTGGGTCATGACCGGGAATGCCGAACCGATCTGGAGACCGCCGCCGACCTGCTGAGCCGTGCGCCCGGCCCGCCCGAGGATTACATCGCTTTCCACGACATCGGCCACCTGTACAAGATGGTTGGCCTCTCCCTACTCAAACTCGGAGCGCACAAGGCAACAGCGCTGAGTGAGGGCCGCCGCGCGATCGACACCGCATTCGAGGTGTGGTCGCAGGGAGCGGTACGCGCGTCGGCTGAAGTGCTGGCGACCCAGGCCGCAGCGTGTCTGGCGCTACATGAGATCCCCGAAGCCGCACGGCTGACCGGGGAGGCGTACGTCATCGCCGTACGGACCAGATCGCCCCGCAACCTCCGTCACGTCGGCGATCTCCGCACCGGGCTGCGCCCCTACCGGGATACGTCAGCCGTACGGGCGCTGGAGGAACAGTTCGCCTTGTGAACAGACGCGACGCGGGCCTGCTGTTATTGCTCGGTGCCATCTGGGGAGCCATCTATCCCCTGACCAGCGTGGTGTTGCGCGAGATGCCCCCGGCTGCGATCGTCGTCGCCCGGACCGGGTTGTCCGCCATGGTGCTGATTCCATTCGCCGCACGTAGCGGTGCATTGAATGCCGTACGTGCTCGGGCTGGGGCAGTGCTGATCGCCGCACTGCTGCAGGTGACGGTACCGCTCCTCCTGCTGACCATTGGCCAGCAGTACGTCGGAGCGGCGCTGGCGGCCATCTTGGTGGCGACCCAGCCGGTATGGGCCGCGGTCCTGAGCACGGTCCTCACACGAACGATTCCGTGGCGTCTGCTCGCCGGAGTCATACTCGGCTTGACGGGTGTGGCTCTCCTCTTCCTGCGAAATGTCGATGTCGGTGGCACGAGCGGATGGGGTGCCGCCGCACTGGTGGCCGCGGCGGCCTTCATAGCCGCAGGCTCGGTATGGGCTGAGCGGGCCATTCCCGAGGTCCCCCCGTTGGGGACAGCCACAGCTGCCATGACCATCAGTGCACTCGTGCTGGCACCGGCCGCTGGTATCGCTGGTGTACGTCTGCCGGGATTGCAGACGATTGAGGCTTTGCTGGTCCTCAGCCTTGTCTCCACCGCCGGGGCGCTCGTCCTGTTCTATGTGCTGATTCAGCGCATGGGCGCCGCGCGCGCGAACCTGGCGGGTTACCTGGATCCCGGGTTCGCCGTCGCTTACAGCATGAGCCTTCTCGGAGAACGAGTCTCGCCCGGGGCGCTCGTCGGCCTGGTGCTGATCATTACGGGTTCCTACATCGGGGCAACCCGCTAACCGGCCGAATTGGTCCTGGTCGGAGACTCAACACCGGGCGACGGACAGACTGGTGTGGCGAAGATTCTCATCGACCGTGCATTCGCCGTGGAGGGTACAGCGATTGCGTTCCAAGGGGGAGATCTGCGACCGACTCCCAGCGGTAGAGGTGCTCATCCCGACCGAGGGCGATGAGCTGGATTCGCTGAATGGTCACGGTCACGGGATCAGCGGTCACGCTGGCAAGCGCATCACGGTACGGCTTCGCCGGGCCATCGGTGTCGCTGTAGGCGATGCTCATGTGAGGTGTCCAGACGTCGGTCTCGCCAACTGCGCCACGGACGTCGATGATGCCCTGACGCACGGCCCGCCGTACCCGATCGATGCCATCAACAGGATGCGGATGGAACTGAGGGGCTTCGGGATCCAGGAGTGGCCGGTCGAATCTCAGGGTCACCGCCTCGATCGGGGAGAGACGCCGCTGTACGGCTTGGGCGATGGCATCTACGTCATCGACTTCGTCGGCGAAACCGATGCCCTGCATCGTGAGATGGAGCCATTTGAGCGGGATGATGTCGAGGCCGGGCAGGTTGTGAAGCGGTTCCTGGTATGCGCGGACGAGGTCGTGTAACTCGTCCTGGTCCTCGAAGGTGGTGTGGACGGCGTACATGCGCCGTCGGAGCCGCCAGCCAGGCCGCCACCACCAGTGGTTCCGCATCTGCTCGGTCAACGTGGCTCCCGTTGGTCAGCTCGCTGTGATCGCTCGGTACTCCCTGATCTCTGAGCGCAGCGTACGGGCCTCGGTGCTGGTCTGGAAGCGGGGTCCCTCCAGTACTCGGCCGAGATGAGAGAGCCGGGTCGCCAGGGTGGAAAGCCGTTGTTCAGCTGGCAGGCCCAGCACCGGACGCAACGCCGATGCGGCGCCGTCGAGCTGCTGTTTGGCGATGCGGGCCATGGCCATGCCGATGTGAATCTGACCCCACGTGCCGTACGCCCACTCCTCGCCGTGGCTGTAGGCGTCGAGACCTCTTTCGGTCTGTCGTAGGGCCCCGTCGGGGTCGGCGGCGCGCAGGTGGACGCCGGCCGTGTAGTTGCACTGCCGGGCGACGCCGCAGCTGAAGACGCCGCCGACCGAGTCTGGCTGGTCGATGTTCTCGCGGGCGGCTTCCGCGTTACGCAGCGCTTCACGAGCCCTGGGGATGTCGCCGAGGGCCTGCCAGGCGTCGGCTTCCTGGCAGGCGAGGAAAACCTTCATGGTGTCGTTCACGGACAGGTCGTAACCGTGCCGCGCGAGCTGTGCGGCCAGTTCAAGCCGCCCGTCCCAGAAAGCGAGCTTCGAGCGAGTAGAGAGCGCCAGCGCCTGCGCCGCTGGGTCTCCTGCCTGATGCGCGAGGCCCCACGCGGTGCCGGCGTGGGTCTCGGCCGCCGCGGGCTGGCCGAGATCGCCAGAGATCCAGCTCATGAGGGCACAGATCTTGGCGGTTGTGATGAGCAGTTCCCGTGTCTGGTCCAGGCGTTGGTGGCCATTTTGAAGGAGGCGGAAGACCTCTCGGGCCAGCGTGGCCGTCCGCTGAAGGATCAGAAGAGGCGGCTGCTGAAGGTAGTCCCGGGCCAGCCGACGTACCGCGTCGTTGTGGTAGGCCAATGTGTGCTCGCCCACATTGGAAGACTCCGCCCACGCGCCCATCCGGGCGATCTCATCTGCCACTCCCGCCACATCGACCGGTTCTTGTACGGACTGGGCCTGGTAGGGGGCGGTTTCGAAGAGCACAGTGCGCGCGATCCCGAGGGCCCGGCTGTACAGAAGTTGGTAGCGCTCACCTGGCAGGTGTTTTCCTGACTCCCACTTCTTGATCATGCGGCTCACGGTCTCGATGTCCGGTAGCCGCGCATTTCCAGCGGTGTGACGGAGTTGGCGGGCCATTTCGGCGATATCCCACAGCCGTTCCTCGCGTTCGACGCGGAGGCGGACGGCCCACGCCGGTCGTGTCTCTGAGCCAGGCATCGTCCACGACCCTTCGGCGGTAGGGCGGCACTCACGTGTCCGTGTCTGACCGCCATTGTCGTCCTGCCCCGCTCCGTATGCAGGACATCTACTAAACGTGACCAACGTTTCTGGGCCTCGTACATGGAGAGGTTGCCATGGAGCTCCCCGCGCCTTTCCACGGCCCGCATGTCCCGGTGCCCGCCGAGGACGCGACACGCATCACCTGGATGGCGCCGACGCCGCGCTGCGCCCGGATCATGGTCATACGACACACGTGCGAGTGCCGTATGACCATCTATGAGCTGTGCCAGGCAGGTGGGTTGCGGTTCATCCGGCGCACGGCCCGGAAGGCAAGCGGCATGGCGGTGCACGAGACGACCTGGATGCAGACCGCCAAGGCGGCGCGGCTCTGGACGCTTCTTCTCGAAGGCAGAGCTAAGTGATGCCTGGGGGACCGATCGTCCAGAACGGCCGCAGTTCCATCCCAGCTGGCGTTACCGTGTCGCCGTGTCGACCGACGACTATCTGCGTTCTCTTCCTCGCCGCCCGACTGCGTCAGGCGTGTTGATCACTGACGATACGGCGCGAGCTCTGCTGGTTCGGCCCGTCTACAAGGATGGCTGGGAGTTCCCCGGCGGGTCGGTCGACGATGGTGAATCCCCCTGGGACGCCGCAGTCAGAGAAGTCAAAGAAGAGCTCGCACTGGCCCTGGCTGGGCCCCCGGTGCTGCTCTGCGCCGACTGGATGCCCGCGAGCGACACCGACGCAGGCGGCTTTCGGCTCATCTTTGACGGCGGCGTCATGAGCTCCGAGGAGTTGTCGGCGATCCGGCTGCCCGCTGAGGAACTGAGCGAGTGGAAGCTGGTCGACCCCGCTGACGCCGGAGCCTTCCTGCCGCCGATCCGGGTGCGGCGAATCCATGCGGCTGTAGCTGCTCGCCGTACGGGTCGGGTGGCCTACCTGGAGGATGGATACCCCGTCGCCTGACAGTCGGTGATCGCCAGTGAGCCGTGCGGAATTCGACGTCTACATGAGGCGCCGGAACCACTCGCCGGCCGAGGCCTTCGCGGCGCTGACGGGCTGGTCATACGGCTATCCGGCGTTGGTGTGCGAGGACGTCGCACCCTGACCTGCTTAGTTTCTCGACCGAGTCCGAGAAGGGCCAGTGGGGCGGCCAATGCTCAGCTAGTGGTTCACCACTTATGACTGGCCTTGATCGTTAGGGCATATTCGCTGGTCAGCGAATTGCGGCGCGGCCACCCGCCAGCCCGACTCTATGGGGAACTCCCATGATCGAAGGGTCGGCAGAGGTCGTGTTCGATAATTGGCCATCACGCCAGGAATTGAATTCGCCTAATAATGTTTCTCCGGTTTATGTTTTCCAGGCCGCTGGCTTCGATTTCGCCGCCTTTCTTGACTTTTCATATCTCCCACTCACTCCTGGCGACCATTCTCTATGGTCTCTCCTCTGCTCTTGGCTAGGGAAAACTTCGTAAAGACACGCGGGAATTCATTGTGTCGACCTCCTTTCTGCGATTCAATTGTATTGAGAAAAGGCGAGACGGCGTCATCGGGACGTCGCAGAGATCGGAGGGGGAAACATGTCGAATGGAGTTCCCGGTAAGTGCGTTCCTTCCAACATTCCGGGGGAGACGCTCACGCCTGAAGACATGGCGCGCGTAACGCCTGACGATTGGGCGGACATTCGTAGGCTCGCACGCGGCTACTGCCGTACGGTCGACTCGACCCGTTCCCGCAAGCGAATGGACGGGAGCGCGACCATAATCAAGGAAGGGCACGCGCCGTACGGGACGGATGACGTGTCTGACGACGTCACGCAGGACGCCGTTCTTCTATTCGCGCAGCGTCTGCGCGATGTCCTGGCAAGGTGCGCCCCTGCCCCTGACAGCGGCCCTGCTCGCGAGACTCAGGCATGGGTCTACGTCCGTAGGGATGGTGGGGAGATGACCATCACGCGTACGACGCTGCAGCGGTGGGCGGTCAGGGATGCCGCCGCGAGGAACGGCTACAGGATCGACGTTCCGGCGGCTGAGGTCGACGTCACGCCGGGGGCTCAGCTGATGCGCGGTGTCCCGCGCACTGAGACGGTCACGGGGGCGGCTGTGGCGTTCTGCGTCTCGCAGCACAGTACGGAGATGTTCCGGGCGGCGTTCGGCGACGGTCAGGACTTCCCGACCATCGGTCGCATGATCGATATCGCGTCTCAGGCTGAGGACCTGGGGCGCGCGGGGATCCTCAGCACCGTTGCCCAGGCTCGTTACGGGGGCGCGTACGGGTCCCGCCGGAACGTGATCCGAGTGCGCGATGCCGCACGGGCGGAATGGCGGGAACTGTCGGAGCGCCTTGACGACGCCAGAAGCACGATGGTCTACGGCGGCACCTCCACCGCAGAGGAGTAACAACAGCTCGTGAAAGAGCCCCAGAGAACGCTCTGGGGCTCTTTATTTATGGGTGACAATGCTTGTCACCGCGCTACCGGGGCGACAAAGCTTCTGGGAAAGTGCGGACGCTTGGACCGCTGCGCTCCCCGTATTTATATGAGAACGGAATTTGCCGGTGCGTGGTCGACATGTTCGGCGCGCAGTCCGCTCTCGCCTGCTGTTCTGCGGCGTGTTGCGGTGCCGTAGGGCGGCAACGGGGCCGGAACGGTCAATCGTCGGTGCGGCGCATGCGGTAACGCTGCGGAAATGTTGCCGCGTGCGGACGGTCGGGCCGTTCCGGTCACCGTATTTAAGTGAGAGCAGTTCGCGGCGCGAAAGCGCGCTGCGCGTCACGCTCCGCTGCGGGGAAAGCGCGCCACGCATTTCCAGTGTGCGTTGCCCGGACGGGTAACTGTTTGAAGGGGGCGTTTCTGTGGAGGTGAATTCTGCCGTCCCGTCGGCCTGGTCTGCGGGGGATCTGACGGTTTCCAGCGGAGGCCGCGTGATGCAAGTGATCGCGTTGGGTGAGGTTCGCGCGGATACCGCAACGATGGTTCCCGCCGCCGATCCCGACGGCGAACGCGAATACGTGGTGATCGCCGCGCTTGACCCGATGCCTACGGACGCCGAGGTGATCACCTGTCTCGGATGCCTGGCCACGACCCATCTGTGGATTGACGCCACGCAAACGAACCGGGCATCGGGGGCGCGTATGCGGTTGCTGCGCTGTTCTCGCTGCTTCACCGATGCGCTGGATTTCCGGGACTGCGAGATTCATGCGGTGAGCTCGACCGTGCAAGCGCATCACTTGGGCCGCCGTCGCCCGTGACGGCGGCTGTTCCATCCGACTGGACCTCATTGGAGTTGCCATGGCGATGACGCATGCCCTGACTCTGCCGCCGGGGTGGATCATCAACTCACGGTTGGTGCCCGGCTGGCAGATCGACGCCGATCACCTGCTGGAGATAGACGCTGCGGACCGGACCGATGAGGGCCGGATCCGCTGGCGCTACCGGTTGTCGCGCCGCCGCCGCACGATCTTCGCCGCCTCGGACGTCTGCTCGGGCGTCGGTGCGGTCCTCTCCGGTGAGGAACTGATCAGCGCGGCTCGTACGGTGCTGCGCTACCTCACGCTGCAGCCGGGGGACACGGACGCCGAGTATTTCGATGCCTATACCCGGACTCAGCGGGATTGGCGGGACCGCTACGCCGAGGATCTGTCGATCTACGCCATGGACGGCTGGTGCGGCTATTGCGGGGGCGATCACCTATCGCCCGGCTGCCCGTCCCGCTGACCGACACCACCGGCTATTCGAAAGGAGATGATCATCATGGGGCGCTGGTTCGGGTTCTGGTCCGGCGGCAACGGGTACGGCCCGCCGGATCCTGACGATCTTGAGGAGTTCGCGTCCCTGGCCGATGCCCGGAGCAAGCTGATCGACCGGCACCGGTACGGCTACTGGCAGCGCTCGCACTTCGCGTTTACACACCGCGATGCCGCCGACGTGCTCACCCCATGCGTGGGGGATGACTGCGAGATCACGCTCTACGGCTCTCGCGACGGGCTGGACTACCCCGATCAGCGGATCTTCCTTGGACCGCGCGGGGGCGCCCGCATCGAACGCTGCTGACCCGCTCTTTTTCTTCCATTCGTTCGCCCCTGGCCGATCGTGCCGGGGCTTTGTCATGTTCAGGAGGACTCACATGACCTCTCCCTTGGATCACACCGTGCGGCTGAGCCGACCGGCGGATTTCATCGCGATCGTGCCCTACATGCTGGGTTTCCACCCGGAGCGCAGTGTGGTGGCGATGGCTTTCGAGCCCGGCGAAGACTCTGACAGCGGGGTGCGGTCGCTGCGCTTCAGCGTGCGTGTCGACCTGCCGGGGCAGTCGGAGGACACGCCCGACGTGGCGCGAGGCTTCGCCGAGTTGCTGACCCGCAACGGCACCGAACGCGTGATGCTGATCGGGTACGGTCCCGGCTGGCATGTCACGCCCGTGATGGACGCCGTACGCGGCGCCCTGTCCGATGCGGAGATCGACACGATCGACGCCCTCCGTGTTGAGGACGGCCGTTACTGGTCGTACATGTGCCTCGATCGCGAATGCTGCTCACCGGACGGCACACCGTACGACTCGGCGCACAACCAGGCCGCAGCGGCGGCGGTCTTCGCCGGGCACGTCGCGCGGGCGGACCGGGCGGCGCTGGCGGCCACGATCGCCCCGGCCGGCGGACAGGACCGGGAACAGGTGCAGGTGGCAACCCGTACCGTGTGCACCCAGGTCCGTAGCGCGCTCGCCACCGACGGCGGTCACGGCTGGTATCAGGCGGGCCTCACGCAGGTTGCTGCCGCCCTCGACCACATCGAGGCAGGCAGGGAACTACCCGCCGACATGGTCGCCTGGCTCGGCGTACTCCTGACCTCGATCATTGTCCGGGATGGGGCGATGACCTTCATCGGCCGATACGACGATGACACGCACCTCAAGCTGTGGACCGAAGTTACCCGCAGAGTAGAACCGGAGTTCGCCGCCGCCCCGGCCGCACTGCTGGCGTTCGTCGCCCTGCGCATCGGTGACGGGCCGCTGGCGCGCCTTGCGGTTGAGCGGTCTCTGTCCGCCGATCCCAGATACAGCCTTGCGGGACTGGTCGCGTGCGCCCTCGATCACGGGCTACCGCCGGAGATGACCTGCGGAGTGGATTGTGCGGAGATGGCCGACGAGATCGGCGCCCAGGCCGCCAAGCATCCCGCCGCGACCCGCCCGGTACTGCCGGAGGGGTGGTGACCAGCTATGACCTTGTACGCCTGCACCCGATCGGTGGTTCTGGTCGGCCTCAGTCCACACGTTGTGGATATCGAGGCCGATGCAGCACCCGGCGGAGGTAAGTTGCATCTGATCGGCCTGCCGGAGTTGTCGGTATGGCCGGCCCGCGCCCGAATCCGCGCCGCGATCCTGAACAGCGGAACGGATTGGCCGGACGCCCGGATCACGGTGAGCGTGAGCCCGACGATTCCCCGGGCCTTTGAAACGGCGGCCGATCTGGCGTTGGCCCTGGTGACCCTGGCCGCCGCGGGAGTCATCCCACCCGAGCGGATTGCCGGGCGGGTGTTTCTGGGGGAACTGGGGCTGGACGGCCGAATCTGCCCGATCAGGGGCATTCTGGCCGCTGTGGGCGCTGCGGTGCAGGCCGGGATGAGAACGGTGGTGGTGCCCGCCGAATGCGCGCCGGAAGCGGCGCAGGTGCCCGGTGCCGTGGTGATCCCCGTCACTCGGCTGGCCGAGGTAGTCGACCGGCTGCAAGCCGCGACGTTGGACGGCGCCCGTTACCGGGCGGTCGGGCCTTCGGCGTGCCCGGCGAGTTCCCTGGATCTGGCCGAAGTGCCGGGCAATGAGGCTGCCCGCCGCGCCCTGGAGGTGTGCGCGGCAGGAGGGCATCACCTGTTCCTCCTGGGGGACGGCCCGGCCACGATGCTTGCCGAACGACTCCCGGGCATCCTGCCGCCGCTGGATCCGGGGGCCGCTCGGGAGGTCGCTGAGATCTATTCGCTGGCCGGACGGTCCGACCAGGCGCCGGGGACCAGCCCTCCGATATCCGCACCGCACCATACGTCCACACCCGCGACCCTCTTCGGCAGCGTGGCCGGAAACCGCCCGGGTGCCGTCTCGCTCGCCCACCGCGGCGTGCTGCACCTGGCCGACGCGCCCGAGTTCAGCCGTCAGGTGCTAGACGCGCTGCGCGGGCCGATGGGCAACGGGGAGGTACGCGTCGCCGGGCTGGGCCGTACCGTCCGCTATCCGGCGCGGTTCATGCTCGTGCTCGATGCCCGCCCGTGCGCCTGCCCGGAAGGAGGGGACTGCATCTGCACACCTGTGACCAGACGCCGCTACCTGGACCGACTGGTCCCGCTTCTGCCCCGCGTTTCTGTGCGCGCGCCGGTTGCGTGGGAGGCCCGCCGCGAGGGGGCGGGCGAGTCGAGCGCGGTGGTAGCGGCCCGTGTAGCCGCGGCCAGGGAGCGCGCAGCTGATCGGCTAGCGGGCACGCCTTGGCGGACCAACGCCGTGGTTCCCGCGCTGGAACTACGGACTCGCTTCCCCGCAGAGCCGGCGGCGGTCGAGCTGCTGCGATCCACCGTGCAGACCGGGCAGCTGACCTCTGAGGCGTTGCCCCAGGTGCTGCGTGTCGCCTGGACGGTGGCGGACCTGCGCGGCGCCGATCGGCCGACAGTGGAGGACGCCGTAGAAGCCCTGCACCTGTGGACGGGGGACAGCAGCGATGGAGGGCGGTAACCGCGTCCTGGTCCGGCCGTTCTTCCAGGTCCCGGTACGGCCGTGGTGGTGCGAGCTCTATGAGTCGCCTTTTTACTACCCGGGCACCGTCGTTGAGATCGGCCGGAACGGGCGCGATCGGGTTGAGCTCGACGAATCTCTCTACCCGGTCCCGTGGGGGAGCCGCGTCCAGTTGTTCCACACCTCCGAGATCCACCCGTACGGCTGTCACTGCCGGGAGTGCGGCACGCCTGGCCGCGACATCTACCGGTTCCGCGCAGACCAGGAACGGCACCGCGAGGGCGGCCAGGCGTAGCAGACAGGAGAGCGGACGGCCTGCGCTCAAGGCCGCCTGACATGGGCTCGCTCAACGCGGATTGCCATCCTGTCTTTTTGGAAGGCGCTATATCTCGGCGGACGGTCGAACGGTTCCCGTACCCGCATTTAATCGACGGCATTTCGCGAGCGAAGATCGCAACGTCAACGGCGGCTTATTCGGGGTCGAGCTATGCCCCTATTTCTTTTCCATTCCCACGACCAAAGGAGAATTCCTATGAACGATCGCGACCTCTATGAGCTGGTAGCCAAGGCAGCCGAGCACCTGGACGGCTTCGAGCCGCTGATCCGGCCTGGCCATCCGGCGTACCTCGTAGGGACGGGCGGCGCCCGGCTCGTCGTGCACCGGCTCTGGAACCGGGCGGGACGTATCAGGGTGCAAGGCGTATACCCAGACGGGATCCGGGGCCTTCTTCCGGACCTGCCTCGCCATGAGATCACGGTGCTGTCCGCCTGGGGAGCCAAGTTCGTGGCGAAGAAAATCGAGCGTCGGCTCCTTCCCGGTTACCGACGGGATCTTGCGTCTTGCCAGGACCGACTGGTGAGCAGGGAGGCCGAAACCCACGCCCGAACAGAGCTTACGAAGACTCTGCTGGCCATGCTGCCAGGGGCCACGCTCACCGAGAAGCAGCGCGAGACCGTCATCCGGTGGCGGCTGGGCGAGGCCTCCGGCTCGTTCGTGCTCCACGGAGCCGCCCTGGACAACTCGATTGAGATCCGCAGGGCGGACCGCGAACTGACCGAACGCGTGGCCTATGCCATACAGCAGCGCTCCATATGAGCTCCCGGCCCGCGCATTTACACAACAGGGCACCGGCGGACGGCCGGTGCCTTTTCCATTTCCAGTGAACGGAGAAGGATATGTCCCGGGAGTCTCTCGAATGGTTGAACGCCAATACCTTGATCGGGTTT
Organism: Planotetraspora thailandica; assembly: GCF_016863335.1. Classification (GTDB taxonomy): domain Bacteria; phylum Actinomycetota; class Actinomycetes; order Streptosporangiales; family Streptosporangiaceae; genus Planotetraspora; species Planotetraspora thailandica. The sequence continues at coordinate 231,041 of NZ_BOOR01000007.1, forward strand.
ACGGAGAAGCGGGGTACGGCCTGGCACTATCGGGCGAGCATGCAGGGCGAGAAGCCGAACCACTACTCCGGCCCGATTCCGGTCGACGACGTCAAGCGGCGTTTGTTCGGCTGGGAGGCGTTGAGTAAACCGATCTACGTCGAGGACCCGCGCGGCGGGCTCGCGGAGGTTCCCGGCCGGCAGGCGATCCTGCGCAGCGACAATGGCCACGTCATGGGGATCTTCTCCGACAGCTACGAGCCGCACCCGTACGTCGAGTGGTTGATCAACACTATCTCGCGACTCCTCGACGCCGACCTGTCGATCGGCTCTGCCGGACTCCTCAAGGGCGGCGCGGTCGCCTGGGTATCGGTCGAGGTTCCCGAGAACGTCGTCACACCCGAAGGCGTCGAGTTCCGGCCGCACCTGTTCGGCGCGACGTCGTTCGACGGATCCTTGGCAACGACGTTCAAGCGAGCGGTGACCAACATCGTGTGCGACAACACCATGGCCGCCGGCCTCGCGGAGCGCGGGCAGCAGGTCAAGATCAAACACTCGCGACACTCGAAGATTCGGCTCGCCGAGGCCCGTGAGGCGTTGCACATCGTGTACGCGTTGGCCGACGAGTTCTCAGCGGCCGTCCGCGACCTATGCCGCGTGGAGATCAGCGGGCGGGAGTGGCAGGCGTTCCTGGACGCCCAGGTACCGATGCCGCGCCAGCGAGGCCGCAGCCGCACCATCGCTGAGAACAAGCGGGACACGCTGGCCAAGCTCTGGAATCACGACCTACGGGTGACGCCCTGGCGCGGCACGGCGTGGGGCGTGGTCCAAGCGGTCAACACCTTCACCCACCACGAGCAGAACGTACGCGGTGCCGAACGCGCAGAACGCAACATGCTCCGCGCTGTCACCGGCGGCATCGACGAACTCGACCAAGGAACCCTGTGCACCCTGTCGAAGGTGCTGGGCCGTCCGCTGACGCTGTAGCGGCACGACCTTGGGCGCCGGAAACATAGTGCGGTCCTAGCATCACCGGGACAGCTAGTCTCTGATCACATAGCGTTCAGGCTTGAGCGGCAGGCCGGTGAGCGCGCTGGTTTCCGACGGCGCGAATTGAACGCGAGCGAGGGAGAGGCCGGATGAACGAGGAGACGGCCCACCTGCTCTTCGACGTGATCGAGCGGCTTGAGTCAAGCATTCTTGCCCGGGACTGCCCCGCGATCGTCGCGCTGGAAGGGGATCGCCGCCTCATCCTCAGTGACTACGACTACCTACGTGATCGAGAGACCGCAGTCGCGTTCGAACACCGAGCCGCCATGAAGGCCCTGGAGATCAACACGAGACGGTGGGTCCTGGCGGTGCCACAAGTCTGGATCTTCGAGCCACCGAGCACCGTAGCCACCCGAGCGGTCTCGAACCATCCCTTGCGCGAAGGTGAGCAAGAGGCCATCACGTGGATGAGCTTCGACCGTGACGATGGCGTGGACTACGGCCGCGTCGCCTACACACGCCGCCCCAACGGAGAACCCGTCTTCGAGGAGCCGGAGATTTTTGAGGTCGGCGTGCAGCCGAGAGAAATCATGCCGGGGTTCACGCTTCTACAGGAACTCCTCGAACAGTAGCGGGGCCGGCCCCCTCGAAAGGGGAACGGCCCCTGACCGGTTCAACTCTTTGAGAAAAGACGAGATGAGATCGGTCGTAACCAGCCTACGGCTGCAGCGTTGGCCCTGGGCAACGTTCGGTGCTTATGCCACGAGCATATTTACGAAGCACAGAGCTACCGGAAATCGTTGCGCCCTTCGTGACGCTCCGGGGACTCACCATCCGCTGAGCTTGGCATCACAGGCCGCCAATCTCCCTCGATGGCCCGTCCCGGTCGGAAACATAGTCGAGTCCCGGCCTCAGGAGGGGGGAGCCCGGACAAGCGAGACGACACTTGCCCCGCTTCCCACGCGAGGGAGTGGGGCAGGTGTCGTCGATGAGATGCTCGTCTGCCCCAAGCGTTGCTACCGGAGCCACACACCCATGAGACTGGGTGATGGAAACTCGGGATGGGGATGAGATGACCTCAAAACCTAGATCATTACCTGCGAAATCGATGGCTTTGCGTGCCATTGCGTGGGCGGTGGTATGCATGCTGTTCGGGTTGCTCTGGTTGATGCTGTCCCCTGTCGGGAACAAGGTGTTGTTACTTATCCTGTTCGTTCTGCTCGCTGGAGCGTGTGTGGTGTTCGGGTGGAAATGGGGGCTATCTGACGCAAAAGCTCTTTCGCCGAATGCGAAGGCTCCGTCATTGCTTAGAAAGCGTGGAATCGCCAGCGGTCGTGTGGTACTCGTGCTCATATCCTTAGGGGCGATCGGCGGAGCCCTGTTCGCGAATGCCTCATCGGGAAAGGTATCCGACGTAATAGCGTTCTGCTTGGCTTTGTTCTTCGTCTCGCCGTTCTTCTCGTTGTTTAGCGGCTACTACTTGGCTCGAGCGCGCGCGGAAGGGTGACGAGGCGATCGTCCTATATGGGTGCCGGGAGCACGTGCGCAAGCTTCTGCGCACGCGGTAATGATCCATCTGCTGACGGCTGTTCTGTGCCAAGGAGTGGGCTCAAATCGCCTGGTCTGAAGGTTGGGGTTGCAGGCTCGGCTCGGTGTAGATCTCGATCGGCGCTGCGAGGGTCTGGTGGCGATGATGTCAAGTTCCACCGAGACAGGGCATGATGTGCAGCTGGCCGAGCGTATGCCCATGGGCTGCGCACGACCGGCCCCGGCATCATGACAGGTTGCCGTTACTTCGCCAGGGAAGCTGCTGAGGGCCGGGTGAACCCGGTCACCGGTCGGCCGCTCCGGTATGACGCGATCGTGATCGGTCCGCATCGAGTGCATCGAGCCTCGACCATCTTGCCGTCTCCCACGACGATCCCGACGTGGCCTGGTCGCTGCGGGGAACTGCCTGGTCCGCTGTTGAAGAACACGAGGTCACCAGGCTGTTCCTGGCCGGTCGGGACGCGGGTGCCGAACGGCCACTGCTCAAAAGTGGTTCGGGGAATCCGCACGCCTGCGGCGGCATATGCCTTCATTGCCAGGCCGGAGCAGTCGAAGGCGTCCGGGCCTTCGGCTCCCCAGTGATACGGCTTGCCCATCTGAGCCAATGCGAACTCGACCACTCTGGCTGCGATCGCGTGTCGCCCGGAGGCGTTGTCGACCGGCACCCCCGGCCCAAATGGGGCTCCGTCAAAGGGAATGCCGATCTCGGCTTCCAGCTCCCTGCAAAACTGGTCGGCGATGGTGGTCAGGATTTCATCAGCGTGCCGTCCAAGCTCGTCTGTGCCGAGTTGTTGCCCTGGGTTCCGACGGGCCAGATCTGCTGCGACGATGACCACGACCTCGTCACGCGGAATGCCAAGCCCCGCGGCGGCTTCAATGCTGGCCCGCATGTCATCGGCATTGGACGTGTCCGCAGCTTGCCTGGATGGTTTGCCCCTCCACAACAGAGTGACCAGCGCTTTGGCGATCGGCTCGTGTTTGGCGTAGGCGTCGCGTAGGTCCTCACGTGGGCGCTGCACAAGTGCTGCGGCTTTGGTGAGGGGCATGCGCTCCCAGCCAGGGATCTCGATCAGGCGCGCGTAGAAGGAGCGCGCAGCGTGGTCGGGGTCGGTGACTTGCTGCTTCGTCCCCCAGCCTTGTGATGGCTGCTGCTGGAATACGCCGTACGATCCGTTGCCAGTCTTCGGATTGGTGAGGCTGCTTTCCTGGATCGCGGTCCCGATAGCGATCTCGGCGGCTCGTGTGGGCAGCCCTAGGCTGACCGCGACCTTCACGATTTTGCGGGCGTTCGCGATCTGCTCGGATGAGAGCCTGACGCGGGCGGACGGTGCATGTCGTGCGGCGTCGGATGAGGCGTAGGCGCAGACCGCGGACCTGAGCTTGGCGGTATTGGCGACGGTGACGGCGTACTTCGCTCCGCTGCCCAGTCCGGCGATGATGACGATGCCGCACACCAGGCCGCTGCCCGTTGCGATGAGAGTGCCCACGCCGAATGTGGTCAAGGGCTCCCCGCTTGCGCGAAGTGGTGCGCAAGTTCGGCGAGGCGGAGCCGACCTTCAGTGCGGTTGCCCGGCAGCCATAGCGGCCCGTGCGGTTCGTCGCCTTCGACTGCGGTGGCAACTGGTACAGACGCCAGGGCGCTTCGGGCGCGTAGCCGGTCATGCAGATTGGCCTCACGCCTCACGCCGCTGGTGAGAAACAGGACCGGTGTATCGATCCCAGTAGTAGTAGCGAGCGCGGCGTATCCGCCGAGCTTGGCCGCGACACGGTCGAGCGATTCGGTGCCGGTGTCGTATTCGAGGAAGAAATCCAGCGTGAGGCCGTTCTCCGCCCATCGGCAGTAGGCGTCGGGGCGTGCGTGTTTGCCCCACATGGCCTTGCACCGTGCCTCTGTCCACCAGGTGCGCAGCCGGCATCCGTCCGTACGGCGGGCCTGGGCGGACAGTGCGGCGAACACGCTGTTGACACCGGTGGTGTGCGCCAGACGCTGGCTGTACGCGATGGTCAGGGCTTGCCCGCGCCGGTATCCGAATTCGGACACGGTGAGGCCGTCTTCCAACGCCAGGACGGCGGCGCCGGCCTCCCCCAGCACGTAGTGCCAGGGGGCGGAGCCGAGAGGGGGCCGGGGACGGAAGCGGTCCAGTGCACCGAGACGGTTCAGCTTCACCAGGCGGTGGCGGCCGGTGTGCTGGTTATCGAATGCCGCTTGCAGGAGTTGGTGGGTGGTGAGGACCTCGTGGTTCCAGACCAGGCGGAGTAGGCGCCGGTCGTGGTTGGTGAGCCGGCTGACGAGTGAGTCGAGGACCTGAGGTGTGTAGTGCTGGTTCATGAATCTCCTTTGGGTTGGTTTCGTGGGTCATCGGTCGGACGAGAGTTCGCTGCGGGGTGCCGTCCGTGGTTCTGAGAGGCGGCGGCCCGGATGCGCTGGGCGAGCTGGTGGTCTGGTTCGGGCAGTGGCCGGGTGCGCAGGGTGAAGGGTGGGACTTCTGCGGAGCGCACGACGAGACGCGCGGCGCCTTGGAAGGCGTCGAGGTGGGCCAGGTCGTGTGCGGTCAGGTGCGGGCTGAAGTGATGTTCGACCTCGCGGGCGTCTTCGGGGGAGAGCGAGAAGTAGATCTTGTTGCGGGCGTCGGAGCTGATGGCCTGGCGCAGGTCGCGGGGGAGTTGGGCCAGGTGTTGGTGGGCGAGCACCATCGACAGCCGGTAGGCGCGGGCTTCGGCGAGCATCTCGCTGAGCGTGTGCGGCAGGTTGAGGAAGTTCTGCGTCTCGTCGACGTACAGGGCGGCGGGTGAGCGGGCGTGCCCGAGCCTGGCCCGCCGGGCGGCTGCCTGCCAGACCTGGGCGAGGAGCAGCGAACCGAGGAGCCGGGCGCTGTCGTCACCGAGGACACCCTTGGGGAGACGCGCGAGCAGGATTCCCCCGTCCAGTACGGCACCCAGGTCAAAGGTCGACGTGGCTGAGCCGATGACGCTGCGCACGAACGGCCGGAGCAGAAAGGCCCGCAGCTTGTTCATGATCGGGGCGGTCACATGCGCCTGGGCTTGCTCGGAAAGGCTGTCGTACCACTGCCAGAAGCCCAGCAGGAATCCGTCATCCAGCGTTTCAATGAGTTCGGCACGGTAGGCCGCGTTGGTGAGCAGTAGCGGGATGTCGGCGAGGGTGCCGCCGTGTCGCGCGAGCGTGAGGGCGCATCCGCGCATGATGTCGTCGGTACGTGGTCCCCAGGAGTCGGCGTAGATCTTGTGGAAGATGCCGACGAGGTTGTCGACGCCGGTCTCGTTGGCGCCGCCGAGCACGTTCAGCGCTGGCCCGGGGTGGCGGTCGTCGGGGTCGATGAGTACCACCTTGTTCGCGGCTTCCTCGGGGATGAGTCCGAGCAGGTCGGTGATCAGGTCGCCTTTGGCGTCGATGACGGCCACGCCGCGGCCGGCCTGGATGTCGGAGAGGATCATCTGGGCCAGCAGGGTGCTTTTTCCGGTGCCGTTGGGGCCGAGAACGTGCACGTGGTGGCAGGAGTCGGCCACTCGTAGCGCGACCGGCCGCTGATATCCGGCGTCGGAGAAACCGAGCACCTTGCCCGCCGAGGCGATGTGCGGCGCGGGCGGGACCGACCTGGCCCCGGCGCGCCGAAGCCCGGGAACGGCGACATCCAAGGGGAGGTGCGCGAGAGCGGCGAGTTCAGGAACTGAGAGTAGGAATCCGCGCCCGAGCATCCGCGACGCCAACCGTGCGGCGGGTCGGGGCAGCCGACGCCGTTCCAGCCGGTTGTGCCCAGAGAACACGGCGAACGACGAGGCCATCGCGTGCGCTCGGCCTCTGATGGCGTTGCGCCGGGCGTCCGGTATGCCGCCGTCATCGGCTTGCACGGCATAGCGCACGGCGACCTCGTACCGGGACCGCTGGGATTTGTCGCGGATCGCCCGGGCCTCGGCCGACTCCTCCAGCCGCGCGACACGGTTCGACGGGCCGAGATGGCCTGGATGGAGCCGTGAATGCATCGGGCCGGGAGTGACGAAGTCGAGACCCCCTCTGACCAGCCCTGCAGGACCGCCGCTGATCACCTGGGCCAGGCGGCGGCCGGTGGCAGGGCGAGCGAGGATCTGAACCGCCGCGTGCTGCCAGGCTGGCATGCCCACTCCGGCACCGAGCAGTGCGCGGAGCGGGTCGTGGGCATGGTTGTGCCGGATCGGTAGCGACTCGCTTCGCGCGATCACGAGCCGTCCGCCGGTGTCCCGCCCGGTCAGCGGAACCGGCGGAGCCGCCTCGACGACCGCAGTACGCGCGGACGGCCAGGCCGACTCGATGGCGTGCTCCACGAGGTGCTGAGGGATCGTTCCGGGGACCCACAGCCGGATCCGGACCCCGCCGACGCCGAAGACGTATTCGAAGGCCAGATGTGGCTGGCCGAGCAGGGCGCGTTTCCAGGCCGGCCGCAGCAGCCCCATCAGGTTCGACCACAGCGCTTCCGCTCCCGGCATATCCGCGATAGGGGGAGCGAGGATCTCCACGCACCGCGCCCCTTTGGCCAGAGCCCGGTGGCGGAGCCGTACAACCAGGGAGCCAAGGACCTCGACCACGAACAAGGCGGCCGAGAGCATGAAGGTCAGCTGCCAGGCGTGCGCGGTCAGCCAGGCCAGCAGCAGATCCAGCAGCGCATCCGGGTCGGAGAGAAGGTCGTGCAGCATCAGAGTTCGTCCTCCTCGTAGGTGGCGAGTTCCTCGGGCGATGAGGTGACCAGCCGGTGTTCCTGCTCGCTGGCCAGCACCTGGAAGGCGACGCGGGCGGCGCCGGAGTCGGCGGTCAGGAGGCCGAAGCCGCGATCAGCGGTGAGGAGCAGTTGCCGTTCGCCGTCTGAGAGGCGGAAGGCGTCGGCGACCGTGTCGATGGCCTGAGGTGCCTGCCGCAAGAGGATCTGGGTGGTTGAGTTGGCGACGATCGCTTGGCCGACGTCGCAGCTGAGCAGGTCGGCGGCGTCCTGGGTGACCACGGACAGGCCGGCCCAGTGCTTTCTCGCCGCCTTGGCCATGCGGAGCAGGAATTTTGCGCCCTCCGGGTCCTTCATGAGCAGCCACGCTTCGTCGACGACGACCAGGCGGGGACGCCGGTTGTGCGGATCGGAAACCCGCCGCCAGACCGCGTCCAGGGTGAGCAGCGTGCCCACGGCTTTCAGTTCTTCTGGAAGATCCCGGAGTGAGAAGACGATCAAGTGAGAGTCGGGCCGTGTGGTGGTGTGCCCGTCGAAGAGCTGGCGGTGGCTGCCTGTGACATACGGCGCGAGCCCGGCCGCCAGTTCCGCGGCTTTGGGGTCGCCGTCGTCGGTAAGTACGCTTACCAGATCGCACATGAGGGGTGGGCGCCGGTTCCAGGTGCGCTGGTCGAAGGTGATGCCCGCTTGCTTGTAGGTGGCGATGATGGCTCGGTCGAGCGCGGCCTTGCTCGCTTTGTCCAGCGGGCCGCCGAGCATGACCGCGACCAGCGTGTGCAGGAACAGCGAACGCCGAGTGAGCGGATCGCCGTCCCGCCGGCTTTCAGGGAGCAGGTCGAAGGGGTTGAGCCGGACATCGGGGGCGCCGAGGTGGAGATAGGCGCCGCCGACCGCCGAGCACAGCCGGGCGTACTCGTCTTCGGGATCGATGACGGCAACCTCGACCCCGGCGTACAGGGAACGCAGCGCTTCGAGCTTGGCGAGGTAGGACTTCCCGGCTCCGCTGCTGGCGATGATCGTCGAGTTGTGGTTGGGCTGGGCGAATCTGTCCCAGGTGACCAATGATGCGCTGGCGGCGTTCGCTCCGTACAGGACGGTGGTCGGTCCGAGTTCGGCGGCCAGATCTGGGCTGGTGAAGGGGAACGCCGCTGCGAGCGCGGGAGTGTCGAACGTCCGGCCCATGGCCAGGTTGTCGAACGCCAGCGGCAGTGAGGACACCCAGCCCTGCAGTTGGCGGAAGGCGACCTGGCGGGCGTCCAACAGGAGGGAGGCGGCCAACGCCCGGACCTGGGCACACGCGTCGTCCAACTCTTCCTGTGCGCCTGCATGGACGGTCAAGTAGATCGAGGCGCGGAACAGCTTCGCCTGCCCGCGCGCGATCCTCGAGGCCAGATCTTGTGCGTCCTCGGCGGCGACCTCCGTTCCAGGATCCAGGAGCCGGCCGTGCTGCTGATCGCTACGAAGACCGGACTCCAGGCGGGCGAGTTGCCTACGCAGCCGATCTGATGCCACCAGCGAGGGGACCGGGTCGAGATGCAGAGACACATCCAGTCGGCCGGGATAGGTGAGCAGCGGCTCGAGCCAACCGGGGGTGACCTCGCGCGGATAACCGCTGATGGCGAGCGTCGCGCACAGCCCGCCGCCGACCTGCAGATCTCTGGGCCGGACCTGGACCGCGTCCGGGCCGAACCCGTTGTGGGTGGAAGCCGTACGCCTGCGCAGGGAGAGTCTCACCAGCGTTCTCCTCTCGTGATGACCTCGCCCGGAGCGGCCAGTTCGCCGTCGGGCAGGGGCGGAGCGGTCGGGTCGAAGCAGGAAGCCAGTAGCGCCGCTGTTGCGGAGGCATCGAGCAGGCGGACGGTGAGCCCGCACGCCGAAAGCAGCCGGGAGGCCTCGTCGAGACGGCGCAGCGCTCGGGCCGCCGCTGCGTCACGGCCGTTGGGCCCAGCCGCGGGCTCACGCATGATCAGCAGGACTTGGCGGCGGAGCAGGTCATGGCGGGCGGAGATGTCAGCGAGGAAGGCCGCGTGCTCATGCGCGGCGGCGACCAGCGCGGGGTGGGGAAGACTCCGGGCGTTCGCCGTCAAGGTGGAGATGGTGGGGGTGAGGTCCACTCGTTCGGCCCGGACCAGGATCTGTGCAGGGCCGGACAGCGAGTTGAGCCAGCGTCCGAACACGGCGACCAGCGCGTCCTGCTCGTCGGGTGTCCGCAGGGCGAAGCTGACCGTGGACACTTCCGCCACGGCGGCGACGCCGTCCGGTCCAAGATCGATCAAGCCGTCTCCCGCCACGCCCCGCGCAGGCAGGCGGAGCGGTGCGGGAGGGCGACCGGTCCGGGCAGCCACCCAGGAAGGGGGCGGGGGGATGTTCCCCGGTGTGGAGACCAGGGACTTCGCGGAACGCTGGTGACGGATCGCGGCCAGCAGGTATCGGTCCAGGGAGACGCCGTCGCGCCTCCCGATCGCCAACAGAACGCCGAGAATCCCGAATGGGAGGGCCACGGCGGCGCAGACGACCAGCGGCACCCGATCGCCGACGATCAGATAGATGGCGTAGAGAAGGCCCCCGGTGCCGCCCAGGATGGTCACCTGGCGAGCGGTGAAGCCGCCAACGAGCCGATCCTCCTGGTCGACGTCGGCGGGGATGCGCACCGGCTGGACCCAGCTCATCGGCCCTCACCTCCGCCGCTACGGCCCGGCTTGTCCGGTGGCGTACGGCGGGAGCCGGGTTTGTCAGGCCAGCTGGCAGGAGCTGCCGGAAAGACCGGTGGTCGGAACACGACCGGCGGAACCGGAGGGCGAGACACAGGTGAGGGGCTGTTCTGGGCGCGGAGCCAGTACATCTGGGCCAGTCCGGCGGGGCCGTTGGCGTAGTAGGTCTCGCGCGGGTAGCCGTACACCGGCGTGATCCGGGGCACTGGCGGTGACGCCTGCGGCATGGGACGGTATCTGCCCTGCCCGGCCGGACCGGACGGAGCATGCTTGATCGGCCCGCCTTCCCAGTCCTGCACACGAATCGGCCGCCGGGCGGTGACTGGCGCGTGCTTGATGGGGCCGGTACCCCTCCGGGCGGCGGCCGTCATCACGGTGGCGGCAGCCGTTCCGGCAGGACCTGCGGCGATTGCGGGCAGTGCTCTGCCGGCCATGGCGGAGACGGCCGTGCTCCTCGCGCCGCCGGAGCCGTGGCCACCTCGCCCGCCCCTGCCGAGATGCAGGGCGTTCAGCACGGGTGAGGTGAGCTTGTACGCCAGGGCGTACTTGACGATCCGCGTGATCGCCGAGCCCTGTCCCCGTGCCTCCGCGAAGATCCTGCGGGATATCCACCCAGGGATGCGGGTCAAAATGATCAGCAGGCAGAGGGCGAGCACCAGGTTGACGAGCTGGCCGCCAGGGGTGACGCCGAGCAGGAGACGGCCATCCTGGTTGAAGACGATCCGTACCGCCAGGACGAGCGTGAGCGACTGCGCGACCTGGATGAGCAGGAGCCCAGTGAAGGCGCGCCACCAGAACCGGGCCAGCCCGTCGGTGTACGGCAGCGCGAGACAGGCCAACGCAAGCGGTGCGGCGACCACGAGCAGCAGGACCAGAGCCGCCCGCATGACGAACGTGATGAGTAGGAGGACGAGCAGAATGACCGCTACCAGCGCGAGCAGGACGTAGAAGATCTCCTGCTGCCCCGGGGCGATGACCATCAGCCGCAGAGTCGCCGCTGCCCGCCTGCCGTCGAAGTCCTGCCCGAGCAAGGCTTTCGACAGCGCGTTCGCCAGCTCGATGAGCTTGCCGCAGATCGTAAAGCTGGAGTTCGCCGCGAAAGCCGCGACACACAGGCGGGGCAGGACTTCCTTGACCGCGTACCGGGTCTGCACGGTCTCGTGTCCCATCGCGGCGATCGCGCCGAGAGTGGTGAGCAGAACGAAGCCTGTGTCGGCGATGACGGCGTTCGCCTTCCACAAGTCGAACACCCTGCCGCTGCCGGACACGTCAGGTGTCGCCAGGAGCGTGGCCGCCAGCATGTCCAGCAACGGCTTGATTGCCAAGCCCACCAGGTTGGCGAACCAGGAGTTGATCTGGCCATTGATCCAGTCACCGATTCCGAAGCCGAACGCTGGGCGCTCCGCGGGCAGAACGTCATCGATGCCGGGCGAAGGAGGGATGGGCGTCGCCGGACCGGCAGCCTCAGCTGCGACAGCGGTGAAAGCAGCGATGGCGGCAAGAGCGCCGATGGCAGTGGCAGCAGTGACGGCCAGCCGTGCCACCGTCCGGGCAGCGGAGCCAGGAGCCTCCAGGTCCTGTTTGCCGCTGTTGGATCTGCTGTGGCGACGCCATCTCACGAGGTAGGTCATGGTGGTCATCCGCCTACGACTCGCTTGAGGACGCTCACGAAGAGCGGCGCCAGCACGGCGAGCGCGTAACCGAAGGCGGCGGCCTTGAACGCCGCCTTGGCCTTCTGAACCTCGCCTGGATCACCGCCCGCCACCAGGTAGCGCAGACCGCCGATGGTGAGCATCAACGTCGCCAGCGTTGCGAGCAGCCCGATCAACCAGTTCCGGAGGTTGGTGAAGACCGTGTTCAGGTCTGTCGGCGCGGCAGCCGCGGCAGATGCGGCCAGCGCGTTCGTCGCTACCGCGGCCGTCATCAGTACGGCACCTGCCGCCATGAACAGGACCCAGACGGAAGCCCGCCACGCGTGAGGTTGGCCAATCGGCGGCACTGTGGCCCGCCATACGACGCGGTGAAAGCAGCCGAGTATGCCGGGCCAGAGGTGAGAGGAAATCCGCGCGAAGCCGCGGGTAACGCCGCTGCCTCCTTCCAGGCCGGTTGCCGTTGTCGTGTCCGCACTTCCCTGGCCCTGTGCAGAAGCCATGTGTCCCTCTCCCTCCGAGCCGGCGGAAGGAGTGGTTGAGGAGGGGCTCACCAGTCGGATGTCTTGCTCCTGGCCATCTGTGGCTGGCGCGATGTCGCTGGTGTGCGGGAGGTTGGCAGTCGATTCCGGCGTCCGGAGAGGTACGTCCTCCAGACGCGTCAAGCTGATCAGCTCTGCGTCCAGGTCACTGAGCAGGCCTTTGGCCACCGCGTCGATCAGCACCAGGTCGGGATGAGGCCACGGCCGTGGCGGAGGAGGCGATTCGTTCGGCAGCTGCCGCCGCTGTGCTCGGGAGGTGAGGTACCGCACGGTGCGCTCGCCCGCGTACCGAGCCGCCTCACACAGGCGGGGGCGGACACCCGGCGAGTTGAGATCCACACGCTGGAGAGCACGCAAGTAGCCGGCGAGGACTTCGGTGTCGACATCAACGGGGTCGCCGTAACGGAGATCGCGGGTGAGCGATGCAGCGATCATGCGGAGCGCTGGGATCGCCATGCCGACCGCGGCGACAGTCCACGTTGATGCGGACTCACGTGAGCGGATGACCAGCTCCCGCCAGACGGCATCCCGTGTCTCGTTGGTGACGTGCCGGCTGGTGAGGAGCAGCCGCAACTCCATGAGCCCGACCGGGCCTCTCGGCAGATCAGCCGCGAGCGCGGTGCAGTCCAAAGACAGGCCGCCGGGATTGGCCGTCAACAACCGGAACGACGTCTCTGCGGTATCGAGAGGCGATTCCGTGGCGTAGTCCGTACTCACTTTACTGCTCCAGGTCGAGAGAAGTTCGTTGTCTCGACCTGGTGTACTCATCGCCTCAGAAACGGCTCAGAAGAAATCCACGAGAGCTGTTCAGGAATTTCTCAGGCTGTCAGATCCTGGCGCACTTCTGGCGGCCGTACGGCTTCTGAGCGTCATTCACTGAGTCGGCCTCTGACGCCTTCTGAGGCGACTCTGAGTGCGCTGCTTCCCTGGTCACACGCCCTCAGGCCGTCAGCAATGGTCGGGGTGTGCGCATCCGAAGAAATGTGTCCCGACAAGCAACGGAGAGCCGGAATGAGATCGGGTAATCGAGCGGGCGGAGCTCTATCTGGCCGCGAACGAATCACAGCAATACGAGATCGCCGCGCCATACCCGCAGAGCTGAGTTGTCCGCAGGGATCAGCGGGTTTTCTTTGTCCCGCGGTTCCTCTCTCCCCATCGCGGACACCCAGCCAAGCCCATCACCACGACACCCGGCGCGGTCGCCTAGGCCCATCCCACGGACTCGCCTCCGACGCGCACCGCACCCCTACAGACCCCAGAAGTTCTACGAAAGGACCGAACGACTATGAAAATCCGCATCGATGGCAACCGCGCCGAGATCACCCTCGGCATGATCCGGCTCCGCGAGATCTTCACCGTGACGTCGATGTCACGTGCGTACCCGGACCGGGCTCGGCGCCGGCAGTACCGGGTGTACGTGAACCTCATCCCGCGCGAGATCAAGACGGGCTGACCCGGCATCAAGACGAACGCACGGTGACCCGCCACTGCTGCCGCTGTAAGGGGACCGGCGTACAAGGCGCCGGCAACGCTCGCCGCGACTGCGACGGGACCGGAATCGACAACTGCGGCGCATAGCGCCGTGAGCACCCCGGCCTGGCCACACATCCGCCAAGATCCGCGCCAGGCCGGGGCCATCCCACACCAGATCACTGGATAGGACGGAACCCATCTTGCCCAACTCACGCAATCCACACGAGGACACCGTCCTCGTCCTCGTCTGCTGGGAGAACGCCGACAAGGACTACTCAGTCGGAGACGTGCCCTTCGGCGCCGCCATCACGGATAACCGGCTTCCGGAATCGGACGGTGGCGCCAAATGAGCCAGCGTGACGATCTGCTCACCGTAAATCAGGTCCTGGAAGAGTTGGGCGGGGTCTCCCGGCGCACCTTCTACCGCTGGCGCGAACTCGGTCGCGCGCCGATATGCGTACGCCTCCCCAACGCCGAACTCCGCGTATGGCGAAGTGATCTCCTCGCCTGGCTCGACTCCCAGCGGGAGGCGGTGTGAACACAACCTATGACGTGAAGCTCGGAGGGATTCAGCAGCGGGAGAACCGCTCTACGCCCACCTTCATTGCTCGCTGGCGAGTGGCCGGCAAGGCGAAGTCCAAGAGCTTCCGGACCAAAGGCCTCGCCAACGCCTTCCTCTCCGACCTTAGGCAGGCGACCAAGCTGGGCGAGGAGTTCGACATCGCCACCGGCATGCCCTTGTCGATGCTCGCGCCGCAGTCCACGGGTCCGTCATTCCTCGAGTTCGCACAGTCCTACGTTCTCCGTCGCTGGCGCACTTCGGCGGCTCGGACCAGAGAGACGGATGCCTACGCGCTTCTGTCTCTGATCCCCGCACTCGTGACCGATGCAGCACGTCCTCCCGCTGCAGATGATTTGCGCGAGGTGCTGCGGATTCATGCCCTCCTCCCTGAGGACCGACGAGCCGAGCTGTCCACTGCACAAGCTGCGGCCTTGAGCTGGCTGCAGAAAGCGTCCCTCCCACTGTCAGCGATGGGGGAGCCGGCAGTTCTCCGAACGGCCATGGACGCCATCTCGGTCACCTTCACCGGTGCCGCAGCGGGAGCGAACACCATACGACGCAAGCGGGCCATCCTTCACCACCTGCTGGAACACGCGGTCGAGCAGAAGGTGTTCACCAGCAACCCGCTGAACGAGATCAAGTGGAGGGCACCCAAGACCGTCACGCTCGTCGATCCACGCACCGTGGTCAACCCAACCCAGGCGAGGCAGTTGCTCGACGCCGTCGCCAATGTCGGTCGTAAGCGCGGTCCCCGGCTCAAGGCGCTTTTCGCCTGCATCTATTACGCGGCTCTCCGACCCGAGGAAGCGGCAGACCTCCGGGTGGACAACTGCACCTTGCCCGAGTCGGGGTGGGGTCTGATCGTCTTGGAGCAGGCACGACCTCAGAGCACGAAGCGCTGGACCAACTCCGGTGAGACACACGAGTCACGCTCCTTGAAGCACCGTGCAGACAGGGAGACCCGAGAGATCCCGATCCCACCGGTCCTCGTGACCATGCTGCGCGAGCACATCGCCGAGTACGGCACCGCCGCAGACGGCAGGATCTTCTGTACGCGGACGGGCGGCACCTACTCCAGCTCCGCACACTCCTACGTCTGGCAGGAAGCTCGCAAGCGCGTCCTCACACCGGCACAGGTCGCATCCTCGCTCGCCGCCCGCCCCTATGACCTGCGCCATGCTGCGGTGTCGCTCTGGCTCAACGCGGGCGTACCGGCGACCGAGGTGGCCAAGCGTGCCGGCCACAGCGTCGACGTCCTGCTCCGGGTGTATGCGAAGTGCATGGATGGCCAGCAAGAGCATATCAACAGCAAGATCAACGATGCATTGGAGCCATGAGACTAGCTTTCTCCAGGTAGGGCGCTGCCGAGCTGGGAACGCCTAACTTGGCAGCGCGAGCCGCAGAGCGCTTATCGTGTCCTCAACCACACCCGCTGCTGTCAGGCGATCTTTTACGAACTGATCCGCGTAGGTGGCATCTATCAGGTTCACAAAGGTCACCCAGTCCGACCCGTCGGAGCATGAAGCCGGTCCGCGGCGGCCTATGGCCCCAGCCCGATAATCAAGCAACGAAAGTTGGCGATTGTCACGGCTTCGCCTCACTTCGATGCGAAAGCGAAACAGCTATTTCAGCAACTCCGTGAGCTTCTCGATATCGATTTTGCCTAAGAAAACGAGGGTAACTCCAAGTAGTGGCACCGTCAATGCGGCAAGACTGCCGACAAAAGTTAATGCACCCTGAATGCCCATTGTGGCTTGTGAGAATATCCTTGAAATCCTACCAGGGGGCTTTGTGGATTGCATGGCTATAGGCATTCCATTGTCATCAAATGCGGAAACAAGCAACGTGAGATCGTCGTAGGGGGCGACGCTTTTAGGTCCTGTAAAGATGACTAGTACTAGCTGCAGGATCTCATGGAGGCGAACTGGAAGGTGTGCGCCAAAATTCGGCCTCATGAGAAAATCCTTTAGCGTTGCTGATACCCCGCGCAGCGTAGTTGCCATGGGGTGTGGTGTGAAGCCGGGCTTCTGTTGCGCGTCTAGTCGATTCGCTGCGTCGTCAAGTAAGCCCACAATAGTCGTAAGATCTCTTCTCAGGGAATAGTTGGGTTCTGGGCTAAGATCAATCGACCCTTCTTCGAGTTGTCCACCCTGAGGCTCAATCGGATCAAGCAGCTGTGCAAGCCGCACGGATATTTCCATCGCAGCCCAGCGATCTTTTAGTCGGCCAACAATCCAATTGGCTAAGACTGTTGGGGGCACAAGAATCGCCATGGACAGCAATATGCTTGCGTAGCCATCTTTGCCCCAGTTAAGCAAGGACGGGAGTTGGCTGCCAAGCAAAATGGGCATTACCGCCCATATTTGACATATAGCTACAACAATCGTTGCGGTGCGAACGTGTGCTAGCCAGAAGGCATCCAGCGCTAAACGATTCTTACTTCGTCGCCCTAATGCGTCCGGCAATTTTACTCGTTCATATCTACCATAGTGCTTAACTGATGGTCGGGCGATATATCCAAACCCGCGAAAGAATAGCCAAGCTCCAGTAGCGGCACCTAAGGCTGCTAGAATTGGAATCGCCTGCAGGGCAACGTCTTTTCGCAGCCCTAATTGAGTCCATAATGGGCCAACAATTAGTGCCTCAATGCCGAGAGTTAATCCCGTAAAGAACCAGCACATGAATGGTACGGCCAGAAGCAGCGAATGGAGGTGTAGTAATTCGATCGCGGCACCCCAGCCCTGTCTGCATCGATGTGTTACATCGCGAACATATGGCCCTAGACCACGTCGGATTCCATAACGCCTCAAGAGGAGAAATGAGGGAGTGCAGGCGAACTCATAATGGAAGTACCGCATTAGGCTTCCAATGACAAAAACCATGCTAGTGGCCCATATTGCCAATAGGGCACAGATTGCTATATATGCAGCAAATGCTGCCAACCCAACTGCGACAGAGCTCACAGATGTCGATTATCGGACACCATGGCTTCTGGGCGCCGGGTTTCCTCAAGATGAGTCTCCGTCAGTCCACTACAGCCCTGTCGGCGGCGTTACCGACCCCGACCGAGGATCGACCCATGACTGCCGGAGCGCCTGTCGACCCAGTTCCGCCAAGGAGCAAGTGCGTCAGCCCACCGAGGTCGAGCAGGCGTTCGGGGTCGCCATCGTCGACCTCATCGACATAGCGATATCGACAGAGGAGTTCATATTCAGCTACATCAACGGCTTCCACAAGCCGCGCTCTCACCACTCCGAGAACGGGTACCTCAGCTCACAAATTACGAGCGTCGGTAGGTCATGCCCGCCCAAGAAGACGGCTGTGCCGCCCCGTAGCCGTCGCTTTCGCCCTGGACCTGGCCAAACGGCCCGAACTGCTGGTCATGGGCGAGCCGGTCGCTTCGCTCGACCTGCTCGCTCGCCGTGAGTTCCTGCAGGGGCTGACGGAGAAGCCCTGGCGTGTTGACAGAGCCAGGGCAAATCCACTGGCTGAACCTGCGGGAGGGGCCCGACAAGGGCTGATGCGCGGTTCGGTCCGCAGGGGTACGTATCAGTCCATCGTTGGGACGTGACCGCTTAGGGCGACAGTCGCTCTTGCTCGTCCTGTTTGGTGGTCGACGTGGAGGAGTCGCCATGATCATCCCCCGTATGTCCCCTGATCATGGTCCTACGGCTGCATATGGCTGCTCGGGGTGGCTCACCAAGCAAAAGACCTGCGGTAGAGGAACCGCAGGTCAGAGGGTGAACCCCAAGGTCAAAAGAGTGCCCCCGGCAGGATTCGAACCTGCGGCACCCGCTTTAGGAGAGCGGTGCTCTATCCCCTGAGCTACGGAGGCGTTGATGCGCTCTGTAAGCCTAGCGAAAGGTTGGCACAGTGCGCGCCTCCATAGGGGTGTGGTTCGAAGCTGATGTGTCATCACCATCCTGAGCTGCGGTAAAGCCCTGGCAAGTGGGCGCGTCTCCGCTCGAACCCGCTGGCTACCGTCACTGTTCGTGACCGGATTGCGACGCAAATATGTCCGTGGGCTGCGTCCCGTGGTGCTCGTCGTGGGGTTGATCGCGCCCGCGATCCTCGCCTCAGGCATGCTGATGGCCGATGTCACTGGCTTCGAGGCCACGGCCAGGGGTGCCACGAACACGGCGGCCCTACACGCACAGGCCGACTCGCAAGCAAAAGCCGACCTTGCCCGCAACACAGAGCCCACCGATTCCCGCAGCCGCCAAGAAGGCCCCACTGCGGGCGTCGCCATCGCCGCTCCGGACGTCGTGGCTCCGGGCGCCCCACCGATTGTGCCGGTGGCAGAGGCCGTGCAGAGCGCGGTCATGGAGCCGACGCTGATGTCGGCGCCTCCGGGGCCGGCTCGGCTCTACGGGCAGCTTGTCGTCGTTCGCCGACCTGAGGAGACGGCTGCCCAGCCGGCCGTGATCACCCGGCCAGGCCAGGCGTCCTCGGCCCAGCCGTCCGATGAGCCCCATGAAGGCCTTACCTGCGCCCTGGACTGGAAGGACACCTGGCTCTGGGACCTGTGCCGGGAAGACGGCGGCAAGGCCGCTGAACCCGCCGTTGAACCTCCTGCCGAACCCGCCGATACACCCGCCAAAGAACCCGCCACAAAAGCAACCACCAAAGCAACCATCGAAGAACCGGCCAAAGAACCCACCAAAGAGTCCGCCAAGACGAGCGCCACACCAGCCCCAGGCGACTCGGACAAGAAGTCGCAGACCGGCAGTTAACGTCTTCGCCGACCGGGCCCGGGCACCCTTCCTGCTGTAGTAACGTGCGTGCCTGGGCCGAGTCACGAGTTCGTAAAAAGAGGAGTTGATCGTGCCATCTCCTCGATCAGCCGGTCTGATCGCGGCCGCTCTGGCGATGACCTCCATAGGTGGTGTCCAGGCGAGCAATCCCCACATGGTCCCCGTCGCCTCCGTCAGGGCAGCCGCCGCTCCCAAGCCGGGCAGCCTGACGGCGCTGCGCAAGCAGGCCCAGGAGGCCTACAAGGCGATCGCGGACGCCACCAAGACTCTGGACGCCCAGCAGAAGCAGTTCAACCAGACCAACAAGCAGCTCGCGGCCAAGCTGAAGGAGCTCGACAAGGCCAACAAGCGGCTGGAGCAGATCCGTCAGCCGTTGTCCGGCCTGATCGAGTCCGTCTACCAGGATCCTTCCGCCAGCGGCATGGGCCCGCTGTTCGCCAAGGGCGACGGCACCACGACCCTGCGGGCGATGAGCGACGTCGACCATCTGGCGGTCGGCCGCAACACCGTCCTCGACGACGCGGCCCGCCTCCTGAAGGACAAGCAGAAGCTGGCCGCCGAGGCTCAGGACCTGCGGTCGGCCAACCTCCTCGAAGAGGCGCAGATGAGCCACCAGGTCGACACCCTGCGCGCCAAGTCGAGTGACGTCGTCAAGACGCTCACGCAGTCGCTCACCAAGCTGGGCGTCGACGTGGACCAGGGCAACCGGGGGACGCAGGCGTGCGACCCGACCCGGGTCTCCGCGGCCGCCCAGTTCCCCAACGGGCTGCTTCCCAAGACCAGCCTCTGCCCGCTGCCGCAGAAGGGGCGCGAGCTCCGCGCCGACGCGGCGATCGCGTTCGCGGACATGAACCTCGCCTACTCCAAGAACTTCGGCAAGCAGATGTGCGTGGCCGACAGCTATCGCAGCCTCGCGTCGCAGCAGGCCATCTACTACCAGCGCCCCGGGTTCGCGGCCACGCCGGGCAGGAGCAACCACGGTCTCGGGCTGGCCGTCGACCTCTGCGGCGGCGTGCAGAACTCCGGGTCGGTCCAGTTCAACTGGATGGAGGCCAACAGCAAGCGCTACGGCTTCATCCACCCCGCCTGGGCCTACAGCAACCCGTTCGAGCCGTGGCACTGGGAGTACGACCCCAAGCTGGGCGCAAGCCTCTGACCCGCGTCATCGCGGATGGATGGCCACGGACAGCCGGGCGTGCGCCTGGGCCTGGGCGAGCTGAGCGGCTTCGGCCGAGCTCGTGGCGAGCACGAGCAGCGCGCCGTCGTCCGCCGCCTCGGTCGGTGGGCTCGACATCACGCGGACCCCGTGCGCGACGGTGACCGCCCGCACGGCACCACTCCCAGCCGGGACGCCGGCCGCGTCGTCCACGGAGCCCTCGACCACGGGGCCCTCGAACGCGGCCAGCACGTCGATCACGTCTCCCGATGAGAGCAGCCGGGCCGCGTCCGCGTCGGCGATCCGCACCGGCACGGCGACCTTGCCCGGCTCACCCGTGGTCAGTGGCCCCTGGCCGAGGAGGCGGGCGTCGGTGAGCGGCTCGCCCCGCCGCATCGGACCGGCCAGCACACGCCCCGCCACGGCCGTATTCGTGGGGAGCGCGCCGTCGGGCACCGCGCCGGGCGGGAGCCGTACGGTCGTGACGTCGGCGGCGGACAGGCGGCCGCCGACGAGATCGCGGGCAGCGACGAGGACGGCCACGCCCTGGGGCTGCCGGACGGCCGCCAGTGCGCAGGCCACCGCGACACCGGCGAGCAGCGCGGCGATCACACGACGGTGGCGTGCGAGGAGACGCCGGACCTTCATGGCACGCATGGCGGCCCGCCGGCTACGGAAGCTCGAAGGGGAGCGTGAGACCGTCCAGGGCGTCTCCGCAGGAGCAGGGACGGTCCAGGGGCAGGCCCTCGACGATGTCGCGCACCATTGAGCGCATGCGTTCGACGTTCTTGGCGAAGAAGGCCAGCACCTCTTCGTGGGTGACGCCCTCACCGGCCTCCACGCCGGCGTCATGGTCGGTCACCAGGCACACGGACGTGTAGCAGAGGGCCAGCTCGCGGGCGAGTACGGCCTCGGGGTGTCCGGTCATTCCGATGACCGACCAGCCGGCCTGGGAGTACCACTTCGATTCCGCGCGGGTGGAGAACCGCGGCCCTTCGATGACGACCAGGGTGCCTTCGTCGGCCGTGTCGAATTCGGCCTCCCGCGCCTTCGCCGCCGCCACAGCCCGGCCGGACGGGCAGTAGGGGTCGGCGAAGGAGACGTGCACGGCCCCTGCGTCGTAGTAGGTCTGCACCCGGTCGGTCGTACGGTCGACCAGCTGGTCGGGGACGACCAGGGCGCCGGGTCCGAGCTCGGGACGCAGGGAACCGACCGCGCTGGGTGCCACCACCTGCCGGACGCCGAGGGAGCGCAGGGCCCACATGTTGGCCCGGTAGGGGATGCGATGCGGGGGGAACGTGTGGCCGCGCCCATGGCGAGGGATGAAGGCCACCGACCGGTCGCCGATGCGCCCCACGGTGATGGTGTCGCTCGGCGGGCCGTACGGCGTCGCCACGTCGATCTCTTCAGCGCCTTCCAGCAGGGAGTAGAACCCCGATCCGCCGATGACGCCGATCTGCGCGCGATTGCTCATGCGGCGACCCTAACGAATCGCCGATGATCGCAAATGTGGGGCTGTGGATAACTCCCGATGCCGCCCGTGGATCAGGCGGCGGACGTGGACGTGCCGCTCGATGACGAGGAAGAGGACGACGCCGCGGCCGGAGCGGGGGTGCTCGTGGCCGAGTCGCTCTTGGAGCCGTCACCCGACGTGGAGACGGCCTTCTTCGAGTCGCTCGACGACGTCGTGGACGACGTGGTGGTGGACGAGCTCGACGACCGGCTGTCGGTGCGGTAGAAGCCGGATCCCTTGAAGACGATGCCGACCGGGGAGAAGACCTTGCGGAGCTTGCCCTGGCACTGGGGGCACTCAGTGAGCGGGTCGTCGGTGAACTTCTGGACGGCCTCCAGTTGCTCGCCGCAAACGGTACAGGCGTACTGGTAGGTGGGCACGCGCTCCTCCTGTGACTGGCACTCGACCCGTTCGACTGCTAATGGTAAGCAATCAACAAGCTCAAACGCCACTCAAGCCCGGTTTATTGCGCCATGCCCGTGCACCTAAGGGGTCAACCTAGCTCAGGCCGGTCTCGCCGTACCACCCGGCCAGCTTGCCGCGGCGGTGGACGGCCCGCAGCCGACGCTCGACATCGTGTCGCTGTGCGGCGGTGGTGACCACCAGAAGCTGATCGTCCACGCGCAGCCGGGTGGTTTCCGAGGGCACGAAGGACCGGTCTCCCCGCACGATCATGGTCACGAGCGCGTTCACGGGCAGGCGGAGTTCGAAGATCTCCACGCCGTGCATGAGTGAGCCGGTCGGGACGCGCACTTGGAGCAGGTCGGCGTTGAGCTCCTCCAGCGGCGCGGCCTCCACGTCGAGGTCGCGGGGCTCGCCTTCCGCGGACAGGCCGAGCACGCGCGCCAGATAGGGCAGCGTGGGGCCCTGCACGAGCGTGAACACGACGACGATGATGAACACGTCGTTGAACAGGCCCTTGGCGTCGGGAATCCCCGCGGCCCAGGGGATGGTCGCCAGCACGATGGGCACGGCGCCGCGCAGGCCGGCCCACGACAGGAACGCCTGTTCCTGCCACGAGACGCTGCCGATCCTCAGCGCGCGGGCGAGCGCCGCGGACGCCACGACCGACAGCGGCCGGGCGAGCAGCACGAGGGCCAGCCCCGAGACCAGTGCGGGGACGACGACCCGGGGCAGCTCAGACGGGCTGGCGAGCATGCCCAGCATCACGAAGAGCCCGATCTGGGCGAGCCAGGCCGCTCCTTCGGCGAAGCCCCTGGTGGCCGCCCGGTGGGGCAGGCGGGCGTTGCCGAGGATCAAGGTGGCGATGTAGACGGCGAGGAAGCCGCTGCCATGCAGCAAGGCCGCCCCGCTGTAGGCGACGAGCGCCAGGGCGAGCACGGCGATGGGGTAGAGGCCGGAGGCGGGCAGCGCGACCCGGCGCAGCGCGTACGCCGCCGCGGGGCCGACCGCAAAGCCGACGGCCGCGCCCACGACCAGCTCGTACGCGGTCTCGACGAGCACCGACGGCAGGCCCGGCATGGGTCCGGAGACCGTGCTGAGCATCATCACGACGATGACAGTGGGGGCGTCGTTGAAGCCCGACTCGGCCTCGAGGATGCCCGCCAGCCGTGGAGGCAGGGGCAGGCGACGCAACACGGAGAACACGGCGGCGGCGTCGGTGGAGGCGAGTACGGCGCCGAGCAACAACGAGGTCCGCCAGCTCATGTCGAGGAGCGTGTGCGCGGCCACGGCCAGCGCGACGATGCTCACCCCGATGCCGACGGTCGCGAGGACCAGGGCGACGGGTACGGCGTCGCGGACGTGGTTCCAGTTGGTCGTCAGGCCGCCCTCGGCCAGGATGACGGCCAGGGCGATGAGGCCGAGCTTCTGGGCGATCTGGGCATCCTCGAACTGGATGCCGACGATGCCTGACTCGCCCAGGAGCAGGCCGAGCCCAAGGTAGATCAGCAGGCTGGGCAGACCGGTGCGGTGGGCGATTCGCACGGACGCGATGGCCGCGATGACGACGGTGGCGGACAGGAGAAGCCAGACGTTCAAGCCCACCTGTCCCCTCCCTATCTACTACCGCCGATCTTTTCACATATGCACCAACTGGGTGATCCCAGAGGGAGTGGCGGCGAGCCGTACACGCCGGTCGTGGGGTTCGGCGGGGACACCGTCGATCAGTTCACCGTCGTGGAGGAGGGCGACCGTCGGCACGTTGGGCCCCACGCGGGCGAGCGCGCGGTCGTAGTGGCCCCGGCCTCGGCCGAGCCGTACGCCGGTGGAGCGGTCGACGGCCAGGGCGGGCACCACGATCAGGCCGGCCGTGCGGATGGTGTCCGCTCCGCGCCGGGCGTCGACCGGCTCCATGATCCCCATCGGCCCGGGGGCGAGGGACTCGGGGCCGTCGTAGACCGCCCAGTCGAGGTCGTGGTCGGGCCGGATCACGGGGAGGATCACCGTCGCGCCGTGCTTCCACAGGGCGAAGACCAGCCCGTGGGTCGAGGGCTCGGTGCCGAACGACCAATAACACGCGACCAGTCCGGCCATCTGCACCCACGGCTGGTCGAGCAGCAGTTCGCGCACAGTGGCCGCCGATTGCCGCAGGGTCTCCTCGTCGAGCCGGGCGCGATCGCGGAGGATCCGCTGACGCAGGGTCGTCTTGTCCATTGCCTGCTCCGTTAATGTTCACCCATGGCTGACTTCGATCCTGTGACCAAAGCTGTCGTTCCGGCCGCGGGTCTCGGTACCCGGTTCCTTCCGGCGACCAAGGCCACTCCCAAGGAGATGCTGCCGATCGTTGACAAACCGGCTATCCAGTATGTCGTCGAGGAGGCGGTCTCCGCCGGGCTGCTCGACGTCCTCATGGTGACCGGGCGGAGCAAGCGTTCCATCGAGGATCATTTCGACGTAGCGTACGAGCTCGAGGACGCCCTGCGCGCCAAGGGCGATGCGGAGCGGCTGTCCCAGGTCCAGCTGCCCGTCGACCTTGCGACCATGCACTATGTGCGCCAGGGCGAGCCCAAGGGGCTCGGACACGCCGTGTTGTGTGCCAAGCAGCACGTCGGGCATGAGCCGTTCGCCTGCCTCCTCGGCGACGACATCATCGACGCCCGCGACCCCCTGCTCAAGCGCATGATCGAGGTCCGCGCGACCTACGGCGGAAGCGTCATCGCGCTCATGGAGGTGCCGCGCGAGCAGGTCTCCCTGTACGGCGCCGCCGCGATCGTGCCCACCGGCGAGGATGACGTCGTCCGCATCACCGACCTCGTGGAGAAGCCGCCGGCCAACGAGGCGCCGTCCAACTGGGCGATCATCGGCCGCTATGTGATCGACCCCGCGGTGTTCGAGGTCCTGGAGAACACGCCCCCCGGCCGCGGCGGCGAGATCCAGCTGACCGACGCCCTTCGGACGCTGGCGTCCCGGAGCCCCGATGAGGGCGGCCCCGTCCACGGTGTGCTGTTCCGCGGCCGCCGCTACGACACGGGCAACAAGCTCGACTACCTGCGCACCGTCGTCCAGTTCGCCGCCAACCGGCCCGACCTGGCGCCCGAGTTCATCCCCTGGCTGCGGGAATTCCTCGACCAGGCCGGATCCTAGAGACATGAAGCAGTCCGACCCCGGTGGCCTGAAGCCGGTCGACCGCCACCTCGCCGACATCCTGACCACGGTCCAGCCGCTGCCTCCTCTGGAGGTGGATCTGGAGCGCGCCCTCGGCGCCGTGCTCGCCGAGGACGTGTCCTCGCCTGTGGCGCTCCCGCCGTTCGACAACTCGGCCATGGACGGCTATGCCGTACGGGCCGAGGACGTGGCCGGCGCGCCCGTCTCGCTGCCGGTGATCGAGGACATCGCCGCCGGCGACGCCGAGCTGCGGGCGGTCGGCCCGGGGCTGGTCACCCGCATCATGACCGGTGCCCCGATGCCCGGCGGAGCCGACGCCGTGGTGCCGGTGGAGTGGACCGACGGCGGCACCACCAGGGTCACGATCCACAAGGCCGCTCCGTACGGCCATGCCGTACGGCGGGCCGGGGAGGACGTGCAGGCCGGCGACGTGGTGCTGAGCGCGGGCACCCGGATCGGCGCGGCTCAGCTCGGCATCCTGGCGGGCGTCGGCCGGCGCCGCGTCGTCGTACGGCCCCGCCCCCGCGTCGTGGTTCTGTCGACCGGGGCCGAGCTGGCCGAGCCGGGCAAGCCGCTCGCGCACGGGCAGATATGGGAGTCCAACAGCTTCATGCTCGCCGCCGCCGTACGGGAGGCCGGGGGAGAAGGCTTCCGCGCGGGCGCCGTGACGGACGACCCGCAGGTGTTCCTCGAACGGCTCGACGCCCAGCTGGTGCGCGCGGATGCCGTCATCACCAGCGGCGGGGTCTCCATGGGGGCCTACGAGCCCGTCAAGGAGGCCCTGGGGCCGCTGGGAACGGTGAGGTTCGAGAAGGTGGCCATGCAGCCGGGCATGCCCCAGGGCTTCGGGGTGGTCGGCCCCGACAAGGTGCCGATCTTCGCGTTGCCCGGCAACCCGGTCTCGTCGTTCGTGTCGTTCGTGTTGTTCGTCAAGCCCGCGCTGCGCCGGATGCAGGGACTCCCCGCGAGCCTGCCGGAGACGGTGCGCGCCGTCACCACCTCGCCCCTGCGCTCGCCGGAGGGCCGTCGGTCCTACCTGCGCGGGGTGCTCACGGGCGAGACTGTGGCGCCCGTCAGCGGGCAGGGCTCTCACCAGCTGGCGGCACTGGCCTCGGCCGACGCTCTCATCGTGGTGCCGGAGGACGTGACGGAGCTGCCCGCGGGCTCGGAGGTCGAGGTGATCGCACTGTGAGCGAAGCCGCCGGAGGTGGCCTGACCCACATCGACGAGTCGGGCGCCGCCCGCATGGTCGACGTCTCGGAAAAGGACGTCAGCGCCCGTACGGCTCTCGCGACCGGCAGGGTGCTGCTGTCGGCGGAGGCCGTGGCGGCGCTGCGCGCCGGCGACATGCCGAAGGGCGACGCCCTCGGCGTGGCCAGGGTGGCCGGGATCATGGGGGCCAAGCGCACTCCGGACCTCGTGCCGCTGTGCCACCCGATCGCCCTGCACGGGGTGAAGGTGGAGCTGACCGTGACCGACGCGGGAGTGGAGATCGCCGCCCGCGTGAAGACCGCCGACCGCACCGGTGTGGAGATGGAGGCGCTGACGGCCGTGTCGGTCGCCGCGCTCGCGCTGGTCGACATGGTCAAGGCCGTCGACCCGGCGGCCGTCATCACCGACGTGCGGGTCGAGGAGAAGACCGGCGGCAAGACCGGAGTCTGGACCCGCGACTGAGAGGAGTGCGGCTGTGCGCGCTTTGGTGATCACGGTGTCCAACCGGGCCGCCGCGGGGATCTATCAGGACCGCTCGGGGCCGTTGCTCGCGGCTCTGCTGGCCGAGACCGGCTGCGATCCCGTCGACGGCCCGGTGGTCGTGCCCGACGGTGAGGCCGTGGAGACCGCGCTGCGCGAAGGCCTCGCCGAGGGCTACGACGTCATCGTCACGACCGGCGGCACGGGCGTCACCCCCACGGACCTGACCCCCGAATACACCCGCCGCGTTCTCGACCGGGAGATCCCCGGAATCGCGGAAGCCGTACGGCAGGTCAACAGGGAGAAGGTGCCGACCTCGATCCTGTCCCGTGGCCTGGCAGGTCAGGCGGGCTCCACGCTGATCGTCAACCTGCCGGGGTCGTCGGGCGGGGTGCGGGACGGCATGGCGGTGCTGGCCACGATCCTGGCCCATGTTGTGGACCAGATCCATGGAGGGGACCATGTGACGTGAGGGAGACCTCTCCCTCGCATGGTGCGTTGACCGTCCTCAGGTGGATGATTGACTAATGGATCGACTTCGCGGCTGGCCGGCAGTCCTGACGGAGGGTCCCATCGAGCTTCGGCCGCTGCGTATGCGTGACGTCCGGGACTGGCGGGAGACCCGGCTGCGCAACGCCGAGTGGCTGCGGCCGTGGGAGCCGAGCAACCCCGAGACGCCCCTGTTCAGAACGGGGCTCGGGCCGTACGTCTCGATGGTCGGAACCCTGCGCAGAGAGGCGCGCCAGGGGCTGGCGCTGCCGTGGGTGGTCACCTACAACGGGGCTTTCGCGGGGCAGCTCACCGTGGGCGCGGTCGTGTGGGGCTCGGCCCGTTCCGCCCAGGTCGGGTACTGGATCGACGGCGCCCTCGCGGGCCGGGGCATCATCCCGACCGCCCTCGCCATGGCAGTCGACCACTGCTTCTTCACCACCGGGTTGCACCGCCTGGAGGCAAACATTCGCCCAGAGAACCACGCCAGCCGCAGGGTCGTGGAGAAGCTTGGCTTCCGAGAGGAGGGGGTCCGCAGGCGCCAGCTCCACATCGACGGCGCGTGGCGAGACCACCTCTGCTACGCGCTGACGGTCGAGGACGTGCCGCGGGGCCTCCTGGTGCAGTGGCGCCGGACGATGGAGGCCTCCAGCGTACGGCGAAGCGAGCCCAGCCCCGGCTAGTCGATCTTCGGGGACGGTTCGCGCGGGATCGAATTACATGAACAGGTTTGACGATCTCGCGACACACCGACCCGAATGCTCGTCAATCAGTGACACACCGTCTTACGGTGCGTGACGTGAGCACCTCTCCGACGACTCGAGTCCCCGGATGTGTTCACCATGCCTGGAGGTGGCTGGATGGGTAGCGCCCTCCTCTACCTCGCCATCGTCGTGATGTGGCTCAGCGTCCTGCTGCCGATGTGGCTGCGCAGGGACCGCCACGTCGAGATCATCGAGGATCCGCAGGCCGAGGCGGACACGATCATCGAGAATCCGTCAGCGGACCGCTCCAAAACGGCAGAAGAGTCCGGTGAGCCGTCTTCGCTGGAGTCCGATCAGGGCGCTTCCGGTGAGCCTTCCACGTCTTCTACGCCTTCCGCACCGGTACGGCCACGCTCGACGCAGGCCCAGCGCCGGGCGCGGATCGTCGCCCGCAGGCGCAGGCGGATGATGTGGAGCCTGCTGCTCGTGCTGGCGTCCACGGTGACGGCCGCCGTCCGGGTCATGCCCTGGTGGGGCGTGGCCCCCTCGGGCGTTCTCCTCGTGTGCTACCTCGCCGTGCTCCGCGTGGCCGTGAAGGCCGACAGGGAGCAGCGGCAGAGGGCCGCCCAGGCGCGGGCCGAGTATCTGCGCAGGCAGCGCGAGTGCCGTCTCGCCATGGAGGCCATGGCGCGCGAGGCGGAGATCATCCAGTTCGAGGCGCGCAGGCGGAGCCAGGTCTTCGATCAGTACGCCGACGGCCGCCGAGCGGTCGGAGACTGATCCGGATGGCGCGAGGGACCCCAAGAGTTTGCTAACCTAGTCGAGTCGTTGGGGCTATAGCGCAGTCCGGTAGCGCACTTCGTTCGCATCGAAGGGGTCTGGGGTTCAAATCCCCATAGCTCCACCAACGTCAGAGGCCAGTTCCGATCATCGGAACTGGCCTTTCTGATCTTCTGAGTGACTATGGCCGCCCGGGGGAGTAGTTGAGCTCGACGAGACCCCGGAGCACGCGGTCATCCGCGAAGTGCTCGAAGAGACCGAAGTTCAGGTCAAGCCGGAAGTGCTGACCGGGGTCTACAAGAACATGAACCTTGGAGTCGTATCCCTCACCTTCAGGTGCCATCCCATCGGCGGGGAGCCGCGACCGAGCGATGAAGCCCTGGAATCGACCTGGCTGACACTCGACGAGGTGAAACAACGCATGCCTGAGGCGCGAGGTATCCGGATTATGGATGCACTTCGCGAAGATGGCCCGTTCGTGCGAGTCCACGACGGGACGCGGCTGCTGTAAGAGTGTCCCGGCCCGCCCCTCCGAAAGGCCGGGAACGGTCCATGCTTGCCTTGTCCCGCAAACTACGCAGGACATTGCCAGGCTGTGACGCCAGCTCGAACGTGACCGCGGGGAGCAACTCTCATGGTCTGACCGCTCCCTCAGGGGTGTCGCCTCCGCGCAGCTGAGATCCAGCGGCGGTTACGAATACGTCCAGAGCCTCCAGGGCCCGCGCGCCGAGGACTCCCTTGTCGGCCGCTGTCCTTGCGCCGTGAATCGCCCTCGCAGTCGTCACAGCTTGATTCCCGTAGTCGATTAGCTGCGCGTCGTCAGTCAGTAGGCGAAGCCGCAGGTGTGTGTTTCTCGCGACTGTCACGAGCCGATGGTATTCGTCTCTCGCAGCAACGAATTTCCATCCGTGGTCAAGCCGCCTTCGGCGGAGAGCCCGCGTCGGCCGGAGCGGGGAGAGGGAACTCCCGAAGGGGAAGCCTTGGCGGTCGAGGAGAGAGGCGGTCCGAGGAGGAGCGGACGCGCCGGAAGAGGGATCGGCGACGGGGCTGGGTGCTTGAGCTGCTTCCGGGGACACCGCGGAGGAGCCGAGTAGGGGGAGCACAGCGCAGCCCAGGTTGCCATCACGGCCCGCACTCACGAGAGCACACGGACGAAGAGTCAATTCGCGGGCGCTGATCGCTGGCGACGGTGACGTTCAAAAGACCTTCCCACGGCCTGGTCACAAGCCCCGGGCAACCGAGCCACGGCCAATGGCCATCGCCACGGGCGATACGTGAACGTCCATTCGATCGTTGGCAAAGATTCGTCCGCCCACCGAGCCTGCACGCGTCGAGCGGAAGACTGGTGGTAAGCGACCGGGGAGACGCTCTTCGAAGCCCGACCCGCCGCGCTGTCGCACCGAGTATGACCAGAATCCGAGAAGGAGGCGGTCATGAGCGACACCGCCGTCCACGACATCGCCATCCAGGACACCGACTCCGCCCACCAGCGGCTGCGCGCGGAGGTGCGCAAACTCTGCCGGGGTTTCGGCGACGAGTACTGGCGCGACCGTGACCGCGAACGCGCCTATCCGGAGGAGTTCGTGCGCGCCCTCACCGAAGCCGGCTACCTGTCCGTTCTGATCCCGACACAGTACGGCGGGCTGGGGATGGGCGTCACCGAGGGAGCCATCATCCTGCAGGAGATCAATCGCTCCGGCGGGCATTCCGCCGCCTGTCACGCCCAGATGTACACCATGGCCCCGTTGCTGCGGCATGGCAGCGAAGCACAGAGGCGCCGTTATCTCCCCGAGATCGCGACCGGCAGGCTGCGCCTGCAGGCCTTCTCCATCACCGAGCCCGAGGCAGGATCCAATACCACCCGGATCCACACCACAGCGGTCCGCGACGGCGACGACTACGTGGTGACCGGCCACAAGAACTGGACCAGCCGCATCACCCAGTCCGACCTGCTGATGCTGCTGGCACGCACACGGCCGCTGCCGGAGGACCCGGCCGAGCGAGCCGAGGGCATCAGCCTGTTCCTCATCGACCTGCGCCGGATCCGCGCCCAGCAGCCCGAAACTCTGGTCGTCGAACCAGTGCGCACCATGTTCAACTACGCCACCAACCAGGTCTGGTACAAGAGCATGCGCATTCCCGCCGACAGCATGATCGGCGAGGAGGGCAGGGGCTTCCGTTACGTCATCGACGGCTGGAACGCCGAACGCATCCTGCTGGCCTCCGAGGCAATCGGCGACGGCTACTGGTTCCTGGACCGGGCAATCGCCTACGCCAGGGAGCGCGACGTCTTCGGCCACCCCGTCGGCGCCGACCAGGGCGTGCAGTTTCCACTGGCCCGCGCCTACACCCAGGTAATCGCCGCCGACCAGATGCGCACCCGCGCGGCGGCCCTGTTCGACAGCGGGCGCAAATGTGGCGCCGAGGCCAACACGGCCAAGTTCCTCGCCAGCGAGGCCAGTTGGCAGGCGGCCAACATGTGCCTCGACACCCATGGCGGCAACGGGTTCGTGGACACCTGGGACGTCGAGCGTAAGTTCCGCGAGACCCGCCTATACCAGGTCGCTCCCATCAACAACAACCTGATCCTGGCGTTCCTGGGCCAGCACGTCCTCGGACTGCCCCGGTCCTACTGACAGATCTCGATCATCCGTGCCGACGTGGCGGAGCCAGGACGACGACCGCGCTGAGGTCGTCGAGGACCGCCTGCCTTCTCGCGACAGACTCTACGCCGCGAGGGGGAGGTGGAGAACGAAGCGGGGACCGGTGGGGTGGTGGCGCCGTGAAGCCAGGGGTCAAAAGTTAGAGCCAAAATCGCGTAGCCCCATCACGTGGCCGGGGGCCGCAGGCCGAGCCACTGCTCGGCGTCCCAGGCATGGAACCGCTCGACCTCGGTGAACCCCAGCTTTGCCGCGAGGCGCATCGAGCTGACGTTGGCGCTCTGGGTGGTGAGCACCACCGGCTCGCCGGGAAGGACGCCGTCGAACCAGTCGAGTGCCGCCGCGCACGCCTCGGCGGCGTACCCTTGCCCCCAGGCCTTCGGCAGGAACAGGTAACCGAGATCGGCCTTCCCCACGGCAGCTGGGCGACGGTGCCCGGCTGCTCTCCTGAGCAGGATCTGGCCGATCATCGCCCCGTCGAGCTCGACGACGAAACTCCCGGGCCATCGCTCGGGCACCTCGGGCATCTCACGCTCAAGCTCGTCACGCGGGCGGGGACCGCCGAGGTAGGTGTGCACCTCTGGCGAGGCGAGCAGCTCCATGAACGTTGTACGGTCCCGCGCCTCGGGCTCACGGAGCACGAGCCGCTCGGTCCGGATCAGCTCAGGCGGCCAAGCCACATGTCCTAGATCTGACATGCGCGCACGCTAACAACCCTGTAGAACGACGTTCAACTTGGGCATGAACGCGTGGCTCACCGGCCGAGCTATGGGCGCGGCTGGGTGAACAATCCCGGCTCGGTCTCGACGAGGATGCCGCGGTTGGCCAGGCGTTTGAGTTTGGCCGCACGTAACGGCACTCATTGCCCCCGCCGATACTGCCGGACATGCTTCACCCGCGTTCGCATCGATGTGGTCAGGGCGCATCCAGGGGACGCGAGCGGGGAAGCGTCGCAGCCATCTGCGAAGGTAGCGGTTTATGCCTGAGCAAGAGCCCATCTCGCTAGACGAACGGCTGATTGGCAACATCCGGGAAGAGCTGGAAGCCCAGACGGTGGGACGCGGTTTGGGCTTGGACGATGCGATCCTTGAGCAGCTCGCCTGGGCTATCGCCGTGAATCTCAGGTATGCCTTCGATGTGACATGGGCGCCCAAGTGGGCGCGCGAGGTGCACTCCTGGATGGAAGCAGACGAGGACATGCCCACAGGTGAGAACCATTTCGTGGAGTGTCTACGGTGTGGGTGGCTCACCGGCCAGAATCCGTCCAAGGCCCAGGCGCAGGCCGAGTACTTGGGGCACGTTGCCTCTCACCATCCAAGCTCGGAGGGCTGTAGTAGCGGGTGACCAACTGAGTGACAACCGCGGCGAAGCCTGGCGAACGCACACGAGCGACGGCGAACGCTTTGGGCAGGTGGCGCGCTACTAAAACCCAAATCCAGGTGACAGCGAATTGGCTTCGCATCGAAGGGGTCTGGGGTTCAAATCCCCATAGCTCCACCAACGTCACAGCCGGTTCCGCCCAGCGGGACCGGCCTTTCTGATCTTCTGGATGAACGTCTCCTCACGCGAGCGTCACCGGTCGCATCCACCGATCGAAAGGGGTGGCCGGTCATCAACAAGGGGTCCATCCTTTGCCCTCAGAAGGCACGTTTATCTTCGATGTGAATCACCTGCAGCTCGTGCCCGTCCTGATCGCGCTTGTTGCGGCCGAAAAGACCCACCGTGAGATCGTCGTGGTCCTCTAGCTCTCCAGGGTCGACGTAGGTGAGAACGTCGGGGTGATGGCCGGTTATGGCCCAGCCAGGTGCGTCGTCCAGGTTGATGATGTTGAAGTCTCCGGCCGGTGTACCTGCGTGAACAGGACCGTACTTTCGCAGGAGGGATATCGCTTGTTGGGCGAGATCATCAGCTGGTTCCATCAGGATCACGCAGGTTCCGTGGGCGAACAGAACCCAGCACTTGGCAGGATCCAGTAAGCGACGCCAGGTCTCTACGACGGCCGTTTGGTTCATGCGGAGGAGGTTAACGGTCGACGGCGACATTTGGTCTCCATGGCTCCACCAACGACAGAGGCCGGTTCCGATCATCGGAACCGGCCTTTCTGATCTCTGCGCGGCAACCGGTGCAGCAGCGGATGCCGCGAACGGTTGAGCCCGCAGCGCGTCAATGCGCATATAGAAACGGGATCGTCGTCTCGATAGGAGGTCTACACGCTGCTCACGCGTTGGATCGCACGCACGGATCGGCGTAGCGAAATCTGCGCCCGGTCATTTGTGGTCGCAGCGGCCGTCGCGGCCGGCTTGGTGCCGCTGGCCGCACTGCCCGCCGCTGCGTCCCAGCTGCTGCCGCAGGTCGGTCGCCTCGCCGGCGAGTAACACGGTGCCATCCGGCAACCTGCCGTGATCGCCCGGCCGATCGACACACCGCGGCCGATTACAGGGTCGGCTGGTTACCCGGTGTCCGTACTGGTTCCCGGGCCCGCTAATACCGGACCCCGGCCGGCAACACGGCCGGCCATTTACCCGGCATCCGGACCTGTCCGTACAGCACTTCGTAGCCGATAGAGACCTTCCTTGTCCCTGCTCGCAAACAGGCGGGACGGGGTGTGTCACGTCATCCGGAAAACCGGGCCGCGGGGCCGGAACGGAAGCGACGCGCCGGCAGGAATCAGGAACGCGTGCTCACGCCTGATTCGCACGACATCGCAATAGCCGTCGGTGATGACCAGGATCGGCCCGTCTTGGGGGAAATCGTCGGCGCGTTCGAGCAGGTCGACGCCGGGCTGCAGCGCCGTGCCGCCCCGTCCGCGGACGCGCACCCTGCCCGCGATCTCTTCGACCGGGATATAGCCCGCGTCGTACGCCGCCGCGTCGCAGAACACGACGCGGGCTCGGGGTACGTCTCTGGCCACGGCGTAGGAGGCGATCGCACCGAGCGCCTTGCCCAGGAGTCGTACGTCCATCGATCCGGACGTGTCGAGGACCACGCCGAACGTGGACTGCCGGACGAGTTCCTCCGGCCGCACCCAGCCGGCGCGGGGAATCTCGGGCGTGGCCGACTGTCGGCGGGAAGCCCGGGAATAGGAGCGGCGCCTCTCGACCGCGGGGACGTGCTCCTCGAACCATCTGGCCAGCGCGGCGTCCCACGGCAGCGGCGGATGGTCGAGGGCTCGGATCTCCTGCTCAAGACCCGCGGGCACCGTGCCCCGGCCGCTGCTGTGGTGATAGACCAAGCCGGAGGCGAGGGCGTTCCTGTAGTACTCGTCCAGGTCCACGTAGCGCCCGGGGGCGCCGGGATGAGGCAGCGGCGCTCCCAGGACGTCACCGCGCCCCCGGCCGCGCAGGGTCGAAAGCTTCCGCAGTCGCCGCAGGTCACCCGCGATGCGGTCGTAGACCGCCTCGCAGGACAGGCCACGCAGTGACGGGTCGTGGAGCAGGCCCTCCGGCATCTCGCCCACGCCCATCTCGACCAGCCAGCCGTTGACGACGTAGTCGCAGGCGACATTCCAGAGGTACGGCTCCCGCCATCCGGCACGTTCCCCATGGCGGAGCGCCGCGTGGAGCATCTCGTGAGCAAGCACGAAACGCCATTCTTCGGTCCCCATGGAGATCAACGGGTTGACGTAGATCTCCGCAGCCTGAGCGTTGACTGCGGCCACTGAGATGTCCCATCCGCGCGCGAGGTCGGCGTCCGCGACGATCGTCATGCCCGCGGCGAGGGCGCCCAGCAACGGGTACGACGAGACGAACCAGCCGAGCGCCACTTCCCAGGGTTTCTTGACCGTATCGCGGAGCGTGCCCCGCGCGCCCCCGGCCACCTCGACCGCACGGGTGGCCGCGGCGGAGATCCCGATCGCGAACGCCCTCTGGTGGTCCAGATTCTTGGCCACCTCCGGTGTTCCGACGAAGAAGTCGGGGAGGGCGGGCACGTAGAAAGCGGCGGGGACTCCGGACCGCCCCCACAGGCGGGCCAGCGTCCTCTCGTCCTCCGAGGGGAACTCCGGCAGCGGCGCAGGCGGGCGTCCGACCTTGAGCGTCGAGAGGAACCTGTCGGCGGCGAGGCAACAGGCCGCGAGGTACGCGTGGCGCGGGGAACGCCGTGACTCCCCCCAGCGCCGGACATCCTCGCGATCGAGGTCTTCCGGTTCGGCCGTGCCCGGGTCGAGATGGCCGAACCCGGCATGCAGCAGGCAGTGCGCGAACACCCAGGCCCATTCGTCCGCCTCGGCCCGCCGCTGGGGATGGTGGTAAACGGTGCCGCCAGGAGCGATGTAGGCCCATCGATCGACCGGCAGTTCGCCGTCCTGTGCCGCGTACAGGTATCCGCGGAGCGGCTGGAACAGCGGGTGGGACCGCACCTGCTCCCACCCCTTGTGTACGGCCTCGCGCCACGGATCGGCCTTCGGCTTCTTCCCGCGCACCTCAACTCCTCACGGCGGCGAGACTCGTCCCCGGCAACGTCAGATCCTCGCGGCGGCCAAGCGTGGCAGGTCGCGGCTGACCTCGACCAGAAACCACGACGGCAGGACGGGTGCGCCGTCCTCGTCCGTGGCGATCACCAGTTGGGCGCATTCGAGCGAGATCTCCGCAAGCTCCGTGAGCAGTGTCTTCGCCCGGAACGCCAACTGATGCCCGGCCGGTGAGGCGTGCTCCTTCGACTTCGGCAGCCCTTTCATAAGGCGGGCACGGAAGGTCTCGGACAGGAAGTAGAGCAGGTCGCGGTCTTCCGCGCCGCGCGGCCAGCTCGCGTCCCCCTTGATGACGGCGTCGAGGTCGTAGGCGTGCCGTACGGTCTTGACGTACGCGCGGAAAGCCGAGGCATGGGAGGTTGAGAGCGTGCCGAAGGCGAGGACGGCCAACGTGTCGTCGTCGAGGCTGTCGCCGTAGGAGTGCATGGCGTCCGACAGCATGTGCCAGCCTCTAGGCGTGGAGAACGGCTCCTCCGTCTTCGGCGGGGCGCTCCAGAGGTGATCGGGGCGCTGCATGAGGTAGTCGACGATCCAGGGGTGGATGCCGCTCCCGGCCGCCCATCTCAGCCAGTCGTCCACGGACGCCCGCAGGTGAATGTGGATCATGCGGTTGATCAGAGCGGACGCCATGGGCCGGGCGAGCGCGTTGTCCGTGGCTCGGTTGCCCGCCCCGATCACGACGGACCCCGCGGGCAGTTCGTACGTGCCGATGCGCCGGTCGAGGATCAGGGAGTAGAAGGCCTTCTGAACTTCGGGAGACGAGGCGTTGAGCTCGTCGAGGAACAAACAGTACGGCTCGTCCCTGGCGATCGTCTCCGGCGGGGCGAATCGGCTGCGGTCGGCGACGATCTGCGGCACACCGATGAGGTCCTCCGGCGCGAGTTGGGTGCCGAGCAGCGTGACGCAGTCGAGCCCGAGGGATTCGGCGAACGACCGGACGAGCGAACTCTTCCCGATGCCCGGAGCGCCCCACAGGAAGACCGGACGTACGACGGCGACGTGCAGCAGCACGTCAGGAAGCTGCGCTGGGGTGACGGTCAACGTGGCCTGCACGCGCGCAAGCTTCGCAAACCCGGCGAGCCCACCGCCACTTGATTAGTTCGAGCCGCTTGCCGGAGAGCGTCGGCCCTGAGACATGTCGAGCAGCCCAGCCGCCGCAACTACCGGCTCGCGGTGGTCGTGCTGCTGCGAAAGTCGATTGGCCGCATCAGCGCGGCTGGCTACGCTCGGTGGCGTGGCTGGTCCTGTGTTAGTGATCGAGTTACCGGAGCGAGTGCCGGACACGGCGTTGGGGGAGCTTCGCCGACTGCTGTCCGATCTGTCTCCTCGGTTCGAGGAGAGGCGCCCCGGTGAATACGACATCAACGTTTCCGCTAGGCGAGTAGGGGCGGGCGAGGACGACACGCCTGCGGGGGATCGGCCTTTCCTCGTCTCCGTGATGGGACCGGGGATCGGAGACGTGGAGATCTTCGAGGCCGAGCACGCAGACGAACCGCAACTGGAACCGTTCATCGGTTTTCACCCGACGCACGCCGTTGACGTCATCGCGATGTGCAACAGCCAGGTCGACCACATCGCCACGGCTCTTCTGACCGCCGCCATCATGGATGTGGTCGGGGGCGTCGCCAATGTGGAATTGCGAGAGGACCAGGTATCGATCGTCGCCGGCCTCCCGGGCCTGCTCAGACTGGTGCCCGACTGGGAGGTTGCCTTCGGCACGCCGGATTTCCTGCGGGCATGGGCCGCTCGTCCCGGCTTCCGCCTCGTCAAATGAACCCTCGGCTGTAGCGGTTACGCCCGTTGCTCAGGGCATCGGGAATGTCGGCGATGGGCGACGAAGACCAGTGGGACGGCTGCCGCCGCGATGCCGTACATCGCGGCGGTGAGCCTCCACCACTGACCCCCGCCGGGGCGGGGCTCACTGCGTCGCGGCGGTCCGCAGGGCGTGGAACTGCTTCAGGAGGGCCTCATCGCCGGACGTCCGTACGGACGCTTCGTCGGCGCGGTTCCAGAGCCAGAGCATGAGCGGTCCCGCGTCTCCGGTCACCAGCGCGTCTCCGTCGAAGCCCGTGGCGGCGTCTGTCACGTTGACGTGGCCGGGCTGCGCGCCGGGACCGGCCGCGGCGGTCAGCGTCCAGGCGTGATGGCTCGTGGAGACCGAGAGGGGCCGCTCGTCCGGCGCGTCGAGCAGGGTGCCGAAGTCGTCCAGCCAGCGGGTGCTTCCGTAGCCGAGGAACAGCTTCAGGACCTCGTCGACGCCGTCGAGGGCGAGGTCGTCCGGGATCGGAGACACCGGACCGCCCGCCGCGAGTTCGGCGTCGACGCGGTGGATCACCGTCTCGTGGGCCATGCGGCGGATCCAGAAGCCGACGGTCTGGTCGGGTTCGTGCCATGTGGCCGCGGGGTCGCCGGGGGCGTGCGCTGAGAAATGCTCGCTGAGCAGGGCCTTGGTCTTGTCCAGCGAGGCGAAGGGATCGGACTCGAGCACGCCGGGCGGCCACTCGTCGGGGAAGGCCCCGAGCCGGATGCACTCGGCCTTGTGCAGATAGACCTCGGCGACGTGCCGTGTGAGATCGGCGACGGACCAGTCGGGGCAGGAGGGCACACGCGCTGCGGGATCGGTGTTCGTGACGGCTGTGCGCAGCAGGGCGAAATTGTCTTCGAAACAGCTGAGAAGCTGGGAGGAGTCCATCCGCCCATGCAATCAGCTGCGCTCGGGATCCTAAAACCGAATTTCCTCTGGCCGCGAGCTTTGAGGTGGCACCGGCGACCTCGACGACGGCTCCTGAAGACGGACCCCGCTGCGGCTCAGCCGGCCGGCGCGGCGCCGGAGCGTGCGTAAAGGCCGGGGCTCGTCCCGACGACCCGCTTGAAATGGCGGGTGAAATGCGGCTGGTCATGGAATCCGGCGGCGCCGGCGACCTCGCGCAGCGGCATTCCCCCGAGCATGAGCCGACGCGCCAGATCCACTCTGCGACCGATCAGATACCGATGCGGCCCCATTCCGAACGTCCTGCTGAACATCCGTACCAGATGGGTGGGGTGAGCGTGCAGGAGTGCTGACGCCTCGTTCAAGGTGACGCCTTCGACGAACCTGGCGTCGAGGAGCTCGCGCAGCCGGTGGGCGATTCCCGCGTTGGCCGCCCGGGACGCCGGGTCGGTCCCGCCGCGCAGATGCTCGCGAAGCCGTTCCACGACGAAGGCCAGCCGGCTCTCGGCGTCGAGTTCGTCGCCGCGACGCGCGAGTGCCGCGTGCAGCCGGTGGATGCGCTCGCGCAGAGGAGGGTCATCGAGCGCCGGGCCGTCCACCGCGTGCCCGATCAGGTCGTCGCCCAGCTGGGAGGAGTCCAGATATACGACGCGTTTGCAGAAGCCCTGCGGCGTCACCGGGCAGCCGTTGTGCGGCACATGGGGCGGAAGCAGAGTGACCAGCTGGTTCAGTGCGCCGTGCTCATGGCGGGACAGGTCATATCGGATCACCCCGGCGTCGACGATGAGCAGGGTCCACGACTCGTGCGTGTGCATGGGGTAGGCGTGATCCGTGGTGCGGGCGTGGAAGACCTCCGTGACCCCGTCGACGTGCGGGCGCCACGCCGTGATCTCCTGGCCCGGCGCACCCGGCGTCATCGTGTGAGCCGCGAACACGCCAGGATCGTACAAGATCTCGCTGTGGCGCTCCTGGAAGCATCCCCACATGGAACAGGTTCGCTTCCCCACCAAGATCGCTGTTTTCCTGCGCGAGGATCTGGAGACGTGGCAACGCCTCAACGTGACCGCGTTTCTCGTCAGCGGGCTGGG
This sequence comes from Planotetraspora thailandica, assembly GCF_016863335.1. Taxonomy (GTDB): domain Bacteria; phylum Actinomycetota; class Actinomycetes; order Streptosporangiales; family Streptosporangiaceae; genus Planotetraspora; species Planotetraspora thailandica. Next base: position 270,782 of record NZ_BOOR01000007.1, read on the forward strand.
CACGACGTTTCCCGAAGTCGTCGGGGAGCCTTATTCGGACGCAGACGGCGCCGAATACCTGCCGATGTTCCGCCAGCCCGTCCTGGTGTTCGAAGGGACGAAGGAGGAGCTGACGCTCGCCCATTCGCGTGCGCTCGGTCGCGAACTGCCGATGTCGATCTTCACGTGGGATCTGTTCGCCACCGGCAACGATCAGGACAACCGCGCCGCGGTGGCGGCCGTCCCGCAAAGTCAGCTCGACCTGGTCGGACTGGCGGTGTACGGCCCGCGCAATGCGGTGGACAAGACGCTGAAGGGCGCGCGGATGCACCGCTGACGACGGCCGGTCAGCCCATGCCGGCGTACTGCCGGGGGCGCAGCGCCCTGGCCCGCAGGGCGGCGAGAGCCGCGGAACGGCCGATGTCGGTCAGCCGCCACGGGGACCCCCAGGCGCAGTCGACCCGCAGCCCGAGCGCGTCGAGGCGGCGCTGGAGCTCACCCAGGGGCGCGGCCAGGTCGGCGGTGTTGACCTGCCCGCCCTCGGTGGTGCGCCAGCCCTCGCCGTTCACCACGTCGGCCACGCGCTCACTCAGCTCGGGGTAGGGCAGAGGCCCGTTGTCGATCAGCAGCATCAGCGCCGACTCGCGGATGGAGATCTCGAAGTCGTGCTCGCCGCGCGCGGGAAGGAGCAGCGTGGCGGTGGCCTCCCGCCACAACGTGGCGGGGTCGGCGAGCAGCGCGTGTCCCACGGCCGTCAGCTCGAGCCGCTTGCCCGTACGGCTCAGCGCGCCGAGCTCGTCGACGGCGATCTCCTTGAGCGTGGTCAGCGCGGGCACGTCGGCCTCGCCGCGCACCGACCGGGTGGTCATGACGTCCCAGCCGAAGCGGTCGACGGCGTCCACGACCAGGGCGCGGGTGAGGTTGAACCGCTCGGTGAGCGGCACCCCGCCGGTCGCGAGGCTCAGCAGCCACCGCAGCGGCTCGAGATGGGCCCTGGTGGGGGCGGCGACCGGGGCGTGCAGCCTGACCTCGAACGGCTGGGCCAGCTCGCGGCGGGCGCTGCCTCGCCCGAGCACCCAGCGGTTGAGCCGCTCGCCGTGCACCCGGTTCAGCCAGCAGTCGCCGCCAAGCTCGGCCCGGGGGGCCGTGAGCCAGCGGATGGTCAGCGTCTTGCGGTCGAAGGGGTCGCCCGACACGATGGCCAGCTCCAGGGCGGCGGCGCAGGCGAGGTGGGCGCCGAGCTCCTCGGGCCCCATGATGGAGCTCCAGGACAGCTCAGGGGTGTCCGGAGGCAGCACCCCGGTCTCCTCCAGCGCCTGGTGATAGGCCGCGGCCCCGGCCTCCTCGCCCTCCCTGGCGTACGTGCGCAGGATCTCCGTCGTGACCGGGGAGTCGCACAGCGCGGCGTACCTCCCCATGCCGCCCAGGCGGAGGAGCTCGCCGAGCGCGCGGGCGATCGTCGGGCGGTCGCCGGACAGCTTGATCGGCAGGGTGTACCAGAGGAACTCGCACACATCGAGCTGGCTGATGGTCTCCAGGGGTTCGCCACCGGTCAGCCATTCGACGGCCACGCGTGCCGGCTCGGCGATGTCGGGCGCGGAACGCTCGAGCTCGGCCAGGAGTGCGGCCACGTCAGGTGCGGGCATGACTCGCAGTCTGCCGTATGGAACCCATCGTTGACGACGACCATGCCTCACTGGTGAGCACCCCTGTGACCAACGATACGGAAGGTCAGATCCACGATGAGAAGAGCATTCGTGAGCTCCATACGTCGTACGGAACAATCTGTGCCGCTATGACAGGGTAGAGCCACCAGAAGTTGATCAGTGCGAAAAGGGCATAAGCCCCGACGATCGCCGTGCCGGTGATGCGGCGCGAAGGCCTGGCCTTCACGGGCCCGAGGATGAGCCCGCAGGCCAGCACGATGGCCAAGACCATGAACGGCAGCAGCGGCAGCGCGTAGAACTGGAACATCGTGCGGTGCTCGACGATGGCGAAGTAGAACCAGGGCAGCCAGCCGACGCCGTAGGCCAGCAGCACCGCGCCCGCCCGCCAGTCACGAGTCGACACGTACCAGGCGATCATCGCGACCAGGGCGATCACCGCCCCGAACCAGATCACCGGCGTTCCCGTCCCGAGTACCGCCCAGGAGCACGTGGCGGCGCCGCAGTTCTTGGGCGACTCGTAGAAGAACGCCACCGGCCGTAGCAGCAGCGGCCACTGCCACGGCTGCGACTGGTACGGATGTCCCTCGGTCAGCCCGTTGTGGAAGCTGAGCACCTGCGTCTGGTAGCTCAACCACGAGCTCAGGGAGCTGGTCACGAAGTGCAGGGGTCCGCCGGAGGTCGCGTCCGCCCAGTTGCGCCCCCAGCCCTTGCCGGAGACGAACCAGCCCGTGAACGAGAAGAAGTAGACCGCCGCGGGCGCCACGGCCATCCAGGCCGCGGCCAGCGGCAGGTCCCTGCCCGCCGCGCCGACGTACGGCCGGCGCAGGCCGACCGCCCGGCGTGCGCCGAGGTCCCACAGGATGGTCAGCAGCGCGAAGCCGATGATGAAGTAGACGCCGTTCCACTTGCTGGCCATCGCCGCGCCCAGGCACAACCCCGCCGCCAGCCGCCACGGGCGCAGACCGAGTCGCGGCCCGAACTCGAGGTTCTTGCTCGGGTCGTCGGACTCGTACCAGTCGGCCAGGCGCTGCCGCATGCGGTCGCGGTCGACCACGAGGCAGGCGAACCCGGCGAGCACCCAGAACATCACGAACATGTCCAGCAGGGCCGTACGGGAGAGCACGAAGTGCAGCGCGTCCAGGGACAGCAGGAATCCGGCCAGGCAGCCCAGCAGGGTGGACCGGGTCATCCGCCGCGCCACGCGCGCGATGATCAGGATCGAGAGCGCGCCGACGAGCGCGGTGACGAAGCGCCAGCCGAACGGATTGAGACCGAACGCCAGCTCGCCGAGCCCGATGAGCCACTTGCCGAGCGGCGGGTGGACCACGAAGGAGGCGCACTGCTCGGGCAGCTGGCACACCTTGAAGACGTTGGTCTTGCCCGCGAGGATCAGCTTGTCGGCGCCGTCGACGAACTGCCGCTCGACGCCGTACTTGACCGTCGCCCAGGCGTCCTTGGCGTAATAGGTCTCGTCGAAGACGACCGCGTCCGGGGTCCCGAGCCGGGTGAACCGGAGGACCGCGCCGAAGACGGCGACCACGATCGGGCCGATCCAGCCCCATACGGCGCTGCCGGGCATGGGCGGCACGAGCCGGTCACGGACCGAGGCCTGCGGCTTCTCGCTGGGCCCCTGGTCTGGCTCTTCGAAGGCCTGGTACGGGAAATCGGTTACGGCCACTGCGACAGAGTACTGGTGGGAGTGGTGCCCCAACATGGCCTACGCGCCGATTGGGAACATCTGGCCGTTCGCGGATGAACGTTTCAGGGAGTCATAGGCTGGGCGGGTGCTTATTCTCGCGGGGGCTCCGATCGGACGGATTGGCGACGCGTCACCACGGCTCCGCGAGGTGCTCGCGAAGGCCGACGTGATCGCGGCCGAGGACACCCGCAGGTTGCGCCGCCTCGCCTCCGAATTGGAGGTGACCGTCACCGGGCGGGTCGTCTCCTACTACGACAACAACGAGGCTGGCAGGGCGGCGGAACTGCTCGAGGCGCTGCTCGAGGGCCAGACCGTCGTCGTGATCACCGACGCGGGCATGCCGGGGGTCTCCGACCCCGGCTACCGCCTCACGCGCCTGGCCGTCGAGGCGGGCGTGCAGGTGACCGCGCTGCCCGGCCCGTCGGCCGTCACCACCGCGCTGGCCGTGTCCGGCCTGCCCAGCGACCGCTTCTGCTTCGAGGGCTTCCCGCCGCGCAAGCCCGGCGAGCGGGCCAGGAGGCTGGCGTCCCTGGCGGCTGAGGAGCGCACGATGGTGTTCTTCGAGGCGCCCCACCGGCTGCAGGCCACGCTGGAGGCGATGAGCGAGGCGTTCGGCGGCGACCGCCCCGCGGCCGTCTGCCGCGAGCTCAGCAAGACCTACGAGGAGGTGCGGCGCGGCGCCCTCGGCGAGCTGGCCGAATGGGCGGCGGGCGAGGTCCGCGGCGAGATCACCCTCGTCGTGGCCGGGCACGCCCCCGATGCCGAGCCGCCGGCGATCGGCGACCTCGTGGAGGAGGTGGCCAGGCTGGAGGCGTCGGGCGTGGCCCGCAAGCAGGCGATCGTCGACGTCGCCAAGGCCGCCGGCGTTCCCAAACGGGATCTCTACAACGCCGTCCACGGCTCCTGACCGGCCGGTCCGTCAGGCGGGCTCGGCGAGCGGCGCCGGATCCGCCGACTCGGGCGCGGGGTCGTCCGTCCTGCGCCTGCGCAGCCGCACGATGGTGATCGCGGCGGCCATGCAGGCCAGCGGCACGGCGGGCAGCAGATAGCGGTAGTCGAACTCGGCCGTCGCCGCGGGCGCCAGGACCAGGCCGACCCCGCCGAGCCACGGCAGCAGCACCGTCCCGCCGAGCCTGCGCCACCGTACGGCCACGCCGTACAGGCCGACGAGCAGGAGCAGCCCCAGGCCGATCCCCGGAAGCCTGACCACCTTCTGGTAGCCGATCATGAAATCCGACCAGGGCGCGACGACGTGGGTGGCGCCCGAGCCGTGTTCGTACGCCTCGACATCCCTGTCTGTCGTGCTGTGGTAGGAGCTCCACTTGGGGATCGAACGGGTGAAGGAGTTGCTGAACTCGTACAGCTGGAAGGTCTTGTAGTCGGGGAACCGCGGCCTGTCCCAGCGGAAGGCGCGGAAGAAGTCCTTGGCCACGGCTGCGAGGTAGTCGCCCGGCTGGGCGAGGATCGCCTTCTGGGCGAACGCGCTCGCGTTGGCGTTGATCTCGGGGGTGAACTTCATGCCCGACCCGAAGACGTGGAGCTGGTTCTCGTTGTCCCACCACAGGTAGGCCTGGGCGGACGGCTCACGCTTGTCGGGCGGGGTGTTGATGCACAGAAGCGCGAGCTCCAGCTCCTTGCGCTCGTCCAGCTTCATCTTGTGGCAGTCGGCGAACAGCGAGGTCCTCATGTAGAGGATCACCCCGTCGCTGTTGGTCATCGCGAACTGCCCGTTCACGGCCTTGAACCAGCCCATGTAGGCCGCCACGGGAAGCGCACAGGCGACGATCATGGCGACGATGGGCTTCCAGCCGGTGCGCTTGATGAGGAGGTAGGCGACGACCAGGGCCAGGATGGGCAGGCCGATGCTCCGGGTCAGGGCCGTCACCGCCAGCAGGAACCCGACGACCGCGCCGACCTTCCACGGCATCTTCCGATGCCACAGGACGAGCGTGACCACGCCGACCACCAGCAGGATGAACATCGTGTCCGACATGATCAGCTGCTCGAGCTGGATCTGGTAGGCGTCGAACAGGACGGGCGCCGCCGCAAGCGTCGCCCCCCATCCTGGGACGCCAAATTTCTTGGTCAGAAGCGCATAGATCAGTACGGCCGCCGCCAGACCCATGACATGCTGCGTGAAGACCACGAGCCCCAGGCTGTGAAACGGGCGCAGGAGCAGCAGCCAGAATCCGTAGCCGTCCGGGCGGATCGGATGCGGCCGGACCCGCAACGCGACCGAGATGTAGTCGTAAGAGTCGTTGAACCACATGGCCGGGCCGAACCCGAGCATGGTCACGATCCTGATCAGCGCGCCCACGGTCAGTGCCGTCGCGAAGATGCGGTGGCGGCGTAGGAGCGCGAAAAAACGCCCCCATCCACTCACCGGGGAGGCGTCGACTACAGGTGGCTCCGCGACCGCGACCATGGTTACAGAATGCCAGCCCTTTTGTGGACTTGACTCGGGCACCTGGGGGAAGCGGGCATCATGATGTCCTAACGTCATATGCGAGGAGTTGCGACGTGGAGCTGACCGTCGTCATGCCGTGCCTCAACGAGGCCGAGACCGTTGAGACATGCGTGCGCAAGGCTTTGGCCTGCATGCAGGAGAACGGAATCGACGGCGAGGTGGTGATTGCGGACAACGGGAGCACCGACGGATCACAGCAGCTCGCCCGGGACGCGGGCGCCCGCGTGGTCCACGTTGAAGAGAAGGGGTACGGCAACGCCCTGCTCGGCGGCATCCGGGCCGCACGCGGCAAATACGTGATCATGGGAGACGCTGACGACTCCTATGACCTCACGAACCTGATGCCCTTCGTCGAGCAGCTCCGGGACGGAGCGGAGCTCGTGATGGGCAACCGGTTCAAGGGTGGCATCGCCCCCGGCGCCATGCCGCCGCTCCACCGCTACCTGGGCAACCCGGTCCTGTCGTTCGTCGGCCGGCTGTTCTTCCCCAGCGCCATCGGCGACTTCCATTGCGGTCTTCGGGGCTTCCGGCGCGACTCCATCCTCCAGCTCGGCCTGCAGACCGGCGGCATGGAATTCGCCTCCGAGATGGTGGTCAAGTCCACGCTTCAGGGGCTCGACGTCCGCGAGGTGCCGACGACCCTCTCGCCTGACGGCCGTTCTCGCCCGCCGCACCTGCGCTCCTGGCGGGACGGCTGGCGCCACCTGCGCTTCCTGATGCTGTACAGCCCCCGCTGGCTGTTCTTCATCCCCGGGCTCGTGCTGATGACCCTGGGCCTGGTCGCGGGCGCCGCCCTGACCTTCGGCCCGGTTTACATCGGCAAGCTCGCCTTCGACGTCGACACCCTCGTCGGGGCGTCGGCGATGGTGGTGATCGGTTTCCAGGCCGTCCTGTTCGCGTTGTTCACCAAGGTGTACGCCGCGGAGGAGGGCTTCCTGCCCGAGGACAAGCGGATCAGGAAGCTCGTCGACATCGTCACCCTGGAGAAGGGCCTGCTGGCCGGCGGCCTGCTGGGCGTCGCGGGACTCGGCGGCCTCGTCGCCTCCCTGGTGCACTGGGGCGGCAGGGGCTTCGGGGAGTTGATACCCGCCGAGTCGCTCCGCCTGGTCGTGCCGTCGGCGACCGCCTTCGTCATCAGCTTCCAGACGATCTTCGCGTCGCTGTTCATCAGCATCCTCGGCATCCGCCGCTCCCGCGAGACCCCGATCGACGTCGCCGCGTCCGCCGCGGAGGAGGCCGCCGAGGCCGTCAGCCGTACGCCTGCGGACGCCTGACGCGGCCGGCACGCCTGGGCGACGGCCTCGCACGGGGTTGACCATGGCCGGAGCCAAATCGGTGTGAGACGGCACCGAGTGGGCTCTAGGCTTGTGGACATGTCCCAGCACATCTTGACCGCCGTCGCCTGGCCGTATGCCAACGGCCCTCGTCACATCGGGCATGTCTCCGGGTTCGGGGTGCCCTCCGACGTCTTCAGCCGCTATCAGCGGATGGCGGGCAACAAGGTGCTGATGGTCTCCGGCACCGACGAGCACGGCACGCCCATCCAGGTGCAGGCCGACAAGGAGGGCGTCACCGCCCGGGAGCTCGCCGACCGGTACAACCAGGTCATCGCCGAGGACCTGACCGGCCTCGGCCTCTCGTACGACCTGTTCACGCGGACGACCACGCGCAACCATTACTCGGTCGCCCAGGAGATCTTCCTCGGGCTGTACAAGAACGGCTACATCTTCCCGAAGACCACGCTCGGGGCGGTCTCCCCGTCCACCGGGCGTACCCTGCCGGACCGCTACATCGAGGGCACCTGCCCTATCTGCGGATACGACGGGGCTCGCGGTGACCAGTGCGACAACTGCGGCAACCAACTCGACCCGATCGACCTGATCAACCCGCGGTCGAGGATCAACGGCGAGACCCCCGTCTTCGTCGAGACCGAGCACTTCATGCTCGACCTGCCGGCGTTCTCCGAGGCGCTGGGCACCTACCTGCAGTCCAAGCAGGGCGAGTGGCGGCCCAACGTGCTGAAGTTCTCCCTCAACCTGCTCGGCGACCTGCAGCCGCGGGCGATCAGCCGCGACCTCGACTGGGGCGTGCCCATCCCGCTCGACGGCTGGCGCGACCGTTCCGACAAGCGGCTCTACGTGTGGTTCGACGCCGTCATCGGCTACCTGTCGGCGTCCATCGAGTGGGCCAGGCGGAGCGGCGACCCGGACGCGTGGCGGCAGTGGTGGCAGAACCCCGACGCCCGCGGCTATTACTTCATGGGCAAGGACAACATCGTCTTCCACTCCGAGATCTGGCCGGCGATGCTCCTCGGCTACAACGGCGAGGGCGCCAGGGGAGGCACGCCGGGCCCGCTCGGCAAGCTGGCCCTGCCGTCCGAAGTGGTGTCGAGCGAGTTCCTGACCATGGAAGGGCGGAAGTTCTCGTCGTCCCGCCAGGTCGTGATCTACGTCAGGGACTTCCTCGAGCGCTACTCGGCCGACGCCCTGCGCTACTACATCGCCGTCGCCGGGCCGGAGAATCAGGACACCGACTTCACCTGGTCGGAGTTCGTCAACCGCAACAACGGCGAACTGGTCGCCGCATGGGGCAACCTGGTCAACCGGTCGATCTCGATGGCCTCGAAGAACTTCGGCGCCGTGCCCGAGGCCGTCAACCTCACCGACGCCGACCGGGCGCTCCTCGAAAGGTCCCGTACGGCTTTCGCCGCCGTCGGGGGAGAACTCCAGCGCTCCCGGTTCAAGAACGCGGTGACCGAGGCCTTCGACGTCGTCCGTGACGCGAACAAGTACCTCGCCGAGCAGGAGCCCTGGAAGATCAAGGACGATTCCGAGCGGCAGGGGTCCATCCTCCACGTGGCGCTCCAGGTCGTGGACGACGTCAAGACGCTGCTCACACCGTTCCTCCCCAATTCGTCGAACAAGATCTTCGAGATGCTCGGTGGAGAAGGGGTGTGGTCGGGGATGCCGGAGATCCGCGAGGTCGACGAGGAAGGCGGCCCCTCGTACCCGGTGATCACGGGCGACTACTCCGGCGCCGCGAAGTGGGAGCACAGCTCGATCAAGGCCGGCACGCCGCTGGCTCCGCCCAAGCCGTTGTTCGCCAAGCTCGACCCCAAGATCGTCGATGAAGAACTCGCCCGCCTGGATTCCTAACACCACGTTGGGCACACCCCTTGGTTGTGAAGCCCTTGGAGTGAACCACGTGGGTGTGGACCCCTTGGGTGTGATCGCGCAGCGCCACATTGGGTGTGATCGCGCAGCGCCACATTGGGTGTGGTCACGCGGCACCCCCTTGGGCGTGATCATGCAGAAGTTCGCGCGCAGGGTGCCCAGCCTGCGCACCTTCTCGCCGTGATCATGCAGAAGTTCGGGGAACTGGCCACCGACCTGCCCAAACCTCGGTCGTGATCATGCAGAACTTCGGAGGGATGTCCTGTGACCTGCGTGAATTTATTTCGTGATCATGCAGTAGTTCGCCGATGTCCCCTTAGCCAGCTACGAAGCCAAGCGTGGTCATGCACAAGCGGGTCCGTGACTCCCATGTAGCCGCTTTGCCTGAGTGCGCGCGGTTACTACCTCACACCGCTGTAGCCGCGCTTCCCTCTGTGGGCGCCTGGGCTTCCGTGCTGCTGCCGGTGTGCTGCGCGGCGTGGCGCTTGGCCAAGCCGTACGGGTGACGTTCCGGTGCATGATCACACTCGGGTTTTTGCTGCTCAAGGGGCATGCCGGCGAACTACTGCATGATCACGAAATGGATCGGCGCAGGTGAGAACCTCTTTCCCGAAGTTCTGCATGATCACGGGAAGGGTTGGTGCAGGCAGGGGTGCCCATGCCCGAGGTTCTGCATGATCACCATCAAGTGGGACTGTGTGATCACTACCAAGTGGACTGTGTGATCACCTCCCAGGGGGCTGCATGATCACCCCAGAGGGTTCCATGATGACCACCAGGGGGGCTGGGGGATCACCACCAGAGGGCTCGGAGGGGAGACGGTAGGGTCGGGTGGCGTGAAGGGGATACCTCCGGTGCCTGACGCCCTGCCGGGCGAGGTCTTCGACAGCCACTGCCATCTGGACATCATGGTGGGCGACCGCCGGGCGTCCTCGGGTGATCCGGTGGGGCTCGCGGCCCAGGCGGCGAACTCGACGGTCGAATCGATCCTGGAGGCGGCCAAGTCGGTCGGCGTGACCCGTCTCGTCACGGTCGGATATGACCTGCCGTCCTCCCGCTGGAACGCCGAGGCCGCGGCCGGGCATGCGGACGTCTACGCAGCCGTGGCCATTCACCCGAACGAGGCCCACGCCTCCACGCCCGAGGTGCTCGCCGAGATCGAGGACCTGGCCCGCCGGCCGTACGTGCGGGCGGTGGGGGAGACGGGCCTCGACTACTTCCGCGACCGGGCCTCCCACGACGACCAGCAGGCGAGCTTCCGCGCCCACATCGAGATCGCCAAGCGGACCGGCAAGGCGCTGGTCATCCACGACCGTGACGCGCACGACGACGTCCTCAGCGTCCTCGCCGACGAAGGCGCCCCCGATGTGGTGATTTTTCACAGCTTTTCCGGAGATGCCGAGCTGGCCAAGCGCTGCTCGGCGGCCGGATATTTCATGTCCTTCTCCGGTCCGGTGACGTACAAGAACGCGGGATACCTTCGTGAGGCGGCCCAGGTCGCGCCGGTCGAGCTCATGCTGGTGGAGACCGACGCTCCCTACCTGCCGCCCGTGCCGCACCGGGGCATGCCCAACGCGCCGTACCTGATCCCGCTGACGCTCCGCTGCCTGGCCGAGGTCAAGGGCGCAGACGTGCGCGACCTCGCCGCCGCCATCACCGCCAACGGCGAGACCGCCTTCGGCGCCTGGTGACTCAGCCGGCGACGGCCGCCCCGAAATCGGCGGAGCCGCCACCGTCGATCTTTCCTGGCCGTGATATGCCAAGGTGCCTCGATCGAGCACGGCGACCGACCCGGCGGGGCCGGTGTCCGGCAGGCCCGCGAACCATCCCTCCCTCGCCGAGCCTTCCGAGCAGCCGGTAGGGGCCGATGACCGGTGGATCGCCCACTCGGAGGGGTTCGACTCCAGGGGATCGCGGGGGCCGGGTCCTGTCGATCTTGACCGTAAACGTCTGTCCGCCTTTCGGTATATAGGCGATTCGACGCGGAAGGCGGGGTGGATTGCCCATCGAGGAAAACACGCCGGGTGAATCGACGCCTCAGCATGCACCACACTTGATGCATGAGCCTGCTCGGTCCGGTAGAGGTGCGCACCCTGGCGCAGAAGCTGAACATCCGGCCGACCAAGAAGCTCGGGCAGAACTTCGTGATCGATGCCGGCACCGTGCGCCGGATCGTCCGTACGGCCGAGCCGGTCGCCGACGACGTGGTCATCGAGGTGGGCCCCGGTCTCGGCTCGCTGACGCTGGCGCTTCTCCCGGAGGTCGCCCGGGTGGTCGCCGTCGAGATCGATCCCGTGCTCGCGGAGCAACTGCCGCTGACCGTGGCCGAGCGTGCCCCTGAGTTGGCGGACAGGCTGACCGTCGTGCACGCCGACGCACTGCGGGTGTGGCCGTCCGACCTGGGGGCCGAGCCGACCGCGCTGGTGGCCAACCTGCCGTACAACGTGTCCGTGCCCGTCGTGCTGCACCTGCTGCAGGCGCTGCCGTCGTTGCGCAGGGGCCTGGTGATGGTGCAGGCGGAGGTCGCCGACCGGCTCGCGGCGGCCCCCGGCTCGAAGATCTACGGCATCCCGTCGCTCAAGGCCGCGTGGTACGCCGACGTGCGCCGGGCCGGCCCCGTGGGCCGCAACGTCTTCTGGCCGGCGCCCAACGTCGACTCGGGCCTGGTCTCCCTGGTCCGCAGGGATCCGCCGGAGACGTCGGCGCCTCGCAAGGAGGTCTTCGCGGCGATCGACGCGGCGTTCGCGCAGCGCCGCAAGACGCTCAGGGCCGCCCTCACGTCATGGGCCGGTACGGCGGCAGCCGCGGAGGAGGCACTGGTCAAGGCGGGGGTGGACCCGTCGGCCAGGGGCGAGCAACTGGGCATCGCCGATTTCGCCCGCATAGCCGAGCACCGTCCGCCCGTCGAGACGGCCTAGCGGGGCCTCTCCGTCCAGGCGTATGGCCCGGAGCGGCGTGCCGAGGGCCGTCAGGATCGGGCGCCGCTCCAAGGGGGACTGTCGACGAAGTAGGTGTCGTACAGGTCCTGGATCTCCAGCAGGCTCTCAGGCGGCACTTTTCCGTAGGCGATGCGTTCCAGATGGCGGAAGTACTCGAACCGTTCGACGCCGGGGGTGATGACGATGAGGATGTCAGCGTTTTCTCCCGGTGCGGCGGCGAAGGCGTGTGCCTGGCCGGGCGGCACGATGACAAGGTCGCCGCGCTCGGCGGTCACGATCTGGTCGCCTGACAGCAACTGGGCGACGCCGTCCAGCATGTAGAACAGCTCGGCGGAACCGGTGTGGTGGTGTGGCCGGGCGCCGTCCGCGCCGCCGGTCAGGGTGACCCGCTGGGCCGATAGCGCGCCGCCCGTCGAGCTGCTGTCGGCCAGCAGCCGGATGGCGGTGGGGGCCCGGCCGACCACCTCGGCCTCCGCGGAGCGGACGATCACGGACTCGTCGAAGTCGGGCACGATCAGTGACATCTTGTGCGTCTCCTTGTTCGAAAGCGGAGTCATACGGCGAACAACAGGCCGGCGTCGGCGAGCACGATCACGGCGGTGGCGGAGTGGATGCCGAACGCGGCCGCCTTGGTGCCGCCGTTGCGCAGAACGATGACGGTGTCGCCGAGGGGAACGAGGGCGACGACGAGCATGAACCACGCGGCGGCGTGGGCGCCCACGAAGGCGAGGAGGGCGAGCCCGAGCACGCCGTACGTGGCGTCGCGCAGACCTTTGATCGTGAGGTAGGCCCGGTCTCCGTTCTCCTTGGCCGCGACGCCGTAGCCGGATGCCGCGGCTTGGGGCGTCAGGAGAAACCTGGCGCCGATGACGATGACGAAGGCGTTGAGCAGGACGGCCAGTCCGTAGGCGAGCATCGCCCCTCCCGTTGCTAGCAGCGCTAGATAGTGGAGCGAAGCTAACATGTCTGTGACAGGAAGTCTAGCGGCGCTAGAATCGACACATGTCCATTCAGGCGCGCAGGGAACGCGAGCGAGCGGAGCGGGAACGGCTGATCATCACGGCCGCCCGTGAACTGGCCGAATCCGAGGGCTGGGACGCGGTGACCACACGGCGACTCGCCGACGAGATCGAGTACAGCCAGCCGGTCCTCTACAGCCACTTCAAGGGCAAGGACGCCATCATGGCGGCGGTCGCCGTAGAGGGCTTCGCCGACATCGCCGCCGGATTGCGTGCGGCCCGTGCGTCCGCGGCAGGCCCGCGGCAGGCCCTCACCGCTGTGGGCACCGCGTATGCCGCGTTCGCCGAGGAACGGCCTGCGTTGTACGACGCGATGTTCACGCGAGCGGTCGACCTCCCCTTCGCCAGCCCCGAGGCGCCGCCCGCCCTGCGGGAGGCCTTCGGTGAGCTACGCGAGGCCGTGCGGCCGCTCGCGCGCGACGACGACCTGGAGACGCTGACCGAGACCCTCTGGAGCGGGCTGCACGGGCTCGTCACGCTCACCCGCAGCGGCAGGCTGCGGCGGGAAGCACAGGAGCGCCGGTTGGCATTGCTGCTGGACCGGTTCTCGCGCTGACCCGCCCTATCCGGTGACGAAGGAGCCGAAGTCCAGGGCCTCCGCGCCTGCCGCGCCGGTCGGTGACAGCTCGTTGGACTCCCGCCCGCCTACGGAGATCGGCGTGGTCACCACGGTCACCGCGCCCGTGACGCCGCGGTCCGGAGCCCCGATCAGGAACCGGCCTTCACCGAACGGGCCCACGCTCGCCCCGAAGTGGTCGTAGGGCCGCGGGTCGTCCTCGGTCTGCATCCAGCCGGGCGGGCCGTCCGCGAGGGGCACGACGCCCACCGCGCCGCTCTCCGGCGCCTCGGGCGAGCCTTCCCCGGGGATCCCGACCAGCAGGTACGGCCCGCTGAAGGCCACGGACGCCCCGAACCGATCGCCCTGCTCGAGGTGTTCGCCGATGCCGGTGAACCCTTGGCGTACGACCCGCAGGAAGCGCGGGCCGGACTCGGCGACCTCGAAGAGCACGACGACGCCGGCGTCCCGCACCCGCTCCGGGTCGGCCAGCGGGGCGCCGACCGCCAGGTAGCTCTTGACGCCGTTCTTGCCGTACCGCAGGGAGTAACCGAAGCGGTCCCCGGCCGTGGCGGGCACCTCGTCGGTCGCCTGATGGAGGTCCCATTTCGCCCCTTCGTAGGGCGCCTCCCGGGCTGACACGTCGTAGAGCACGGTGACCGCTCCGGCGTCGTCTCCGCCCGCGTCGTCCGCGTCTTCGAAGGGCGCGCCGACCGCGAGGTCGGGCATGTCGGGGTCGTGACCGAGCCTGCCGATCGTCACCGACCAGCCGAACAGGTCGCCCGCCTCGCTCGCACCGGGCACGCCGGGGGACTCCTGCGTGATCCGCTTCGGCCGGCCGGGCTCGCGCTTGTCGACCTGGAAGAGGTAGACGGCCCCGGAGCCGGTTTCGCCGTCGGCGTCCTCGTACGGCGCGCCCATCGCGATCAGGTGGTCTCGTACCGCCACCGACCAGCCGAAGCGCGCTCCGGCGCGGGGCTTCGGCGCCCTCAGCTCCAGCCGGGGGGAACCCACGCGGCCGAAGTCGCGCCCTCCCCAGAAGACGTAGGCCATCCCCGACCCCAAGGCGTCGCTGGAGTCGGCGAACGGATTGGCGACCACGAGGTCCATGCAGCGGTCGCCGTCGATGTGGCCCGGCCTGGCGGTCCATCCGGGCACTCCGGACTCGAACGCCTCGATCACCGGGTCGAGCGGGGCTCCCGCCCTCCCGCGCAGCAGGAAGAGCCTCCCGCCACGCGACGAGCCGAAGCCGGCGAACTGGTCCCCGACCACGGCGTCGTCCTGGCCGTCCCCGTCGAAGTCGAATTTCCCCGCGTTCGGGCACGCCTCAGGCGGCGTCTTCCGGGGAGGGCGGGGGTCGGGCGGCGTGGGGAAGCGCGTGGGGGCCGACGTCGGAGGCGGCGGCGCCAGGGACGGCGAGACGCTGGGCGTGGGTGTGGGCGTCTCGATCGGCGTACTGGGCGGAGTGGGGTCCGAGGTGACCGGCGGCGGTGAGGGAGGAGCGGGTGACATGGCCGCGGCGCAGACGAGCGCCGAGACCATGACGAGCAGCAGGCACCGCGTGGTCGCGGGGAACCGCCTCACAGGCGCACCTCGACGATGCGGCCCCCCGCGACGATCGGACCACGCAGCCGTACGGCGGCGCGGCCGGCGGGCACGAGGTATTCGGCGCCCATGGCGAGCATCTCTCCGGGCTCCAGGACGACGGGGGCGGGCCGGACGTCACGCACGGCGACGTGCCCCACCCCCCGGTCGTCGACCAGGTCAGGCCTGCCGCCCAGGTCGACCGGCGTCGCGCCCATGTTGAGCAGCGCCCATTCGATCACACACGACTGGTCGGCCTCGGTCCTGATCCGGCAGGACGGCTTCTGGACGACGAGCTGGACGTCCTGGACGTCGATCCTGCGGCCGATGTCGCTGGTCCGCCGCGTGGGGTCGGCGGCAGCGATCGCCTTCCCCTGCTCGCCGTCGCGCAGGCCGAAGAACAGGCCGGCCCCGACGGCCAGCACGAGGGCCGCCGCCACCGCGATCACCATGAGGAGCGGGGGCCCCGAGCGGCCGGGACTCGTGGTGCCGGACTGCAGGTCGCGCACGTTGCTCGGCGGGCTCCACAGCTCTTCGATCGTCTCGGCCACCTCGGGCACGCCGGCCAGTTCGTTCACGCCGGTCGGGTGGGTGACCGGCTCGGCGGTGCCGCTCACGAGGGCGAGCAGCAACTCCTGAGCGGTCGGCCGGTTGTCGGGCCAGCGGTTCAGCGCCCGCCGCACCAGATGCCGGAGCATCTCCGGAAGGTCGCCGAGGTCGGGCTCGGTCTCGAGGATGCGGTGGGCGAGGACCATCGGGTCGCCCGTGCCGAAGGGATGGGCGCCGTTGCCCGCGTAGGCGACCAGGCACCCCCACGTGAAGACGTCGGCGGCGGGCCCGATGGGGTTGTTGCGCAGCTGCTCGGGCGCCCACCAGCCGGGGGTGCCGACGAGCTCGCCCGTCTTGGTGTGCCCGTGCGTCGCGTCGACGGCCCTGGCGATGCCGAAGTCGATGACCCGGGGCCCCGACATGGAGAGGATCACGTTGGCGGGTTTCAGGTCGCGGTGCACCAGGCCGGCCGCGTGGATGGCCGTCAGCGCCGCCGCGACTCCGAACGCCACCCCGTGAAGCGTCGCCGGCTCGAGCTTGCCGTACGAGGAGATCTGGTGGTCGAGCGAGGTGCCGGGGATGAACTCGGTCACCATGTACGGCAGGCCGTCCGGGTCCTCGCCGTGGCCCAGGACCTGCGCCGTGCAGAACGATGCCACCGCCTGGGCGTGCTCGACCTCCGAGCGGAATCGCGCGGTGAAGTCGGGATCCTGTGCGTACTCCCGGCGGAGCACCTTCACGGCGACCAGGCGCCCGTCTTCGGCCGAGCCCAAATAAACGGTGCCCATCCCGCCCGCGCCGAGCCGCCCGAGCAGGGTGTAACCGCCGACCGTGGCCGGGTCGCTCGGGGACAGAGGGGCGCTCGCGGCGTTTCGGCCGTCTATCGGGGGTGCTCCATCATGGTCCGGGGGTCCGAACAACCGTACCTTCGTGGGACGGCTTTCGCCCCTATTTAAATGGATCTTTTGTCGGGGGGCAGCGGCCGGTGACGTTAGGCTCGGGTTCCATGGCCTCAGTTACCGTGCGTGTGCCCGCCAAGGTCAACCTCCAGCTGGCCGTGGGACCGGTGCGCGACGACGGCTACCACGACCTGGTGAACGTCTTCCATGCCGTCTCGCTGTTCGACGAGGTCACGGCATGTGAGGCCGCCGGGCCGGAGCTGACCGTGCGGGTGGAGGGGGAGTCCGCCGGCGACGTCCCCACGGGGCCGGACAACCTCGCCGTGCGGGCGGCACAGGCGCTGGCCGAGCGTTCGGGCCGTTCCGGCGGCGCCGAACTGGTGATTCGCAAGGCGATCCCGGTGGCGGGAGGCATGGCCGGAGGCAGCGCCGACGCCGCCGGCGCCCTGGTGGCGTGCAACGAGCTGTGGCGGCTCGGGCTGTCCTTCGCCGAGCTCATGGAGATCGGCGCGGGCATCGGCAGCGACGTCCCGTTCGCGCTGTTCGGCGGTACGGCGGTCGGCACCGGTCGCGGCGAGAGGCTCACCGCCGTGCCGGCGTCGGGCACCTTCCACTGGGTCTTCGCACTCGCCGACGGCGGCCTGTCCACGCCGGCGGTCTACGCCGAATGCGACCGGCTCAGGGCGACGGGGGAGGCGGCCCCGGCCGAGCTCGCCCTCAGCGCGCCGCTCGCGGCCGCCCTGCGCGACGGCGACGCGAAGGCGCTCGGCCTCGCGCTGGTCAACGACCTGCAGCCGGCCGCGTTGTCGCTCCGCCCGTCGTTGTCGCGCACCCTCGACGCGGGCCGCGGCGCGGGCGCCCTGGGGGCGATCGTCTCCGGCTCGGGACCCACCTGCGCCTTCCTGGCAGAGTCGGCGGCGCACGCGGCCGAGGTGGCCGCGGCGGTGGAGACGGCGGGCGTCTGCAGGTCCGCCGTCACCGCCTCCGGGCCAGTCCGTGGGGCCACGTTGGCCGAATAGGCTCGGGCTGCGGTGGCCGGTAGGCTTTACGCGCGATGAACCTGGTCAATCTCGAATCCGTCTCCCATTCGTACGGCCCGAAGCCGCTGCTCGCCGGTGTCTCCCTCGGCATCGAGCAGGGCGACAGGATCGGCGTCGTGGGCCGCAACGGCGGCGGCAAGACGACGCTCATCTCGATCATCGCCGGAGAGCTGAAGCCCGACAGCGGGCGGGTCACGCACAACCGGGGGCTGCGCGTGGGCGCTCTGTCCCAGCGTGACGACCTCGACCCGGCGACCGCCGTGCAGGACCTCGTGCTCGACGGCAGGGCCGAGCACGAGTGGGCGGGCGACCCGGTGATCAGGGAGATCCTCGCCAACTTACTCGGCGACATCGACCTGTCGGCCCGGGCGGGCGACCTGTCCGGTGGGGAGCGGCGCCGTACGACCCTGGCCAGGCTCCTCATCGGCGAGCACGACCTGCTCATCCTGGACGAGCCGACCAACCACCTCGACATCGAGGCGATCGCCTGGCTGGCCGAACACCTTTCGCAGCGCAGGTCGGCGCTGCTGGTCGTCACCCACGACCGGTGGTTCCTCGACGCGGTCTCCACCCGCACGTGGGAGGTCGTGGACAGCTCGGTCGAGCGCTATGAGGGCGGCTACGCGGCCTACGTGCTGGCCAAGGCCGAGCGGGCGCGGATCGCCCAGGCGGCGGAAGACCGCAGGCAGAACCTGATGCGCAAGGAGATCGCCTGGCTGCGGCGTGGGCCGCCCGCGCGCACCTCCAAGCCCAAGTTCCGCATCAACGCCGCCGAGGCGCTGATCGCCGACGTGCCGCCCGCGCGCGAGACGGTCGAACTGCTGAAGTTCGCCTCCGCCCGGCTCGGCAAGACCGTCTACGACCTGGAAGACGTCACGCTTCACGCGGGCGGTCCCGGCGCGGGCCCGCTCGTGCTCGATCACTGCACCTGGCAGTTCGGCCCGGGCGACCGGATCGGCCTGATCGGCGTCAACGGATCGGGCAAGTCGTCGGTGCTGCGTCTGCTGTCCGGGATGGTCGCGCCCGACGCGGGCCGCGTCGTCGAGGGCAAGACCGTGCGGCTCGCGCACCTTTCGCAGGAGCTGGCCGAGCTCGACCCGGCGCGACGCGTGCTGGAGACGGTTGAGGAGATCCGCAAATACGTCACGGTCGGCAAGAAGGAATGGTCGGCGTCGCAGCTGCTCGAGGTGCTCGGCTTCAAGGGCGAGGCCCAGTGGAAGGTCGTCGGCGACCTTTCCGGCGGTGAGCGGCGGCGCCTGCAGCTGCTCAGGCTGATCATGGACGAGCCCAACGTGCTGCTGCTCGACGAGCCCACCAACGACCTCGACATCGAGACGCTCACCGAGCTGGAGGACCTGCTCGACGGGTGGCCCGGGACGCTGGTCGTGGTCAGCCACGACCGCTACTTCCTGGAGCGGGTGGCCGACCGCTGCGTGGCGCTGCTCGGCGACGGCAGGTTGTCGATGCTGCCGGGCGGAGTCGACGAATACCTGGAGCGGCGGGCGGCCGGGTCGGCGTTGTCCGCCCGGGCCGCGGCCTCGGCCGATACGGCTCCCGCCGAGACGAAGGCACCTCAGGCTCCGGCCGCGGGCCCGTCGGCGAAGGAGGCGCGGGAGCTCCAGAAGGAGCTGAACCGGGTGGAGCGGCAGCTCGACAAGCTCTCCGAGCGGGAGGCCAAGGTGCACGCCGAGATGGCCGCGTCGGGCAGCGACTTCGAGCTGCTCGGCAGACTCGACGCCGAGCTCCGCGAGATCGGCGCGCAGAAGGACGCGGCCGAGCTGGAGTGGATGGAGCTGGCCGAACGCCTCGGCGGCTGACCGGGGCGGCTTCCGGGAGCGGCTCAGTGCGCCGTTCCGGGGGCGGAGGCGTCGAACGGGACGAGCAGGGTGCGCAGGAGCCCGGCGAGCACCTGCCGCTCGTCGGGCCCCAGGCCGGCCAGCAGTTCACGCTCACGCCTGAGCAGGTCGGCGAAGGCGGCGTCCACCCGCTCCAGCCCCGCGGGTGTGAGGCGCACCAGCACTCCGCGCCGGTCCTCCGGGTCGGGCCGCCGCACCACGAGTCCGGCGGCGGCCAGCCTGTCGATGCGGTTGGTCATCGTGCCCGAGGTGACCAGGGTGGCCCGGAGCAGCGCGCCCGGGCTCAGCTCGTACGGCTCGCCGGATCTGCGCAGCGCGGTGAGCACGTCGAACTCCCACGACTCGACGCCGTGGTCGGCGAAGGCGGCGCGGCGCTCACGTTCGAGATGCCTGCTCAGCCGCGACACCCGGCTGAGCACCTCCAGGGGCGCGACGTCCAGGTCGGGGCGCTCCTGTCGCCAGGCTGCGACCAGACGGTCCACCTCGTCCTCGACGGGCCTCGGGAAGGTCATGCGCAGAGTCTAGCTGTCTTGACGTCGAGATATATTTGATAATATTCATTATCTTGATATCAAGATAAATCGTGGGAGGGCAGATGGGACGCGACATCTGGGATCCGGAGATCTACGGCACCTACGCCGGTGAACGGTCTCGCCCGTTCTTCGAGCTGGTCGGCCGGGTCGGGGCCGAGTCCCCCGCCTACGTCGTCGACCTGGGCTGCGGCACCGGCGAGCTCACCGCGTCGTTGCGCCCCCGCTGGCCTTCCGCGCAGGTGCACGGCGTCGACTCCTCGCCTGCCATGATCGAGCAGGCGCCGCAGGGGCCGACGTTCGAGGTGGCGGACATCCGCGACTGGCGGCCGGAGCGGCCCGTCGACGTGATCGTCTCCAACGCGGCGTTGCAGTGGGTGCCCGGCCATCGCGAACTGCTCGGCCGCTGGGTCGGCCACCTCGCGGAGGGAGGCTGGCTGGCCTTCCAGGTGCCGGGCAACTTCGACTCCCCGAGCCACACGATCATCCGCGAGCTGTGCCGTACGAAATGGAAGGAGGCCCTGGGCGACCTGGAGGACCGCCCGGCGGCCGACGAACCGCTCGACTACGTGCGCAGGCTCGCCGGTCTCGGATGTGAGGTCGACGCGTGGGAGACGACCTACATCCACGTGCTGCCCGGCGACGACGCCGTGCTCGCCTGGGTGCGGGGCACGGCGCTGCGGCCGATCCTCGACCGTCTTTCCCCGCGTGACCAGGAGCTCTTCCTCACCGACTGCGGGAGTCTGCTGCGGGAGGCCTACCCCCGTGAGCCGTACGGCACGGCTTTTCCCTTCCGAAGGATCTTCGTCGTCGCTCACATTTGACCCAATTGGCGCATAGCCTGATTTCCAGGAGGAATTAGTGCCTTAAATCAGCCGAAAGGCTCGTCACGTTTGGGGTGAGCATGACGATCGAGATCGAGGACAAGTTCGACGTTCCCGCTGAGTACGGCCTACCTGACCTGAGCGGCGTCCGGGGGTGCTCCGACGTGGCCCAGCCGCTCAGCCACCGGCTCGTCGCGTTGTACTTCGACACCCCCGATCTCCGGCTGGCCACGCGTGGAATCACCCTTCGCCGGCGGCGCGGCGGCGAGGACGAGGGCTGGCACCTCAAGCTTCCGAAGGCCAAGCGGGTCAGGCAGGAGATCACCCTCCCGCTGACGCGCGGCGCCAAGACCGTTCCGCCGCAGCTTGCCGAGCTCGTGCTCGCCTTCACCCGGGGCGCCCCGCTCAGCCCGGTCGCCCAGCTCGAGACCCGCCGCGGCCTCGTCAAGCTCCTCGACGACGGCGGCGAGACGCTTGTGGAGATCGCCGACGACGACGTCAAGGGCACCGTGCTCGGCGACGACCCCAGGGTCGAGCGCTGGCGCGAGGTCGAGGCCGAACTCAAGAACGGGGACCGTCGCCTGCTCAAGCGGGTCGCCAAGCGGCTGGTCAAGGCGGGCGCGACCCCCGCGGAGACCGGCAGCAAGCTCGTCCGCCTTCTCGGTGACGTGCCCGTGCGTCCGGTCGCCGAGCTCACGCCCGGGTCGGCGGGCGAGGCCGTCATGGCGTACGTGAAGAGCCACGTCGACGCGCTGAGCGCCCAGGACCCGCACGTGCGCCGGGAGGAGGACGACGCCGTCCACCAGGCGCGGGTGGCCTGCCGGCGCCTGCGCAGCGCGCTCAAGGCGTTCAAGTCGCTGATCAGCGGTACGGAGGACGTCCAGGAGGAGCTGCGCTGGCTCGGCGAGGTGCTCGGAGAGGTGCGCGACCTCGAGGTCATCCGCGAGCGTTTCGCCCGCAGGCTCGACACCGTGGACACCGAGCTGATCGTCGGCCCGATCCGGCAGCGGCTGGGCGACGACCTGCTCGCCCGCGAGCAGGAGGCCTACGGCCGAGTCAGGGAGGCCATGAGCGGCGAGCGCTATTTCGCGTTGCTGGACGTCCTCGACGCCCTGGTGGCGAACCCCCCGCTCACGCCGCTCGCGGACGAGGACGCGGAACGCACCCTCGGCAAGATCGCGGACAAGGGATGGAAGCGGGTCGGAGCCGCCTACGACACCGCCCAGTCCGTCGAGGACCCCGAGCAGCGCGAGATAGCCATGCACGACGTGCGCAAGGCCGCGAAGCGGGCCCGCTACACCGCCGAGGCGGTCGGGCTGCCCGAGCTCGCAGGGCGGGCGGAGACCGTCCAGGAGGTGCTGGGCAGGCACCAGGACGGCGTGGTCGCCCAGGACGTGCTCGGCCAGGAGGCCCAGGCTGCCAGGGGCGCCGGGGAGGACACCTTCACCTACGGCGTGCTGGTCGGCCTTGAGCGGGCCGACGCCCAGCGGGCACACGAGGAGTTCCCGGAGGTGTGGGCGAAGGTCGCATGAGGGGTCGCCCGGCCCGGCGCGTCAGGTGGAATGGCGTTCGACGCTCACGGTGCGGCCGCCCGCCCGGTTGAGCACGGTGAAGGCGCCCTTGTCCAGCTCTGCCTCGGCTCCGCCGCGGTCCTGGCGGTCCGCGGCGGCGACCCCCAGCAGATCGCGCAGCACCTTGCCGTGGCTGCACACGACCACGCCTGAGCCGTCAGCCGGGCGGTCCACCGTGTCGAGGATCGCGCGCACCAGCCGGTCGGCCTCGCGCGCGTCGAAGCCGCCCTCGGAGATGGACCTCTCCTCGCGCACGTCCAGGCCGTGCGCCCGCGCGTACGGCTCCAGCATCGTGACGCAGCGCAGGCTCGGCGAGCTCACGAGCGTGGCCGGGCGGTAGGCGGCCAGCACGTCGGCCAGGGCCTGCGCCTGCGCCCGCCCGTGCTCGTCGAGCGGGCGGAGGTCGTCGTCGCCCTCCCATTCCTGCCGCGACCCGGCCAGGCCGTGCCGTACGAAGATCAGGGGCGTCGTGGCGAGCGGCAGGGCGGTCAGGGCGCGGAGCAGGCCCGCGTCCCATTCGTAGGTCAGCAGGCGCCTCGCCTCCGCGACGGGGAGCCAGACGAGCTGGTCCACCTCGTCCGGGGTGGCGATCTCCGTGGAGGTGCCGAGGGCGCGCGCCGCCCAGTAGTCCACCCGCTTGAGGCGGCCGTCCTTCAGGTAGTGGACCGGAGGAAGGGGTCGGCCGAACACGACGTCGAGCCCGGTCTCCTCGGCCACCTCGCGCAGGGCTCCCGCGATGACGTGCTCGCCGGGCTTGAGCTTCCCCTTGGGAAAACTCCAGTCGTCGTACCGGGGGCGGTGGACGACGGCCACCTCGGGGTCGGTCTCGTCGCCGCGCCACACCACGGCTCCGGCCGCGCGGATCAGGTCGGTGGGCCTAACCTCGGGCTCGATCATGATGATGCCTCAGTCCAGGTTGCCGGAGTCGTCGTCGACGGTCCGCCAGCGGCGGCTGGCGATCAGGTGGTGCTGGAGGTCGATCTCGCCGCGGTGGCGCAGCCACTTGCCGTCCGAGTTGAGCGTCCAGGCGGTCGTGCCGTCGCTCATGGCCAGGTCGAGCAGGTCGGACAGGTAGGCCCGGTGTTGCGGGCTGGTCACCTTCACCAGGGCCTCGACGCGCCGGTCGAGGTTGCGGCGCATGAGGTCGGCGCTCCCGATCCACATCTCCGGGCGCCGGCCACCGCCGAACTCGAACACGCGCGAGTGCTCCAGGAAGCGTCCCAGGATGCTCCTCACCCGAATCGTCTCCGACAAACCAGGAACACCAGGACGCAGAGTGCAGATGCCGCGAACCCAGAGGTCCACCGGCACGCCCGCGCGGGAGGCCCGGTAGAGCGCGTCGATGAGCGGTTCGTCGACCAGTGCATTGGTCTTGATCCTGATGCGTGCCGGGCGGCCCTTGCGGTGGTGGTCGATCTCGCGCTCGATCCGGGTCAGCAGGCCCGGCCGCAGCGAGTGTGGCGCCACCAGCAGGCGGCGGTACTCCGACTGGTTGGAGTAGCCGGTGAGGTTGATGAACAGGTCCGTGACGTCCTCGCCGACCTGGGGGTCGGCGGTGAGCAGGCCGAAGTCCTCGTACTGCCTGGCCGTCTTCGGGTTGTAGTTGCCCGTCCCGATGTGGCAGTAGGTTCGCAGCTCGCCGCCCGCCTCCTGCCTGACCACCAGGGCCAGCTTCGAGTGGGTCTTGAGGCCGAGCACGCCGTAGACGACGTGGCAGCCGGCCTTCTCCAGCTTGCGCGCCCAGGAGATGTTGGCGTGCTCGTCGAACCTCGCCTTGATCTCCACCACGACGACGACCTGCTTGCCCGCCTCGGCGGCGTCGATCAGGGCGTCTACGATGGGCGAGTCGCCGCTGGTCCGGTAGAGCGTCTGCTTGATCGCGAGCACGTCCGGGTCGGCCGCCGCCTGCTCGACGAACCGCTGCACGCTGGTGGAGAACGAGTCGTACGGGTGGTGCAGCAGGATGTCGCGCTCGCGCAGCTTGGCGAACAGGTCGTCGTCGGAGCTGACGGCCTCGCCGGGCACGAACCTGCGGTATCGCAGCTCGCTGCGGTCGAGGTCGGCGATGGCGTGCAGGCCGGTCAGGTCGAGCGGGCCGCTCAGGCGGTAGATCTCGTGCTCGGCGACGCCCAGCTCGTCGACCAGGAGATCCAGCACCTCGCGGGTGATGGTGTCCTCGACCTCCAGCCGTACCGGCGGGCCGAACCTGCGGCGCAGGAGCTCGCGTTCGAGGGCCTGCATGAGGTTCTCGGTGACGTCCTCGTCGACCTCGAGGTCCTCGTTCCTGGTCACCCGGAAGACGTGGTGCTGGACGATCTCCATGCCCTTGAAGAGCTCGCCCAGGTGGGCGGCGATGACGTCCTCCATCGGGACGAACCGGTTCGGCGAGGCGGTCACGAACCTCGGCAACTGCGAGGGCACCTTCACCCGGGCGAAGACCGTGTGGCCGTCGGCCGGATTGCGGACCGTGACGGCCAGGTTGAGCGAGAGGCCCGAGATGTACGGGAAGGGGTGGGCGGGGTCCACCGCGAGCGGAGTGAGCACCGGCCGGATGCGCTCACGGAACAGCTTGCGTAACGCCGTACGCTCGTCTTTGCCCAGGTCGTCCCAGCGGACGATCTCGATGCCCTCGGCGGCGAGTTGCGGGGTGACGACGTCGTGGAAGATGGCCGCGTGCCGGCGGGCGAGCTCGTCGGCGATCGCCCCCATCCGCGCCAGTTCCTCGCTCGGCTTCAGTCCGCTCTTGGTGCGCAGGAGCAGGCCGGTCGCCATCCGGCGCTTGAGGCCGGCCACCCGCACCCGGAAGAACTCGTCGAGGTTGCTGGCGAAGATGGCGAGGAAGCGAACCCGTTCGAGCAGGGGGATCGCCGGGTCCTCCGTCAGCTCCAGCACACGCTCGTTGAACTGGAGCCAGCTCTCCTCCCGGTTGAGGAAGCGGTCCTGAGGCAACGGGGTGTCCTCGGGAAGGTTGACATCCTTGGATTCTGGGACGGAAGAGAAGTCGGCGGACATATGACAAAATATGCCCCAATTTGTTGAACGGTACGTTAACTAGGCCGCAACGAAACCGTCAGGGCATCCTGTCGGCCCCGGATCCCGCCTGATTTCTCGGGGTCGTCTCACCCGCGCGCGCCGCGACCTCGCTGGCCCGGGCCGCCGCCTCGCTCGCTCGCGCGGCCGCCTCGGTCGCCCGCGCCGCGGCCTTGGCCTCGATCACGCGCTGCCGTTCCTTCTCCCGTTCCTCGCGCTCCCGCTGCCTCTCCAGCTCCTTGAGCTCGCGCTCGTCCCGCTCCCGCTGCTTCTCCTGCTCTTTCTGCTCGCGTTCCCGGGCGCGTTCCTGCTCTTTTTGCTCGCGTTCGCGTTGCTTTTCCTGCTCGCGCTGGGCCTTCTGGAGCTCCTTCTGCTCGCGTTCCCGGGCGCGTTCCTGCTCTTTTTGCTCGCGTTCGCGTTGCTTCTCCTGCTCGCGCTGGGCCTTCTGGAGTTCCTTCTGCTCGCGTTCGCGTTGCTTCTCCTGCTCCTTGAGCTCGCCCGGACGGCGCAGATCGGCGCCCGCGGCGAGGACCAGGCCGCGGGAGGCCACGGTGAGACCGGGATTCTGCTCCAGGCCCGTGAGACCGTTCCAGGAGAGATTGACGAGGTGGGCGGCCACCTCCTCGCGTCGCGGCTTGCGCTCCTCCAGCCACCACTGGCCGGTCAGCGCGGTCATGCCGACGAGCATCTGCGCATACATGGGGGCGAGCTTGGGGTCGTAGCCCCGATCCCTGAACTCGTCGGCCAGGACGTCCTCCACCTGGCCCGCGATGTCGTTGATCAGGCTCGCGAAGGTGCCCGTGCCCGACGCGGCGTGCGAGTCGCGCACCAGGATCTGGAAGCCCTCGCTGCTCTCCTCGATGTACTGCAGGAGCGCGAGCGCGGCACGCTCGAGCTTCACCCGCGCGTGCGTCGCCGTCAGGGCCTGGGTGACAAGGCTCAGCAGCCGTTGCATCTCGCGGTCGATGACCACCGCATAGATGCCTTCCTTGCCGCCGAAGTGCTCGTAGACAACGGGCTTGGAGACCTTGGCGCTGGCGGCGATCTCCTCGACGGAGGTGCCGTCGAAGCCCTTCTCGGCGAATAGCGCACGGCCGATCTGGATCAACTGCTCGCGTCGCTCCGCGCCGGTCATGCGCTTGCGGGATCGGGAGGACTCGGTCACGGGTTCAATCATGGCCTCTTCGCGCGGCCGGGCCGGATGCCTGGTCGGGTTCCCGGCCGTGCGGGCCGCTCGTGCGGGTCCGGCCGCAGCCGCGTCCGGCTGGATATGGGCACGTACGGCCACCGCGGACCCGTTGATGGGTAACGCGCCGGCCGTACTGGAATGGTCGTCCGAAGTGGGAGAGGGAGAGGAAGAGGTCAGGGCCGCCGGACGAGCGGCGGCCCTGCCGTCCATATGTGGGCCGTCAGGCAAGACGCTTCGCCGCCAGTCGCTCGGTGGTGGGCCAGCGCACGTCGTGGGCCCAGCCGGCCTTCTCGAACAGGCGGATCGTCCCGGCACTCAGGTCGATCTGGCCCTTGAGCGCGCCGTGCCGGGCGCAGGTCGGGTCGGCGTGGTGCAGGTTGTGCCAGGACTCGCCGAAGGACGGGATGGCGAGCCACCACACCTGGCGGGACTTGTCGCGCGCCTCGAACTGCTCGTCGCCGAAGACGTGGCAGATGGAGTTGATCGACCAGGTGACGTGGTGCAGCAGACCGATGCGGACGATCGTGCCCCAGAAGAGCGCGGTGACGACGCCGTGCCACGACCAGGTGAGCAGGCCGCCCAGCACGCCGGGCAGCAGGAGCGAGGTGACCGCCAGAGCGGGGAACCACTTGTGCAGCTTGATGATGTCCGGGTCCTTGGCCAGGTCCGGGGCGTACTTCTGGCGGTTGACCCGCTCCACCTCGAACAGCCAGCCCATGTGCGCGTAGAGCAGGCCCTTGGACAGCGCCCAGACGCCGGTGCCGAAGCGCCAGGGCGAGTGCGGGTCGCCCTCCTTGTCGGAGAACTTGTGGTGCTTGCGGTGGGCGGCGACCCAGTCGAGCACGGACATCTCGAGCGAGAGGCTGCCCGCGATCGCCAGAGCGATCTTCAGAGGGCGCTTCGCCTTGAAGGAACCATGGGTGAAGTACCGGTGGAACCCGACCGTGACTCCCAGGCCGGATACCGCGTAGAAGACGAAGGTGATCGCGATGTCCGTCCAGCCCAGACCCCATCCCCAGGCGAAGGGCACCGCCGCGATGACCGCGAGGATGGGGAGTCCGACGACGATGGCGAAGATGATCAGATCGCCCTTGGACTTGCCTTTGGGCTCGAAGTCCGGCTTGGGCTGCGGTCCGGGCCGTTCGGTCAGGACGGTCATGGGCTACCTCGCGGTCTGGGGAAGTTTCTTGGCTACGCCACCGTAACTTACGCCATCGTAGGTTACGGCCTTCGCCGGTTGAATGTGGGGAAGGTGACGCTCCCACGGGTATCTGGTGGCGAATCCACGTCTTGCCCGCATGGCTCGCCGTCTGCTAAGGCGTGTCGTCCCCACGGCGTGACGCCCCGGCTGACCTGGGTACCGGGGGGTCTGCCCGCAATCTCCAGGCGGGTAACCGGGACGGAGTAGTCGCACGTGGAACCGGTGCGCGGGAAAGATCGGCACGGGGCCGGGGAGGTGATGATCTGCCTCTCGCGTCATGGCGCCAGAGATCCGGCGGGATCTGTATCGTAGGAGGCGGCTTGGCGCCGATACTGTCGGCATTCGCCATGTCCTTCCGGCGTTGGGTAATTGGCAGCCCGCAGGGTTTTGGTCCCTGTTGTCCAGGTTCGAGTCCTGGCGCCGGAGCAAGGATCCTTCCATCGCGGTTGTGGATGGGGCTGGATCGTGTCAGAGGGCCTCCGGGTAAGCTCACCTTGTCGAGCAGGTGACCGTGCGGCGCCGTGATGGTGGCCGTCAGCCGTCCGAAGCCGACCCGTCTCAGTCGTGTCGCCGAGGGAGCCTCAGTCCGTGAGTGTGCCGCGCCCGGCCGCCGTCATCGTCCTCGCCGCCGGCGAGGGCACTCGGATGAAGTCGAACACCCCGAAAGTCCTCCACGAGCTCTGCGGTCTCGCCCTCGTGGATCACATGATCGCCGCCGCCCGCGCGCTCGATCCGGATCAGCTGATCGTGGTGATCGGCCACGCGCGCGAGCGGGTTGAAGCCCATCTCGCCGCCGCGGCGCCCGACGCCCGCACGGTCGTCCAGGACAAGCAGAACGGCACCGGCCATGCCGTACGGACCGCGCTCGAAGCGGTGGGCGCGATCACCGGAACCGTGCTGGTGACCTACGGCGACACGCCGCTGCTGCGCACCGAGACCCTCGCCGCGCTGCTCGCCAGGCATGCCGAGGACGGCAACGCGGTCACCGTCCTCACAGCCGAGGTGCCCGACCCCACCGGATACGGCCGGATCATCCGCGACGAAAGCGGTGCCGTACTCGAGATCGTGGAGGAGAGGGACGCCACCGCCGAGCAGCGGGCCGTCCACGAGATGAACTCCGGCGTCTACGCCTTCGACGGGGCGCTGCTCGCCGACGGCGTCAAGAGAGTCGGCGCGGCCAACGCCCAGGGCGAGGAGTACCTGACCGACGTGCTGGCCATCCTCCGCGAGGACGGGCACCGCGTCGGCGCCTACGTGGCGCCCGACTATGTGGAGGTCGAGGGCGTCAACGACCGCGTGCAGCTCGCCTTCGCCCGCCGCGTGCTCAACGACCGCATCCTCAAAGGCCACATGCGGGCCGGGGTGACCATCATCGATCCCGCCAGCACCTGGATCGACGCCGCGGTCACGCTGGAGCCCGACGCGGTGATCCACCCCGGCACCCAGCTCCACGGGGCCACCAGGATCGGCGCCGGCGCCGAGGTCGGGCCCGCGACGACCTTGACCGACACGGTCGTGGGCGCCGAGGCCGTCGTGCGCAACGCCGTATGCGACAGGTCGGAGATCGGGCCGCAGGCGTCCGTCGGCCCCTTCGCCTATCTGCGTCCCGGCTCGGTGCTCGGGCGCAAGGGCAAGATCGGCACCTTCGTGGAGACGAAGAACACCACCATCGGCGAGGGGTCGAAGGTGCCCCACCTGACCTACGCCGGGGACGCGACCATCGGAACGGGTTCCAACATCGGGGCCGCGTGTGTTTTCGTGAACTACGACGGCGTCAGCAAGCACCACACGGTCGTGGGCGACCACGTCCGGGTGGGCAGCGACAACATGCTCGTCGCTCCGGTGACGATCGGCGACGGCGCCTACACCGCCGCCGGTTCGGTCATCACGGGCGACGTTCCTCCGGGGGCGATGGCCGTCGCCCGGAGCAAGCAGAGGAACATCGAGGGCTGGGTCGTCCGCCGCCGCCCAGGTACGGCGTCGGCCAAGGCCGCCGAGAAGGCGGTCGCCGAGCGGAATCAGGCGAACACCCAGAACGGTACGGAGACGAGCGCGGAGTAGATCGGCTGGACGTCGGTGAGGCGGGGCATCGCCGTACGGTGATGTGCCGGTGCGGCATGACCTGCGCGGCACCGGCAATGAGAACGGCAGCGCCGCATGCCCGTGGACCCGGGCTGGGCGTGGAGGCTGAGATCGCGGCGGCGGCGTGGCGCTTGAGGGCGTTGCGGCGGCGTGGCGTGGCAACGAGGACAACCATGAACAAGGCGCGGCTCCACACCGCGTAACGCCCCAGGGCAGGCCAGGAGGACACCGTGAGTGAGCACGGCGAGCGAGCAGAGCGGCACGGCGGTGTGCCGTGCGTGCGGGACGAGGCGACCCGTGAGGAACCGGCGGGCCATGGGGCTCGGCAGCCGAGGAGTGTGGCATGAGCGGCAAGAAGACGAGTGGCGAGCGGAACCTCATGTTCTTCTCCGGGCGCTCGCATCGCGGGCTCGCCGACGAGGTGGCCACGCATCTCGGCGTCGAGATCACGCCCACCGCGCTGCGTGACTTCGCCAACGGCGAGATCTACGTGCGCTATCTGGAGTCGGTCCGGGGATGCGACGCCTTCGTCATCCAGAGCCACACCGCGCCGATCAATCAGTGGATCATGGAGCAGCTGATCATGGTCGACGCGCTGAAGCGCGCCTCGGCCAAGCGGATCACCGCGATCATGCCCTTCTACGGCTACGCACGGCAGGACAAGAAGGGGCGCGGCCGGGAGCCGATCACCGCCCGGCTGGTCGCGGACATGTTCAAGAAGGCCGGCGCCGACCGCCTGATGTCGATCGACCTGCACACCTCGCAGATCCAGGGCTTCTTCGACGGCCCGGTCGACCACCTTTTCGCGATGCCCGTGCTGATCAACTATCTGAAGGGCAAGCTTGACCCGGCGACGACGACGATCGTCTCGCCCGACACCGGCCGCGTACGGCTGGCCGAACGCTGGTCCGACTCGCTCGGCACGCCGGTGGCCTTCATCCACAAGCGGCGTGACCTCGACGTGGCCAACCAGGTGAAGGTCCACGAGGTGGTCGGAAAGGTCAAGGGCCGCACCTGCGTGCTGATCGACGACATGATCGACACCGGTGGCTCGATCTGCAAGGCGGCCGACGCGCTCTATGAGCACGGGGCGACCGACGTCATCGTGGCGGCGACGCACGCGGTGTTCTCCGACCCCGCCGTCGACCGTCTGAAGAACTCACGGATCTCCGAGGTCGTCGTCACCAACACTCTGCCGATCCCGGTCGAGAAGAGGTTCGACAGCCTGACCGTGATGTCCATCGCCCCGCTGCTCGCCCGCGCGATCACCGAGGTCTTCACCGACGGCTCCGTCACCAGCCTCTTCGAAGGCGACAGCTGACCACCCCACACCTGCGCGTGATCATGCAGAACTTCGCCGGCAGTGCGTGTGAGCTGCGCCAACCCTTGTGCGTGATCATGCAGAACTTCGGCGACGGCCTTGCTGAGCTGGGACGACGCGATTTGTGATCATGCAGAAGTTCGGCGGCATGGGTGTCTGCCTGGGCTTATGGAATTCGTGATCATGCACTTTTCAAGAAGTGCATGATCACGGATCGTGCACGGCCTGCTGAGGTGGTGTTCTCTCGAACTTCTGCATGATCACGAAAGATGTTCGCGCAGCTCAGGCCTTATTCTTCCGAGCTTCTGCATGATCATGGGCAAGGTTTGCGCAGGTTGCGTGCCCTCTTCCCGAACTTCTGCATGATCACGGGGAAAGGGGGGGCGCAAGGGGGATGGGGCATGGCTGCGGGGGGATAGGGTGGTGAAGTTGCGCTCGTAACGCCTTCCGCTAGGGCGGGTGAGGGGGAGCGCATCCAATCGACGAGTCATCCCTAGGAGATGAGCCATGGCTGAGGTTCGCATCGACGCCGAGCTCCGCACGGAGTTCGGCAAGGGCGCCGCCCGCAAGATCCGCCGTAGCGACAAGGTTCCCGCCGTTCTTTACGGACACGGCACCGAGCCCCGCCACCTGACCCTGCCGGGCCACGAGCTCCTGCTCGCGCTCCGCCAGGCCAACGTGCTCATCCACGTCAAGGGCGACGGCGTCGACGAGATCGCGCTGCCCAAGGGCGTTCAGCGTGACCCGATCAAGGGCTTCGTCGAGCACGTCGACCTGCTCCTGGTCAAGCGCGGCGAGAAGGTCACCGTGGACATCCCGGTCACCGTCTCCGGTGACGTGATCGGCGGCGCCATCCTGGACCAGCAGCTCGTCGCGCTGTCGGTGGAGGCCGAGGCGACGCACATCCCGACCGGCGTCGAGGTCGACGTCGACGGCAAGGACGTCGGCTTCGCCGTACACGCGGGCGAGATCGCGCTGCCGAAGGGCGTCACCCTCGCGGGCGACCCGGAGGCGCTCGTTCTCCACGTGATCGCCACGCCGACCGCCGAGCTGCCCGAGGCCGGCGAGGCCGCCGAGGGTGAGGCCGCCGAAGAGGCAGAGGCCGCCCCGGCCGAGTCCGCCGAGTAGGACGAATGTGAGACAGTCCTCCACAGGACCTCCTGTGGGGGACTTCTTCATGTGAGGAGACGCGATGTCGGGGATCGCCGAGATTGGTGATCAGCGATGGCTGCTCGTCGGCCTGGGCAACCCTGGGCCTGAGTATGCGGGGAACCGGCACAACGCCGGCTTCATGGTGCTCGACGAGCTGGCGGCCCGAATGGGCGGGCGTTTCAAGGTGCACAAGTCGCGCGCCGAGGTCGTCGAAGGCCGGCTGGCGGGGGCGCGCGCCATCTTGGCCAAGCCGCTGTCGTACATGAACCTTTCGGGCGGCCCGGTGAAGGCGCTGGCCGACTTCTACAAGGTGGTTCCCGCGAACGTCGTCGTGGTGCACGACGAGTTGGACATCCCGTACGGCGCGCTGCGCGCGAAGCTGGGCGGGGGAGACAACGGGCACAACGGGCTGAAGTCGATCACCAAGTCGCTGGGGACGCGGGACTATCCGCGGATCCGCTTCGGGATCGGCCGGCCGCCCGGCCGGATGGATCCCGCAGCCTTCGTGCTGAAGGACTTCGCCACGGCCGAGCGCAAGGACCTGCCGTTCCTGGTGGACCGGGCGGCCGACATGGTGGAGTCACTGGTCACGACCGGCCTCGAGGCCACCCAGAACCGGTTCCACGCGGGCGATCTCAACCCCGTCAAGCCGCCCCGCTGAGCCGGGCCACAGCATCAGGTTCTGGAAGAGTTCGGCCTGTTCGATCGCGTCGTCCAGGGCGTTGTGGGTGTGCCGGCGCCCGGATCGGACCTCGCGCGGCATCTGCCGCTTCGTGGACCACGCGACGGGCACTCCCGCCTTGGCGGTGTAGAGGGTCTTGATGTCGATGCACCGGGAGTGCCCGAAAGGCGATTCACCGGTGAATCGCAGGAAATACCAGTACGTCCACATCCAGTCGTAGGCCAGCGGAAACGCGGCCATCACCGGCAGGGTGACCCCGCACACCTGGCGCGTCCACGCCGCGGCCGCGGCCATCGCCTCGGCGGGGTCGCGGCCCTCCCGCAGCAGCAGGTCGCGGTCGAGCCCGCTGACCGCCAGCGACTCGGCCACGAAGTCACCGCTGATCGGCTTGAGCTCCGCGTAGAAGGTCGACGACTCGGGGTCGGTCTTCTCGAACCGCCTGCCGGTCATCCTCCCTGCCACCGTCATTCCGATACTGATCATGGAATAGGGCCCCGGAATCGGGCCGTCGGCCTCGATATCGACAGAGATGTACGTTTCGGCTTTCACGAATTCTCCTCTGAGCCGGGCCGTATGGCCGCTAGCATTCCTCACTGTCGGTAACAGCGTCGTTACGTGTCGGCGCGTGAGGAGAGCGTGGAGGCTGCGTGCTGGACGGCGAACTGTCCGTGGTCGCCGCCGGTCGCGCGCGCGTGGCCCCCGCGCATCCGATCCCGCGGGCGCCCCGGTGGGCCCGGAGGTACCGGCTCCATGCGGCGGTCTCCGACATGACGTGCGCCCTTCTGGCCGGAATCGCTGCGGTGTTCCTCAGGTTCGGCGAGGTTACTCCTTATGTGACGCCCTATGTGGTCTTGAGTGGCGCGCTGCCGCCTCTGTGGACCGGCATGCTCGCCCTCAACCGGGCCTACGAGCCCCGGCTGATCGGCGTCGGGTCCGAGGAGTTCCGCAGGATCGCGCAGTGCGGCTTCACTCTCATCGCGGCGGTCGCCATCACCGCCTACGTGACGAAGGCCGATCTGGCCCGCGGATACGTCGTGGTCGCCCTCCCGCTCATGATCGTGCTCACCCTCATCGCCCGGTACGGCTTACGCCGCCGCCTGCACGGCCGTAGACGGCGGGGCGGGGAGTGCATGCGCCTGGTGGTGGCGGTGGGCCATCGCGCCGGCGTCGCCGAACTGATCACGCGGTTCCGCCGCGAGCGCTATCACGGCATGGAGATCGTCGCGGCCTGCCTGCCCGACGAGTCGTCCGGAGAAGTGGAGGACGTGCCCGTCCTGGGCGACTTCACCGACGTCCCCCTCGTCGTGCAGCAGATGGGCGCTGACACCGTGGCCGTGCTCGCCTGCCCCGAGCTGGACGGCACGGCCCTGCGCCGGCTGGCGTGGCGGCTGGAGCGGACCCGGACCGATCTCGTCGTCGCGCCCGCGCTCATGGAGGTCGCGGGCCCGCGGACGGCGATCCGTCCGGTCGCGGGCCTTCCCCTGCTTCATGTGGAGCACCCGGAACTCGCCGGCGTCCGGAAACTGATCAAGAGTGCCTTCGACCGGCTGGTCGCCGCGTTCGCCCTTGTCCTGCTCGCCCCCCTGATGGCGGTGCTCGCGATAGCCGTACGGGTGTCGAGCCCCGGGCCGGTGCTGTTCCGGCAGACGCGGGTCGGCAAGGACGGCGTCGAGTTCACGATCCTGAAGTTCCGGACCATGCGGCAGGCCTCCGAGGCCGAGAAGGTCGAGCTCGTCAACGAGGGGCACGGGCTGCTCTTCAAGATCCGTCAGGACCCGCGCGTGACGCGGCTGGGCGGCAGGCTGAGGCGGCACTCCCTCGACGAGCTGCCCCAGCTGATCAACGTCCTGAGAGGGGACATGTCGCTGGTCGGCCCGCGGCCTCCGCTACCCGAGGAGGTCGCCCGCTACCGCGACGACGTCCGCAGGCGGCTGGTGGTTCGCCCGGGCATGACCGGATTGTGGCAGGTCAACGGCCGGTCTGATCTTTCCTGGGAGGAATCGGTACGGTTGGACCTGCGTTATATCGAAAATTGGTCGCTGATGCTGGATCTTCAGATTCTGTGGAAGACGTGGTCAGCGGTGGCGGGCGGCGCGGGAGCTTACTGAATGACGATTAGAGACGACCACGCCCTCGCGGGAGATCTCGCCTCAGAAGCGGGGGAGCGGCTGCTCGACCTGCGCGCGCGGCAGGGATTCGGCGATCAGCGGGCGTTGAAGGACGCCGGCGACATGATGTCGCACCGCTACCTCATGGACGCGCTTCAGCGGCTGCGGCCCAGCGACAGCGTGCTCTCGGAGGAGGCGACCCGCGAGGAGCGGATGGACCCCCGGCGCCTCAAGGCCGACCGCGTCTGGATCGTCGACCCCCTCGACGGCACCCGCGAGTTCTCCGAGGAGGGCCGGTCCGACTGGGCGGTCCACGTGGCCTTGTGGGAGCGGACGGGAGACGAGGGTGCGTTGACGGCGGGAGCGGTCGCGCTCCCCGCGCAGGGCCGCACCCTGACGACGGCGAAGCCTCCCACCCTCGCCGCCCCCGGTGAGCGGATCAGGATCGCGGTCAGCCGCACCCGTCCGCCCGAGTTCGTGCGGAAGCTCGCCGTCCTCGCCGGGGCCGACCTCGTGCCCATCGGCTCGGCCGGCGCCAAGATCGCGGCCGTCCTCACCGGAGAGGTCGAGGCATACGTCCACGCGGGCGGCCAGTACGAATGGGACTCGGCGGCACCTGTCGCCGTCGCGCTCGCGGCAGGAGCGCACGCCAGCAGAATCGACGGCACGCCGCTGGTCTACAACCAGGAGGACCCGTCCCTGCCGGATATCCTTGTCTGCCTACCGGATCTGGCGCCAATGTTGCTCGCCGGCATCCGTGACCTTCACCGCTAGTTTCCCGGAGGAATCTCCAGATGCTTCAGCGTGACTACACCACGTCACAGCTCGACGTGCTCGAAGCCGAGGCGATCCACATCATGCGCGAGGTCGCGGCGGAATTCGAGCGCCCCTGTCTGCTCTTCTCCGGGGGCAAGGACTCGATCGTCATGCTGCGAGTGGCCGAGAAGGCGTTCTGGCCGGCGCCGATCCCGTTCCCGCTGATGCATGTGGACACCGGGCACAACTTCTCCGAGGTGATCGACTTCCGGGACCGCCGGGTCGCCGAGCTCAACGCCCGGCTCGTGGTGGCCTCGGTCCAGGCGTCCATCGACGCCGGGCGCGTGGTCGAGGAGACCGGGCGGCGCGCGTCGCGCAACCGGCTGCAGACCACGACGCTCCTCGACGCGATCGAGGAGAACGAGTACGACGCCGTGTTCGGCGGGGCACGCCGGGACGAGGAGAAGGCCAGGGCCAAGGAGCGCGTGTTCTCCTTCCGCGACGACTTCGGGCAGTGGGACCCCAAGAACCAGCGGCCCGAGCTCTGGAACCTCTACAACACCAAGATCCGCAAGGGTGAGCACATCCGGATCTTCCCGCTGTCCAACTGGACCGAGCTGGACATCTGGCACTACATCCAGCGGGAGGGCATCGAGATCCCCTCGATCTATTTCGCCCATACGCGCAAGGTGTTCGAGCGGGACGGCATGCTGCTCGGCGATGCCGAGGTCGTACAGCGGGGCGAGGACGAGCCGATCTTCGAAGCGGTCGTCCGCTACCGGACGGTCGGCGACATGACGTGCACCGGTGCGGTGGCCTCCACCGCCACCACGGTCGAGCAGATCATCGAAGAGGTCGCCGCGACGCGGATCACGGAGCGAGGCGCCACCCGCGCCGACGACCGGGCATCCGAGGCCGCCATGGAGGACCGCAAGAAGGAGGGCTACTTCTAAATGGACATCCTTCGTTTCGCGACCGCAGGAAGCGTGGACGACGGCAAGTCGACGCTGATCGGGCGGCTGCTCTTCGACTCCAAGGCGATCTTCGAAGACCAACTTGAAGCGGTCGAGCGCACCTCGCGCGACCGCGGTACCGACTACACCGACCTGTCTCTGCTGACCGACGGCCTGCGGGCCGAGCGCGAGCAGGGCATCACGATCGACGTCGCGTACCGCTACTTCGCCACGCCGCGCCGCAAGTTCATCATCGCCGACACCCCGGGCCACATTCAGTACACCCGGAACATGGTCACCGGCGCCTCGACCGCCGACCTGGCGATCATCTTGATCGACGCGCGCAAGGGCGTGCTGGAGCAGTCCCGGCGGCACGCGTTCCTCACGACGCTCCTGCGGGTGCCCCACCTGGTCCTCGCCGTGAACAAGATGGACCTGGTGGACTACTCGGAGGCCCGGTTCGAGGAGATCCGTGAGGAGTTCACCGCCTTCGCCTCGAAGCTGAACGCCAGCGACCTCACCTTCATCCCGATCTCCGCGTTGCACGGCGACAACGTCGTCGGCCGGTCGGAGAACATGCCGTGGTACGAGGGCGCGGCGCTGCTCCACCACCTGGAGCACGTGCACATCGCCTCCGACCGCAACCTGGTCGACGTCAGGTTCCCCGTGCAGTACGTCATCCGCCCGCACAACGCGACGAGCCAGCTGCTCCACGACTACCGCGGGTATGCCGGCCAGGTCGCCGGAGGCGTGCTCAAGCCCGGCGACGAGGTGATCCATCTGCCTTCGGGTCTCACGACGAAGATCAAGCAGATCGAGACCTTCGACGGTCGTGTCGATGAGGCGTTCCCGCCGATGTCGGTCACCCTCCGGCTGGAGGACGACATCGACATCTCCCGGGGTGACATGATCTGCCGCCCGCACAACCAGCCGCAGGTGGCGCAGGAGATCGACGCGATGGTGTGCTGGATGGCCGACGGCCTCAAGCTCCAGCCGCGCTCCAAGCTGATCATCAAGCACACCACGAGGACGGCGAAAGCGGTCATCAGGGACCTGCAGTATCGGCTCGACGTCAACACCCTGCACCGGGACGAGTCGGCGACGGGGCTGGGACTCAACGAGATCGGCCGGGTCACGCTGCGCACCACGCAGCCGCTGTTCGTGGACGACTACGCCAGGAACCGCCTCACCGGTGGGTTCATCCTCATCGACGAGGCCACGAACGGCACCGTCGGGGCAGGAATGATCGTCGACGCCCACTGAGTAGATCCTTTAGGGATCATCAGGCAATCCGGTTACTCTCCGCGCTAGTGTCGTCACGTTCTGAATCCACCTGGTGGAGGGCACGTGGCGGACGCTCAGCCGGTGATCTTCGTAGGCGGGCTGGGGCGCAGCGGCAGCACACTGCTTGAGCGCCTGCTCGGTGAGATTCCGGGTGTGACGGCGCTTGGTGAGGTCGTCCACCTGTGGGCGCGCGGGGTTCGCGCCGACGAGCCGTGCGGCTGCGGGCAGGCGTTCTCCCGCTGCGCGTTCTGGACCAAGGTCGGCGCTCGCGCGTTCGGTTACTGGCGCGAGAGCCGGGCCGTCATGCTCCTGCGGTTGCGCAGCCGGGTGGACCGCACACGCCGCATACCGGGCTTCGCCCTCGGGCTCGTCACCCGGGAGGCGGAGCTCGCGGAGTACGTCTCGGCGTACATGAGGATCTACGCCGCCGCCGCCGAGGTGGCGGACGCACGGGTCGTCATCGACTCCAGCAAGCACGCCTCCCTGGCGTACTGCCTGTCGGCGACGATGGACCTGCGGGTCGTGCACATGGTGCGCGACCCGCGCGCGGTGGCGGCCTCCTGGCGCAGGAGGGTGCGCAGGCCCGAGGACGGCCGGCCGATGGCCCGCTGGCCGCCCGCCAGGACCGCCCTGCACTGGCTGGCCCAGAATCTCGCCTTCGAGGTGCTGCGGTGGCGGGGCGTCCAGGTGATCCGCGTCCACTACGAGGACCTGATCGCCCAGCCCGTCACGACGCTCACGGGCCTGGCCGCCGAGCTGCGGCTGACCGACTCGCCGGAGTGCCTCGACTTCATCGACGAGCGGAAGGCACGGCTCGGCGTCGCCCACACGGTCTCCGGCAATCCCATGCGTTTCGCCGTGGGCCACATCGAGTTCCGCGACCGCCACGCCACCCTGCCCGCCCGGCAGCGGTGGCTGGTCACCGCGCTTACCTGGCCGTTGCTGCTGCTGTACGGCTACCCCCTCGCCTACTGATCGGAGCTCCTGATTTGAACCCGTCCGTGGGTGTCGTGATCCCCACCCGAGGAGACCGGCCGGGCGCGCTCGCCGCCGCGGTGTCGGGCGTGCTCGACCAGTCGTACGGCCGCAGGCTGCACCTCGTCGTGGTCGTCGACGGCGGCTCGGTCGAGAAGGTGGCCGAGCAGCTCGCGCCCGTCATCTCCACCGCCAAGGGAAGCGTGCGCATCCTGCCCAACCGCCAGCGTCCGGGCCTGCCCGGAGCGAGGAACACGGGCATCGCCGCGCTCGGCACGGATCTCGTCGCCTTCTGCGACGACGACGACCTGTGGTTGCCCGGCAAGCTGGAGGCGCAGGCCACTGCCCTCGTCGAGGAGCCCGCGGCCGACTTCGCCAGTTGCGCGATCGAGGTCGAGTACGGCTCCCGCCGCGTTCCCCGCCTGGCCGGTACGGTTCGCGTGACCCGGGAGCATCTGACCCGTTCGCGGATGATGATGGTGCATTCGTCCACGTTCCTTTTCCGGCGCGGCTCGTTCTGGGTGGACGAGAGCGCACCGGGAGGTCAGAACGAAGACTGGGACCTCGCACTTCGCGCGGCATGGCGTCACCCCATCGTGCACGTCGACCGGCCGCTCGTGCTGGTCCGCTGGGGAGCCTCGCAGTACGTCACGAAATGGGCGGACCGCATCGCGGGCCTCGACTGGATGCTCGCTCGCCACCCCGAGCTCGCCGCCGACGCGCGTGGCTCCGCCCGGATCTACGGCCAGCTGGCGTTCGCCCACGCGGCTCTGGGGCGCCGCCGAGAGGCGGCCCGCTGGGCTCTGAAGGCGTTCGCCGCGCGCAGAGGCGAGCCGCGCGCGGCCGTCGCCCTGGCCGTCGCGGGCCGGCTCATCTCGGCTGGCGCGGTGCTGAGTCTTCTCAACGCCCGCGGTCACGGCATCTGATGGCCACCCGTTCCCGGGTGGCGCATGGCTCGGCCCGAAGGCCCCGCCGCGTGCCGGTGGCAGGGGTGCGGATCGACCCCCTGCCCGAGGCCGAAGTGGTGGCGCACGTGGCCGCCGCGCTCGGCCACGGCCACGGAGGGCACCTCGTCACTCCCAACGTGGACATCTGCCGGGCGATCTCACGGGACGCCGGGCTGCGTGCGCTGGTCACCCGCGCCGACCTCGCTGTGGCGGACGGGATGCCGCTGGTCTGGGCCGCCCGGTTGCTCGGCACGCCGCTTCCCGAGCGGGTCACCGGAGCCGATCTGATCTGGTCGTTGTCACAGGCCGCGGCGGCCGGTGGCTTCCCCGTGTACCTGCTCGGCGGCCCGCCGGGCGTCGCGGAGACCGCGCGCGACGTGTTGTGCGCGCGCTATCCCGGGCTGGTTGTGGCCGGTGTCGACGCCCCGCCGTACGGATTCGAGAACTGCCCCCAGGCTCTAGCCGAGGTGCGCAGGAAGCTGATCGAGGCTGCTCCCCGGCTGGTCTTCGTGGGGCTTGGCTTCCCCAAGCAGGACCGGCTGATCGCGATGGTCCGCGCCGATCTTCCACGCGCGTGGTTCGTCGGGTGCGGGTCGGCGATCGCCTTCACGGCCGGTGCCGTACGGCGGGCGCCCGCCTGGATGGGCGATCACGGCCTGGAGTGGCTGTTTCGCCTGCTCAGCGAGCCGGGGCGGCTGGCCAGACGATATCTGGTCGACGATCTGCCCTTCGCCCTCCGCCTGCTCGCCGCATGCCTGATGAAGCGCCTGCTCGGGAAGACGCGCTGACTATTGCGATTTTCGCAAGTCGGGCTTTACGCTGGAAGCATGGCTGGGGAGAAGACGGCGGAACGGGTGCGCCGGCTGATCGGCGAGAGCGGCCTCACGCAGGCCGAGTTCGCCGCGAAGGCGGGGCTCGACGCTCCGAAGATGTCCAAGTCGTTGTCGGGAGTGCGCCGGTTCACCTCGCTGGACCTGGCGCGGATCGCCGACGTGGGCGAGGTCTCCGTGGACTGGCTGATCGGCGCCGAACCGGCGTCGCCGTCCATGGCCGCCCGTTCGTCGGCGCTCGCGTCCAAGTCGTCGGACGTGGCCGTGCGGGAGGCGGAACGCCTAGCTCAGATCAGGGCAGATCTGGCGTTTCTGGGCTATCGGCAGGAGCCGTCGGGGTTCGTGGCCGCCTCGCTTTCGGGTCGACTGATCGACCAGGGGCGGCGGCTTGCCGTACAGGCTCGCGCGCACGCGCGGAACCAAGGCGTCGATCTGTCCGAGCAGCGGGACCTGGCCGAGACCGTCGAGGGGCTTTTCGGCGTCGACGTGGCGATCGTGCGCCTTCCGGATGGCTTCGACGGGCTCACCTACGTCGACGAGCACGCGAGGCTCATGGTGATCGGCACGTCGGAGGTGCCCGCTCGGCAACGGTTCACCGTCGCCCACGAACTGGGGCACCTCCTGGCCGGTGATGATCAGGGCCTCCACCTGGACGTCGACCTTCATGACGACGCGCACAAGCAGCAGCCCGCGGAGATGCGGGCCAACGCCTTCGCCGCCGAACTGCTGCTCCCCGAGGAGGTGCTCCGTACGGCTGCGGCCGAGACCGCCTGGTCGGACACCGTGTTCGCCCGGCTCGCCTGCCGCCTGTGGGTGTCGCCGAGCACACTCGCATGGCGTCTGTTCAACCTCGACCTCATTGACCGCCGGCTCTGCGACTCCTTCAGGGTGATGACCACCGGGCACGCCGCTCATCTGGCGGGCGCGGTGAACGTGCTGGGAGAGTGGATCGAGTCGGCCTCCCGGCCGCGCACGCCCGCCGCGCTCGTCCGCGGCACATTCCAGGCATATGCCGACGGCAACGCGACGCTGAGGCCGTTCGCCGACCTGATCGGCGTCGACACCGCCACGTTGCGGCACGCCCTGAGCGAGACCCGAGAGGAATCCCCCCTCGCCTCATGAGCTGGTACTGGTTCCCCGACAACACGGTGCTGTGCAATTTCGCCTGCGTGGACGGCCTGCCCTTGCTGGAGAAGACCCTGCGGGTCCGTGGCCGGTGGACGGAGGCGATCGCCTTCGAGGCCGCGCAGTCCGCACGCGTGTATCCGGGTCTGAGCTCGGTCGCCGCCGACGGTTGGCTGGGGGACCCGATCGAGATCGACGGCCCCGGAGAGGCCGAGCGGATCGAGCGTCTCCGCCGTGCCGTCTTCGGCGGGTCGCCGCGCCGGCCGCTGAAACATCTGGGAGAGGCGCAGACCTGCCACGTGATCATGAACTGGCCGGAGTTCGTCGGCTCGGCCTGGATCACCGATGACCGCGACGCCTCGGAATACGCACGCGCCCAGGGCATAGCCGCCATGGACACGATGGACCTGGTGTCCGAGGCGGTGGCCGAGGGGTTCTGTTCGACGGATGACGGTTTCGAGTTGCTCCATCGGATGCGGTACGAAGGCCGGCATCTGCGCGTGCCCCGCCATCCCTCGGATCTTTGAACTATGCCGAAAAGAGTGGGAGAAGCGGCATGCCAACTAACTTGCTAGTTGGCATGATGTGCGGCGCGCTCGGAATCCATGCTTTCGGTCGACCAGTCGTGCGCAGGTAAGGCGGTCGGAGTCTCAAACCCAGGTGGGTGGGAGTGCGGCCAGGGCTTCGACGCGGGCGATCTGGGCGGGGGTCAGGCGCCGCCGGTACGCGTCGAGCGCCTCGCGGGAATCCATCGGACGGAAGGCCGTCTTCGACAGGCCCGTCCACGCGAACCCCCCGCGCCGGGAGCGCCGTGCCGTACAGGCCGCGTCGATGCGGCGGGCGGTCCTGGTGGTCCACGGCAGGCCGCACCAGTCGTAGAGGTCGCGAAAGCCGTCCTGCGGTGCGGACGCGAGCTCTTCGAAGGACACCACGCGGATGCCGGGTGTGCGCACGGCCATCGCGCGGGTCACCTGGCGGGCCACGCTCCACAGCGCGGCGGCCTTGGCGAGCGGGTCGTGCGAGTCGAGCGGGCGGAGGCGCTCGACGCAGGGGTGGTCGCGCACCAGCAGGGGCTGGCCGAGCAGTTCACCGAAGTCGACGTTCCAGCCGAGACGGTGCCAGCTCGCCACGAACGACACCGGATCACGCACCAAGACGATCACTTGGCAGCCGAGCCGTTCGGCGAACCAGGCGGCCGACAGCAGGGCGAAGGGGTCATCGAGGAGAGCGCGGCGGCCGCGCAGGGAGCCGACGCCGAAGGCGGTGCCGTACTTCGCCATGCGGGCCAGGTCGCCCGGACGCCGGTTGCGCCTGATCTCGGCCAGCCATCGGTAGCGCAGCGCGACCGTTCCGGAGAACGCCTCCAACCAGGGCGTCTCCGCGTCCGCGCAGATGTACTGGAACCGGTGGCTCACCGACGCGGCGAGCACGCCGGGGGAGCGGCCGGGCGGGCGCTGCGGATTGAGCGGCTCGTTGACGTAGACCAGGTGTCCGCTCGCGGTGAGCATCTTGCCCACCCAGCTCGTGCCGCTGCGGGGCAGCCCCGTGACCAGGACGGGCGGCCCGGACGCCGTCACAGGGCGACCTTTCCCGGCCTGAAAGCAGCGAGGGAGTGCCTGCCGAACGGCTGCATGCCGTACGCGCGGGAGATCTGCGCCAGCGGCAGCATGTTCTTCGCGAAGACGCCGCCGGCCCAGCCCAAAGCCGCGCCGAGCGCGCCGTGGGACGGCACCAGCAGCAGGTCGAGCACTATGGTCACCGCTACGGCGCAGGCGGTGTTGGCCAAGCTGGCCCCGGTGCGTCCCGAGGCGACGAGCACGACGTCGACCATGCCGCAGGCGGTGGCGACCATCATGGTCACGGCGAGCACCAGCGCGATGGCCAGGCCGTCGGCGTAGGAGGGGCCGAACATCGGCAGCAGCCACGGCGCGGCCGCCGCGTAAGCGAGCCAGATCGGCCAGGTGAGGACGACCAGCCACATGGTGGTGATCTGATAGAGCCGCCGCGCTCGGTTGAGGTCGCCCGAGACGAGGGCCCGGATGAGATGCGGTTGCACGGCCTGCGCCAGCCCCTGATTGGCCAGCTGCCCGACCACCTTGAACCGGGTGGCCGCCGTGTAGACGGCCGCCGGAGCCGGGCCCGCCAGCACCGCGACGACGACGATGTCGAGCCGCTGGAACACCGCCTGGATCGCCCCCGCGAGCGACCTCGGCGCGGTGTAGCGCCAGAACGCCGCCGCCTCCGCCCAGCCGTACGGCTCCCGCGACCCCGCCGGCGACTCTGCCCGTGACCACAGGCACAACGCGGCCGCGAGAGCGGCCGGGACGGCGGGGAGCAGCCATGCCGCCGTCAGGGCGGGCAGTTCGGCGCCGGCGACGATGCCGGCCGTGACCAGCAGGAGCTGGCCCAG
Organism: Planotetraspora thailandica; assembly: GCF_016863335.1. GTDB lineage: Bacteria > Actinomycetota > Actinomycetes > Streptosporangiales > Streptosporangiaceae > Planotetraspora > Planotetraspora thailandica. Next base: position 315,179 of record NZ_BOOR01000007.1, read on the forward strand.
CGGGCGGGCGAGGCCGTCCAGCAGGAGGGTCGGCCGCATCGACCCGAGCCCGCGCGTGGCAGGAACGAGCACGTCTGCCAGCACGACGGCGGGCAGGGCCGCCGCCAGCACCAGCCAGACGCCGTCGGTCACGCCGGTGACGACGGCCAGCTCGTCATTGAAGATCGCGATCCCGGCGGCCGCCATGACGGAGATCGCCACGACCGGAGGGAGGGCCGCCCACATGACCGCATGGGAGTGCCCCCGCCCGGCCATGGCGTAGATGAGGCCGGTGCCGGCGTCGAGCCGCAGGATGCCGGCGAGCATGAGGCACAACGCGGTCGCGGTGAAGAACGCGCCCGCCGCGCCGGGGCTGAGCGACCGTGTGACGACGAGCACGAGCAGGAACTGGCTCACCGCCCCCGCACCCGCGGCGGCCAGTCCCGCGAGGCTGCCGCGGGCAAGCCCCACGTCGGGGCCCCTGCCGCCGGTCGAGGCTTCCCGCTGCGCCCGCCCGGTCACCTCCGCCACGAGGGCTCCGCCCCGAGCCAGGGTTGCAGAAGGGCGTCCCACCGCTCGAAATGCTCGCTGAGCCTCTTCCGCACGGAGGCCGGCACCTCGGAGATCCGGGGACGCGCGTTGTGCACTTCGAACACCGGATCCCCCAGCCGGGGCAGCCCAAGGAACTCCAGAACGCGGTCGTACGCGGGCTCGGGGTCGCGGAAGAACGCGCCGCTGTCCAGCACGAGGATGCGGTCGCGGCCGACGAGGAGCCGGAGGCGGTCCAGTTGCTCCGCGTAGCGCCCGCGCGTGACGTAGGCGTGATGCCGGTGCGCGTGACTGAGATAGGAGGGAGCCTCGCGCAGCCGCTCCACCTCGCCGGCCAGCCGGGCGTCCTCCATGTCCAGCGCACGCTCGAACGACGGCTCGGTCTCGAAGCCCCTGGCCAGCTCGTGCGCGTGGGCGGACACGGCGCGCTCCACAGGGTCGCGGACCAGGACGATCAGCTTGACCCCGGGCAGGTTCCAGGCGATCCGGGCGGCGGCCAGTGGGTGGAACAGGTAGTACGGCGACGACTCGAACGCGAGGGGGCGGTGGCCGTACCGGCGCTGGAGCCGCTGCGCGGTGGCCTTGAGCGGGAAATGCGCCTGATACCAGGCCATGCCGTGGTCGTATCCGACGTCGAAGTAGTGCACGCCCTTGCGCAACACCGGCTTGATCATCAGCGGATGGGCCGAGAGCGCCCGGTAGAGCGATGTGGTGCCGCATCGTTGCGCGCCGACGATCAGGAAGGACGGCAGGACGCGCGCGCGGGTCGTGAGCATGCCCGTGGTGAGCGAGACGGCATGGGCCGAGCGCTTGATCGTTGACCTCACAGCAGGCTCTCCAGGTGATCGACGAGGGGGTTGAGCCACAGGGACGACGGGCCGAGCGGCTCGTGGCCGTCCCGGTGGTGCCGATCAGCGAGGGTGACCAGGTAGTGGGCGGCCGACCTGCGCGCCTCGGCCGCGGACAGGCCGAACGGCTCGAGCACGAGCCCCGCCTGGGACAGGCAGGAGCGGGCCGCGACGGCCGGGCGCATGCGGCGCAACGCCCGCTGGAAGTGGTAGTGCAGCGCGTCGAAGCCGAGCGGCACGCCGAGCGCGAACCGCTCCCAGTCCCAGACGAGTAGCCGCCCGTCCGGCCCGGCGGAGACGTTCCAGGGGGAGAAGTCGCCGTGCCAGCCCCATCCGCGGTCGCTCCAGCCGCCGGCGTGCTCGGGCACGGGCCCGCGCCGGGCAGGGGCGCCGGTGGTCACGCACTGGCGCCCGATGGTCGCGATCTCCGCGACGGCGGCGTCGAGCAGGCTCCGGGAGACCGGCGCCGCGGTGACCGGCAGCGGTGAGACGACGAGCACCTCGTAACCCCGCCAGGTTCCGTGATGGACGACCCGAGGTGTGGCGATCACTTTCAGGGTGCGCCGCGACAACATCCGCAGCACCTCGACCTCGTGCCTGACCAGCGCGCGGGTCCCGGCCGAGTCGCCGATCTTGACGAACGCGACCAGCCCGGATTGGCCGTGCGCCTCCAAGACGGGCTTGCGGTTGGCCCGGCGGGCCGGCCGTACATGGACGACGGCGCGGACCGGCTGGCCGAGCACCTGACTCAGGTGGGTCTCGATCGTGTCGGGCCCGTCCCACACAGGCACTCCGCGCCCCAGGGCGGCGTGCCATCGGGCCCGTGGGACGAGCCGCCGTGGGACGAGCCGGTGCGGCAGCAGGGTGCGCACTCCCGGTGACGGCGGCCTTTCCCCGGCGGCGCCCGGCGGGTAGAGCCGGCTGAGCACCTCGTGGAGGTAACGCAGGCGGGCGGGCGCGTCCGTCAGACGCTCGTGTCTCATGCGCTGGTCTCTCACGCGTCCGGCGCTCATGCGGCCTGCTCCTCGGCGTTCCTCCACAGGAGGGCGAACGAGATCAGGTACAGGCTGAGCGCGCTGATCAGGCCGTCGTAGATGAACATGTAGAACAGGACGAGGATCATCACGAGAGTCCCCGCCTGCCCGATGGGGCTGCGATCGTGCCAGAACCGGCGTACGGCTCCCGCGAAGAACCCCACGTACAGCAGTGCTCCGGCGAAGCCCTGGCTGATCAGCAACAGCCAGAGCTGACCGTCACTGCCGAGAGGGGGATGGCCGCACTCGTCGCACCAGCTGGTCTTGCCGGTGGTGATCGTGCGCTGGTTGCCGTAGGCGTTGCGCGTGTTGCCGTACCCGATGACCGGTGACGACGCGGCGACCCGTACGGTCGACGACACGGTGAAGGCCCTGATGTCGTTGCTGTGCGGGCTGTCGATCCGCTGGGCCACGATCGAGCTCAGCGGCGACAGGAGGAACACCGTTCCGGCGAGCGCGGCGGCCGCGCCGACCAGCAGGGGCCGCCCCCGCAGGGCGAGGTAGGCCGCCGAGATGGCGAGCCCAATCCACAGGCCCCGGTTGAGCGAGTAGACGACGGGCACGGCGGCCAGTGCGAGCAGCGCCACCGCCACCACCCGCCTGTACGGCCCGCCGTAGGCCCACCAGCCCACCACGAACCAGATGAGCAGCACCGACACGTTGCTGCCCCAGGCGTTGGCCCACTCGAACGGGGCCTCGGGGCGGGGGGAGCTGTGCCCCAGCACGTGTTGCACCTGGGCGGCGGTCGGATGGATGAGGTTGCGCACGAAGGAGTTGCCGCTCAGCCATTCCGGCAGCACGATCTCCAGCGGCGAGGTGAACTGGAACCCGGGGGCGACGACGCCCAGCAGCCCTCCGGCGACCGTCGTCACGAACAGCACGCCGAGCATCTTCACCAAGGTGAGCTGCGGCAACTCCTCGCGGGTGAGGTTGCCCAGGTAGACGACCATGATCACCAGCGAGGCGTAGACGGCCAGGCGGACGAGATAGCCGATGATCCTGCCCGGCCCCAGTTCGCCGTACGTGCCCTCTGGGCTCTCGGCCAGCGTGACGGCGCTGATGACGTAACCGGCCAGCAGCAACATCCACAGGCCTAAGCCCTTGGGCACCCTGATCGGCCGCCTCCGCCACAACACGACGGACATCGGCACGGCGAGCACGATCACCGCGAGACCGCCGAGCCCGAGCGCCCACCAGAGGGGATAGCCGATCAGCAGCGCGGCGACCGGCCAGACGGCAGGTTTCACGTGATCGGCTCCGCGGTGTCCGGAACGGGTACCGCCATCCTGGGCGGCAGCGTCACCACGCCCAGCACCCGCACCCCCTGACGGGCCAGATGCCGTACGGCTCTCGCGATGTCGGCCGAGGTGGTCCGGCCGAGCTCGGCGAGCAGCAGGGCGGCGTCCGGCCGGGAGCCGCGCCCGGTGACGACGGAGATCGGCGCCAGATGCGCGAGGGCCGCGCCGACGCCCTTGGCCAGGGGCCTGTCGTGACCGCCTCCGCCCAGGCTTTCGAGCAGCACCGTGTGGTAGCCGTCGCCGAGCGCGGTGACGATGATCGCGGCCAGCTCGTGGAAGACGGTGGCCTTGGGGCGGGGCGGCATCTCGGCGAGCAGCGGCAGCGCGGTCAGCCGCTCGACGTCGGCCGCCTCCCTGACACGGGTGTCGAGGCGGTCGCGCGCGAACGCCGTCCCCGCGCCCAGGAGAAGACCGAGGAACAGCCCGCTGCCGAGGTAGATGGGGATGCTGGGGGCGCTGGGCGAGGCAGGCGGGCGGGCCGGGCTGATCACTGTGCCCGGTGTGATCGCGACGGTCTTGAGCGTGTCGTATTCGACCGTCAGGCTGGACTCCTGCCGCGCCAGTACGGTCCGCCGGTGGGAGGCGATCGTCTGCTCGGCCGAGCCGCGCGGCTGCGCGAGCACGTCCTTGGCCGCCTTGGCGAGCGCGGCGTTCACCTCGCGGAGCTGGCCGGCGATCGCCTTCTGCTGGGCGGTGAGCGTCTCGGTCGCCGCGGCGGCGCGATTACGCAGATATGCCTCGGCGAACGCCTGGGCGCCCGCGGCGGCGGATTCCGGATCGCTGGCCGTGAACGAAACAGAAAGAATGGCGGAATTGGGCGGCACGTCGACCTCGACGTTTTCCCGTAATGCATCCGAATCCGGATATTTGAGGGCTTGGGCGGCCAAGGAGGCGACGACGCTGGATTGCGCGATCTGCGATTCGGTGTCGAGATTGAGCGGTTCCCGCTGGCGCGGGGTGATCATGTTGACCTGTTCCTGCATCCCGGTCGGCAACACCTGCACCTGGGCGGCGGCGGTGTATTCGACGGGCGTGCGCCACAACAGCGCGGCCCCGCCGAGGGTGCCCGCCACCAGGCACGTCAGTACGGCAGGCCACCGCCTGCGCAGGATCGATCCGTACTCCGCGAAGTCTCTGCTGTGCGGTGACAGGACCATGGACAACTCCCCGTGCCGTCTTTCCGTGCCCTCGAGGGCGCGTCCGCGATCTCATGTGGAAATCGAGATCGTGGGCTCGGTGTCGAACTATAAGGCGGTAGCAGGTTTTCCCCATCCACTATTGAAGATTTTCTACGCAAGAATGGCCGGATACCCGCCCATTTTTCATGGATATTTCGGGACAGATGAGTTGGCAAGAATGGCCCTCCGGCATCCCTCGGTTGATGGGAAGGTGAACCACCGCGGCTCTGGAATCACACGGCGGGGATCACAGGCAAGGAGGGGTACGGTGCGACGAAATGGGGGCGCCGGCCTGGCCGCACTGGCCGGCTTGGCCGTACTGGCGGGGGGATGCCTGGCGGGGTGCTCCGCCGCGTCCGGCACGTCACGAGGGGTCGGGACGTTCCTCGACCAGACGCGCAAGACTCCGGGTGTCACGAGCTGCGCCGTGACGGACAAGCTCATCCCGACGTGCGGGGCGTGGTGGGGGATCGCGCCCGACGTCTTCTCGGGCAGGGGGCCGGTCCAGGCGGTCGAGATGGCCGAGCGCAGGATGGGCCGCAGGGCCGACATCGTGCACGTGTACCACCGGGGAGGCGAGCTGTTCCCCACCCCTCAGGAGCGGCTGATCGCCCGGGGGCCCCGGCTGCTGCTGATCAACTGGAAGCCGTCGCTGGAGCACAGCTGGGCCGACGTGGCCCGTGGAGCGGTGGACACCCGCATCGACACGCTGGCCGACCACATCAACCGCACCTTCCCCGGGCGCTTCTTCCTCACCATCCACCACGAGCCCGAAGACGACGTGCGGGCAGGCTCGGGCTTCTCGGCCAACGACTATGCGGCGATGTACCGGCACGTCGTCACCAGGCTCCGCAGCCGGGGCGTGGACAACGCGGTAACCGTCATGACGTACATGGGCGCGCCCAACTGGGCGTCGAAGCCATGGTTCGACGAGCTCTACCCGGGTGACGACGTGGTCGACTGGGTCGCCATCGACCCCTACGCCGACGACCGGGTGTCCGACTTCGCCGGCCTGGTCAACAAGACCCGGCCCGACTACCCCAGGTGGCCGGGCTTCTACCGGTGGATGCAGGCACGCTTCCCGGCCAAGCCGATCATGATCGCGGAGTGGGGGGCCTTCGAGCGTTCGCGCGATCCCCGGTTCAAGCGCGACTTCTTCTCCTCCGTCGCGCGGCAGATCGACAACTACCCGCAGATCAAGGCACTGGTGTATTTCGACTCGCCGGTGGCGCCCCGGGGCGACACCAGGTTCGACACCACCCCCGGGGCCACCAAGGCGTTCAGTGATCTCGCGCGGGAGCGGGAGTTCAGCGGCACCCGCGTCCCCACGCGCTGACGCGCGACCACCATGAGGGTGGTCAACGCACCCAGCCGCCCGAGATGAGCAGGTTCAGTACCGCGCTCACCGAACGCTCGACGCTCATGTCCGTCGTGTCCAGCACGAGTTCGGCGTCGTCGGGCTCCTCGTAGGGGTCGGAGATGCCGGTGAACTCCGGGATCACCCCCGCGCGCGCCTTGGCGTACAAGCCCTTCCTGTCGCGGCGTTCGCACTCTTCGAGCGGCGTGGCCACGTGGATGAGCAGGAAGTCGGCGCCGACCTCCTCCACCATGGCCCTGACCTCCTCGCGGGTGGCGTCGTACGGCGCGATCGGCGCGCAGATGGCCAGGCCGCCGTGCCGGGCGACCTCGGCGGCGACGAAGCCGATGCGCCGGATGTTCAGGTCGCGGTCCTCGCGCGAGAAGGTGAGCCCCGCGGACAGCAGCTGCCGGACCACGTCGCCGTCCAGATAGGTGACCGTGCGCCCGCCCCGCTCCAGCAGCGTGTCGCGCAGGCCCCGGGCGATCGTCGACTTCCCCGATCCGGACAGGCCGGTGAAGAACACGACGAGGCCGCGCCGGTGCGGCGGCCCCGGGATCACCACGGGCGCCGGCCCCGCATAGTGTTCGGTCGCGCCGTAGTTGCGGGCCACATGCTCGCGCAGCTCCAGGTCGATCTCGGTGTCCTCGCGGGGAGCCAGCGGCACGGCGACCACCGTGGAGCCGGCCAGCTTCCGCGACGCCGCGAGTGCCGCGCGAACCAGCGCGGGGCCGTCCTCGCCGAAGACCAGCGGCATCAGCAGGATCGTCGCCTCCAGTTCGTCGGCGGTCGCCGCCACGTCCTCCAGCGTCGTCGAGTCGAGCGGGCCGCGCATGGTGACGGCGAGCACCTCGCCGTCCGGCAGGTCCTTGCGGACCTCGTCGGGCGTACGGCGAAGCCGCGCGAACGGGCCGTAGGAGGGGGCGTCGAGCGCTTCTACCGGCCCGGCCGCGTGGTGGCCGTCGCGCTCTTCCACGGTGAGCACGGCCACCACCGCGCCCTCCGGGTCCTTGAGCGTCACCCGGTCGCCGGGCCGGATCTCGTCGGGAAGGGCGATGGTGATCGGGTCGGGCCACGGCGTCCCGTCGGACAGCCGGCCGGCGGCGGCCACCTCGTTCGCGTCCGCCGAGGTCAGGAAGCCGGTCAGCGGCGCGTACGCCCCGGAGAGCAGCAGCTCCAGGTCGGCCAGCTCCCGTGCGTCGGGAGTCCACTCAGTCATTCGTCCGTTCCGATCGTCGCCCGCGGGCATAGCGGGAAGGCGTGTGCGGCGTCTAGAAGCCGACAGTATTCCGTGGACAGGACGGTGGAACCCGGAGGCGAGCGACGTTTCCCGGATCGGCGTCGCCGACACGGCTGAGCGGCGGCGAAATCCAACTCCGAGGAGACCGGCTCAAATCAGTCGGGCGAAGTGGTTCTGGGGTTTGCGGATGACCATGCTGATCTCGTCGGCCTTGTCGGTGAGCCGGTCGCCGGACAGCGCACTTACGATGCCGCAGGCCGTCTTGACCAGCCCGGCGTGCGGGCCGCGCCGGGCCGGTCCGCTCGTCTTCGTGTAGTCCTCGGCGATCATCAGGCCACGCATCAGGCAGTAGGTCTGGATGCCCTCCCGGGAGACCAGGGGCTCGTACACCGCGGGCAGCGGGCCGACGGTGCCGGCGGGCGCCAGGGCCTTCCAGAGCAGGCCGCGCAGCCATGAGGGCGCCATCCTGTCGCAGAAGCCGTACGCGGACCTGCGGTCCCTGGCCCGAACGAGCAGCAGCCCCCCGGGCCGCAAGCCCGCGATGAGGCGGTCGAGGACGAGTTCGGCATTGTGGATGCGCTCCAGCAGGAAGGACACGTAGATCACGTCGTAGGACCGGGGAGCGATGGGGACGGCACGCATGTCGTCGAGGTAATAGGCGTCGAGATCCTGGCGGGAGACGGTGTGGGCCCGCAGCGGCGGGAGGTCCTCGTCCACTCCCGTGACCAGGGGGTCGCCGCGGCGGGCGTCGAGCGTGCCGCCGCCCCCGCACCCGGCGATCAGGATGTCGAGCCGGCGTCCCAGCTGCTCGGTCCACTGCTCGCGCACACGCTGGCTGAACACGTCGTCCTCGTCCACGGGCGACCACTGAACCTCAGGCATGAAACAGAGAGTAGTCATCTGATTGCGGCAGGCGACGTATTTGGCCCGCCGGGGTTTCAACGGTCGCAGGGCTCCCTGCCCGGTGCACGGCCGGACGGGCGTAGCCTGGTTACCCCCGGTCCAGTTCTGGCCCGGGGCCGTTTCGCTTGCCGTCGTGGGGCTCTGAAGGCATCAATGTCTCTTTCCGGACTGCTCGACCTCGTCGCCGCCGAACCCAAGCTCGCCGCCGTCCTCGAAGGAGCCGGCGAATCCGCCGATCCCGGCGCCGACCTGATCGCACCGACGGCCCTGCGCCCGCTCGCCGTGGCCGCGTTGTCGCGCGTGCGCCCAGTGCTCGCCGTGACGGCGACCGCGCGCGAGGCCGAGGACCTGGCCGCCGCGCTGACCGGCCTGGTCGATGAGAGCTCCGTCGCGGTCTTCCCCGCGTGGGAGACCCTGCCCCATGAGCGCCTCTCGCCGCGCAGCGACACGGTCGGCCAGCGCCTGGCCGTACTCCGCCGCCTGGCGCACCCGGTGGCCGGCGACCCGAGTGCGGGACCGCTGCGGGTCGTCGTCGCGCCCGTGCGCTCGGTGCTGCAGCCCATCGTGGCCGGTCTCGGCGACCTTGAGCCCGTACGGCTGCGCGCGGGCGACGACGCCGACCTCGACGACGTGGTCGCCAAGCTGGTCGGCAACGGCTACCACCGCGTCGACATGGTCGAGAAGCGGGGCGAGGTGGCCGTGCGCGGCGGCCTGCTCGACGTCTTCCCGCCGACCGAGGAGCACCCTCTCCGGCTGGAGTTCTGGGGCGACACCGTCGAGGAGATCCGCTGGTTCAAGGTGGCCGACCAGCGCTCGCTGGAGATCGCGCAGGACGGCCTTTTCGCCGCGCCGTGCCGCGAGCTGCTGCTCACCGACGACGTACGGCGGCGCGCCCGCGAGCTGGGCGAGGAGCACCCCGCTCTGAAGGACGTGCTCGACCAGCTGGCCGACGGCATCCCGGTCGAGGGCATGGAGGCGTTCGCGCCCGTGCTCGCCGGGGCGATGGATCTGCTGCTCGACCACCTGCCCGTCCGCTCGGCCGTGTTCGTCTGCGACCCCGAGCGCCTCAGGAGCAGGGCCGTCGAGCTGGTGCGGACCAGCCAGGAGTTCATGGAGGCGTCCTGGATCACCGCCGCGGCGGGCGGGGAGGCCCCCATCGCGCTGGAGGCGGCGGCGTTCCACACCCTGGAGGACGTGCGCGGGCACGCCGCCGAGCTGGGCCAGCCCTGGTGGAGCATCGCTCCCTTCGGCGAGGGGGTCGAGCTCGATGCGCAGGACGTCGAGGCATATCGCGGCGACACCCAGCGCGCGCTGGCCGACATCAAGGGCTGGCTGGGCGGCAAGGCCGTCGTGCTGCTCAGTGAGGGGCACGGCCCTGCCGAGCGCATGGTCGAACTGCTCAAGGGGGTCGACGTGCCCGCCAGGCTGGTGCCGTCCCTCGACACCGCGCCGCCCGTCGACGTCGTGCAGGTCACCACCGGACGGTTCGACCACGGGTTCGTCGTCCCCGGCCTTGCCGTACTGACCCATCTGGACCTCGTCGGGCAGAAGGCGTCGACGAAGGACATGCGGCGGCTGCCGTCCCGGCGGCGCAACATGGTCGACCCGCTGCAGCTGAAGGTCGGCGATCACGTCGTGCACGAGCAGCACGGCGTCGGCCGCTACATCGAGATGGTGCAGCGCACGATCCAGGGGGCGACCAGGGAATACCTCGTCATCGAGTACGCCAGGGGCGACAGGCTCTACGTGCCGACCGACCAGCTCGACGAGGTCACCCGCTATGTCGGGGGCGAGGCGCCGACGCTCAACCGCATGGGCGGCGCCGACTGGGCCAAGGCCAAGACCAAGGCGAGGAAGGCCGTCAGGGAGATCGCGGGCGAGCTGATCAGGCTCTATTCGGCGCGCATGGCCTCTCCCGGCCACGCCTTCGGGCCCGACAGCCCCTGGCAGCGCGAGATGGAGGACGCCTTCCCCTACGCCGAGACCGGCGACCAGTTGGAGGCGATCGACGAGGTCAAGCGCGACATGGAGCGGCCCGTCCCGATGGACAGGCTGATCTGCGGCGACGTCGGCTACGGCAAGACCGAGATCGCGGTGCGCGCGGCGTTCAAGGCCGTGCAGGACGGCAAGCAGGTCGCGGTGCTCGTACCGACGACGCTGCTCGTGCAGCAGCACCTGTCCACGTTCGGCGAGCGGTTCGCCAGCTTCCCCGTCACGATCAAGCCCATGTCGCGGTTCCAGACCGACGGAGAGATCAAGGAGACCGTCGACGGCGTCAAGACCGGCTCCGTCGACGTCGTGATCGGCACCCACCGGCTGCTGTCGCCGGAGGTCAGGTTCAAGGATCTCGGCCTGATCATCGTGGACGAGGAGCAGCGGTTCGGCGTCGAGCACAAGGAGGCCATGAAGCACCTCCGCACCCAGGTCGACGTGCTGGCCATGTCCGCCACGCCGATCCCGCGCACGCTGGAGATGGGCCTGACCGGCATCCGTGAGATGTCCACGATCCTCACCCCGCCGGAGGAGCGTCACCCGATCCTCACGTTCGTCGGACCGTACGACGAGAAGCAGATCGCGGCGGCGATCCGGCGCGAGCTCATGCGCGACGGCCAGGTCTTCTTCGTGCACAACCGGGTGCGCAGCATCGACAAGGTGGCGGCGCGCCTGCACGAGCTCGTGCCGGAGGCGCGAATCGCGGTCGCGCACGGGCAGATGAACGAGCACCAGCTCGAAAAGATCATGGTGGACTTCTGGGAGCGCAGCTTCGACGTGCTCGTGTCGACCACGATCGTCGAGTCGGGGCTGGACGTGCCCAACGCCAACACGCTCATCGTCGACCGGGCGGACAACTACGGCCTGTCCCAGCTCCACCAGCTCCGCGGCCGGGTCGGGCGAGGGCGTGAGCGCGGCTACGCCTACTTCCTCTATCCGCCCGAGTCCCCGCTGACGGAGACGGCCCACGAGCGGCTCGCCACGATCGCCCAGCACACCGAGATGGGCGCGGGCATGTACGTCGCGATGAAGGACCTGGAGATCCGCGGCGCCGGCAATATCCTCGGCGCGGAGCAGTCGGGGTTCATCGCCGGGGTCGGCTTCGACCTGTACGTGCGGATGATGGCCGAGGCCGTTCAGGAGCAGAAGTCGAAGCTCTCCGGGGAGTCCCAGGCCGAGGAGCGCCCGGACGTCAAGGTCGAGCTGCCGATCAATGCCCACGTGCCGCACGACTACGTGACGTCGGAGCGGCTGCGGCTGGAGGCCTACAAGCGGATCGCCGCCATCGCGTCGGAGGACGACATCGCCGCCGTGCGCGACGAGCTGACCGACCGGTACGGCAGGCCGCCGCAGGAGGTGGACAACCTGCTGGAGGTGGCGAGGTTCCGGATCAAGGCGCGCAAGGCCGGGTTGACGGACGTGACGCTGCAGGGCCAGCAGATCAAGTTCGCCCCGGTGGTGCTGAAGGATTCGCAGCAGGTGCGGCTGCAGCGGCTCTACCCGCGCTCGATCGTCAAGCAGGCCACCGAGGTGCTGCTGGTGCCGGTCCCCAAGACCAAGCCGATCGGCGGGCAGCCGCTGCGTGACCTGGACCTGCTCAAATGGTGCGGAGAGCTGGTCGACGCCATGTTCCTTGAACCTGTGCGGGTACAGTGACCGCGGATCGGCGGTCTCAGGGCGCTCGCGCGAGATCGCGCAAAATACAGAAAATCGGCACAATTGCCTGACCGGTGTCGTCGGGAGGATCGTTCGTGAAGTCATATGTACTGCGCGCCGTCGTGGCCGCGGCGGTTGCAGGAGTGGCGCTGAGCGGCTGTGGCGGCCCCGTGCAGGCCGGTGCCGCGGCCCTCGTGGGCGATGAGCGCATCTCCGCCAGCGACCTGAACGCCACCATCGACGCGTTCCGCAAGGACCTGGCCGCGAACAAGATGACCGAGCAGCAGCTCCAGCTCTCGCTCCCGCTGCCCCAGATGATCTTGCTCAACATGGCCAACAACAAGCAGTTCGAAGAGCTTGCCCAGCAGAAGGGGATCACGGTCCCCCAGGGGGAGGTCGACGCCTGGATCGCCCAGCAGGGCGGGCAGGAGCAGATCGACAAGGCCCTGCTCGCGAGCGGCATCCCGCTGTCGAACGGCGGCGACGCCGTCCGCGCGGTGATCATCCGAACCGACCTCATGCAGCAGTACGGGGCCGGCGCCGATGAGCAGAGCCAGCAGGCCGCCCTGGCGAAGGTCACCCAGGAGGCCGACGCCAAGGTGCCGCTGCGCTTCAGCCCGCGGTACGGCAAGTTCGACCCGCAGCAGGGCTTCCTGCCCGACACGCGTTTCGGCGCCGTGGCCAAGCCTGCCCCCGTCGCCCCCGCCCCAGACGCCGGTGCTCCGGACGCCACCGCCCCAGACGCCGGCTGACCCCCCCTTTGGGTGTGATCATGCAGAAGTTCGGGACCAGGCATACGGACCTGCGCAAACTCGTGTGGTGATCATGCAGAAGTTCGGAGAGCGCCTGGCTGACGTGCACCGACGCGTCTCGTGATCATGCAGAAGTTCGGGGCCGGCCGTACTGACCTGGTCGTTCACCGAGCGTGATCATGCAGAAGTTCGCGCAAATGGCCTCTGACGTGCGGACTCGTGCGGCGTGATCATGCACGAGACGGCGTTCGGAGCCCGGGTCGCCTACGGAGGCAGGTGCCAGGGGGTCTGGCAACTGCATGATCACGGTTGGCGTTTCCCCTGGTGGTGTGGTCATTCGGCGAACTTCTGCATGATCACGAAAATTGAATCCGCTGGTCAGACGGCAAGCGAGCGAACTTCTGCATGATCACGCGTAAACGGGGTGGAGGAGGAGTAGGCGATGAGCTTGGTGGTTGTCACCACGTCGGCGCGGGTGGCTCCTGGGTTGTTGTCCCGTCAGGCGTGGACGGCGCTCGAAACCGGACGCGTGCTCACCGGCTCGGCCGCGCATCCTTGCCTGCCCTACCTGGCGGAGGCCGGAATCGACGTCCAGGTCGTCACGCCCGACGCCGCCGCGCTGGCCGGCGAGAGCCGTACGGACACGATCGTGTGGCTCGCGGCGCAGGACGGCGACGAGGACCTGATGCGGGCGGTCGGTTATGTGGCCGTCGCCATGACCGATCCGCCCGAGATCGAGGTGATCCCCGGCTCCTATGACCTGCCGGGTGCCCGCCTGCTCGACCTCGTCCAGGTCATGGACCGGCTCCGCCGTGAATGCCCGTGGGACCGCAAGCAGACCCATGAGTCGCTCGTGCCCTATCTCGTCGAAGAGGCCTACGAGGTGCTGGAGACGATCGGCGAGGGCGACTATACGGCGCTCAGGGAGGAACTCGGCGACCTGCTGCTCCAGGTGATGTTCCATTCTCGGCTCGCCCAGGAGCGGGGCCCTGATGAGGGCTTCGACATCGACGACGTCGCGGCGGGAATCGTCGCCAAGCTGGTCCGCCGCCACCCGCACGTCTTCGCCGACACGAAGGTGTCCGGCGAGGGTGAGGTGAGCGACAACTGGGAGACCATCAAGGCGGCCGAGCGCGCGGCCAAGGGCGAGGTCGAGTCGGTGCTGAGCGGCGTGCCTTCAGGGCAGCCCGCGCTTCCGCTCGCGGCCCAGCTGCTCCGCCGGGCCGAGCGGGCCGGGGCGCCCGCCGAGTTCGCCGACGACCTGCCCGGTGTGCTGGGCGCGCGTCTGTTCGACCTTGTACGGCTCGGCCAGGCGGAGGGGCTCGATCCCGAGGTGGAACTGAGGAACGCGGCCCGCGAATACCGGCGGCGGGTGGAGGATTGGGACGCCGTGCGGAAGGCTGGCGTCTCGGGCCCTGAGACGCCTGATGAAGATTCGTGAGACCGCGGGTGAAATCGGCACGCCGTAGCAGTACCGCTGAGTAGGACCGGTAGGCTCGGGTGGCAAACTGCCCGCGACTTTGCTAGGAGCGTTTCGTGGCTGCCATCGAGGCTGTTACCGCCCGAGAGATCCTCGACTCCCGGGGGAACCCCACGGTCGAGGTCGAGGTCCTGCTGGACGATTACAGCACCGGCCGTGCCGCCGTCCCGAGTGGTGCGTCCACCGGCCAGTTCGAGGCCGTGGAGCTGCGTGACGGGGACAAGAAGCGCTATCTCGGCAAGGGCGTCGAGAAGGCCGTCCTCGGCGTCACCGACGAGATCGCCGACGAGATCATCGGGTTCGACGCCGAAGAGCAGCGCCTGATCGACCAGACGATGATCGACCTCGACGGCACGCCCAACAAGGCCAGGCTGGGCGCCAACGCCATCCTCGGCGTCTCGCTCGCCGTGGCCAAGGCCGCGGCCGACAGCTCCGAGCTGCCGCTCTTCCGTTACGTCGGCGGCCCGAATGCCCACATCCTGCCCGTCCCGATGATGAACATCCTGAACGGCGGCGCGCACGCCGACTCCAACGTGGACATCCAGGAGTTCATGATCGCCCCGATCGGCGCGGAGACCTTCTCCGAGGCCGTGCGGATGGGCGCCGAGACCTACCACACGCTCAAGGGCGTGCTGAAGGAGAAGGGCTACGCCACGGGCCTGGGCGACGAGGGCGGCTTCGCGCCGAGCCTGCCGTCCAACCGCGACGCCCTCGACCTGATCATGACCGCCATCGAGAAGGCCGGTTACACGCCCGGCGAGGACATCGCGCTCGCGCTCGACGTGGCGGCCACCGAGTTCCACTCCGGCGGCGTGTACACGATCGACGGCAAGGGCGTCTCGGCGGACGAGCTGATTTCGTTCTACGAGGACCTGGTCCGCTCCTACCCGCTGGTCTCCATCGAGGACCCGCTGGACGAGGAGGACTGGGCCGGCTGGAAGGCCATCACCGCCTCCCTCGGCAACAAGGTGCAGCTCGTCGGCGACGACCTGTTCGTCACCAACCCTGAGCGCCTCGGCCGGGGCATCGCGGACGGCGCGGCCAACGCCCTGCTCGTCAAGGTCAACCAGATCGGCACCCTGTCGGAGACCCTCGACGCGGTCGACCTGGCCCACCGCAGCGGTTACCGCAGCATGATGAGCCACCGTTCGGGCGAGACCGAGGACACCACGATCGCCGACCTCGCCGTCGCGACCAACTGCGGGCAGATCAAGACGGGCGCCCCGGCCAGGTCGGACCGGGTGGCCAAGTACAACCAGCTGCTGCGCATCGAGGAGCTGCTCGACGACGCCGCCCGGTATGCCGGGCGTGGAGCCTTCCCCCGCTTCCAGGGGTGACCTGACGGCGCTGCGGGGCCGTACGGACAGGCAGGTGGAAACCGGAAGGGGTGGTTCGCGTTGGCGAAGCGACCGCAGCTCACCGGGCGAGCGGCGATCCTCGCCGTCGTCGTGTGCGCGATCGCGATGAGCCTCGCCTACCCCGTCCGGGAGTACGTCGCGCAGCGCCGGCAGATCGCACAGCTGGAGCAGCAGCAGACGCAGGCGCTCCGGCAGCTGCAGAAGCTGGAGGAGCGCCGCAAGCAGCTGGAGGACCCCGAATACATCAAGCGCCAGGCCAAGGAGCGGCTCCACTACTGTGAGCCCGGCGCGAAGTGTTTCGTGGTGCTCGACGCGAGCAACGGGAAGTCCCAGGCCAAGCAGGGGTCCAAGCAGGCGGCGAAGCCGCCCTGGTATCTCACGCTTTGGCAGTCGGTCGAGGCGGCCGACAGCGGCCGCGGCGCCGTCCAGGCCGGTACGCCGGGTCAGACGGCCGAGGAGTGACGAGCGGGGAGCCCGGCGGGGCTGGGGACGTGATGGCAAGGAGTTCGACGGTGGTGGAACGGGCCGATCTCGACGCGGTGGAGGCCCAGCTCGGGCGTGTGCCGCGCGGGGTGCGGGCCGTCGCGCACAGGTGTCCGTGCGGCCTGCCCGACGTGCTCGAGACCGCTCCCCGGCTGCCCGACGGGTCGCCGTTCCCGACGTTGTTCTACCTGACCTGCCCCAAGGCGGCGTCGGCGATCGGAACGCTGGAGTCGTCGGGGCTCATGAAGCAAATGCAGGCCAGGCTCGCGGACGATCCCGAGCTGGCCGCCGCCTATCTGAAGGCCCACGAGGACTATCTGGCCCGGCGGGACGAGGCCGCCCGCCAGGAAGGCATGGAGCCGTTGCCCCGCGGCATGCAGACCGCGGGCGGCATGCCGGAGCGGGTCAAGTGCCTGCACGCCCTGGTCGCGTACGAGCTGGCCGTGCCGGGGTCGAACCCGTTCGGCCGTGAGGCCCTCGACGCCCTTCCGGACTGGTGGGCCGAGGGACCATGTGTGGAACCGCCCTGTGCGCGGACGGAGGAGTCGTCGTGAGGGTCGCGGCCGTCGACTGCGGGACCAACTCGGTCAGGTTGCTCATCGCCGACATCGCCCGCGACGGGAGCGAGCCCGTCGACGTCGAGCGCCGGATGGAGATCGTCCGACTCGGCCAGGGAGTCGACCGTACGGGCCGGCTGGCCCCGGAGGCGCTGGAGCGCACGTTCACGGCGATGCGCGGCTACGCGCAGCTCATCGCCGAGCACGCGGGGCCGTCCGGCCGGATGCCGGTCAGGGTCGTCGCCACCTCCGCGACCAGGGACGCGTCCAACCGCGCCGACTTCGTCGCCGGTGTCAGGGAGATCTTCGGCGTCGAGCCCGAGGTGGTGACCGGCGAGGAGGAGGCGCGGCTGTCCTTCACCGGAGCCACCAACGGAGGCCCGGGCGCCGGGGATGCGCCCTATCTGGTGGTCGACATCGGCGGCGGCTCCACCGAGTTCGTCGTCGGCACCGACGCGGTCGAGGGGGCCCTGTCGGTGGACATCGGCTGCGTACGGCTGACCGAGCGTCACCTGAAGGGTGACCCGCCCGACCAGGCGACGGTGGAGGCGGCGATCGCCGACATCGAGGCGGCCATGGACCGCGTCGAGGCGGTCGTCCCGGTCAGGCGGGCACGCACTCTGGTGGGGCTCGCCGGATCGGTCACCACGGTCGCGGGCATCGCGCTCGGCCTGCCCGACTACGACCCGGCGAAGATCCATCATTCACGCGTTCCCGCGCACGAGGTCCACGAGATCTCCGCCCGGCTGCTGGGCATGACGCACGACGAGCGGGCGGCCATCCCCGTCATGCATCCGGGCCGGGTGGACGTCATCGGAGCGGGAGCCCTCATCCTCGACCGCATCGT
Source organism: Planotetraspora thailandica (assembly GCF_016863335.1). GTDB lineage: Bacteria > Actinomycetota > Actinomycetes > Streptosporangiales > Streptosporangiaceae > Planotetraspora > Planotetraspora thailandica. The sequence goes on from NZ_BOOR01000007.1 coordinate 332,690, forward strand.
CGCCCGGTACGGGTTCGACGAGGTCGTCGTCAGCGAGCACGACATCCTCGACGGCATCGCCTGGTCCCTCGTCTGATCCACCGAGAGGTACACCCGTCGGCGGAAGTCTTGCTGCTACTGCGCAATGCGTAGTACCGTGCATCGCGTGGACAGCAGCCAGCTCCTCAAGGGAGTGCTCGATCTCGCCGTCCTCGCGGTGCTCGCCAAACGGGACAGCTACGGCTACGACGTCGTGCGGAGCCTGCGTGAGGCGGGGCTGGACGACGTCGGCGACGCATCCGTGTACGGCACGCTGCGCCGGCTCTTCAAGGCGGGGGCGCTCAACTCCTACGTGGTCGCCTCCGACGAAGGCCCGCACCGCAAGTACTACGGCCTGAACGACGTGGGCAGGTCGCTCCTCGCCTCGTCGGCGACGAGGTGGACCACGTTCGCCGGCACCATGAACGACCTGCTCAAGGAGGTTGCGTCGTGACCGTCCCCCCGATGAGCCCTGGCGCGTACGCCGAGGCGGTGCGCGCGGCCCTCGCCGACCTGCCCGCGGCCGACCGGGAGGAACTGCTCGAGGACCTCGACGACCATCTCGCGGAGGTCGCCGCGGAGCCCGGGATGACCCTGGAGGATCGGCTCGGGCCTCCGGAGGAGTACGCGGCGGAGCTGCGGGCCGCCTACGGGGGCCGGCCCGCCGCGCGACCACGCCTTCGTCTGACCGACCGTGCGCGCACCCGGGTGACCGGCCTGGTGCGCTCGGCGCACACCCGCTCGTTGCGGTTTCTGCCGTACAGGCAGGCGGTGGCCTTCGCGCCCGAGTTGCGGCCGGCCTGGTGGGTGTTGCGCGGCTACGTGATCGCTCTGTTCCTGCTCGCGGTGAACGGCCAGGGCAGGCTCATCCCCGGTGACCTGGCCGCGTGGGCGTTCACGCTCGCCGCCGTCTGGGTGTCGGTGTGGGTCGGCCGGCGCTCGGGCATGCGGACCTGGGGCAGGGGACTGCTTGTGGCCGTCAACGCCGTCGCCGCGATCGTGCTGCTCGGCGCGCTGGCGAGCCCGCCCGTCGAGGCGGACAGGGGCCCGGTCATGTTCGCCGACGGGCCGCAGCCCTATCCGTACGGCGTGCGGGTCGAGAACGTCTCCACCCTCGACGGCGGAAACGTCTACAACATCATTCCCTACGACAAGGACGGCTCGCCTCTGCACGATGTGCGGCTGTACGACCAGGACGGCAATCCGATCATCGTCGATCCGGAGATGTTCGGTCAGGCGATCGCCGTCCCGTGCGACGGCGAACCGCCTCTGCGCAACGCGTACCCGTTGCCTCTCACCTCCGGCGACGTGCGAGAGCATGATGGCTCGGTTCCGTGCGTCATGCGGAGCCCGTCGCCCGAGAGTCCGTCGCCGTCGGCGAGCCCCACATCGAGTGCGGAGCCGTCCCGGACGCCCGGCCCGTCACCCAAGCCGTCCCCGTCGCCGTCAGGCGCGCAGCCGGACGGGAAGTGAGAACAGACCGCGCATGATGGTGCTGGGCCACCAGGTCAGCCCTTCCGGGTCGGCCGCGGGAGCGAGATCGGGGAATCGGCGCAGCACCGTGCCGATGGCGACCTCCGCCTCGACCTTCGCCAGCGCGGCGCCGACGCAGTAGTGCGGGCCGCGGCCGAACGCGAGGTGCGGCTCGCCGATTCTGCCGGGGGAGAAGGTGTCGGGGTCGTCGAAGACCGCGGGGTCGCGGTTGGCGGCCAGCAGGGAAACGAGGATCGAGTCGCCGGGCACCATCTCCTGGCCGCCGATGACGACGGGCTCTGTGGGGAACCGCCAGGTCGCGTTCCTGACCGGCCCGTCGAAGCGGAGCATCTCGTCGATCACGTCGGGGAGCAGGGCGGGATCGGCCCGCACCGCCGCCATCTGCTCAGGGTGACGTAACAGCGTGAAGATCCCGTTGCCGATGAGCGCGACCGTCGTCTCATGCCCGGCGATGAGCAGCAGGAACGCCGTGGAGGTCAGTTCGTCGGGGTGGATCTCGCCCTGGTTGGAACGCCGGACGAGCTCGGTGAGCAGGTCGTCGCCGGGGTTGGTGCGCTTGAACGCGACCAGGTCGGACAGGAACGTCTCCAGGCCGTCGGTGGCGCGGGCGATGTCCTCTACCTGGGAGGCGGCCGCCGAGTCGATCACGGACGCGTGGTGGTGGAACGTGGCGCGGTTCTCCTCCGGCACGCCGAGCAGATCGCAGATGATCGTGATCGGCAAAGGATAGGCCAGCCCGGCGATCAGGTCGGCCTCGGGGCGGTCGGGGTCGTCGAGGCGGTCGAGAAGGCTGTCGGTGATCTCCTGGGCCCGGGCCCGCAACTCCTCCATGCGCCGCGGGGTGAACGTGGCGCTCACGAGCCGCCGCAGCCGCGAATGGTCCTCACCGTCCACGTTGAGCATGTGGCGGGCGAGGGAGGACCGGTGATCGAGGGGAAGCCCGAGGGCGGCCGCCCGCCATTCGGGCGAGGCCGAGGCCGGGTCCTTGGACAGCGACGGATGGGTGAGCGTCGCGACCGCGTCCTCATATCGGGTGACCAGCCAGGCGTCGCAGCCGGGCAGCGGCACGCGGGTCACGGGCTCGTTGCGCCGCAACCAGTCGTAAGCGGGATAGGGGTCGGCGTCGAACGACGGGCCGAACAGCGGGGGGCGTGAGTCGGTGGACACGGGCGATTACGTACCCACCTGATGCCCCGCAGAAAGATGTTTTCGCGGCATTGCGGTCATGGCCCGGCCGCTCTCTCGCGCAGGCCCGGAACCGGAGGACGGGCCCGGGCGGAACAGGGGCGCCGAGGGCCGGGTCGCGAGCCTGGCACGATCGGAGTCATGAGCTTCGTACCTCCCGGATCCGGATGGCCCGACGACCTCGCCCGGCCGGACACCCCGGTCGCGCACGATGCCGCCGAGGTCTCCGCGCTCGCCGCGAGCAGCGGCACGGTCGCCGAGGTGGCCGCACGCCAGTCGGTGTGCCGCGCGTGTCCCCGCCTCGTCGAGTGGCGGGAGGACGTCGCCCGGGTCAAGCGACGGGCCTTCGCGGAGGAGACGTACTGGGGCCGCCCGGTCCCCGGTTGGGGCGACGAGAACCCCCACACGCTGATCGTCGGGCTGGCCCCGGCCGCCCACGGTGGCAACCGTACGGGCCGGATCTTCACGGGCGACCGCAGCGGGGACTGGCTGTTCGCGTCGTTGCACCGGACCGGCCTGGCCGTACAGGAGACCAGCGTGCATGCGGGCGACGGCCAGCGGCTGATCGGCGCGCGGGTGATGGCCGCGGTGCGATGTGCACCGCCGGCCAACAAGCCCACACCGGAGGAGCGCGACGCGTGCTTTCCCTGGCTGGCGAGGGAGATCGCACTGGTGGCCGGGTCGGTCCGGGTGATCGTGGTGCTCGGGGGGTTCGCCTGGCAGGCCGTCTGGCCCGCGCTGCGCGCGGCGGGCCTGTCGTTGCCGCCGCGCCGCCCGCCGTTCGGGCACGGCGTGGAGGTACCCCTGTCGTACGGCTCGGCCCCCGTGACGTTGCTGGGCTGCTACCACCCGAGCCAGCAGAACACGTTCACCGGGCGGGTGACGGCGGAGATGCTCGACGCGGTGTTCTTCAGAGCGGTCGAGCTCGCGAAGGAGGCCCCGCAGCGCCCCGCTCACAGCGCCAAGGAGCGCTTGTGAACGCTTTCACGAGTGTGAAGTCGATCACTTGGGAAAGTTCTGCGATCTTTGCGCGCAGAAGATGCGCCACTACCTGCTTGTTTGAGAAGGATGGAGAAATTTCCGCTCAGAGCGGATTGGTGCCGATGCCATCTCGTGACGTAAGCTTGTGAATGCTTTCACAAGCACTCGAGGCACGAAGGGCATCCCTGGTGAACCGCAAGTCGAAGCACATTGTCATCGTCGGCGGTGGATACGTGGGCCTCTACACCAGCCTGCGCCTCCAGCGCACGCTACGCCGTGAGCTGCGTGACGGGACCGTGCAGATCACGCTGATCGACCCGCAGTCCTACATGACCTACCAGCCGTTCCTCCCGGAGGCGGCGGCAGGCAACATCTCTCCACGCCATGTCGTGGCTCCGCTGCGCCGGATACTGCCCAAGGTCCGGATCCTCAACGGCAAGGTCTCCAAGGTGCACCACGAGGCCAGGACCGTGACGTTCGAGCCCTCCGTGGGCCAGGCGCGGGAGATCCAGTACGACGTCATCGTCATGGCCGCCGGCTCCATCTCGCGTACGCTGCCGATCCCCGGCCTCGCGGACGCGGCGATCGGGTTCAAGACCGTCGGAGAGGCGATCGCGCTCAGGAACCGGGTGATCGCCCTTCTCGACCGGGCCGACTCCAGCGAGGACGAGGATGTGCGCCGCCGGGCGCTGACCTTCGTCGTGGTCGGCGGCGGGTTCGCCGGCATCGAGGCCCTGGCCGAACTCGAGGACATGACCGAGGACGCGATCAAGTACTACCCGAGCATCGAGAAGAAGGACCTGCGTTGGGTCCTGATCGAGGCGAGCAACCGCATTCTGCCCGAGGTCGGCCCCGAGATGGGCGAGTGGACGGCCGAGCAGCTCCGGGAGCGCGGCATCGAGCTCAAGATGGAGACCCTCCTGCAGTCGTGCGAGGGCGGCCTGGTCAAGACCTCCGACGGCGACGTCTTCGAGTCCGCCACGATCGTCTGGACGGCCGGAGTGAAGGCCAGCCCCATCGTCAACGCAGGTGACCTGCCCCTCGACGAGCGTGGACGCATCATGACCACCAGCCGGCTGACCATCACCGGCGTCAAGGGAGCCTTCGCGGCGGGAGACGTCGCGGGCGTGCCCGACGTGACCAACCCGGGGCAGTACTGCGCGCCCAACGCCCAGCACGCCGTGCGGCAGGCCAAGGTCCTCGGCGACAACATCACGGCCTACCTCCGGGGCGAGCCGCTGAAGGACTACCGGCACAAGTACGTCGGTTCCGTCGCCGGTCTCGGCCTGCACCGCGGCGTCGCCAACGTCTACGGGGTCAAGCTCCGCGGGATTCCGGCGTGGTTCATGCACAGGACGTATCATCTTTCGCGGGTGCCTACGGTGAACCGCAAGGTCCGCGTGATGGCCGACTGGACGCTGTCGCTGTTCTTCAAGAGGGAGACCGTCTCGCTAGGCGAGCTGGAGCACCCCCGTGATGTGTTCAAGGCCGCAGCCCAGGGCGAGCGCAAGGCCTAGATCGACACCGTACGGCACGCGTTCCGCCGGGGGCGCGTGCCGCACCGGCGCCTTCAGCACGATGCCGGCCATCCCTTCCGTCGGCGGTGCGGTCCAGAAGCGACTGCGACGGAGGGGCGGACGAGAGTGGGGCTCAGTGTTGTTACGGTGATCGGGAAGGGGCCGCCCCCGTGCGCCGTCGCCGAGGCCGCCCCTATGGCGTCTCCTTTGGCCCCCACTGCACTTACGTACCGCCTCTTGGAGCCGCCGGCCGGCATTTTCGCGTACGGCCGGAGCCTCACGATCCCGATCACCGGCACATCGGCATGGAGGCGGCTGCCCCGCGTCCCACCTCGGCATACATGCGTGGGCGGGCATCGGGTGCCTGCCGGTCGGCCGGGTGGTGATGTCATGGAAAGTGGCAACCGTACCGGTCTGCTGCGTGATTCTTGCCAACGATTTCGGCGCGTGCCGCGTCCACCATCAGACCGGCCGTCCCGAGACTGGGGCGCCGGGGCCCGTGCCGTTCACAGTGTCCGGAAAGGGGGACAAGCGGCGTAAGGCCTAACCAGTTACAGATGTGCGATCCGTGGCATATGATCGCGGCGCCCCCGTAGCCCAACGGCAGAGGCAAGCCCCTTAAAAGGGCTGCGTTGTGGGTTCGAGTCCCACCGGGGGCACAGTCCCTGCCAAGCATGAGTAAGCCCGTGACCATACGGTCACGGGCTTCTTTGGTGCCGACGCCTCTCAAGTCCCGGGACGTTTCTCCGGCCGGCTTCCCTGCGAACCACTCCGGCCTTGTCATATGACCCCATAGGGGTTATACAGGGGTCATGCCAAAGGTGAACGTGTACCTCCCCGACGAGCTCGCCGAGGCGGTCAAAGACGCCGGCCTTCCGGTGTCCGCCATCTGCCAGCGCGCCCTCGAGCAGGCGGTACGCCGGGTGACGGCCATCAGGGAGACCGTCGTCGGCGACCTGGAGCTCGACGATCCATCCGGGCGGCTCGCGCACTTCACTGCGCGGGCGCGGGCCGTCTTCAGGCTGGCGCTGGACCAGGCCAGGTCGCAGGGTGCGGCCCTCATCGGCACCGAGCACCTGCTCGCCGCCGTCGTCGCGGAGGGGGCCAACCTGGCCCTCCACGTGCTGCGGGCCATGGAGATCGACCCCGCCGCCATCGGGAGGGACCTCGCCCAGCACGTGCGGGGAACGCCGGACGGCTCCGGCGGCATGGCGAACCGGTTCAGCGGTCCCGCGGCGAACGCGCTCGAAATGGCCGTCACCGAGGCCCAGTCGCTCGGCCACAACTACATCGGCTGCGAGCACCTGCTGCTGGGACTGGTCGCCGAGCCGGACGGCACGGCGGGGCAGGTCCTGCGGTCCAGAGGGGCCGAGCTCCGGCTCACCCGCCGCGCGGTCGTCGCGGCCCTCGCCGGATATGTCCACCTCCGGGCCCAGACGCAGGACAGGCAGGCGGCAGGCCAGGAGGCGCTGCTCGCGCAGATCGGCGCCCTCGTCCGGCAGGAGATCCAGCCCTTGGCCGAACGTGTCGAGCACCTCGAACGGCAGTCGGGCGTCAAAGGTCCCGAGGCATGATGCCGCGGACGCGGCTGCTCCTGCTCGCCACCGGCGACACGATCGCCTACTCGTACGGCCCGCCGAAGCTGGCCACAGGAGCCGAACTGCTGGCCATGATCCCGTCGGGCGAGGTCGCCGCCGACGTGGTGGCCGAAGACGTGATGGTGGAGCCGAGCTGGGACCTTTCGCCCTCGGCCATGCTGGCCCTGGCCCGTAGGGCGCGGGCGGCCATCCTCGACGAGGGGTTCGACGGAGTGGTGATCACGCACGGGGCCGACACCATGGAGGACACGGCGTTCCTCACCGACCTCATGGCCGGGCCGGCCGCGCGGCAGGGGACGATCGTGCTGACCGGAGCGCTCCGCGCGCTGGACGACCCGGCGTCCGACGGGCTCCGCAATCTCGCGTCGGCGCTGGCGGCGGCGGCCGACCCGGTGTTGCGCGGCGCGGGCGCGGTGGTCTGCCTCGACGGCGAGGTGCATGCGGCCCGCTGGGTGACCCAGGTGGACGCCGCACGGGCACCCGCGTTCGCCTCGGCGCCGCTGCTGGGCCGCCTCACCCCTCGTTCCGGAGCACGGAAGGTCGAGATGCTGGCCGTGCCGCCGCCGAGGCCACCGGATCCGCGGGGCGAGCCGGAGTCGCACGTCGCACTCATCAAGACGTATCCGGACATCGATCCCGTGCTTCTGACCGCCGTGGTGGACGCCGGGGCACGGGGGGTCGTGCTCGAAGGCACCGGAGCAGGAAACGTCCCCGTCACCCTGTTCGCCGCGATCAGTGAGCTGTCGGACTGGGACATTCCCGTGGTCGTGGCCTCACGATGCCGGACACTCGACACTCCGCTGGATGCGCTGCCTCCCGCGACCGGCCTCGCGGGAACCGTCGGAGCGATCGGCGCCCGGGGCCTCGCGGCCGTCAAGGCCCGTGCCGCCCTGATGGTCGCGCTGGGTTCGGGCGGCAGAGGCGCCGTCCGCGAGTGGTTCGGCAGGTTGTGATCTTCCCTGGTCCGGCCCGCCACCGGCCAGGCCGTCCGGAGCCGCGAGAGGCAACCGCACCACGAAGCGGGCGCCCCCTTCCGGCGCGTCCTCCACCCACAGGACGCCCTTGTGCGCGACGGCGATTTCCCGGGCGATGGCAAGGCCCAGCCCGCTGCCGCCCCTGTCACGGCTGCGAGCGGTGTCCAGCCGGGTGAACCGCTCGAAGACCCGCTCCCGATCGGCGGGCTTGATCCCCGCGCCGTCGTCGCTCACCGACAGCTCCCCGCTCGTGCCTGCCCGGTACACCCGGACCCGTACGGCATGGCGGGCGTGCCGTACGGCGTTGTCGAGCAGGTTGGCGACCAGCCGGGAGAGGTGGGTCCGGCTGCCCATGACCGTCAGCCCTGCCTCCAGCGTCATGCTGATCTCCACGGCTTCGAGCCGCCGGGCAGCCTGGTCCTCCGCCAGGGACGCGAGGTCGACGGGCCGTCGTTCCCCGCTCGGGTTCGCCCCCACCCGCGCGAGCAGGAGCAGGTCGGTGACGATCGTTTCAAGCCGGTCGACGTCGTGCAGCGTCTGCTGCAACACGGCAGGCAGGTCCGTCTCGGAGGGATGGAGCCGGGCCTCCTCCAACTGGGCGCGGAGCCCGGCGAGGGGCGTGCGCAGCTCGTGGGAGGCGTCGGCCGCGAACTGCCGCTGCCGCTGAAGGGCCTCCTCGGTGGCCAGCTTCGCGTCTTCGATCCGGATGAGCGTGTTGTTGACGGTCCTGGCCAGCCGGGCGATCTCGTCATGGCCCGGAGGCTCGGCCACGCGGTTGCCCTGATGCACGACGTTGATGGAGGCGAGCTCGGCCCGGATGTCCTCGACCGGCCGGAGGGTACGGCCGGCGATCTTCCAGGCGCCCCACGCGGTCAGCAGGACCAAGCCCAGCACCTCCGCGGCGAAGAGCCAGTCGAACATTCCCTGCGAGCTCGGCCCGCCGGCCGGTCGGCCCGCATAGATGACGGGGGAGTCCGCGGCGGGATGCACCCGGAGGGCGGAGAGGTCGAGGCACGGGTTGCCTCCCGGCGGGCAGGCCCGCACGTTCATCTGCGGATTGTCGGGGCGCGGCCACACGGACGTGAGCGGGGGAAGACCACGGGCATCCGGCGAGGCGGCGAGGATGCGGTCGTCGGGCGCCACGACCTGGACAAGCGTGATTCCGGCGACGGTGGGCGTGATCGTGCCGTCCAGCCGTCCGGCGCGCACGTCCGCGGCGACGGCGTTCGACTGCCGTTGGGCGTCGTGCCAGACGGTGTCCGTCACGGCGTGCCGGACCATCGAACCCGCCAGCAGGCCCGTGGGCACGAGCACGACGACGGCGAGCATGGTGACCAGGAGGGTGATCCGGCCGCGGATCGAGCCGCCCCACAACCGCTGCCGAAGCGATCGAGTGCCCGCCGATCCTGGTCCCTTTTGTGAAATGAGGCCGCGCATCACGCCCTCCTCACCATGGCGCGTGAGGTTCCTCTTTGGCGGGGCATCGGCTGCCGCGATCGCCCGGCTCGTCCGGCCGTACGCGCCGGGAACGCCGGGGCGGCCCGCTGATGTCCTCGCGAATCTCGCGTTTTCCGGGCCGGAACCGCCACGACCCACGCTAACATCACACTTTAATGGTTCAAGTAAAAGAACCATCCAAGTTTGGTGCCGGCTGTGGTCATGCGGTCAGGAAAGGCTCGCCGGCGCGGAAGGAAAGCGGGGAACTCAGTGCGTCCCCTGATCGTTGCAGACGGTGGCGGAGCGCCGATTCCCTTGCGGGAGCGGCGCTTCGTGGCACTATTCCGTTTCAACCGCGCAAGAAGCTGAGCAGACGGTCGCGTCGTGGAGGCAGCGATGGAGAGCAGGAACCCCATATTCAGCCGGCGTGGTTCGACAGGTCAGCGGACCTGGTCGACGCCGACGCCGAGCGTTCAGCAACTGGACGCGATGTACGGCGCCCCGTCGTACTCGCCGCCGACGTCGCGGCCGATGACCATCGACGACGTCGTGGTACGCGGGTTCATGACGCTCGGCACGCTCGTCGTCTCCGGCGCTCTCGCGTGGTACTTCAACGTGTCCTTCGGCGTCGCCGCCCTCTCGGCCCTCGTGGGCGTGGTCCTCGCGCTGATCGTCTCGTTCAGGCAGAGCACCAACCCGGCGCTCATCCTCGGCTACGCGGTCTGCTACGGCATCTTCGTCGGTGTCGTCAGCCGCATGTACGAGTCGTTGTACAGCGGCATCGTCCTGTCGGCGGTGCTCGGCACGATGGTGGCCTTCGGCGGCATGCTCGCCGTCTACGCACTCAAGATCTTCCGGCCCACCCCCAAGGTCACCAAGTTCGTCATCGCGGCGGCCTTCGCGTTCGTGGGGCTCGCCCTGCTCAACCTGATCGCGGGCTTCTTCGTCGACGGGGGGCTCGGCCTGCGCACCGACAGCCCGATCGGCTGGATCTTCAGCATCGTCGCCATCCTGCTCGGGTGCTTCTTCCTGCTTCTCGACTTCGACGAGGTCGAGCGGGGCGCGCGGGCCGGTGTCCCCGAGAAGTACTCCTGGCTGATGGCCTTCGGTCTCACGCTGAGCCTCGTCTGGCTCTACCTGGAGATCCTCCGCTTCATCAGCTATTTCACGAACAACGACTAGCTAGACGGACAAAGGGCGCTCTTCTTTCCCGAAGAGCGCCCTTTTCTTGCCCAATATCAGGACAGGCGATTCCTAGGGCAAAACTTTTGATCAACAATCTGTAACAACTTGATGTCTTCTAGGGGGTTGTCAAGCACTGGCGGGTGATGCACTGTGACACAAAGCAGCCCGATCCGTGGAGGTGCCCATGTCGTTGAACCACTCACCGGAGACACAGACAAAGCTGATCGCACGCGTCCCGTCCATCACCGGGCGCGACCTCCCCGAGTGGTTCCAAGCCATCGACAACGGCCCGTCGTTCCTCAGATGCGAAGAGCGGGCCGCGTGGCTCGCAGACGAACACGGGCTGACCCACGGCTACGCCGCCGCCATCGTCCTGGAGCACGAGCGGCGTCGTCGCTTCTAGGAAAGGTCCCGGTACGAATCACTGCGCCCGCACCGTCTCGGTGTGGGCGCATCATTGTGTTCATGGATCTCGACAAGGCGCGTGAGTTCGTCAGGAACAACCATCGTGCGGTCATGCTCACCTGGCACCCGGACGGGCGCCCCCAGACATCGCCCGTCACCGTGGGCGTCGACGACGGCGGAAACATCGTGATCAGCAGCCGCGAGACCGCGGTCAAGGTGCGAAATCTGCAGAACAACCCACAGGCCGTGCTGACCGTGATGAACGACGGCTTTTACGGCCCGTGGATCCAGGTGGAGGGGACAGCGGAGATCATCTCGCTGCCGGAGGCGATGGACCACCTGGTCTCCTACTACCGGAACATCAGCGGCGAGCATCCCGACTGGGACGATTACCGCGCCGCGATGGTCAGGGACAAGCGGGTCATCATCCGGGTCACGCCCGCCAAGGCCGGTCCCGACCACCACGGCTGACAGGTCCGGGGATCCCGGAACCCCGGGATCCCCGGCACACCGTCAGGAAAGGCGCTCCAGGACCATCGCCATGCCCTGGCCGCCGCCGACGCACATGGTCTCCAGGCCGATCGACTTGTCGTGGAACCTGAGGCTGTTGATCAGCGTGGACGTGATGCGCGCACCGGTCATGCCGAAGGGGTGTCCGACCGCGATCGCGCCGCCGTTCACGTTGAGGCGGTCGAGGTCGATGCCGAGTTCCTGATACGACGGGATCACCTGAGCGGCGAAGGCCTCGTTGATCTCCACCAGGTCGACGTCGCCGATGGCCATGCCCGCCCGCGCCAGGGCCTGCCCGGACGCCTCGACGGGGCCGAGGCCCATGATCTCGGGAGACAGGCCGGTGACGCCGGTCGAGACGATCCGCGCCAGCGGGGTGATCCCCAGCTCCGCCGCCTTGGTGTCGCTCATGACGATCACCGCGGCCGCTCCGTCGTTGAGCGGGCAGCAGTTGCCCGCCGTCACCGTGCCGTCGGGCCGGAAGACCGGCTTGAGCTGTGAGACCGCCTCGTATGTGGTGCCGGCGCGCGGGCCGTCGTCCTTGTTCACCACGGTGCCGTCGGGCAGCGTGACGGGCGTGATGTCGCTCTCCCAGAAGCCGTTGGCGATGGCCTTCTCCGCCAGGTTCTGCGACCGCACGCCGAACTCGTCCTGCTCGCGCCGGGAGACGCCTTTCAGGGCCGCGACGTTCTCCGCGGTCTGGCCCATGGCGATGTAGACGTCGGGGATCCCGCCGTCCTCGCGCGGGTCGTGCCAGACGGGGGCCCCGCCGGCCGCGGCCTTGTCGGTGCGGGCCTTGCCGTCCAGGAAGAGGGGGTTCATGGTGTCGGGGAGGGAGTCGGAGCTGCCCTTGACGAACCGGGAGACCGTCTCCACACCGGCCGAGATGAAGACGTCACCCTCACCCGCCCTGATGGCGTGGAAGGCCATCCGGGTCGTCTGCAGCGACGACGAGCAGTAGCGCGTGACGGTCGTGCCGGGCACGCCGTCGAGCCCGAGGAGCACCGAGACGACCCGGGCCATGTTGAACCCCTGCTCGCCTCCGGGCAGGCCGCAGCCGAGCATGAGGTCGTCCACGTCGTTCGGGTCGAGTTGCGGCACCTTGGCGAGAGCGGCACGGACGATCTGAACGGTCAGGTCGTCGGGACGGATGTCCTTCAAAGATCCTTTGAAGGCGCGGCCGATCGGTGACCGCGCGGTTGCCACGATGACTGCCTCAGGCATGTCACTCTCCCTGCTCTCTCCGGCCACCGCACTCAGGGTCGGGCGGCCCTCCTTCGCAGGAGGTTACCCTCCGGTACGGCTTCCGCCACGCCCAGGGCGGGATGAAACAGAACTTTGTACCAGAGCACTCCCGCCCGGGGCGCGGCGTTGCCTGGACTGAGGAGCGCGCGGGGAGCGACCAAGTGTGACGAGGGAAGGGGACGCCTGAGGGCGCCCCAGGCCCGCCATGGAGACGCCTCTACCCGTACATGCCGGGGGTGGTGGCGCTGCCGTCGTTGACGGCGTGCAGGGCGCCCTTCTCGTCGCGCCAGAGCCGCCAGCCGTTCTGGCTGCCGGTGAACCACGCGGGCGGCGCGGACGCCGAACTGGTCCGTTTGCCCGTGGCGAGGTCGAACTCGCAGAGCGCGGCGATGGCGTAGAACCCGGGGGTCGCTCCGGAAAGCGGCAGCGGGCGGGGATCGGTGACGCAGAACGACCACCCGGTCGTGCCCTTCACCGAGGCCGGCTCGCCGGTCTTCAGGTCGAAGGCGGACCCGGCGGCGTCGTGCTTGAGGAACCCCAGTTTGTCCATCGCCGAGGGGAACGCGAGCCACCAGCCGGAGCCGGGCACCTGGGTCGGGGTGATCTGCCCGAGCACGCGTCCCGTCTCCCCGTCGAGCCGGGCGAAGCCGCCGTACTGCCCCTGCTCGTCGACCGGCCTGACGACGGGCGCGAACGCGGGGTTGCCGCTGGGGTAGACCCGCACCACCGAGGGGCGCATCCAGTCGACGACGCCGTCGTCGAGCCGTACGGAGAACAGGCCGAAGGTGGAGGTCTTCTTCGTCTGGGGATTGGTGTACGGCGCGACGTAGCCGACCAGCTTGTCCCCTGTGGCCCCGAACGCCCACCCGCCGGACAGGTCGACGCCCGCGCCGAGCGCCTGCTCGATGGGCACCTGCCAGACCACCTTGCCCGTCTTCAGCGAGTGCGCCTCCAGCACGGGGTGGGAGGCGAGCCGCAACAAGACCACCTGTGTGGCGTTCGACCATTCCACCTCGGCGATGCCGGCCAACTGCCACAGGGTCTTGCCGGTCTGCGGGTCCAGCACCACCATCTTGGCCGACGACAACGCGGTGTTCTCCGACAGGCAGACGTACGGCCCGCAGCGCTGGGGGCCGAAGGTCGACTCGATGGGCCGGGCCCACTTCTGCCGGCCGGTCTTGGCGTCCCTGGCGACCACCGTGGCCTTCCACCGCGAGCTCTTCGAGGCGTCCTTCGCGGGGTCGACCGCCACGACGACCGCCTGCCCGGGACCGGTCTCCACCGTGGCGGGCGCCTGCACTCCCATTCCGGGCAGCCGCCCGGCCATCGTCGCGGGGGTGGCCCACAGCCGCTTGCCCGTGGCCAGGTCGAGCGTGACGGTCTCAAGGGAGCCGTCGGATCTCATGGACGTGGCCGCCGCCACGCCGGCGCCCATGGTGGCGCGGCTGACGGCGTTCATCTGCGTGTTCTGCCACGACTTCACCGTGGGGCCGGCGGGCTCGTCACTGGAACACGAGGTCAGGGCCCCGCCGGCAAGCAGTGCGGCTGCGGCGAGTACAAGGGGAGGTTTCGCGTGAGGCCGGGTCATGTCACTCCTACAGGGGGTGATGCACTGGCCGCGCAGGGTGACCGGCCCTAGCCGCTCGTCATCGGCCCAGGTCTCCGGCGAAGCAGTGCCGCCCATCGTCCGTGGGGGCCGACCGCCCTGCCGGCGACATGGGTCGCGATGACCTCGGTGCCGGGTTCCTCCACGGCCATTGCCGCCAGAAGGTATTGCGATCCTTCGACGCGCACGGGTTCTGGTCCGGGCCACAACCCCAACGCGGCGCATACAGACGGTAGCACTGCGTACGCGGCTTGTAGGTAGCCTCGGGCAGATGGGTGGAAACGATCGGGTCCGAACATTTCTGCCGGATTTGTGGCGAATTCCGGGCCGAGAAGGTCGGCGAACGCGACCGTGCGCCCGCCCGCCTCGACCACGGCGACGGTCTGGGCCGCCGCCAGTTGACGCGACCACCTCCGGGTCACCCAGCGCAGCGGCTGCGCGATCGGCCGGACGGTCCCCAGGTCGGGGCAGGTGCCCACGACCACCTCGGCGCCCGCGTCCCTGAGCCGCCGCACAGTCTTCTGCAGATGCCGTACGGCACGGGCCGGCAGGGTGGCCGTCGTCACGTCGTTGGCCCCGACGAAGATGACGGCGACCTCCACCCTGGCCTCGATCGCCCGGTCCACCTGAACATCGAGGTCGGCGGAGGCGGCCCCGGAAAGGCCGACCACGTCCAGCCGTACGGGCCGCTCGGCGACGGCGGACAACCCACGCGCGATCACGACGGCCGGGGTGTCGTCGGGGTCGGTCATGCCGAGGCCCACAGAGGTGGAGTCCCCGAGCACGACCATGCGGATCGGCTCGCCGGGGTAATCGCCGTAGACGCCGTCGGACTTGGGCCCGTTGAGGCCATGCGGCTGGCCCACGATTCGGCGGGCCACCGCCGCCTCGGCGATGAGCAGGCCGTACGTAATTGCTCCCAATGCGGTCAAACCACCACCACCCAGTGCTGCGGCTGTGGCAATGCGTCGCGCGGCACGCGCCGCGCCGGACGTCCAGATCACCCGCTCTCCCTACGTCACGGTACGGTTTAAGAAATTAGCCGACTCCCGGCCACCCCCTCGGGACCCCGGCTGCTGGCAAGCTGACAAAGCTTCGGTAAACCAAGGTGGTCTACGCGGTGCGGGTAAACGACTCCCTGGTCGAGCTCATGGGGAACACCCCGCTCGTCCGGTTGCGCAAGGTGACGGCGGGCATCCAGGCTCAGGTCCTCGCCAAGGTGGAGTACTTCAACCCGGGCGGCTCGGTGAAGGACCGGATCGCTCTGCGCATGATCGAGGCCGCCGAGCGGAGCGGCGCGCTCAAGCCGGGAGGCACGATCGTCGAGCCCACGTCGGGGAACACGGGCGTCGGGCTGGCCATCGTGGCCCAGGAGAAGGGCTACCGCTGCCTGTTCGTCTGCCCGGACAAGGTGGCCCAGGACAAGATCGCCGTGCTCCGGGCGTACGGCGCGGAGGTCGTGGTGTGCCCGACCGCCGTGTCGCCCGACCACCCGGACTCCTACTACTCGGTCTCCGACCGGCTCGCGCGGGAGACGCCGAACGCGTGGAAGCCCGACCAGTACACCAACCCGGACAACCCGGCGAGCCACTACCACTCGACCGGCCCGGAGCTCTGGGAGCAGACCGAGGGCCGCATCACCCACTTCGTGGCCGGCGTCGGCACCGGCGGCACCATCAGCGGCACGGGCAGGTACCTCAAGGAGGTCTCCGGCGGCCGCGTGAAGATCATCGGAGCAGATCCCGAGGGTTCGGTCTACTCCGGCGGCAGCGGCCGGCCGTACCTGGTCGAGGGGGTCGGCGAGGACATCTGGCCCGCCACCTATGACACGACGATCTGCGACGAGGTCATCGCGGTCTCCGACAAGGACTCCTTCACCATGACCCGCAGGCTCGCCCGCGAGGAGGCCCTGCTCGTCGGCGGATCCTGCGGCATGGCCGTCGTGGCGGCGCTGCGCGTGGCCCGGCAGGCGGGGCCGGACGACGTGGTCGTGGTGCTGTTGCCCGACGGCGGGCGCGGATATCTTTCGAAGATCTTCAATGACGAGTGGATGGCCGACTACGGCTTCCTCACGAGCCCGAGCGACGAGGGTCTGGTCGGCGACGTGCTCGGCCGCAAGACGACGGGGCTGCCCGAGTTCGTGCACGTCCACCCGCACGAGACGGTCGGCACCGCCATCTCGATCATGCGCGAGTACAACGTCTCCCAGCTGCCGGTCATGAAGGAGGAGCCGCCCGTCATGGCGGCCGAGGTCGTCGGCTCGATCGTCGAGCGCGACCTGCTCGAGGGCCTCTACCGCGGCAAGGTCCGCTCCGAGGACCCGCTGGAGGGGCACATGTCGGCGGCGCTGCCGATGATCGGCTCGGGAGAGCCGGTGGCGCGCGCGGTCGAGGCGCTGGAGAAGGCCGACGCCGCCGTCGTCCTCGGGGACGGCAAGCCGGTCGGCCTGCTCACCCGGCAGGACCTGCTGGCCTTCCTCGCAAGCAGGTAACGGCCCGGGCGCGACGCCAGAGGCAGGCGGGACCAGCGACTACGCTCGACACATGAACGAAGGCTTCGAGACCCTGGCCATCCATGCAGGCCAGGAACCCGACCCGCACACGGGCGCGGTCGTGCCGCCCATTTACGCGGTGTCCACCTACAAGCAGGACGGCGTGGGCGGGTTGCGCGCCGGATACGAGTACAGCCGGTCGGCCAACCCGACCAGGTCGGCGCTGGAGGAGGCCCTCGCCGCGGTAGAAGGAGGCGCGCGGGGCCTGGCGTTCGCGTCGGGCCTGGCCGCCGAGGACACGCTGATCCGGACCGTGTGCGAGCCCGGCGACCACGTGCTGATCCCCGGCGACGCCTACGGCGGCACCTACCGGCTCTTCTCGCGGGTCCTGTCGCGGTGGGGCCTGAGCTTCGACCCGGTGCCGCTCGGCGACCTCGACGCCGTACGGGCGGCCATGCGGCCCGAGACCAAGGCGATCTGGGTGGAGACGCCCACCAACCCGCTGCTCGGCATCGCCGACATCGTGGCCCTGGCCCAGATCGCCCACGAGAGCGGCGCCCTGCTCCTGGTGGACAACACGTTCGCCTCGCCGTACCTGCAGCAGCCGCTGGCGCTGGGTGCGGACGTGGTGGTGCACTCGACGACCAAATACGTGGGAGGTCACTCCGACGTCGTGGGCGGCGCGCTGGTCGCCCGCTCCGGTGAGCTGGGCGAGCGGCTCACCTACCACCAGAACGCGATCGGCGCGGTGGCCGGGCCGTTCGACTCGTGGCTGACCCTGCGGGGTCTCAAGACGCTCGGCGTGCGGATGGACCGGCACTGCGACAACGCCGAGCGGGTCGTCGACATGCTGCTGTCGCACAAGAAGGTGACCGAGGTGCTCTACCCCGGCCTGCCCGGCCACCCCGGGCACGAGGTGGCGGCCAAGCAGATGCGCCGCTTCGGCGGGATGGTCTCGTTCCGCGTCGCGGGCGGCGAGGAGGAGGCCGTCGCGATCTGCGGCCGCACCCGCCTGTTCACGCTGGGCGAGTCCCTCGGCGGAGTCGAGTCGCTGATCGAGCACCCCGGCCGGATGACGCACGCCTCGGCCGCGGGCTCGCCGCTGGAGGTGCCCGCCGACCTCGTCCGCCTCTCGGTCGGCATCGAGACGATCGACGACCTGCTCGCCGACCTGAGCGAGGCCCTCGGATAGGTCGGTCGCCCCTGATCAACAGGCGCTGATCAGGAGGCGCTGATCAGGAGGCGCCGTTCAGCAGGCCGTCGCCGGCTCGGCGTCGGCCTGCCGTACGGGCCGGACCAGCCAGGGCTCGCCGAGTAGGGCGACGAGCGCCACGGCGGCCAGGGCGGCGCCGGTGAGCGCCACGCTGTGCGTGCTCACGTGGTCGAGGAGCGCCCCGCCGAGCAGGGAGCCTGCGGCGATGCCGACGTTGAAGGCCGAACTGGTGCCCGCGGAGGCGACGTCGGTGCTTCCCGGCGCGACCTGCAGGGTGCGGTTCTGGATGGCGGTGGCCAGCGCGCTGTACGCCAGCCCGGCCAGGCACAATCCGGCCACGGCGGCGGGCTGGGCGGCGCCCAGCACGTAGAGCACGAGCAGGCCGCCGCTCACCGTCGCCAGCGGCACGATCAGCGCTCCGCGCGGGCGCCGGTCGAGGAAGGCTCCGACCGTGATCGTCCCGATGACGCCGGCGATGCCTGAGACGAACAGCAGCGACCCCAGGGCCTGCGGGGCGAAACCGCTGACCTCCTGCAGATACGGGGTGATGTAGGTGAAGGCGGTGAGGAAGCCGGTGACGCCGATGACGGTGGCGGCCAGCAGGATCCCGTATCTGCGGGCGTCGGGCATGGAACCTCGCATCGCCTCGGCTCCCCGGGCGCCGGCCGGGGGAAGCAGCGTGATCATCGCGATGCAGGTGAGCAGGCCGAGGCCCGACACCACGAGGAAGGAGACCCGCCAGCCCGCCTGCTGGCCGAGCCAGGTGCCGGCGGGGACGCCCAAGACGGGAGCGAGGGAGTTGCCGATCGACAGGCGGGCGACCACCCGGCCCTGCGATCGCGGCGGGAAGAGCCCGATGGCGGTGGTCGCGACCACCGACCAGAACAGTGCCTGGGTCAGCGCGGTGAGCAACCGCGCGGCGAGCAGCACCTCGTAGCTCGGCGCCACCGCGGTCAGCAGCGTGCCGGCCGTGAGCACGCCCAGCGTGAGGGCGAGCAGCGTACGGCGGGGCACCCGCAGGGCGAGCCTGGCCAGCGGCACCGAGGCCAGCACGACCACGGTCGCGTAGCCGGTGACGATCAGGCCCATCTCCGACGCGGACCGGTGCAGGTCGGACCCCATGACCGTGAGCAGCCCGATCGGGAGGAGCTCGACGGTGACGTAGGCGAACGCGGCCACGGCGAGGGCCACCACCGCCCAGACGGCCCGCCGTCGCGAGACCGCCGGGGGCAGATCGGGGATCACGAGGGGTTGAAGAAGACCATCAGGAAGAGGATCACCAGCCAGATCAGCGCGACGAGGCCGGAGAAGGCGGCGATCCGCCCCGTCTGCACCCTGGCGTCGTCGTCGGTGTTCTCGGTCGACAGCGCCTGCAGTGCCGACCGCTGGTCGCGGTCGATGATGACCAGCAACACCGCGGCCACGATGAACAGCGTCATCGAGACCGACAGGTACGGCTTGGCCAGCGCACTGCGGCCGAGCGCCAGTCCGAAGACGAACACGCCGAGCGTCAGCAGCCCGAAGAGCCGGGTGGACCGGTTGAGGTACTTCAGGACGTTGACGTCGCGGGCCCTGATGTAGCGGGGCGTGACGCTCGTCACCGCCGTCAGCGGTCCGATCGCGAAGACGGCGAAGCCTATGTGCAGCCACAGGAGCAGCTTGTCGAGGAACGACATGTCGCCCAAGTTATCGCCTGACTCCGCGATCGGGGAATGAGCGGACGGCAAGATCTGGATCAACGACGGCGGCGGGGACGGTTGTGCACACACATTTCGTACATCAGGCCTGTGGCGATCATGAGGACGACCAGGCCGACGGCGGCGAACATCGGGCTCTCCCTCCACGATCGTGGAACGGTCGGCACCCCCTATGAATATCGTCCGTGGATCGCAGCAGGATCGGCAATCGATTATCGTCCACGCCTTGACAGGTCAGCGGGAGCGCCGGGCCCGCAGGAAGTCGCTGACGACGTATTCGCCGAGACGGTCGGCGCTGGCGGAGAACACGCGGCCGCCGTTGCGCCGGGCGACCTCGTTGACGAAGTCCTTCAGCCGTTCGTCGGCGGCGAGCATGAACACGTTGAGCGTCGCCCGCCGCCGGGTCATCTTGTCGACCTCGGCCAGGGTCAGTTCGAGGGTCTCCGCGGAGGGCGGCCACTCGAAGCGCGGCACCCCGCTGCGGGTGAGATGGGCGGTCGGCTCACCATCGGTGACGACCAGGACCACGGGCTCGAAGTCGGGATGCCGGTCGAGATGGCGGCCCGCGATCAGGAGCGCGTGGTGCAGGTTGGTGCCCTGGACCATGTCCCACTCCAGGCCGGCCAACTCGTCGGGCTGGAGCACCCGGGCGTAGTTGGAGAACCCGATGATCTGGACGGCGTCCTGCGGGAACTTGGAGGCCACCAAGGCCTGGAGCGCCAGCGCCGTCTGCTTGGCCGCCGCCCAGGTGCCCCGAAGTGCCATCGAGTACGACAGGTCGACCAGCAGGCACACCGCCGCGGCGGTGCGCCGTTCGGTTTCGGCCACCTCGAAGTCGTCGACGGTGAGGGCCACCCGGCCTGAGGGGGAGGGTGCCCGGCGCACGCCGTTGACGATGGTCCGCACGACGTCGATCGGCTGCTCGTCGCCGAACCGCCAGGGGCGGCTGGATCCGGTGAGCTCGCCCGCCTTGCCCGCGTCGTGCTGGTCGTGGTCGCCGCGACGACCGGACTCGAGCGAGGAGAAGACGCGGCGCAGCGCCGTCTCCCCGAGGCGGCGGACCGCCTTGGGGGTGAGTTCCAGCTTGCCGCGGTGGCGGCGGAGGTACCCCTGGGCCTCCAGTTCACGCTCCACCTGGCGCAGGGCGTCCAGGTCGTCCACGGCGGAGCGGCCGAGGGCCCTCCTGATCGCGTCCTCGTCGATGTCGTCGAGCCGGGCGCCCGGGTAGTCCTGGCGCAGGGCCGTCTCCAGGTCGCTCAGGTCGGCGAGGTCCTGCAGGGCGGTCACGGCGTCGCCCATGCCCAGGGGTTCGTCGCCGGAGACCCGTTCCGGTGTGTTCCAGGCGAGATCGGGGCGGCGGGAGTACAACGCGTTGCCCAGCCGCCGCATCTGCTCCGCAAGGCCCGCCTGCTGCAGCGCCTGGTCGATCAGACCGGACAGCTCCTCGCGCTGGCCGGGGGTCAGCGAGGCGAGCAGCCGCTGCGTCGCCGCCGCCCGGCGGGCGAGGATGTCGACCAGTTCCTCGAGGTTCCGCGGATTCTCGGGAAACATATCCCGATATTTCTGCATGAACTGGTCGAAATCGTCTTGGGTGTGCTCGCCCCGCGAATCGCGGTCGAGCATGTCGTTGAGGTCGGACATCATCTGGCGGACCCGCTCCATGGCGGCGGGGTCCGGGTTGGCCAGCGCGTCCCGCATGCCGCGGAACTGGCTGTCCAGCACCTCCCTGCGCAGCAGGTCGCGCAGCTCCTCGAACGTCTGGCGGGCCGCCGCCGACCTCCAGTCGTACTCGCCGAGCTCCTGGACGGCCCGCGCCGTGTCGGAGGGCAGCGCGTCGAGCGAGGCCTCCCGGAACCGCGCGTCGTCGGATGGGTCGGGGAACAACTCGGCCCGCTCCTGGCCGATCGCCTTGTCGAGCAGGGCCCGGGCGCGCTCCAGCGTTCCGTCGAGGCGCGTGTTGTCCCTCAGCTCGCGGCGGCGTCGCCGTACCTGCCTGAGGAGGTCCTCGAGGCCGCGCCGGTCGGCCGCCCCCGGCAGGCCGCGCCTGAGCAGGTCGCGCAGCGCGTCGAGGGGCGTCGAGCCGGACAGGATCGCGTCGCCCATCTCGTCGAGCGCCCCGCGCACGTCGTACGGCGGGGCCAGCGGATCGGGCCCCTCGTGAAACTCCCCGTACCGATATGCCACGAGATCACGCTAACCCGCGGACGAGGAAGGTGTGCGGGCGGCCGGTCATGTCCGGTAGACCGATCCGCCCGCGACCTCGTCCTTCGAGAGGCGGCGCATCAGGTAGAGACCTTCCAGGGCGAACTCCAGCGCGGCGGCGGCGTGCCCGGGGGACTCCTCGCCCTCCCCGAGCCCGAGCCGCGACATGATCTTCGCGAGGCCGTCGACCCTGCCGATCCGCTTGAGCAGCTCGTGGGCCGGCACCAGCTCGCCCGACTCGACCTGCACGCCCTCGGAGAACTTGTCGATCAGCGGGGCGAGATCGGTGCCGCCGAGCGAGCCGCGGAACGTCTCGGCCGTGGCCCTGCGCAGCAGGTGGGCCAGCACCTCGATCTCACGGCCCTCCTCGCTGACCTCGAACTCGACCTTGCCGCGCAGGGTGTGCACCACACCGGGCAGGTCGCAGATCCGCGTCACCGGGTGCTCCTCGCCGGTCAGGGCCGCCCGCCGTACGGCTGAGGCCGCCGCGGACTCGGCGGCGGCGATCGAGAAGCGGGCGGAGACGCCGGAGCGGGCGTCGATCGCGGTGGACTCGCGCACCAGCCGGGTGAAGCGGGCGATGACCTCCAGGAGGTGGTCGGGCAGATCGGCGCCGAGCTCGTCCAGCGCGGCCTCCTGGCGGATCAGGACGAGCTCGTTCTCGACCGACAGGGGATAGTGCGTGCGGATCTCCGCGCCGAAGCGGTCCTTGAGCGGGGTGATGATCCGGCCCCGGTTCGTGTAGTCCTCGGGGTTGGCGCTGGCGATGAGCAGGATGTCGAGGGGGAGCCGCAGGTTGTAACCCCTGACCTGGATGTCGCGCTCCTCCAGCACGTTGAGCAGCGACACCTGGATGCGCTCGGCCAGGTCGGGCAGCTCGTTGACGGAGAAGACGCCCCGGTTGGTGCGCGGCACGAGGCCGTAGTGCACGGTCTCCGGGTCGCCCAGGGTGCGCCCCTCGGCGATCTTGATGGGGTCGATGTCTCCGATGAGGTCGCCGACCGAGGTGTCGGGCGTGGCGAGCTTCTCGCCGTACCGGTCGTCGCGGTGGCGCCACGCGACAGGAAGGTCGTCGCCGAGTTCGGCGGCCAGGCGCAGGCAGCGCACGCAGGCGGGCTCGTACGGATGGTCGTTGATCTCGCATCCGGCGACGACGGGCGACCATTCGTCGAGAAGCTCGGTGACCGTGCGGATCAGGCGGGTCTTGCCCTGGCCGCGCTCACCGAGGAGCACCAGGTCGTGCCCCGCGATCAGGGCGCGCTCCAGGTGGGGAAGCACCGAGTCGTCGAAGCCGATGATGCCGGGGAAGCGGGGCTCGCCGGTCCGGAGCCGGGCCAGGAGGTTCTCGCGGATCTCGGCCTTCACGGTCCGGTGGCGGTGTCCACTCTCGCGCAGTTCACGCAGAGTGCTGCTGGCAGGCGCGGGCGATTTGTGCACGCTGCCGAGACTACGTCCCCATCCTGGGAGTCGGCATCCCGGTTCGCCTGATCCGAATTCCGGATCTTGACCATCGCGTGACGCGTTGCGTGCGTTGTTGTCCCTGTAGTGGGGAGAATCGGGCAAGGAGATCCGCTAGCGAACAGGGGGCGGGGCTATGGCGGTACTGACGAGCCGCTTCGCCGATGGTCTCGCCGTGCACGCCGATCTGGGGGAGGCGGCCGAGGTCGCGATCCGCCAGGCACTGTCCGGGCTGTCGGGACCCCCCGACCTGGTGTGCTTCTTCATCTGCGGCGAGGATCCCGACGAGATCGTCCGCGCCGGACGGCGGGCGATGGCCATGGTGCCGAACGCCCATGTGATCGGTTGCAGCGCCACGGGAGTGATCGGGGACGCCAGGGGAGTCGAGCTCACCTCCGCCGTGAGCGCCTGGGCGGCCTCCCTCGGCGACGCCAGAGCCACCACGTTCGCGCTGGAGACCCTCCGTACGAGCGACAGGTTCGTGGTCGTGGGCCTGCCCGACCGCGCCCTCGACGACCAGGTCGCCATTCTGCTGTCTGACCCCTACAGCTTCCCGACCGACGCGTTCATCGAGCACTCCCACGAGGTCCTGGGCACGCTGCCGATCATCGGCGGGCTGGCCAACGGCCTGCAGGGGCGGGGGTCGGTCCGGTTGTTCGCCGACGGCGAGGTCTACCAGGAGGGCGCGATCGGGGTGATCCTCAGCGGCCCGGTCACGATCGGCACCGTCGTCAGCCAGGGGTGCCGCCCCATCGGGCCGTCGATGGCCGTCACCCGGGCCGAGGAGAACCTGCTGCTGGAGCTGGCCGGGCAGCCCGCCCTGGCCCGCCTGGAGGACATCGTCAGCGACCTCGACGAGGAGGACCGCGAGCTGGTCGCCTCGGGGTTACAGATCGGTGTCGCGATGGACGAATACGCCGAGCGGCACGAGCGCGGCGACTTCCTCATCAGGGGAGTGCTGGGCATCGATCCCGAGCGGGAGGCGGTCGCCGTGGGCGACGTCCTGGAGATCGGCAGGACCGTGCGCTTCCAGGTGAGAGACGCGGAGACCGCCGACGAGGACCTCTACGAACTGCTCGACGCCCATCTGGAGCAGGTCGGCCGGGTCGACGGGGCGCTGGTGTTCTCCTGCAACGGCCGGGGCTCCGCGATGTTCGGGTCAGCTGATCATGATGCTCTCGCGATAAGGGACACCCTCGGACCGATCGGTGTTGCGGGGTTCTTCGCCGCGGGCGAGGTGGGTCCCGTCGGCGGGCACAACCACGTGCACGGCTTCACCGCCTCAATCCTGGTGTTCTCGTCATAACCCCCCAGAGGAGCGTGGCCGTGGCCGACAGCGCAGGCACGGGCGGTGTGGTGCTGGCCGTCGACATCGGCGGGACGAAGTTCGCCGCGGGGTTGGTAAGCCAGGACGGCACGCTGATGCGCGTCCGCCGGGTGGCCACTCCTCCGGGCGGCGACGCGGAGACGCTGTGGAAGGCGCTGGAGGGCCTCCTCGACGGCCTCGTCGGCGCCTCCGCCGGGGCCGCCCGGCCCGACGAGGTGACGGGCGTGGGCGTCGGGTCGGGAGGGCCGATGTTCTGGCCGTCCGGCGAGGTCTCGCCGCTCAACATGCCGGGCTGGCGGGCCTTCCCGCTCAGGGACCGGATCGCCGCCCGCTTCCCCGGCGTGCCCGTGCGCGTCCACAACGACGCGATCTGCGTGGCCATCGCCGAGCACTGGCAGGGGTCGGGCCGGGGCAGCGAAAACATGCTCGGGATGGTGGTCTCCACCGGCGTCGGCGGCGGGCTCATCCTCGGTGGCCGGCTGATCGACGGCGGTACGGGCAACGCCGGCCACATCGGCCACGTGGTGGTGGACCCGGTGGGCCCGCCGTGCCGGTGCGGAGGCCGCGGCTGCCTGGAGGCGATCGCCCGCGGCCCGGGGCTCGCCGAATGGGCGGTGGCCCAGGGCTGGCGCCCGGGAGCCCACGCCCAAACGGGCGAGGGCCTCTACAAGGAGGCCGCGGCCGCCAACGCCCGCGCCCTGGCGGCCGACGCGAAGGAGGGCGACCCGATCGCGATGGCCGCCATGACCCGCGCCGGGCGCGCGGTCGGGATCGCCGTCGCCTCCGCCGCGAGCCTGTGCGACTTCGAGGTCGTGACCATCGGCGGAGGGCTCTCCCAGGCCGGCCCGCTGCTGTTCGGCCCGCTCGAGGAGGCGCTTCGCGAGCATGCGCGCATCGAGTTCGCCACGCGGGTGCGCGTCGTGCCGGCCGCGCTCGGCCAGGAGGCCGGGCTCATCGGGGCCGCGGCGCTGATCCTGGCCGCCGACCGCTATTGGGGCCCTCGCTAGTCTGATCACACGTATGTCGCGGGAAAGGCGATTCGCATGACTTTCGGGGCACTAGCCGGGATCGCGCTCGTGGCGTTGGGGATGGTGCTCACCCCGGGGCCCAACATGGCCTACCTGGTCTCACGGTCGATCACCCAGGGGCGGCGGGCGGGCCTGACCTCGCTGACCGGGGTGGCCATGGGCTTCATGGCCTATCTGGGGGCCACCTGTTTCGGGCTCACGGCGGTGTTCGCCCTCGTCCCCGAGGCGTACACGGCGATCAAGCTCATCGGTGCGGGCTACCTCCTCTACCTGGCGTGGAAGACCCTCAAGCCCGGCGGGGTCTCGGTCTTCCAGCCCAAGGCGCTGCGCCCCGACCCGCCTCGCAAGCTGTTCATGATGGGCCTGGTCACCAACCTGCTCAACCCGAAGGCCGCCGTGATGTACATGTCGCTGCTGCCCCAGTTCATCGACCCGGCGGCGGGCCACGTCATGGCCCAGAGCTTCATGCTGGGGTCGGTGCAGATCGTGATCAGCATGGCGATCAACACCGTCATCGTGCTGACCGCGGGAAGCCTGGCCGCCTTCCTCGCCACCCGGCCGACCTGGTTGCGGTTCCAGCGCTACGCCATGGGCACCCTGCTCGGGGCCTTCGCCGTGAAACTGGCGGCCGACCGCTCGCGCGCCGTCGTGGCCACATCGTGAGGCCTGCGAAGATGGGCGGCATGACCGTCCCACAGGTGACGTACGACGACGTCGTTGCCGCACGCGAGGTCCTCGACGGCGTGATCGCGCACACGCCGGTGGTGCATTCGCGCGTGTTGTCGGAGACGGTGGGCGGCCCGGTCTATCTCAAGTGCGAGAACCTCCAGCGGGCCGGGTCGTTCAAGGTCCGCGGGGCCTACGTGCGCATCGCCCGCCTGACCGACGAGGAGCGGGCGCGCGGGGTCGTCGCGGCCAGCGCGGGCAACCACGCCCAGGGCGTGGCCCTCGGCTCCGGCCTGCTCGGTGCCAAGGCGACCGTCTACATGCCGGAGGGCGCGCCCCTGCCCAAGGTCGAGGCCACCCGGGCGTACGGCGCCGACGTGGTCTTCTCCGGGCACATGGTCGACATGGCGCTGCAGGCCGCCCGGGAACACGCGGACAAGACCGGCGCCGTGTTCATCCATCCGTTCGACCACCCCGACGTGGTCGCCGGCCAGGGAACTGTCGGCCTGGAGATCCTCGAGCAGTTGCCCGAGACGGCGACGATCGTGCTGCCCATCGGAGGCGGCGGCCTCGCCGCCGGCGTCGCGCTGGCCGTGAAGTCGCAGCGGCCGGGCATCAAGGTGGTGGGCGTCCAGGCCGAGCGGGCCGCCGCCTACCCGGAGTCGCTCGCGGCCGGGCATCCGGTCATGGTGGAGCCGATGTCCACGATGGCCGACGGCATCGCCGTCGGGCGGCCGGGCGAGCTGCCGTTCGAGCTGATCCACTATCTGGTCGACAGCGTGGTCACGGTCTCCGAGGAGTCGTTGTCACGGGCGTTGCTGCTGTGCCTGGAGCGCTCGAAGCTCGTCGTGGAGCCCGCGGGCGTCGCCGGAGTAGCGGCCCTGCTCGACCAGCCGCACGCCTTCGAGCCGCCGGTGGTCGTGGTGCTGTCCGGGGGCAACATCGACCCGCTGCTCCTCGCCAGGGTGCTCAGGCACGGCCTGGCCGCCGCGGGGCGCTATCTCGCCTTCCGCATCAGGCTGACCGACCGGCCGGGCGCGCTCGCCGCGCTGCTGGGCAGGCTCGCCGACCTCGGGGTCAACGTCCTCGACGTGGTGCACGAACGTATGGGCGCCCGGCTTCACCTGGACGAGGTGGAGGTCCTGCTGCAGCTGGAGACCAGGGGCCCCGCACACTGCGACGAGGTGCTCGGCGCGTTGCGGCGCGACGGCCACAAGCTGATCTTCTCCTGATCCGTACGGCCAGGCCGGCCCGCCTCAGATGGTGGCGGCCGGCCGGCCGGTGCGGAACAGCCAGCCGTCGAAGAAGGCGGTGAGGTTCCTGGCCGATACCTGCTGGGCCATGGCGATGAACTGCTCGGTGGTGGCGTTGCCGTACCGGTGGGTGCTCGCCCACTTCTTGATCAGGGCGAAGAAGAGCGGGTCGCCGATCTCCCTGCGCAGCGCGTGCAGCGTCATGGCGCCCCGGGTGTAGACCGAGTTGTTGAACAGGTCGGCCCGCTGGGCCCGGCCCGGCGGGTAGCTCCACATCGGGTCGAGCGCCTTCTCGTAGTAGGCGCGGAAGACTGAGTCGGCGCTCGCCTTGCCGTCGTGCTCCGACCACAACCATTCGGCGTACGTGGCGAACCCCTCGTTCAGCCACAGGTCCTTCCAGCGCGTGATGCTCACGCTGTTGCCGAACCACTGGTGGGCAAGCTCGTGCGCCATGATCCCGGTGGTGGGGGAGAACCCCCCGTAGATGGGCTTGGTCTGGTTCTCCAGCGCATACCCGGCGGAATAGTCGTCGAGCACGGCGCCCGTCGAGGAGAACGGGTAGGGGCCGAAGACGCCGGCCCAGTAGTCGGTGATCCTTCCGGACTCGGTGTAGAGGCTGTCCAGCGTGCTCCGGAACGCGGGGTCGACGGCCGCGTAGATCGGGATGCCGGCCGGGCTGGTCCCGGTGCGCACGTCGAACTTCCCGGTCATCATCGTCGCCAGGTAGGACGCCATGGGGTGCTTCTCCCGCCAGACGAACTTGGTGGTGGCGCCGCTGGTGACGGGTGGGCCGGCCTGCTCGCCGTTGGCGATGGCGGTGACGCCCGCAGGCACGGTGATCTCGAAGGTGTAGGTCGCCTTGTCGGCCGGGTGGTCGTTCGACGGGAACCACGTCTTGGCGCCGTTGGGCTCGCAGGTCACGAACGAGCCGTCCGCGGTCGCGATGAATCCGTAGGTGCCGAGGTTGGCGTAGTTGCGGATCGGGTCGGGCACCCCGGAGTAGTGAACCGTGACGTCGAACCGGGCGCCGTCGGTGATCGGCGTCGCGGGGGTGACGGTCAGCTCGTCGCCCTGCCTGCCGAATCCGGCCTCGGCGCCGCCGACGGTCACCCGGCTCACCGTGAGCCCGTGCAGGTCGAGGTGGAAGGCGGTCAGGTCCTGTACGGCTTCAGCCTGCACGGTGGCGCTGCCCACCAGGCGCTTGGTGGCGGGGTCGTAGGACAGCTTGAGCGTGTAGTGCTCGACGTCGTAGCCGCCGTTGCCGTCCTCGGGGAAGTCGGCATCGCCGATGCCGGGAGCGCCGGCCGACGATGCGCCCCGCACCGCGCCTTCGGACGGCGAGCACGCCACGGAAATCCCGGCCGTTACCAGGGACAACGCGACGCCCAGCGACAGCGGTCGCACGATCGTGCGGGAGCGGGCGGGGTGGCGCGGCGGAGTCGTCGAACGATGAGCAGCCATATGTCGAGCCACCTTACGTGAGGTGGGTTCCCAGGTCAGGCACCGACGATCCGGCGTTGCACCCCGCCGCCCGCTACCGCGTGGCGTCAGGCGGCTACAGGGTGCCGCGCAGGGCCTGCTCGCGCTCGATCGCCTCGAACAGCGCCTTGAAGTTGCCCTTGCCGAACCCGAGCGAGCCGTGCCGCTCGATCAGCTCGAAGAACACCGTGGGACGGTCGACGACCGGCTTGGTGAAGATCTGCAGCAGGTAGCCGTCCTCGTCCCTGTCGACCAGGATGCTGCGCTTCTTGAGCTCCTCGACCGGCACGCGTACCGTGCCGATCCGCTCCCGCAGCTCCGGGTCGTCGTAGTAGGAGTCGGGCGTGGCCAGGAACTCCACCCCGGACTTCCGCATGTGGTCCACGGTCGCCACGATGTCGTTGGTCGCCAGGGCGATGTGCTGCACGCCGGCCCCGCCGTAGAACTCGAGGTACTCCTCGATCTGCGACTTCTTCTTGCCCTCCGCGGGCTCGTTGAGCGGGAACTTGACCTTCCGGGTGCCGTCGGCGACCACCTTCGACATCAGCGCCGAGTATTCGGTCGCGATGTCGTCGCCGATGAACTCGGCCATCTTGGTGAAGCCCATGATCCGCTCGTAGAAGTCGACCCACTCGTCCATGCGCTCGACGTTGCCCACGCAGTGGTCGATCGCCTGGAACACGCGGCCGTGCTTCGCGTCCGGAGCGTCGACGATCGGCTGGGCGGGGACGTAACCGGGCAGGTAGACGCCCTCGTAGGTGGACCGGTCGACGAAGGTGTGCCGGGTCTCGCCGTACGTGGCGATCGCCGAGATCGTGACCTTGCCGTGGTCGTCCTCCACGACGTGCGGCTCCACAAGGCCGGTGGCCCCCCGCTCGAGGGCGTGCCGGTAGGCCGCCTCCGCGTCGGGAACCTCGATCGCGAGGTCGATGACGCCGTCACCGTGGTCGGCCACGTGCTTGGCGAGCGCCGTGTCCGGCCGTACGGACCCGCGCAGCTCGAACCGCGCGGAACCGGAGACCAGGACGTACGCCACCTCGTCGGGGCTGCCCGTCTCCGGGCCCCGATAGGCCACGAGACGCATGCCGAAGGCGGTCGAGTAGTAGTGCGCGGCCTGCTTCGCGTTGCCTACGGCGAAGACCACCGCGTCCATGCCGTTCACAGGAAAGTTGTCACTCATGAGTCCACTGTCCGATGGGGTAGCCAAATTGTGCAAGGGTGAGCTGTATTGATGGACAATCTGCTCAATTGCTAACCCCGTATGGAGGTAAACGTTGTGATGATTGATCAGCTGGATGCCCGTCTTATTGCGTTATTGGAGGAAGAGCCCCGGATCGGGGTGCTCGAATGCTCCCGCCGGCTCAATGCCGCGCGGGGCACCATCCAGGCCAGGCTCGACCGGCTGGCGGCCAAGGGCGTGATCACCGGCCACGGACCGCAGATCGACCCGGCCGCGCTCGGCTTCGACGTCACGGCGTTCGTGACGCTGCAGATCCGGCAGGTCAGCGGGCATGTTCCGGTCGCGGACCGGCTGGCGCTCGTGCCGGAGGTGCTGGAGGTGCACACCATCACCGGCGGCGGGGACATGCTGTGCCGGGTCGTCGCACGCAGCAACGCCGATCTTCAGCGGGTCATCGACCTCATCGTCGACGTGGAGGGTGTCGTACGGACCTCGTCGGTCATCGCCCTCGACACACCTGTCCCTTATCGCACCCTGCCGCTCGTGAAGGCCGCCGGAACATAGCCCGGAAGACCCGGAATCCCGGGCGGTGACGCCGGGCCGTGCGCCAGTATGGGACCGGGCCAAGCATTGTTATCCATCGTTTACCGTGGATCCATCCGCCCAGCTCAGGGGCGTAATGGCATGTTTTGGGGGTAACGCGTGCACGGCGGCGATGAACGGGATCCTGACGCCCGTACCGATGCCGACACGACAGGGGGAGCCGGGGGTCGGGAGCGGTTCGAGGACACCTCGCCGCTCGACGAGACCGTACCGCTCGCCCGATTCGCGTCCCCGCCTCCCGCAGACGCGGGCAAGGCCGGGCGCCCGCGGAAGAGACGGCGGCCGCTGCGAATCGTCCTGCTCACCCTCGCGGGCTTCGTCGTCGCGGTGTTCGCGGCCGTCGGCGTGTTGTGGTTCATCACCCCCATCCCCGGGACCACCCAGGAACTCGCCACGGCCCAGGGCTCGGTGATCTACTACCGCGACGGCAAGACCGTGCTCGCGACGAAGGGCGTCAACCGTAAGGTCGTGCCGCTCGGCTCGGTGCCGAAGATCGTGCGAGACGCCGTGATCGCCGCGGAGAACCGCACGTTCTACCAGGACGACGGGGTCTCGTTCTCCGGCACCGCCCGCGCGATGTGGTCGACGATCACCGGGAACCAGCTCCAGGGCGGCTCCACGATCACCCAGCAGATGGTGCGTAACTACTACAGCGGCCTCGGCCAGGAACGCTCCATCGGGCGCAAACTCAAAGAGATCATGATCGCCCTCAAGGTGGATCGCTCGAAGCCCAAGGACTGGGTGCTGGAGCAGTACCTCAACACGATCTATTTCGGCAGGGGCGCCTACGGCATCCAGGCCGCCTCCCAGGCCTACTTCGCCAAGGACGTGGGCGGCCTGACGCCGGCCCAGGGGGCCTACCTGGCGGCGGTCATCCAGCAGCCCAGCCGCTTCGCCGATCCCGAGGGCGCCGATCTCGAGGCCGCCCGGGCCCGCTGGCAGGCGGTGATCGACGGCATGGTCGACACGCACGCGATGAGCTCGGGCCTGGCCGCCGCACAGCAGTTCCCCAAGCTGGCCGAACAGAAGGCGCCGTTCTCGCTCGGCGGGCAGAACGGTTACATGCTCGCCCAGGTGCAGGCGGAGCTGAACCGCCTCGGCTACACCAACGAGGACATCAACCAGGGCGGCCTGAAGATCACCACGACGTTCGACAAGAAGCTCATGAGCCTGGCCCAGCAGGCCGTGAAGGAGGTCCTGCCCAGCGGCACGCCCAAGAGCGTGCGCACCGGCCTGGCCGCCGTCGACCCCGCCACCGGAGAGGTGGTCGCCTTCTACGGCGGCGACTACGCGACCACGCAGTACGACAACGCGTTCTCCGCCCGGGTGCAGGCGGGCTCCAGCTTCAAGCCGTACGCGCTGGCCGCCGCGCTGCAGGCGGGTTACGGGCTCGGCACCAGGGTCTACGGCAACTCGCCGCTGCAGGTCGGCAGCGCTGAGATCCCCAACTCCGGGAACACCTCGTACGGCTCGGCCATCAACCTGATCCAGGCCACCCGCAATTCGGTGAACACCGCGTTCGTCGACCTCGGGCAGATGATCGGCCTGGACAAGGTCGCGGCGGCGGCCGAGGCGGCGGGAATCCCGGCCGACCAGCTCGCCAAGCAGAAGGACTTCCCGACGTTCCCGCTCGGCACCTCGTCGGTCAGCGCCGTGCAGCAGGCGTCGGGGTTCGCCACGTTCGCGGCGAAGGGCATCCACCGCCAGGCCCACGTGATCCGCTCGGTCACCGACGCCAACGGGGCGGCCAGGAACAACACGGTGAGCGGGGTGCGGGCCTTCACCGAGGCCACGGCCGCCGACGCCACCTACGCGATGGAGCAGGTCGTCCAGAGCGGCACCGGCACCTCCGCCCGCCTCTACGACCGCCCGGCCGCGGGCAAGACGGGCACCACCGACGAGTCGGCCGCCGTGTGGTTCTCGGGGTATGTGCCCCAGCTGGCCGTGGCCGTGGACATGTTCCGCGACGACAACAAGCCCGTGACCGTGCCCGGGTACGGCGCGCTGTACGGAGGCACGCTGCCCGCCGCCGTGTGGAGGTACTTCGTGAGCGCGGCGATGGAGGGCAAGCCGGTCAAGCAGTTCCCCGACCCCGTCTCCTGGGACCCCTACTACTACTGGGACGGGTACGGCGCGAGCGCGTCGCCTTCACCGTCGCGGCCGTCCGGCGACGACCTCACCCAGGCCCCGAGCCCGTCGAAGGGGGGCGTGGAGGGGCCGGCCACTCCCGGCGACCTCCTGGGCCCGCCCGACGGGGAGGACGAAGGCGTGCCCGGAGACGATCCGGGCGACGTGCTCCCCGATCAGGAACCCGGCCAGGGACCCGACGGGGAACCCGAATGGCAACCCGGTCAGCAGCAAGGGCGGCAACCCGGCCCGGACCAGCAGCCGGGACAGGAGCTCCCTCCCGGCCTCCCCTGAGCCCAGACGCCAGGCCCTACGCCGCGAGCTCTTCGCGCAGTTCCTTCGGGGTGGTGACGGGGGCGCGGCAGGCGAAACGGCGGCACACGTAGGCCGCGGGCTCCCCGCCGACCATGCCCCGCCCTTCGAGCAGGGGGACGTCCGCCGACCCTTCCTGGCCGACCGCGATGACGAGACCGGGAGCGCCCGACATGAGCGCGGCCCGGTGCAGCGCCTGGGTGCGCGGATCGTCCGCGGGCCCGATGATCGCGACCTCGACCGGGCCTTCGAGGGCGCCCTGCGCGACCGCGAGACCCCATCCGGCGAACCTCGCGTACTGCCCGGCCAGCACGGACACCGCACCGAGCGCCGCCTCCGCGGCCTCCCGGTGCCGGGCCGACCCGGTGAGCGCGGCGTACGACAGCAGCGCGCTGGCGGCGGCGAACTGGCCCGACGGGGTGGCGTTGTCGGTGGGGTCCTGCGGCCGCTGGAACAGCCGCTCCCCGTCGTCGGGAGAGTCGAAGAAACCGCCGGAGCCGTCGGGGAACCGCGCGAGCACGGTCTCCAGCAGCGCCTCGGCCCGTTGGAACCACCGCGTGCGGCCGGTCACGCCGTAGAGCGCGATGAAGCCTTCTGCGACGTTCGCGTAGTCCTCCAGCACGCCCGCGTTGGCACCCGCCCGCCCGTCCTTCGACGTGCGCAGCAGGCGGGCCTGGCCGGCCTCATCGGTGGTGTGCAGGTCGTCGAGCAGCCCGGCGGCCGTCTCGGCGGCCTCGATCAGGTCGGGCCGGCCGAACAGGGCGCCCGCCTCCGCCAGGGCCGCGATCGCCAGGCCGTTCCAGGAGGCGACCACCTTGTCGTCGCGCCCCGGCCGTGGCCGCAGTTCCCGTGCCGTGAGCAGTGCCGTACGGACCTGGTCGAACCGGGCGGCGGCGTCGGGGTCGGCGAGCAGTTGGAGCACCGAGGTGCCGTGCTCGAACGTCCCGGTCACCTCGAAGATCTCGGCCGCCCAGTCGCCGTCCTTCTCGCCGAGCACGTCACGAAGCTGCTCGGGCGTCCACACGTAGAACAGGCCCTCGCCGTGGGACCCGTCGGGGCCCTCGCTGTCGGCGTCCAGGGCGGAGGCGAAACCGCCTTCGGGGGTGCGCATCTCACGCAGCAGCCAGTCGGCGGTCTCGAGGGCGACCCGCCGGGCGAGCATCGAGCCCGTGGACCGCCACCAATGGGTGTAGACCCGCAGCAGCAGCGCGTTGTCATAGAGCATCTTCTCGAAGTGGGGGATCACCCAGTCCGCGTCCACCGAGTAGCGCGCGAATCCCCCGCCGATCTGGTCGTACATGCCCCCGCGCGCCATGGCCTCCATGGTCTTGCCGGCCATGGCGAGGGCGTCGGCCGTACCGTGCCTGAGCAGGAACTCCAGGACCATCGACGGAGGGAACTTGGGGGCGCCGCCGAAACCGCCCCTGCGCGGGTCGAAGCTCTCGGCGAGGTTGCGGACCGCCGCCTCCAGCACCGGCGCCCCGGGGAGCGGCCCGGTCGGCAGCCCGGCCCGCTCGTTGAGCGCGCCGACGACGGTGGACCCCTGGGCGACGACCGCCTGCCTGTCCTCGCGCCACGCCTGGGCGATCCCCTGCAGGAGCTGCTGGAACCGGGCGCGGGGGAAATAGGTCCCCGCGTAGAACGGATGCCCGTCGGGGGTGGCGAAGACGGTCATGGGCCAGCCGCCCTGCCCGGTCATGGCCTGGGTGGCGCCCATGTAGACCGCGTCCACGTCCGGCCGTTCCTCGCGGTCCACCTTGACGTTGACGAACAGCTCGTTCATGAGCGCGGCCGTCGCGGGATCCTCGAACGACTCGTGCGCCATGACGTGGCACCAGTGACACGCGGAGTATCCGACGCTGATCAGCAGCGGCACGTCACGCTCGCGGGCGGCCTCGAACGCCTCGTCTCCCCAGGCGAACCAGTCGACCGGGTTGCCGGCGTGCTGCAGCAGGTAGGGGCTCGTCGCGTCCTTCAGCCGGTTCACCTTCCCAGTCTGCCGTGACGCTCCCGAGACCGGCAAACAATGAGCTGATCATTCCGTTACGAGGGCAAGGCACGGCGGGGAACGCGGCGGGGATGTGTTCCGGCCCGGTGCAGCGTAGGCTCACGGGGCGTGAGCTTGGATCTGGACTTCGCGGTCAGGCATTCGGGGCGGCAGGCTGCGGCGCTGACGCGGCGCGACGTGGCGCGCGTGCTGCTGGCCGTCCCATCGGGGCAGGCGCTGGTCTCCCTGTCCGACCTGCGCCGGGAGCTGCTGGCGGCGGGCAATCCGCTGTCGGCCGTGTTCTGGGACTCGGCCAGGGCCATCCTGTCCCAGATCGAGTCCGGGGCGGCCACGGTGGGCGACGTCCAGCGCTGGCTGGAGGCCACGGGGACCGAGCCGATCCTGCTCACCCGCAGTTACTTCGTGTGGCCTGAGGAGAACGAGCGCGGTCCGGTGGCCACCGAGATGTACGAGCGCATGGTGGAGTTCCTGGAGGAGAAGGCGGCCACCGGCGAGATCGACGCCGACGCGCTGGCCGCCGGTGACGTCGGCGCCCGCCGCTCCTACGAGGACCTCCAGGAGCACTGGTTGTCGACGCCGCTGCCGGACGGGCGGGTGCCCAATGTCGTGGTCAGCGACGAGCAGGACCAGGAACTGTACGCGGCCTGGGACGAGGAGGAGGCGTTCGCGCTCAGCGAGCTGCGCCGGGTGCTCGACGACCTGCCCGAGCCGCCGCTGCCCGCCGACGATCTGCGCTCGGCCGCCGGGCGGCTCCGGGTGACGCTGACCCAGCAGGGCTATCCGGGCAACATCCTGCGGGCGTGCGCGGGGCTCGACGACGGCGTGCTCCCCGAGCGCGACGAGGATCTGTGGCTCACCGTGGCGGCCGGCATCGTGGCGCCGATCTCGGATCTGCCCGACGAAGAGGACGCGGCCCGCTTCTTCGACATGGAGGGAGAGCTGAGCCACGAGGACTCGATCCTGGCCTCCCTGTGCGCGATCCATCACGCGGACTGGCTGGCCGTGGTGATCACGCTGGCCCGCTACGGCCCGGGAGTGCTCGCCTCGCCTGAGCGGATCGCCCGGTTCATCGCCGATTCCGAGGACATCGACGTGGAGCCGGACGAGCCCGAGGACCTGGAGGCGACCGAGATGTTGTTCACGGCGGTGACGCCGCTGTGGGCGCACCTCGGCATCGTGGACAAGGCCGAGGTGTTCACGCCGCTGGGCTGGTGGGGCCTGCCCAAGGCGCTCGAGCGGGCCTGGTCGGGCGAGTAGGCCGGGTCAGTCCGCGGCGTCGACGCTCTCGAGGTAGTTCTCGTCGACGAGGTCGCGGTATTCGGGGTGCCGCTCGATGTAACCCGCCACGAAGGGGCACAGGGGGACGACCTTCAGACCCGCGGCGCGGGCCCGGTCGAGGGCGGTGGAGACGAGTTTGCTTCCCAGACCCTTGCCTTCGAACTCGTCGTGGATCACGGTGTGGGTGAAGACGATCTTTCCGGGCCGCAGGCGGTACTGCGCGATGCCGGCGAGTTCGCCGTCGACCCGGATCTCGTAGCGTGCGGCCTCGGTGTTGTCCACGACCTCGGTCACTCTTCGGCTCCGTTCTTGGCGCTCTCGCGGGTCTCCTGCTTCTCACCGTGCTCGTCCTGCGCACGGACCTTGGCGAACTGCCTGTTCATGGACTTGATCAGGAAGAACAGCGCGAGGCCGATGGCGGCGACGACGGCGAAGGCGAGGATCCCCGGACCGATGTTGCTGTAGTCGGGTGTGACGTTCACGGAACTCAGCTTACGAGCAGGCGGGTGAGACCCCCGCGTGGATCCCCGTGAACAGGTCGTCTTCGGGCAGCGTGGTGTCCACGAGGGACCGGGCCAGGTGGTAGTCCTCGGTGGGCCAGATCTCCTGCTGGATCTCCAGCGGGCACACGAACCAGAAGCCGTCGGGGTCCACCTGCGTGGCGTGCGCCATGAGGGCGCGGTCGCGCGTCTCGAAGTAGTCCGCGCACGGCACCCGGGTGGTGACCTCCCACTTCTGCGGCCTGTCCTCCCAGCGGGCGATCCAGTCGCTGTACGGCGAGCCCATGCCGCGCTCGGTCATGGCCGCGTGGAGGGCCTCGAAACGCTCCTTGGAGAAACCCATGTGGTAGTAGAGCTTCAAGGGCTGCCAGGGCTCTCCGGTGCCCACGTAGCGGTCCGGGTCGCCCGCCGCCTCGAACGCCTCCACCGACACCCGGTTCGTCATGATGTGGTCGGGGTGCGGATAGCCGCCGTTGTCGTCGTACGTCAAGATCACGTGAGGCTGGAACTCGCGGATCGCGGCCACCAGCGGGCGGGACGCCACGTCGAGGGGCTGAAGGGCGAAGCAACCCTCGGGAAGGGGCTCGTTCTCGTCCTCGGGGAGCCCGGAGTCGACGAACCCGAGGAAACGCTGGTCGACGCCGAGGATCTCGCGCGCCTTGGCCATCTCCTCGCGGCGCACCTCGCCGATGTTCTCCAGGATCTCGGGGCGTTCCATCTTCGGGTTGAGGATGGAGCCCCGCTCGCCGCCCGTGCACGTGATCACGAGGACCTCGACGCCCTCGGCGACGTAGCGAGCCATCGTGGCCGCGCCCTTGCTGGACTCGTCGTCCGGGTGCGCGTGAACGGCCATCAGCCTCAGCGGTGCACTCACGGTTCTCCTCTAGGTGTCCTGTGCTCCCAAGAGAGGTTAGCTTCTAATCAGCCGTGTGCTTCGGATTCGCCCGCCCGCCCGCGACCCCGACCGGCTCTGAGGGAACAATTGACTCGCACAACGCCGACAGACCCCAGGGAGATTCCGTCATGTCCAGCAACGAGGCCGACGGCGCCCCGGCCGGCCCGGGACCCCGTCCGATCCTCGGCACGCCGGACGAGTTCACGCCGCGCCCCAACGGCCGCAGCCGGTTCGTGATGTACATCGTCGTGGGCCTCGTCGTGGCCCTGGTGGCGGGCGGCTGGGGATACGTCATGGTCGCGTTCAAGGGGAATCCGCAGGTGAGCGGCGAAGTCATCACCTTCGACGTGAGCGAGCCGACCGTCGCGAAGATCACCTTCTCGGTGCACAAGCCCGCCGACCGGGCCGCGACGTGCCGCCTGCAGGCCGTGGACACCGATCATCTGGAGGTCGGCAGTCGCGAAGTCGACGTTCCGAGCGGCAAGGCGGACGTTGCATTCAAGGAGACGCTGAAGACGACGTCGCAGGCCACGGCGGTCAGCGTTCAGTACTGCAATCTCGTATAGTGGATTCTTTGGGAAAGCGTTCGAAGGCGTTAACGTCCTAGCCTTCCGAGTCACTTACAGGAACAAGGAGAACTCGTGGCCGTCTCCCAGAACGAGAACGTCACCTGGCTGACGCAGGAGGCGTACGACCGCCTCAAGGAGGAGTACGAGTACCTTTCTGGCCCGGGTCGCACCGACATCGCCAAGAAGATCGAAGCTGCGCGGGAAGAAGGCGACCTCAAGGAGAACGGCGGCTACCACGCCGCCAAGGACGAGCAGGGCAAGATGGAGGCCCGCATCTTCCACCTCCGCCAGATCCTCGACAGCGCGAAGGTCGGCGAGGCTCCCCGCGCCGAAGGCGTCGTCGGCCCCGGGATGACGGTGACGGTCCGCTTCGGCGGCGACGACGAAGAGGTCACCTTCCTGCTCGCCTCCCGAGAGGAGAGCGGCGCGCCGATCGACGTCTACTCGCCGAAGTCCCCGCTCGGAGCCGCCATCAACGGCAAGAAAATCGGCGACAAGGCCACGTATACGCTGCCCAACGGCCGGCAGAACACCGTGGAAATCCTCGAGGCCGTGCCGTACATCGGCAACTAGGGCGTATCTCACCCCGATCGCCGGGAGTCTCGCCAAAGATTGCGAGATTCCCGGTCATAGGGCAGGCTCGGGGGTGGTCCGGGCGTTGGCTGCCGAAAGGGGTGAGATCGTGCTCGATGAGCGAGCGCGCCTCACCAGGCTTTTATCCGGGTTTTTAGCCGAGGTCCGCCAGGACCTCGCCCACAGCCCCCGAATCTCCCGGCGGCACTTCCCCCGGCCGCTCTCCTGGAACCCCCGCAAGACCGTCCCCGTCGTCTCCGCGCTGATCGTCACGGTGCTCGTCGCCGATGTGCTGGTCATGACCACGATGAACGCGTCCGAGCCGGTCGCCGTCGCGCAGGACAAGGCGGCCTTCCGGGAGCCGCTCCAGCAGCAGCCGCCGCCCCAGCCGCCCCGCGATCCCGGCGGTTTCGTGGCCGCCTCGGAGCCCGCGGCGCCTCCGACGCCGGTGGCCCCGCTCAAGAAGCTGATCTCCCCGCACCTGTTCGTGGTCGCCCCCCACCCCCTGTCCGCAGAGGACGTGGCCAAGGTCCGCAGGCAGAAAGGCGTGACCGGCACCGAGTTGGTCGACGCTGCCGAGGTGCGGATGGACGGCAAGCGGGTGCAGACGCTGGGGGTCGATCCCTCGACGTTCCGGCCGTACGCGCCGTCGCCGACCGCCAAGTCGGACGCCTTGTGGCGCAACATCGAGGCGGGTGACGTGGCCGTCTCGTTCGAGCTCGGCAAGGACGGCGGCGTGAAACTGGGCTCCTCCCTTGACAGCGGCGGGCGTGCGCTCCGGGTCGGCGCCTACGCGACCGTCGGCATGGGGTCCATCTCCGCTGTGGTGTCCAAGCAGACGGCGAGGGCTCTCGGCATCCCCCAGGGCAACGCTCTGGTCGTCAGCGCACCCAGGACCGACTCCCGGACGTTGCGGGCGAAGCTGCTGAAGTCCCTGCCCAAGGGCAGCCAGGTCGCGACGATCAATCCGGTTCTCGTGCAAGGCAAGGGCCGTACGGCATGGCCGGTCACCGCGTTCATGTCGGCCGACCAGATCCAGGTCGCGTTGCAGGCCGCGCAGAGCAAGCTGGGCCGGCCGTACGTGTGGGGGGCGGAGGGGCCGGACAGCTTCGACTGCTCGGGGCTCGTGCAGTGGGCCTTCGGCCAGGCGGGCGTGCGCATGCCGAGGGTCGCCGCACAGCAGTGGGCGACCGGACCGCAGATCCCGCTGTCGCAGGCACGGCCGGGCGATCTGATCTTCTGGCGCAACGACCCCACCAATCCCGGCTACATCTCCCACGTGGCGATCTACGTGGGCGGCGGGAGGATGCTGGTCGCGCCCCACACCGGGGACGTCGTGAAGTTCCAGGCGGTCTACACGAAGAATCTCGCGGGCGTCGTGCGGGTCAGCCCGGCGGCCGCCGCGCGCGTGCGCTGAGCCCCTCGGCCCGGCCGGTCAGACGGGCAGGCCGGCTTCGAGGAAGCCGAGCGCCTCGTCCACCAGTTCGGGGAGTGGCCGGGCGCCGTCATGCTCGACCCAGACCTTGATGCAGGGCAGCACCGCTCCGATCACGGCCCCCACCAGGACCTGTACGGCGAAGCCGCGCGGGTCGCGGCCGGTGCGCTCGGCGACGGCGCGCGTGAGCAGGTCGATCGTCGCGAACATGCCCTCGACGGTCCGCACGCGCAGCGCGGGGACGCTGAGGGTCAGCTTGGTGCGCACGAAGATCTGGGCCAGTTCCTCGTCGGAGATCTCGGTGAAAGCGGCGCGGAAGGCGTTGCGGATGGCCGTCAGGGGCGCGGGGCCGGGCGGCTGACGCCGCAGCGCGGCCTCGAGCATCGGGTCGTAGTCGTCCTGGATGATCACATCTTCCTTGGTCGGGAAGTAGCGGAAGAAGGTGCTGGGGGAGACCTCCGACGCCTCGGCGATCTGCTCGACCGTCGTGGCCTCGTATCCCTGGGCGGCGATCAGGCGCAGTGCCTGCTCCTGGATGGTCCGCCGCGTCTTGGCCTTCTTCCGCTCTCTCAGGCTCATCGCCGGGCGCTCTGGAGAGTGCAGGTGCCGGTCAGTGCTGGACGGTGAGCTCATGCTCCGATTGTGCCGTCCCCGCAGGCCTCGCCGTACGGCCCGGCAGGAAGATCGCCATGAGGATCGCGGCCACCAGGGCGGCGAGTCCGCAGGCGAGCAGGACCTGGTCCATCCCGCCGACGAAGGACTCCATGGCGGTTTGGGCGAGGCTTCCGTCGCCGACTGCCAGCGCGCCGGAGATCGAGTCCTTTGCCATCTCGGGGGCGCCGTCGGGCAGGCCGTTCACGTAGGCCGCCGACAGGAGGCTGCCGAGAGCCGCCACCCCCAGCGTTCCGCCGACCTGGCGCATGGTCTGCAACGTCGCGGACCCAGAGCCCGAGCGCTCCTCCGGCAACACGGCGAGCACGCCGTCCATGGCGGGGACCATCGCGAGCCCGACGCCTGCGCCGACGACCGCCAGCCAGAGGGCGATGTACCCGTAGTCCGTCGCGACGCCGGTCGCCGTGCCCAGCAGGAAACCGGCGGCGAGCACGATCAGGCCTACGGTCATGACCGTGCGCAGTCCGAGGAGCCGCAGCAGGCGTTCGCCGGCGAGGCCCCCCGCCATGAGTCCGGCGACCATGGGGAGCACGCGGATTCCGGTGCCGAACGCGTCGTGGCCGAGCACCGCCTGCAGATGTTGCGGGGCGACGAACAATAGGCCCGTCATTCCGAGGCTCACGAAGGTCGCGCCGATGGCGCCCCAGAGGAAGACGCGGTTGCGGAACAGACCGAGATCGATCATCGGCTGCCGTGCGCGGGTCTCCACGACGACGAACGTCACGAGGAGGACGGCTCCCGCCGCGAGCGCGGCCACCACCCTGGCATCACCCCAGCCGTCCGCGGGCGCCTGGATGACGCCGTACACGAGGGCGGCCAGGCCGGTCACCGACAACAGGGTGCCCGGGATGTCGAGCGCGGGAGCCGAGGGGTCGCGCGACTCGGGGACCAGGACGGCAGCCGCCACGAGGGCGACGACCGCGACCGGGATGTTGATCAGGAAGATCGATCCCCACCAGAAGTGGTCGAGCAGATAGCCCCCCAAGATCGGCCCAAGGGGAAGGCCGAGGGCCATCGCCGCGGTGAAGGCCGCGACCGCCCGGCCGCGCTCCGCCGGCGGGAAGATCACCGGCAGGATCGACGTGGACAGCGGCATGATCACCGCCGCACCGGCGCCCATGAGCGCCCGCGAGGCGATCAGGGTGCCCGTGCCGTCGGTCAGGGTCGCGACGACCGAGGCGACGGCGAAGGCGGCGAGGCCCCCCATGAGCAGGCGCTTGCGGCCGAACCGGTCGCCGAACGCTCCTGCGGGGAGCATCAGGGCCGCGAACAACACCATGTAGGCGTCGACGATCCATTGCAGGTCGCCGGTGCTCGCGCCGAGGTCGGCGGCGAGGGTGGGGAGCGCCACGTTGAGCACGGTCGCGTCGAGGCCGATGACCAGGACGCTGAGCACGAGGGCGCCGAGCGCCCACCAGCGTGAAGTGAGAGTAGCCATATTTTGATAGTAGCTCTCAAAAAGTAGTCACAGTCAATATATGGAGCGTCGCACGAAGCGGGTGTAATCTTTATTACATGGATGCAGAACAACAGCTCACTGGCTGGTTCGCCGGGCGCCTCCCTGAGGCGTGGTTCGCCGGACGGCCCGAGATCGTGCTCGACCGTGAGGAGATCACGGTCATCGGGGAGCTGCCGCCGCTCACGGTGGCCGACGATCTGCCCGACCTGGAGAAAGAGGCGGCGGCGGAGGGATACGTCGAGCGGTTCCGCGAGGAGACCCGCGAGCGCCGCATGGAGATCGCCCGGGAGGCGGAGCTGCGCTTCCGCCGCAAGGTGTCGTGGGGGGTCAAGATCCACGACGAGACGGTGATGTTCACCACACTGTCGGTTCCGGTCATGACGCGGCTCCGACAGGGCGAGCGGCAGGTTCTGGACACTCTCGTCGCCGCGGGAGTGGCGCGCAGTCGCAGCGACGCGCTGGCATGGTGCGTCAGGCTTGTGGGCAGGCATACCGACACCTGGCTCGCTGACCTGCGGGACGCGCTGCGCCACGTGGACCGTGTGCGCTCGGAAGGCCCCGGACTGGTGGACTGAACCAATTCGCCGATAGGTCTGTACCACTGCGATTGGCCTATACCAATGTGTAAGTCGCGATAGGCGGGTAAGGAAAACGGGACGTTTCTTCGGAAGAGGCCGCCGTGGGGTGGTCCCTACGCATCATCGCCGCTTCTGCCTGGGACGATGTGGATCCAGGTGGCGTCTGAGACGAATATCGCGAATTTAACGGCGTGGAAACTCCATGGTCTACGCCAATTGGCTTCCGCGGCTGTTCGTCACTGATGATGATTTGGCCCGCGACAAAAGGAGCCACCCCGTGTCAATTTCAGTGGAGATTTCGAGTCCGACCGATCACGCCGAGCTCGCCGCCTGGGTCCGCGAGATCGCCGAACTCACCAAGCCCGACCGGGTCGAATGGTGTGACGGCTCCGAGGTCGAGTGGACGCGCCTGACCAACCTGCTCGTCGAGCAGGGCACGTTCAAACGGCTGGCCAAGAGGATCAACAGTTTCTACGCCGCCTCCGACCCCAGCGACGTCGCCCGGGTCGAGGACCGCACCTTCATCTGCTCGGAGCGGCGTGAGGACGCGGGGCCGACCAACAACTGGATCGATCCGGGCGAGATGCGCGAGACCTTCGCGGAGCTCTTCGACGGGTGCATGCGCGGGCGGACCATGTACGTCGTCCCCTTCTGCATGGGGCCGTTGGGCGGGAACATCTCCCAGCTCGGCGTCGAGATCACCGACTCTCCGTACGTCGTCGTGTCGATGCGGATCATGACGCGGATGGGGACGGAGGCGCTGCGGCTGATCGAGGAGCGCGGAGCGGCGCGACAGGCCGGAGGGAGCGAGGGACGAGCCAGCGAGGGCCTGAGCAAGCGCGACCATGAGTACGGAGCGGCGCGACAGGCCGGAGGGAGCGAGGGACGAGCCAGCGACGGCCTGAGCAAGCGCGACCATGAGCACGGAGCGGCGCGCAAGGCCCGCGGCGAGAGGCACAGCGACGGGCAGGGCGACTTCGTCAAGGCCGTGCATTCC
This sequence comes from Planotetraspora thailandica, assembly GCF_016863335.1. Classification (GTDB taxonomy): domain Bacteria; phylum Actinomycetota; class Actinomycetes; order Streptosporangiales; family Streptosporangiaceae; genus Planotetraspora; species Planotetraspora thailandica. The sequence continues at coordinate 376,845 of NZ_BOOR01000007.1, forward strand.
GTGGGCGCGCCGCTGGAGCCCGGCCAGGCCGACGTGCCGTGGCCGTGCAACCAGACCAAATACATCAGCCACTTCCCCGAGACCAGGGAGATCTGGTCCTACGGCTCCGGGTACGGCGGCAACGCGCTGCTGGGGAAGAAGTGCTACGCGCTGCGCATCGCCAGCGTGATGGCCAGGGATGAGGGCTGGCTGGCGGAGCACATGCTCATCCTCAAGCTCACGCCGCCCAAGGGGGAGGCCCGCTATGTGGCGGCGGCGTTCCCGTCCGCGTGCGGCAAGACCAACCTCGCCATGCTGAGGCCGACGATCCCCGGCTGGAAGGTCGAGACGATCGGCGACGACATCGCCTGGATGCGCTTCGGCCCGGACGGCCGGCTGTACGCGATCAATCCGGAGGCCGGCTTCTTCGGCGTCGCCCCCGGCACCGGCGAGACGACGAACGCGAACGCGGTCGCGACTCTCTGGGGCAACAGCATCTTCACCAACGTCGCCCTCACCGACGACGGGGACGTGTGGTGGGAGGGCCTCACCGACGAGCCGCCCGCCCACCTCACCGACTGGAAGGGCCGGTCGTGGACGCCCGAGTCGGGCGAGCCCGCCGCGCACCCGAACGCCCGCTTCACCACGCCCGCCGCCCAGTGCCCGACGATTGCGCCCGAATGGCAGGACCCGGCAGGTGTGCCGATCTCCGCCATCCTGTTCGGCGGGCGCAGGGCCACCGCCGTGCCCCTCGTCACCGAGTCGCTGAGCTGGCAGCACGGGATCTTCCTCGGCGCCAACGTGGCCTCGGAGAAGACCGCGGCGGCCGAGGGCAGGGTCGGCGAACTGCGCCGCGACCCCTTCGCGATGCTGCCGTTCTGCGGCTACAACATGGGCGACTACTTCGGGCACTGGATCGAGATCGGCCAGAGCGCCGACCCGGCGAAGCTGCCGCGCATCTACTACGTCAACTGGTTCCGCAAGGACGCCTCGGGCCGGTTCGTGTGGCCGGGCTTCGGTGAGAACAGCCGCGTGCTCAAGTGGATCGTCGAGCGGCTGAACGGCGAGGCCGACGCCGTGGCGTCCCCGATCGGCAACCTGCCGGCGCGGCTAGACACCGACGGCCTCGACCTCTCCGAGCAGGATCTGGAGCTCCTGCTCAGCGTCGACCCCGAGGTGTGGCGCGAGGAGGCGGCGCTGATCCCGGGCCACTTCGAGACGTTCGGCGACCACATGCCGAAGGAGCTGTGGGACGAATACCACGCGCTGGTGAAGCGACTCGCCTGACTCTGTACGGCTTGCGCCCCGGATGCGAAACTTCTGGGGATGCCCGGGCGTCTACTGAGTAGGCGGGGCGCGAGCCGTATCGTGCCCCCTCCTCCCCCCAGGAGGCGGACATGGAGTTCGTGCTTGCAGTGGCGGCGCTCATCGCCGCGTGGCTGGTCGCGTCCACGGCGGTGAAGGCGCTGGCCATGGTCGCCGAGGTCGGCACCCCGCCGCCCGAGGGCGCGGACCGGCTCGGCCGCTATCACCTGGCCTACCTGGCCGGGGGCCCGCGCCGCGTCGTCAACGCGGCCATCTCCGAGCTGGTGGCGCGAGAGTTCGTCCGCGTGTCGCGTGGCGGCCGCGTCAGCCGTGTCTCGGGATCCGGTGCCCCGGGTCTCGAACCCCCGGATCTTGAAGCAGTGGATCTCGAAGCAGTGGAGCAGGCCGTCCTCGACCGGGCCGGCACACCCGGCGGCGAAGGGGCAGCGGAGATCAGGCACGCCGTCGGGCAGAGCTCCGAGATGGCGGAGATCAAGCTGCGCCTGATCGCGGGCGGCGCGCTGGCGCCCGACGGTGCGTTGAGCCGGCCGCGCCGGCTCAACACCCAGCTCGCGTCCTATGCGGTGACCGCGTTCTCGGTGATGGTGGTCACGCTCCTGGTGGCGTTCGCAGATCTGGTGCCCTGGAGCGTTCCGACCGTCGCCGTGGTGGCCGTCGCCGGTGCCACGGGCCTCTTCGGGTTCGCCGTCTACCTGCGGAACACACGTGTCCTTTCCAGCCCGGTCACCCCGGCGGGCCGGGCGGCGCTCAGGAAGGCGATGGCGCGCACGCCCCGCGCGCCTCGGGCGATCGCGGCGAGCGGCGCGTACGCGGGCTTCGCCGTCGCGCTCTACGGCCTCGGCTCCATGAGCGACCAAGCCGTCGCCGCGGAGATCGACCAAGTGGGCGTCCTGCGGGAGAAGCCCGACTACAACAGCTGCGCCGCGGGCAGTTGCGGCAGCGGAGCCTTCTACTCCGGCGACGGTGGCCATGTCGGTGGCCATGCCATCGGCAATGTCGGCGGTTGCGGAGGCGGATCGAGTTGCGGAGGAGGATGCGGTGGTGGGGGCTGCGGAGGCGGGAACTGAGCGGGCCGGGCTGGGCGTCGGCATCGGATGGCGCCCCGAGATCGACCTGACCGTCGAACGGCTCGGCGTCGACTTCGTCGAGGTGATCGCGGAGAGCGTCGATCCCGCGGACATCCCCGAGTCGCTGGCCGTGTTGCGCGGCCGCGGCGTGCCCGTCATCCCGCACGGCGTCGGCCTGGGAATCGGCGGGGCCGACCGGCCCGACGCGAGCCGGCTCGCCCACCTGGCCGCCTGCGCCCAGGCACTGGACGCGCCGCTGGTGAGCGAGCACCTGGCGTTCGTCCGCGGGGGAGAGCTGGAGGCGGGCCACCTCCTGCCCGTTCCGCGCACCCGCGAGGCGCTGTCGGTCATCGCGGAGAACGTACGGCTCGCGCAGGCCGAGCTTCCGGTGCCTCTCGCGCTGGAGAACGTCGCCGCGCTGTTCGGCTGGCCGGACGACGAGCTGACCGAGGCCGAGTTCCTCGGCGAGCTGGTCGAGCGGACCGGGGTGGGTCTCCTGATCGACGTGGCCAACCTGTACACCAACCAGGTCAACCTGGGCCTGGACGCGCGGGAGGCGCTCGACGGGCTACCCCTCGGCAGGCTCGCGTACGTGCACGTGGCCGGGGGCCACCTCCACGGGGGCGTCTGGCACGACACGCACACGGCGGCCGCGCCGGACGCCGTGCTCGACCTCCTCGCGGAGTTGTGCGTCCGGGTCCGGCCGCCGGGCGTGTTGCTCGAATGGGACGACGACTACCCGAGCGACTCAGTGCTCGCCGCCGAGCTGGACCGGATCAGGGCGGCCATGTCGCGCGGCGGGGCCGTACGTGGCTGACGGGCGGCCCGCGCACGCCGCGGCGGGGGAGCCTCGTGGCGGCGCGGCGAGGCCCCCCGGGGGCGGAGAGGCGGGGCAGGCCCGCGAGGCGCTCAGAGTCGCGCAGGGGGCGCTCCTGGCGGCTCTCGTGGCGGGCGGCGGCGTGCCCGAGGGGTTCGACGCCGAACGTGTCGGGATCCAGGCCCGCAGCCTGATCGCCAAGCGGAGGGGCCTGGTCGCCCGGCTGCGCCCCGAACTGGTCAGGGGGCTCGGCCCCGGCTTCGCCGCCGCGTTCGCCGACTATGCGACCGGCCGGCCCAGGCCGCCGGGGGGTTCGCGAGCCGACGCCCGGGCATTCGCGGAGTGGCTCAGTTCACAGGGCCGATACCCGTCCGGTGATGAGGGCCATGGCGCGTCTACCCTGCAGGGGCCGCGATAATTGCCTCACCGAGGCTCCCAGGTCGCAAGGGAAGAGGACTTCATGGGCGTGCGCGATCTCGTGTACAAGCTGTACGAGCGCAGGCTCGAGCGCAAGCTCTCCCCCGACCAGATCCCCCGGCACGTCGGCGTCATCGTGGACGGCAACCGGCGGTGGGCCAGGGCCATGGGGCTGCGCGACGTCAGCCACGGCCACCAGAAGGGCGCCGACAAGATCTCCGAGCTCCTGGTGTGGTGCCGGGAGGCGGGTGTCGAATACGTGACGCTGTGGTTGCTCTCGACCGACAACCTTTCCAGGGACAAGGCCGAACTCGAGCCGTTGTTGCAGGTCATCGAGGGCCTCGTGCAGGACATCGTCGAGCAGGGCTGGCACGTCAAGCCCATGGGTTCCCTTGACCTGCTGCCCGATCACACGGCTCGTGTCCTCAAAGAGGCAAAAGAAACCACATCGCATCGTCCCGGGCTGATTGTGAACGTTGCGGTTGGGTATGGAGGAAGGCGTGAGATCGCTGATGCGGTGCGCTCCCTCCTCCAGGAGCACGCCAGCAAGGGCGCGAGCATCGAAGACCTCGTCGAGGTCCTCGATGTGGAGCACATCGCCGAGCATCTCTACACGCGCGGACTCCCCGACCCGGACCTCGTCATCCGGACCTCGGGAGAGCAGCGACTGTCCGGATTCCTGCTCTGGCAGAGCGCCCACTCCGAGTTCTACTTCTGCGAGGCCTACTGGCCCGATTTCCGCAGGGTCGACTTCCTGCGGGCGCTCCGTTCGTACGCCGCGCGCAACCGGCGGTACGGCTTCTAGGCCGCCGAGATCATTTAAAACGGTATGTGAACTGCCTCTTTCGGACAACGCCCACCTATTGGGCTGCGGGGCTTCATTACGTACCGTGGTAGGTAAGCCGCCATCGACCAGGTCGATGGCTCTTACCTGGGGAGAGGGCCCGTCCTTGCGTCACGACCTTGCGAGGAAGGCCGGAGTCCCGGTCTGCTTCGGCAGGTCACGGGCCCGGTCCGTTCACCACCAGTCAAGGCAGGGCGCCGTCTCCGGTGCCCGGGGGAGAACGCGTGGCAGTGTCCTCGAACAACCCGTCCGCATCCCGCACCTACGTTCTGGACACCTCGGTCCTGCTCGCTGACCCGGCGGCGATGAACCGCTTCGACGAGCACGAGGTCGTCCTCCCGATCGTTGTCGTCACCGAGCTGGAGGCCAAGCGGCACCACCCCGAACTGGGGTACTTCGCCCGCGAGGCCCTCCGCTTCCTGGACGACCTTCGGGTGCGGCACGGGCGGTTGGATGAGCCGATGCCGATCGGCGACGGCACCATCCGGGTCGAGCTCAACCATAGTGATCCATCCGTCCTCCCGGCCGGGTTCCGTCTCGGGGACAACGACACGCGGATCCTCACGGTCGCGCAGAACCTCGCGGCCGAGGGACGCGACGTGGTCCTCGTGTCGAAGGACCTGCCGATGCGCGTCAAGGCGGCCTCCATCGGCCTGGCCGCCGAGGAGTACCGCGCGGGAATGGTGGTCGAGTCGGGCTGGACTGGCATGGCCGAGCTCCAGGTCACGACCGAAGAGGTGGAGGCGCTCTTCGAGGCCGGCTCCGCCGACCTGGAGGAGGCCCGCGAGCTTCCCTGCCACACCGGCCTGCGCCTGCTGTCGAGCCGCGGCTCCGCGCTGGGCCGCGTCATGCCGGACAAGTCCGTACGGGTGGTCCGGGGCGAGCGGGAGGTGTTCGGGCTGCGCGGCAGGTCGGCCGAGCAGCGGATCGCCCTCGACCTGCTCATGGACCCCGAGGTCGGCATCGTCTCCATGGGCGGCCGCGCCGGCACCGGCAAGTCGGCCCTGGCCCTGTGCGCGGGCCTGGAGGCGGTGCTGGAGCGCCGCCAGCACCGCAAGGTCATCGTCTTCCGCCCCCTGTACGCCGTGGGCGGCCAGGAGCTCGGCTACCTGCCCGGCTCGGAGAACGAGAAGATGGGGCCCTGGGCGCAGGCCGTCTTCGACACCCTGGGAGCCGTGACGACCCCCGAGGTGATCGAGGAGGTTCTCGACCGGGGGATGCTCGAGGTCCTGCCCCTGACCCACATCCGCGGGCGCTCGCTGCACGACGCGTTCGTCATCGTGGACGAGGCGCAGTCGCTGGAGCGCGGGGTGCTGCTGACCGTGCTGTCGCGCATCGGCGCCAACTCCCGCGTGATCCTCACCCACGACATCGCCCAGCGCGACAACCTGCGCGTCGGCCGGCACGACGGCGTCGTGGCGGTGGTCGAGAAGCTCAAGGGCCACCCGTTGTTCGCGCACATCACGCTGACCAGGTCGGAGCGTTCTCCGATCGCCGCCCTGGTGACGGAGATGCTGGAGAACATCGCCGTCTGACGACGGTCACGGGGGGAGACGGCCGTCCCTGGGCGCCAGATCCCAATACTCCCGGCACGTGTGGATCTGCAATGACCGCGCGCTGCCGGGAGCCCCGTGCGCGATCTCCACGCCCCACACCTCCGAGCGCAGCCGTGCCGTACAGGTGATCTGCGCCATGGCCGGCGTGGGGATCTTCCCTCCGCTGACGAAGACGCGCACGAGCAGGCTCGGCGAGACGCCTGGGTCGTTGCGGCTGCTGGGGTCGCGTACCAGCTGCACCTGCGTGAGTTCGAGCCCGTCCAGTTCGGTGGTCAGGCCTTCCGCGGGCATGTCGCGCGCCTCGAACAGGGCGGTTATCAGGTCGTTGACGTACTGCGAGCCGATGGGCACGGTCGTCAGGTGCAACCGCCCCTCGCGCACGAGGTAGATGCGGGAGACCGCGGAGGCCCCGCGCGCGACGGGGGCGGGACCGGCGTCCATGACCCCGGTGGGGGCCACCCCGCAGGCCGCGCACACGGCGGTGCAGATCGCGGTGAAGAGCGCCGCCGCGAATCGGGCGGCACGCCGGGGGCCGGGGCTTCGCGTGGCGGCCCAGATGTCCGCGCTCATGACCGCGCTCATGACCGGGGGATCCGCAACCGGAAGAGGGTGCCCGGCGTACACCGTTCCACGGTGAGGGTGCCGTCGTGCAGCTCCGCGTTGGCCTTGGCGATCGCCAGCCCCAGTCCGCTGCCCCCGCTCCGCGCCCGGCCGGATCCGGCCTTGAAGAACCTGTCGAAGACGTGGGGCAGCGCGTGCTCGGGGATGCCCTCCCCGTGGTCGCGGACGCTGATCACCAGCTCACCCTTGATCACCTCTGCGCGGACCTCCACGGGCGGGAGGCCGTGGTTCAGGGCGTTGCCCACGAGGTTGGCGACGATCACGTCGAACCGGCGTGAATCGACTGAGAACCTCAGGCCCACCGGGGTCGTGAGCTTCACCTGACCCGCCCAGCCGCGCACCTCCAGTGCGTCGGCCAGCGCGACGCCCACGTCGACCCTCTCCTTGCGGAGCACCACCGCGCCCGCGTCGAAACGGCTGATCTCGATCAGGTGCTCCACCAGCACGCGCAGCCGTTCGATCTCGCGGATCACGATGAGTATCGCCTCCCCGGCGTCTCCGGGCAGCCGGGAGGCGTCCTCGGCGAGCATGTCCGTCACCGCCGTCATGGCGGTCAGCGGCGTGCGCAGCTCGTGGGAGACGTCAGCGACGAAGCGGCGCGACATCGACTCGAGTGTGCGCAGCTCCGAGACCGTCTGCTCCAGCGCCGCCGCGGTCTCGTTGAACGTCGCGGTCAGCTCGGCCAGCTCGTCGCGTCCCCGTACGGGAAGCCGGACGCGAAGATCACCGGAGCCGAGCGCGCGGGCGGCGACGCCGAGCCTGCGCACGGGAAGCAGTACCCGCCGGGCCGAGAGCAGGGCCCCGGTCAGGGCGATCGTCAGGGTGATGCCCCCGGCCTGGGCCAGGGCGTTGCGCAGGCGGACCAGGACGCCTTCCTCGTCGGCGAGGGAGAAGAACACATAGGCGGTGAGACCGGTCGCCTCCTGCGTGCCGCTCCGGTTGACCCGCTGGATCTGGGACCCCACGAGCAGGAGCGGCTCGTGGCGGATGCTCAGGTGCTGGTAGGCGAGCCGCCTGCCGGCCAGCTCGCGGAACGGGCCGGGCACGTCGGTCAAGGTGTACCGGCTCCCCGGGCTCACGTACCGGCTCCCGCCATAGGTCATGATCACCGTACGGCCGGGGCCGCTCAGGGACCTGGCGAGGGCCGCCAGGTCGTCGTCGGTGACGGCGGGACCGTTCGGCCACACGACGTCGCCGAGACCGATCGGCAGGACCGCCGACGACAGCGTGTCGCGCACGTCGGCGACGTCGGTGCGCTCGGCCCTGCCGAGCAGTTCCCTGCGCACGAGGTGGTATCCCAGCCCGGCCACCATGGCTGACGCGGTGATCGCGACGAGGGTGAAGGTGATCACCAGCCGCCCCCGCAGGCCGGTGGGCAGCCAGCTCATGGGGGACTGAAGCGGTACCCGAAACCGCGGACCGTGTGGATGAATACCGGGTCGGCGGGCACCGGTTCGATCTTGGCCCGGATGCGCTGCACGCACGCGTCGACCAGCCGGGAGTCCGCCAGATGCGTGTGGTCCCAGACGGCGCGCAGCAGGTAGCGGCGGTTGAGCACCTGGCCTGGGTGGCGCACGAGCTCGAGCAGCAGCCGCAGCTCGGTCGGCGTGAGGTGGATCTCGCGACCCTGGAGGCTGATCTTGAGCGCACCGCGGTCGATGACCAGGTCGCCGAAGGTGACGCGGTCGGCGGAGGCGAACTCCAGCCGCCGCAATATCGCCCGGATGCGGGCGTCGAGCACGCGCGGCTCGACCGGCTTGACCACGTAGTCGTCCGCGCCGGCCTCCAGGCCGACGACCACGTCCAGGTCGTCGCCGCGGGCGGTGAGCAGGATGACGGGCAGCGAGTCGAGCTTGCGGATGCGGCGGCACACCTCGACCCCGTCGATGCCCGGGAGCATCACGTCCAGGATGACGATCTCGGGCCGCCGGCCGCGGATGTGCTCGAGGGCGTCCTCACCGGTCGCGTACGAGGTCACCGCGTGGCCCTGGCGTGCGAGTGCGAGCTCCAGACCGGCGCGGACCGAGGGGTCGTCTTCGACGAGGAGGATGCCTGCCACGCGGTCATTATGGACGCGGCATGTCGATCTCCCTTCTGATACATGAAAATGTGACATCTGGTGCAACGGGTACCGAAGGGGGATCGCATGTCGATGGGGCCGGCGCGACCACGTTGACGGATGATGTGAGCAAAATCACATTTCAAAGGAAAGTCCATGTGGGTGGGGGATTAGGTCAAGGCAACACCAACCGTCTTCCACGATTGGGTTGCGCAACACCCCCCAAGACAGGGCAAGCTCATTTGCCGTGAGCTCTGGTCAGCAGCTGAAGGATGCCCCGTCCTCGTCGCGTTCTCGCTCGCGGTCGAAAAAGCAGGATGCCCGCCCGAAGCGGCAGGACGTCCGGCCGGACCTGCCTGAGGCCCCCTCCGGTCCCCGATGGCTGACCCCCAAGCGGGTCGCCGGCATCGGCCTCACCGTCGCCGTCCTCGCCGGCGGCACGGCCTACGTGGTCCGCACGGCCATCGACAACGCGAACGCCCCGAAGAACGTGCTCACCCTCGAGGACATCGCGAAGGCCGATCCGTACGCGCCCAACCCGGAGAACGACGCCCTCAAGGCGCAGGCCGCGCAGGCCCTGAAAGAGGCCGAGCTCAAGGCGGTCACCGACGGCCGCAAGGCCGACCTCGACCCGGTGAAGATCGTCAAGAAGGCGCCGGCCGGCGGCGGCTTCAACTCGGTCGCCTTCCCGGCGGGATCCAACCCCGACCCCGGCAGCAACAAGGCCCTCGGAAAGCAGATGGCCGAGGCTAAGGGCTGGGCCGCCGACTGGGGCTGCCTGGAGAAGCTCTGGGACAAGGAAAGCCACTGGAACGAGCGGGCGATGAACAGCTACAGCGGTGCCTACGGCATCCCGCAGTCGCTGCCCGGCAGCAAGATGGCCAGCGCCGGCTCCGACTGGCAGACCAACCCCGCCACGCAGATCAAGTGGGGCCTGGGATACATCGCCGGCCGGTACGGCACTCCCTGCAGCGCCTGGGCGCACTCGCAGTCCACCGGCTGGTACTAGACGCCGAGGGCGGGCGGTGAAAGCCACCCGCCCGCGCCATCTATTGTCTGGTCAGGTTTGGTCGACCTTTCGGCAAGCCTGAGCGGATCGCGATGGCTCGCATTGCACCCTTGGCCTCATGGGTGTGAAGGTCAGCGTGGTCGTGCCCGTGTTCAATCCCGGGTTGGCGGACGACGCCTTCGGCGCGTGCGTGCGCTCACTGCTCGAGCAGTCGCTTCCGCCGGAAGAGTACGAGGTCGTCTTCGCCGACGACGGGTCTGCCGACGAGACGCGCAGGCGGCTCGACGCGATCGCCGTCAACAGGCCCAACGTCCGCGTTCTGCGTCTCGACTCCGGCGGGTCGCCTGCCCGGGCCCGCAACCTGGGGCTTTCGGTCGCCCGCGGCGACTACGTCTACCTGATGAACCAGTACGACCGGCTGGAGAGCTCCGCCCTGGAGCACATGTACGGCATGGCCGTGGAGACCGACGCGGACGTGCTGGTCGGCAGGCTGGTGGACGGCGGGCCGCCCTTGTCGGCCTTCACGAAGAACGAGCCGCGCGCCGACGTCGTGCGTGACCACCTCCTGGCGTTGCCGACGGCGCACAAGCTGTTCAACCGCGAGTTCCTGGAGGCCCGGCAACTCCGCTTCCCGGACCGGCCGTTGTCGGAGCAGTCGTTCGTGACCCGCGCCTACCTCGCGGCGAAAGTGGTCGCGATCCTGGCCGGGGAGGTCTGCTGCCACCTCGGGCCGGCGGAGGAGGAGACGCCCGGCGCGGAGCAACTGTTCGACGGCCTGCACGCGATTCTCGACGTCGTCGACGCCTACACCGCGCCCGGACGCCAGCGCGACCGCATCTACGCGCACTGGTACCGCGTGCTCGGGCTGCGCCGGCTGGGAGGCAACCGGTTCCTGGCCGCCTCCACCGAGGAGCGCGCCGCGCTTTTCGCCTTCCTCCGCCGCCTGACCATCGAGAGGTTCCCGCCCGCCCTGGACGGCCACCTGCCGGTCCATCAGCGGGCCAGGGTGGCGCTGCTGCGCCACGGCAGGTACGGGTCTCTGGTCGAGCTCGCCGAGGCCTATCAGGGCACCAGGTTGCGCGCCGAACTGCGCGACGTGCGCTGGGAGCAGAGCGTGCTCGCCCTCGACCTCGGCGTCGAGATCGTGCGGGCCGACGGCACTCCGCTGTGGTTCCGCGACGACGGCGGACGGTTGCTGTGGACTCCCCTGGTGCCGATGGACGGGCTGCTCGACCGGGAGGCGGCCGACGTCACCGACGCCGCGCGTAAGGCCCGCATGGAGGTCTACATTCGCGACGCGGAAAGCGGCGTCATGTACTTCCTCCCGGTGACCTGCTCGGTCGGCCGGGCGTCCGTGGGCGACCAGGTGCGCGTGTGGGCGTGCGGCGAGGCCCGGCTCGACGTGGGGTCGGCGGCGCTCGGCCGGCCGCTGCGCCCGGGGCTCTGGGAGGTCCATGTGCGGATGCGCGGCGTGCATCCCGGCCGCACCAGGGTCGCGCGGCCCGGCATGACGATGAACTGCGCGGGCGTGCTCGCCGAGCACCCCCGGCGGCTGGTGATGCCGTGCTGGTCCAAGCGCGGCGAGCTGAGCGTCTGCGTCGAGCCGAAGTCATTTCCCGAGTCGATCGCCCTCGTTTCTTCGAAGGCGTCGGTCGCCCGCCAGGAAGGGCACGTGTTCGTCGTCGTGCCCGTGCCGTACGTGCCGCCCAGCGGCGGGCCCGCGGCGGAGCTGGTGCTGCGGGAGCGCGACGGGCGCGGGCGCAGCATGGCGGTGCCCGCCCTCGTCGAGCCGGGCATCCCGGGACGGGTGGCCGGCCAGCTGATCGCCAAGGTGCCGGTGAGCCGGATGGGCGGAGACGACACGCTCGGGCCGGGGTCGTGGCGGCCGAGCCTGCGGATCGGGGAGAGGGACGTCGACCTGCTGTTCGGCCTCGCGGTGGGCCGCGGCGGGCAGGTGCGCGTCCTGCCCGCCGGGACGCGGCCGGCTCCGCCTCTGCTGAGGAGGCTCGCCGGCCGGATCCGCCGCTACCGGCCGAGCAGGTGAGCGAGGAGCGCCTCGCGGAACTCGGCCGGCCTGTCGAGGTGCGGGCCGTGCCCGGCGCCCTCGACGGCCACCTCACGGTAGGCGCCGTACAGGTCGAGCGCCGCCCGCGTCTGGGTCACCATCGGCTGGGCCGGCGTGCCGTCCCAGCCCGGGACCGCACCGATCGCGCCCAGGTGGGCGAGGTCGAACAGTGACGTGTCGGAGACGATGACGTCCTGCGTGCCGCGGATCCACAGGATGGGCGGCTTTGGGTCGATCGTGTGCAGGTCGTCGATGCGGAAGTTGGTGGGGGCCAGCGTGTTGAGCACGCCCCGCTTGCCCGGTGCGATGCCCGGCCACGCGTCGGTCGCCACCGTGTCGCCCGGGTAGTGGTCCTCGCCGAGGCGGGTGGACAACATCGACTCGACGAAGGCGTCCTCCTCCTCGCTGATGTCCGTGCCGGGCGCCACGTAGGCCGCGCGCAGCACCGAACGCGGGGAGACGGGCGAGTCCGCCGTCAGGTCGCGTGCCTTGATCGCCGCCACGAAGTCGGGGTTCGCCGCCCCGCCGCCCGATCCCGCGCCGTCGGCGTAGGTGAGCACGCCGTCCGGGCCCTGCGTGCCGCCGAAGCCGTACGGCGAGCAGGGGTTGACCAGGACGAGGCTCTTGACCGCCTCGGGCCGGTCGCGCAGGGCCTGCATGACGACGGCTCCGCCCAGGCTCCAGCCGACCAGGTGGGCGGGGCCGATGACGTCGAGCAGCGCCAGTACGTCGTCGGAGTAGTCGCGCACTCCGCGGGAGGCGTCGACGGGCTCGGGGTCGGTGTCGCCGAACCCGCGCAGGTCGACGGCGAAGGGCTGGACGTCACCGGCGATCGCCAGCATCGTCGACCGCCAGAACGTGCTGGAGGAGACGTTGCCGTGGACGAACAGGACGGGCTCGCCCGCCGACTCCGGCACTGACAGGAGGTTGAGCGTCAGACGCGGAGTGGTGACGCGCTCGGCCTTGATGGAAGGACTCATGTGGTGGCTCCGAGAGAGCAGGTGTTTTCCAGGTCGCCCGTGGCGGGGCGGGGAACGGTGGTGCTGGCGGGGGGTTGCGCGCCGGTGCCGATCCACTGCTCGAGAGCGGTGAACGCGCTGCGGAAGCAGGGCAGCAGCGGGCGCAGCTGGTCGGGGAAGCTCGGGTACAGCCCGTCCACGTGGTTGCCGTCCTCGATCCGGTAGTACCGGAACAGGCGGTCGCGGTGCTGGTCGGCGACCATCGTGGCGTAGACGTCCGAATCCTGGCTGATCGGGAGCAACGTGTCCAGAGTGCCGTGCACGGTGATCAGCGGACGCTTGATCTTGCCGGTGAGGGAGACCCGCTCCACGGCCTTGTGCACGCTCTTCGGACGGGACGCGTAGTCGTAGTCGGTGTCGCACGCGGGGGTTCCGGAGGCGCAGAACGGCGTGCCCGCCTGGGTGGCGCCGTCGAAGTCCGGATCGAACTCCTCACGGTAGATCCGCTGGGTGAGGTCCCAGTAGATCTGGTAGTGGAACGGCCACAGGAACGTGGAGCCGGGCGCGAATCCCGCGGCGAGCATGCCCGCGGTGTTCCCCGCCGGGTAGGCCCGCAGCGCGGGCGGCAGGAACGTCAGCAGGTTGGGACCGTCGGCCGTCCACAGGACGCCCTCCCAGTCGACGCCGCCGTCCCACAGGTCGGGCCGGTTCTCCAGCTGCCACCGCACGAGGTAGCCGCCGTTGGACTGGCCGGCCACGATGGAGGTCTTCGGGGCCTTGCCGTACCGCTTCTTGACGACCTTCTTGGCGGCGACGGCGAGCTGGCTGACCCGGTCGTTCCATTCGGCGACCGCGTCGCCTGGGCGCTTGCCGTCGAGGAAGAAGTTGGTGCCGGTGTTGCCCTTGTCGGTCGCGGCGTAGGCGTAGCCCTTGGCGAGCGCCCAGTCGGAGATGGTGAAGTCGTTGGCGTAGGTCTCCCGGTTGCCGGGCGAGCCGGCGACGACCAGGCCGCCGTTCCAGTGCTCGGGCAGCCGGATGACGAACTGCGAGTCGTGGTTCCACCCGTGATTGGTGTCGGTGGTGGAGGTGTCGGGGAAGTACCCGTCGATCTGCATGCCGGGCACCCCGGTCGGGTTGACTGCGCCGGGCGAGCTGAGCCCCGACCAGTCGCTCACATCGGTGTGCCCGGAGGCCACGGTGCCCGCCGTGGTGAGGTCGTCGAGGCACGCGCCGATCTGGTGCTCGGCGCCCGGTACGGCGATGCTGCGGCAGGTGGACGCGGACGCGGGTGCGGCGGACAGGCCGGCGGCGGCGACCACCGCGGCGACGAGCAGTCCCTTGACGCGGCGGGACATCATGCCTCCTTGACGATGTGAACGGCGGCCGGCTGGCCGGGGGTGGAGCTCGGCTCGACCGCGGTGAGGTCGCGCTCGCGGGTCTCCTTGGTCACCAGGACCGAGATGAGGGTGAGCACGGCCGCGATCGCCACGTAGACGGAGACGGGAAGGCCGGAATCGAAGGTGCCGAGCAGCCAGACGGCGATGATCGGGGCGAGCGCGCCCGCCACGATCGAGGCGAGCTGGTAGCCGATCGACACGCCCGAGTAGCGCATGCGGGTGCCGAACATCTCCGAGAAGAACGCCGCCTGCGGGCCGTACATGGCGCCGTGGAAGATCAGGCCGACGGTCACGGCGAGGGTGAGCAGGAAGAACGACTTGGTGTCGATCAGAGGGAAGAACGCGAACGCCCACAGGCCGGTCCCGGCGGCGCCGAACAGGTAGACGGGCCGGCGGCCGACCCGGTCGGACAGTGCGCCCCACAGGGGGATGGTGGCGAAGTGGATCGCCGAGGCGATCAGCACCGCGTTGAGGGCGGTCTGCTTGGGCAGCCCGGACGCCTCCGTCGCGTAGACCAGGATGAAGGCCGTGATCACGTAGTAGGAGATGTTCTCGGCGAGCCGGGCGCCGATCGCGAGGACGACGTCTCGCCAGTGGTAGCGCAGCACGTCGAGGATCGGCATCGACGGCGTCTTGTCCTCCTGCTGCTTGGCCAGCGCCTGCTGGAACACCGGGGACTCGGTCACGGTGAGCCGGATCCACAGGCCGATCAGCACGAGCACGCCGGACAGCAGGAACGGGATGCGCCAGCCCCACGAGAGGAAGGCGTCCTCGGGCTGGACCGCCGTGAGCAGCGCGAGCACGCCGGTGGCGATGAGGTTTCCGCCGGGGGCGCCCGCCTGCGGCCAGGACGCCCAGAAACCGCGGTTGCGCGGGTTGCCGTGTTCGGAGACCAGCAGCACCGCGCCGCCCCATTCACCGCCGAGGGCGAATCCCTGAATGAGCCGGAGCAGGGTCAGGAGCAGCGCCGCCCCGGTGCCGAGCGTGGCGTAGGTCGGCAGGAGGCCGATCAGGAAGGTGGCGCCGCCCATCATCAGGAGGCTGATGACCAGCAGGCGCTTACGGCCGAGCCGGTCGCCGTAGTGGCCGAACACCAGGCCGCCGAGCGGGCGGGCCACGAAGCCGACGGCGTACGTGAGGAAGGAGAGGAGCGTGCCCGTGAGCGCGTCCTCGTTCGGGAAGAAGAGCTTGTTGAAGACGAGGGCAGCCGCGGAGCCGTACAGGAAGAAGTCGTACCACTCGATCGTGGTGCCGATCAGGCTGGCTCCGACGATCTTGCCGATTCTGGTGCGGGGTTGGGGGGTGCTGACCATGTCGAACTCCTCGCATGGGGGGTTCCGGCCAACGTACGCAGTGACCCCGGTCACTCCTATGGGGCCTTCACACACACCTCAGGCGTCATGCATGTGGGTTCGGAGGCGGTACAGCCTCAGGGCGAGCTGGATCTCCAGTGCGCGCTCGGGCTCCTGCCAGTCGGAGCCGAGGAGCTGCCCGACCCGGTCGAGCCGCTGGGTCACCGTGTTGACGTGGATGTGCAGCGTGTCGGCCGTGCGCGACAGCGAGCCGCCGGTGCCGAAATAGGCGGTCAGCGTCTTGATCAGGTTGGTGCCGCGCCGGCTGTCGTAGTCGATGACCGGGCCGAGCGCCGAGACGAGGAAGCCGGACACGTCGCGTCCCTCGCCGATCAGCAGACCGACGAACCCGAGCTCCTCCGCGCTGGCGCCGTCCCCCGTACGGCCCAGCGAGACGAGCGCGTCGGCGCAGCGCTGCGCCTCCCGGTAGGCGCCGGCGACGTCGATGGAACCACCCCCGGCGGCGCCCGCCGTGGCGGGACGCCCGAGGGAGGCGCTGAGGTCGGCGGCGGCGCGCCGGGCCATGAGGCCGGGTTTGTCCCCAGGTAGGAGGAGCACGACCTCGTCGCCGCGTGCGGCGGCCAGACCATGCGCGAGGGACGCCTGCGACGACGCCCAGAAGGCGGCGCGTTCCCGCTGCCCTCCGTGCCGCGCCACGATCACGACGTGCGGGGCGGCGAGGTCCACGCCGAGCCGGCGGGCCCGGTCGCGCAGGCCGGCGAGGTCGGGCCGCGAGATGAGGTCGTCGAGCAGTTCGCCGCGCACCCTGCCTTCGGCCTCGGCGACGCTGCGGCGGAACAGCAGGAGCAGCGCGGTGACGATGGCGGCCCGCTCCAGGATGCGCTGGTCGGTGTCGGCGACGGGCCGTTCGGTCCGCAGCACCAGCGTGCACAGCGGCGCGGCGCCCACGTCGACCGAGGCCACGAACATGTCGCCCCTCTTGACCGTACGGCCGAGCGCGCGCGAGGACTGGGCGGCGTCGAAGACCCCGGAGTCGAGGTCGCTCGCCTGGCCCACGAGCGGCCTGCCCTCGTCGTCGAGGACGGTCAGGCTGCCGCCGAGCACCTCGGTCACGACCGCCGCCACGTCTTCCACGCCGCCGCCGCGCAGCACGAGCCCGGTCATGCGGTCGTGGGCGTCGGCGGCGCGCTCGATGGCCTCGCTGTGCGCCCGGATGAGGCCGTTGGCCTGGCTCAGCTCGGCGAGCGCGGCGCGGGTCTCCTGCAGCAGGCGCGCGTTGTCGATGGCGACCGCGGCGTGCGCCGCCAGCGACACCAGCAGTGCCACCTCCTCCTGGAGGAACGGCCTGGCGCTGCGGTTGGCGGCGAACAGCACGCCGATGACCTGCGTGCCGATGCGCAGCGGCACACCGAGGATGGCCACCAGGCCCTCCTCCTGCACCGCCTCGTCGATGGTGCTCGTGTGCCGGAAGCGCGGGTCGGCGAAGTAGTCCGCCGTGTTGTACGGCATGCCCGTCTGCGCGACGAGCCCGCCGAGGCCGGCGCCCATGCCGAGCCGTACCCGCCGGAAGTGCGCGGAGATGGAACCGTCGGTCACCCGCATGTACGTGTCGCCGTGCTCGGGATCGTTCAGCGTCATGTAGGCGATGTCGGTGCCGAGCAGCAGCCTGGCTCGGTGCACGATCGCCTCGAGTACGGCGTCGAGATCGGTCAGGCCCGCCAGGTCGCTCGCGGTGTCGAACAGGGCGGACAGCTCGGCCTCCCGCTTGGCCCTCCTGCGCAACATCGCGCGTACCTTGAGCGCGGCGACCTTGGCCTGCTCCAGCTCCTCCAGAGTCGCGGGGTCGGCTCCGGAGGCGCGGGCCTGCAGGACGGGCCCCTCGAACTCCACGGCGGAGGCCTCTCTGACCAGGAGTTCGAGGTAGACGTTCACGTCAGCGGGCGCTCCATCCTCCGTCGAGCGGGATCGAGACTCCGGTGATGAACGATCCCTGCGGACCGCAAAGATAAGCCACCATCTCGGCCACCTCGTCCGGCTCGATCAGGCGCTTGACCGCGGCGGGCTGGAGCATGATCTGCTCCACGACCTCGTCCTCGCTGATCCCGTGGGCGCGCGCCTGATCGGCGATCTGGTTCTCCACCAGGGGAGTACGCACGTAGGCCGGATTGATGCAGTTGGAGGTCACGCCGTGGGCCGCCCCTTCGAGGGCGATGACCTTGGACAGCCCCTCCAGGCCATGCTTGGCCGTGACATACGCCGACTTGTACGGCGAGGCCCGCAGGCCGTGGACCGACGAGATGTTGACGATCCGCCCCCAGCCGCGTTCGTACATGCCGGGCAGGACCGCGCGGACCAGCAGGAACGGCGCCTCGACCATCACGCGGAGAATCTTGGAGAAGACCTCGGGAGGGAACTCCTCGATCGGCGCGACGTGCTGGAACCCCGCGTTGTTGACCACGATGTCGGCGGAGATCTCCCCGCCGACCTGGTCACGCCACGCGGCAAGGAATCCCGGATCCGACAGGTCGACGACCACCGGCGTGCCGCCGACCTCCGAGGCCGCTTTGGCCGCGGCGTCGCCGTTGACGTCGGCGACGAACACTCGCGCGCCCGCGGCGGCCAGCCGGTGGGCGCATGCCCGGCCGATACCGCTGCCCGCGCCCGTCACCAGAGCGGTACGCCCTTCAAGGCTCATGACGATTCACCCTAGGAATCGGGACGGGAGCGGCCCATGGTGGGCGGAGACATAGATCTTCATCGTCTTATGTGGGCCGGGTCATCGAAAGCACGTCGAGGATCTCGTCGAGCTGTTCCTCCGTCAGGGTGCCGTCGGCGACGTGGCCGCGCTCGACGACGACCTGCCTGATCGTCTTGCGTTCCGCCAGCGCCTGTTTGGCGATCTTGGCCGCCTCCTCGTACCCCAGGTAGCGGTTCAGCGGGGTCACGATCGACGGAGACGACTCGGCGTACTCCCGCAGCCGGTCGGCGTTGGCGGTGATCCCGCTGACGCACCGGTCGGCGAGCAGCCGCGAGACATTGGCCAGCAGCCTGATCGACTCCAGCGCGTTGCGCGCCATGACGGGCAGCATCACGTTGAGCTCGAAGGCGCCCGCCGCCCCCGCCATGCCGATCGTCGCGTCGTTGCCGACCACCTGCGCGGCCACCATCGTGACCGCTTCGGGGATCACCGGGTTCACCTTGCCCGGCATGATCGACGACCCCGGCTGGAGGTCGGGCAGGTTGATCTCCCCGAGGCCGGCGCGCGGCCCCGAGCCCATCCACCGGAGGTCGTTGGCGATCTTGTTGAGGGAGACGGCGATCACCCGCAGCACGCCCGACAGCTCGACCAGCCCGTCCCTGGCGCCCTGCGCCTCGAAGTGGTTCCTGGCCTCGGTGAACGGCAACCCGGTCGTACGGCTCAGCTCCGCGATGACGGAGGCGGCCCAGCCGGGGGCGGGCACGTTGATGCCGGTGCCGACGGCGGTGCCGCCCAGAGGCAGCTCGGCGAGGCGGGGGAGCACGCTCTGGAGCCGCTCGATCCCCAGCTCGATCTGCGCCGAATAGCCACCGAACTCCTGGCCGAGCGTGACCGGGGTGGCGTCCATGAGGTGGGTCCTGCCCGACTTGACCACGTCGGCGAACTCGACCGCCTTCTCCTCCAGCGCCGACGACAGGTGTTCGAGCGCGGGGGTCAGTTCGTGCACGACCGCGTACGTCGCGGCGACATGGATCGACGACGGGAACACGTCGTTGGACGACTGCGCCGCGTTGACGTGGTCGTTGGGGTGGACGGGGCGGCCCAGCCGCTCTTCGGCGAGCGTCGCGATCACCTCGTTGGCGTTCATGTTCGACGAGGTGCCCGAGCCGGTCTGGAACACGTCCACCGGGAACTGGTTGTTCCAGCGCCCTTCCGCGACCTCGTTCGCGGCGTCCCGTACGGCCTCGGCCAGGTCTTTGTCGACGACTCCGTACTCGGCGTTGACCACGGCGCAGGCCGCCTTGATGCGGCCGAGGGCGGAGATGTGCGCCGGTTCGAGGCCGCGGCCGGAGACGGGGAAGTTCTCCACGGCCCGCTGTGTCTGGGCCCGCCATTTCGCGTGGGCGGGCACCCGCACCTCACCCATGGAGTCGTGCTCGATTCGGAAATCGTCCATGGACCAGTCCTATCAACCGTGGACGTCGGCGGCGAAGGCCGCCATCGCCAGGACGGTGAGCAGGATGAAGGCGATGATCACGCCCGCGGCCACCACGAGCGCGCGGGTTCTGTGGTCGGTCTCCGGGCGTGAGGGGTTGCCCTGCATGGAGAACAGGTCGGTGCCGAGGCCGCGCTGAGGGCCGCCGTCACCGGGAGCGCCCGGAGCGCCTGGAACGCTGGGAGCGCCCGGAACACCGGGTGCGCCGGGAACGGCGGGGGCTCCGGGAGCGACAGGGGGCGTGGCGTGACCCTGAGGGGTTCCGAACGGCGTGCGGGGGCGGGCCCGTCCGGGCGCCGCGGCCTCGTCGCCCGGCTCACCCGGCACCGCGGAGCCCGGCACTGCGGACCCCGGTACTGGGGGCCTCGGTACAGGTGACCCCGGCACTGATGATCCCGGCACTGGGGGCCTCGGCGCCGGAGTCGGCGGCGGTCCGGGGGTGCGCCGAAGGCCGGGAGGAGGGCCGGTCGGCAGGCGCCTGATCACCCTCGTCCCCTCGTCGTCGCCGACGGCGGGCCCGCGCGGCTCGCCCGCAGGCCGGCTCGGCGCGGGCTGTGCGGGCCGCTCAGCCGGGGGCCGACCCGATGTGGGCTGAACCGTCGCGGGCCGCGGTTCGCCCGGCTGCGGCCGGCTGGGCTCCTGCCGGCTGGGTCCGGGCTGGACGGCCCCCGGCTGACTGGGCCCCGGTTTACTGGACCCTGGTTTGCTGGGCCCCGGTTTGCTGGGCTCGGGTTGGCCCGCTTCTGGGGCCCGCGTGGACGGCGTGGCGGCCGCCGCGCGCAACATCGTGGCCGCCCGTTCCGGCGAGAGCCGTACGGTGTGGTCCTTGTTCAGCAGGCCGTCCAGCACGGGACGCAACGGCCCCGCCTGGGTGGGCGGGTCGGCGGCCTCGCTCATGAGGGCGGCGAGCGTCTCCTGGAGCGACGCGCGTTCGTAGGCGGGCCGCCCCTCGACGGCGAAGTAGAGCGTCGCGCCGAGGGACCACATGTCGGACTCGGGGCCGGTGTAGTCGCCTCTGGCCCGCTCCGGCGCGGTGTAGCCGGGTGACCCGATCACCATGCCGGTCTGCGTGAGGGGGCTGTCGCCCGCGGCCTTGGCGATGCCGAAGTCGGTCAGCACGACCCTTCCGGAGTCGGTCAGCAGCACGTTTCCCGGCTTGACGTCACGGTGGAGGATGCCCTGGGCGTGCGCGGTCCGCAGCGCGCCGAGCAGGTCGTATCCGATCTGCGCGACCATCCTCGGGGGCAGCGGACCCTCCTCTTCGATGACCTGCTCCAGCGAGCGGCCCTCGACGAGTTCCATGATGATCCACGGGTTGCCTTCGGCCTCGATCGCGTCATGGATGGTGGCGACGGAGGGGTGGATCACCCGGGCCGCGCTGCGGCCTTCGCGGAGCAGGCGCTCCCGCAGTTCCTCGCGTTGCGCCCGGCTGAGCGCCGGGTCCTGGCGGATCTGCTTGATCGCCACGACGCGGGTCAGTGATCGGTCGAAGGCCCGCCAGACGGTCCCCATCGTGCCCCGGCCGATGGGCGCGATCAGTTCGTACCGACCGGCGATCAGCCGCGGTTGCTGTTCCGGCATGAGAAAAAAGATAAGCGATTTCCGAAGGGAAACGCTTTGCGGTCACTTGCGCTTCTTGGGCCGGTAGCGGCGTGGAAGGACCAGTGCGATCACCTGGATCAGCCGCCGGATCACGGGTTCACGCACGACATGGTGCAGCGGCGAGCCGTTGGGCTTGCGGTGCACGCCCTCGGCCTGCCGCCGCGACGGCTGCGTGCGCGAGGACTGGACACGCGAGGGCGCGCCACTCGACGTCCGCGACGACTGCGCACGTGCACCGTCGGCCCGCGACGCCTGCTGCCCAGACGCCTGCTGTCCAACGGGTTGCGGCCCGGGAGCCTGGGCGCGCGTACCCGATCCGCCCGGGCCCTGCGGCAGCGTCCGGTGCGGGCCGGAGTCTCGCGGGTCGCGCTGGCGCCCCTGCGGCGCCACCCGCGGCTGCGGCCGGGCGTCCGCGCGGTGCTGCCCGCGATGGGACGGCTTACGCAGCGCGGCGGACGCCATGGGCGCCTCCGGCGTGGCGACCGGGGGAGCGGGCGACGCGGGAGCGCCGCCCGGGGCGAGCGCAGCGGGTACGGCCGACGGAGGCGTGGGCCGCGCCGGCGTGTAATGCGGGCTGACGTCCTCGATCGTGCCTCCGGCGGCGATCCTGCCGAGGAGGTAGGCCGCGTGGACTCCGTCGAGACGGGCGGCCGGGTCGATCTGGAGCAGCCCGCGAAGGATGGGCGCGAGCGGGCCCGCCCGCTCCATCGGGATGGGCGCCCCGCTGGTCAGCGCGGCCAGGGCGGCGGCTGCCGTACGGCGGCCGTGCAGGCCGCGTCCCTCCACGGCGGTGTAGAGCGTCGCGCCGAGCGACCACAGGTCGGCGGCGGAGCTCGCCTTGTCGCCGAGGACGCGCTCCGGCGCGATGTATCCGGCCGAGCCGAGCACGATGCCCGCCTGCGTGAGGGGAATGTCGCCTTCGAGGGCGGCCAGCCCGAAGTCGGTCAGCACGGCCCGGTCCTGGGTGACCAGCACGTTGCTGGGCTTGACGTCGCGGTGGAGGATGCCCTTGGCGTGCACGGCGCGCAGCGCGCCCAGCACCTGCCTGCCGATGTCGGCCACGAGGCGCGGGTGCAGCGGGCCGTCCCGCTTGATGATCTCTTCGAGCGACTGGGCCTTCAGGAGCTCCATGACGATCCACGGGCGGTCGTCCTCGGTGACCACGTCGAAGACGGTGATGACCGAGGGATGGGCCACCATGGCGGTGGCCCGCCCCTCCCGTTCGGTGCGCGCGCACAACTCGGCCCGCAACTCCTCGTCGAGCACGAGGGGCAGCCGGACCTCTTTGACAGCGACGTCGCGGTCGAGAAGTTCGTCCCGGGCGCGCCAAACGGTTCCCATGCCGCCGCGGCCTACCGGTTCTATGAGCCGGTAGCGCGCGGCTAACTGGTATCCGGATGGCGCACGCATGGGTGGCAGCTTACCGATTCGTGCCACATGACCTGTAGAGACCATGCCGGGAAATTGTTGAGATCTTCTGTCAAATGTTCTGACTTTATGTTCGAGAAGTCAGCGGCGGCCGATGGTGAGCACCGGTCCCGTGGTGTCGGCGAAGAAATCCTCTCCCTTGTCGTCGACCACGATGAAGGCCGGGAAATCGACGACCTCGATCTTCCAGACGGCCTCCATGCCCAGCTCGGGGTATTCGAGGACCTCCACCTTCTTGATGCAGTCCTGCGCCAGGCGGGCGGCGGGGCCGCCGATCGACCCGAGGTAGAAGCCCCCGTGCTCGCGGCACGCGTCGGTGACCTGCTTGGACCGGTTGCCCTTGGCCAGCATCACCATGGACCCGCCCGCGGCCTGGAACCGCTCCACGTAGGAGTCCATGCGCCCGGCCGTGGTCGGGCCGAACGACCCGGAGGCGTACCCTTCCGGCGTCTTGGCCGGTCCCGCGTAGTAGACCGCGTGATCCTTCATGTACTGAGGCATCTCACCGCCGTCGTCGAGCAGTTCGGCGATCTTCGCGTGGGCGATGTCGCGGGCGACGACAAGGGGGCCGGTGAGGGAGAGGCGCGTCTTGACGGGATATTTCGTGAGCTCGGCGAGGACCTCGCTCATCGGGCGGTTGAGGTCGACGGCGACGACGTCGTCCGAGAGGTGCTCGTCGGTCGTGTCGGGAAGGAACCGGGCCGGGTCGGTCTCCAGTTGCTCCAGGAAGACGCCCTCGGGGGTGATCTTCGCCAGGGCCTGCCGGTCGGCGCTGCAGCTGACCGCGATCGCGACAGGGCAGGACGCGCCGTGCCGGGGCAGGCGGATCACCCGGACGTCGTGGCAGAAGTACTTGCCGCCGAACTGCGCGCCGATGCCGAGCTTCTGGGTGAGCTCGAAGACCTTCTTCTCCAGCTCCAGGTCGCGGAAGCCGTGGCCGCTCGTGGACCCCTCGGTCGGGATGGAGTCCAGGTAACGCGCCGAGGCGTACTTGGCCGTCTTGAGCGCGAACTCGGCGCTGGTGCCGCCCACCACGATCGCCAGATGGTACGGCGGGCAGGCGGCGGTGCCGAGCGAGCGGATCTTCTCCTCGAGGAACTGCAGCATGCGCTTCTCGTTGAGGACGGCCTTGGTTTCCTGGTAGAGGAACGACTTGTTGGCCGAGCCGCCGCCCTTGGCCATGAACAGCAGCTTGTACTCGTCCGCGTGGCCCCCGGGGTCCTCGGCGTACAGCTCGATCTGGGCGGGCAGGTTGTTGCCGGTGTTCTTCTCGTCCCACATGGTCAGCGGGGCCATCTGCGAGTAGCGCAGGTTCAGCTTGGTGTACGCGTCGTACACGCCGCGGCTGACGTGCTCGGCGTCGCGCCCGTCGGTGAGGACGTGCCTGCCCCGCTTGCCCATGACGATCGCGGTGCCGGTGTCCTGGCACATCGGGAGCACCCCGCCCGCCGAGATGCTCGCGTTCTTCAGCAGGTCGAGCGCCACGAAACGGTCGTTGCCGCTCGACTCGGGGTCGTCGACGATCTTCCGGAGCTGTGCGAGGTGGGATGAGCGGAGGTAGTGGGAGATGTCATGAACGGCGGTCTCCGTGAGCAGGCGCAGGGCCTCCGGGTCGACCTCCAGGAACCTCCGCCCGGCGGCCTCGGTGACGCGCACCCCCTCGGTGGTGATCAGGCGGTATTCGGTTTCGTCCGGGCCCAGTGGCAACAGGTCGGTGTAGTCGAACTCCGGCATTTCCTCGGTCCCTTGCCTCTCAGCGGTTTCCTCCAAAGCGTACGGCCTTCGCTGCGCTCCAAGTTTTGAGCGGATTTATAGGTCTATATGTGTATAAAACGGGATAAATTTCACGTGAGAAGACAAGGAGGCGGCCATGAGCGGCGGAGTCCTGATAATGATCTTCTTTGGTGCGGGAATCATGGTCGCGCTGGCGTTCTCGCTGCTCGCTCTCGTGCTGCACGAACTCCACGACGAACGCTCGAACCGGTCGTCCGCAGTCCGAACACGATCCCGGCGATGACGATCACGGCCCCGGCGAGGTCGGCGGCCGACGGCACACCCAGGCCGATCACCACCGAGGCTGTGATCGCCCCGATGGGGATCATTCCGGCGAACAGTCCGGCCCGGTCGGGTCCGAGCCGGGGCAGCGCGGTGTACCAGAGGACGAACGGCACCGTCGTCACGATCACCGCCAGATAACCCAGTCCGGCCGCCTCCGCGGCCGTGGGCATCCTGAACATCGTGTCCCCGTCCACGACCAGCCCGATGACCAGGAGGAACGGCACGGCCAGCGCCGTCGAGTA
Source organism: Planotetraspora thailandica (assembly GCF_016863335.1). GTDB lineage: Bacteria > Actinomycetota > Actinomycetes > Streptosporangiales > Streptosporangiaceae > Planotetraspora > Planotetraspora thailandica. The sequence continues at coordinate 401,797 of NZ_BOOR01000007.1, forward strand.
GGCCGATGTCCTGACCGCTCCCAGCGTGGGCAGCAGCGGCAGCGAGAGCAGGGAGAAGCACAGTTCGCAGGTGACGGCGCCGAGCGACCACAACAGGCCCGCGAGGTTGCCGCTGCCGAGCCCCACCACGAGGACGGCTCCCGACACCACGATCAGCGCCGCGACGACCGTCCGGAGCGACGGGCGGGACGGCCCCGACCCCTCGGCGAGCGGGCCGAGCAGCGCCAGCGCCAGCGGCACGGTCGCCAGCACCGTCCCGACCAGGGCGGGCCCCGACGCCCGGGTCGCCTCGATCACGCACACGTTGAAGATCACCAGGCCGGTCAGCGACAGGGCGCACAGCAGCCCCCACGCGGCCGGCCCCAGCCGTGCCGGCCGTATGGGCCTACCGATCCGGACGACGACGAAGAAGATCACTGCGGCGATCGCGTAACGCACGGCCTGCCCGCCGTACAACGGATAGCCGTCGACGACGTCGGAGACGGCGGCCAGAGTCCCGACCATGAACATCGCCGCGGTGGCTGCGGCGGCCGCCTTCCCCTGGCCGGAGGCGGTTCTGGCAACGGAGGTCACAGGTGGAGATGCTAGGAAGCCAATGGTTCACTGAATCAGTCCAATCGGGCGGCGAAATCGGGTACCAATGGCGGATCTCCATCTCACACTCGACCGGGCCGCCGGCGGGCTCGCCGGGCAGATCGCCCGCGAGCTGAGAGCGTCGATCAGGTCGGGACGGCTGGCCCAGGGCACTCGCCTCCCGGCGAGCCGCGATCTCGCGAGAGACCTCGGCCTGTCGCGTGGCGTCGTCGTCGAGGCCTACGAGCAGCTCGTCGCCGAGGGGTTCCTGGAGGCGAGGGTCGGCGTGGGCACCCGGGTCGCCGCTGCGCCGAGCAGGCCGCAGGCGGCGGAGCGGCCGGAAGCCGCCTCCTACTACGGGCACCGCCCGACCTCGCCCGACCTGGCGTCCTTCCCCCGCCGGTTGTGGCTGGCCGCCATCAGGCACGTCCTCGCGACGGCTCCCAACGACGCGCTTGATTACGGCGATCCGGGCGGGGTCCTCGAGCTGCGTGAACAGTTGGCGTCCTATTTGCGTAGGGTGCGCGCCGCGGATGCGGCGCCGGAGAACGTGGTGGTCGTCACCGGCATGGCGCAGGGACTCAGCCTGGTCGTGCGCGTCCTGGCCGAGCGGGCGGGGCGCGACGTGGTCCTGGCGGTGGAGGACCCCACGAGCCCCCGCCAGCTCCCGCTGCTCGCCCGCGCCGGGGCGGACATGGTCGGGGTGCCGGTCGACGACGAGGGCATCGTCGTCGGCGATCTCGCGAAGACCGGGGCCGAGGTCGTGCTCCTCACGCCCGCCCACCAGTACCCGACGGGCGTCGTGCTCTCACCACGCCGCCGGGCCGAGGTGATCGCCTGGGCGGCGGAATCGGGCGCGCTGGTGCTGGAGGACGACTACGACGCCGACTTCCGGTTCGACCGGGAGCCGGTGGGCTGCCTGCAGGGGCTCGCGCCCGACCGGGTGGTGCTCGCGGGCAGCGTCAGCAAGGCGCTCGCCCCCGGCCTGCGGCTCGGCTGGCTCGTGGCCCCGCCCGCCCTCGCCCGGTCCGTACGGCAGGCCAGGGGCGAGCTCGACCTGGGCTCGCCGGTCATCGACCAGCACGCCCTCGCCCACCTCATCGCGTCCGGCGGTTACGACAGGCACCTGCGCCGCATGCGCAGGGAGTACCGGACCCGCAGGGACGCGATGACGGCCGCCCTCGCCGAGCACCTCCCTGAGATCGCCGTCCACGGGATCTCCGCCGGGCTCCACCTCTACGCCGAGATGCCCGACGGCCGGCAGGAGGTGATCGCGGAGGCGGCCCGGGCGGCGGGGCTGAGCGTCGACCCGGTGACCAGGAACGGCGGGGGAGCCGCGCATGCGCTCGTCATCGGATTCGCCCGCCTGCCGGCCCATCGCATCCGAAAGGCCGTGGAGGAGGTCGCCTCCCGGGCCGGCCGGAACGCCGGGACACGTTGACGAGGCCGGCGCGTCGTAACCGGTGTACGCGGTCTCGTGGCGGGCAGGGCGCTGCTGTACCCACCGGAACCCACCGGACGACATAGCCCGGCAGGAGCCGCCACATGACCCACATCCCGTTCGGAACGGCGTCCGCCGGCGCGTGGTCGGTGGAGATCACGCCGGAGTCGGCCGCGTGGGACTACTGCGGCCTGCGCGTGCTCGACCTGGACGGCGACACCGTCGAGTTCGGCACCGGACAGGACGAGATGCTCGTGGTGCCGCTGTCGGGCGCGTGCCAGGTCGAGGTGGACGGCGAGCGTCTCACCCTGGCCGGGCGCCCGTCGGTGTTCGCGGGCGTCACCGACTTCGCCTACCTCCCCGTCGCGGCCACTGCGCGGATCACCGGCAGGGGCCGCATGGCGCTCCCCTCGGCCAGGGCGGCCCGGCGGCTGCCGGTGCGGTACGGCCCGGCCTCCGAGGTGCCCGTGGAGATCAGGGGCGCGGGTCGGGCGAGCCGCCAGGTCAACGACTTCTGCGCGCCGGAGGCCTTCGACTGCGACAGGCTGGTCGCCGTCGAGGTGCTCACGCCGGGCGGCAACTGGTCGTCGTATCCGCCGCACAAGCACGACACCGCCGGGGAGGGCGAGGCCGTGCTGGAGGAGATCTACTACTTCGAGGGCGGCCCCGGCTACCAGCGCGTGTACGGCACGCACGAGGTGCTCGCCGAGGTGGGCGGCGGTGACGTGGTGCTGGTGCCGCGCGGATATCACGGCCCGTCGATGGCGGCCCCCGGCTACGACCTCTACTACCTCAACGTGCTGGCGGGGCCGGGGGACAAGCGCTCGATGGCCTTCCGCGACGACCCGCGGCACGCCTGGATCCGCTCCTCGTGGGCCGGGCAGCCGATCGACCCGAGGCTGCCCTTCGGGCCCGCCTGAGGTGCGCTCAGGCGGGCCTGGCTAACAGGCCCCAGCTCACGACGTGGCGGTGGCCGTGACCGCGGGAGCCGTACGCGGCTCGAAGCCCCGCGCGAGGATGATGATCACGGCGGCGAGCACCAGGGGAGCGGCGAACGCGATCCGGTAGTCGGCGGCCTCGGCGATGCCCCCGACCAGGGCGGCGCCGACGATGAAGCCCACGTAGTTGAACATGTTGACCCAGGCGATGGCCTGACCGGTCCCGGCCGGGTCGAGGCGTCCCGCCGCGGAGAACGACTGTGGCGCCACGACCGACAGGCCGATGCCGGTGAGGGCGAAGCCGGCGATGGCGAGGGGTTCGTTCGGGGCGAGCACGATCGCGACGAAGCCCAGTGTGGCGACGGCCGCGCCGAGCCGCACGATCATGGCGGGCCCCCATCTGCGGACCGCGAGGTCGCCGCCGATCCTGACCACGAACGTCGTCGCCTGGTACGCACCCAGAGCCAGCGGCACCACGGCCGCCGACGCCTTCATGATCTTGTCCATGAAGACGGATCCGTAGTTGGAGATCGACGAGTCGCCCACGTAGAGGAAGGCCATCGCCAGGCAGAGCGGGATGACCGCCTTCCACGGGATCGAGGGGCCGGTCTGGGCGGCCTCCACCTCGACGTGCTCCTCCGCTGGCGTGCAGAGCCAGGCCGACGCGACCAGCGACAGGATCGCGGCGGGGGCGAGCACGATGGCGAACGTCACGGGGAGGCCCAGCCCCATGCCGCCCGCCGCGGAGGCCCATAATGCGCCGATGACCGCCGCCGCGCTCCACGACGCGTGGAACCCGGTCAGCACGGCCCTGCCGTACCGGCGTTCCACCGTGACGCCCTGCATGTTCATGCCCGCGTCGACGCCGCCGAGGCCGAGCCCGAACAGTACGTTGGCCGCCACGAGCATCGGGACGCTGGGGGCGAGGCCGGCGAGGAAGACGGCCGCGCACGCCAGCGGCTGGACGACCCGCAGGATCACGCGGCTGCCGTGGCGCGAGGCCAGCGACCCCGCGATCACGCTGCCGACGCCGGCGATGACCGGGACGACGAGCAGGAGGATGGTCAGTTCGCCGTCGCTCAGCCCGTGCTTCTTCTGCAGCGCGGAGACCTGGGTGAGCAGCGTGGCGAACGTGAGGCCCTGGACGAAGAAGACGGCGAAGGTGGCGAGCCGCGCCCGCCGGTCGCGTGGAGTAGGCACCGCGGCCTCCGACGAACATGAGGGGGGTTCAGGTTCCGTCAGACTAGGAGCCCCCGGCCACCTGGTCAATGGTGGGTGATCGACCGGGATGGATCGGTTTAGTCTCAAAGATGTGAGCAGCGAGTCTCGACTGAGCAACCTGGTCTCCGCCTTCCTCGCCGCGCGGGTGCCGCAGTCTCCCGCCGCCGCGGAGCTGCGGGCCTCCGACGCCGACAGGGAGCGGGTGATCGCCGCCCTCGCGGAGGCCGCGGGCGACGGCAGGCTCACCCACGATGAGCACGAGGAACGGGTCGGACAAGCCTACGCCGCGAGGACGCTGGGCGACCTCGCCGCACTGACCGCCGACCTGTTGCCCCCCGAGCGCCAGCCGCTGCGGATGGACGAGCGCCCGCTGACGGCCTTCTTCCGCAGCGAGCAACGCACCGGCCGCTGGGTCGTGCCCTCCCACGTGCCCGTGACCTCGGTGGGCGGCCGGATCACCATGGACCTGTGCGAGGCTCTGCTTCAGTCGCGCCACGTCGTCGTCCAGCTGGCCGTCATGGCGGGCACGGTCACGCTGATCGTCCCCGAGGGCGTGCGCATCGTCACCGCCCCCTCCGCCCGGGTGGGTTCGGTGCGCGACGAGGTACGGCTCCCGCCGGGCGCGACCGGTCACGCCCCCGACGCGCCCGTGATCGAGCTGGCCGGGTTCGTGCTCGGCGGCAAGGTCGTCGCCCGGTCGCCCCGCCGCCCCAAGAGAAGCCTGTTCCGCCGCCCCTGACCGTTTCGTCGGCGATCCCCGCCGATCAGGCCGCCGGCGCCCGCGGACTTATGCGCACCTGCAATTCCGCGTCCAGAGCCCGGGCAAGGCGTTCGAGCACCGGCAGCGTGGGCACGGTGCCGCCGGCTTCGAAGCGCGCCACGGCCGACTGTGTCATGTCGGCCGCGGCGGCCAGCTCACTCTGGCTCCATCCACGATCTTCCCGCATCTGCCGTACGGCACGGCCGAGTTCGAAAGCCAGCCGAGTGGCCTCATACGCCTCGGCCGCGCCGGGCTCGGCCAATCGCCGCCCTCTGAGCTCGCCCCAGGAGGTTCGCTCGTTCATTCCGGCTCCTCATCCGCCGTGTGTGCTTGGTCGATGCAGCGAAGCAGCGCCCGGCGAGCTCGCTTCACCTCTCGGTCTTCCCGCATGCGAGTCTTACAGAAGACCGTCAGCAAAACGATCCGCCTACCTGGAGCTATCCAGTAGCCGATCCGCATCGACAGCTCATCTATGTGGAACCGCAGCTCTCGGAGCTTGCCGTCGAGTTGCCGCGTGTACGGCTCCCCGAGTAGCGGACCTTCCATAGCTAAGAGATCGATATAGAAGGCTGCTCTCGCGAACGACGTTGCCGACAACTTTTCGAGCCACTCCTGAACCTCAGGCTCCAGCTCCACGGTACCCCAGGTCATAGCGATGATGCTATAGATGGAGGTCCGCGCGTGTCCGGATGTTCGGCGAACACATTTGCGAGAGGCGAGCGGGCGGACTCAGACGGCCGTGTCGAAGTTGATCGCGCTGTAGGCCCCGAGCTTCCAGAGCTGGTGCTCGCTCTCGATCTTCCGGATGGTGCCCGACCTGCCCCGCATGACGAGCGAGTGCGTGACGGCCGCCCCGCCCTGGAAACGCACGCCGTACATCAGTTCGCCGTCGGTGATCCCGCTCGCCGCGAAGAACACGTCGTCGGAGCGGACCAGGTCGTCGGTGGTGAGCACCTGACCGAGATCGAGCCCCGCGTCGAGGGCCTTGGCGCGCTCCTGGTCGTCGCGCGGCCACAGGCGGCCCTGGATGACCCCGCCCAGGCACTTCATCGCGCACGCCGCCACGATGCCCTCGGGCGTGCCGCCGATGCCCAGCATGAGGTCGACGCCGGTTCCGGCCCGGGCCGCCATGATCGCGCCCGCCACGTCGCCGTCGGTGATGAAGCGGATCCGCGCCCCGGTCTCCCTGATCTCCTTGACGATGCCCTCGTGCCGGGGCCGGTCGAGGACCACCACCGTGACGTCGGACGGCTTGGCGCCCTTGGCCTTGGCCACCGCCCGGATGTTGTCGGCCACCGGAGCCTCGATGTCCACCTTGTCGGCGGCTTGGGGGCCCGTGACCAGCTTCTCCATGTAGAAGACGGCCGAGGGGTCGTACATCGAGCCGCGCTCGCTGACGGCGATGACCGAGACGGCGTTGTTCATGCCCAGCGCGCACAGGCGGGTCCCGTCGATCGGGTCCACGGCCACGTCGCATTCGGGACCGGTGCCGTCGCCGACCGGCTCGCCGTTGTACAGCATGGGGGCGTTGTCCTTCTCGCCCTCACCGATCACGACGACGCCGCGCATCGACACGGTGTTGATCAACTGGCGCATCGCGTTGACCGCCGCGCCGTCCGCGCCGTTCTTGTCGCCGCGGCCCACCCAGCGGGCGGCCGCCATCGCGGCGGCCTCGGTCACCCTGACGAGCTCCAGGGCCAGGTTGCGGTCGGGTGCGTGCTCGCCCGTGGCCAGGGCGGCAGGTACGTGGTCGGACATCGATCCCCTTTCCCGTATGTCGAGATCGTAGTTCGACAGACCGCGCTTTGTCCGATTGGTCTGGACCTGTTGGCGCAGGTGGCGAGCCATTTGGTCTGGTTGTCCCCAGGGGGCGGCGGGTCGGGATATGGTCGCCGTCATGAGGGGCGACACCGAGCGAACGGCCACAGCGCGCACGTCAGAGCGTGGAGCCGCCACGCGGGTCGCGCTCCTCGACGCGGCCAGGGAGACATTCGTCACCAGTGGATTCGCCGAGGCCGGCGTGACCGAGGTGGTGGCCCGTGCGGGCGCCAGTGTCGGCAGCCTCTACCACCACTTCTCCGGCAAGGCCGACCTCTATCTGACGCTTTTCGAGGAGTTCCAGCACCGGCAGACGCAGCGGACCAAGCAGGCCGTGCAGAACGCCAGGGCGGCGGGCGACAACGATCCGATGCCCCTGTTCCTGGCCGGTGCTCGTGCCTACCTCGAGGGCTGCCTGGCCGAGCGAGACCTCGCGGCGCTCTTCCTGCGGGGCGACGCCCCTCCCGGGTTCGAGGTGATCATGCGCGACCGGCTCCGCCAGTGGGCGCGCAGGACGGCCGCCCTGTTCGAGCACGAGGACACGCTGGTCATCGTGGTCACGGGCGCGCTGGCCGCGGTCGTGCAGGAGGTGACCCTCTCCGAGGATCCGGAGGAGGCCCGCCGGACGGCGGAGGACGCCCTGCGCATCATCGCCCGTACGACGTCGTGATCGCCGTGCCGTACGGCGCTCCGGACGCGGCACCGCATGAGCGGCTGGCCGCGGGGGCGTGGTCATGAGCCGGTAGTCTCGTGTGACGTGGGACGACTGACGCAGGGTTTGTACGGCTACGCGTTCGCTCTGTTCGTGTGCCTCGCGGCCGTGGGCCTCTTCCTGCTCGTCACGCCGCAGAGCAGGACCGGCCACGTGCCGCGGATCGACTATTCGATCGACCAGGCCAACGCCGCCCGCACGGCCTCCTACCAGGTCGAGGCGCCGCGCCAGGTCCTTCCGAAGTGGGTGCCCAACAGTTCCTCGCTCACCCAGACCGGGTCCACGGTCTCCTGGCGGCTCGGCTTCGCCACGGAGAAGGAGATGCACGCCCTGGTCGCGCAGAGCGACGAGCAGCCGCAGGCGGGCTTCGCCGACCGGATGGCTAACACCGACAAGGTCTCGGGAACACGGCAGATCAACGGCGTGGCCTGGCAGGAGCGGTTCCGTTCGGACAAGGACCAGCGCTCGCTCGTCCGGATCCTGCCCGATCACACCGTGGTCGTCACCGGCTCAGCCGACTGGCAGGAGTTGAGCGCCCTCGCCGGCTCACTGAGCCCGGTGCCCCGCCCGGCCGCCACGCCCGCGGCCGGCTGACCGGCCTCACCGGGCGATTCCGGGCCGCCGAGATCAGAAAGGCGCCTCGGCGGAGCCGTTCTCCTGCTGATCACCGCGCTGGGCCATCGCCGCGGCCAGCTTGACCCTGGCGCCCTGCAGCCACTCCTCGCAGATCGCCGCCAGCTTCTCGCCGCGCTCCCAGAGCTCGATGGACTGTTCCAGCGTGAGCCCGCCCGTCTCCAGCCGGCGCACCACCTCGGTGAGCTCTTCCCTGGCCTGCTCGTACGACGGAGTCTGCTTGTCGTCGGTCACGCCCCCACCTTAGATCTCATCCGCTGCCAGGATGCCCGATGTCTGATATGGGCATAAAAGACCATATTTGCCTGTTTTCACTTAGTGTGACTAACCAGTTTCGGGGGGAAGGGGACGTCAACAATGTGTGGAATCACGGGCTGGGTGGACTACGAGAGGGACCTACGGCAGGCGCGAGGGACCGCACAGGCCATGGTGGACACGATGGCCTGCAGAGGACCCGACGCAGAGGGGCTGTGGCTCTCGCCGCACGCCGCGATGGGCCACCGGAGGCTCGCGATCATCGACATCGAGGGCGGCCGCCAGCCCATGATCAATGAGGAGGACGGCCGGGAACGGGCGATCCTGTCCTACAGCGGCGAGGCGTACAACTTCCACGAGCTTCGCGCCGAGCTTCGGCAGCGGGGGCACCGTTTCCGGACCGAGAGCGACACCGAGGTGGTCCTCGAGGCCTACATGGAGTGGGGCGAAGACTTCGCCACCCACCTCAACGGCATGTACGCCCTGGCCATCTGGGACACCCGCACCGAGGAGCTGCTGCTCGTCCGTGACCGGATGGGCATCAAACCGCTGTACTACTACCCGACGCCCTCGGGGGTGCTCTTCGGCTCCGAGCCCAAGGCGATCCTCGCCAACCCGCTCGCGCAGCGGGTGGTCGACGCCGACGGGCTCCGCGAGCTGCTCGCCTTCGTCAAGACGCCGGAGAACGGCGTCTTCCGCGGCATGTACGAGGTGCGCCCCGGCCAGATCGTCAGGATCCGCCGCGAAGGCGTGAGCAAGCGGCGCTACTGGCGGCTCGAAGCCCGCGAGCACACCGACGACATCCCCACGACCGTCAGGAACGTGCGGGAACTGCTGGACGACATCGTCGCCCGCCAGCTCATCTCCGACGTGCCGCTGTGCACCCTCCTGTCCGGAGGGCTCGACTCCAGCGCCGTCACCGCTCTCGCCGCCCGGGCGCTGGAGGGCACCGGCAAGGTCCGCTCGTTCTCCGTCGACTTCACCGGCTACACGGAGAACTTCCAGCCGGATGAGATGCGCGACACCCCGGACACGCCGTACGTCCACGATCTCGTGCGGCACGTCGGCTCCGATCACACCGACATCGTCCTGAACTCGGCCGACCTGATGGACCCGGCGGTGCGCGACGCGGTGTTGCGCGCCAGGGACCTTCCGATCGGCATCGGCGACATGGACACCTCGCTGTACCTGCTGTTCAAGGCGATCCGCGGCCACTCCACGGTGGCGTTGTCCGGTGAGTCGGCCGACGAGGTCTTCGGCGGATACAAGTGGTTCCATGATCCGGAGGCGGTCAACGCCGGCACCTTCCCGTGGCTGGCCGGCGTGGGCCTGGCCGGGCACTCCGCCCGCGGCGGCTTCATGCCCGACGACCTGCTCCGCAAGCTCGACATCCCGGCCTACCGGGCCGACCGCTACCAGCAGGCCCTGGCCGAGGTGCCCAGGCTGCCGGGCGAGACCGGCCTGGAAAGGCGCATGCGGGAGATCAGCTACCTGCACCTCACGCGGTTCGTCCAGATCCTGCTCGACCGCAAGGACCGCATGAGCATGGCCGTCGGGCTCGAAGTGCGCGTGCCGTTCTGCGACCACCGGTTGGTCGAATACGTCTTCAACGCCCCGTGGCGGATGAAGACCTTCGACGGCAGGGAGAAGAGCCTCCTGCGCGCCGCGGCAGGCGACGTGCTGCCCGTCTCGGTCCGCGACCGGCTCAAGAGCCCTTACCCCTCGACGCAGGACCCGACCTACGAGGAGGCCCTGCGGCTCGAAGTCACCCGGCTACTCGGGAGCGGCGACTTCGCCGCCGCGTCCCTGGTCGACACGGACAAGGTCCGCGCGATCATCGACGAGCCCCTGGGCACCATGAGCCTCCAGGGGCCGCGCTCGTCACTCGAGGGGCTGCTCCAGTTCAACACCTGGCTGGAGGACTACGGCACCCGGATCGTCGTCTAGGGCACTCAGTCCTGGGCGGTCACCGTCACCCGGTCGTCGGAGAAGCGGATCGTGAGCTCGTCGCCGGGCTTGACGTCCGCCGCCAGCCGTACGACCTCTCCTGAGGGGCGTTGCGCGATCGCGTAGCCGCGCTCCAGGGTCGCGGCGGGCGACAGGGCCACGAGCCGGGCCCGCAGGTGGCCGAGCGAGTCGGACGAGCGGTCCAGCGAGGAGGTGAGGCAACGCCGCGCACGGTCCCGCAGGGCGTCGACCTGCTCGGCTCGCCGGTCCAGCTCACGCACCGGGTCGGCGAGCGAGGGGCGGGAGCGCACCGACGCCAGCCACGACGACTCCCGGTCGAGCCAGCCCCCGACCATCCGGCGGCCCCGGTCCCTGAGCTGGCGGATCAGGGTGAGCTGCTCGCCGACGTCGGGCACGATCTTCTTGGCCGCGTCCGTCGGCGTGGAGGCCCGCACGTCGGCCACGAGGTCGAGCAGCGGGCTGTCCTGCTCGTGCCCGATGGCGCTCACCACAGGGGTACGGCAGGCGGCGACGGCGCGCACGAGCGACTCGTCGGAGAACGGAAGCAGATCTTCCAGCGACCCGCCGCCGCGCGCGACGACGATCACGTCCACGTCGGGATCGGCGTCGAGCCTGCGCAGCGCCTCGGTCACCTCGCCGACCGCGTAGGGACCCTGGACGGCCACCGCCTCCACCCGGAACCGTACGGCAGGCCAGCGGCGGCGGGCGTTCTCCAGCACGTCACGCTCGGCCGCGGAGTCGCGCCCGCAGATCAGGCCGATGGTGCCCGGCAGGAACGGCAGCCGCCGCTTCCTGTCGACGTTGAACAGGCCTTCGCCGGCCAGCACCTGCCGGAGCCTTTCCAGCCGGGCCAGCAGTTCGCCGATGCCGACCGGCCTGATCTCGGTCGCGGTGAAGGAGAACGAGCCCTTGTTGACCCAGAAGTCCGGCTTCACGTGCATGACCACGCGGGCGCCGTCCACAGGGCGGGGCACGCTGGCCTCGTAGACGCCGCGGGAGCAGGTGACGCGCGCCGAGACGTTGGCCACCGGGTCACGGAGCGTGAGGAACACCGTGGAACCGCGGGCGGTCAGGTCGGTGATCTGCCCCTCCACCCAGATGGTGCCCAGCTTGCCGATCCACTGGGCGACCATCTGCAGCACCGACCGGATCGGCAGCGGCGCCTCCGGCGAGGTCTTCGCGGTCACATGGCCTCCTCAGAGTTGGGCTTCGGGGGTGTGCTGTGCGAACCGGCGTGGCTCAGAACCGGCCGGCCGGACTCCGGCGCCGCGGCCGTGGCGGGCCGGCGATCAGGCCGTGCGCGGGGCTTCCGTCACTGGGCTCTGATCACTGTGCTTCTGTCACTGGGCTTCGAGCTTCGTGAGGCGGTTCTCGTACAGGCGGACGATCTCGGGACGTCCCGCGTGCGCCTTCTCGTAGGCGAGCAGTTCGCGAATCTGCTCGATCGACTGGCCGCGCAGGCGCCCCCGCAGGGATGCCATCGTCAGCTCACCGTAGCCGGGCAGGGGCTCGTCCGTCGCCTTCCGGGCGGCCGCCCGCGGCTTGCGGGGCTCGGCCGCCTTCTTGACAGGCTTTTCCTCAGCCGCGGCGGGCTCGGCGGTCGCCTTCGTGGCGGCCTCCTGCTCCTTCGCGGGCGCGCTCTCCTTCCTGGGCGCGTAGATGACGGGCTCGCGCCGGGCGGGCTCCGGTTCCGCGGCCGGTTCGGGCGCCTTTTCCGCCTTCTCGGGCGCGCCCGCGGGCTTTGCCGCCGGCGCTGGAGCCGGGGTGGTCGCCCGCTCCACGGTTTCTTCCTCGGTGCTGGTCAGACGCTTGATCGTCGTCCGGACCCGGTCGGTGAGCAGCAACGCCTGTCCCACGCCGCTCAAAGCGGTCTGCAGGATGTGAACGGGCAGGTCCTTGGCCTTCTCGCGCAGCTGGTCACCCTGATGCAAAACCTCACGCAGGGGTTTGGTGACGGCTCTAAGGACGGACATCGCAGCTCCTGGGGAGATATGTCGTTGGACATCCAGTCTCCCAAGACCACGGTCAAGAGGCGGCTGGCGTTCCACATAGCATAGGAACATGGATTCAGAGACCCCTCGGGCCCGCCGTGTCCTGCTCGCCAAGCCGCGTGGCTACTGCGCGGGAGTGGATCGCGCCGTCGAGGCGGTCGAGAAGGCGCTCGACCAGTACGGCGCGCCCGTCTACGTCCGCAAGCAGATCGTCCACAACACCCACGTCGTGAAGACGCTCGAGGCCCGCGGCGCGGTGTTCGTCGAGGACACCGAGCAGGTTCCCGAAGGCGCCATCGTGGTGTTCTCCGCCCACGGAGTCGCGCCGAGCGTCCACGAGGAGGCCGCCGCCCGCGGTCTCAAGACGATCGACGCCACCTGCCCCCTGGTCACCAAGGTCCACAACGAGGCCAAGCGGTTCGCCGCCAAGGACTACGACATCCTTCTCATCGGCCACGAGGGCCACGAGGAGGTCGAGGGCACCGCCGGAGAGGCGCCGCAGCACATCCAGCTGGTCGACGGCCTCGACAGCGTCGAGACGATCGAGGTCCGCGACCCCGAGAAGGTCGTCTGGCTCTCCCAGACCACCCTTTCCGTCGACGAGACCGAGGAGACCGTGTCCCGTCTTCGCGGGCGCTTCCCCAACCTGATCGACCCCCCGAGCGACGACATCTGCTACGCCACCTCCAACCGGCAGACCGCCGTGAAGGAGATCGCCGCGGAGTCGGAACTGGTCATCGTGGTCGGGTCGGCCAACTCCTCCAACTCCAAGCGCCTGGTCGAGGTGGCCAAGGACTACGGCGCCGACGCCTCTTACCTGGTGGACGACGCGTCGTTCGTCCAGGAGGAATGGCTCGACGGGGTGACCACGGTCGGCGTCACCAGCGGCGCCTCCGTCCCCGAGGAGCTCGTCGACGGGGTGCTGGCCAGGCTCGCCGACCTCGGGTTCGCCGACGTCCACGAGGTCGAGTCGGTCAAGGAGAGCATGCGGTTCGCGCTGCCTCACGAGCTGCGGCGCGACCTGCGCTCCGCCTGAGCGGCGCCTGGCGCCTCCCCGGCCAGGTCGTCCTTCAACGCGGAGGACTTCAGTCGCCCTGCTCGCTCGTGGAGGCCTTGCCGTACACGCGGGGCTCGAAGTACCCCTCCGGTTCGGGGGCGAAGGCCGTCTCGACGCTGGCGCGCTGCCGGGGCACACCGGCGGCGACGCCCGAGCCCAGGTCATGGCGCAGGTCGCGAACGTTGTCGCGCAGGCCCCGCCGCCATGCGATGCCCAGCATCAGGGCGGAGCCGCCGAACAGCCAGGGCGCACCCGACGACAGCGCCGTGAACAGCCCGAGCCCGAGCGTCTGTAGCATCGATGCGGAGCCGATCGACCGCACGACCTCCACGAGAACCGTGGCGCCGAAGAAGATCAGCGGAGGGGTGACCACCAGGGGCAGCAGGTCGCGCGGCTGAACCAGGAGCGCGGCGACGACGCAGCCGGCGACGAAGGCCGGACCGGACAGCGGGAGAATCTGCCCCAGCAGGGTGACGGCGAACAGCAGGCTGACGGCTCCCCGAGCCGTCAGCTTGAGTCTTGCCTGGTCGGTGCTTGTCATCGAGCCCCCTCTTACGACAAGTCTCGCGTGAATTTACCGTTCTGGCGGGGGAAAGGCGGAGAGCTTACCTGCTCTTCACCATCGAGTTCCGGCATCCCGACCAGACGTGGAACGTCTTCGACGGGAGCCGGCGGATCGAGAGGCGTGTTCGTCAGGCCGAGGTCGTTCATCTTGCGCGCGCTGACGAGCACCCTGTTCTCCAGCGACCCCACGGTCTGGTTGTAGGCGGCGACCGCCCTCGACAACGCCCGGCCGAGCCCGTCCACATGGCGGCCGAGGCCGCCGAGCCGCTCGTAGAGCTCCTTGCCGAGGTCGAAGACCGCGCGGGCGTTGTCGCTCAGCGCGGCCTGCTGCCAGGCGTACTGCGCGGTGCGCAGCATGGTGATCAGCGTGGTCGGCGTGGCGATGTGCACCCGCTTCTTCATGGCGTATTCGAGCAACGAGGGGTCGCGCTCGAGGGCGGGGGCGAGGAACGCCTCCCCGGGGATGAAAAGGACCATGAACTCGGGCGCGGGGCTGAACGCCTGCCAGTAGGACTTGGCGGCCAGCCGGTCGACGTGCTCACGCAGGTGGCGGGCGTGCGCGTCGAGGCGGGCCGAGGCGAGCTCGGGGTCGGTCGCCTCCGCCGCCTCCAGGTAGGCGGCCAGCGAGACCTTCGAGTCGACGATGATGTTCTTGCCGCCGCTGAGCCGTACGACCATGTCGGGGCGGACCAGCCCGTCCGGGGTCGGCGCGCTGACCTGCTCGTCGAAGTCGCAGAACCGGGCCATGCCGGCGATCTCGGCGACCCTGCGGAGCTGGAGCTCTCCCCATCGGCCGCGCGCCTCCGGCCGCTGGAGTGCGCGGACCAGGGCCGTCGTCTGGGCCTTGAGCTGCTCGGAGCTCGCCCGGACGAAGTCCATCTGCTTGCCGAGCTCGGCGCGGGCCGCCCTCGCTCCCGACTCGCTCTCCCTGAGCTGGTCCTCGACCCGCGCGAGGGTCTCCCTGAGCGGGGCCACGAGGTTCTCCACGGCCTGCCGTCGCTGGTCGAGATCGCCTGCCGCTTCGGCCCTCGTGGTGTTCAGGCGGCTTTCCGCGAGTTCCAGGAACCGCAGATTGGCGACGTCGAGGGCACGCGCGGAAAGCGCCTGGAAACGCTCGGGAAGCTGGGCCTCGACGAAGGCGACCCTGTCTTCGGCCGCCCGCGCCCGGGCCTGCGCCTCGGCCAGCTCGACGGCGGCGCCGGCGCTTTCGCGGGTCACCCGCCCACGGCCGAGCGTGAAGCCGATCACGAGCCCGGCCGCGAGGCCAACGGCCAGCCAGAGTGCGAGAGCCACGACGTCCACGGTCTGGATCATCCCAGGTTGTCCCTCTCCGCACGGGGAGGCGCGCGCACCCGGACCGTCGGAGCGCTTGATGTGCTGCTCACCGGCGTGGGCCCGTAAACTCGGCGAACGTGAGCCTGAGCATCGGCATCGTCGGCCTGCCCAACGTCGGCAAGTCCACTCTTTTCAACGCCCTGACCAAGAGCGGCAACGCGCTGGCGGCGAACTACCCGTTCGCCACGATCGAGCCCAACGTGGGAATCGTCGGCGTGCCCGATCCGCGGCTGGCCCGGCTGGCGGAGATCTACGAATCGGCGCGGATCCTGCCCGCCAAGGTGGAGTTCGTCGACATCGCCGGGCTCGTCAAGGGCGCGTCGGAGGGACAGGGCAGGGGAAACCAGTTCCTGGCCAACATCCGCGAGACCGACGCGATCTGCCAGGTCATCCGGGTGTTCTCCGACCCCGACGTGACCCACGTCGACGGCGACGTGGCGCCCGAGCGCGACATCGAGACGATCAACACCGAGCTGATCCTCGCCGATCTGCAGACGATCGAGAAGGCCGTTCCCCGTCTCCAGAAGGAAGCGCGGACCAACAAGGACAAGAAGGTGCTGCTGGAGGCGGCCGAGGCCGCCGCCAAGCTGCTCGACACCGGGACGACCCTCTACGCCGGGGCGGCGTCGGCGGGCATCGACCTCGCCGATCTGCGTGAGCTGCACCTGCTGACCGCCAAGCCGTTCCTCTACGTCTTCAACCTCGACGCGGACGAGCTCGCCGACGGCGACCTGCGGGCGCGCCTGTCGCAGATCGTGGCGCCCGCCGAGGCGGTCTTCCTCGACGCGAAGATCGAGTCGGAGCTGGTCGAGCTGCCCGACGACGAGGCGCTCGAACTGCTCCAGTCGGTCGGCCAAGAGGAGTCGGGCCTGTCCCAGCTGGCCAGGGTCGGTTTCGAGACGCTCGGCCTGCAGACGTACCTGACGGCCGGGCCCAAGGAGACCCGCGCCTGGACGATCCGTCAGGGCGCCACCGCTCCCGAGGCCGCCGGCGTCATCCACACCGACTTCCAGCGCGGCTTCATCAAGGCGGAGGTCATCTCGTTCGACGACCTGGTCGAGGCCGGTTCGATGACCGCGGCGCGGGGCGCCGGCAAGGCCAGGATCGAGGGCAAGGACTACGTCATGCGCGACGGCGACGTCGTCGAGTTCCGCTTCAACGTGTGATGTGTGATCCCTTGATCGGCTGAAGTGGCTGGTCAGAGCAAGAAACCCCAGGTCAGGGGCCAGATCTTAGGGTCTGGCCCCTTCCTGTTTTCTCCGGCTGGATCTCTGTTTGGCGACGGTGCGGATGTCGTTGCAGAGCGGGTGCCTAAGATCGCGGGCATGGCGTTGCGACCTGTTCTGGTGAACATGAAGGCTCTTGATGACTCGGCGGTCGGCCGGTTCTGGGCGGAGGCTCTCGGCTGGGATGTTTCCAGCGAGGGACGCGGCGCGACCGCCGCTCAACCCGTCGGCTTCGATTGGCTGGACCCGGTCACCGTCTGCGTCGACGTCATCGCCGTCCCGGAACCCAAGACGACAACGAAGAACCGTGTGCACCTCGATCTCGCCACCACCTCTGCAGCCCATCAGGCGGAGTTGGTCGCGCGCCTCCAGTCTCTTGGTGCGACGCCCGCCCACGTGGGCCAGGGCAAAGTGCCGTGGACTGTCCTCGCCGACCCGGAGGGCAACGAGTTCTGCGTGCTGGAGCCTCGGGAGATCTACCGGGACACCGGGCCGATCGCCCGGGTGGTGGTCGACTGCGCGGATCCGCGGGCCATGGCCCGGTTCTGGGACGAGGCGATGGACTGGACCCTGCACGAGGTGACTGACGACCATGCGGTGTGGCGCTCCGCCAAGGGTGTCGGCCCGTATCTCGAGTTCCTCCGCACTGGCGTGAAGACCGTGCCAGACCGCGTCCATCTTGACCTGGTGCCGGACCTCGGTGACGACAAAGCGGCGGAGGTGGCCCGGCTGCGGGCCCTCGGCGCCACCGACCTCGACGTCGGCCAGGGCGACGTCCCGTGGACGTGCCTGACCGACCCGGAGGGCCACGAGTTCTGCGTCCTCGCCCGGTCCTGACGCGGGGCCTTGACGACACCCCGGCAATCATGCGGCGGAGCGTACGGCGAGTGCCGCTCGCGTCGCTGTCCCGAGGCGCGTGCGGGGCGCACGACACGGTGAACTTTCGGCAACGAAGGACCATCGACGTGAGGCCAAAAGGCCGCACGACCAGGGCGTCGAGTTCCATCCCCAGGTCGGCCGCGTGACTCAGAGTTCCGCCGCAACGTCTGAAACGCCTTTGGGATACGTCTCTGACCTGCTAGGACAGCAATACCTGGCGGTTTGGTAATCGATGTCCGACCTCGGCCAGGCGTAACGTGCTTTCCCGCGAGCTGCCAGGCGTGGGGCGTCTCATCTGGAGGTAGACCTGGTTTGCTCGGTCACGGCGATGCTTGCACCATGGGCGTGGCTTTACTGGAAGAATTGGCGAGACCGCTAGGGTGAAACTTCAATGCGGCTAACCGGATCGAAAGTAAGACAACACCGCGCCAGCCGGGGGGATCGGCGCGAGCGGAGGCGTGATGGCTCGCAGGTCAACCGTCCAGCAGGATCCGCGGATCGCTGGCGAGCCAGAGTCATACCCTCCGGAGGGTCCTGATCGGTTGGCCGTGTCGCGCATGACGTCCTCCCAGCGCGGGGGATGGGGCGGCGGCGGAGGCCGCTGGCTCGTGTGGACGGGCCGCGCGATCCTGTGGGCGTTGATCATCGTCATCGTCGTCAACGGCGTGCGGGCGCCGTTCGAGCGTTTCAGCCAGGGCGACACGAAAACCACGACGGCGGCCGAGCCGACCGATTCTGAATTCCCCGTGACGCAGGCCGCCGCATTTGCCAACCAGTTCGCCGCCGTCTATTTGAATTACGACGCCTCGAACGCGCAGCAAAGAGCGGAACGGTTGCGGCCTTTTCTTCCCCAGGGCGCCGACGACCAGTTCGGATGGAACGGATACGGCCGGATGACCGCCGGGTCGATCCAGTTCTCCGGAATCAAAGTGAACGGCGACCACGACGCGGTCGTCACGGTGTCCTATCAGTCGGGCGGAGAGCGGGGTTTGCTCTCTGTTCCGGTTTATTACGACCAGGGACATTTCGTGGTGTCCGCCCAGCCGGGGCTGCTGCCCGCTCCCGCGATCGCGGGGCTGCCCCAGCCGGCCGATCCGGCTCGCGACGGGGCGACGGAGGCGGAGCTCCGCCCGCAGATCGAGGGCTTCTTCAAGGCGTTCGCGTCGGGTGACCCGGTTGATCTGCAGCGCTATGTCGCGAGCGGAGTGACGATCAACGGCTTCAACGGGGAGTTCACCCTGGCGAAACTCGACCAGCTCATCGTGCCCGAAGGCGCGGCGAACAGCAGGGAGGTCACCGCTGTGGTCGTGTGGGCCATCTCGTCGAACGGGTCCGACGCCGTTTCGACGTCGGGAGAGAACGACCCGTCCGTCCAGCCCGGCGGCTTGGAGCAGGCTTACACGTTGTCCATGGAGAAGCAGGGCGGCAAGTGGTTCGTCCAGCAGGTCCAAGGTGCGAGCCGGTCCGTGGGGTAGCGCATGCCCGGCCATGACATCGCTGATCCATACCCCCGGGAGGGCGAGAATTGATTTTGAAGACCATCGTGGACAGTGCGTTGCATCTGGCCACGCCACAGGCGCCGACAGGCGGAATCAACACCGAGGGACTGGCCGACTTCCTGCGGACCTTCTTCGCGCCGCTGTTCCTCGCGATCGTCTCCGTCGTGGCGCTGTTCTTCCTCTTCACTCGTGAGATCACCAGATTCGTTCAGTTCATCCTTCTGGCGATCGCGATCGGCGTGATCTTCTACGTCCCCAACATCATCGAGGTGGCGGCGAAGGCGATCGCGGGCGCGCTCGGAATCAAGTGATCCGGCGGAGAGGAGGATCGGGTGGATCTCCCCACATATACGAATATCTGGCGAATTGAGAAGCGGCTTTACAAGCTGTACGACCTACGGCTGCCGATGCCGCTTCCGATCGTCTGGATCGGTGTGTTCGTGGGCGTCTCGGTCCCCTGGTGGGTCCTCCTCTGGCTGGTGAAAGTTCCCTTCGCCGCGCCCTGGCACGTGGTCTACCTGCTTCCCCCCGGGATCGTGACCTGGTTGTCGACCCGGCCCGTGATCGAGGGCAAGCGGCTGACCGAGGTCCTGCAGTCGCAGCTGCGCTATCTCGCCGAGCCCCGCACGTGGTGCCGTATGGCGCCGTCGGCGGAGCCCGAGGAGGTCTCCTTCACCGCCCGGGTGTGGCGGATCGCCCCGCCGCTTCCGCGTGTCAGCGTCAAGGCCGCCCGCAGGGCGGAACAGCCGGCCGTCGCGGCTGCCGAGGCCGCGGTGACGGCGGACACGGGTGCGGAGGTCGCCGGCACCCCGATCAGAGGAATGGCCGCCAGAAACCTCGCAAGCACAGGGAGCCCCTCCCGGCGCCCGGCCGCAGAGGCCGGCTCCAGGGGAGGCGGCTCGCGGGGCCGCGCCGTACGGGGCACCGGATCCGCGGGCCCGTCCGTCAGAGGTACGGCCGGCACGCCGGTCAGGGGGACCGGTTCAGGAGGCTCAGGGGCGGGCCCAGGCAAGGGAAAGGGCACAGGCAAGGGCACAGGATCGGGAGGCGCACGAGGCAGGGGCCGCGGCAAGGCGGTCGAACCCTGGACCCCGGAGCGTGCCATTCCCCCGCGTCCCGTTCCCCCTGCCGCGCTGCCCCCGGTCGCGTTGCCCCGTGCCGAGTCGCGCCCTGCCGAGTCGCGCCCCGCCGCCGCACTGCCCCCAGCCGAGTCGCGCCCTGCCGAGCTGCGCCCTACTGACTTGCGCTCTGCTGACTCTGCCGAGCCGGCGCGTCCCACGCCCGCCGTTCCCGCTGCGGGATCTCCCGCGACGGTGCATCCCGCGGTCGCGGCCGCCGCGGCAGCGGCCTCTGCCGTTCCGGAGACTCCGCCGGCGAGTGACCCTGCCTTCTTCCTGCCGGCGGCGCAGAGCGGGCCATCCTCTGACGCCGGGCAGGTTCCGGCGGATCCCCGTCCCGGCGCGGCCACTCAGCCCGAGGTCCGCCCTGGCGATGCGTCCCAGGAGAGCCCGCAGGAGCCCGGCGCGGCCGAGCGGCGCGGTACGGCTCCTGCTCCGCCGATCGGCACCGAAGCGCTGCGACGGTTGCGGCGGCTGGCCGCGTCCGCCGAGCACGATGAGCGGAA
Organism: Planotetraspora thailandica; assembly: GCF_016863335.1. Lineage (GTDB taxonomy): Bacteria > Actinomycetota > Actinomycetes > Streptosporangiales > Streptosporangiaceae > Planotetraspora > Planotetraspora thailandica. The sequence continues at coordinate 422,291 of NZ_BOOR01000007.1, forward strand.
CACGCCCGAGCTTCCGCCGGGCGTGCCGGTGCCCCGCGCCCTGGACTCCCGTCCGGAGGCGACCAAACCGCAGGCCATCGCTCCCAAGCCCCCTACGATCGGTTCTCTGACGCCGCCGGAGGCGGTCGCGCCCGAGGCGCCGCAGCACGCTCCAGAAAAGACTTCCGGCACGCCCGCACCGAGTCCTGATGTGACCGGTGCGCGTCCCGAGGCGCCCGACGTGCGCCCGGACGCGTCTGAGCCGGACGCGGGTGCGTCCGAGCAGGAGGCCGGCGCGACCGCGCCGCGTACGGCCGGCCCGTCGGAGCGGCAGCGCGAGGCGTGGGAGCAGCACAGGAAGGGCCAGCCTCCCCGGCCCGTCCGCCCGGTCGAAACGCAGCGCCCCACCGAGATGGAGGGCCCGTCCGGCACTCGGGGTCCGGCGGAGGCCGGTGGCGGCGAGAGCCGTCCTGCTGAGGCCGTCCGACCGGCTGAGGCCGCCCGCGCCGCAGAAACGGGACAGCCGTCGACGCCTCCGGTGCTTCCGTCCGGTCCTGCGTCTCCGGTCGCACCGGGCACGGGGCACAGAGGAGTGTCGATCAGGACTGTGCCCTCCGCCTCGCAGGTCGGGGGGCCCAGCGGGCCCGCCAGCCCGGTGCTCCCGCCCACCACCACGCCTGGGGCGCCGGTGAGCGAACCACGCGTCCGGAGGGTGGAGTCCGTCGTCGGCCGCGGCTCATCGGGCGGGTGGCGCAAGCTCGCCCAGGTGGTCGTCGGCGGCAGCCGTACCGACGGCATGGAGATCGACGAAGCGAGGGCCCGCACGCCGCTCACGACGAGCAGGCGGATCATGGTGCTGGGCTGCACCGGAGGTGCGGGCCAGACCACCACGGCGCTCATGCTGGGCCACACGCTGGCCCGCTACCGGGACGACCGCGTGCTCGCCCTCGACGCCAACAGCGGGGACGACACGCTCACATCGCGAATTCAGGCCGAGTCGCCGGAGACGCTGACCTCGCTGCTGGAGGGGTCGCGGTCCGTGAGCGGCTACCTCGGCATGCGGTCCTACACCTCGCGATGCGAGTCGGGTCTCGAGGTCGTGGGCGCCGACACCGACGCCGGGGCCGAGCAGCGGTTGTCGGACCGGGCGTTGCTGAACGACTGGCGGCGCACGCTGGCCACGCTCGACCAGCACTACCGCCTGGTCGTCGTCGACCCGGCGGCCGCGCTCGCCGCCCGGCTCCTGCCGTACACCGACCAGCTGGTGCTCGTCGCGCCCGCGAGTGAGGACGCGTCGGAGTCCATCGCGATGACGTACGAGTGGCTCGACGGTCACGGCGTCTCCGACCTGCGGCGCAGGGCCGTCATGGTGATCAACGGGGTGAGCCGGCGGAGCATGCCGGACGTCGAGCAGGCCGAGGCGGTGGCCAGCGGGCGCTGCCGGGCCATCGTCCGGGTGCCGTGGGAGGACGAGCTCGCACCCGGCCGTCCCGGACCGGTTGACGTCAACCACCTACGGACCGGTGGACGCAGGGCGTACGTTGCATTGGCAGGAGTGATCGTGAGCGGCTTGGCGACCATCCAGGCCAAGCAGGAGGTGGCCAAATGAGCGCCCGGAGCGAGCGAGGAAGTTGGTGAGCGACCGATGAGCGCCGGGAGCGAACCCGACGAGCGAGCGGCGCATATGGGGTCATCGGTCCTGCGAGCGAGGAAGTTGGTGAGCGACCAATGAGCAGGGGGGCGCGGAGCCGCCTCGCGGTGCGGTATTTCGACGACCGCATCCTGCTCACCGAGGGGGCGGCGTGGGCGTACTACCGCCTGCCCACGGTGAGCTACGAGTTCCTCACTCCTGAAGAGCGGGAGGCGCTCGCCACCAACATCACGATCGCGCTGGCCGCGATCAGGATGCCCGACGCGGAGGTGCATCTGCGTGTCGCGCACCGGGCCTACCCGGCGGCCGAGTGGGCGATGGCGCTCAACTCCACCTCCGACGAGGGCCCCGGCTGGCGCGACTACCTCGAAGAGATGTACCGCCATGTGTGGGCGAAGGACTTCTGGAGCAAAGAGGTCTACCTGGGCGTACGGCTGGGCCCGAGAGGGGCGCAGCTCGGCGCCGGAGTGCTGGCGCAGATTTTCGGTTTCTACCAGCGAAGCGAGCGGGCTCTCGGCATCGAGGACGACCACGTCACCGATCGTGAGATCGAGCGGTGGACCGGCCAGGCCGAGCGGCTCGGCCGCGCGCTTTCCTCCAGCGCCCTGTTGGCCCGGCACGCCACCTCCACGGAGATCGCCTGGTTGTTCCAGCACGCGGCTTCCGGCGCCCTGGGTGAGCCGCCGCCGTCGGCGTCGCCGCGCCGCAAGTGGGGCAAGGGCGAGATCGAGGCCCTGGTGGAGGGGCAGATCCACAACGGCAGGTCGTTGCTCCGCATCGAGCAGCCTGCGGGCGACTCCTATACGGCGCATCTGTCGTTCGCCCGTTTCCCCGACCTGATGGCCTTCCCCGACGGGGAGCCGTGGCTGCACTTCGCCGACCAGTTGCCGTTCCCTGTGGAGTTGTCCAGCCGGATGCGGCTGATTCCGCCGGTGCGGGCGAGCAAGGACGTGGCGCGCAAGCTCGCGCACGCCCGCGACATGGACATCCACATCCGTGAGGCGGGGGCGGAGGCGCCGCTCGCGCTGGCGGAGCAGATCGACGCCGCGCGGATGCTGGAGCACGGCATCACCAAGGAGCGCCTGCCCTTCGTGTACGGCTGGCACCGGCTGAGCGTCAGCGCGCCGACCGAGGAGATCTGCGTGCAGCGGGTCGAGGCGGTCGTGGAGCACTACCGCGACCTCGGAATCGACGTCGTCAACTCGACCGGCGACCAGTTCTCGCTGTTCTGCGAGGCGCTGCCGGGTGAGCGGCTCCGGGTCAACGCGTACGCCCAGCGGCAGCCCCTGCGCACGATCGCGGGCGGCATGGCGACGGCGACCGTGGAGCTCGGCGACCGGGTGGACGAGTCGAACGCCGGCTGGATCGGGCCGTACGTGGGGGAGACCCTGGGGCGGGCCCGCAGCATCGTGCACTTCGACCCGCTGGTGGCGGCGGCGAGGAACCGCCCGACGGCCATCGCGATCACGGGTGAGCCCGGCGGCGGCAAGACGACCTTGGCGCTGTTGCTCATGTACCAGATGGCGTTGCGCGGCGTGACCATCGCCGTCATCGACCCGAAGGGCGACGCCGAGTCTCTCGTGCAGTTGTTGCAGCGACGGGGCCGTAAGGCGCGGACCATCCCGCTGGGGTCGGCCGCGCCGGGGTTGCTCGACCCGTTCTCCTTCGGAGACGACATCGCGGCCAGGAAGACGATGGCGACCGAGACGTTGCGGCTGCTGCTTCCGCGCATGTCGGAGGAGCGGGAGTCGGCGATGATCCAGGCGGTGGCCGCGGTCTCCAACGAGCCTGACCCGTCGCTCGGCAAGGTCGTCGACCACCTGGAGCGTTCGGAGGACGCCGCGTCCAAGAACCTCGGGGCGGTGCTGCGCTCGATGTCGGAGATGCATCTGGCCCGGTTGTGCTTCGACAAGTCCGGCGGCGACCAGATCGACCCCGAGGGCTGGACCACGGTCTTCACGCTGGGCGGGCTCACGCTGCCCGACGTCACGACCACCCGCGACGACTACTCCTACGAACAGCGGCTGTCGGTGGCGCTGCTCTATCTGGTGTCCCAGTTCGCCCGTCGGCTGATGAACGGGCTCGACCGGCGCACGCCGAAGGCGATCTTCCTCGACGAGGCGTGGGCGATCACGTCCACGCCGGAGGGGGCCAAGCTGGTGCCGGAGGTCTCCCGGATGGGCCGCTCGCGCAACACGGCTCTCGTGCTGGTGTCGCAGAACGCGGGCGACCTGCTCAACGAGCAGGTCACGAACTGCCTTTCCTCCGTCTTCGCGTTCCGCTCCACCGAGCGTGTGGAGGTGGGGAGCGTGCTGGAGTTGCTCGGCGTGGACCCGTCGGAGGAGCACAAGGCCGTGCTGCGTTCGCTGGGCAACGGCGAGTGCGTCTTCCGTGACCTGGACGGCAGGGCGGGCCGGATCGGCGTGGACCTCATCTCCGAGGAATTGCTGCGCTGGCTTGATACCAATCCGACACACGACAAACCAAGCGAGAACATGCATGATCGTCTCAGCGGGGACGCTGATCGGTCGGGGGTCACGCAGGAGGTTCGGTCGTGAGATTGCGCAAGATCGTCCTGGTGGTGGCCGCCTTCGTGGTGGCGTTCCTGTCGCTGCCGCTGCTGTTCTCCCCGGACACGGCGAGCGCGGCGGGGCCGTGTGACTTCTCGCCCCAGATGGCGCCCGAGCTCGTCGGCGGAGGTGTGGACGGCCTGGTCGAGCCGCCGCCCCCCGACGACAGCGGAACGTCCGCGGCCGCACCGAAGGAGCCGCTGACCAACTACGACCGGTACGGCACGTCCGGCCAGTTCTGGCACACCTACGACCTCGGCTGTTCCGACGTGACGGCCATGATGGGCAACACCTGGGCCAACGCGATCTTCTCCGCGGCCAAGGCCGTCGACCGTCTCACGATCAGCACCTACCAGGCGGCCGCCACCGAAGGACCGCTTCAGCCGATCAAGACGGTCGCCGACAACATCATCACGAACCTGGCCGACGCGATGTACTGGCCGTATCTGCGGCCGATCATCATCCTCGGCGCCATCTGGCTCATGTGGTACGGCCTGATCCGCAAGCGGGCGACCACCACCAGCGAGGGCATCATCTGGATGGTCATCGCGGTCGTCGCGGCCGTGTGGTTCTTCAGCCGCCCCGGCGACTTCACCGCGCTCGGCAAGACCGTGACCGACAAGACGGGCGAGGTCGTCAACTCGGCGTTCGCGGGGCTGCCCGGCGCGGGCGGAGCGACCTGCCTGCCGCCCAAGGGCGGTACGAACACCCAGGCCCCGGCCCCCGGGTACGGTCAGACCGGCACGGAGTCGGTCGACCAGAACGCCGACGCCCTGTGGTCCACGCTCGTCTGCAAGCCCTGGCTGATGGGCGAGTTCGGCACCGCCGACCCCAACGCTCCGGTGGTCAAGGCCTTCGGCGCCAAGCTGCTCGACATTCAGGCGATCGACGCGAGCGAGCAGGCCGCCAAACAGATGCCGAGCAGCGACTCCCACCAGCGGGAGTTCGAGGAACAGATCGCCAAGCCGCTGCAGAACTCGCCCCAGTTCTTCCTGCTGCAGGGCAAGGACTGGACCGGCCGCCTGGGCATCGCCATCGGCGCCTTCCTCGCGGCGGTCGTCGCGGGCCTGCTCATCTTCCTGGTGGCGGTGACGCTGCTGGTCCTCAAGGTGGGCTTCCTGCTGTTGCTGATGCTCGGCCCGGTGTTCCTGCTGATCGGCGTGCATCCCGGCTCGGGGCGCATCATCGCCATGCGCTGGGTCGAGATGCTCGTCGGGACGTTGCTGCGCCAGGCCGTGCTGGCGCTCGTGCTCAGCATCCTGGTGTACGGCTACGCGTTGATCATTTCGACCAACCTGCCCTGGGGCATGCAGATCCTGTTCATGGCCCTGTTGACGATCGCGGTGTTCTTCTACCGGAAACCGTTCGAGCATCTCTTCGCGTCCATGAGCGGCAGCACGCTCACGACGCGGATGCTCGGAAGCGCCGCGACCGCGGACACGCTGGGGGGCACCACCCGAGCCCTGCAGCGGCCTGCCGTACGGGCCGCGCGGTGGGCCCGGCGCGGGGCCGAATCGCTGGAGGAGGCCGCCGAGCCGGCAGCCAAGGCCGGGACGGCCGCGGCCGGCGTCGCCCAAGGCCGGGTGCGCGCCGAGGAGGGCGCGGCCGCCGCGGGGCAGGCAGGAGCCCGAGCCGGCGAAGCCCCGCCGCAGTTGGAGAACGACGCCCAGACCGCCGCACGGAGGAAGGCGGGCGGGACCGCGCCGCGCACCGGCTCGGCACCGCCGCTCAACCTCACCGGCGGCAGGGCACCGGCCCGGGACGGGTCGGCGCCCGCGCCTCGCGCCGGTGCCGCGCCGGTGCCGATCCCGAGGGACGCGCCCTCGAGCGGCGGCGGCGAGAACCGGGGCGGAGGTGGCGGCAGCCGGGGCGGGACCCCCGTCGGCAGTGGCACCGGTAGCGGTGCCAGGAGCGGTGGGGGGCGTAGCGGCGGCTGGTTCAGCGGTGGCTCCGGCGGCTGGGCCTCCCGGCCGTCGACGCCCAGCGCCCCCAGCGGTTCCCGTGGCTTCTTAGGCGGTCGTTTCTCAGGCGGCGGCTCATCCGGAGGATCCTCGGGAGGCGGCTACCGCCCGTCGCGCGACGACGAACGCCGGTACACCGAACGGCGCGAGAGCGACCGCCGTGCGGAGGAGCGCCGTTACAGCGAGCGGCGGGAAAACGACCGCCGTGACAGTGAACGGCGCTACAACGAGCGGCGCGACCGGGACCGCCGTGACGGCGACCGGCGCTCCAGCGACCGGCGTGCGTCGTCCGGCAGGTCGTCGGACGCGCCTCCCCTCTGGCTGCCGCGCCGAGACGAGAGCAGGCGAGGAGACGGCGACGCGTCCGCGCCCTTCTGGGCGCGCTCCTCCCGCAGCGATTCCAAGGACACGTGACGCAGGACCGATGACGACGCAGGGAACCGACCGCCGGAAGGCATTCGCCTTCGTGGGCGCCGTGGTGGTGCTCGCCGCCGTCGGCGTCTACCTGACCATGAGCCCGACGTCCGGCGGCGGCCGGACCGAGGCGGTGGCGACGGCGCCGCCTACCGTGGCGCAGAGCCAGACCGCCGACCCGGCGCCGAGCCAGGTGGCGGTCACGCCCGGAGCGTTCGACGTCTACCGCTATCTGCCGTTGTCGAAGGGCGAGATCGGCGCCGCGGCCGACCTGGCCAGGCGGTTCACCGCGTCGTACGGGACCTTCCGGTACGACGAGGATCCGGCGGCCTTCGCCGACCGGTTGAAGGGCTTCTCCACCGACGAGTTCGGCGCCCAACTCACCAGGGCCATGACCGACCCGGGGCTGGTCGACGACAACCAGAGGGACCGGATGGTCTCCAAGGGATCGGCGCAGATCGTCTCGATCCGCGACATGAGGGCGAGCACGGTGGTGTTCGTCGTCGACTCGGTCTGCGAGGTGGCCTCGAAGGCGGGGCAGAAGGAACAGAACGAGGAGTACGCCGTCACGGTGGTCAAAGTCGGCACGGATTGGCGGGTCTACGACCTGGAGTTCGCGAACGCGGGCCAAGACGGGGACACCTCCTCATGACGCCGCGGCGCACGGGGTCGGTGTTACGGAATCTGGCCAGGCGCGGGTTGGTCGCCCGCGGTCTGCTCCCTCCGAGCGTGGGGCTCGGCCTGCGGGCGTTGCGGGTGGCCCGGGGCGGCCGCTCATGGCGGTGGCTCGCCGCCGCCCTCGTTCTCATCGTCCCGCTCACGTTGTTCGGGTCGATCATCGTGATGACGCCCGCACCGTCGATCTTCCTCGGCAGCGGTTTCGGCGCAGACTGCGCGTCGGCGGCCACCGCCCCGGACGTTTCGCAGACGGCCCAGTCGGACATCCCGCCCGACTACCTGCAGCTCTACAAGAAGTTCGGCCAGGAGATCGGCGTGCAGTGGAACGTCCTGGCGGCCATCGGCAAGCGGGAGACCGACCACGGCAGGTCCAAACTGCCCGGCGTGCAGAGCGGCACCAACTACGCGGGCGCGGCCGGGCCGATGCAGTTCCTGATCAGCACGTGGGGCGGCAAGGCCAAGATAAAGATCAACTCCAAGTTCAACGGGTACGCCTCGGACGGGGACGGCGACGGGTTCGGCGACGTCTACGACCCGGCGGACGCCATCCTGGGCGCGGCCAAGATGCTCAAGCGCAACGGGGCGCCCGACGACCTGCGGGGTGCGATCTTCGTCTACAACCGGGCGACGTGGTACGTCGACCAGGTCCTGGAGATCGCCAAAGGTTACGCGACCAACGGTGAGATCGGCGTGCCGCCCGAGGCCGACCCGGCGTGCGACGAAGGCTACGTCGACAGCGTGTCCAGCGAGGTCGTGCAGAAGATCCTCGAGTACGCGCTGGCCCAGCGCGGCAAGCCGTACATCTGGGGTGGGACGGGGCCGGACGGGTTCGACTGCTCGGGCATCATCTACATGGCGTACCGGAACGCAGGCCTGTCGATCCCGCGCACGACCTTCGGCCAGTGGCCCTTCGGAGTGCACGTGCGGGCGGGCAATGAGAAGCCAGGCGACCTGGTGTTCTTCGACTCGGGCCCGAACACCGGGCCGAACCATCCGGGCCACGTCGGCATGGTCGTGTCGAAAGGCAAGATGATCGAGGCACGTTGCACGCGGTGCGGGCCCATCAAGGTCACGACCTACAACGACCGCCCCAACATCGTCGGGTTCACCCGGCCCCTGCAGAATGCCGATGTGCTGCAGCAGCTCAAGAAGGCGCTGACCTGACCGATGGAACCGATCGTCGTGGGGGCCGCGATCGTCGCGGACGGACGGCTGCTGGCCGCTCAGCGGGCCGAGCCCGAGGCGCTGAGGGGCGGGTGGGAGCTGCCCGGGGGCAAGGTGGACCCGGGGGAGACCGAGCCCGACGCCCTGGTGCGTGAATGCCTGGAAGAACTGGGCGTCGAGGTCGTCCTGGGGGAGCGGGTGCCCGGGGAGTGGCCGCTGCCGAACGGCTTCATGATGCACGTCTGGATCGCGGGCATCGGGCGGGGAGCGCCGCACCCGCACGAACACCTCGCACTGCGCTGGCTGGGACGGCACGAGCTCTACGAGGTCGCCTGGCTCGCCGCCGACCTCCCTGTCGTCGCCGCGGTCGAGAAGATCGTGTGGGGCGGCAGAGGCTAGCGACGACAAATGTTGGCCGTTCAGAGGTTTTGCCGTCGTTTTCCCCAAACTAGACTGATCCATTGTCTAAATGGATTCGGTCGAAGGGCGAGTGGTGGTAAGGCGCACACACCTGAGGGCCGCGACTTCCGTGGCCGTATCTCTTGGGATCGTGGCCATCGGCCTGGTCGCGGCAGGCCCGGTGTTCGGCGTGACAGCCGACGAGCCGACTGATCCCGGCACGGGGCCGAGTCCCTCGGAGGTCACGGTCACGATCACGACGACCATCACGCATACGACGACCGCCACGGCCACGGCGCCGGGTCCCACGAAAACCATCACCAGGACCGCGCCGGCGAAGCCGCAGCGTCCGGTGGCCACCGTCACGGTCACCAAGACGCACACGGCGCCGACGGTCACCCAGACGGCCATCGCGCAGGCGCCGGGGCTGGCGGCTTTCCCGACGACGACGGTCCAGGTGTCGGCACCTCCGCCGCCGGCACCGGCTGTGTCGCTGGCGCCCGCTGTGCCGACGCCGACGCCGACTCCCACACCGACAGCCGCGGTCACGTTCGAGGAGCCCACGCCGGAGTCGGTGCCGATCGAGATCCGCAACGCGACCCCTGAGTTCGACCAGGCCACGATGAGCAGGAAGCTCTCGATCCTGGCGGCCGGTCTGGTGTTGCTGGCCCTGATGACCTGGCTCGTCTTCGAGGGCAGGCTCCGCCGCATGGCGCACGCGGCGGCCGTGCGCAAGGCGGGGCCACGGTCGGCGCGGGGGCAGGCGGGAACGCCGACGCCCGCGGTCTACCCGCAGGTGGTCTACGTGCCGGTGCAGAGCTACTCGGCCGACGGGCAGCCGCAGACGGTCATGTATGCCATGCCGTACCCGTCTTCCCAGGAGGCTCCTCAGCAGGCGGACGCGAAGCAGGCGGTTGCCGTGCTGGAGGCGCCGGCCGCGCCCGCAGGCCAGTCGGCGGCCGAGCGGCCGTCCCGCTGGAGACTGTGGCGCCGTTCCGCTAAGAGCGCCGACAGCGTTGCCGGAAGCGCCGCCAAGAGCGCCGAAAGCGCCGCCAAGGACGCTGACAGCGCCAAGAGCTAGGGACGCAGGAAGAAGCAGAGAAGCTCAGACAAACGGAAACGCCGGCCGGGTGAACCCGGCCGGCGTTTCCGTTCGCGTCAGTTGCTCCGCTTGAAAATCTTGGATCCGAGCCAGACCAGCGGGTCGTACTTCCGGTCGACCACACGCTCCTTCATCGGGATCAGCGCGTTGTCAGTGATCTTGATGTGCTCGGGACACACCTCGGTGCAGCACTTGGTGATGTTGCAGTAGCCGAGGCCGTGGTCCTCCTGCGCCGACTCCCTGCGGTCGAGTTCGTCGTAGGGGTGCATGTCCAGCTCGGCGATCCGCATGAGGAAACGCGGGCCCGCGAAGGCCGGCTTGTTCTCGTCATGGTCGCGGATCACATGGCACACGTTGTTGCACATGAAGCACTCGATGCACTTGCGGAACTCCTGGGACCGCTCGACGTCGATCTGCTGCATGCGGTACTCGCCGGGCTTGACGTCCTTCGGCGGGGTGAACGACGGGATCTCCCGCGCCTTCTGGTAGTTGAACGAGACGTCGCAGACGAGATCCTTGATCACCGGGAATGTCCGCATTGGCGTGACCGTGATGGTCTCGCTCTCGTCGAACGTGGACATCCGGGTCATGCAACCCAGGCGGGGCCTGCCGTTGATCTCCATCGAGCACGAGCCGCACTTGCCGGCCTTGCAGTTCCACCGGACCGCCAGGTCGGGAGCCTGGGTGGCCTGCAGCCTGTGGATGACGTCGAGGACGACCTCGCCCTCGTTCACCTCGACGGTGAAGTCCTCCAGCTTGCCCTCGCCGCCCTCGCCTCGCCAGACGCGGAACTTCGCCTTGTAACCCATCACGACTCCTTGACCGCGGCGTCGTAGTCCGCCAGCTCGTCCTCGGTGAGGTACTTCTCCAACTCGGCCCGGTCGAACAACGTGATCAGATCCCCGCGCATGGAAGGCTGGACCCTCTCTTCGACCGTAACCCCGGAGGCGTCCGGACCGGCGGAGCAGACCAGGAGCTTTCGCCGCCATTCGGGCGACATGCCGGGGAAGTCGTCGCGGGTGTGCCCGCCGCGGCTCTCCTCGCGCAGCAGCGCGGCCCGGGCCACGCATTCGCTGACGAGCAGCATGTTCCGCAGGTCGATGGCCAGGTGCCAGCCGGGGTTGTAGATCCGGCTGCCGGCCGAGGCGGTGTTCTTCGACCGCTCCTTGAGCTTCTCGACGACCTGGAGCGCCTCGGAGATCTCCTCGGACTTGCGGATGATGCCGACCAGGTCGTTCATCGTGCGCTGGAGTTCGTGGTGGACCTCGTAGGGGTTCTCTCCGCCGGTGCGCTGCAGCGGGGCGATCGCCTCCGCCTCGGCCTCCTCGACGCCCGCCGGCACAGGACGTGCGGCCAGGCCGTCGACGTACGCGGACGCGCCCAGGCCCGCCCGCCGGCCGAAGACCAGCAGGTCGGACAGGGAGTTGCCGCCGAGGCGGTTGGATCCGTGCATGCCGCCGGAGACCTCGCCCGCGGCGAACAGGCCCGGCACGGACGCGGCGCCGGTGTCCGCCTCGACCTCCACGCCGCCCATGACGTAGTGGCAGGTCGGGCCGACCTGCATGGGCTCCTGGGTGATGTCCACGTCCGCCAGTTCCTTGAACTGGTGGTGCATGGACGGCAGGCGCTTGACGATCTCGGCGGCGGGAAGCCGGCTCGACACGTCCAGGAAGACGCCGCCCTGCGGCGATCCACGGCCCGCCTTGACCTCGGCGTTGATGGCCCTGGCCACCTCGTCACGCGGCAGCAGCTCCGGAGGACGGCGGTTGTTGGCCTGGTCGGTGTACCAGCGGTCGCCCTCCTCCTCGGTCGTCGCGTATTTGTCCTTGAACACGTCCGGCACGTAGTCGAACATGAACCGGCGGCCCTCGGAGTTGCGCAGCACGCCGCCGTCACCGCGGACCGACTCGGTGACGAGGATGCCCCGCACCGACGGAGGCCAGACCATGCCTGTCGGGTGGAACTGGATGAACTCCATGTTGATCAGCTTGGCGCCGGCGAGCAGGGCCAGCGCGTGCCCGTCACCCGTGTACTCCCAGGAGTTCGAGGTGACGACGTACGACTTGCCGATGCCGCCGGTGGCGAGCACGACGGCGGGCGCGTCGAAGACGATGAAGTCTCCCGTCTCGCGCCAGTAGCCGAAGGCCCCCGCGATCTTGTCGCCGTCCTTAAGCAGCCTGGTGACCGTGCACTCGGCGAACACCTTGATGAACGCCTCGGGGTCGCCGTGCTCACGCTCGTCCTGCTGCTGAAGTGCGACGACGCGCTGCTGGAGCGTGCGGATCAGCTCCAGGCCGGTACGGTCGCCCACGTGGGCGAGGCGGGGGTACTCGTGGCCGCCGAAGTTCCGCTGGCTGATCTTGCCGTCCTTGGTGCGGTCGAAGAGCGCGCCCCACTCCTCGAGCTCCCAGACCCGGTCCGGGGCCTCCTTGGCGTGCAGTTCGGCCATGCGCCAGTTGTTGAGGAACTTGCCGCCCCGCATGGTGTCGCGGAAGTGCACCATCCAGTTGTCGTCGGGGTTGACGTTCCCCATTGCGGCGGCGGCGCCGCCCTCGGCCATGACCGTGTGGGCCTTGCCGAACAGCGACTTGCAGATGATGGCGGTCCGCTTGCCCTGCTGCCGCGCCTCGATCGCCGCGCGCAGGCCTGCTCCGCCGGCTCCGATGACGACGACGTCGTATTCGTGACGCTCCACGTTGAGATCCTTAAGCGAACGGGAAGTTGATGACGCCCTTGGCGACCAGCCGCACGTACAGGTCGGCGATCATGACCGAGTACATCGAGGCCCAGGCGAACTGCTGGTGCCTGGCATTGAGCTTCGAGACGAAGGTCCACGCCTTGTACCGCAGCGGATGCTTCGAGAAGTGGTTCAGGCGGCCGGCGGTGATGTGGCGGCAGGAGTGGCAGCCGAGGGTGTAGCAGAAGATCAGAACGGCGTTGGCCAGCAGGATGAGCGTGCCGAGGCCCACGTGGCCCCAGTTGCCGTGCTCGTCGCGGAACGCGAGGACCGCGTCGTAGGCGAGGATCGCGCCGATGACCACCGCGAGGTAGAAGAAGTAGCGGTGGACGTTCTGGATGATCAGCGGGAGCCTGGTCTCACCCGAGTACTTCGTGTGAGGCTCGGAGACGGCGCAGGCCGGCGGCGACAGCCAGAACGACCGGTAGTAGGACTTGCGGTAGTAGTAACAGGTCAGCCGGAACCCACCCGGCAGGCCGAGGATCAACAGGCCGGGCGGCAGGGTGTACCAGTCCCCGAACGGCGCGAGGCCCAGGAAGCGTGCTCCTTCGGGGCACGAGGTCGCCAGGCAGGGCGACGAGAAGGGTGCGATGTACGGCTCGGCGAAGTAGCTCTTGTCGAGGATCGCCCAAATTCCATAGATCAGGAACGACATGAGCCCGGCGAAGGTCAGCGCCGGAGTCAGCCACCACCTGTCTGTGCGTAGCGTGCGCACATTGAGTTGCGCGCGTTGCTTCCTTATGGGGCTCTCGGCCGTTGTCTGGGTCATCAGAGACTTTCCACCCTCTGGCACGCGTATGGTGGGGGAAACATTACGACGGCCGCATCCCAAAGTGTGAGGAGCGTCACTCCCAACCGTCTGTGATTCCCGTCACTTCCCCGGCAGTTTGACCACGGTCACGAAGAAATCGTCGATCTGTCGCACTACCCGGATGAACTGGTTGAAATCAACCGGTTTCGTTACGTACGCGTTGGCGTGCAGGTTGTAACCCTTGAGGATATCCTGCTCCGCTTCCGATGTGGTAAGGATCACCACCGGGATGGCTCGCAGCGTGGGATCGTTCTTGATCTCCTGGAGCACCTCGAAGCCGTCGATCCGCGGCAGGTTGAGGTCGAGCAGGATCAGGTCGGGCCTGGGCACGTCGTCGTAGGGTCCCTCGCCCCGGAGGAACGCCAGCGCCTGCTCCCCGTCGTGCACCACGTGGAGCCGGTTGCCGACCTTGTTGTAGGTGAAGGCCTCCTTGGTGAGGAGCACGTCCCCCGGGTCGTCCTCGACCAGGAGCACCTCGATCGGGCGGAAATCAGGCATCGGGGTCTCCCACGGGCGGCAGCGTCCAGCGGAACGTGGCGCCATGCGACTCGCTGGGCCCGTCGCCGGAGTCCAGCCAGATCCGGCCGCCGTGATATTCAACGATCTTGCGGCACAGCGCCAGGCCGATGCCGGTCCCCGGGTAGACGTCGCGCGGATGCAAACGCTGAAAAATCAGGAAAATGCGGTCGGCGTACCGGGGGTCGACGCCGATCCCGTTGTCCGCGCAGCTGAACTCCCACATGTCACCGTCCCGCCGTACGCCGATGTGAACGCGGGGCGGGTCGGCGGAGCGGAACTTCACCGCGTTGCCGACCAGGTTCTGGAAGAGCTGGGTCAGCAGCGGGATGTTGCCCAGCACCTCGGGCAGGTCATCGTGGGTGACGGCGGCGTCGGCGTCGCCGAGCAGGGCGTCCAGGTTGCGCAGGGCCGCGGCCAGGGCGTCTCCCGACGGCGCGGGGTGCAGCTCGCCGCCCACCCGGCCGACCCGGGAGAAGTCGAGCAGGTCGTTGATCAGCAGCTGCATGCGCTTGGCGCCGTCGACGGAGAAGGCGATGTACTGCTTGGCGCGGTCGTCGAGCTGGTCGCCGTACCGCTGTTCGAGCAACTGGCTGAAGCTCGCGACCTTGCGCAGGGGTTCCTGCAGGTCGTGGCTGGCCACATAGGCGAACTGCTCCAGCTCGCCGTTGGAACGCTGGAGTTCCCGCGTCTGGTCGGCGAGCGCCTGGCGCGCCTCCACGGCCGTGCGCCACTCCGTGACGATGCGGCGGCGCATGCCGTCCACGTGTCCCGACAACTCGCGCAGCTCGGCGGGCCTGTCGACGCCGAGCTCGTGGTCGAAGTCGCCGGCGGCCACCGTCCTGACCTGCTCGGCCAGCCGTCCCACGGGGCGGACCACGACCTGGCGCACGATGATCCCGCAGCCGATCACCGCGACCACCACGGCGCCCACGAGCGCCCAGATCGAGACGTAGATCGTGCGCCAGCCGTCGTCCAGCTTGGCCTTGCCGAGGTCGTGCAGCCGGTTGAGCTCGGCCTGCTGAGAGCTCAGCGCCGC
Source organism: Planotetraspora thailandica (assembly GCF_016863335.1). Lineage (GTDB taxonomy): Bacteria > Actinomycetota > Actinomycetes > Streptosporangiales > Streptosporangiaceae > Planotetraspora > Planotetraspora thailandica. Next base: position 437,312 of record NZ_BOOR01000007.1, read on the forward strand.
CCTGATCCGGCTGAAACGATCGACGTTGACCTTGGCCAGATCGCGGTTGAGCGCCTGGGTGCCGACCTTGGGCACCGCGTCGGCGATCTTCTGCGCGTAGTCCCTGCGCCACTCGGCTGCCGCCACGCTCAGCCGGTTGAGCTCGGCCCGCACGGAGGAGGAGTCGGGGAGCCGGGGGATCGACCAGGTGATGGCGGAGGTCGCCCTCTTCTCGTCGATGACGGCCCGCTTGTAGTCCTGGAGGTATTCGGCGTTCGCGGTCAGGCCGTAGCCCCGGATGGCGTCCTCCTGCGCCTGGAGCGCCGTGGAGATCTCCAGGGTGTGCAGAGCCGAGGGGTCGATGACGTCGACCAGCGACTTCCTGGCGTCCTGCGTCTGGCCGAGCGTGATCAGGATGGCGGTGACCCCGAGCACGAAGACGAAGGCGGAAGCCGTACCGGCCAGGACGAACCAGCGGGCGAGGGGCAGCGTCCCGCGTACGGCGGGGTCGGCGAGCGGGGGGAGGGGTTCAGGCCGCTTCATGGCGATTCCGGTTTCCGGGAGACCAGGACGGCGGCGACGTCGTCGCTCAGGGCGTCGCCGACCTCCGCGATGATCCGGTCGAGGTCGACCCCGCCCTGTTCGCGCACGAGGTCGGCCAGCCCCTCGGTGCCGAGCAGGTCGTGCTCGGCGCCAACGGCGGCCTCGATCAGGCCGTCGGTGTAGAGCAGCAGCGACCAGTCGTCGCCGAGTTCCAGGTCGATCGGGGCCCATTCGACGTCGTCGAAGATGCCGAGAGGCGGCCCCGAGGGCATCTCGGTGACGACGTCGACTGAGCCGTCGCGGATCACCAGGGGTGACGGATGCCCCACCACGTGCAGGCGCGCGCGGCTCAGGCCGGGGTCGATGGTGGCGGTGCACAGGGTGGTGAAGATCTCGGGTGACTTGCGTTCGTTGCGCAGCAGCGCGTCGAGCGTGGCCAGCACGTCGGCGCCGGTGTGGCCGGCCAGCACGAGGGTCCGCCAGCCGATGCGCAGGGCCGTGCCGAGCGCCGCCTCGTCCGGTCCGTGGCCGCAGACGTCCCCGATCAGCACGTGCACCGACCCGTCGGCGGTCTGCACGGTGTCCCAGAAGTCGCCCGCCAGCAGGCCGCGCACCCGGCCGGGCAGGTAGCGCGTCTGGTGGTGGAGCGAGGCCGCCTCGAGCAGCGGCACGGGAAGCAGGCCGCGCTCCAGGCGGGCGTTCTCCTGGCCGACGATGCGTTCTTCCACCAGTTCGCGCATGGCGACGTCGGCGCGTTTGCGTTCGATGGCGTAGCGGATGGCCCGCGACAGGAGCCGGCCGTCCACGTCCTGCTTGACCAGGAAGTCCTCGGCTCCGGCCGCGACGGCCTCGATCCCCACATGGGCGTCGGCAAGGCCGGTGAGCACCAGCACGGCCGTGTCGGGGGCCATCGCCAGCACCTGCTGCAGGGCCTCGAGCCCCGTCGCGTCCGGCAGGGACAGGTCGACCAGCACGCACTGCACGTCGTCGGTCAGCCGATCGCGGCCCTCGGCCAGGGTTCGCGCCCAGGTGATCTTCGGTGGCCTCTCGGCGTCCGCCAGCAACTCCTCGACGAGGAAGGCGTCGGCCGTGTCGTCCTCGATCAGCAGGAGCGTCAAAGGGTCTGGCAGGTCGGGCGACGACGTGATCACGAACGCCTCTCGGAGCGCGGGGAACACGGTCGGGAAAATCTACCGTCGGTGTAGGGCCACTATATGGGCTCTTGGTCGGCCAGAGACTCGATTCCCTGGGGAAGAGTCCCGTGACCGGCGGCCTCCACCAGGTACGACAGCAGCACCCCGCGGAAGGCGTGCGCGGCCCGCGTCGGCTCGACGTCCTTGCGGCGGGCGAGCGCGACGGTACGGCGCAGCCCGGGGACGATCGGCGTGCCGACCAGCCTCGGCCGGTTGTCCAGGACCATCGACGGCACCACGGCGATCCCGAGCCCGGCCTCGACGAATCGCAGGACGGCGTCCATCTCGCCGCCCTCGACGGCGAACCGCGGCTCGAACCCGGCCTGCCTGCACGCGGTCAGCGTCGCCTCGCGCAGGTCGTAGCCCCGCCGGAACATCACCAGGGGGCGTCCGCGCAGATCGTCGATCCGCATGTACGGCCGGCGCCCCGGCTTGGAGGCCGAGGCGACCACGAGGTCCTCCCGCAGGATCTCCTCGGTGACCAGAGAGGGGTCGCTGCTCTGCAGCGGCAGGATGATCAGAGCCAGGTCGAGTTGGCCCCGGGCGAGGTCGCGCACGAGGTCGCGGGAGCCGCCCTCCTCCACCTGGAGCTCGATGCCCGGATACTCCCCGTGGAAGCGGGCCAGCACGTCGGCCAGCAGTCCCGCGCACAGCGAGGGCGTGGCGCCGAGCCGTACCCTTCCGCGCCGGAGGCCGGCCAGTTCCGCGATCTCGCGGCGGGCGGTGTCCGCGTCGGCCAGCATGCGGCGGGCGAGGGGGAGCAGCGCCTCCCCGGCCGGTGTGAGGGTCACGTTGCCCCGCGCCCGGCTGAACAGCGGGGCGCCGAGTTCGGTCTCGAGGGCCTTGATCTGCTTGCTCAGGGATGGCTGGGCGACTCGCGTGCGCTCGGCGGCGTGGGTGAAGTGCCGGGTCTCGGCCACCGCGACGAAGTAGGCGAGCTGTTGGAACTGCATGCGTCACCTTCGTGTGAGATTCCTCGCACTCAGGCCGGCGCTGTCACGGTCGGGAGCCGTACGGGCTGAGCGGATAGTCGCAGGCTATCGAAACCAGACCTGCGATGACTTGGACGCCCCAATGGCGGCGAACCTAGCGTCAGGAGTCGTGACAGCCACTCTTGACCACAAAGTGGACCACCGGCCGGATCGTCCGGCCGGTCGGCGGCCACACGGCTTCTACGGATCCTCGAACGGCAAGAAGGCGGTCATGGCCGTCACGGGCGCCGTTCTCGTGCTGTTCCTGGTCGGCCACATGCTGGGGAACCTGAAGGTCTTCCTCGGCGCCGACTCGTTCAATCACTACGCGGAGTGGCTGCGCACCGTGGGCGAGCCCGCGCTCCCGCACCGCACGCTGCTGACCATCGTCGAGATCGTGCTCACGCTCGCCGTGGTGCTGCACATGTGGTCGGCGGTCTCGCTCGCGCGGCGCGCGGCCAAGGCGCGCCCCGTCAAGTACGCGGCCCGGGTGAAGCCTCAGGCCGGCGGATATGCCACCCGGACCATGCGGTACGGCGGCGTGATCGTCCTTCTCTTCGTGATCTGGCACCTGCTCGACCTCACCTTCGGGGTCGTCAACCCCGAGGGCGGATCGGCTACGCCGTACGACCGGGTGGTGGCCGACTTCGCGCCCGGTCGCTGGTGGGTCACGGTGTTCTACCTGGTCGCCCTGGTGATGGTCGGCCTTCATCTGCGGCACGGCCTGTGGAGCGCGCTCCAGACGCTCGGCCTGGCCCATCGTTACCGCGCGCTCAAGGCGGCCTCCACCGTGGTGTCCGTCGTGCTCGTGGCCGGATTCGTCGCCGTACCCGTCACCGTGATGATCGGAGTGGTGAAATGACGCTCTCGTGGACGGTCGGTGAGCCGATCCAGGACACCAAGGCGCCGTCGGGACCCATCGAGGAACGCTGGGACACGCGCAGGTTCCAGGCCAAGCTGGTCAACCCGGCCAACAAGCGCAAAATGACCGTGATCGTGGTCGGCACCGGCCTGGCGGGCGGTTCGGCCGCGGCGACCCTCGGCGAGCTGGGCTACAAGGTCAAGTCGTTCTGCTACCAGGACTCGCCGCGCCGCGCGCACTCGATCGCCGCGCAGGGCGGCATCAACGCGGCCAAGAACTACCGCGGTGACGGGGACAGCGTCTACCGGCTGTTCTACGACACGGTGAAGGGCGGCGACTTCCGCGCCCGCGAGTCGAACGTCTACCGGCTCGCGCAGGTCAGCGTGAACATCATCGACCAGGCAGTGGCGCAGGGTGTGCCGTTCGCCCGCGAGTACGGCGGGCTGCTCGACACCCGGTCGTTCGGCGGCGCGCAGGTGTCCCGCACCTTCTACGCCAGGGGCCAGACGGGCCAGCAGCTGCTGCTCGGGGCCTACCAGGCGCTGGAGCGGCAGATCGCGGCCGGGACCGTGGAGATGCACACCCGCCACGAGATGCTGGAGCTGATCGTCAGCGGCGGCCGGGCGCGCGGCGTCGTGATCCGTGATCTGGCCACCGGCGAGATCGAGACCCATCTGGCCGACGCCGTCGTGCTGGCCACCGGCGGCTACGGCAACGTGTTCTTCCTGTCCACCAACGCCAAGGGCTGCAACACCTCGGCGATCTGGCGGGCGCACCGCAAGGGCGCGATGTTCGCCAACCCCTGCTACACGCAGATCCACCCGACGTGCATCCCGGTCAGCGGCGAGTACCAGTCGAAGCTGACGCTGATGTCGGAGTCGCTGCGCAACGACGGCCGCGTGTGGGTGCCGCTCAAGAAGGGTGACGACCGCACGCCGGCCGACATCCCCGAAGACGAGCGCGATTACTACCTTGAGCGGATTTATCCGGCTTTCGGCAACCTGGTTCCTCGGGACATCGCCAGCCGCGCCGCCAAGAACGTCTGCGACGAGGGTCGCGGCGTCGGCCCCGGCGGGCTCGGCGTCTACCTCGACTTCGCCGACGCGATCGGCCGCCTCGGCCGCGACGCGGTCGAGGCGAAGTACGGCAACCTCTTCGAGATGTACGAGCGCATCACCGGGGAGAACCCGTACGAGACGCCGATGCGCATCTACCCGGCCGTCCACTACACGATGGGCGGGCTGTGGGTCGACTACGACCTCCAGTCCACCATCCCCGGGCTGTTCGTGATCGGGGAGGCCAACTTCTCCGACCACGGGGCCAACCGCCTCGGCGCGTCCGCGCTGATGCAGGGCCTCGCGGACGGCTACTTCGTGCTGCCCACGACGATCGGCGACTACCTGGCGGGCTCCAAGGGCTTCGGAGACGTGGACCAGGCCGACGTCGAGGCGGCTCAGGCGGCCGTCACGAGCAAGATCGAGAAGCTGCTGGCCGTCGACGGCACCCGCACGGCCGACTCCTTCCACCGCGAGCTCGGCCGGCTCATGTGGGACTACTGCGGCATGGAGCGCACGGACGCCTCCCTGCGCAAGGCGCTGGAGCGCATCCCCGAGCTCCGTGAGGAGTTCTGGAACAACGTCAAGGTGCCCGGTGACGGCGAGGGCCTCAACCAGGCGCTGGAGCGGGCCGGCCGCGTGGCCGACTTCTTCGACCTGGCCGAACTCATGTGCCTCGACGCCCTGCACCGCACCGAGTCGTGCGGCGGCCACTTCCGGGCCGAGTCACAGGACGAGGACGGCGAGGCGCTGCGCGACGACGAGCATTTCGCCTACGTGGCCGCGTGGGAGTGGGGCGAGGACGGCCCGATCCTGCACAAGGAACAGCTCGAGTACGAATACGTGAAGATGACCCAGCGGAGCTACAAGTGAGCGAGCGCGCCACAAGCACGGGGAAGGCGGGCATGAACCTGACCCTCAAGATCTGGCGGCAGAACGGCGCGGCCGACCGCGGTCAGATGGTGACCTACCAGGTCGACGACGTCTCGCCGGACATGTCCTTCCTGGAGATGCTCGACGTGCTCAACGAGCGGCTGACCCTGGAGGGCGCGGACCCGGTCGCCTTCGACCACGACTGTCGCGAGGGCATCTGCGGCATGTGCGGCATGGTCATCAACGGCGTCGCCCACGGCGAGCAGCGCGCCACCACGACGTGCCAGCTCCACATGCGCCACTTCAGGGACGGCGACACGATCACGATCGAGCCGTGGCGGGCCGCGCCGTTCCCCGTGGTCAAGGACCTCGTGGTCGACCGGTCGGCCTTCGACCGGATCATCCAGGCCGGCGGTTTCATCTCGGTGCCCGCCGGGTCGGCGCCCGACGCCCACGCCGTGCCGGTGCCCAAGGCCGACGCGGACGCGGCGTTCGACGCCGCCACCTGCATCGGCTGCGGCGCCTGCGTGGCGGCCTGCCCGAACGGCTCGGCCTCGCTGTTCACCGCCGCCAAGATCACCCACCTGGGCCTGCTCCCGCAGGGCCAGCCCGAGCGGGCCTCGCGCGCCAAGGCCATGGTCGAGCAGATGGACGCCGAGGGCTTCGGCGGCTGCACGAACACCGGCGAGTGCACCGCGGTGTGCCCCAAGGGCATCCCGCTGGACGCCATCGCGCGCATGAACGCCGACTACCTCAAGACGGCGGGCAAGTAACCCAGAACGCCGTGATGGACGCCCCCGTGGGAATCCATCACGGCGTTCACCTGTCTTACGGCCGCTGCCGGGGCGGGCCGCCGATCTCCGCGCGGACCTCGGTGCCCAGGGCCGCGAGGTCGACGCCGGTGTCGGCGAGGATTCTGGCGCCGAGGCCCTCGCCCTCGCGGATCAGGCCGAGCAGGATGTGGCCGTCGCGGATGTCGCGGCTCTTGAGCGCGAGGGCCTCGCGCAGGGACAGTTCCAGGACCTTCTTCGCGCGCGGGCCGAACGGGATGCTGCGCCCGCTGACCAGGATGCCCCTGTGGTCCCTGCTGGGACTGCGGTCGAGGGCGCCCGGCCCGAAGGCGGCCTCGATCTTCTCCCTGACCGCCGACAGGTCGATGCCGATGGACTCGAGAGCGTCCGCGTCAAGGTCGCCGGCCGGAGGAGCGCCGACGGCCTGCACGATCGCGGCGGACGCCCGGCCGTGATCAAGTCCGTGCCCGTTGAGGAGCCGTGCGGAGACGGTGCCGGGCTGCTCCAGGAGGCCGAGGAGAAGGTGCTCGGTCCCGATGCGGTCGTGCCGCAGCCGCCGGGCGTTCTCCATGGCCAGTTTGACCGTCTGCCGGGCCTCGTCGGTGAATCGTTCGAACATCGTCTATTTCTCCCGCCTCAACAGTCCCCGTCCGCCCGCGTACTTCTTGTGCACCGCCTGCCGCGTCACTCCCAGCAGGGTCGCGATGTCCTGCCAGGACCAGCCCGCGGCCCGTGCGTTCTCCACCTGCAGTGCTTCCAGCCGCTCCACCAGCACCCGCAGGGCCTGCACGGCGCGCAGCCCTGTGGCCGGATCGCGGCTGGCGGCGTCGTCGGTCAGCCGTGCCGTATCGCTCATGCTGTCAACCTAAATTGACACCGCAAGGATGTCAACCTTGGTTGACGCAGGAAAATCATTTGCCCCATGACCTGCGATCTTGCGAGCCTAGGATGGCCATGATTTCCTTGCCTGTCGCCGATCCCGGCACTCCAGACGCCCGCGGGCCCTTCCGGTACCTGTGGTGGACCGCGCGTGTCCAGGGCCGCATGATGCTGATCGGCATCGGGCTCGCCATCGTGTGGTGGCTCGGGCAGGCGTTCGTGCCCGCGGCGCTCGGCAAGGCGATCGACGCCCTGGCCGCCGACGACACCGGCCGGCTGGCCGAATGGGCGGGCGTCGTGCTCGGGCTCGGCGTCATCCAGGCGGCCGCGGGCGTGCTGCGGCACCGGTACGCCGTGTTCACCTGGTTGTCCGCGGCCTACCGCACGGTCCAGGTCACCACCCGGCAGGCGACCCGGCTGGGTGCGACGCTGCCCAAACGCCTGTCCACCGGCGAGGTGGTGAGCGTGGGCAACTCCGACATCGCCCACATCGGCAACTCGATGGACATCCTGCTGAGGGGCACGGGCGCGTTCGTCGCCATCGTCACGGTGACGGTGATCCTTCTCAGCACGTCGTTGCCGCTCGGGCTGATCGTGCTGATCGGTGTGCCGGTGATGGCGGCGGCCGTCGCGCCCCTGCTCCGGCCGCTCCACAAACGCCAGCACGCGCAACGCGACCTGCAGGGCGATCTCGCGACCCGCGCCTCCGACATCGTCGCCGGCCTGCGGGTGCTGCGCGGCATCGGCGGCGAGGCGGTCTTCGCCGCGCGCTACCGCGAGGAGTCCCAGCGCGTACGGCAGGCGGGCGTGCGGGTGGCCTCGGTCGAGTCGGCCCTGGAGGGCGCGCAGATCCTCCTGCCCGGCCTGCTCATCGCCGGCGTCACGTGGCTGGGCGCCCATTTCGCCATGGAGGGGCAGATCACCCCCGGGCAGCTCGTCGCGTTCTACGGTTACGCGATGTTCCTGATCGGCCCGTTGCGCACGCTCACGGAGGCCGCCGACCGGCTGACCAAGGGTCACGTCGCGGCCCGCCGCATCTGCCGGATCCTCGTGCTCGAGCCGGAGATCTCCGGAGGAACGGGCACGGCACCGCGAAACGGGGTTCTGCTTGACGGCCGATCAGGCGTGGCCGTACGGCCGGGCCGTCTGACCGCGCTCGTGACGGCGACGCCCGAGGAAGCCGCGGAGATCGCCGACCGGCTGGGCCGCTACGCGCCGGGTGAGGTGACCCTCGGCGGCGTCGCCTTGGAGACGCTGCCGGTCGCCGAGGTCAGGCGGCACATCCTGGTCGCCGACAACGCCGCGATGTTGTTCACCGGACGCCTGCGCGACGAGCTCGACGTTCGGGGCCACGCCGCCGACGACGACGTGGCGGCGGCGCTGCACGCGGCGTGCGCCGACGATGTCGTCGAGGCGCTTCCCGACGGGCTGGAGGCCCGCGTCGCCGAGTCAGGCAGGGAGTTCTCCGGCGGACAGCGGCAACGACTGCGCCTGGCCCGCGCGCTGATCGCCGACCCGGAGATCCTGGTCCTGGTCGAGCCGACCAGCGCCGTCGACGCGCATACGGAGGCGCGCATCGCCGACCGGCTCGGCAAGGCGCGCGCGGGCCGCACGACGCTGGTCTGCACGACCAGCCCGCTCGTCCTCGATCGGGCCGACCTCGTGTTGTACGTCGAGGACGGCAAGGTCCGGGCCGAAGGAAGCCACCGGGAGCTGCTCCGGGCCGAGCCCGGATACGCGTCCACCGTCATCAGAGGGGAGGGCTGACCATGGCGAGTCGCATCCTGCCGGTCGCCGACCGCGCGCAGGTCCGCGCCTACGCGCGTCGGCTGGCTCTGAAGTATCCGAGGGAACTCGCGCTCGCGTTGTCCCTGCACGCCCTCGCCGCGACGTCCGGGCTCGTGTCTCCGCGCCTGCTCGGCGAGCTGGTCCAGTCCGTCGCCGACAGGACCGGCGACGTCGACGTCGACATGATCGCGCTGGCCATCGGCGGATTCGTCGTCGTGCAGGCGGTGCTGATCCGCTTCGCGGTCTACGCGTCCTCGCGGCTGGGCGAGAAGGTGCTGGCGGAGCTGCGGGAGGACTTCGTCGAGCAGGTGCTCGCCCTGCCGCTGTCGACCGTCGAGCGCGCCGGCTCAGGCGACCTCATCACCCGCACGTCCCGCGACGTCGACGCTCTGTCCCGGTCCGTACGGCAGGCCGTGCCCGAGACCCTCATCGCCTTCGTCACCTGCGCGTTCGCCGTCGGCGCCCTGCTGCTCGTGGGGCCGGTCATGGCACTGCCGCTGCTGGTGGCGGTGCCCGTGCTGTGGATCTCCACCCGGTGGTACCTGAACCGCGCCAGGGACGGCTACCTGCGGGAGAACGCGGCATACGCGGAGATGACCGAGGGACTGGCCGAGACGGTCGAGGGCGCGCGGACCGTCGAGGCGCTGGGCCTGCAGGACCGCCGTCACCGCCGGACGGACGGCGACATCGCGGGCTCCTTCGCGGCCGAGCGCTACACCCTCGGCCTGCGGATGGTCTGGTTCCCCACCGTCGAGGTCGGCTACGTGATCCCCATCGTGGCGACCCTGCTGCTGGGCGGCCTGTTCCACACCTGGGGCTGGGTTTCGCTCGCCCAGGTCACGGCGGCCACACTGTACGTCCAGCAGCTCATCGACCCGCTCGACCGGGTGCTGTCGTGGATGGACGAGCTCCAGGTCGGCGGCGCCTCCATGTCGCGGCTGCTCGGCGTCGTCAACGTGCCCGACGACCGGGTGGCGGGCGAGGCCCGGCCGGACGGCGAGGAGCTGCGGGCCTCCGGCGTGCGCTACGCCTACCGCGAGGGCCATGACGTGCTGCACGGCATCGACCTCGACGTGCGGGCCGGCGAGCGGCTGGCCATGGTCGGCCCGTCGGGCGCGGGCAAGTCCACGCTCGGCCGCCTGCTGGCGGGCATCCACGGGCCCCGGACCGGCACGGTCACCGTGGGCGGCGTGCCGCTGGTCGACCTGCCGCTCGACGACCTGCGCGGCCACGTCGCGCTGGTCACGCAGGAGCATCACGTGTTCCGGGGCACCCTGCGCGACAACGTGCTCATCGGGCGGCCGGACGCGACCGACGCCGACGTCCGCAGGGCGCTGGAGGCGGTGGACGCCCGGGAGTGGGCGGAGGCGTTCGACGAGGGGCTGGACACGGTCGTCGGCTCAGGCGGGCAGGCGTTGTCGCCCGCGCAGGCGCAGCAGCTCGCGCTCGCCAGGCTGGTGCTCGCCGACCCGCACACGCTCGTGCTCGACGAGGCCACCTCGCTGATCGACCCGACGGCCGCCCGGCACCTGGAGCGGTCACTCGCCGCCGTGCTCGACGGGCGCACGGTGATCGCGATCGCGCACCGGCTCTACACCGCCCACGACGCCGACCGCGTGGCCGTCGTCGAGGACGGCCGGGTCAGCGAGCTCGGCTCCCACGACGACCTCGTCGCCGCCCGGGGCGCGTACGCCGCGCTCTGGGACAGCTGGCACGGCAAGAGCCGCTGAGATCCCCCCGCGCGCGGCGCGCGCGGGGGGATCCGCCTCACTCGTGGTGGGGGAACTCCCCGCCGAGCGACGACGTGAGGAACTGCAGCTGGAGCCGCAGGAGGTTCTCCGCGACGACCTCCTGCGGGGTCATGTGGGTGACCCCGGACAGCGGCAGCACGGTGTGCGGCCGCCCGGCGCCGAGCAGGGCCGACGACAGCCGCAGCGTGTGCGCGGCGACCACGTTGTCGTCGGCCAGGCCGTGCACCAGCAGCAGCGGCCGTTCCAGCTTCTCGGCGTCGCCGATGAGCGACGACGCCTCGTAGTGCCCCTCGTCGGGGTGGCCGAGGTAACGCTCGGTGTAGCAGGTGTCGTAGAGCCGCCAGTCGGTGACCGGCGCGCCCGCGACGGCGGCGTGGAACACGTCGGGACGGCGCAACACGGCCAGCGCCGCGAGGTAGCCGCCGAACGACCAGCCCCTGATCGCGACCCGGCTGAGGTCGAGGTCGTCGGGGTGCAGCGCCGCCACCCCCTGAAGGGCGTCCACCTGGTCCTCCAGGGCCAGGGTGAAGTCGTGCAGCATCTCGCGCTCGAACGCGGGGCCCCGGCCGGGCGTGCCGCGTCCGTCGGCGACGATCACGGCGAAGCCCTGATCGGCCCACCACTGGGGCTCCAGGAACATCCGGCCGGCCGCGAGCACGCGCTGGGCGTGCGGCCCGCCGTACGGGTCCATGAGGACGGGCAGCCGGGCCGAACCGGGCACGTGCCACGACGGCAGCACAACGGCCGTCGACAGGCCCCGCGAGCCGGCGCGCACCAGCGAGACGCGGGGTTCGAGGCCCGGCCGCTCGGCCACCGACGCGATCGACGCCGGCGAGCGGTCGGGGCGCACGACCGCCACCGACGCGCCCTCGGCGTCGAGGCTCTGCCGTACGACGACGGTCACACCGGCCGCGAAGCGCCCGGTGTGCACGCCGGCCTCGGTGGTGACGGGACGGATCGAACCGCCGGAGTAGACCCAGAGCTGGATCTCGGTCGGCTCGGTGGACGCCTGGAAGAGCACCGTGTCGCCGTCGACGTCCAGCACCGCCCTGACCTGCAGGGTCGGCGGCGTGACCGGCTGGTCGCCGATGAACAGGCGGTGGCCGCCGTCGGCGACGGCGGCCCAGACCAGGCGCCCGTCGGACAGGTGGCCGGGCACGCCGGTCACGATGTCCACCCACGCCGGGTCGGTGTCCTCGCGCACGAGCTCCGTGGCGCCCGTCTCGGGGTCGACCGCGAGCAGCCGCATGGTCCGCTGGTCGCGCGAGAGCGTGACGATGGACAGGCCGTGCCCGTTCCAGGCGGCCGTGACCAGATACTCCTGCACGAACGGCACGGCCACGCGCGAGCCGTCCAGGCCGAGGACGAACAGCGACACGTCGGCGTTGGCCGTACCGGCCGCGGGGTAACGCTGCGGCACCGCAGGACGGTCCGGGTTGGCCGGGTCGGCGATGTGCCACAGGTCCACGGGGCTCTCGTCGGCCCGCTCGACCAGCAGGCGGTCGCCCGAGGGGGCCCACCAGTAGCCGCGCATGCGGTCCATCTCTTCTGCGGCGATGAACTCGGCCAGGCCGTAGGAGACCTCCTCGGCCTCGGGGGCGGCGAGCACCCGGTCCTCGCCGGTCGCGACGTCGAGCACGTGGAGGGCGCCCGCCGAGACGTAGGCCACCCGGGTCCCGTCCGGGCTGAGCCGGGGGTCGATCACCCCGCCCCGCGTCCGCAGCGTCCGCACGGCGCCTGTGGCGATCTCGGCCAGGTGAAGCTCGCCCGACAGGGCGAAGACGGCCTGGCGGACCTCGCCGTCGGTCGCGTAGGCGACGACGCCTCCCGCGGACTCCCGCGACCGCTCCCGGCGGGCGCGCTCCTCCGCGGGCAGATCCTCGTCGGCCGCTCCCATCGCGTGCGGGTCGACGACCAGGCGTTCCTCGCCGGAGACGGTGTCGAGCTCCCACAGGCACGTGACGGGATCCGTACCCGACCGCGTGCGCAGGAAGACGACGCGGCCGCCGTCGGGGGAGATCGTGAAACCACGCGGGACCCCGAGGGTGAACCGCCTGGTCCGGGCATGCAGACGCGGGAAGCTCTCAGTCATAGCCCCCCATACTGTCAGCTTGCCGAACGATGGCGGCGATGACCTAGGCTCGAATCCATGACTGATCGGCGTTTGCTGCTCGTGCACGCCCACCCTGACGACGAGTCGATCGGGACGGGCGCGACGATGGCGAAATACGTGGCCGAGGGAGCCCACGTGACGTTGGTGACCTGCACGCTCGGCGAAGAGGGTGAGGTCATCCCGCCGGAGCTCGCCCACCACGCCGCCGACAGGGGCGACACGCTCGGCCACTACCGCATCGGGGAGCTCGCCGCCGCGTGCAAGGCGCTCGGCGTCACCGACCACCGCTTCCTCGGCGGGCAGGGCCGCTGGCGCGACTCGGGGATGATGGGCGTCGCCTCCAACGACCGGCCGGGCTCCTTCTGGCAGGCCGACGTCGACGAGGCGGCGGCCGAGCTCGTCACCGTGATCCGCGAGGTCAGGCCGCAGGTCATGGTGACCTACGACGAGAACGGCTTCTACGGCCACCCCGACCACATCCAGGCCCACCGGGTGGCCTGGCGGGCCTTCGAGATGGCCGCCGATCGCTCCCATCCCGGCGGGGAGCCGTGGCGGGTCGCCAAGTTCTACTACACGGCGATGCCGAGGTCGGTCATGAGGCGGGCCGCCGACGCGATGAGCGAGGCGGATGTGGACTTCTGGAGTCCGGAAACCGATGACATGCCCTTCGGCTGCGCCGACGAGGAGGTCACCACGGAGATCGACGCCCGCGCATTCGTGGAGGCCAAGCTCGACGCCATGCGCGCGCACGCCACCCAGATCGCCGTGGACGCCCCCTGGTTCGCGCTGTCCAACAAGATCGGCCAGCAGGTGCTCGGGGTGGAGCACTTCATCCTCCGTGCCGGGGTCCCCGGCCCGTCGGGCGTCGGCGCCCCGCACGAGGCCGGCGGGATCGGGGAGCCGTACACCCGCGAGGAGGACCTGTTCGCGGGCATCCGCTAGCCTCAGCGGCATGTCACCGATAACGGGCGCGGCGTACGTTGTGCTCTTCCTGCTGGGGTTCGTCCTCGGTGTCGTCGGCGGCTTCGAGCATTCCTGGTACACCGGGGCCGTGCCGCTGGCGGCCATCGCCTGGTTGCCCGTCCTGTTCGCCATGGCGTACGTGATGGGCCGGCTGATGGGCGGGAAGCTCGGCGCGACGGTCCCGGCGCTGGGCTGGCTCGTGGTCTCCTTCGTGCTCGCCACCAAGCAACCGGCCGGAGACCTGGCCATCTCCGGTGACACGTCGGGCTTCGTCTACCTGTACGGCGGGGCGGTCGCGATCGCGGTCGGCGTAATGCTCACCCCGTCGTCCGGGTCGTGGCTGCTGAAGGAGCCGGGCGGCTCCTGACGCTTTACCTCGGGGCGGCCGTCGCCGATCCTGAGGAGATGCGGCGATGGCACCGGACTCGGCAGGTGATCAACTATGCCAACCTCTCCACGCCCGCCGGGCTGCTCATCGCCCTGATCGGCGGCGCGAAGCCGTGCAGGGGCGAGCAGGGCCTGATCTTCGCCCACGGCTACCGCATCCCGTTCCCCGTGGCGGGAGCGTTCACGGTGGGCAATGTGGTGCTCACCAAGAACCCCGAGGGGTATCTCACCGGCCGGCTGCTCGATCACGAGGCCCGGCACGCCAGCCAGTACGCCGCCTGCGTCGGCCTCCCCATGATCGTGCTGTATGTGATCGCCTCCGGCGTCTCCTACGCGCTCTGCGGGCACCCGGCGTCGTGGAACCCGTTCGAGCGGCTGGCCGGTCTCGACGACGGCGGCTATCCGCACCATTCCGCCCGGTGGCGGCGAGGCCGCGGGGGAGGATCCGATCATGACGTTCACCACCTCTGACCTGTTCGACGCCCATCCCGGGGCACTGAGCAGCTGCGTCACCCAATTCCGCTCGTACGGCTCCCGCGCCCGGTTCCTGGGCCGGATCGCCACCGTCCGGTGCCTGGAGGACAACGCGCAGGTCAAAAGGGTGCTGGCGACGGAGGGCACCGGGCGGGTGCTCGTCGTCGACGGGGGCGGCTCCCTGCGCTCGGCGCTCGTCGGCGACCTCGTCGCGGCCTCCGCCGTACGGAACGGCTGGTCAGGGGTGATCGTCAACGGCGCCGTCAGGGACACGGCGGCGCTGGCCGGGCTCGACCTCGGCGTGAAGGCGCTGGGCTCCAACCCGCGCAGAAGCGCCAAGGAGGGGCGGGGTGAGGTGGAGATCCCCGTGACCTTCGGGGAGGTGACGTTCGTCCCGGGGGACTGGCTCTACAGCGATGAGGACGGCGTGGTCGTCGGCGCGCTCCCGGTTCACAACGCCCAGGTCTGACCCTCCGGGGTGTCGGCGACCTCGACGCCGAGGCCGGCCAGCTCCTCGCGGAGCCTGTCGACGGCGGCCCAGTCTCCGCCCGCCAGCGCGCGCTCGCGGGCATCGAGCAGCTCGCCCGCCCCCGCGGGGAGCACCGGAACCTTTCCGATGTCGATCGACAGGTCGAGGCCGAGCACATGATCGAGGTGCAGGAACGTCTCGAAGCGGGACCCCGGCGCGACGGACTCGTCGGTCTCCAGGTCGCGCAGCAGCCGCAGGGCCGACGGCGTGTCCAGGTCGTCGTCGAGCGCCTCCCGGATCGCCGTCGCGTGAGCGGTGTCGATGGGGCGGCTGGGAGACTCCGCCCATTCGGCCACACGTCGCCGCCATCGCGTGAGCGTCCGCGCGGAGGCCCGCAGATCGTCCTCGGTGAGGCGGACGTCCTCACGGTGGTGCCGCTCCATGAGCGCCAGCCGTACGGCCAGCGGGTCGAGGCCGGTCGCGGTGATCTCGCCGAGCGAGGCGGTCTCGACGTCCAGACGGCCACCGCGGAGATGCCGCACGGCCGGGGCCGACAGCGCCGCCACGGCGTCGCCGTGCCGCCCGGCGCCGCTGACGTGGAGGTCGTGGCGCTCGCCTAGAAGGCGCAGCGCGAGGGCCGGGCACCAGGCGTCCGGGCCGGGCGCTCCGGGCCCCCAGGGGGAGTCCCAGCCCCCGGGAGAGGGTGTCCAGAGCCGGTGCGGGCCCGACACCACGCCGCCGTCGCCCGTGGGGCGGGCACGCCCGGCGGAGATCAGCCGGGCGACGAGTTCGATCACCGCGTCCGCGTGCTCGGACTCCCGCAGGGACCGCTCAGGGGCGCGGATGTTCATGGCCAGGGCGTCGCGGCGCAGAGCGTCGTCGAACCGCTCGGCGGCTTCTGCGTGCTCGGCGGGTTCAGCGTGCTCGGCGGCCTCAGTGGGTTCGGCGGCCGCAGTGGGTTCGTCGTGCTCGGCGGCCCCGGCAGGCCCGGCGGCCTCGGAAGGCTCTGAGGGACCAGCGGCGGCCTCGCCGTGGTGGCCGACGTCGGCGACGCTCGTGCAGGAGACCACCCGCAACCCCTGCCGGTCGGCGACCCTGACGACCAGGTCGGCCAGCAGCAGCGTGCGCAGATCGCCGAGGTGGGCGGACCGGTGCGGGGGCGGGCCGCAGACGAACATCCGCACAACCCGCGACCCGGGAGCGGCCACCGGCTCCAGGCGGCCCGTACCCGTGTCGTAGATCCGCAGCATCCTCCGAGCCTAAACGAGTTCCTCCCGAAGCCCGATCAGCGGTCGATCGGGAACCAGTCGCGGGTCGTCGGCACGCATTGCGACGATCATCTCGTTGATCACGCTGGCGGCTTTGTCAGGGGAAGTCCGTCTCTTACGGTGGGTCTCCGCTCGCCGCCGGGGCCGTGGTCCGGGGTGGCGCCGTCGGTGTTGTTCGGCGGTGTC
>NZ_BOOR01000008.1 GCF_016863335.1 Planotetraspora thailandica
CCCGCTGGCGGGCCTGACGCACAAGCGGCGTCTGTCGGCCCTCGGCCCCGGCGGTCTGTCCCGTGAGCGGGCCGGCTTCGAGGTCCGTGACGTGCACCCGTCCCACTACGGTCGCATGTGCCCGATCGAGACGCCGGAAGGCCCGAACATCGGCCTCATCGGCTCGCTGTCGTCCTTCGGCCGGGTCAACTCCTTCGGGTTCGTCGAGACGCCGTACCGCAAGGTCGTGGACGGGAAGGTCACCGACCAGATCGACTACCTGACCGCCGACGAGGAGGACCGGCACGTCGTGGCTCAGGCCAACACGTCCCTGAGCTCCGACGGCGGCTTCGTCGAGTCGCGCGTCCTGGCCCGACGTAAGGGCGGTGAGTTCGAGGCCGTCCATCCGTCCGACGTGGACTACATGGACGTGTCTCCGCGCCAGATGGTGTCGGTCGCGACCGCGATGATCCCGTTCCTCGAGCACGACGATGCCAACCGCGCGCTCATGGGCTCGAACATGCAGCGCCAGTCGGTGCCCCTGCTCAAGAGCGAGGCTCCGCTGGTCGGCACCGGCATGGAGTACCGTGCCGCGACCGACGCCGGTGACGTCATCAGCGCTGAGAAGGCCGGTGTGGTCGAGGAGGTCTCCGCCGACTACGTCACCGTCATGAACGACGACGGCACGCGGACGACGTACCGGGTGGCCAAGTTCAAGCGCTCGAACCAGGGCACCTCGTTCAACCAGAAGCCGATCGTGGCCGAGGGCGACCGCGTTGAGGTCAACCAGGTCATCGCCGACGGTCCCTGCACCGACAACGGCGAGATGGCGCTCGGCAAGAACCTGCTCGTGGCGTTCATGCCGTGGGAGGGCCACAACTACGAAGACGCGATCATCCTGTCCCAGCGTCTGGTGCAGGACGACGTGCTCTCCTCGATCCACATCGAGGAGCACGAGGTCGACGCCCGCGACACCAAGCTGGGCCCCGAGGAGATCACCCGGGACATCCCGAACGTCTCCGAAGAGGTCCTGGCCGACCTCGACGAGCGCGGCATCATCCGGATCGGCGCCGAGGTGACCACCGGCGACATCCTGGTCGGCAAGGTCACGCCCAAGGGTGAGACCGAGCTGACCCCCGAGGAGCGCCTGCTCCGCGCGATCTTCGGTGAGAAGGCGCGTGAGGTTCGCGACACCTCGCTGAAGGTGCCGCACGGCGAGTCCGGCAAGGTCATCGGTGTGCGCGTGTTCAGCCGCGAGGAGGGCGACGAGCTTCCTCCGGGTGTGAACGAGCTGGTCCGCGTCTACGTGGCTCAGAAGCGCAAGATCACCGATGGTGACAAGCTGGCCGGCCGTCACGGCAACAAGGGCGTCATCTCCAAGATCCTCCCTGTGGAGGACATGCCGTTCCTTGAGGACGGCACGCCGGTCGACATCGTCCTGAACCCGCTGGGCGTTCCCGGGCGAATGAACGTCGGCCAGGTCCTGGAGACCCACCTCGGCTGGATCGCCGCCCGAGGATGGGACGTCAGCGGTGTGGAGGAGGCCTGGGCCGAGCGCCTGCGCGACAAGGGCCTGACCTCCGTCGAGCCGCGCACCAAGGTGGCGACGCCCGTCTTCGACGGCGCCCACGAGGAGGAGATCGTCGGCCTGCTGAGCAACACCCTGGTCAACAGGGACGGCTCCCGCATGGTCGGTGAGAACGGCAAGGCGCGGCTGTTCGACGGCCGCTCCGGCGAACCGTTCCCGCACCCGATCTCGGTCGGCTACATCTACATCCTCAAGCTGCTTCACCTGGTCGACGACAAGATCCACGCACGGTCGACCGGTCCGTACTCCATGATCACCCAGCAGCCGCTCGGCGGTAAGGCCCAGTTCGGTGGCCAGCGCTTCGGTGAGATGGAGGTGTGGGCCCTTGAGGCGTACGGCGCGGCCTACGCGCTGCAGGAGCTGCTCACGATCAAGTCCGACGACGTGCTCGGCCGCGTGAAGGTCTACGAGGCCATCGTCAAGGGCGAGAACATCCCCGAGCCGGGCATTCCGGAGTCCTTCAAGGTCCTTATCAAGGAAATGCAGTCGCTGTGCCTCAACGTCGAGGTGCTGTCCAGCGACGGCATGTCCATCGAGATGAGAGACACGGACGAGGATGTCTTCCGCGCTGCGGAGGAGCTCGGCATCGACCTGTCCCGGCGTGAGCCGAGCAGCGTCGAAGAGGTCTGATCTAGAAGCTGAGGGGATCAAAAGTGCTCGACGTCAACTTCTTCGACGAACTCCGAATCGGCCTGGCGACCGCTGACGACATCCGCCAGTGGTCGCACGGCGAGGTGAAGAAGCCGGAGACGATCAACTACCGGACTCTCAAGCCGGAAAAGGACGGGCTCTTCTGCGAGAAGATCTTCGGTCCGACCCGCGACTGGGAGTGCTACTGCGGCAAGTACAAGCGCGTCCGTTTCAAGGGCATCATCTGTGAGCGTTGTGGCGTCGAGGTCACGCGCGCCAAGGTGCGCCGTGAGCGGATGGGCCACATCGAGCTGGCCGCGCCGGTCACCCACATCTGGTACTTCAAGGGCGTTCCTTCGCGCCTCGGGTACCTGCTCGACCTGGCCCCGAAGGACCTGGAGAAGGTCATCTACTTCGCGGCCTACATGATCACGCATGTCGACAACGAGATGCGTGACCGTGACCTGCCGTCGCTGGAGGCCAAGATCTCCGTCGAGCGGCAGCACGTCGAGCAGCGCCGTGACGCCGACATCGAGGCCCGCCAGAAGAAGCTCGAGGCCGACCTGGCCGAGCTGGAGGCCGCCGGCGCCAAGGGCGACCAGCGGCGCAAGGTGCGTGAGGGCGCCGACCGCGAGATGCGGCAGCTGCGCGACCGCGCCCAGCGCGAGCTGGACCGTCTCGATGAGGTCTGGAGCCGCTTCAAGGCGCTCAAGGTCCAGGACCTCGAGGGCGACGAGCTGCTCTACCGCGAGATGCGCGACCGTTTCGGCCGCTACTTCCGCGGCGGCATGGGCGCCCAGGCGATCCAGGAACGGCTGAACAGCTTCGACCTGGAGGCCGAGGCGGAGAACCTGCGCGAGACCATCCGCAGCGGCAAGGGCCAGAAGAAGGCCCGCGCCCTCAAGCGGCTGAAGGTCGTCGCGGCGTTCCTCAACACGAGGAACTCGCCCAGCGGCATGGTGCTCGACTGCATTCCGGTGATCCCGCCGGACCTTCGCCCGATGGTCCAGCTGGACGGTGGCCGCTTCGCGACCTCCGACCTGAACGACCTCTACCGCCGCGTGATCAACCGGAACAACCGGCTCAAGCGTCTGCTCGACCTCGGCGCGCCCGAGATCATCGTGAACAACGAGAAGCGGATGCTCCAGGAGGCCGTCGACGCTCTGTTCGACAACGGCCGTCGCGGACGTCCGGTCACCGGCCCCGGCAACCGGCCCCTGAAGTCCCTCAGCGACATGCTGAAGGGCAAGCAGGGCCGGTTCCGCCAGAACCTGCTGGGCAAGCGTGTCGACTACTCCGGCCGTTCGGTCATCGTCGTCGGCCCGCAGCTCAAGCTGCACCAGTGCGGCCTGCCCAAGCAGATGGCGCTGGAGCTGTTCAAGCCGTTCGTGATGAAGCGCCTGGTCGACCTGAACCACGCGCAGAACATCAAGTCGGCCAAGCGGATGGTCGAGCGTGCCCGTCCCGTCGTGTGGGACGTGCTCGAAGAGGTCATCACCGAGCACCCGGTGCTGCTCAACCGTGCGCCCACGCTGCACCGTCTGGGCATCCAGGCGTTCGAGCCGCAGCTGGTCGAGGGCAAGGCGATCCAGATCCACCCGCTCGTCTGCACGGCGTTCAACGCCGACTTCGACGGTGACCAGATGGCCGTGCACCTGCCGCTGTCGGCCGAGGCTCAGGCCGAGGCGCGCATCCTGATGCTGTCCACCAACAACATCCTCAAGCCGGCGGACGGCAAGCCGGTGACGATGCCCACCCAGGACATGGTCATCGGTCTCTACTGGCTGACCACGGACAAGGAAGACGCCCCGGGCACCGGCCGTGTGTTCGCGACGGTGTCGGAGGCCCTCATGGCCCACGACCGCCACGAGCTGGACATGCAGGCGACGATCCAGGTCCGGCTCAAGGACGTCCCGCCGCCGCGCGGCTGGGAGGCTCCGGAGGGCTGGGAGGCGGGTGACCCGATCCGGCTGGAGACCACGCTGGGCCGGTGCCTGTTCAACCAGACGCTGCCGGACAACTACCCCTTCGTGAACTACCAGGTCGGCAAGAAGCAGCTCTCCGCAATCGTCAACGAGCTGGCCGAGCGGTACCCGAAGGTCGACGTCGCCAACGCGCTCGACTCGCTCAAGGACGCGGGCTTCCACTGGGCGACCCGCGCCGGTGTGACGATCTCGATCGAGGACGTCGTGGCGCCGCCGAACAAGGCGGCGATCATGGAGTCGTACGAGAAGAGGGCCGACAAGGTCCAGCGCGAGTACGACCGCGGTCTGATCACCGACGAGGAGCGTCGTCAGGAGCTCATCGAGATCTGGACCCACGCCACGGCGGACGTCGAGACCGACATGGTCAACGCGTTCCCCGCGACGAACCCGGTCTGGATGATGGTCAACTCCGGCGCCCGCGGTAACAAGATGCAGGTGCGGCAGATCGCCGGCATCCGCGGCCTGGTGTCCAACACCAAGGGTGAGACGATCCCGCGGCCGATCAAGTCCTCGTTCCGTGAGGGCCTGTCGGTGCTGGAGTACTTCATCTCCACCCACGGCCAGCGGAAGGGTCTGGCGGACACCGCTCTGCGGACCGCCGACTCCGGTTACCTGACCCGTCGTCTGGTCGACGTGGCCCAGGACGTCATCGTCCGCGAGATCGACTGCGGCACCGACCGCGCGGTCCCGCTGCACGTCGGCGAGCGCGACCCGCAGGGCAACCTGGTCAAGGCGGAGAACGCCGAGAGCAACGTGCACGGCCGCATCCTGGCCGAGGACGTCGAGGTGGACGGCAAGCTCGTCGCCTCCAAGGGCGTCGACATCAACGACGCCATTGTCACGGCGCTGGTCGAGGCCGGGGTCGAGACCGTCAGGACCCGCAGCACCCTGGTGTGCGAGGCCAAGATCGGTGTCTGCGCCACGTGCTACGGCCGCTCGCTGGCCACCGGCAAGCTCGTGGACGTCGGCGAGGCCGTCGGCATCATCGCGGCCCAGTCGATCGGTGAGCCCGGCACCCAGCTGACGATGCGTACCTTCCACACCGGTGGTGTGGCGGGTGCTGACATCACCCACGGTCTGCCCCGTGTCCAGGAGCTGTTCGAGGCGCGCATCCCCAAGGGTGTCGCCCCGATCAGCGAGGTCACCGGCCGGGTGCGGATCGACGAGACGGACAAGACCCGCAAGATCGTCATCACTCCGGACGACGGCTCCGAGGAGATCGCCTACCCGGTGTCGATGAGGTCGAGGCTGCTGGTCTCCGAGGGGCAGCACGTGGAGGTCGGCCAGCTGCTGATCGCCGGCGCGCGCAACCCCAACGAGGTCCTGCGCATCCTCGGCCCCCGCGCGGTGCAGCTCCACCTGGTCGACGAGGTGCAGCAGGTCTACCGTTCGCAGGGTGTGTCGATCCACGACAAGCACATCGAGGTCATCGTCCGGCAGATGCTCAAGCGCGTGAACGTGCTCGAGTCGGGCGACACCGAACTGCTGCCCGGTGAGCTGGTCGAGCGTCCGCGGTTCGAGGTGCTCAACCGGGAGACCGTGGCGGAGGGCGGCCAGCCGGCCTCCGGACGTCCGGTGCTCATGGGTATCACGAAGGCGTCGCTCGCGACCGAGTCGTGGCTGTCGGCGGCGTCGTTCCAGGAGACCACGCGGGTCCTCACCGACGCGGCGATCCACGCCAAGTCGGACTCCCTGCTCGGACTCAAGGAGAACGTCATCATCGGTAAGCTCATCCCGGCCGGTACGGGTATGCCCCAGTACCGCAACATCCGGGTGGAGCCCACCGAGGAGGCCAAGGCCGCGATGTACACGGTCGGCGGGTACGACGGCTCCGCTGCGGACTACACGTTCGGCTCCGGCAGCGGCGAAGCCGTCCCGCTGGAGGAGTACGACTTCGGGCAGTACGGCCGGTAAGTCCTAGCTCGTAGGTCACAGACGAAACGCCCGGGGTGGTCCGCCACTCCGGGCGTTTTGCTTTGTTCGCCAGACATTCATGGTCATCGGCGATGCCGGACTACGAGGGCCTTCGATGCCTGGACTGAGGAGTGAGCGGGGAGCGAGGTACGAGCGACCCCGAACGACGAGGGAAGGCGTCGCCTCAAGGCGCCCCGAGTTGCCCGAGCGGAGCGAGGGTTGAATTGGGGAATGCGGGAATGCCTGGTTTGCGTGAGGTAAGCGACTTCGTTCGGGCCAAGCTTGTTTGCGAGGGACGCGGCGGTGCCTGGACTGAGGAGTGAGCGGGGAGCGAGGTACGAGCGACCCCGAACGACGAGGGAAGGCATCGCCTCAAGGCGTCCCGAGCCCCGTCCGAGCGGAGCGAGGACAAGTAGACACTGAAATGGCCAGGGGACTCACCGGGTACCGATAGAATCCCCCTGAGCCCAGTGGCGGCCTGTGAGGAAGGCAGGTCGCGGGGACCATGGCGCGAATTACAACGACCCAGTGGCGACGGTTTTGACTCGTTGCGTTGTGCTGGGTAATCTTTGTCTTCGTGCCCGTGGACTCCATGGGCTCGCATGCGTGCGCTCGGAGGCCGATCCCCAAGGGAACGGTGGAGCGTCGCGTGACTCCTCAATCGGCCGGGCTCAACCGGATGTGGTCGTGCTAAAAGCGCGACACGCCCGAGCGCGTGGGCCGGAGGAGACTCAAAACCAGCAGGTCATGACACCGGCAGTGCCTGCGAAATGCACGGCCTGAGACGGGAAGCCACGGCGGCCCTGATCAGGAATGTACGTATCACCGGCCAAGGCACGAAACGGAGACGCGGTGCCCACCATTCAGCAGTTGGTCCGAAAGGGCCGGCAGGACAAGGTCAGTAAGACCAAGACTCCTGCCCTCAAGGGGAGCCCGCAGCGGCGTGGCGTTTGCACCCGCGTGTACACGACGACCCCCAAGAAGCCCAACTCGGCGCTGCGCAAGGTGGCCCGTGTTCGGCTCACCAACGGCATCGAGGTCACGGCGTACATCCCGGGTGTGGGTCACAACCTCCAGGAGCACTCGATCGTGCTCGTCCGTGGAGGCCGTGTGAAGGACCTGCCGGGTGTTCGTTACAAGATCATCCGCGGCTCGCTGGACACCCAGGGTGTCCGCAACCGCAAGCAGGCCCGCAGCCGCTACGGCGCGAAGAAGGAGAAGAGCTGACATGCCGCGTAAGGGTTCTCCTGGTCGCCGCCAGCTTGTCGCCGACCCGGTGCACAACTCCCCGTTGGTCACCGCTCTGATCAACAAGGTCCTCCTGGACGGCAAGCGCTCGATCGCGCAGTCGATCGTTTACGGCGCTCTCGAGGGTTGCAAGGAGAAGACCGGCAACGACCCGGTCGTCACCCTCAAGCGCGCCCTGGACAACGTCAAGCCCACTCTCGAGGTGCGCAGCCGCCGTGTCGGTGGCGCGACCTACCAGGTGCCGGTTGAGGTGCGCGCTGCGCGCAGCACCACGCTGGCCCTGCGGTGGCTCGTGCAGTACTCCCGGGCCCGCCGCGAGAAGACCATGACCGAGCGGCTCATGAACGAGCTGCTCGACGCGAGCAACGGCCTCGGAGCCAGCGTCAAGCGGCGCGAGGACACGCACAAGATGGCCGACTCCAACAAGGCCTTCGCCCACTACCGCTGGTAGTCGGCACCGAGACGAGTTAAGGACGCGAGAGAAGTGGCCACCACGACCGCTCTTGAACTGGCCAAGGTCCGCAACATCGGGATCATGGCGCACATCGACGCGGGCAAAACCACCACGACCGAGCGCATCCTGTTCTACACCGGTATCAACTACAAGATCGGTGAGGTCCACGAGGGCGCTGCCACGATGGACTGGATGGAGCAGGAGCAGGAGCGCGGCATCACGATCACGTCTGCCGCGACGACCTGTGAGTGGCTCGGCCACACCATCAACATCATCGACACGCCCGGTCACGTCGACTTCACCATCGAGGTGGAGCGCTCGCTGCGCGTCCTCGACGGCGCCGTCGCCGTGTTCGACGGTGTCGCCGGTGTGGAGCCGCAGTCGGAGACGGTGTGGCGCCAGGCCGACCGCTACGGCGTGCCCCGCATCTGTTTCGTCAACAAGATGGACAGAGTCGGCGCGGAGTTCCACCGCTGCGTCGACATGATGATCAGCCGGCTGAACGCGACCCCCGCGGTCATTCAGCTTCCCTGGGGCGTCGAGGCCGACTTCAAGGGCGTCATCGACCTGGTGAAGATGAAGGGCCTCATCTGGAGCGCCGAGGCCGCCAAGGGCGAGATGTACGACACCGTCGACATCCCGGCCGATCACGCGGACGTCGCCCGTGAGTGGCGCGACAAGCTCGTCGAGACGGTCGCCGAGAACGACGACGAGCTCATGGAGCTCTTCCTGGAGGGCGTCGAGCCCACCGAGGAGCAGCTCGTCGCCGCCATCCGCCGGGCGACGGTGTCCAGCGCCATCAACCCGGTCCTGTGCGGTACGGCGTTCAAGAACAAGGGCGTGCAGCCCCTGCTCGACGCAATCGTCGCCTACCTCCCCGCGCCCACCGACATCCCGGCCTTCAAGGGCCACGCGGTCGGGCACGAGGACCAGGTCATCGAGCGTCACGCGGACCCGGCGGAGCCGTTCGCCGCGCTTGCGTTCAAGATCATGAGCGACCCGCACCTGGGCAAGCTGACCTACATCCGCATCTACTCCGGCACGCTCGACTCCGGCACCACCGTGATCAACTCGGTGAAGGGGAAGAAGGAGCGGATCGGCAAGATCTACCAGATGCACGCGAACAAGCGCGAAGAGCGCCCGGTCGCGACCGCTGGTCAGATCGTCGCCGTGATGGGCCTGAAGGACACCACCACCGGTGACACGCTGTCCGACCCGTCCAACCAGGTCGTGCTCGAGTCGATGACGTTCCCGGCTCCGGTCATCAACGTCGCGATCGAGCCCAAGACCAAGGGCGACCAGGAGAAGCTGGGTACCGCGATCCAGCGGCTGGCCGAGGAGGACCCGTCCTTCCAGGTCCGCCGCGACGAGGAGACCGGCCAGACCGTCATCTGGGGTATGGGTGAACTCCACCTGGAGATCCTCGTCGACCGGATGCGCCGCGAGTTCAAGGTCGAGGCGAACGTCGGCCGCCCGCAGGTCGCCTACCGCGAGACCATCCGCCGCAAGGTGGAGAAGGTCGAGTACACGCACAAGAAGCAGACCGGTGGTTCCGGCCAGTTCGCGCGCGTGATCATCGACCTGGAGCCGCTGGGCGAGGGCAACGACGGCTACGAGTTCAACAACAGCGTGACCGGTGGCCGCATCCCTCGGGAGTACATCCCGTCGGTGGACGCGGGCGCCCAGGAGGCTGCCGAGTTCGGCGTCCTCGCCGGCTACCCGATGGTCGGTGTCAAGGTCACGCTCCGGGACGGTGCCTTCCACGAGGTGGACTCGTCGGAAATGGCCTTCAAAATCGCCGGCTCGATGGCCTTCAAGGAGGCCGCGCGCAAGGCGGACGCCGTGCTTCTCGAGCCGATGATGGCCGTCGAGGTCACCACGCCCGAGGACTACATGGGTGACGTCATCGGTGACCTCAACGGTCGCCGCGGACAGATCCAGGCGATGGACGAACGGTCCGGCGCCCGGGTCATCCAGGCGCTCGTCCCGCTCTCTGAGATGTTCGGCTACGTGGGTGACCTGCGCAGCCGCACTCAGGGCCGGGCGAGCTACAGCATGCAGTTCGACTCCTACGCGGAGGTGCCCCCGGGCATCGCCAAGGAGATCGTCGCGAAGGCTCGGGGCGAATAAGTTCCGTGTCGCTCTGGACGGGGGCGCCGATGACCATCGACGCCCCCGTGCCGGAGAGGCTCGGGGCGCACGTCCCCTCGCGTACGGCTGTGCCGTACGGGGCCTGAGTTGGAAGCAAGTCAAGTCAGAATCTCTAAGGAGACAGAGCAGTGGCCAAGGCCAAGTTCGAGCGGAACAAGCCGCACGTGAACATCGGCACCATTGGGCACATCGACCACGGCAAGACCACTCTGACCGCGGCGATCACCAAGGTGCTCCACGACCGTTTCCCGCAGCTCAACGAGGCGACCCCGTTCGACAAGATCGACAAGGCGCCCGAGGAGAAGGCTCGCGGTATCACCATCTCGATCGCGCACGTCGAGTACCAGACCGAGAAGCGCCACTACGCCCACGTGGACTGCCCCGGTCACGCCGACTACGTGAAGAACATGATCACGGGTGCCGCGCAGATGGACGGCGCGATCCTCGTGGTCGCCGCCACCGACGGCCCGATGCCGCAGACCAAGGAGCACGTGCTCCTGGCCCGCCAGGTCGGTGTTCCGTACATCGTCGTCGCGCTGAACAAGGCCGACATGGTGGACGACGAGGAGATCCTGGAGCTCGTCGAGCTCGAGGTCCGCGAGCTGCTGTCCGCCCAGGAGTTCCCGGGCGACGACCTGCCGGTCATCCGCGTCTCTGCGCTGAAGGCGCTCGAGGGCGATGAGAAGTGGGCCGACAGCATCATCGAGCTCATGACCGCGGTGGACGACAACGTTCCCGAGCCGGTTCGTGACACCGAGAAGCCGTTCCTGATGCCGATCGAGGACGTCTTCTCGATCACCGGCCGTGGCACCGTCGTCACCGGCCGTATCGAGCGCGGTATCGTCAAGGTCAACGAGACCGTCGACATCATCGGCATCAAGGAGAAGAGCACCTCGACCACCGTCACCGGTGTCGAGATGTTCCGCAAGCTCCTCGACGAGGGCCAGGCCGGTGACAACGTCGGTCTGCTCCTGCGTGGTATCAAGCGCGAGGACGTCGAGCGCGGCCAGTGTGTCATCAAGCCGGGCACGACCACCCCGCACACCGAGTTCGAGGCGCAGGTCTACATCCTGTCCAAGGACGAGGGCGGCCGCCACACGCCGTTCTTCAACAACTACCGTCCGCAGTTCTACTTCCGTACGACTGACGTGACCGGTGTTGTGAACCTGCCCGAGGGCACCGAGATGGTCATGCCCGGTGACAACACCGAGATGACCGTCCAGCTGATCCAGCCGATCGCGATGGAGGAAGGCCTCAAGTTCGCGATCCGCGAGGGCGGCCGCACCGTCGGCGCCGGTCGTGTGACGAAGATCCTCAAGTAGTACACCGAGGAGTGGCGGTCAGGCCCGCGAGGACCTGGCCGCCGCACCGCGGAGGGGCCGAGAGGCCCTGCCCCACGAACGACGAGACCGTGATCTCGCAGTGGTTTCGGCAGGTGATGACCGAAACGACTGCCAGATCACGGAGAACCGGACGAGATCCGGAACGCCGATCGTAGGGAAACCACAGCGGCAACAGGCCGCATGAAGCTTTATACGACGACAGCGAAGGACACCGAGGCCATTATGGCGGGACAGAAGATCCGCATCCGGCTCAAGGCGTATGACCACGAGGTCATCGACAGCTCGGCCAAGAAGATCGTCGAGACGGTGACGCGGACCGGCGCCAAGGTCGCTGGCCCGGTGCCGCTGCCGACCGAGAAGAACGTGTACTGCGTCATCCGGTCGCCGCACAAGTACAAGGACAGCCGCGAGCACTTTGAGATGCGTACGCACAAGCGGCTGATTGACATCCTCGACCCGACGCCGAAGACCGTCGACTCGCTCATGCGGCTCGACCTTCCTGCCGGCGTCGACATCTCGATCAAGCTCTGAGGGAACGCACTGACATGGCTAAGCAGATCAAGGGCGTCCTGGGCAAGAAGCTCGGCATGACCCAGGTCTTCGACGAGGGCAACCGGCTCGTTCCGGTGACCGTCGTCGAGGCCGGTCCGTGCGTGGTGACCCGGGTGCGCACGCCGGAGAAGGACGGCTACTCCGCCGTCCAGCTCGGCTACGGCCAGGTGGACCCGCGCAAGGTCAACAAGCCGCTGGGCGACTACCTGCGCAAGCACGACATCACACCGCGCCGCTACTTCACCGAGGTCCGCACCGACGACGCCTCCGAGTACGCCATCGGCCAGGAAGTCCTCGCGGACACCTTCGAGGCCGGGCAGTACATCGACGTCACCGGCAAGAGCAAGGGTAAGGGCTTCGCCGGTGTCATGAAGCGCCACAACTTCCGTGGTCTCGGCGCCTCGCACGGTACGCAGCGCAAGCACCGCTCGCCGGGCTCCATCGGCGGCTGCGCCACTCCGGGCCGCGTCTTCAAGGGCCTGCGCATGGCCGGCCGGATGGGCAACGTCCGCGTGACCATCCAGAGCCTGAAGGTCCATGCCGTGGACGCCGAGAAGGGCCTCATCCTGATCAAGGGTGCGATCCCCGGCGCCAACGGCAGCCTGGTTCTCCTCCGCACCGCTGCCAAGAAGGGGGTTGCCAAGTGAGCACCATTGACGTCCTCGACGCCAGCGGAGCGAAGACGGGCACCGTCGACCTGCCGGAGGCCGTCTTCGGCGCCAAGGTCAACATCCCGCTGATCCACCAGGTCGTGGTCGCGCAGCTCGCCGCTCGTCGGCAGGGCACGCACAAGACCAAGACCCGTGGTGAGGTCAGCGGTGGCGGCAAGAAGCCGTACCGCCAGAAGGGCACCGGCCGCGCCCGCCAGGGTTCGACCCGCGCCCCGCAGTTCACCGGTGGTGGCGTCGTCCACGGCCCGCAGCCGCGCTCGTACGAGCAGCGGACGCCCAAGAAGATGAAGGCCGCCGCTCTCCGCGGCGCCCTGTCGGACCGGGCCGTCGGCGGCCGCGTCCACGTGGTGACCTCCCTGGTCGACGGCGACACGCCCAAGACCAAGGCGGCGCTGCAGGCGCTCCGGAAGATCACTGAGGCTCGCAGCGTGCTCGTCGTGGTCGATGAGAACGACGAGAACACCTGGCTGAGCCTGCGCAACGCTCCCGAGGTCCACCTGCTGGACGCCGGGCAGCTCAACACCTATGACGTGCTGGTCCATGACGACGTGGTCTTCACTCAGGAGGCCTACGAGCAGGTCGTGGCCCGGCTGGCGAGCAGCGGGAAGGATGAGGGCTGATGCAGAAGATCGCCGACCCTCGGGACATCATCCTCAAGCCGGTCGTCTCTGAGAAGAGCTACGGCCTGATCGATGAGCACAACAAGTACACCTTCCTGGTGCGCAAGGGTGCCAACAAGACGCAGGTGAAGATCGCCATCGAGCAGATCTTCAACGTCAAGGTCACCAGCGTTAACACGATCAACCGCCATGGGAAGCGCAAGCGCACCAGGACCGGCTTCGGCCAGCGCCCTGACACCAAGCGCGCGATCGTGAGCCTGGCTGAGGGCGACCGCATCGACATCTTCGGTCAGATCGGCTGAGCCTCCGCCACACAAGGGAATCGGCCGCCTCGCCGTGAGGCGGGACGGCCGCTCCCGGTAAGTCAGCACCGGGGGGACCGCCGTGAGGCGGACCCCTACCGGTATGAACCGACGAAGGATGAACGAATAAGATGGGCATCCGTAAATACAAGCCGACGACCCCGGGTCGCCGCGGCGCGAGCGTCTCGGATTTCTCCGAGATCACGCGCAGCACCCCGGAGAAGTCGCTGCTTGCCCCCCTGCACAGCAAGGGCGGCCGTAACGTCCACGGCCGGGTGACCGCCCGGCACCAGGGAGGCGGGCACAAGCGCGCCTACCGGATCATCGACTTCCGCCGCCACGACAAGGACGGGATCCCGGCCAAGGTCGCTCACATCGAGTACGACCCGAACCGGACCTCCCGCATCGCGCTGCTGCACTACGCCGACGGCGAGAAGCGCTACATTCTCGCGCCCGCCGGTCTCAAGCAGGGGGACCGCGTCGAGAACGGCCCCGCAGCCGACATCAAGCCGGGCAACTGCCTGCCGCTGCGCAACATCCCGACCGGTACCTTCATCCACGCGGTGGAGCTCCGTCCGGGTGGTGGCGCCAAGCTCGGCCGCAGCGCCGGCGCGCAGATCCAGCTGCTCGCCAAGGAGGGCACCTACGCCACGCTGCGTATGCCGTCCGGTGAAATGCGCCAGGTCGACATTCGCTGCCGCGCCTCCGTCGGTCAGGTGGGCAACGCCGAGCAGGCCAACATCAACCTCGGTAAGGCCGGCCGTAACCGTTGGAAGGGCAAGCGCCCCACGGTCCGCGGTGTCGCCATGAACCCGGTCGACCACCCGCACGGTGGTGGTGAGGGCAAGACCTCCGGCGGTCGCCACCCGGTGAACCCGAAGGGCAAGCCCGAGGGCCGCACCCGGCAGGCGAACAAGCCGAGCGACCGGCTGATCATCCGTCGTCGGAGCAAGCGGAAGAAGCGGTAGGAGCAGCCAAAATGCCACGTAGCCTTAAGAAGGGCCCCTTCGTGGACGACCACCTTCAGAAGAAGGTGGACGCGCAGAACGAGAAGGGCACCAAGAACGTCATCAAGACGTGGTCGCGGCGCTCCATGATCGTGCCGGACATGATCGGTCACACGATCGCCGTGCACGACGGCCGCAAGCACGTCCCGGTGTTCATCACCGACTCGATGATCGGTCACAAGCTCGGAGAGTTCGCGCCCACGCGGACGTTCCGGAGCCACGTCAAGGAAGACCGCCGCAGCCGGCGGTAAGCGCCTTCCAGCAAGCATCAGAGGAGACAGCGATGGAAGCCAGGGCACAGGCGCGGTTCGCGCGCCACACGCCCCGGAAGGCCCGCCGTGTGGTGGACCTCATTCGCGGGCTGCCCGCTTCGGAGGCGCAGGCCGTGCTGCAGTTCGCTCCCCAGTCGGCGAGCGAGACCGTATACAAGGTGCTCTCGAGCGCGATCGCGAACGCCGAGCACAACTTCAAGCTCGACCGTGACACGCTCGTCGTGAGCCGCGCGTGGGTCGACGAGGGCCCGACGCTCAAGCGGTTCCGTCCGCGTGCCCAGGGTCGCGCCTACCGGATCAACAAGCGGACGAGCCACATCACGGTGATCGTGGAATCTCGCGAGCCGAAGCCGAAGGGAAGGACCCGATAGTGGGCCAGAAGGTTAACCCGCACGGGTTCCGCCTCGGCATCACGACCGACTTCAAGAGCCGGTGGTACGCCGACAAGCTGTACAAGTCGTACGTCGCCGAGGACGTGTCTATCCGTCGCATGCTGCAGAAGGGCATGGAGCGGGCCGGCATCTCCAAGGTCGAGATCGAG
The DNA here is from genome assembly GCF_016863335.1 of Planotetraspora thailandica. Taxonomy (GTDB): domain Bacteria; phylum Actinomycetota; class Actinomycetes; order Streptosporangiales; family Streptosporangiaceae; genus Planotetraspora; species Planotetraspora thailandica. The sequence continues at coordinate 15,258 of NZ_BOOR01000008.1, forward strand.
CGCACGACCGACCGCGTGCAGGTCGACATCCACACCGCCCGGCCGGGCATCGTCATCGGCCGTCGCGGCGCGGAGGCCGACCGCATCCGCGGCGACCTGGAGAAGCTGACCAAGAAGCAGGTCCAGCTGAACATCCTCGAGGTGAAGAACCCCGAGATCGACGCGCAGCTCGTCGCGCAGGGCGTGGCCGAGCAGCTCTCCAGCCGCGTCTCGTTCCGCCGGGCGATGCGTAAGGCCATGCAGTCCGCCATGAAGAGCGGCGCCAAGGGCATCCGGGTCCAGTGCTCCGGCCGTCTCGGCGGCGCGGAGATGTCCCGCTCGGAGTTCTACCGCGAGGGCCGCGTGCCCCTGCACACGCTCCGTGCGGACATCGACTACGGCTTCTACGAGGCCCGCACCACCTTCGGCCGCATCGGCGTGAAGGTGTGGATCTACAAGGGCGAGGCTCCCACCAGCCGCGCCGAGCGCGAGGCCGCGGCCGCTGCGGCGGCGGGCGCGCGTGCGGGTCAGCGCCGTGAGCGCGACGACCGTCGTGGCGGTGGCGGTGGCGGTGGCGACCGTCCGCGTCGTGGCGGCGGTGGTGACCGTCCGCGTCGTGGTGGCGGAGCGGCCGGCCGTTCCGACCGCGCACCCAGAACCGAGGCCGCCGCGCAGGCTGCCCCCGAGACCGGCCCGGCGGAGCAGCCGGGTGCCGAAGGGAGCTGACCATGCTGATCCCTCGCAGGGTCAAGCACCGTAAGCAGCACCGGCCCGACCGTCACGGTGCCGCCAAGGGCGGCACGAGGGTCGTCTTCGGCGAGTTCGGCATCCAGGCGCTTGAGCACTCCTACGTGACCAACCGCCAGATCGAGGCCGCACGTATCGCCATGACCCGGCACATCCGCCGTGGTGGCAAGGTGTGGATCAACATCTACCCGGACCGTCCCCTCACCAAGAAGCCTGCCGAGACCCGCATGGGTTCCGGTAAGGGTTCTCCGGAGTGGTGGATCGCCAATGTCAAGCCCGGCCGCATCATGTTCGAGCTGTCCGGTGTCGCCGAGCCCGTGGCCCGTGAGGCCATGCGCCGTGCGATGCACAAGCTCCCCATGAAGTGCCGTTTTGTGAAGCGTGAAGTGGGTGAGGCGTGATGGCTAAGGGCCTGACCGCCGGTGAGCTGCGGCTTGAAGACCAGGACGTCCTGGTCCAGAAGCTTAAGGAAGCCAAAGAGGAGCTGTTCAACCTCCGCTTCCAGTCGGCGACCGGGCAGTTGGAGAGCCACGGGCGGCTGCGGGCCGTCCGCCAGGAGATCGCCCGTATCTACACCGTGATGCGTGAGCGCGAGCTCGGAATCGTCACGGTCGAGAAGGAGACGAGCGATGGCTGAAGCAACTGAGACAACCGAGAAGACGACGCGGAACTACCGCAAGACCCGCGAGGGCCTGGTCGTCAGCGACAAGATGGACAAGACCGTCGTCGTCGCCGTCGAAGACCGCGTCAAGCACCCGCTGTACGGCAAGGTCATCCGCCGTACGACGAAGTACAAGGCTCACGACGAGCAGAACTCGTGCGGCGTCGGCGACCGCGTCCTCCTGATGGAGACCCGGCCGCTGTCGGCCAGCAAGCGCTGGCGGGTCGTCGAGATCCTCGAGAAGGCCAAGTAACAAATACGCGCCTCGTGGGGGATGGGTGACCATCCCCCATGACGGTGTCCAAGGGACAGGGCCGTCAGGCCCGGTCCGCCCGCGGCGGCGGTCGTACGGCTGTCGCCGGGGGAACAAGACCACATCAGGTTCCGCCAGGCTCACCGCACCGGTGAGAACCGGCGAGACACACAGGAGTTGACGTGATCCAGCAGGAGTCGCGGCTCAAGGTCGCCGACAACACGGGTGCCAAGGAGATTCTCTGCATCCGCGTGCTCGGCGGCTCGGGTCGGCGCTACGCGGGTATCGGCGATGTCATCGTTGCGACGGTGAAGGACGCCATCCCCGGCGGAGGCGTGAAGAAAGGCGACGTTGTCAAGGCTGTCGTGGTGCGCACCGTGAAGGAGCGCCGCCGCCCCGACGGCTCCTACATCCGCTTCGACGAGAACGCCGCAGTCATCATCAAGGACAGCGGCGACCCCCGGGGCACCCGCATCTTCGGCCCGGTGGGCCGCGAGCTGCGCGACAAGAAGTTCATGCGCATCATCTCGCTCGCCCCGGAGGTGTTGTAAATGCCGAAGCTGCATGTGAAGAAGGGTGACCTCGTCAAGGTCATCGCCGGCAAGGACAAGGGTCGCGAGGGCCGTATCATCGCCGCCTACCCGCGCGAGGACCGCGTGGTGGTCGAGGGCGTCAACCTGATCAAGAAGCACTCCAAGGTGACCCACCAGGGTCCGCGCGGCGCCAAGGAAGGCGGCGTGCAGACCATGGAGGCCCCCATCCACGTGAGCAACGTCAAGAAGCTCAAGGATGAAGACAAGCCCAAGGAGAAGCCCGCTAAGAAGGCCGACGCCAAGAGCGACGAGGCCGGCGAGACGGGTGAGGACAACTGATGACCGCCACCACTGAAGAGCGCACCGTTCCGCGCCTCAAGCAGCGCTACCGCGAGGAGATCATCGCGAAGCTGCGCGAGGAGTTCGGCATCGAGAACATCATGCTGGTTCCCGGGGTCACCAAGATCAAGGTGAACATGGGTGTCGGCGAGGCCGCCCGCGACTCGAAGCTCATCGAGGGCGCCGTCCGCGACCTCACCGCGATCACCGGTCAGAAGCCGGCCGTCGCCCGCGCCCGCAAGTCCATCGCGCAGTTCAAGCTCCGCGAGGGCATGCCGATCGGCGCCCACGTGACCCTGCGCGGCGACCGCATGTGGGAGTTCCTCGACCGTCTGCTGTCGCTGGCGCTCCCGCGTATCCGTGACTTCCGCGGCCTGTCGCCGAAGCAGTTCGACGGCAACGGCAACTACACCTTCGGTCTCACCGAGCAGGTCATGTTCCACGAGGTCGACCAGGACAAGGTCGACCGGCAGCGGGGCATGGACATCACGGTCGTGACGACCGCGAAGAACGACGAGCAGGGACGGGCGCTGCTGAAGCACCTCGGATTCCCCTTCAAGGAGGCCTGATCATGGCGAAGACATCGCTCAAGGTCAAGGCAGCGCGGAAGCAGAAGTTCGAGGTCCGGGCGTACACTCGGTGCTCGCGCTGCGGCCGTCCGCGCGCCGTCTACCGCAAGTTCGGCCTGTGCCGCGTGTGCTTCCGTGAGATGGCGCACCGGGGCGAGCTGCCCGGCATCACCAAGTCGAGCTGGTAGCCCCCGTCCGGGGTTGCCCGCCGTACACCAGAAGTCATGTAAACCGGGCGCCGGCCATGTCGGCGCCCATGACCGCACCGTAGGTCCACCTCTGTGGAAACCGCGGTGAGGAAGGCCACCGGCCATGACGATGACCGACCCGATCGCAGACATGCTGACGCGTCTGCGTAACGCGAATTCGGCCTATCACGACACCGTCACCATGCCCTACTCGAAGATCAAGGCGCACATCGCCGAGATCCTTCAGCAGGAGGGCTACATCCAGGCCTGGAGCGTCGAGGACGCCAAGGTCGGCAAGAACCTCGTGGTGGAGCTGAAGTTCGGCCCCAGCCGTGAGCGTTCGCTCGCGGGCCTGCGCCGGGTTTCCAAGCCCGGCCTGCGGGTCTATGCAAAGAAGGACAACCTGCCCCGCGTTCTCGGCGGTCTGGGCGTTGCGATTATTTCGACGTCCGGCGGCCTGATGACGGACAAGCAGGCCGGCAAGCGTGGAGTGGGCGGGGAAGTCCTCGCCTACGTCTGGTAAGAGGGGAGGAACCACAGCATGTCGAGAATCGGACGGCTGCCCATCCCCGTACCGGCAGGTGTCGACGTCACCATCAGTGGTCGGGACGTCCAGGTCAAGGGGCCCAAGGGCACGCTCAGTCACACGGTCGCCGAGCCCATCGAGGTTGCTCGGGCCGAGGACGGCACGATCGCCGTCAGTCGCCCCAACGACGAGAACAAGATCCGTGCGCTGCACGGCTTGTCGCGCACGCTGATCGCCAACATGGTGTCGGGCGTGACGCAGGGGTACACGAAGACGCTGGAGATCGTCGGCGTCGGTTACCGCGTCCAGGCCAAGGGCCCGACGCAGCTGGAGTTCTCGCTGGGCTTCAGCCACCCGGTGATCGTCGACGCTCCCGAGGGCATCACCTTCCGCGTCGAGCGGCCCACGCTTTTCCACGTGGACGGCATCGACAAGCAGAAGGTCGGCGAGGTCGCCGCCAACATCAGGAAGCTGCGCAAGCCGGACCCGTACAAGGGCAAGGGCGTGCGCTACCAAGGCGAAGTTGTCCGCCGCAAGGTCGGAAAGGCTGGTAGGTAGTCATGGCTGGCAAGACTGCGTTCGGCAAGCACACGGCCGCCCGCGCTGTCTCGCGGGCCCGCCGGCACAACCGAGTCCGCAAGAACGTCTTCGGCACCACCGAGCGTCCGCGTCTGGTCGTCAACCGGTCCACGCGGCACCTGTTCGTGCAGATCGTCGACGACACCAAGGGCCACACGCTGGTGAGCGCGTCCACCATGGACGTCTCCCTGCGCGGCGCCGAGGGTGACAAGACTGAGAAGGCGAAGAAGGTCGGCGAGCTTCTCGCTCAGCGGGCCAAGACCGCCGGGATCACCGCCGTCGTCTTCGACCGCGGTGGCAACCGCTACGCCGGCCGCCTGGCCGCGCTCGCGGACAGCGCCCGGGAAGGCGGGCTGGAGTTCTGATGTCAGCCCGTCCCATGAGCAACGAGAAGAGGAACCACTGATGGCTGCAGCTCCGCGTCGCGGCGCAGGCGGCGGTGGCGAGCGGCGGGACCGTCGTGACGATCGCCGCGGCGGCGCCGCCGACAAGGGCGTCTCGTACATCGAGCGCGTCGTAAAGATCAACCGAGTGGCCAAGGTCGTCAAGGGCGGCCGGCGCTTCAGCTTCACCGCGCTGGTCATCGTCGGTGACGGCAACGGCCTCGTCGGGGTCGGGTACGGCAAGGCCAAGGAGGTGCCCGCGGCGATCGCCAAGGGCGTCGAGGAGGCCAAGAAGCACTTCTTCAAGGTGCCGCGCATCCAGGGCACCATCCCGCACACCGTGCAGGGTGAGGACGCCGCGGGCGTCGTCCTGCTGCGTCCGGCCTCCGCCGGTACCGGTGTCATCGCGGGTGGCCCGGTGCGCGCGGTCCTGGAGTGCGCCGGGATCCACGACGTGCTGTCCAAGTCGCTCGGCTCGGACAACCCGATCAACATCGTGCACGCCACCGTGGCGGCTCTGAAGGGCCTCAGCAGGCCCGAGGAGATCGCCGCCCGCCGTGGCCTGCCGATCGAGGACGTCGCCCCCAAGGCGATGCTCAAGGCTCGCGCCGAGGGCCTCGCGGAGGCTGCGGCGGCGAAGGCGGTGAGCTAGCGATGGCTCGTCTGAAGATCACTCAGGTCCGGTCGAAGATCGGCGGCAAGCAGAACCAGCGTGACTCGCTTCGCTCGCTGGGCCTGAAGCGAATCGGCGACGTCGTCGTCAAGGAGGACCGCCCGGAGATCCGGGGCATGGTCGCCGTTGTGACGCACCTCGTCGATGTCGAAGAGGTGGACTAGTCATGACTGAGAACGCTCCGCTCAAGATTCACGACCTGCGGCCCGCTCCCGGCTCGAACAAGGCCAAGGTCCGCAAGGGCCGTGGCGAGGGCTCCAAGGGCAAGACCGCCGGTCGCGGAACCAAGGGCACCAAGAGCCGTAACAACGTTCCGCTCGGCTTCGAGGGTGGCCAGATCCCGCTCCAGCGGCGGCTGCCGAAGCTGAAGGGCTTCTCCAACGCTCTGTTCAAGACGACCTACCAGGTCGTCAACCTGGACAAGCTCGGTGAGCTCTTCCCGGAGGGCGGCGACGTCGCCCTCCGCGACCTGGTCGCCAAGGGCGCGGTGCGCAAGAACCAGCCCGTCAAGGTGCTGGGAACCGGCGAGATCTCCGTGGCGTTGAACGTGCAGGCGCACGCCTTCTCCACCAGCGCCAAGGAGAAGATCGCCGCGGCCGGAGGCTCGGTTTCCGAGCTTTAGGCATGATGCTGTACGAGGCGCGGGGGTTCGATATGAGCCTCCGCGCCCGTAGTGCGTTAGAGTTCGCTGGGCAGTGGGCTCGTTCGCGTCCCACCTGACTCACTGGCAAGAAGACATGTCGATGGACGCCCTCGGACCATCGCCGACCGAAACCGCGTCTTGGGCGCGCTGGAGGGACCGTGCTAACCGCGATTACCCGGGCATTCCGGACTCCGGACCTGCGCAATAAGTTGCTCTTTACTCTGGGCATCATTGTGCTGTTCCGGCTCGGCTCGGTGCTTCCTACTCCCGGCGTCAACGCCGCGAACGTCCGGCTCTGCCTTGATCAGGCGCAGGCGGGCGACTCCAACAACATCTACGGAATGGTGCAGCTGTTCAGCGGCGGTGCGCTGCTGAAGCTGTCGGTGTTCGCCCTCGGCATCATGCCGTACATCACGGCGAGCATCATCCTGCAGCTGCTCACGGTGGTGATCCCGCGGCTCGAGGCTCTCAAGAAGGAGGGCCAGGCGGGCAACGCCAAGATCACACAGTACACGCGTTACCTGACCATCGGTCTGGGCATTCTCCAGTCGACGGCCTTCGTCGCCCTGGCGCGCAGCGGGCAGCTGTTCCCGAGCTGTAACCAGGAGATCCTGCTCAACCAGGACGTCTTCACGATCGTCACCATGGTCATCACCATGACCGCCGGTACCGCGGTGATCATGTGGCTGGGCGAGCTCGTGACCGACCGCGGCGTGGGTAACGGCATGTCGATCCTGATCTTCACCCAGGTGATCGCGGTCTTCCCGGCCGAGCTGCTGAGCATCTTCCGCCAGGACGCCTTCAAGTTCGCCGTGGTCATGGTCGTCGGCGTCGTGATGATCGCCGTGGTCGTCTTCATCGAGCAGGCACAGCGCCGCATCCCTGTGCAGTACGCCAAGCGGATGGTCGGCCGGCGGATGTACGGCGGGACCTCGACCTACATTCCGCTGAAGGTCAACCAGGCCAGCATCATCCCGGTCATCTTCGCGTCGTCGCTGCTCTACCTGCCCCAGCTGCTGGTCACGATCTTCGGCAACAGCCAGACGCCGAACGTGGTGATCGACTGGCTGGCGCAGAACCTGGTCCGCGGTGACCACCCGGTCTACATGGCCACGTTCTTCCTCCTCATCATCTTCTTCACCTACTTCTACGTGTCCATCATCTTCAACCCCGTTGAAGTCGCCGACAACATGAAGAAGTACGGTGGGTTCATCCCGGGCATCCGTCCGGGCCGGCCGACCGCCGAGTACCTGAGCTTCGTGCTCAACAGGCTCACGGCCGCGGGCGCTCCGTATCTGGGTGTCATCTCGCTCATCCCGATCATCGCGCTCGCGGTGGCGGGTGCCAGCCAGAACTTCCCGTTCGGAGGGACGAGCATTCTGATCATGGTGGGTGTCGGACTTGACACGGTCAAGCAGATCGAGAGCCAGCTTCAGCAGCGCAACTACGAGGGCTTCCTGAGATAGTGCGCCTCGTCCTGGTTGGGCCCCCCGGAGCGGGTAAGGGGACGCAGGCCCAGTTCATCGCATCGCACCTGTCGATCCCGAAAATCTCGACAGGTGACATCTTCCGTGCCAACGTCTCCGGCGGCACGGAGCTGGGCAAGCTCGCCAAGGAGTACATGGATCGGGGTGACCTCGTCCCCGACGAGGTCACGGTGGCCATGGTGCGTGACCGCCTGTCGGAGAAGGACGCGCAGGACGGCTTCCTGCTCGACGGGTTCCCCCGCAACGTCCCCCAGGCCGAGATCCTGAAGAAGATGCTGGCCGAGTTCGGTACCGGGCTCGATCTGGTGCTGGAGCTCGTCGTGGATGACGAAGAGGTCGTCCGGCGCTTGGCCGGTCGGCGCACCTGCCGCTCGTGCGGCAAGGTGTGGCACGTGGACTTCGACCCGCCTGCCGTACCCGGGGTCTGCGACGTCTGCGGCGGAGAGCTGTTCCAGCGCGACGACGACCGCGAGGAGACGATCCGGCACCGCCTGGAGGTCTATCAGGAGCAGACCGAGCCCCTGATCTCCTTCTACACGGACGAGGGCATCCTCGTCGGGGTGGACGCGACCGGCCCGGTCGAGGAGGTCACCCAGCGGGCGATGGCCGCTCTGCGAAGGTTCGCAGGCTGACGCTGTTTACCCAGGCTATGAACGCCATCCCTATCCATGGGGTGGCGTTCAGCCATTTATGGGACAATCACGAAAGGGGGTGCATTTAGTGTTCAAGAAGAGCAAGCACGGTATTCAGATCAAGTCGCCCGAACAAGTGGACAAGATGCGCGAGGCCGGTCTGGTCGTCGGCAGGACGCTCGAACTGCTGCGGGCGTCGGTCCAGCCGGGCATCACCCCTCTCGAACTCGACGCCATCGCCGAGAAGGCGATCAGGGGCGAGGGCGCCATCCCGTCGTTCAAGGGCTATCAAGGCTTCCCCGCGACCATCTGCGCCTCCGTGAACGAAGAGGTCGTCCACGGCATCCCCACGGACCGCCGCAAGCTTCGTGAAGGCGACATCATCTCCCTCGACTGCGGCGCGATCCTCGACGGCTGGCACGGCGACTCGGCGATCACCGTCCCCGTGGGGGAGGTCGCCCCCGAGCTCACCGAGCTCATGCGGGTCACCGAGGAGTCCATGTGGCGGGGCATCACCGCGCTGACGGTCGGCGGCCACCTGTCCGACATCGGCCACCGCGTCGAGACCTACGTCCGCTCCCAGGGCAGGTTCGGCATTCCCCCCGAGTACGGCGGGCACGGGATCGGCACCGCGATGCACATGGATCCCTGGGTGGCCAACCACGGCCGTCCCGGCCGGGGGCCCCGGTTCGAGGCCGGGATGTGCTTCGCCGTGGAGCCCATGGTCAATCTCGGCACCGAGCGCACGAAGGTGCTCGACGACGACTGGACGGTCGTCACCATCGACGGCAAGTCTTCGGCTCACTTCGAGCACAGCGTCGCGGTGACTCCGGACGGCCCGCTGGTGCTGACGGCGCTCGACGGTGGCGAGTCCCGCCTCAAGGAGCTCCTGGGCGACCGGCCGCAAAACCCGTGATTCGTACGGCTTGCCGTACGAATGCCTGGACCATAATGAGGGTATTGCGCGGATCTGCGGGAGATGAAGATGGCGGCAACCCCGGAAATGCGTGCCTCCGACGGCGACCGGGACCGGGTCGCGGCGGCACTGCGTGAGCACGTGGCCGAGGGCAGGCTCACCGTCGACGAGTTCAACGAGCGGCTCGAGGGCGTCTACCAGAGCCGGACGTACGGCGAATTGGCCAAGCTGACCTCGGACCTGCCGGAGATCGATCTGCACAGACTGCCCGCCGCGCCTGCGCCGGCCGCCAAGCAGCCTGCGCGGCCGCGCAACGGGCAACTGAAGGCCGCCTGGGTGAGCTGGGCCGCCACGAGCGCCGTCCTCTGGACGATCTGGCTCGTGTCGTCCATCGGCTCCGGGCAGCTGCTCTATCCGTGGCCGGTGTGGGTGACCGCCATCTGGGGGGTCGGCCTGCTGATGAACACCGTCTTCGGTACGGGCCCCGGGCACGGGCGGAACCGCCGCCGCTGAAACCGGTGGGTTTGGGTGGCTCTCCGGTTAGACGCAGTCTTTGCCGGTGAGTCACCGTCGCCCGGTTTTCCGCGGGGTAGGTGATCTTTATCGCGCGATCTGGAGCAGTTCCGCTGTGCCCTTCGCGGCGATGATCGAGTCGTGCCCGCCCGGATCGGCATTTCGGCGGTGCCGGACGGGCGGGCGCGATCTCCCCCTTGACACGCCCGGATCTGCGGTACCCTTTGACCCTGTTGTGTAGGGACACCCCGCTCCGTTTCGCATTTGGTGGGGGGTTGTCGTACACTACTTTGTCGGTTCACTATGACCTTTTGCGCATGGGCGGTCTTGGCCGACCGCGCTCTCCGAATGGTGTGAAGGTCGCGGCTGCTTAGTGTTCCGAAACCTCAGACGACCGATCAGTGAAACGCGAGGGCCATGGCCAAGAAAGACGGCGCCATCGAGATTGAGGGCACTGTGGTGGAGTCGCTCCCGAACGCCATGTTCCGGGTGCAACTCGACAACGGCCATAAGGTCCTTGCCCATATCAGTGGGCGGATGCGGATGCACTACATCCGAATCCTCCCCGACGACCGGGTGGTCGTCGAACTGAGCCCCTACGACCTCAGTCGTGGGCGGATCGTCTATCGGTACAAGTAGGCCATCCTCCGGTGATGGAGGCCGGCCGTACGCGGAACGAATAAGGACTATGAAGGTCAAGCCGAGCGTCAAGAAGATCTGCGACAAGTGCAAGGTGATCCGCCGGCACGGTCGCGTCATGGTGATCTGCGACAACCTGCGCCACAAGCAGCGCCAGGGCTAGTCGCGAACGGCCCCGCCTGGAGTCCGCTCCCGTAGCGGACTCGATATGTGCGAGGGCCCGCCGGGGCGGAACCATCCCACGGGTGGATCCGGGCCGGCGACGATAATCGCGTGTCACACCCGCGCAGGCGGTTCCCGCAGGGGAGCCGGACCACGCGGGAGACCCCCGGTCGGAGGCCGGGGCCCTCACCCCGGGCATGGGGAGGGGAAGTGAGGCGCAAGACCTCCGCCACAACGAAGGAGAATGCCCGACCATGGCTCGCCTGGTTGGCGTCGACCTCCCCCGCGAAAAGCGGCTGGAGATCGCTCTCACCTACATTTTCGGAATCGGCCGCACCCGCGCCCACGAGATCCTGAAGGCCACGGGCATCGACCCGGACCTTCGCGTCCACCAGCTCAGCGACACCGAGCTCGTGCCGATGCGTGACTTCATCGAGGCGAACTACAAGATCGAGGGTGACCTCCGCCGCGAGGTTCAGGCCGACATCCGGCGCAAGATCGAGATCGGTTGCTACCAGGGCATTCGGCACCGCAAGGGGCTGCCTGTCCACGGTCAGCGGACGCAGACGAACGCGCGCACCCGCAAGGGCAAGAAGAAGACCGTGGCCGGCAAGAAGAAGCCGGGCAAGAAGTAGTCCTTAGCAGCCACATTTCAGGAGAAGCGCTTAAATGCCGCCGAAGAGCCGCCAAGGCGCGCCGAAGAAGGTGCGCCGTAAGGAAAAGAAGAACGTCGCTCACGGGCACGCCCACATCAAGAGCACGTTCAACAACACGATCGTTTCGATCACCGACCCGAACGGGAACGTGATCTCCTGGGCCAGCGCCGGCCACGTCGGGTTCAAGGGCTCCCGTAAGTCCACCCCGTACGCCGCGCAGATGGCCGCGGAGAACGCCGCTCGCCGCGCCATGGAGCACGGCATGCGCAAGGTCGACGTCTTCGTCAAGGGCCCCGGCTCCGGCCGTGAGACCGCGATCCGTTCGCTGCAGGCGACCGGCCTCGAGGTCGGGTCCATCCAGGACGTGACCCCGGTTCCGCACAACGGCTGCCGTCCGCCCAAGCGCCGTCGCGTCTGAGTCCAGGAGATACAGAGAAAATGGCTCGTTACACGGGTGCGGACTGCAAGCTGTGCCGGCGGGAGAAGACCAAGCTCTTCCTCAAGGGCAAGAAGTGCGAGTCCGCGAAGTGCCCCATCGAGATCCGTCCTTACCCGCCGGGTGAGCACGGCCGCGGCCGTCCCAAGGAGTCGGAGTACCAGCTCCAGCTTCGTGAGAAGCAGAAGACCCGCCGCATCTACGGCGTCCTCGAGAAGCAGTTCCGCAACTACTACGAGGAAGCCAACCGCAAGGCCGGTAAGACCGGTGAGAACCTCCTCCAGATCCTGGAGAGCAGGCTCGACAACGTGGTCTACCGCGCCGGCTTCGCCGAGTCGCGTGACGCCGCCCGCCAGCAGGTCCGTCACGGGCACATCCTGGTGAACGGCAAGAAGGTCGACATCCCGTCGTACCGGGTCCGCGAGCACGACATCGTCGAGGTCCGCGAGAAGTCGCGCAACCTGCTTCCGTACGAGGTCGCCCGCGCCACCGCCGGTGACAAGACCGTCCCGGCCTGGCTGGGCGTCGCGTCGGAGAACCTGCGCATCCTGGTGCACCAGCTCCCGGTCCGCCAGCAGATCGACACGCTGGTTCAGGAGCAGCTGATCGTCGAGCTCTACTCCAAGTAGTAGCGCTGGATCGGACGATGACGCCGTACGGCCCGCACATTGCGAGCCGTACGGCATCATGGTTGTTAGCGAGTGGCGTCAAATAGCGGGCGTCGCCGTACGAATGGGGCAGGCCGGCAAGGAGTGGCGCCGGTTGTCCCGGATTCAGGAGTTACAAAATGCTGATTGCCCAGCGCCCGAGCCTCCAGGAGGAGTCGCTCGAGGAGCACCGGTCCCGGTTCGTCATCGAGCCGCTGGAGCCGGGCTTCGGCTACACCATCGGCAACTCGGTCCGCCGCACGCTGCTGTCCTCCATCCCGGGGGCGGCGGTCACCAGCATCCGGATCGAGGGCGTGCTGCACGAGTTCACGACCATCCCCGGGGTCAAGGAAGACGTCACCGACATCATCCTCAACCTCAAGGCACTGGTCGTCTCGTCCGAGCACGACGAGCCCGTGGTGATGTACCTGCGCAAGCAGGGCCCCGGTGAGGTCACGGCCGCCGACATCGCGCCTCCGGCAGGGGTGGAGGTCCACAACCCGGACCTGCACATCGCCACGCTGAACGGCAAGGCCAAGCTCGAGATGGAGCTGACCGTCGAGCGTGGCCGCGGCTACGTCTCCGCCGCGCAGAACAAGCAGCCGGGACAGGAGATCGGCCGGATTCCGATCGACTCGATCTACTCCCCGGTTCTCAAGGTCACCTACAAGGTCGAGGCCACCCGTGTCGAGCAGCGCACGGACTTCGACCGCCTGATCCTCGACGTCGAGACCAAGCCCTCCATGAAGCCCCGCGACGCGGTGGCCTCGGCGGGCAAGACCCTCGTCGAGCTCTTCGGCCTGGCCCGTGAGCTCAACGTCGAGGCCGAGGGCATCGACATCGGCCCGTCGCCGACGGACGCGGCCCTGGCCGCCGACCTGGCGCTGCCGATCGAGGAGCTCAACCTCACGGTTCGCTCCTACAACTGCCTCAAGCGCGAGGGCATCCACACTGTGGGTGAGCTCGTGGCTCGCAGTGAGCAGGACCTGCTGGACATCCGCAACTTCGGCGCCAAGTCGATCGAAGAGGTCAAGCAGAAGCTGCACGAGATGGGCCTCGCTCTGAAGGATTCCCCGCCCGGATTCGACCCCACCGCGGTCGCCGGCGGAGGGTACGACGACGAGGACGGCGGTTTCATCGAGACCGAGCAGTACTGATCGGTACTGCACGGCCCTGACAGTTGACGACCGGTCCGCCGGTCGGCCCGACCCCGGTACCTGATACGGCCGGGGCGGGTTATCCATGAGGAGCATCACATGCCCAAGCCCACCAAGGGCGCCCGCCTGGGCGGCAGCCCGGCGCACGAGCGGCTGATCCTGTCGAACCTTGCGACGCAGCTGTTCCAGCACGGCCGGATCCGCACCACCGAGGCCAAGGCCAAGCGCCTTCGGCCGCTGGCGGAGAGGCTGATCACCAAGGCGAAGAAGGGCGACATGCACAACCGTCGCCAGGTGCTGACCGTCGTCCGCGACAAGAGCGTCGTGCACCACCTCTTCACCGAGATCGCGCCGACGTTCGCCGAGCGTCCCGGTGGTTACACCCGGATCACCAAGATCGGCCCGCGTAAGGGAGACAACGCTCCCATGGCGGTCATCGAGCTGGTGAGCGAGCAGCTGAACCCGGTCACCGTCTCGCGCACCACGCCCGCTCCCGCGGCCGAGGCGCCCCAGGCGGACGTGGAGGAGGCCGTGGAGACCGCCGAGGCTCCGGAGGCCGCCGCGGAGGCGACGGAGTCCGCCGAGGCCACGGAGACGGCCGCCGAGGCGAAGGACGACGCCAAGAAGGACGAGGCCTGATCAAGCAGGCCTGACCGATGTGATCGGTCTGGTCGAGCGCAGGCCGGAGAGCGGGCTCGGTTCCCTTGCGGGATCCTGGGCCCGCTCTTCGTTTTCACCGGCATGCGTTTTCGGTACGGCGTGGTACGGCTTGGCCGTACGGGAGGGATGACGTGGATCGGGACGTGCGGCTGCGGCTGGACCTGTCGTATGACGGGACCGACTTCTCCGGATGGGCGCGCCAGCCGGGCAGGAGGACCGTCCAGGGCGAACTGGAAGACGCTCTCGGCCGTGTGCTCCGGTTGGAGGCGGCCCCCGCGCTGACCGTGGCCGGCCGTACCGACGCGGGGGTCCATGCCCGCGGCCAGGTGGCGCACGTCGATCTCCCGATCGCCTCACTGGCGGTGCTCGACGCGGCGGCCCGCCGGGGTCCCCAGCCGGGGGACGCCGAGGAGCTATGGGACGGCAAGGGGCCTGAATGGCTTTCTGCGCTCATCAGGAGGCTGTCAGGCGTTCTGCCCCTCGATGTCAGGGTCAACGCCGTCTGCGTGGCCCCTGAAGGCTTCGACGCACGATTCTCCGCGCTGTCACGGCGATACGTGTACCAGGTGGGTGACGCGCCGGGGGGCGTCGACCCGCTGCGGAGGCACGACGTGGTCTGGCGCAACCGGCCGGTTGATGTGGCTCTCCTGAATGCGGCGTCCGCGAGCCTTCTCGGGGAGCACGACTTCGCGGCGTTCTGCAGAAGCCGGGAGGGAGCCACCACGATCCGGGAGCTCCAGCGGCTCGACTGGGTCAGAGGCGAGGACCAGATCATCAGGGCGACCGTGATCGCCGACGCGTTCTGCCACTCCATGGTGCGCGCCCTGGTGGGGTCGCTGCTCGCCGTCGGGGAGGGCAGGAGGCCGGTCGAATGGCCCCGCCAGGTGCTGGTCACGGGTGTGCGGGACTCCGGCGTGCACGTCGCCCCCGCGCACGGGCTGACGCTGGAAGAGGTCCGCTATCCCGCGGCGGAGGAACTGGCCCGGCGCGCCGCGTCGACACGCCGGGTGCGCACACTCAGCCCGTGACGCGCTTTTCGATCACCTCGGCGGTGTGGTCGCGGAAGGCGCTGCTGATCGGCCCGAGGCTCCGGTCCTTGGCGTCCGGGGTGTGACCGTCGGCATAGGTGGCATAGCTGAAGACGATGTAACGCCCCCAGACCATCCCGGCCGCGTAGCCTCCCGAGATCGTCACCCGGTCGCTCGCCGTGTCGGGAGTGCCGTTCAGCCCGCGGAACCACTGGTTGCTGCCGAGGCTCTTGCTCTGGTCGGCCGTGAGCGCCGCCGCCTTGGTGGGCAGGACGGCGATGCCGGTCGTGACCGCGTACTGCTTCTTGGAATCCACGTAGGTCGCCCGCAGGACCCGGCTGCACTTGCCCTTCTTCAGCGCGGTCGCGAACGCCCCGGCGGCCGCCTGGCTGCAATCGCCGGTGATGTTGACCTTGACCGCCCGGTATGTCCTGCCGCCAAGCGTGATCTTGGAGACGGGGAAGGCCTCCTTCAGCGTCAGCTTGCGGGGGTCGGTCTTCTCGGAGTCGAGGATCGTGGCCGCCGCCCTGGTGGCGGACGGCGAAGCCGTGGGAGTCGCCTCCGTGGCGGCCCTGGATGCCGAGGGAGCGGCGGTGGGAACGGCGGTGGGCGGCTGGCCGGCGTAGGCGTAGAAGGCCGCGGTGCCGATGGCTCCGATGGCGATCACGGCTACGGCGCCGAGGAACGTTTTCTTGACCATGCCCGACGGGCTCTTCGCGGGGTCGCCGGGGGGAGCAGGTGGGAGCGTGATGACCGCCTGCGGGCTCGTGACCGGGCCCGGAGATCCCAGCGAGTCGAATCCGGAGGCGGGCGTCTTGGCCGCCGCGCGGGGCGGCGTCACCGGCGTGAAGGCGAACGGCGTCGTAGGCGCTTGGGCGGGGTCCTGCGGTGTCGGAGCTTTGGGCATCTGTCCTGGTGTCGGGTGGGGGGACGATGAGGGCATCGGAGGTTCCGCGCCAGAGGGCTCCTCGATCCGCAACGGGGGATGGCCGCCCGTTTGGGCGAAGCCCGATGTCGGCGTGATCGCGGCCGCGATGGCGTCGTCGTCAGCCTGGACGGGTCCGCCGGGCGTGCCCTCGGGTCGTGACCATGGTACGGCTCCCGCGTCGTGTGATCGCCCGTCCGCCGCCGGCCACCGGTCGAGCACGCCTCCGGCGCCGGAGGGGGTCTCGTCGCCCATGGCCGCCGGTCCCGCGGGGAACTCGGCGGGCACGGCGGAGTTCGGGACCACCGTTCCGGTGATCACAGGCCCGGCGCCGATCCCGTCAGGCAGGCGGTCGTTGTAGCCCGCGAACGGCTGGGGATCCGCGGCCGTCGGGCCGGCCGGTGTCGGGTCGGCGATCGGCGGAGGCGGCACGAGGCCCGCGGAGCCCTGAGAGTCCTCAAACGCGGGGGCGCCGGGGCGCGTCGGCCATCCGGCGCCGGCGCCGGTGACCTCGACGGCCGCGACCTCGTGGTCGACGGACGGCACGTCGTGCTGGATATGCCTGTCGTCGGGCGCCGGCGTCTCCTCGCCGCCGGAACGCAGTGGCGGCCAGACGGGAACGTCGCCGGGCTCGGCGGGACGGCCGCTCACCGGCTCTTCCGCTTTCGCGGAAGCCTCCGCTTGCGCCGATGCGTTCGGTTGCGCCGGGGCATCGCCGTACGCGGGCTCGCCGTATGCGGGCTCGCCGTATGCGGGCCGGTCTGCGTATGCGGGTGGTTCGGCGTGGGTGGGCTGTTCGCCGTATGAAGCGGGGCCGCCGTACGCGGGCGGATCTCCGTACGGGGCGGATGCGCCGGGGGAGGCCGTCTCGTCGACGGGCGCCTCGAAGACGGGTGCACCGTAGACGGGCGCACCGTAGACGGCGTGGGCGGGGGTGTAGGACTCCCGGGCGGCCGGTTCCCCTGCCGGGTCCGCATGAGAGGGCGCCGCATGCGCCGGAGTGTGGGGGGCCGGGTCCGGAGCGCCCGAGGGGGACGGCGTGTCGGCGGAGCCGTACGCGGACGAGGCGTCGAAGTCGGGCCGGGCATGCTGGCCCGGCTGGTCGGCGCCGCTGAACGCCGTCTGCCACGGGGCGTCGGTTCCGGGCATCGGCCCCCATGGCCGGGCCCGATCCTCAAGGTTGGGCGGCGGAGTCCACGGCGGAGGCCAGTTGCCGTGCTCGGCGTCCTGGAAGGCCGGAGAGGGACGCTCGCCCTCCGGAGTCTGCACCGGATGTCCGGCGGCCTGGCCCGGCGGCGGGAACCCTTCGGGGGAGCCTCCGGGCTGCTCCGCCGATCCGTGCCGTCCGTGGTCGTCCCCGCTTCGCGGAGCGTCTGCCGGTATCGAGGGCCCCGGAGCGGCCGTCGCGTACGGCGAGGCCGGAGCGGCGCGGGTCAGCCCCGGAGGCCGGGTGTCGAACGGCGTGATGGCCCGGAACTCGTTGGTCTCCTCCGACTCGTCGGGGACGTCGAGATCGGGAAGGTCCGCCGGCGGCGACGACCAGCTGTAGGCCGGCGCATCCTGAGGGGCCCACGCGGGCGGGTCCGCGGCGACGGGCGACTGGCCGAAGCTCGGCGGTGGCGTAGCCGCTGCCGCCGAGCCCGGGGCCTCCGCCTCCCGGTGGGTCCATGCCACGTCGTTTTCGTGCTCGGAACCGGAATCCTGGCCACGCATAGCCGGAAGCGTATCGGCGTGCACGAGATCGCCGTGTCGCTATGGGCGTTTCCGCATGGGCGCAGGTGCGCGTTCGTCCGAATAGATCACCTTATGAAGGCACTGGTGACCACGCTGCTCAGGCGTGCCCTCCGGTGAGCGACCGGGTCTCGAGGGCCGGGAAGACCGTGGCGTCGGTGATGTCGACCGCGGCCTGATAGAGCTGCTTCAGCCCTGCGTTGCTCGGCTTGTGCCCGTCCTTGAACTGGAACCACAACAAAACGGCGTAGTGGCCGTGCGTCCAGCCGCCCGCGTACGCGTCGCCGTCACCGAGCTTCTTGGTGACCGTGTCCTTGCCGGGAAGCGGCTTGAGCCAGTCGGTCCGCTCCTTGCCGCCACCCGCCGAGGCGACCTTCTTCGCGGCGGCCGAAGTCTTCAGATTCGCGACGCCGATCGTTCCGATGATGTTGCCCTTGGCATCCCGGAAGCTGGCACGGATCATCTGGGTGCAGCCGCCGGACTTCAGCGCCGCCTTGAGCTTCGACCCGGAGTTCGTGCCGGAGATGCCGTCGGCACAGGTCTTGTCCTTGTGGTAGATGGTCATGGCGTAAGTGCGGCGGCTCTGGGTCACCTGCTTCTTGCCGAACAACTCCTTGATCGACAAGGGGGTTTTATCCGTCGCCCTCGACTCGGCGTAGCCGTACTTGCCCGGAGGGGCCTTCGGCACGCTGATCGTCGGCGTCGGCATGACCTGGGTGCGCACCGGCGCGGAGTCGCCCTTGGAGGCGACCCACAACCCCAGGAACAGGGCGGCGATCAACGCCACCAGTCCGACGCCCAGCACGGCGGGGCGCCGCCAAAGCGGCTTGGGGGCGTACGGGTCCCAGTCGTTGCCCGGTCCGTCCTGAGGCGACGGCGGGGCGGGGGGCATGGCCGGGTTCTGGCCGGTGCCGTATCCCTCCGGGGGAGTCTGGCCGTAGGGACCGCCCGAATTGGGGCCGTTGCCGAACGGGTCATCCGTGTTCGCCGTGTACGCCGGGGCCTGTCCCGAGGTGCCGGGCCAATGGCCGGCCTGGCCGCCGTACGGGTCCTGCTCGTAGCCGGGCCCCTGCCCGAACCCTCCTTGCACGTCGTACGGCGAGGTCTCCTGCCGGGTGGAGCCGTACGGGTCACCTGTGCCGTAGGGCGACGCCGAGCCGTACGAGGGGTCCTGCCGGGGCCCGCCTGCCGCGCCGAACGGCCCGGGCATGTCGCCGGTGCTGTAGGGCGAGGGCTCCCGTGGCGGCGCGCCGAACGGCGAGGCGATCTCGTCGTCCTGGTACGGGGGAGCGTCCCGCCTGAGCGGCGAGTCGGACGGCGTGTACGGCTGGCGATGTGGTTGCTGGTCGCCCGGATAACCCATGCGCCCGAGATTAGCCGGGTATCAGGGCACATGAGGAAGGGTCACGAATACCCGAAGTCCTGGGTCCACCACGGGCCGCCCGGACCGAGGGCCACCCAGACCCCCGTCGCCTCCAGCCTGCAGTTGAGAATGTTGCGGCTGTGGCCGGGGCTGGCCATCCAGCCACGGACGGCTGCTTCGGCACTCTGGTAGCCGCGGGCGATGTTCTCCGCGCCGCCGTCCTTGTAGCCCGCATCGGCCATGCGCGACCAGGGGGTCTCCCCGCCGGGGGAGTCGTGGTCGAAGTCGTTGCTTCGCGCCATCTCCAGCGAGTGCATCATCGCCGACTTGACGAGCCGCGGATCCACGCGCAGCGGGCCGCACCCCGCCTTGCGGCGTGCGGCGTTGACGAGGTCCACGACCTTCTTGCTCGCGAAGCCCTTGACCATCCGGCCGTTCCCGCGGTTGCCGCCGGGGCCGCGCTGCCGGCCTGGGGTCCCCTTGGCTTGAGGGGACGGCTGGGCGATCGGCGCCGATGAACGCGAGGGAGGCGACGCGGCCCGGGAGGCATGCTGCAGCGGCGGGCGGTCCCGGGGGGATTTCGCTGTCCCGGTCGGTGAAGGCTGGGAATTGCGCAGGTAGACGTGGTCGACGTCGTCGCCGTTCATCGACAGCCTGCCGATCACGATGCCGACGAGCATCACGGCCATCACACACGCCAGTGCGCCAACGCGGGTCCCGCGCCGGGCCGTCCACCGGTTATGCCGGGTGTGAGGGGTCTGCCACATAGCGCAGTTAAATATAGGGATCTATGGCATGTGGTAGAAGGGGACAGCGGGAAAGTATTTGCTGAGCTTTCAAATGTTTATCGGAGCCGGGCCCCGCCGCCCCTTTTGCCTGGCCGTACCGGCGGGTGGCGGCTCGTCGTTTTGACCCGGCCGTGAGAGGTCGGTTAGTCTGCTAGTTCGTTGTGTGTGGACCGGTCTCAGAGACGACCGGTACACGGCGCGTCCGGCGTCTTCTCCCGTTCTTGTGGAGACGGAGGTTGTCGCCGTGCCTGCGCAACCTACCGAGAGTTCACATCCCGACAGAAGGCACTGCCGTGCGCACGTTCTCACCGAAGCCCAACGACGTCGAACGTCAGTGGTACGTCATCGACGCCACCGACGTCGTGCTCGGCCGGCTGGCCAGCCACGTCGCCACCCTCCTTCGCGGCAAGCACAAGCCGATCTTCGCGCCCCACGTCGACACCGGTGACTTCGTCATCGTCATCAACGCGGACAAGGTCGCCCTGACCGGCAACAAGCTCGAGCAGAAGAAGGCATACCGTCACTCGGGTTACCCCGGCGGTCTGCGCGCCGTGTCCTACGGCGAGCTCATGGAGAAGCGCCCGGACCGAGCCGTGGAGAAGGCGGTCAAGGGCATGCTGCCCAAGAACGCCCTCGGCCGGCGGATGGCGAAGAAGCTGAAGGTCTACGCCGGAGCCGAGCACCCGCACCAGGCCCAGAGGCCGGTGCCCTTCGAGATCACCCAGATCGCCCAGTAACGCCGAGCCAGGAAAGTAAGAGGAGAACCGTGGCCGAGCCCACCGGTACCGAGACGCTCGTCGAGGGCGAGCTGGAAGACTTCTCCGCGGAGGAGTTCCCGTCCGAGTACACCACCGAGTCCACCCCTGCGAGCGACGCCCCCGTGCGCAAGCCCGTCACCACGGGCAACTCGTACGGCACCGGCCGCCGCAAGGAGGCCGTCGCCCGTGTCCGCATCGTGCCGGGCACCGGCAAGTGGACGATCAACGGCCGTCCGCTGGACGTCTACTTCCCGAACAAGGTCCACCAGCAGATCGTGAACGAGCCGTTCGTCGTGCTCGGCGCTGAGGACCAGTTCGACGTCATCGCCCGCATCGACGGCGGCGGCGTGACCGGCCAGGCCGGTGCGCTGCGCATGGGCCTGTCCCGCGCGCTCGCCATTCTGGACGCCGAGGTCAACCGCCCGCCGCTGAAGAAGGCCGGCTTCCTCACCCGTGACGCCCGCGCCACGGAGCGGAAGAAGTACGGCCTCAAGAAGGCCCGCAAGGCTCCGCAGTACAGCAAGCGTTAAGTTGGGGCGCCTTTTCGGCACCGACGGGGTACGTGGGGTCGCGGGTCGCGACCTCACCGCGGAACTGGCCATGGATCTGTCCGTGGCCGCCGCGCATGTCCTCGGCGATGCTGGGGCGTTCCACGCCAGCGTCGGGCGGCGCGGCCGCCCGATCGCCGTCGTAGGCCGGGACCCTCGAGCCTCAGGAGAGTTCCTGGAGGCTTCTGTGGTCGCCGGCCTCGCGTCGTCTGGCGTGGACGTGCTCCGGCTCGGCGTGCTGCCCACCCCGGCGGTCGCTTATTTGACATCCGCACTGGGAGCCGACCTCGGCGTCATGCTGTCCGCGTCCCACAACCCGGCCCCGGACAACGGGATCAAGTTCTTCACCCGCGGCGGCTTCAAGTTGCCCGACGCGGTGGAGAACGAGATCGAGAACCGTCTCGGTGAGAAGTGGGAACGCCCGGTCGGCTCCTCCGTGGGCCGGGTCCGGGAGGCGTACGGCGAGGCCGACCGGTATGTGACCCACCTTCTGGGCGCCCTGCCCCACCGTCTCGACGGTTTGCAGGTGGTCGTGGACTGCGCGCACGGCGCGGCCCACATGGTCGCCCCCGAGGCGTTGCTGCGGTCGGGCGCGGTGGTGGAGACCATCGGCGCCAGCCCGGACGGTCTCAACATCAACGATGGTGTCGGATCGACCCACCTGGACGGCCTCAAGCAGGCCGTCGTCGAGCGCGGCGCCGATCTCGGAGTCGCCTACGACGGCGACGCCGACCGTTGTCTCGCGGTGACCGCCGAGGGCGACGAGATCGACGGCGACCAGATCATGACGATCCTCGCGCTCGCGATGCGGGACGCCGGCCGACTGGTCGAGAACACCGTGGTCGCCACCGTGATGTCCAACCTCGGATTCAAGATCGCTCTCCGGAACGCCGGGCTGACCATGGTGGAGACCGCCGTGGGTGACCGGTACGTCCTGGAGGCGATGCAGGAGGGCGGGTTCAACTTCGGCGGGGAACAGTCCGGTCATGTGATCATGCTCGATCACGCCACGACCGGTGACGGGCTCCTCACCTCACTGCATCTGATGGCCGAGGTGGCGAAGTCGAAGCTCTCGCTGTCCGAGCTCGCCTCGGCGATGACCAAGCTGCCCCAGGTGCTGATCAACGTGCGCGACGTCGCCAAGGCGAAGGCGTCCGCGCCCGAGCTGCTGGCCGCCGTCGCCAAGGCCGAGGCGGATCTCGGCGACTCCGGCCGGGTGCTGATCCGGCCGAGCGGCACCGAACCCATGATCCGCGTGATGGTCGAGGCCGAGTCGCACGACAAGGCGTCGTC
Organism: Planotetraspora thailandica; assembly: GCF_016863335.1. Lineage (GTDB taxonomy): Bacteria > Actinomycetota > Actinomycetes > Streptosporangiales > Streptosporangiaceae > Planotetraspora > Planotetraspora thailandica. The sequence goes on from NZ_BOOR01000008.1 coordinate 37,670, forward strand.
CGTGGCACAGCACCTGGCGGACGTCGTCCGCACGGTCTGCGCCTGACCGTTTCGCCAGGGCCTCCCCGCACTCGGGTGCGGGGAGGCCCTTCGCGTTTCCGGCGCACCGCTACGAATGCGCGCTGAGCTGCCCGTCAAGGGTCCAGATTCCGACCTCTACTCCGGTGACTCGCTGCAGATAGAGCTGCCTTTCGGCGAGTATGCAGAGATCGCCGAGGCCGAGGCCTGTCGTCGCGTGGTCGGTCAGGCTCGTGTGCGTTCCCGCTCCAGTCAGGAGTTCGCGTAAGAAGCCTTCTCCCCACTCGACTGTGTGGAGGACCCAAGGGGCCTGACCGCTGATGACCAGTTCGAGCAGTTGCGAGAGGCGGTCGGCCCGGTCGCGTCGCTCGTGCCCGCGCGGAAGTTGGGCGATGTGATTACCTGTCTCGATGACGCTGGTGACCGGCAGGATCAGGTCGCAGGCCGTCTTCCTGTGCCGCAGCTCGCGCTGGACCTGCTCCCGGTCCTGGTTCTTTCCCGGGACGTCACGGAGGTTGCAGAGGATCGAGGTGTCCACGAACTCCACTCGGCGCATGTCAACCCAATCCCATGAGCCGGTCGAAGGCGGTGAAGTCGCGCTGCGGTTCTTGGCTGTGTTCGAGCATTCCGGATGTCGCGATGTCACCCAGTGAACCCTTGGCCATGAGACTCGGATATCCGTGAACCTCTGGCAGTCGATCGAGCCGGGAAAGACCGGTGTCACGGTCACGCGTACAGACAACGACGCTCTGGTGATCCTTGGCGTCCAATGCGGACAGGAGAGCCGGGCTGTGAGTCGTGAAGATCACTTGTGTGTCCTGCGCGGAGCTCGAACGTTTCACAAGATCGAGTGAGCGGGCCGCCTGCGAAGGATGGAGCCCGTTTTCGAGCTCTTCGATCACGATGGTCACGGGACGGCCCTCATCGGCGAGGTCGCGTCCCCCGAGGTCGAGGTCGCGACCCTTGCGCAACAGGGCGGCGGCGATCGCCATGAAACGCAGGAGGCCGTCGCTCATCTCGCGCGCCGGAGTCGTCGCTGTTCCTTCCCTGAGGGCGAGCATCACGTCGTTCAGTTCGGATCTGATGACCTCGACGCCAGTGACCTCATGCTCGACAAGGGCCTGGACGAGGCGCACAAGTTCGGTGAACTGCTCGGGGTCGCGCTCCGCCATCTGCCCGATGACCGCCGAGAGGTTCTCCGCGGTACGGCGCAGCCGCACGTCCCGCCCAGGAACGTACTGACGCATGAGATGCGGAATGGGGTCGAGATGGAACACGCCTCGCAACGCCTCCAAGACGTCCTCGGCTGCTTGAGCAACATGCTGTTCGACCTTCGTGTCCCGCGCAAGTCGCAGAGGAAGTTGCGTCGTCAGTAGTCTGTTCGATCTGAAGGCGGCTCGCGGATCACGGCCCCGCGTTCCTCGATACCATGTCGCGCCAATGCTTCCGGGACCCGGTGACGGACCGTTGGTGTTCAGCAAAGTGTGCCACGCTCGTTCTTCGGCGTCCCGAGTCCGGCGATGCGATCCTGAAAATCCGCGCAGCGTCTCGCTCACGATTTCAGGCTCAGGACGCACACGCACTGTGACGTCGAGATCGACGACTATGTATCCGGTGTTCAGGCGCTCAGAGGTAACCCTGCAGCCGAGACGAAACTCGTCGGAGCCGTGTGGCGGACATCCCTCCATGCCTCCCCGTAGAGGTCCTTCGTCACCTCGACGGCTGTCGAGGGCATCGACGATGTCACCACCGGAGGCCAGGCGGGAGAGAACTTCAAGCCCATCAAGTGCATTAGATTTCCCGCTGCTGTTCCGTCCGATAAGAACGGTCATGTCTGACAAATCCAGAGTTGCGCCCTGGAACGTCTTGAACGACGCGAGGTGAAGTTCAAGAAGCCGCGGATTCATGGGCTCAGCGTATCCTCACGTCCAATGCCAAGAATGAGGAGTTCGCGGGCTGTGCCACACCACATGGTCGCTGGCCGGAAGGTCACTCCTCGCCGGTGAGGGACAGGGAGCGCAGGCGCTGCCCGGCCCACAGGACTGAGCCGATCGTCACGACGATCAACGCGGGTACGGCGAAGCTCAGCTTGACGTCCGTGGAGAAGAAGGCCGACGACGAGATCTGGTCGGCGATCGACGTGGCCCACTGCTGGATGGACAACGTCCGCGCCCCGGGCACGTATCCGCCCACCAGGCCCTCCCACACCAGGGCGTAGATGATGCCGATCGTGACCGCGTGGCGGGTGAGCACCCCCAGCAGCAGGAAGACCGCCGCATACGCCACGCCGCCGGCCAGGGAGCCGAGGGCGAAGCCGTAGGCCACTCCCGACTCGTCGCGGACCATGATGTAGCCCGCCACGAACGTGGACACCGCCCCGAACGCCGCGACCAGCGACGCCGCCACCATGAACTTCGTCAGCACGATCACCGGGCGGGAGATCGGCTTGGCCAGCAGGTGCATGATCGTGCCGTCCTCGATCTCCGGCCCGATCACCCCCGTCCCGGCGATGAGCCCGAGAAGCGGCAACATCGTGCTGATCGAGAAGGTCCGCATCAGGATGACCGCGGTGTGCTCATCCCACCCGCCGATCAGCCTCAGCAGCGCCGCCATGCCGATCAAAGCCACCGGCAGCAGCACGAGCAGCCAGATGCGCTTGCGCCCCAGCATCGCCCGATAGGTGATATCCGCCACGACTGCGTTCATCGGTCTCGCTCCGCTCGACTGCTCATCGGCGCGCCTGAGGCGCTGCCTTCCTTCGGCGCTCGGGGCTCGTGCCTCGCCCGCTCGCTTCTCTGTCCAGGCAGCGCCGCGCCGATTCGCGGGTTCATCGGTCTCGCTCCGCTCGACTGGTCATCGGCGCGCCTGAGGCGCTGCCTTCCTTCGGCGCTCGGGGCTCGTGCCTCGCCCGGCCGACTCGCGGGTGGGCAGGGATGCTCATGTCGAGCTCCTGGAGATCAGGTAGGCGAAGACGCTTTCCAGGTCCTCGTCGGTGGGGGAGACCTGCCACAGGTGGACGTCGATGTCACGGGCGAGCCGGGGCAGCAGCCAGGTGAAGCGGCGGAAGTCCGTGGCCTGCACTTCAATCCCCTGCTCGGTCATCGACACCGCGCTGGACGATGGGTCGGCGATCAGCGCCGCGGCCAGCCGCCTGTCGTCGCTCGACCGCACCCGGAACAGGTGGGGCCGGTCGGTCATCCGCCGGCGGATCTCCCGGTAGTCGCCCGATGCGGCATGCCGTCCGGCGACGAGGACTTCGATCTGCTGGGCGACCCGCTCGACCTCTTCGAGGATGTGCGAGCTGAAGAGGATCGTACGGCCGGCGGCCCCGAGCTCGCGGATGAGCTCCATGAGGTGCAGCCGCTGGCGGGGGTCCATACCGTTGAACGGCTCGTCGAGCAGCAGCACCTGGGGCTTGTGCACCAGCGCCGCCGCCACCTTGACCCGCTGGCGCATGCCCTTGGAGTAGGTCTCGATCCTGCGGTCCTTGGGCTTTTTCATGTCCACGAGATCGAGGGCCTGCGCCGCGGCCTCCTCAGGGGAGGGCAGCCCGTGCAGCCGCGCGGCCGACAAAACGAACTGCCAGCCGGTGAGGAAGCCGTAGACGGCCTCCTTCTCAGGAACGAGCCCGATGAGCCGGTAGATCTCGTGGTTGCGCCAGATGCGCTGCCCGTTGAGTGTGGCCGTGCCGCCCGAGGGCGCGAGGAACCCGGCCATCATGTGGAGCAGCGTGGACTTGCCCGCGCCGTTGGGGCCCAGCAGGCCGGTGACGCCAGGGCCGATCGTCATCGTGACGTCGTTGACGGCGACGACGTTGCCGTACCACCGGGACACCTGGGTGAGCTCGACGACGCTGTGCCGCGTGGCGGTCTGAGCGGAGGTCATGGTCATGACGACGTCGCCTTCCGGTAGCGGAGCACGAGGCCGGACAGGGCGGCGGCGATCACGCCGATCACGATCAGGCACGCCCACGGGCCCGGGGGATAGCCCGTCCCGTTGGACGGCGGGGTACCGAACAGCGACACCTGTACGGCGTCGACCAGGAAGAACGGATTGATCAGCATCGCCCATTTGGCTGTGTCGTCCTGGCCCATCGACTCGAACGCGCCGTAGAACACCAACGAGACGGTCGAGGCGAACAGGTAGAACGCGATCACCGAGGCGACGCCGAGCCCGCGCCGCGGCGTGAAGGAAGCGAGGGCGAGGCCGAGCGAGGCGAGCAGCACGGCGAGTACGGCGGCGCTCACCATCGAGGCGACGTAGTCGGTCGTGTGCGGCGGTCCCGGCAGGTCCACCAGGAGTTCGCCGATGAACAGGAGGGTGAGCGGCGTCGCGAGCACCAGGAACATGGCGGACGTCATCGCGGCGAGCTTGGCCCCGAGGTAGTCGAGCACGGTCACCGGACGGGACAGATACAACGGGAGCACCTGGAAGCGCAGGTCGGGCGCGACGAGGTAGGGCGCCTGCGCGGCGAGGAAGATGGCGAGCACGGGCTGCATGATCGTCGCGTAGTCGTGATACTGCAGGCCCTGCTGTTTGACCAGCGCCATGATGGCGATCGACACCACGGCCGGGAGCAACATGATCATCGCCAGCAGGAACGGCATGATCTTGGCCTTGGCCGTACGGCCGAGCCCGAAGACGCCCCTGAGGCTGTGGCGGGTGAGCGCGGCGACCACGTGACCGCGGCCGAGCCGTTCACCCTCGTAGTGGCGGTATCCGATGTCGTGGATGACCCCGGTCGGCTGGATCGTCATGCTGCCGGCTCCTTGAACACGTCCTCGATGTGGCCGCGCCGCTGCTCCAGCCGTACGAGGTTGAGGTTGAGATCGCAGACGGCGTCACGCACCGCGTCGTAGGTGCGCCCGGCCTCGTCGTGGGCGGGCACCTGGACGGTCAGCAGTCTCCCCTGTACGGCCACGGCCTCGCCTGCGGCGGTCAGGCGCTCGGCGAGGGACTGCAAGCCGTCCTCGACTTCGACGGCGATCGCCTGGGTGGCCTGGGTGAACTCTCCGATGGACGACGAGCGCAGCAACCGGCCGGAGTCGATCACGATGACGTGGTCGCAGACGCGTTCCAGCTCGCCCAGCAGGTGGGAGGTGACGAGCACGCTGATGCCGAAGTCGGCGCCGATGCGCCGGATCAGCGCCAGCATCTCGTCGCGCCCCTGCGGGTCGAGGCCGTTGGTCGGCTCGTCGAGGAAGACCAGGCGGGGGTCGTGGACGAGGGCCTGGGCGAGCTTGACCCGCTGGCGCATGCCCGTGGAGTAACCGCCGATGGGGCGGTAGCGCTCCTCGTAGAGGCCGACGTGCCGCAGCGTGTCGGCCGCCCGCTCCCGGGCCGCCGTGCGGGGCAGGCCCGACATCTGGGCCATGTGCACCACGAACTCGGTGGCGGACACGTCGGGCGGGAGGCAGTCGTGCTCGGGCATGTAGCCCACGACCCGGCGGATGTCCACCCCCTGCGTGGCGGTGTCCATGCCCAGCACGTGGGCGCGGCCGGAGGTGGCCGGCTGCAGGCCGAGCAGGATCTTGATCAGGGTGGACTTGCCCGCTCCGTTGGCGCCGACCAGGCCGGTCACCCCGGCCTCGGTCGTGACCGTGAGGTTCTCGAGCGCGGTGACCCGGGGGAATTGTTTGGTCAGCCCCTCGGTCGAGATGCAGGCGGTGACGCTCGGTGTCATGACCGGCACCCTACTTGGCGGGGCTGCCGGCGGGCCTCCTTCGTTGGGACGAATCGCACCTCAGCCTCAGGTGTACCGAGATCGCCGGGCGTCATGCCCGGGTCGCGGGTAGGCGGGGGCCGTACCTCCGCCACAGGCCGCGCTGCACCAGCAGCGTCGCCGTCCCCGCCACGACCATGCCGGCGATGTTCACGACGAGTTGCAGCGCGGAGCCGCCGACCTCGGGCCACCGTCCCAGAGCCAGGGCGACCGCCATGTATCCGGCCGCGGGCACGGTCGTGACCGAGATGAACACGCCGACCAGCGCCGACGACTTGCCCGCCGTGACGGACAGCACCCCGGCGGCGCCCGCGAGCAGCGCCACGATGAACGACCACCGGTCGGGCATCACGATGAAATGCACCTCGTCGTTGTGTCGCAACATGTCGGGCTCGACCCAGCCGAGCCCGCGCGAGACGAAGGCGCAGGCGAACGTCACGGCTACGGCGGTCGCGAAACCCGCGAGCAACGTGCGGACGGCCGTACCGACCAGGGCCCACCTCACCGTCAGCAACCCGAAGCAGATCGCGGAGACGGCACCGAACTCGGGGCCGAGCACCATGGCGCCGACGATCAGGATCTGGGAGGGGATGAGCACGCCGATGGCCGCGATCTGGGTGGCGATGGCGAGGAAGGCGAGGAACGCCCACGTGCCGCGTGAGTCGGCGACGACCTTCTGGGCGAGCTGGTCCCAGATGACCGCGTCGTCGCCCTCGCCCGGCGCCTTCTCCTCCGCTTCGACGGCGCCCCGCGAGATCGACACCGCGATGTCCTCGAGGGCGATCGAGCCGTCGTCGGCCAGGCCGAGATTCTTCAGGTCGGCGATCAGGTCGTCGGCGGCCTCCCGCGCCACGTCCGCGAGCACCACGTCGCCGGGAGGGCGACGGGCCGCCGAGGGCAGGAGCACGACGTTGGTCACGCCGGTGCCCCGCTCGAGCAGCTCCACGACCTTGTCCGTCCGGTCGGGCGGGGTGATCACCCGTAGATGCAGCACTCCCCGATTATGTACGGCGGAACCGCGCCGGGAGCGGCGTGAAAACTCAGGTGCGGCGCAGCCGCACCTGCCGGACGGAGTGGTCCGGCCCCTTGCTGAGGATCAGGCCTGCCCGGGCGCGGGTGGGGGCGATGTTCTCCACGAGGTTGACCTCGTTGATGTCGCGCCACACGTTCCTGGCGAACTCGGTGGCGTCCTCGTCGGACAGTTCCGCGATGTTCTTGAAGTACGACCGGGGATCGGAGAACGCGGTGCGGCGAAGCTTGTGGAACCGGTCGACGTACCAGTTCCTGATGTCCTCGACGGCGGCGTCCACATAGATGGAGAAGTCGAAGTAGTCGCAGACCGCCAGCGCCGTGGGCGGGGCGGGCTGGAGCACGTTGAGCCCTTCGACGATCAGGATGTCGGGCCGCCGGACCGTCTGGGCCGCGCCCGGCACGATGTCGTATTCGAGGTGGCTGTAGACCGGGGCGTCGACCGAGGCGCGGCCGGACTTGACGTCGGCGACGAAGCCCACCAGCGCCCGCCTGTCGTAGCTTTCCGGGAAGCCCTTGCGGTGCATGATCCCGCGCTCTTCCAGCACCTTGTTGGGGTAGAGGAAGCTGTCGGTCGTCACCAGGTCGACCCGGGGGTGTTCCGGCCAGCGGGCCAGCAGGGTGTGCAGGAGCCGGGCGGTCGTCGACTTGCCGACGGCCACGCTCCCCGCGATCCCCAGCACGTACGGCACGCGCTCCTCGGGCTCGCCGAGGAAGGCGCCCACGGCGGCGCTGCGCTGGCGCGAGCCGGTGAAGTGCAGGTTGAGCAGGCGGGTGAGCGGCAGATAGATGTCGGTCACCTCGGCGAGGTCGATCGGGTCATCCACGCCCCGCAGCTCTTCCAGCTCCGCCTCAGTCAGGGTCAGCGGCGTGTTCTTGCGAAGGTCGCGCCACTGGTTCCGGCTGAGCTCGACATATGCGTCTCCATCTGCCACGTCGGAAGAGTATTCGATCGCTTTGCGGAGGACCGAGGCCGGGTCGTGCACAGCCTGTGGACAAAAATCGATGGATTACTTATGTGATGAAGTGGGAAAGATGCCCCGACACCCCTCATTCTTTGCGGCGTACGCTGGCCGAGTGATCGTGGGCATCGGGGTTGACGTGGTCGACGTGGCGCGTTTCCGTGCGGCGCTCGAGCGCACCCCCGCGCTCCGGACGCGCCTGTTCACCGAGGCCGAGCAGACGTTGCCGCCGGCCTCGCTGGCGGCGAGGTTCGCCGCGAAGGAGGCCGTGGCCAAGGCTCTGGGCGGGCCGCCCGGCCTCAGCCACCGGGAGGCCGAGGTGGTCAAGGACGCCGACGGACGGCCTGCCGTACAGGTGACCGGCCGGGCCGCGGAGGTGGCCGGCGAACTCGGGGTCACCCGCTGGCACGTGTCGCTCTCGCACGACGGCGGAGTGGCGATCGCCTATGTGGTCGCCGAGTCCTGACCCCCGGGGGCGCTGATCGCGGCCGGGACGGCCGAGGGTTACCGTCGGACGCATGCGGACCGCCTACACCTCCGACCAGATCCGGGCCGCCGAGCAGGCGCTCATGGCCGAACTGCCCGAGGGCACGCTCATGCAGCGGGCGGCGGCGGGCCTGGCCGTCGTGTGCGCCCGCCTGCTCACCGGAGTGCACGGCCGGGTGTACGGCTCCCGCGTCACGGTGCTCACCGGCAGCGGGGACAACGGGGGCGACGCCCTGTTCGCCGGGGCCCGGCTCGCGCGCAGGGGAGCCAGGGTCGTGGCCGTGCTCGCCGGGTCGCGCACCCATCAGGCGGGTCTTGACGCGCTGCTGAAGGCCGGCGGACGCGCGACCGCCTACACGCCGCAGGCCGCAGAGGAACACATCGCCGACGCCGACCTCGTGATGGACGGGCTCGTCGGCATCGGCGGCAGCGGCGCGCTGCGAGAGCCGTACGGCACGCTCGCCGGGATGCTCGCGGGGACGCGGGCGGTCGTGGTGGCGGTCGACGTGCCGAGCGGGGTCGACGCGAGCACGGGTCAGGTCGGCGGGAACACCGGGCAGGTCGACGGCCCGGCCGTGCGGGCCCACATGACGGTGACGTTCGGCGCGTACAAGAGCGGCCTGCTGATCCACCCCGGCGCCACGCACGCGGGCGCCGTCGAGCTGGTGGACATCGGGCTCGGCCCCCATCTGCCCGATCCCGACGTCGTCGCGCTCACCGACGAGGACGTGGCGGGGATGCTGCCGCGGCCCGCTGCCGAGTCGGACAAATACCGGCGGGGGGTCGTGGGGATCATCGCGGGAAGCGACAGATACACCGGCGCGGCTGTGCTGTCGGCAGGGGGAGCCGTGCGCGCGGGAGCGGGCATGGTGCGTTTCGCGAGCTCCGCCGAGCCGGTCGCCCTCGTCCGGGCACGCTGGCCCGAGGTGGTGACCACCGTTCTGGGCGCCGAGCCCGGGCGGGCGTCGATCGAGGAGGTCGGCCGGGTGCAGGCGTGGGTGCTCGGCCCGGGGATGGGGACGGGCCCCGAAGCCCATGCCCTCGCGGCGGCCGTGCTCGCGTCCGACGTCCCCGTGCTCGTGGACGCCGACGGGCTCACCATCGTGGCCGCCGACCGCGACCTCCTGCGCCGGTCGGCGCCGACGGTGATGACGCCGCACGCGGGCGAGCTGTCCCGGCTCCTGGGAGTGCCGAGGAAGCAGATCGAGGCCCGGCGCCTAGAGCACGTACGGCAGGCCGCGCGGGAGCTGGGCGTCACCGTGCTGCTGAAGGGCTCGACCACGCTGATCGCCGAGGTGGGCCGCCCGGTCCGGGCGATCACCACCGGCACGCCGTGGCTGGCCACCGGGGGCACGGGCGACGTGTTGTCCGGCATCGCCGGGGCGTTCATGGCGGGCGGGCTGAGCGGCTATGACGCCGTCTCCGCCGCGGCGCACGTGCACGGCCTGGCGGCCAGGATCGCCGCCAAGGGGCACGGGCCGGGTGAGGCTCCGATCGCCGCGCTCGACGTCGCGCTGGCACTGCCCGAGGCTCTGCGCCGCCTCTGACGACCTCCGGCGATACGCCTGGCAGGCCGCGTGACACGTGGTGCAGCCGAGATCTTTCATGGTGCCGGGCACCGGGGGGCACCTGACAGACTGGGGGAATGAGTTCCTCGACGGCGCGCCTGGTCACCCCGGCCGAGGCGCGTGTTGATCTCGCCGCCATCCGTCACAACGTCGCCCTCCTGGCCGGGCATGCTCCCGGTGCCACGCTGATGGCGGCAGTAAAGGCCGACGCCTACGGTCACGGCCTCGTGCCCGTCGCACGGGCGTGCTTGGAGGCGGGCGCCGCCCGGCTCGGCACCGCCTTCGTCCGCGAGGCGCTCGCCCTGCGTGCCGCGGGGGTGACCGCGCCCGTCCTGTCGTGGATCATCACGCCGGGTGAGCCGCTGGATGAGGCGCTGCTTCAGGACGTGGAGCTGTCGGCGAGCGCGCCCTGGGTGATCGACGAGATCACGGCGGCGGCCGGCCGTACGGGCAGGACCGCGCGCGTGCATCTGAAGGTGGACACCGGCATCTCGCGGGGCGGGGCGCCGATGGCGGAATGGCCGTCGCTGCTCGACAGGGCCCTGGCCGTACAGGCCGGGGGAGCCATCGAGATCGTGGGCATCTGGTCGCATTTCGCCTGCGCCGACATTCCCGGGCATCCGTCGATCGACGCGCAGGTCTCGACCTTCGACGAGGCGCTCGCGATCGCCGACAAGGCGGGCGTCTCCAGCGGCGTCATCAGGCACATCGCCAACTCGGCCGCCACGATGACGTTGCCCCGCGCCCGATATGACATGGTGCGCACGGGCATCGCCGTCTACGGCCTGAGCCCCGTTCCGGAGCTCGGCGGCTTCGGGCTGCGCCCGGCCATGACCCTCACGGCCCGGCTGGCCCAGGTCAAGCGGGTCCCCGCCGGTTCCGGCGTCTCCTACGGCCACCTGTACGTCACGGAGCGGGAGACGACGCTCGGCCTGGTCCCCCTCGGGTACGCCGACGGGATCATGCGCGACGCGACCAACCGCGGCGAGGTGCTGGCCTCGGGGAAGAGGCGCACGATCGCCGGTCGGGTCTGCATGGACCAATTCATGATCGACCTCGGGGACGACGTCGCGGAGCAGGGCGATGAAGTGATCATTTTTGGGCCAGGGGACCATGGTGAGCCGACATGTCAGGAATGGGCGGATTCCCTGGGCACGATCACTCATGAGATCGTGACGAGGATCGGGTCCCGCGTGCCTCGCGTCCACCTGGACGGACGCTGAGCAGCGGTTGCGAGGAGAAGCACGAATGAGCACACGTCGCAAGGTCGGCCTCGCCGGGGCCGTCGTCGGTGCGGCTTCGGCCGGCGTGGCCGCGGCGGCTCTGGCCAAGCGGTACGCGGTCGGCCGCATCCGGCTGCGCCCCGACCTGGAGGCCAACGAGCCGTTCGGCGAGCTTCGCGGGCGGCGGGAGACGGTCACGACCCCCGACGGGGTGCGCATCCACGCCGAGATCGACGGGCCGGACGACGCACCGCTCACCGTGGTGTTGTGCCACGGATACTGCCTGACGCTCGACTCCTGGCATTACCAGTGGCGCGACCTGCGCGAGTCCTACCGCCTGGTGATGTGGGACCAGCGCTGCCACGGCCAGTCGGGACGCTCGGAGGACTGCTCGATCGACCGGCTCGGCGAGGACCTCGCGCTCGTGCTCGACGAACTCGTCCCCGGCCCTTGCGTGCTGGTCGGGCACTCCATGGGCGGCATGACGATCATGGCGCTGGCCGACCGGCGGCCTGAGCTGTTCGGCGACAAGGTGCGGGGCGTCTCGCTCATCTCCACCTCCGCGGGCAAGCTGGCCGAGCTCACGCTGGGGCTGCCCGCCCTGGTCTCCAAGGTCGTGCACAAGGCCGTGCCCTCGGCGGTGTCGGTCATGCGCAGGAGCGGAAACCTCGTCGACCGCGGCCGGGAGGCGGGTACGGACCTGTCCTTTCTCGCGCTGCGCTACCTCGGCTTCGGCGACTCCAAGAGCGTGAGCCCCACCGTGGTCGACTTCGTCGAGTCGATGATCAGGGCCACGCCGAGTGAGGTGATCGCCGACTTCTACCCCGCGCTGATGTCGCACGACAAGCTGACCGCGCTCGACGTGCTCAACAAGGTGCCCACGGCGATCATCGTCGGCGAGCGCGACTGGCTGACCCCCCTCGACCACAGCAAGGCGATCGCGGCGGCGGTGCCGGCCGCGGAACTGACCACGGTGCCCGCCACCTCTCACCTCGTGCAGCTCGAACGGCCGGGTGTCGTCAACGACGCGCTGCGCGAGCTGCTGAAGCGGGCGGAAAGGGGCGAGACGTGAGCGTGACACCATCGGGCCCGCAGGCCGTCGAGCAGGAGATCGGCGCGGCGACCGCGGAGGAGATGCGGGCCGTGGGGGCCCGCCTGGCCACGCTGCTGGGCCCCGGCGACCTAGTCGTGCTCAGCGGGCCGCTCGGAGCGGGCAAGACCACACTCGTGCAGGGCATCGCCGACGGGCTCGGCGTGCGCGGGCCCATCACCTCGCCCACCTTCGTCATCGCCCGCGTGCATCCGTCGTTGTCCGGCGGCCCCGCCCTCGTCCACGCGGACGCCTACCGGCTGGGCGGCTCGCTGGAGGTCGACGACCTCGATCTGGACGCCTCGCTCGACGAGTCGGTCACGGTCGTCGAATGGGGCGAGGGTCTCGTCGAAGGGCTCTCCGACGAGCGGCTCGAGATCCACATCGAGCGCGGCGACGATGGCGAGCGGCGCCTGGTGCGGCTCCGCGGCGTCGGCGCCCGGTGGACCGGCGCCGTCCTCTGAGTCTCCGGCTCCGCCGCTTCTCTTCGCACGTCTCCTCATTCGAGCAGTGAAGAACCACACGTCAGATCGTACACACGGCATGTATACATCGTGTGTATATTCTCTGGCATGTCGATTGGACAGACTTTCCTCGGCCTCCTCGAGTCCGGACCGCGTCATGGCTACGACCTGAAGAAGACGTACGACGACCGGTTCGGCCATGCCCGCCCCCTGCACTACGGTCAGGTCTACGCCACGCTCTCGCGGCTGCTGAAAGACGGCCTCGTCGAACTCGACGGCGTCGAGCCAGGTGAAGGCCCGGAGCGCAAGCGGTACGCCGTCACCTCCGCCGGAGTGAGCGACGTCGAGCTGTGGCTGGCGAGCGCGGAGAAGCCCGAGCCGTATCTGCAGAACACCCTCTACACCAAGGTGATCCTGGCCCTGCTCACGGGCCGGTCCGCCGCCGACCTGCTCGACGTGCAGCGGGCCGAGCACCTCCGGTTGATGCGGGAGCTCACCCGGCGCAAGGCAGGCGGCGACCTCGCTGACAACCTCGTCTGTGACCACGCGCTGTTCCACCTCGACGCCGACCTGCGCTGGCTGGAGCTGACCGCGGCCCGGCTCGATGACCTCCGCAGGCAGGTGCGGGCATGACCGGGCAGCCGTTACTGGAGGCCGACGGCCTGCACAAGGCGTTCGGTCCGACGAAGGCGCTCGACGGCGCCTCGATCGCCATCCGGGCCGGTGAGATCGTCGCCATCATGGGGCCGTCGGGATCGGGCAAGTCAACCCTGCTGCACTGCCTCGCCGGCATCGTCCGGCCCGACTCCGGTCACGTGCGTTATCAGGGCGCCGAGATCTCGGCGTTGTCCGACGGGGAACGCAGTGCGTTGCGCCGCACCCAGTTCGGCTTCGTCTTCCAGTTCGGTCAGCTGGTGCCGGAGCTGACCTGCCTGGAGAACATCGCGCTCCCGCTGCGCATGGAGGGGGTCCGCCGCCGTGAGGCCGAGGCCCGGGCCGCCGAGTGGCTGGATCGTCTCGACCTCGCCGACGTGGGGCGGAAACGGCCGGGGGAGGTCTCAGGAGGTCAGGGCCAGCGGGTCGCCGTGGCCCGTGCGCTCGTCACGCGGCCACGTGCGGTGTTCGCCGACGAGCCGACCGGCGCCCTCGACTCCCTCAACGGTGAACGGGTGATGCGACTGCTGACCGAGGCGGCCCGCGAGACGGGCGCGGCCGTGGTGCTGGTGACCCACGAAGCGCGGGTCGCCGGATACTCCGATCGTGAAATCGTCGTGCGCGACGGCCGCACCCGCGACATCGCGCGGGAAATGGAGGGGGCGCTGTGAGCGTCGGCCGGGGCCGGGCGTCCGCCTCGCGCGACGTGCTGCTGGGTATGCGGTTCGCCTTCGCCGGCGGCCGCGACGGCTGGACCCGCACCGTTCTCACCGCGGTGGGCGTGGGGATCGGCGTCGCTCTGCTCCTGCTTGCCGCCGCGGTGCCGGGCGCGTTGCAGGCCCGCCAGGAACGCACCGCCGCCCGCAGCGACCTGCGGTTGGGGGAGCAGATCCCGGCGGCGGCCGACACCATGCTGGTGGCGCAGGCCGACACCCTATTCCGCCATACGCCGGTGCACGGGCGTCTCCTGCACCCCGAAGGTCCGCGGGCCCCGATCCCGCCCGGACTCACGGCCGTTCCCCGGCCCGGCGAGGTCGTGGTTTCGCCGGCGCTGAGGGAACTGCTCGACTCGCCGGACGGACGTCTGTTCGCCCCACGCCTCGACGGCGCCCGGGTGACCGGGACGATCCGGCAGGAAGGCCTGTCCGGCCCGGGTGAGCTGGCCTTCTACCGCGGCGTCGACGCCCTGCCCGCCGACGAGGTCACCAGGCTGCGAACCTTCGGCGACAGCCCTTCCTCGGAGGGGCTGGGGACGGTGCTCACCATCCTCGTCGTGATCATCATCGTCGTGCTGTTGCTGCCCATCGCGGTCTTCCTGGCCGCGGCCGTACGGTTCGGAAGCGAGAGCCGTGACCGGCGGATGGCGGCCCTCCGGCTGATCGGCGCCGACCGCCGGATGACCCGCCTGATGGCGGCAGGCGAGACGATGGCCGGCGCCTGCCTCGGGCTCGTGGTCGGCGGTGTGCTGTTCCTCGTCGGCCGCCAGGTCGCGCCGATGGTCTCACTCTGGGACATCAGCGTCTACGCGTCGGACGTACGGCCGAGCCTTCCGCTTGTCGCCGTCATCGTGCTGGCCGTACCGGCGATGTCGGTGGCGGTGAGCGTGATCGCACTGCGAGGGGTGGCGATCGAGCCGCTGGGAGTGACCCGGCGCGCGACTCCGCCGCGGCGCAGGCTCTGGTGGCGGCTGGTCCTGCCCGGGATCGGCCTGGCGCTTCTCGTCCCACTGGTCGGCGGTCTACCCGAGACCATGGGCGGCGTCGTTCAATACCAGGTCGCGGCGGGGGCCGTCCTGTTGCTGATCGGCGCGGTCACCGTGCTCCCCTGGGTGATCGAGCTGGTCGTGCGCCCCTTGGGCGGAGGCCCTGTCGGCTGGCAGCTCGCCGTCCGGCGGCTGCAGCTCGACAGTGCCATGTCGGCGCGCCTGGTCAACGGGATCGCGGTCGCGGTCGCCGGCGCCATCGCCCTGCAGATGCTCTTCGCGGCCGCGCAGAAGGAGTCGACCGTTCAGACCCGGCAGGACCCATCCCGGGCGCAGGCGCAGATCCGCACCCACGACCCGGCGTCGGCGGGACTGATCGCGGTGAGGCTGCGCGCCACACCGGGGGTGACCCGCGCCACCGAGACGCTGGTCGGCGGCGTGTCCGCCGAGCCGCATGCCGGAGCGGCCGGGCAGGATCCCGTCTTCGCCTTGTTGCAGGTGGGCGATTGCGCCGCGCTGGCGGAGTACGCGGCCCTGGGATCATGCGCCGGCGGTGACGTCTTCATCGCACGGGCGACGCCCGTCGACCCGGCCGCGCAGGAGGCCATCCGCCCCGGCGCCACAGTCACGGTCGGAGAGGGCGGGCCACGGTGGAAGGTGCCGGGCGACGCCCGGCAGGTCCCCGCGCGCAAGGACCCCTCCGGGGTCTACCAAGACGTCATCCTCGCCACGCCGGGTGCCATCGACGCGAGGGCCATGCCGAGGTTGATCGCGAACACGTTCGTCAGCGTCGACCCGGGCGATCCCGACGCGATGGAGCGGGTCAGGAACGTGGTGGCGCAGCTCGATCCCGTCGGGACGGTCGCGACTCTGGCGGCCAGTGAGACCGTAGGCAGGTTCGACGGCATCCGTCGCGGCCTTTACGTGGGCGTCATGGTGACGCTCCTGCTGATCGGGGCCAGCATGCTGGTGGGAACCGTGGAACAGTTGCGCGACCGGCGCCGGCTGCTCGCCATGCTCGTCGCGGTCGGCACGCGGCGCAGCGCGCTGAGCTGGTCGGTGCTCTGGCAGACGTTCATACCGGTCATGATCGGTATCGTCCTCGCAGTCGTCTTCGGGCTGGGGCTCGGCGTCGCTCTGCTGAGGATGGTGTCGGTGCCCGTGTCGATCGACTGGGCGGCGGTCGCGATCTCGGCGGGCATCGGCGCGGCCGTGGTCCTGCTGGTGACCGCGTCGAGCCTGCCGACGCTGTGGCGGCTCACCCGGCCGGAGGGCCTGCGCATGGAGTGATCCCAAGGACGCGCACGGAGCGCGTCCGAGCCGGGACAGTAACCCCCTTGTCACCTCGACACGGCTGCGGATCATCCCGAAAAGAAGATCCTTAGTCATGGATTGGCATAGATTTTCTGGGTAAATGACCCGGCGTGGGAGAGGTGGGCCAGTGACCAGGGTGACGCAGGCCGCCGTCGCGGGCGCTTTGTTCTTCGGCGCGCTCGGCTGCACGGCTCAGGCCCAGACCGACTCTCCGAGCGCTTCGATCACGCTGAGCCCCGGGCTGCCGACTCCGTCGGTCACGATCTCCCGGCAGGACATCCACGTCGAGGTCGAGCCCGCGACCGTCACGGGGGGCGCCACCAGGAACGTGCGGATCACGGCCCGGTGCCCGTTGCCGCAGGGCGGCCCCGAATACCGCGCGACCGCCCGCTCCGACGGGTTCACCCGGCTGGTCTCGCTCGTGCCCCCGGTGACGACCCCTTCACCGTCGGGCGAGCCCGCCGTACCGGAGCTGACCGGCAGCGCCACCGTCCGCGCGGACGCGAAGCCGGGAGGTTACAAGGTCCAGGTGCGCTGCGAGGCCACCAACGACATCGGCAGCGCGTCCTACCGGGTCAGGGCTCCCGAGACGGAGCCCACGCGCATCCCCACCCGGGCGCCGCACGCCGGGGGCGGCGGTACGGCGGCTGACGGCCCGTCCGACGACTCCGGACTGCCCGTGGGCGTCTCGGTCGCCGTCGTCGTGCTGGGCCTGGCCGGGATCGGCGTCTACGCTGCGCGCAGGCGTTCGGGAGCCTGACCTTGGCGGTTTCGTCCCGGTGGGTGCTTGTGGCCGGGATCGTCACCGGGCTCGCGCTGTTCGCGGCGAACGGCGACCCCGCGCCGCAACGATCCGTCAAGCGCCCGGATCCCGTCGTGCCCAAGCGCATCGACATTCCGTCGCTGAGCCTGAAGGCCCCGCTCATGAAGCTCGGGCTCGACTCGGCCGGCGACGTGCAGCTTCCGCCGTTCGACAAACCTTCGACCGCAGGGTGGTACACGGGCAGTGCGGTGCCCGGCGACCCCGGGGCCTCCGTGATCATCGGGCACGTCGACACCAAGTCGGCCCCCGCGGTGTTCTACCGGCTGCGCGACCTCCGCAAGGGGGCGTTGGTCAAGGTGGTGCGGAGCGACGGCAAGACGGCCGACTACCGCGTCGACTCGGTCGAGCGCATCCCCAAGACCAAGTTCCCCGCCGAGCGCGTCTACACGGAAGACGGGCTGCGGTTGATCACGTGTGGCGGCTCGTTCGACTGGGCGCACCATCAGTACCGCGACAACGTCATCGTCTACGCCTCGTTCACGGGGGAGACCTGACGCATCGACGCCGGGCCACCGGGCCCGGTCGTGTGAGCCCGGTCATGCCGCCCCGGCACTGCGGCTACCCTTGACTTTCGTGCTTGTCTTGGCCTTCGACACCGCAACTCCCGCCGTCACGGCCGCCCTGCACGACGGGGGCCGCGTGCTGGCCGAGTCGACGACGATCGACGCCCGCCGGCACGGAGAGCTCCTCGCGCCCGCGGTCGAGCGGGTCCTGCGTGAGGCCGGCGTGACGCTGCGCGACCTCACCGCGATCGTCGCCGGCACCGGCCCCGGGCCGTACACGGGACTCCGGGTCGGCCTCATGACCGCGACCGCGCTCGCCACCACCGCCGGGGTCCCGGCCTTCGGCGTGTGCACGCTCGACGCCCTCGCCTACGCCACGGAGCTGCCCGGCCCCTTCCTGGTCGCGACCGACGCGCGCCGCAAGGAGGTCTTCTGGGCGAGGTACGGCGACCCCCGTACGCGTCTCGACGGCCCCAGGGTGGACAAGCCGCACGACCTGCCCGGCGAGCTTCCCGTGGTCGGAGCCGGCGGCCGCATGTACGCCGACATCGTGGGGCCCGGCCGCATCAGCGGTCCCGAGCACCCCTCTGCCGGGGCGCTGGCGGCGCTGGCGGCCGAGCGGCTTGCTCCGCTGTCGGCCGAGGAGGCCGCTGAGCTCGCCCGGGTGCCCGAGGGCCGGGTCGATTCGGTGGAGAAGGCGCAGGAGCTGAGCGTGCTGGGGCCGCCCCGGCCGATCTACCTGCGCCGCCCGGACGCCCAGGTGCCCGGCGCGCCCAAGAAGGTGACCGCGTGACCGTGCGAGGCCCGAGGCCGTCGGGGGCCCGGCGATGACGACGGTCAAGGTCCGCCAGATGACCATGGACGACCTCCCCGTGGTCATGGAGATCGAGCGCACCACGTTCCCTTCCGACGCGTGGAGCGAGTCCATGATGCGCGGCGAACTGGGCGACCAGCCCCGTACCCGGCACTATGTGGTCGCCTGCGTCGGTGACGAGATCGTCGGGTACGGCGGGCTGGCGGCGGCCGCCGACCAGGCGGACATCCAGACGATCGCCGTCCTGGCCGGGCACCGCAGAGCCGGCGTCGGAGCCGCACTGATGGACACGCTGCTCGCCGAGGCGGTGCGCCGCGGCGCGGAGGCCGTGTTCCTCGAAGTGCGCGCGGACAACGGTCCCGCCCAGGCCATGTACGACCGGTTCGGCTTCGAACGGCTCGGCCTGCGCAGGCGCTACTACGACGACGGAACCGACGCCATCACGATGGTGAAGAAACTCAACTGAGCGAGGGGATGATCATGACCGGGCGCGACGAGCCGATCGTCCTGGGGATCGAGACGTCCTGCGACGAGACGGGCGTGGGCATCGTCCGCGGTCACACGCTGCTCGCGGATACGATCGCCTCCAGCATGGAGGAGCACGCCAGATACGGCGGAGTGGTGCCCGAGGTCGCCTCACGCGCCCACCTGGAGGCGATGACCCCGACGGTCGAGAGTGCGCTCGCCAAGGCCGGCCTGCGCTTCTCCGACATCGACGCCGTCGCCGTCACCGCGGGCCCCGGCCTCGCCGGGGCGCTTCTGGTCGGCGTCGCCGCCGCCAAGGCCTACGCCCTCGGGCTCGGTGTGCCGCTCTACGGGGTGAACCACCTGGCCGCGCACGTGGCCGTCGACCAGCTCGAACACGGCCCGCTCCCCAAGCCCGCCATCGCGCTGCTGGTCTCCGGAGGCCACTCCTCGCTGCTGCTCGTGCCCGACGTCGCCCAGGAGGTCGTCTCGCTGGGGTCGACCGTGGACGACGCGGCGGGCGAGGCGTTCGACAAGGTGGCCCGCGTGCTCGGCCTGCCGTTCCCCGGCGGGCCGCACATCGACAGGGCCGCCCGCGAGGGCTCGGGCGCGGCCGTCGCCTTCCCGCGGGGGAAGTACGACGACGGCACGCTCGACTTCTCCTTCTCCGGCCTGAAGACCGCGGTCGCCCGCTGGGTGGAGGCACGCCAGGCGGCAGGGGAGACCGTGTCGGTCCCCGACGTCGCCGCGTCGTTCCAGGAGGCGGTCGTGGACGTGCTCACCCGCAAGGCCCTGCAGGCGTGCGCACGGCACGGCGTGGAGGACCTGCTGATCGGCGGCGGTGTGGCCGCCAACTCGCGCCTGCGCGCCCTGGCCCAGGAGCGGTGCGACGCGGCGGGCGTACGGCTGCGCGTGCCTCGGCCGGGGTTGTGCACGGACAACGGCGCGATGGTGGCCGCACTCGGGTCGGAGCTGGTCGCCGCCGGCGTCGCGCCCTCCACCCTGGAGATCCCGGCCGACTCGTCTCTTCCGATCACGGCCGTGCACGTCTGATCCTTCGGCCCCGGCGCGGCCTGCCGTAAGGGGTGGCGTCAGTCGGCGGGGTCAGTCGGCGGCGGAACGTGCGGGGCGGAGCAGGGCCTCGGCCAGGGCGAGCATGGTCTCCTCCAGCGCGGCCAGCCGCCGGGCCAGGTCCGCGTGGACGGGCTCCACGACCTGGCCTGCCGCACCGGACACGGCGTCCGCCAGCTCGTCGCGGTCGGGCCTGCTTCTGATCGCGTCGAGCAGCGGCGCGATCGAGCTCGCGGCGGCGGTCATGTCCTCGCCCAGTTCGGCGACGGCCGCACGCAGGCCGCTGGTGTCGAGCTCCGCGGCCAGCCCGCCCACTCGTGCGTCCAGGCAGCCCACACGCTCGTCCACGGCCCCCAGCCGCTCGATGACCGCGCCCTCCATGCGCTCGGCCCGCTGTGCGAGCTCGGCAAGGGCCTTGTCGAGCCGGGTGAAGCGTACGGCGGCGGCCTCCATGCCGGCGTGGATCTGCCCGACCCTCTGACTGAGGGCGGTGACCTGGCCGGTGAGATCCTGCGTCTGCGACCCCGCGGCGTCCATGCGCTCCCTGAGGGCCTCCACATGGCGGGCCAGGTCCTCGGCCCAGGCGGGCGGGCGGGAGGCCAGGTCGTCGAGCCGTCCCACGACCGTCTCGACGGCGCCGCTCAGGCCGCCGAGCTCGCGTTCGCGCACCTCCCGCAGCAGCCACTCCATGCCCTCCAGGCGCTGCTGGATCTCGTCGAGCACGGCTCCCTGCGTGCGCTGCTCGTAGACGTGGTCCTGAGCCGCGCGGGCCAGCAGCTCCCGCATCCGGTCGGAGATGGCGGTCTGGCTGCCCGCCTGGAGGAGGGTGTGGCTGGAATGGTCCACCGGAAGCTCCTTCACTCGCCGACGCGGTGGTATCGGCCCGGTCTCGAGGAAATGAACGAACGTGGGAAACAGAACGTCCGGCCAACTGTAGGCCCTGAACGGCATGCCTTCCGGGTGGACAGTAAAAGGTCGCAATTCTCGATGAATTGCCCGAATTGGCCTGTCAGTGCTGCTCAGAATGGTCGCAAAGGAGCGCGTACGGCCGGTCGCCGACACGGGTGAGAACGACGACGGCCGAATTCTCTCCGGAAAGCCGGAGGTCCTTTCTGAGCCGTTCCACATCGACCGCCGAACCGCGTTTCTTGATCGTGGCGTTCCCGATTCTCCGGTCTCTGAGCGCACCCCGCAGGCGCTTGAGCGAGAACGGCATGACCTCGCTGACCTCGTAGCGCGACGCCCATTCCGTGGAAGCCGGGTGGTCGGCGGTGATGTAGGCGATCTGCGGGTCGATCAGGCGGCCCCCGACCATCGCGGCCACCTCGGCCACCAGGTGCGCCCGGATCGCGGCGCCGTCGGGCTCGTAGAGGTATCGGCCGATCGGCCCGATCTCGGCTTCGGCTCCGGACGGCGTGAGCGTCGCACCCGAGGGCAACATCGTCGCGCGCCGCCCGTGCGCCGCCGTGCCGATCCAGATGGCCGCCTCCTTGACCTCCCTCCGGTGGGAGATCCACTCGGCCTCCGCGCCGCCGGGTACGAGCTCGTGAGGGATGCCGGGGGCCACCTTGACGCAGGCCGCCGGCGCCCGCCCGGCCAGATCCAGTACGGCGGGCCACGTTGGGGAGTAGGCCATCGGATCGAAGATCCGCCCCCTGGCGCCCCGGCGTGCGGGATCGGCGAAGAGCAGGTCGTACCCCGACGGGTCGGTCTCCACCGCGTCGGCCGTACGGATCCGGGCCCGGCCGGTCAGGCCCAGGGCGGACACGTTGGCGGCGGCGACCTCCGCGGTCAGCGGGTCGAGGTCGACCGCGTCGACGGCGAACCCCGCCCGGGCGAGCGCGACGACGTCGCCGCCGATCCCGCAGCACACGTCCAGCACGCGGGGAGCCGCGGCCGGCCCCCCCAGCAGCCGCTGGGCCCGGGCGGCGCGGTGTTCCGCGACGGGCGAACGCGTGGCCTGTTCGAGCCCCTGCGGGGTGAAATACATCACGGGCGCGTCCGCGCCGAACTTCGCCTCCGCGCGGGCCCGCAGGGCGGCCTGGGTGAGCGCCGCCGAGGTCAGGGCCGGCGAGTGATCGCGGCGCAGCCGGGTCGCGGCCGTGACCGGGTCGGTTCCTGCGGCGACGAGTTCCATGGCCTCGGCCAGGGCCTTCTGCCCGGCCGGTTCGAGCAGGTCGCGAAAAGCGTCGAGGTCCACGTCTCCCGACGGTAGCGCCTCGCCGTACGGGCGGTGGACGGCTCACGTCCGCGTGGGAACCGGGCCCGCGGGGCCCGGCCATGGGCCGGAAGGCGAGATGACCTGCGGCGTGGGTTCGTGTTGACTGTCACGGCCCCCTTGCATACTGTTTCGTGTTGGCACTCGGCTAGTGAGAGTGCCAATACGCGACGAGGCAGGTCTGACACCCGCGACGGCAGGCCGCTGGTCGCCTCTTCAGCTCATTCATCGCAATCTGAAGGGGAGGTCCGATCGTGACGACCGCCACTAAGGTTCCCGTTAAGCCGCTTGGTGACCGCATCGTGGTCCAGCCGCTCGAGGCTGAGCAGACCACCGCCTCCGGTCTGGTCATCCCGGACACCGCCAAGGAGAAGCCGCAGGAGGGCAAGGTCCTCGCTGTCGGCCCCGGCAACTGGGACGAGGACGGCGAGAAGCGGATTCCGCTCGACGTCAAGGAGGGCGACGTGGTCCTCTACAGCAAGTACGGCGGCACCGAGGTCAAGTACGGCGGCGAAGAGTACCTGGTGCTCTCGGCCCGCGACGTGCTCGCCATCATCGAGAAGTAAGCCGCGCCCAACATGAGGAGCCCCGGGACGTTCGCGCCCGGGGCTCCCGTGTGCTCATAAGGAGACGTGAATGCCCAAGATCCTGCAGTTCGAGGAGGACGCGCGGCGCGCTCTTGAGCGTGGCGTGAACGCCCTCGCGGACGCCGTCAAGGTGACCCTCGGCCCGCGTGGCCGCAACGTGGTCATCGACAAGAAGTTCGGCGCCCCGACCATCACCAACGACGGCGTGACCATCGCCCGCGAGGTCGAGCTCGAGGCGCCGTACGAGAACCTCGGCGCGCAGCTCGCCAAGGAAGTCGCCACCAAGACCAACGACGTGGCCGGTGACGGCACCACGACCGCGACGGTCCTGGCTCAGGCGATGGTCCGCGAGGGCCTGCGCAACGTGGCCGCCGGCGCCCAGCCGCTGGGCCTGAAGCGCGGTATCGACAAGGCCGCCAAGGCTGTCAGCGACCGGCTGCTCGAGAGCGCCCGCCACGTCGAGGACAAGCAGGAGATCGCCAACGTCGCGACCATCTCCGCGCAGGACGCCAAGATCGGCGAGCTGATCGCCGAGGCGTTCGACAAGGTCGGCAAGGACGGTGTCATCACCGTCGAAGAGTCCAACGCCATGGGCCTGGAGCTGGAGTTCACCGAGGGCCTCCAGTTCGACAAGGGTTACCTGTCGCACTACATGGTGACCGACCAGGACCGTATGGAGTCCGTGCTCGAGGACCCCTACATCCTGATCACCCAGAGCAAGATCTCCTCCATCGCGGACTTCCTGCCGCTGCTGGAGAAGATCGCGCAGACCAAGAAGCAGCTGCTGGTCATCGCCGAGGACGTCGAGGGCGAGGCCCTGGCCGTTCTGGTGACCAACAAGATCCGCGGCACCTTCACCTCGGTCGCCGTCAAGGCGCCCGGCTTCGGTGACCGCCGCAAGGCCATGCTGCAGGACATCGCGATCCTCACCGGCGGCCAGGTCGTCAGCGAGGAGATCGGCCTCAAGCTGGAGCACGTCGGCCTCGAGGTGCTCGGCACCGCCCGCCGCGTGGTCGTCACCAAGGACACGACGACCGTCGTCGACGGCGCCGGCGAGGCTTCGGCCATCGAGGACCGCATCCGCGAGATCAAGCTCGCCATCGAGCAGTCGGACTCCGACTGGGACCGTGAGAAGCTCCAGGAGCGGCTCGCCAAGCTGTCCGGCGGCGTCTCCGTGCTCAAGGTAGGCGCGGCCACCGAGGTGGAGCTCAAGGAGAAGAAGCACCGCCTCGAGGACGCGATCTCCGCGACCCGCGCCGCGATCGAGGAGGGCATCGTCTCCGGCGGTGGCTCCGCGCTCGTGCACGTGTCGAAGGACCTCGACGACCTCGGCCTGGTCGGCGACGAGGCCACCGGTGTCTCGATCGTCCGCAAGGCGCTGATCGAGCCGGCCCGGTGGATCGCCGAGAACGCCGGGCTGGAGGGCTACGTCGTCACCTACAAGATCGCTGAGCTGAAGGCCGGTGAGGGCCTCAACGCCGCGACCGGGGAGTACGGCGACCTGGTGGCTCAGGGCGTCATCGACCCGGTGAAGGTGACCCGGTCGGCCGTGCAGAACGCCGCGTCCATCGCGGGCATGCTGCTGACGACCGAGGCTCTCGTGGTCGACAAGCCCGAGGACGAGGAGCCCGCCGCCGCGGGCGGCCACGGGCACGGCCACGGCCACTGACGGCTGTCCCTGCCCGGGCGTCGCTTCGGAAAATGAGTACGGCTCCCGCCTCACTGAGGCGGGAGCCGTACTTCTTTATAGAAGTCAGGCCCTCTGACAAATTTTCGATGATTTCGACCATTTGGTTGGAATGTTCCAACACTATTGTGTTCGGCTGATTACAGCTGGTTATCGCCGCGTCAATGTGACCAATCCGTAGCCGTCCACCATGGGGACATGCACGATCGTGGCGGGCATCATGCCTAACGTGACCGAGGGATGCGTCGCCGACGCCGCAACTGGGGTAAGGCTTGCGACGAGATCGGATGAGTCCGACCTCAGGGAACTGACCAGCCTTGCCGTACAAGGGGATCGCACCGCGATCGAGTCGCTTCTGGGGCATCTGCGCCCGATGGTGGTGCGTTATTGCCGAACCCGGCTCGGCAGAGTCGCCGGTCATTACCACATCGCGGACGACGTGGCACAAGAAGTGTGCATAGCCGTCCTTTCCGCGTTACCGCGTTATCGGGATATAGGGCGGCCGTTCGCGTCGTTCGTGTTCGGGATCGCCTCCCACAAGGTGGCGGACGCGTTGCGCAGTTCCGTCCGCGCCGCCGTGCCGACTCCGGACCTGCCGGACGGGCCCGACGAGGGGCCGGGCCCGGAGGAGACCGTGGTGCGCTACATCGAGGCGCAACACGCCCGCGATCTGCTGTCGCGCCTGCCGGACGCCCAGCGGGAGCTCCTCATCCTGCGGGTGGTCTCGGGTCTTTCCGCCGAGGAGACCGGTAATGTACTCGGCATGTCACCAGGTGCCGTACGGGTCGCCCAGCATCGCGCCCTCGCCAGACTCAGGCAGCTGGCCGAGCTGGAGTCGATTGCGTGACCACGAGACGTCGTCGTCGGCCGGCACGCTTCCTCGGGGCGTTCGACGACGCCGACGTGGAGAGCGACGTAGAGCGCACCGACATGATCCTTGAGGCTCTGGCCCGGCGCGAGCCGGTGGCCTCAGGGGCCGACGCCGCGATCCGGCTGCTCGGAGCGCTCATCGCCGACGTCGACAGTCAGCGGCTCTCCTCGGTGTCGATCACACCGTCCACGTAGCCCCTGGCGTACTCCCAGCTGACGTAGTCGGAGGGATCGGGCTGGAAAGCAGGCTCGTGGACCTGCGGGCGGCCGTTGTCGATCATCTGGCGGAGGTTCCCGCGCAGGAGATCCCAGTCGAAGTAATGCTGCTCGCCACATTCCGGGCAGTCGAGGACCAGCCCGAGCACTCCCTGCGGCTCAAGCAGGGATCGGAAGACCTCCACGTCGGCGAGATCCGTCAGCGCCTCGTCCCGCTCGGCGAGGCTGAGCGGCTCGGGGTCGTCCGGCTCACCCATCTCCGACGCGGGGTCGTTGGGGTCGTCCGCGAACGGGTCGCGGGGGACGTCTTCCAGCACGCATCCCACCTTATGGCCAGGACGCACCATGACGTGTGAAAGTGGACCCCATCTGCTTATTGGGGCGTCATGACGTCCGTACGGCCAGGCGTTTCACCAGCGTGATCACAACCAGCCGCGGCGTGCGGCCTCCACGCCCGCGTGGAACCGCGACTGGGCCCCCAGCTCGGCCATCGCGTCGGCGAACCTGGCGCGGACGGTCCGCACGGAAACGCCGAGACGGCGGGCTATGCCCTCGTCGCTGAGCCCCTGCGCGGCGAGCCTGAGCACCTGGACGGCGCCGTTTCCGCTCGCGAAGGGCGAGGCCCGCGACCACAGCTCCTCGAACAGGGCGCGCAGCGCGGCCACGACGATCGGGGCCCGGACGAGGTAGCAGTTGTAGCCGTGCTCGGGCAGCGAGTCTCCCCATTCGGCCGGCAGCCCCGCGGTGTCGTCGCCCAGGGCGAAGAACCAGCTCGGCACCTTGTCGAGGGTGCGGATTCGTGCGCCGGCCTCGGTGAGCCTGACGCACTCCTGGCGGATCCCGGGGATCTCCAGCACGGACACGGGGATGACGGCCCGCGAGTACATGAGGCCGTCCCTCATCGCCTGGATCCAGGGGCCGGTGTACTTCTCGACGAACTCGCCCATCGTGCGCCGGTCGGGGATCGCGGAGATCAGGTCGGCCGGCGGGGCCTGGAGGGCCAGCCCGACGATGCTCTCGTACAGCTCGTCGGCCCCGCTGACGAGATCGACGGAGAACTGCCCGTTCTGGTAGTCGCGCCCGGCGTCGTAGTGGTGGGTGAGCGGGGCGACCGAGGCCAGGGCCTCGTCGAGCTGCCTGCTCTCCCTGGCCAGCCGGTCGAGGCGTTCGGCCACCAGCCTGCCGATGGCCGCGGCGGGGTGCTTGGCGAGGTACACCCCTTGCTGCTCGTCCACCGTGCCGAGCCGTACGAGGCGGGTGAGCCGGTCGAGCACGTCGTCGGCGGGCTGGCCGACGGCCTCGGCGATCTCGGCGAGGCTCGCGCGGTGCAGCCGCAGGACCACGGTGTAGAGGTCGCGATGCTCCTGGCCGAGGCCGAGCATTTCGAGGGGGTCGCCGGAGTTGCGGGTGGTCCTCATGGCTCGCTCCGTTGGTGGTCTCGCCCCGCTGTGCGGATGAACCGGCGCCCCGCGAACCGGCGCCCCGCGAACCGGCGGGCGCGTGTCGCCGCGCCGCACGCCCGCACAGGACCGTGTCGTCCTCGCGTCCTCACCGGACGGTGCCCTCCCGCTTTTCTGCTGTGGCCCTCGCGTCGCGAGAATAGCCGCGCATTCCTCCGGCGTGCCGGGGGTTCCGGCATTCGGCGCGTCCGGGAGCCGGCGGATGCAACTTTGTGCAATTGCATGTTGCGACATTGCGCTTAGACGGATCGTGACGCATCCTTGACTCAGCGTTAGCGGAAGGGCGTGTCTCGGGCGCGGAGGGGGGCTCGATGGCGTGACCCCGCGACGCCGCACATGTGGGGGGACCGCGCGCCGGTCCCCCCACCTTTTTGTCCGTGCCCCCGGCGACGGGCTCCGGCGGGAACCGCGGAAGCTCGCCTGAAGGGGGCCACTAGACTGACCTCGGGGTCTGGCGACAACCTGCCAGGCAGGAGGGTTGGAGATGGCCAAGTTCACCGAACAGGGGCTCACGTTCGATGACGTGCTGCTCGTTCCCGCCTATTCGGATCTGCAGCCGGGAGACGCGGACACGACGACGCGCCTGTCGCGCGACATCACGCTGCGGATCCCGCTGATCTCGGCGGCGATGGACACGGTCACCGAGGCCAGGATGGCCGTCGCGATGGCCCGCCAGGGCGGCATCGGCATCCTGCACCGCAACCTCTCGATCGAGGAGCAGGCGGGCCAGGTCGACCTCGTCAAGCGCTCCGAGGCGGGCATGGTGACCAATCCCGTGACCTGTGCTCCCGACGACACCCTCGCCGACGTCGAACAGCTGTGCGCCACCTACCGGATCTCCGGCGTGCCCGTCACCGACGCGGACGGCGTGCTCGTCGGCATCGTGACCAACCGCGACATGCGTTTCGAGACCGACCAGGCAAGGCCGGTCCACGAGGTCATGACCCGCATGCCGCTGGTGACCGCCCCCGCCGGGGTCTCCCGCGACGAGGCGTTCCGGCTGCTCCGCCAGAACAAGGTGGAGAAGCTGCCGATCGTGGACGAGGCCGGCCGCCTGCAGGGCCTGATCACGGTCAAGGACTTCACCAAGAGCGAGCAGTATCCGCTGGCCACCAAGGACGCGAGCGGGCGCCTGATGGTCGGCGCCGCGATCGGCGTCGGCAGCGACGCCGAGATCCGCGCCAAGGCACTGATCGAGGCCGGGGTCGACGTGGTGGTCGTGGACGTGGCCCACGGCCACTCCAAGGGCCTGGCCGAGATGATCGCCAAGATCAAGACCAACAGCAAGGTGCAGGTCATCGGCGGCAACATCGCCACCAGGGCCGGCGCGCAGATGCTGGTCGACGCGGGTGCCGACGCCGTCAAGGTGGGTGTCGGGCCGGGCTCGATCTGCACCACCAGGGTCGTGGCGGGTGTGGGTGCGCCGCAGCTCACCGCGATCTACGAGGCGTCCCTGGCCTGCGGGCCCGCGAACATCCCGGTCATCGGGGACGGCGGCCTGCAGTACTCGGGGGACATCGCCAAGGCGCTCGCCGCCGGCGCGGACACGGTCATGCTGGGCTCGCTGCTCGCGGGATGCGAGGAGTCGCCCGGCGAGCTGATCTTCATCAACGGCAAGCAGTTCAAGTCCTACCGCGGCATGGGCTCGCTCGGCGCGGTACGCAACCGCGAGCGGGGCGGCGCCTCCTTCAGCAAGGACCGCTACGCCCAGGCCGACGTCTCCAGCGAGGACAAGTACATCCCCGAGGGCATCGAGGGCCAGGTTCCCTACCGCGGCCCCGTCGCCGCCGTGGCCCACCAGCTGGTCGGCGGCCTGCGCCAGGGCATGTGGTACACCGGCTCCCGCACGGTCGCCGAGATGCACGAGAAGGCGCAGCTCATGCCCATCACGGCGGCGGGCCTCAAGGAGAGCCACCCGCACGACATCCAGATGACGGTCGAGTCGCCGAACTACCACCGCCGCTAGGGCACCACCAGGTACGGCTCTCGCGATCGCGGGAGCCGTACGCAGATGAACGGGAAAGAGCAGACGAGATGACTCAGGTGGAGATCGGGCGCGGCAAGACCGGGCGTCGTGCGTACGCGCTGGACGAGATCGGCATCGTGCCCTCCCGGCGCACCCGTGACCCCGAGGAGGTCTCGATCTCCTGGCAGATCGACGCCTACCGGTTCGAGCTGCCCCTCGTGGTCAGCCCGATGGACAGCGTCGTGTCGCCGAAGACCGCGATCGAGATCGGCAGACTGGGCGGGCTCGCGGTGCTCGACCTCGAAGGCCTGTGGACCCGGTACGACGACCCCACGCCGCTGCTGGAGGAGGTGGCGACCCTCGACCAGGCCGCCGCCACCCGCCGGCTCCAGGAGATCTACACGGCCCCGATCAAGGACGAGCTGATCGCCCGCCGCATCGAGGAGATCCGGGCGGCCGGGGTGACCACGGCCGTACGGCTGTCGCCGCAGCGCACGGTGCAGCACCACAAGGCCGTGATCGACGCCGGAGTGGACATCTTCGTCATCCGCGGGACCACGGTCTCGGCCGAGCACGTGTCGGGCCGGGCCGAGCCGCTCAACCTCAAGCAGTTCATCTACGAGCTGGACGTGCCCGTCATCGTGGGCGGCTGCGCCACCTACACCGCCGCGTTGCACCTCATGCGGACCGGCGCTGCGGGTGTGCTCGTCGGCTTCGGCGGCGGCGCCTCGCACACCACCCGCAACGTCCTCGGCGTGGTCGTCCCGATGGCCACGGCGATCTCCGACGTGGCCGCCGCCCGCCGCGACTACATGGACGAGTCGGGCGGCCGTTACGTCCACGTCATCGCCGACGGCGGCATGGGCGGCTCCGGCGACATCGCCAAGGCGATCGCGTGCGGCGCCGACGCGGTCATGGTCGGCTCGCCTCTGGCGCGGGCGGCCGAGGCCCCCGGGCGCGGGTTCCACTGGGGGTCGGAGGCCCACCACCCCGACCTGCCGCGCGGCCGGCGCGTCGAGTTCGGCACGATCGGGACGCTGGAGCAGATCCTCCACGGCCCGTCGTCGGTGGCCGACGGCTCGATGAACCTCATGGGCGCGCTGCGCCGGACCATGGCCACGGCGGGCTACTCCGACCTCAAGGAGTTCCAGCGCGTCGAGGTGGTCGTCGCACCGCCGCAGCCCTGATCACGGGGAACGGAGTCCGCCGTGGAACCCGCGTGGTCACGCGGGTTCCCGCACCCAGGCCCCCCGCTTCATGACGCCGGCGAGCCGCAGGTCGTCGTCGAGCACGACGAGATCGGCGTGCTTGCCGACGGCGATCGAGCCGATCTCCGCGTCGAGGCCGAGCACCCGGGCGGGCGTGAGCGAGGTCATCGCGGCGGCCTCGGTGAGTGAGGCGCCCATCTCCGTGACGGTCCTGCGGAACGCGACGTCCATGGTCAGGGTGCTGCCGGCGATCGTGCCGCCCTCGGCCAGCCGGGCCACGCCGTTCTCGACGTCGACGGTCATCGGCCCCAGCGGGTAACGGCCGTCGCCCATCCCGGCCGCCGCCATCGCATCGGTGATCATCGCCGTACGGCCCGGCCCCGCCTCGTGCGCGGCGAGGCGCAACATCGCCGCGTGCACGTGCACGCCGTCGTTGACCAGTTCGACCGTGACCCGCTCGTCCTGCATCAGCGCCGCCACGGGCCCGGGGGCGCGGTGGCCGAGGGGCGGCATCGCGTTGTAGAGATGGGTGGCCACGGTGGCACCGGCCTCGATGCCCGCGATGGTCTGCTCGTAGGTGGCGTCGCTGTGGCCGAGCGCCGCGATGACGCCCTCACCCGCGGCCTCCCTGATGACGTCGAGGGCGCCCGGAAGCTCGGCCGCGATGGTCAGCATGCGCACGTGGCCACGCCCGGCGGCGACCAGGGCCCTGAACTCGTCCCGGTCGGGTTCGCGCAGCAGCGCCGGGTCGTGCGCGCCGCAGCGGGCCTTGGAGATGTACGGCCCCTCGAAGTGGATGCCGGCGAGCAGGCCCTGCTCGCACAGGTCCGCGAGGGCGGAGGCCGTACGGGCCAGGGTGGCGGGCGAGGCGGTGACGAGGCTGGCCATCGTGGTCGTGGTGCCGTGGCCGAGGTGGAAGGAGGCGACCGCGGCTGCCGTCTCCGGGTCGCCGTCGGGGTAGGAGGCGCCCGCGCCGCCGTGACTGTGGACGTCGACGAACCCGGGGACGAGGGTGCGGCCGCCTAGGGACAGGCCGTTGCCGGGGGCGCGGCCCCGGCCGACGTGGGTGATTCGGCCGTCTTCGATGGTCAGCCAGCCGTCGTGGGTTCCTTCCGGCGTCACGAGGCGGACATCCGAGACAGTGAGGCTCATGCGCCCATCTTTTCGTCCGGGAGGCGGTATCGCGGATCGGGGGGCGGTTCATGGCGAACCCCCTGGTACCGGGGCCTCCATCAAGATCATTTGGAGAGTGGGGCAGAGTTAGGATTTGCTGGTCGGCAGCAGCGGGTAGAAGAAGATCGCCACGGCGAAAGCCGTACAGAGGGAGCCCTATGACGGCGCGTATGGGCACGGCGCGGCTCGGTCCCGAAGAGCGTTCCGCCGCCCTGAACATGATGGAGTCGCACGAGCTCGACGTCGTCGTGATCGGCGGCGGCGTGGTCGGTGCGGGCGTCGCCCTGGACGCATCGACGCGGGGCCTGTCGGTGGGGCTCGTCGAGGCGCGGGACTTCGCCTCCGGGACCTCGTCGCGATCGTCCAAGCTCATCCACGGCGGGCTGCGTTATCTGGAGCAGCTCAATTTCGACCTGGTGCGCGAAGCCCTGAGGGAGCGCTCCCTGCTGCTCCAGCGGATCGCGCCGCACCTGGTCAAGCCCGTGCCGTTCCTGTTCCCTCTGACCCACGCCGCCTGGGAGCGGCCGTACATCGGGGCGGGGCTGGCGCTCTACGACACGCTGGGCTTCTCGTTCGGCTTCAGCCGGGGGATGCCGGGCCACCGGCACCTGTCGCGGCGGCGGGCGCTGCGGATCGCCCCCGCGCTCAAGCGGTCGGCGTTCACCGGCGCCGTGCAGTACTGGGACGCCGGGGTGGACGACGCGCGTTACGTGATGACCATGCTCAGGACGGCCGCGACGTACGGCGCCCATGTGGCCTCCCGGGCCCAGGCCGTCGGCCTGCTCAGAGAGGGCGAGCGCGTCACCGGCGTCCGGGTGCGCGACCTGGAGTCGGGCGCCGAGTTCGACGTGCGGGCCCGCCAGGTCGTCAACGCGACCGGGGTGTGGACCGACGAGATCCAGGAACTCGTCGGCGGGCGCGGGCAGATCCACGTCAAGGCGTCCAAGGGCATCCACCTCGTGGTGCCGCGCGACCGCATCCACTCGCTGACCGGGATCATCATGCGGACCGAGAAGTCGGTGCTGTTCGTCATCCCCTGGGGGCGGCACTGGATCATCGGCACCACCGACACCGAGTGGACGCTCGACAAGGCGCACCCAGCCGCCTCCCGGGCAGACATCGACTACCTGCTGGACCACGTCAACTCGGTGCTGTCCGTACCGCTGACCAGGGACGACGTGGAGGGCGTGTACGCCGGGCTGCGGCCGTTGCTCGCCGGGGAATCGGAGGAGACCTCCAAGTTGTCGCGCGAGCACGTGGTGGCGCACCCCGTGCCGGGGCTCGTCATGGTCGCCGGAGGCAAGTTCACGACCTACCGGGTGATGGCCGCCGACGCGGTCGACGCCGTCGCGCACGGCCTGGACCAGCGTGTGCCGGAGTCGTGCACCGACCAGGTGCCCCTGGCGGGGGCGGAGGGCTACCGGGCGCTGTGGAACTCGCGCCACCGGCTCGCCCGCGCGTCCGGCCTGCACGTGGCGAGGATCGAGCACCTGCTTCAGCGGTACGGGTCCATGATCGACGAAGTGCTCGAGCTCGTGGAGCGGGATCCGTCCCTGGGCCGGCCGCTGTCCGGGGCCGACGACTACCTGCGCGCCGAGATCGTCTACGCGGCCACCCACGAGGGCGCCCGCCACCTCAACGACACGCTGACCCGGCGGACCCGCATCTCCATCGAGACCTTCCACCGTGGCGCCGCCGTCGCCCGGGAGGCGGCCGAGCTCATGGCCGGGCCGCTCGGCTGGGACGCTGAGCAGGTCAAGCGGGAGGTGGAGTATTTCACCAAGCGGGTCGAGGCAGAGCGCGCCTCGCAGGAGCAGGACACCGACAGGGAGGCCGACGCGATCCGACTCGGTGCTCCCGAGATCGTCCCCGTCGCCCTCCCTGATCGTGACACCGTCTGATCGATCAGTTGAACGGGATCCACGCGCGGTCGGCGAGGCCGGCCGCGTCGCTGACCTTGAGTCCCGCGTCGGACAGGGTCCAGATGGTGTCCCCGATGACGACACAGCGGCGGATGCCCGGGTCGCCGGGAACGAAGCCGTTTACGGTCCTGCGCGGGCTCGGGTGGCTGATCATGCCGACCTTGCCGATCCGCGCGTCGCTCACGTTGAGCACGAGCGCCCGGCTGCCCGTGATGACGTCGTTCTTCCAGCTCTGGAGGGGCACCATCGCCAGGCCCGACTGCGGCCAGTAGAGGAAGGCGTGCGGATCCCACTCGGCCTCTGAAGCCGACTTCTCCTCGTGGAACCGGGACAGGATCCGCGGGCTCGCCGGGTCGCTCACGTCGAACAACGAGACCTGCGTGCCGAGCGCCTGGCCCTTCGCACTGGCCTCCTGGCCGACGCCGAGCAGCCGTCCTTCGCCCGCAGGGTGGAGGTACGCCGAGTAGCCGGAGATCTTCAGCTCGCCGGTGACCTTGGGATCGGTCGGGTTACGCAGGTCCAGCGCGTACAACGGGTCGGTCTGCCTGAAGGTCACCACGTAGCCGAGGTCGCCCATGAAGCGCACCGCGTAGATCCGCTCGCCCTTGCCCAGCCCGGTCACCGACCCCACCTGGGCCAGGGTGCTCGCGTCGAGCACGTAGACGCCGCTCTCGCCGCCCCCGGCGGGCGCGCCGACGTTCGCGGCCTCCGACGTGGTGGCCACCCTCAGGTTGCCCTTGTCCTCCGACAGGGAGTACTGGTTCAGCAGCCGTCCGGGCACCGAGCCCGAGCCCGTGTACCGGGGCGCTCCCGGGGCGCCGATGTCGAACCTGTGCACCTCGGTGCGCTCCGGCGGCGTGCTCGGCGTGGGGTCGGGCTCGCGCGGGCTCCCGTCGGCCGGGGTCGGCAGGGCCACGTCGTCGATCAGCATCGGCCGGAACCACCAGCGCGGGTTGCTGGTCACGTAGAGGCTGGTCGCCGTGCCGTACACGGTGTCACCGTCGGCGGCCACGGTGATCGGGGAATCGGAGGCGAACGCCTGGTCGGCGGCCAGGTCGATCGTGTGGACGGTGACCATGGACGCGCCGCTGAACTCGGCCGGATGGCTGACCTGCTCGCACTTGACGGTCTCGGCCCGAGTCTGACCGCCGGACTCGATCTCGTAGCCGGGCAGCCAGGCTTCGACGGGGGACTTGAGGACGGCCTCCTGGTTTCGCCGCAGCAGTTGGGCCTCGGTCATGTCGGGTTTCGGCGGAGGGAGAGTGATATTCGGCTGCGACCGCACCACGACCCGTACGGTCGAGCCCACCTGGCGCGCGTCGATCTGCGCACCCTCGGCGGTCATCGTGCCGAGCGCCCTGGGCGAGCCGGACAGGTCGACCAGGACGTAACGCGGTCCTGAGGGGCCCGGCCGCACCTTGGCGACGGCGCCCAGCGGGACGATGCCTCCGGAGCCCTCGAACAGCACGAGCGCGCGGTCGCCCGAGATCAGCAGGTCGGCCTCGGCCCAGGCCTGGTCCTTCGGGACGAGGCGCAGCGTCCCGGTCACCTTCCGGGTCGCGACGTCGACGACGCGCAGCACGCCCTGGCTGACCGTGACGAGCCGCCGGCCGTCGGTCTTGACCAGGTCGGGCTCGTCGACCCCGGCCTCCTGCACGTTCGTGGTGGAGTACGACTGGTCGGGTACGGCCTGCTCTTTGGCCGCCGTCGATGGGAGAGCGCCCGAGGCGGCCAGCGCCCGGGCGTCCATGACGCCGCCGAGGCCCCACGCGGTCACGCTCTTGGCGGCCGCCCGGCGGATGCCGGCCAGCATGTCGTCGCAGCTCGTGTAGGAGACGAGGGTGACCTTCCCGGTCAGGTCGACGCTCCTGGGAGCCTGAGCCGCGCGGCTTCCCGTGCACGCCGAGGCGAGGAGCCCGGCGAGGGCGATGACGCCTGCCGTACGAATCGATGGCTTCATGTCCCTAGGACGTATCGCGGCGGGCGTCGGTTCGAGGGCTGTTGGCGATGGCAAGAAGGTTCCTTTACCAATCAGTAGCTTTAGCCGGATCGCCGGAATATTCTTCGGCCATGATTCGGACCCTCGACACCGCCATGGTCGACCGGCTTCTCGCGCACGTCACGTCAGAGGGCAAGACCCGGCAGGTCACGGCGCCGTTCACGGGGGAGCCGCTCGCCGAGGTGCCCGTCTCGACCGCCGAGGACGTCCAGGCCGCGTACGGCAAGGCCGGGGCGGCGCAGAAGACGTGGGCCGCGCTGGACGTCAGGGAGCGCGTCAAGCCGTTCCTGCGGCTCCACGACGCCATCATCGACCGGCGCGCCGAGATCCTCGACATCGTGCAGGTGGAGACCGGGAAGGCCCGCAGGCACGCGCTGGAAGAGGTGCTCGACGTCGCCGGGTCCACGCTCTACTACGCCAGACGGGCGGCCGGGCTGCTTGAGTCCCACCGCAGGCGGGGGCTGTTCCCGGTCGCGACCCGGGTCGCCGAGGTGCGCCACCCCAAGGGGACCGTCGCGGTGATCAGCCCGTGGAACTACCCTCTGGTCCTGGGCGTGACCGACGTCGTCCCCGCGCTGATCGCGGGCAACGCCGTCGTCCACAAGCCCGACACGCAGACGTCCCTGTCGACGCTGTGGACGATCGACCTGCTCGTGTCGCTGGGCATGCCCCGTGACATCTGGCAGGTCGTGCTGGGCGACCCCGAAGACGTCGGGGACGCCCTGATCGAGGGGGCCGACTACGTGGCCTTCACCGGGTCGACCAACGGCGGCAGGAAGATCGCCGAGGCGGCGGCGCGGCGGCTGATCGGCTGCTCGCTGGAGCTCGGCGGCAAGAATCCCATGATCGTGCTGGACGACGCCGACCTCGACCGGGCCGCCCAAGGCGCGATCAGGGCCTGCTTCACCAACGCGGGCCAGCTGTGCATCTCGATCGAGCGGATCTACGTGCAGGACGGCGTCGCCGACGCCTTCCGCGACAAGTTCGTCCACGTGGTGGAGAACATGAAGCTGGCCGCCGATCACGACTGGGACACCCAGATGGGCTCGCTCACCAGCCGGCGGCAGCTCGAGGCGGTGACCGCCCACGTCGCCGACGCCGTGGCCAAGGGTGCGAAGGTGCTCACCGGCGGCCGGGCCCGGCCCGATCTCGGCCCGTTCTTCTACGAGCCGACCATCCTCGACGGCGTCACCGAGGACATGGACGTGTGCCGCGCCGAGACCTTCGGTCCCGTCGTCGCGCTCTACCGCTTCTCCACCGAGGACGAGGCCGCCGGCAAGGCCAACGAGTCTTCGTACGGGCTGAACGCCTCGATCTGGACGCGCGACGCGGGGAGGGCGCGCCGGCTCGCCACCCGTGTCAAGGCCGGCACCGTCAACGTCAACGAGGGGTACGGCTCGGCCTGGGGCTCCTACGACGCCCCCATGGGCGGCATGAAGGCGTCCGGGCTCGGCAGGCGCCACGGGGCCGAGGGCCTGCTGCGGTACACCGACGTCCAGACGGTGGCCGCCCAGGCGTCCTGGCTCGGCTTCGAGCCCATGCTGGGGATGTCGTACGAGACCTACGCAGACACCCTCGCCACGGCGCTCAAGCTGATGAAGCGGCTCCACCTCAAGTAGGGGCGAGACCATGGACTACGACGTGGTCGTCATCGGGTCGGGGTTCGGCGGCAGCGTGACGGCGTTGCGGCTGACCGAGAAGGGCTACACGGTCGGCGTCATGGAGGCCGGTCGGCGATTCGAGGACGGCGCGCTGCCCAAGACGTCGTGGCGGGTCAGGGACTTCCTGTGGGCTCCTGCGCTCGGCCTGAAGGGCATCCAGCGCATCCACGTGCTGCGAGGCGGCAGCGGGGTCATGGTCCTCGCGGGGGCGGGCGTCGGCGGCGGCTCCCTCGTCTACGCCAACACGCTCTACGAGCCGCTCGCCCCCTTCTTCGCCGACCCCCAGTGGCGGCACATCACCGACTGGAAGGCCGAGCTCGCGCCGTACTACGACCAGGCACGGCGCATGCTGGGCGTCACCGTGAATCCGACGACGACGCCCGCCGACGAGGTCATGCGCAAGGTGGCCGAGCGCATGGGCGTGGGCGGCACCTTCCGTCTCGCCCCCGTCGGGGTGTTCTTCGGCGCCCCCGGCGTCGAGGTGGACGATCCGTACTTCGGCGGGGCCGGGCCGCGCAGGCGGGGCTGCGTCGAGTGCGGCGAGTGCATGACGGGCTGCCGCCATGGTGCCAAGAACACGCTGGTCAAGAACTACCTGCACCTTGCGGAGCGAGCCGGCGCGACCGTCCATGCCGAGACCACGGTCACGGGCGTGCGGCCGGTCGGCGGCGGCTATGAGATCACGGTCAGGCGGACCGGGCCGCTGGGCAGAACCCGGTCCTACACCGCGGCCCAGGTCGTCTTCGCCGCCGGCACGTACGGCACGCAGCAGCTGCTCCACCGGCTCAGGGCGACCACGCTGCCCGCGATCTCCCCCCGGCTCGGGGCACTGACCAGGACGAACTCCGAGGCGTTGCTCGGTTTCGAGCGGGTCAGGGCGAAGGGGGACAAGCTCAACCGCGGCGTGGCGATCACCTCGTCGATCCACCCCGACGCGCAGACGCACATCGAGCCCGTAAGGTACGGCGACGGCTCCAACGCGATGGGAATGCTCCGCACACTTCTCGTGGACGGAGGCGGGCGAGCCCCCCGCTGGCTCAAGTTCCTCGGCGCGGCGCTGCGCCGGCCGCATCTCGTGCCGCGGATCTTCAACCACCGGAGGTGGTCGGAGCGTGCGATCATCGCCCTGGTCATGCAGGCCAAGGACAACTCGGTGACGACCTCGCTGCGGGGGAGCCGGCTGCGGGCCGACCCCGGCCACGGGGAGCCCAACCCCACGTGGATCCCGGCCGGGCACGAGGCCGTACGGCTGGCTGCGGAGGAGATCGGCGGCGTCCCTGGCGGGTCGTGGCTGGACCTGTTCGACATTCCGGCGACCGCCCACTTCCTCGGCGGATGCGTGATCGGCGACTCTCCCGAGACGGGCGTGATCGACGCCTATCACCGGGTCTACGGGTACGAGGGGCTGCACATCGTGGACGGCTCGGCCGTCTCGGCCAACCTGGGGGTCAATCCCTCGCTCACGATCACCGCGCAGGCCGAGCGGGCGATGGCCCTGTGGCCCAACAAGGGCGATGCGGACCCTCGTCCGGTGATAGGGGCGCCTTACGTGCGGCTTACGCCGGTCGTCCCGCGGCGTCCCGTCGTGCCCGCCTCGGCGCCCGGGGCGCTGCGGCTGCCGATCGTGGACATCACCTAGCCTTTCCACGGGTGACGCGTGCGGGCCGGCCTGGGAAACCACGCCGATAGACTGGCGACACCGACCGTTTCCTTTGGGGGTTTCTCCGGTGTCTGAGTTCGACACGGTCCTTGTGGTCGACTTCGGCGCGCAATATGCGCAGCTGATCGCCCGCAGGGTGCGTGAATGTCACGTCTACTCCGAGATCGTCCCCTCGACGATGCCGGTGCCGGAGATGCTGGCCAAGAATCCGAAGGCGATCATCCTGTCCGGCGGCCCCTCGTCGGTCTACGCGGAAGGGGCCCCGGCCGTCCCCGTGGGCCTGTTCGCGACGGGCGTGCCGACGTTCGGCATCTGCTACGGCTTCCAGGCGATGGCCCAGGCGCTCGGCGGCATCGTCGACAAGACCGGCGCGGCCGAGTTCGGCGGCACCAGCCTCGAGGTGCTCGGCGACGGCGTGCTGTTCGCCGGGCTGCCGGCCGTACAGTCGGTCTGGATGTCCCATGGCGACTCCGTGGTGGGCGCGCCCGAAGGCTTCGCCGTGACCGCCTCCACCGAGGCCACGCCTGTCGCCGCGATCGAGAACCCGGCCAGGGGGCTGTACGGGGTGCAGTTCCACCCCGAAGTGCTCCACAGCGACCACGGCCAGGCCGTTCTCCAGCGGTTCCTCGACGCCGCCGGATGCCGCCCGTCGTGGACCATGCTGAACATCGTCGAAGAGGCCGTCGAGGCGGTGCGCCGCCAGGTCGGCGACGGTCGCGCGATCTGCGCGCTGTCGGGCGGCGTCGACTCCGCGGTGGCCGCCGCGATCGTGCAAAAGGCCATCGGTGATCGTCTGACCTGCGTTTTCGTCGACCACGGCCTGCTGCGCAAGGGCGAGGCCGAGCAGGTGGAGCGTGATTTCGTCGCCGCCACTGGGGTGAAGCTCCGCGTCGTGGACGCCTCCGAGCGGTTCCTCAAGGCGCTCGCCGGGGTGGTCGACCCCGAGGAGAAGCGCAAGATCATCGGGCGTGAGTTCATCCGCGTCTTCGAAGACGAGCAGCGGGCCATCGTCGCTGACGGCCCCGCCGACTTCCTGGTGCAGGGCACTCTCTATCCCGACGTCGTCGAGTCCGGCGGCGGGACCGGCACCGCGAACATCAAGTCCCACCACAACGTGGGCGGGCTGCCCGACGACCTGCGGTTCCAGCTGGTCGAGCCGCTCAGGGCGCTCTTCAAGGACGAGGTGCGGCGGGCCGGCGAGCAGCTGGGCCTGCCGCCTGCCATGGTCTGGCGGCAGCCGTTCCCCGGCCCCGGACTCGGCATCCGCATCATCGGCGAGGTCACGGCCGAGCGTCTCGACGTGCTGCGCGAGGCCGACGCGATCGCCCGGGAGGAGCTGTCGCGGGCCGGGCTCGACCGTGACATCTGGCAATGCCCGGTCGTGCTGCTGGCCGACGTGCGCTCGGTCGGCGTCCAGGGCGACGGCCGCACGTACGGGCACCCGGTCGTGTTGCGTCCCGTCACCTCGGAGGACGCGATGACGGCCGACTGGGCGCGTGTGCCGTACGACGTGTTGTCGAGGATCTCGACGCGGATCACCAATGAGGTCCGCGAGATCAACCGCGTCGTCGTCGACGTCACCAGCAAGCCCCCCGGCACAATCGAGTGGGAATAACCCGGAACCTTGTGCGTGATCATGCAGAAGTTCGGGCGGATGGGCTTTGAGCAGCCTCCCCACTGCGCGTGATCATGCAGAAGTTCGCGGGGAGGCGGCGTGAGCTGCGCGGACTCCATCCGTGATCATGCAGAAGTTCGGGGATGTCGCCCCTGAGCTGCGCATTTCCATTTCGTGATCATGCACTCGTGTGCGCTGTGCATGATCACGAATCAAGAATTGCCTGTTCAATGGGGTGTTTCCCGAACTTCTGCATGATCACGGCGTGAGGAATGCCTGCTCACGGGCATATGGTCGAACTTCTGCATGATCACGCCCAAGGTGGGGGCTGGTGGGGTGGGCGTTCACCGAACTTCTGCATGATCACGGCCCAGGGGGGGTGCGGGGGAAAAGTCGTACATATGGGTGTGGAATCCGTGTTGGCGGTAAGTTGTGGCTGGTGATTGCCACACAGGTCGCCATCGCCCCCGCACGGACGCATGCCACCCGCCTCGCTTGGCTGGACGCATTGCGCGGAATCGGGGCGATGGCCGTGGTGTGCGAGCACATGCTGCCCTGGCTGATGCCTGCGTTGCGCCCGTACTGGTTCAACCTCGGCATGTACGGCGTGCTGGTCTTCTTTCTGGTCAGCGGCTACATCATCCCGGCGTCCCTCGAACACCGAGGTGATGTCAGATCTTTCTGGATCAGTCGGATATTCCGGCTCTATCCCCTCTATCTGCTGGTCATCGTCGTCGTGCTCGTCCTGGCCATCTGGTTTCCCGTCCGGGAGCAGGTGCCGCGTGATCCGTCCGCCGTCGCCGCCCACCTGACGATGCTGCTCGACGTCGTGCACATCGGCGGCGTCGCCGACCCGATGTGGACCCTGTCGTACGAGATGGTCTTCTACTTGATCGTCACGGCGCTGTTCGTCGGCGGGGTACACACGCGCAGCGGCACGCTGGCCATCGTCTTCGGGGCCGTGGCGATCGCGGCCGGGCTCGTGTTGTCCGCGCCGCTTCTGCCGGGCCCATGGCCGGCCATCGTGACCTGCGTCATCTTCGTCGCCGGCCTTGCCTGTCTCATCAGCGGCCGGTTCCGTACGGCTGCCGCGTACGCCTTGGGCGCGATGGCGCTCGTGTTGCTGATGTTCGGCAGCTTCGTGCCCTGGTTCGGCGCGGCGATCCTCGCGGTGATGTTCACGGGGACGGCCATCCAGCGGTGGGAGGCGGGTACGGGCGGCCTGGCCCCCGTGGTGGTCTCCGCCGTCCTGGTGGCGCTCTCCCCGGTCTGGTCGATCCAGGCGGGCTGGTGGTGGGTGCAGCCGGACGTGTGGATCACCACGGTGGCGCTCGCGGGCATCACGTTCGGGCTGGGGATGGCGCTGCGCGGCCGGCGCGTTCCTGGCGTCCTGACCTGGCTCGGCCTGATCAGCTATTCCATCTACCTTCTGCACCACCCGATGTTGCGCGTCCTGAACACGGCCCTCGGAGACCTGAGGCATCTTTCTCCGGTCACCAGGACGGCGCTCATGTGCGGCTACGTGGCGGCGCTGCTGGCCCTCAGTTGGGTGACCTACCGGTTCGTCGAGTTTCCCGCGCAACGCCTGGGCAAGCGCATCGGCCGCCGCGCCGCGCAGGAGGCCCAGGGCTGACCGCAGGCCACGGCCTGCTGACGTGCGCGTGAAGAGCTGGTAAAGCAAAACGGCCGTCACTCACCGTGGCGATAGCGTTGCAGCTCGCTGTCGCGTGCGACGCCAGGGGGAAGAATGGCAAGGCCCGAAGTGAGCGTCATCCTGCCGATGCGAGAGACGGGCGGGTGGCTGCGTGCCGCCCTCGACTCCGTCGACGCGCAGGAGTCCCGCACTGAAGTGATCCTGGTCGGTGACGGGCGAAAAGGGCAGAACGCCGATCAGGACGTCGTGATCGGAAGGCCGACTCTGCTGCAGGCGGGCACGGCCGCTGAGGCGATCGGCTTCGCCCGGGGCCGCTACCTCACCTACCTGGCCCCCGGCGACGTGTACGTGCCCGAGGGCCTCGATGCGCTGGTGGAGGCGGCGGTACGGCACTCCGCCGACCTCGTCGTCGGCGACATGCACGGCGCGACGCCGGCCACCGGCCTCGCCTGGCGCAGAGAGCTGGCGTTCGGCGCCCGGATGGTCGAATCGGTCGCCGGCGTCCCCGACATCCTCAGCGGCGTCGCCACCTCCAACAAGATCTTCAGGCGTGACCTGGTGAGGGTGACGCGGGCGGACCTGTCTCAGGGCGCCCTGGCCACCATTCCGCTGCTGATCTGGGCCAGCCGCCTCGTGCTCAGCGACCGGCTCTGCTGCCGTACGGCAGGCGGCGAGGAAGACCCTTCCATGACCGACACGGAGGCCGAGATCATGACCCGTCTCGCGCTCGCGGAGATCATCGCAAGCCGCTGTGCCGACCGGGAAGCGGTTCCATCGCCGCTGGTCCGCCGGGCCGTCATGCGCTGGGTGGGCGCCACGCATCTGCCCACCATCGACGGCGCGGCCGCCTGCCTCGACGACGCGGCGCTGGCCGACTTCGCCCACCGGACGTCGATCATGTTCAAGGAGATGCCTCCCGACGTCCTCACCGAGATCCTCACGGAGTCTCTGACCGTGCGGCGCGGGCGCCTGGACGACGGGCTGCGCGCGGTCGGCGCCTGCCGGGGAGACGCCGAGACGATCAGGCGGCCGGTCTCCACGGGACGCCTGCGGGTGCTCGCGGGCCGGGTCTATCTCGACGCGCCCGAGCTCGACGCCTTCGGGGACCTGCTCCGGGTCACTCCGCTGTCGGCGGTCGTCTCCCGGTTGCGTGAAAGCGCGCATTCCACCCAGGTCAGGGTGCACGGCCAGGTCATGGCGCCCGGATTCCTCGCCACCCAGGGTGAAGTGCGCCCCGACCTGCTGCTCGAATTCGGCGACGAGGCCGCTCGCGCGGAACTGCAG
Organism: Planotetraspora thailandica; assembly: GCF_016863335.1. GTDB lineage: Bacteria > Actinomycetota > Actinomycetes > Streptosporangiales > Streptosporangiaceae > Planotetraspora > Planotetraspora thailandica. Next base: position 80,758 of record NZ_BOOR01000008.1, read on the forward strand.
GTCACCAAGGCGAGGCCCGGCTTCTTCGCGTGGTCGTGCGACGTGCCCGCGCGTGCCCTGCCGTACGGAGTGGTCCGTCTGCGCCTGATCGCCCGCGACCGGTTCGGCGCCGAGGTCGCGATTCCGCTCGACGTGATGCGCGACGGCCGGGTCAGGGCCGATCTCGAGACCAGGCGTGTGCGGCTGCGGGTCTCCTCGGCGGGCCCGAGCCTCGTGGTCACCAGGAAGGGCCCGTTGCGCAGCGCCGTCGCAAAAGTGCAGGCGATCGGGGCGGCCATGCGCGGTGTAGTCCGCCGCTGATCGCCGCGGCCCCCATCTGACGGACGAGTCCTAAGGATCCAGCCGTGCCCCGCATCAGTGTCATCATCCCGATCCACGACGTGGAGCCCTGCCTTCCCACCTGCCTGGAGTCGGTCGCGGCGCAGACCTGGGAGGACATCGAGGTCGTCATGGTCGACGACGGGGCTCCCGACTCCAGCGCGGAGGTCGCCGCCGGGTTCGCCGATCGGGACGGGCGGTTCCGGCTGGTCCGCCAGGCCAACCTGGGGCCCGGCGCGGCCCGCGACACCGGGGTGCGCCACGCGAGCGGCGAGTTCCTCGCGTTCGCCGCCGCCGCCGACCTGCTTCCGCCGTACGCGCTGGAATACCAGCTGGCGAGCCTGTTGCGATCGGGGTCCGACCTGGCCACGGGCAACGTCCACCGATACGGCGGGCGGCGGTCGCGGCCATCGGCGGCCTTCAAGGCGATCTTCTCGGGGATGTCCGAGGGCGCCACCACGCATCTGACCAGAGCGAGCGTGCTGATGAGGGACAGCCTGGTCACCAACAAGCTGTGGCGTCGCTCGTTCTGGGACGAGCACGGGTTCCGGTTTCCGCACGGGGCGTCGTGCGGGGACGTGCTGGTCGCTGTGCGCGGGCATGCCCTCGCGGGCACCGTCGACGTGCTCCCCGCCCCCGTCCGCCTGCGGAGGCGACAGGCCGGCGCCCACCGCTCGGGCGTTCAGGAGCAGACCCGGGCCGGCCACCTGGACGAGCGTTTCGCCGCGGTGCGGTCGGTGCGGGAGTTCCTGGCCGCGAGCGGTCTCGCCGCGCACATCCCGTCGTGGGACCACGCCGTCCTCGACGGCGACCTGACGGCCTTCATCGACTGCATGGACCGGGCGCCGGAGGCGTTCCGCGCCCGTTTCCTGGACCTCGCCTGCACCTACCTCGGTGAGGTCGCCCCCTCCGTACTCACGCGCCTGCCCGCTCTTCGGCGGCTGGAGTGGCACCTGGTGGCGCTCAGGCGTGCGGACGACCTGGCCGAGGTGGTGGCCTGGGATCGCGACGCCGGCCGGGGAGAGCGGACCGTCAGCCGGCTGGGCCGCTCGTACCTGGCCAGTCCGCTGCTCGGGCGGCGCGACCCCGCGGTTCCGGGCGCGCTCTCCCGCGTGCGCGAGACGCCGCGGCACCGGATTGACGCGGTCCGGTGGCAGGACGGCAGGCTGGTGGTGGAGGGCAGGCTCCTGATGGAGGGCGGGACGGGTGCGCGGCATGCGATCCGCCCGCTGGTCTTCGCCTCCCTCGTCCACGAGAGCACCGAACCGGTGAAAACCACGCGGCATGTACGAGTGGCGGCGTCGTCCTGGCGAGTCCCGGGCGAGGGCGGCCGGGGCGGCTTCCGGCTCACCGTCGACCCGCGCCGTCTCGGGGGAGCGGCCGACGCCGGCGTCTGGCGCCTGGAGATGCGCGTCGCCCATCGCGGCGGCATCACGCGGAGCAGTCCGGACGGCGCGCGGTCCGAGACGGCGGCGCAGGCGGGAGCGCGGGCCGCCGGGCCGGGCCGGCATGTCGTGCCCGAGCTCACCGAAGGCGGACGGCTGATCCTGCGGGTGGAGCGGGAGAGGGCCAGGGTCGTCCGGCAGAGCCTGTGGGGCGGCCGACTGCGCCTGGAGGGCGAGGCCGTTGAACAGGGCACTGGTCTGGGACGCGAGCCGGTGCTGCTGGTGACCCGCGAGCCCGGCGGTGTGCCGTTGCCGTTCCCGATGACGACGGACGGCCGTACGTTCACCACCGAGATCGACCTGCGCGACATCCTGCCGGCGCGAAGGACCGCCGCCGGCGTCCCCGACGTGCCGACGCGGTGGCGGGTCGACGTGAGGTCGGCCGACGGCGTGGTGACCCCGGTGACCGTGTCCGACGACCTGCCCGACGGACGGCACGGCCTGGCCGGCCGGGAGATCGTGGCGGCCCGCGACAGGTCCGGCCGTCTCGTCCTGCGTGACCAGACCGCCGCCGCGTTCGTCGACCTGGCCGAGTGGCTGCCCGGGGGAGAGTTGCTCGTCGAAGGCGGGTTCGCCGAGCCGTACCAGGTGAGCGCCCTGGTGGTCCGTTCGCGCGGCGGCGCCGCGAAGAGAGCCACGATGGTACGGCTGGCCAGGGCGGAGGGGTCCGGCACGAGGTTCAGGGCCCGCCTCACACCGGAGGCGGTCGACGCGCCCGCCGGGCGGCTGCCGTTGCCCCGCGGCCGGTACGGCCTGGCCGTACGGGCGGAAGGCGTGCACAGGGACCTGCCGATCGAGTTCGCCCCCGACTTCGCGCTCGTGCACGAGACGGCCTGCCGCACGTTCACACTCGGCGGAGACGGCGACGGCCACGCGGTGCTGACGGTGAGCGGTGACCTCGGAGGCGACGAGCGAGGGGTGCGGGCCCAGCGCGAGTTGCGCGGCCACGTCTATCCCGCGATGCGCGACAGGCCGCTCTGGCCCGCGGTCTTCTTCGACTGCGAGGGGGGCACGGGGTTCCGCGGCTGCCCGCGGGCGATCTATCAGGAGTTGCGGCGGCGGGGAGCCGACCTCACCTTCCTGTGGAACGTGCACGACGGCCAGGTGGCCCTGCCGGGCGACGTCGAGGCGGTGCGTACGCGCGGGCGCGACTACTACGAGGCGCTCGCCCGCTGCAGGTACATCGTCAGCGACGGGCATCTGCCCGCCTGGTTCGAGCGGCGGTCGGGCCAGACCGTCCTGCAGACCTGGCACGGCTCTCCGCTGGAGGCGGGCACGCGACGACGGGTCAGGCGGGCGGAGCAGTGGAGCCACCTGCTGTCGGCCGGCCCGTGGTGGACGCCGCGGCTGCGCGAGATGTTCGGTTTCCGAGGGGAGGTCATGGAGACCGGCCTGCCGCGCAACGACATCCTGCGCGCGTCCGGCCGTGACGCGGTCGCCGCCCGAGTCAGGAGGCGGCTGGGTGTGCCGGACGAAGTGCGGCTGGTGCTGTATGTCCCAGACGGGGAGCAGACCCTCGACCTCGGCCGGGTCGCCGCCGCGCTCAGGGACGCCCCCGTGCTGCTGGCAGAGGTCGGCAGGGCGACCGCACCGGGGGTGATCGGCGTGTCCGCTCAGTGCGATCCGCATGAGCTCTATCTGGCCGCGGACGCCCTGGCCACCGGCTATTCGCCGGCGGTGTTCGACTTCGCCGTCACCGGACGCCCGATGTTGTTCCACACCGGCGGCCGCACCCGGACCGGGCTCCATCTCGACTTCGAGGCCGAGGCCCCCGGGCCGCTGCTGCACACGGCCGGCGACGTGGCCGAGGCGATCGGCAACCTCGACGAGGTGGCGGACAAGCACGCGGGCATGCTGGAGGCGTTCGTCGCCAGGTATTGCCCGCTCGACGACGGTGAGGCCGCCGCCCGGGTGGCCGACCGGCTGCTCGCCCGGTGAGGAGCCGCCGATGAACGCCGCCGTCGCCCGGGTCCTGTCCTCCGCCCGCACCCGCGAGCGCCCGCCCCCGGCGCCGTCCGGTTTGCCGTCCCTGTTCCCGGCCGGCCGCCGATGGCGGGTGCCCCGGCCCGACCCCTGCCTGGCCGTACCGGCCCTGCTCGCGCTCGCCGCCGGGTTGTGGGGCCTGACCTCGCCCCCGCTGTGGCGCGACGAGGCCGCGACGGTCAGCGCCGTGAGCAGGTCTCTTCCCCAGCTGGCCCACCTGCTCGGCACGGTCGACGCCGTGCATGGCGTCTACTACGGGCTGATGCACGTGGTCGCCGCGGTGGCCGGCACGGGAGAGGTGGCGCTGCGACTGCCGTCGGTCCTCGCCGGGGCGCTCGCGGCGGCAGGCGTGGGCGCGCTCGGCCGGGCTCTGGGCAACCCGCGGGCCGGCCTGTACGGCGGAGCCCTGCTGGCCATGATGCCGGTCTTCTCCAGGTATGTGCAGGAGGCCCGGCCGTACCCGCTGACGATGGCGGTGGCGATCGCCGCGACCCTGCTGCTCCTGCGCGCCATGCGGCGGCCCACCTGGCGGGTCTTCCTTGCCTACGGCCTGGCCCTCGTCGGCCTCGCCTTCGTCAACCTGTTCGCCGTCCTGATCGCCGCGGCCCACGGCGTCTTCGTCGTGTGGTCCCGCGGGCCGGCCATGAGATGGGCCGTGAGCGCGGCCTGCGCGTCCGCCGCCGTCACGCCGCTCGCGCTGCTGGCCGCGCGGCAGAGCGAGCAGATCGGGTGGATCTCCACGCCCGACCTGCAGGACGCCGGAATGCTCGTCGTCCAGCTTCTCGGCGACCTCGGGGCGGCGACCCCCGCCTGGGCGGGCATCGCACCCGTGGTGGGCGGCCTCGCCCTCGTCGGTCTCGCGTCGGTGGCACGCGTGGCGCGCAGGGTTCCCGACTCCCCGCGTGACTCCCACGTGGGCTCCCACCGGGGGCCCGTCGCCGGGGCGCTGCTCGTCCGGCTGGCACTGCCCTGGCTGCTGGGGCCGCCGATCGTGCTGCTGGCGGTCTCGTGGGCCGGGCATCCCGTGTACGTCTTCCGGTACGTCCTGTGCTGCGTGCCCGCCGCCGCACTGCTCGCGGGAGCCGGGCTGGCCGCCCTGCCCCGCAGGGCCGCGCTCGCGCTCCTGGCCGTCGTGCTCGCGGCGTCCGTGCCCGGCCAGTTCGCGACACGCGGCGCCGACGGCCGCCAGGACGACCCCGGCGTCGTCATGGCCGTGCTGGCCTCCGCCGCGCGGCCTGGCGACGGCGTGCTGTTCATCCCGGGCAAGGTGCGCAAATACGTTCTGGTCTATCCCGGGGTGCTCGGGAGGCTGGACGACGTCTCCCTGGCCAGGTCGCCCCGGCGGACCGGCACCTTCGGCGGAACCCACGTCGGCCGCCGCGTCATGAAGGCCCGCCTTGCGGACGTGCACACGCTGTGGGCGCTCGGCAACACGGGAAGAACCGCGAACTGGCAGCTCGACGCCCTGCGCGGCACGTTCAGCCCCACCGGCCACTGGACCACACGGGGCATGTACCTCGTTCGTTACACCAGAACCGCTCCGTGAGCGGTGGGATCACCGCAGCTCGAACGGCGCCGGCGTCGGGAAGTACGCCTCAAGGAACTTGCCGAACAGAGCGTCCTGGTCGGGCGTCGTGGGCGCGGTGTCGTTGAGGCAGAACGCGTCGTGCTTGCGCCGCGCCAGCATGCGGCGCAGCTTGGCCGGCGTCTTGCGCAGCGACAGGTCCACGTAGGTGTACTCGATGGTGCCCGGAACGGCTTTGCCGTTCAGGTAGCCGTAGTAGTGGGCCAGCGACGAGACGACGGAGATGTCGGACGACGTCCTGAACCTGCTGCGCGTGGTCGCCTCGAACGCGTCGCAGAACCGCTCCTCCAGCTCGAACATCAGCGAGCGGCGCAGGGCGTAGGGCACGTGCTTGAGTTTCTGCGTCAGCGTGCGCCCGCTGAGGTCCTCCAGCATGCGGCGGTTGTTCATGCCGGCCGCGTGCACGGGAGACTCCTCCAGCTCGGGCGCGCCGAAGGGCACGTGTGCCAGGCTGGGGAAGAACCGGGTGATCCCGTTCGCCTCGAAGAACGTCCGGGGCACGAGCGGGCGGCCCAGGAAGAAGTCGTCGTTCAGGTAGAGGAAGTGCTCGGCCAGCCCGTCGATGTGGTGGAGCTGGCTCTCGATCGCGTGCGAGTTGAACACCGGGAGCACCGACGGGTCGCTGAAGATCTCCTTGTGGTCGACCACGCGCACCATGGGATGCGACGTGTCCAGCCACGGTGGCGTCTGCCCGTCCGTCACGATCCATATCCGGTTGATCCAGGGCGCGTGCATCAGCAGCGAGCGCAACGAGAAACGCAGCTCGTCCCTGCTGGTGAACCGGGCTTCCGTGGTGGCCATCTCGTTGGGCTCCCCGATCTCCGCCGCGCCGGCGAGCGCCTGGTCCCTCCGGGAGCGCCATGCCGGGTCCCTGTTGTCGACCCAGGTGTAGACCGCGTCGATCGGGAAGTCGATGTCGTCGACCAGCCGCCGGGTGAACTCGGGCCGTGTCGGATACGCGCGCACGCTGTGCCCAGCCGATATGAGCGGGTTGAAAAGCTCCTCGCCGCCCTCGACCTTCTCGCCCTTGGCGGGTACGGCGTCGCAGGAGACGTTCGCGCGAGGCGCGACGAGCATGCTCTTCTCCTTGGCCCAGAACTCCAGATCGCAGCCGTACTCTGGGCCGAGCGTCAGTGTCCGTGACGGGCTGGCGAAGTAGAGCCCCACCCGCACCGCCCACGCGTCGTTCAGGAGCGTCGCGGCGCGCTTCAGCGGGCGCAGTCGGCCGACCGCCTCCTCGGGCGTCAGGCCTCTCGCGCGTTTGCCGTATGGCAGGCGGGCGGCGACCAGCGGCTTTCCGCTCGCGGCGAGCACGCGCAGAGCGCGCTTGCGCTCCCGCAGCGGCACGGCGACGACCGGCGGATGGCCCGGCATGGGGCGCACACAGAAGAACCGCACCTTGGCGGCGGAAAGCAGCGAGCAGACGACGTCCAAAGTCTCGCGCTGGGCCTGAACCGGGCTCGCGTCCTCGCGGATCAGAGCGGAGCGCGGTGTGGTCTCCCGAGATGGCAGCCGTTCATGCAGCTGCCGGTACAACGTGATAACCGGCATGATCTCCCCCTGCATACGGACTGTAACGGATGGTCGTGGCTATTGGCGCACGGTTTACCCAGGTCGGCGGAACGGTCAAGAAGTGGCAACGAGATGCCCTACCTGTTCTCGAAGTGCGGGTGACTCGCTACTCCGTGTAGTCATTCTTGCCTGCATGGGGCGCTACACGCTGGACGACATACTCGCGACACGCAAGTCAAGGGACGCGTGGTGGACCGTTTTCATGGTCGACCCGATCGCCTGCAGGCTGGCGCTGGTCATCGCGAACCACACTTCGATCACGCCCAACGGCCTGACCGCGATTTCGATGCTCTTGGGCTTCGGTTCTGTGGCGGCGTTCGGTACGGGCGAGCTGGTTCTCGGAGCGCTGCTGTTCTACCTGAGCTTCCTGGTCGACTGCATGGACGGGAAGATCGCCCGTCTGAAGGGAACCGGGACGCCGTTCGGCCTCTGGCTCGACTTCGTCGGTGACCGGATCCGATTCGCCTGCTGCGCCTTCGGGCTCGGCGTCGGGGAGTACTCGCGCACCGGAGACCAGTCGTTCCTGTGGGCGGCCGTGGGCGTCGTCCTCCTCGACTTCTTCCGTTACATCAACGGGCCGCAGCTCAAGAAGGTGAAGGACGCCACTCGCGCACTGACCAAGGCGAGGGCTCAGACGCAGGTCGTCTTCGTCGAGGACGTGCTCAAGGCACGGCCGCAGACCGACGTGAACACGGCGGCCCGCGAGGTCAAGGAGAGCAACGAGGAGGGGCGAGCGGTCGTCGATCTGCAGAAGGCGTTCAACGCGCGTTTCCCCTGGTACGACCGCTTCCGCGTCACCCTCGTCAAGTACCGCGTCCGCACACACTTCTTCAGCGGGATCGAGTTCGAGGCGGCGGTGTTCGTCGTCGCCCCAGTGATCGGCTCCTGGGCGTTCGTGCCGACGTCGATCGGCGCGGGCGCGCTGCTGCTGGCATTCGAGATAAGCCTCATCTACCGCGTCTGGCTGGCGTCACGCCAGATTCCGAAGAGCGTGCCGAAGAAGGAAGAAATCCTCGTCTGATCGGCCGATCGCCATACCGCGTGGCCGGAACCCCATAACCGGCACGCGAGGGACGGGCCGCCTCCACGGGGGCGGCGGCCCGCCATCACGCCTTTCAACTCACATCACGGGGGATTGATCTCATGCAGTCCGACAGGCCGCTATTCGTGGTCGGTTGCCCGCGTTCGGGCACCACGATGCTGCAGCTCATGCTCCACTCCCACCAGCGCATCGCCGTGCCGCCGGAGACCCGCTTCCTCGGGCCCGCATATTTCTCGCGCAGGACGTACGGCGACATGCGCCTGGCCGACAACCGCCGCAAGCTCGCGAAGTGGATCGCCAACGGGCGCAACACCAAGTTCCGCGAGCTCGGCCTCGACTCGACCGAATACATCCAGGCCGCCATGCTCGGCCCCGGCAGCCTCGGCTCGGTCATCGGCATGGTCTTCAAGGCGTACGCCGAGCGGTTCGGCAAGCCGCGCTGGGGCGACAAGCGGCCCAGCTACTACCGCCACGTCGAGATGCTCATGCGCATGTTCCCCGACGCCCAGTTCGTCCACCTGATCAGGGACGGGCGCGACTGCGTCGCCTCCCTGAAGGAGATGCCCTGGTACAAGCCGGACAGCATCGGCGCGATGGCCAACTGGGCGGAGGCCGTCGACTTCGGCCGGCGCCACGCGCGCAAGCTGCCCGCCGACACCTTCTACCAGCTCCGTTACGAGGACCTGACCGCCGACCCGGAGACCGAGCTGAAGAAGGTGTGCGCCTTCATCGGCGAGGACTACGACCCGGCGATGTCCGAGCCCCAGCACATGGCCGAGGTGGCCGTGCCCGCGCACAAGGTGTGGCACCACAACACCCACGGGGAGGTGACCACGGCGCGCACCGGAAGCTGGGCCTCCCGGCTGGAGCCGTGGGAGATCGCGCTCTGCGAGGACGTCCTGGCCGAGCGGCTGGCCGTCCACGGCTACGAGCTCAGCGGCGCCCCCAAGCCCGAGCGCCAGCACGTCGCCGCGTTCAAGGACGCCGCGAGCAAGCGCCGCTCGGCCCGCCAGCGGAAGTACAACCGCGACCGGTTCCTCCGCCTCCGCGAGCCCGGGCCCATCGCCGCGCTGCTGACCGACGGTCAGCGCAAACTCGCCGGGCTGCCGCAGCAGCGCACCGCCCGCGAGCTCGTCTCCCGCTGACACAGGGCACCGGGCCGACGATCCGGCCCGGTGCCTCCCGCCTCACCTGCGCAGCAGGCGGCGCACGACATACAGGACCACGGCGAGAGCCGCCAATGCGCCCATCACGGGGGCGATCCGCCGCATGAGCGGCGCGCCGGCGACCTTCAGCAGGTCGAGGGCCTCCTCCTCGGCGGTCTGGTAGACCCGGGAGCCGCCCTCGGGCAACGTGTCCACACTCCCTGCCGCTTCCGGCCACGGCGAGCGGACCACATGGAGATCCGGATGCGCGTGCCGGCCGTTCTGCGCGGCTTCTCCCGTCGCGGCGCCGACCGCGCTCGCCACCCGCTCCGCCTCCGTGGCCGCTTCCCCGAGACCCGCCTTCGCGTGGGCCGCCTCCTCGCGGCCGCCTTCGAGCAGTGCGGCGAGATTGGCGGCGAAGCGATCGATGATCTTTCCGCCGACCTCCGCCATCACTCCGCGCCCGAACTGGGCGGGCCGGCCCGTGACGTTGAGCGAGGTCTCCACCCGCACCCGGGTCCGGCCGCCCTCCGCGGCGAGCCGGGCCGTGACCTCGGCGTTCGCCGTGCCCGCGCCGCGCGCCTCCTTGCCCGACGCCTTGAGCGAGAGCGTGCGGGCGTCCTCGTCGACGTCGTCGAAGGCCGCCTGCCCCCGATAGGTGACGGTGATGGGCCCGACCTTCACCCGCATCCGGCCGGTGAACGCCGTGCCCTTTTCTGTGCCCTTCGCCGTGCCGCCCTCCACCGCGTCGAGCGTCGCGCCGGGCAGGCAGGGGGCGATGCGCTCGACGTCGAGGAGCACGGGCCAGGCCTCCTCGACCGGGACCGGGACCGTGAACTCGTGCTCGAAGCGCATCGCCATGGCTCGACTCCAATTCCCGTACGGATCACCGATCTCGCGGGCCGGCATGAGACCCGTGTCCCATCCTCATTTCTGACCCTACGACCGGTGAATCCGGCTTCGCCACCTTGACGAGGCCATCTGACGTGCTATTACCCGCCTTTCCGGAAATATCAGGCAGTCTCATCCTGTGGGGTGGGCGGCCGCGGACAGCAGGGCCCGGTGCGTCAGGACCCGCGCGAGGTGCCGCCGGTAGTCCGGCTGAGCGTGCAGGTCGGCCGGGGGATCGGTGCCCTCGTCGGCCCGGCCGGCCGCCTCGCGGAGCGACTCGCCGGCCTCGGCGCCGCGTACCGCCTCCTCGACGCCTGACGCCCGCACGGGGATGGGCCCCATGTTGGTCAGGCCGACCCGCGCCTCCTCGACCGTCCCGTTCGACCGCCGCACCGCCACCGCGACCCCGACCGTCGCCCAGGCCTGCGCCGTACGGTGGAACTTCTCGTAGTGGAAGCCCCAGCCCGGGCCCAACTTGGGCACCCGGACCCCGGCGAGGATCTCCCCGGGCTCCAGGGCCGACTCGAGGTAGTCGAGGAAGAATCCCGATGCGGGCACGGTGCGCCGGCCCGTGGGGGAGTGCACGACGAACTCCATGTCGAGGGCGACGGCCACGGACGGCAGGTCGCCCGCCGGATCGGCGTGCGCGAGCGAGCCGCCGAACGTGCCGCGGTGCCGTACGGCGGGGTCGGCGACGGTCGCGGTCGCCAGGGCGACGAGCGGGCAGTGCTCCTTGACGATCGGCGAGTGCACCACCTCGTCGTGCGTGGTGGTCGCCCCGATGTACACGTGGTCGCCGCGGTCGGCGACACCGCGCAACTCGGCGACGCGGCCCACGTCGACCAGAGCCGCGGGATAGGCCAGCCGCAACCGCAGCAGCGGCAGCAACGAGTGGCCTCCGGCCAGGACCTTGGCGTCCTCTCCGGCCTCGGCGAGCATCGTCAGCGCCTCGTCGAGCGTCGAGGGGCGCAGGTAGTCGAAGGACGCGGGGATCATGCGGACTCCTCCTCTCGCGACCGCAGAGTTCGCCAGACGCGTTCCGGCGTGCACGGCATGCGCACGTCGTGCACGCCGTACGGGCGAAGCGCGTCGACGATGGCGTTGACCACGGCGGGAGTCGAGGCGATCGTGCCCGCCTCGCCGACGCCCTTGACGCCCAGCGGGTTCGTGGTCGCTGGCGTCTCGGTGCGGTCGGTGACGAACGACGGCAGGTCGGCCGCCGATGGCAGCAGGTAGTCGGCCATCGTCGTGGTGAGCAGGTTGCCGTCCACGTCGTAGACGGCCTCTTCGAACAACGCCTGGGCGATGCCCTGGGCGATGCCGCCGTGCACCTGTCCTTCGACGATCAGGGGGTTCACCACGGCGCCGACGTCGTCGACCGCGACGTACGACCGGATCGCCGTCGCGCCCGTCTCGGTGTCGACCTCGACCGCGCACAGGTGGGTGCCGTGCGGGAAGGAGAAGCTGTCGGGGTCGAAGGTGGCGCTCGCGTCCAGGCGGGGCTCGAAGCCGTCCGGGAGGTCGTGCGCCGCGAACGTCGCCAGGGCGATCTCCTGGATGGTCCGCGAGGCCCCGGTGCCGCGCACCTGGAACCTGCCCTCGGAGAACTCGACGTCGTCCGGAGAGGCCTCGAGCAGGTGCGCCGCGACGTGCCGCGCCTTCTCCTTGACCTTGTCGCATGCCCTGACCACGGCGATGCCGCCGACGGCCAGCGAGCGGGAGCCGTAGGTGTCCATGCCCTTGTGCGAGGTCGCCGTGTCGCCGTGCAGCACCGCCACGTCCTCGTACGGCACGCCGAGGGAGTCGGCGACGATCTGGCTCCACGCGGTCTCGTGGCCCTGGCCGTGCGGGCTCGTGCCCGTGACCACCTCGACCTTGCCCGTGGGAAGCATCCGGACGTCGGCGTGCTCCCAGCCGCCCGCGCCGTAGGACAGGCTGCCGAGCACCCGGCTCGGCGCCAGGCCGCACATCTCGGTGTAGGTGGAGATCCCGATGCCGAGCTGCACGGGGTCCCGGCGCTCGCGCCGGTCCGCCTGCTCGGCCCTGAGCTTGTCGTAGCCGAACAACGCGAGGGCACGCTCGGTGGCCGCCTCGTAGTTGCCGGAGTCGTAGGTCAGGTTGCAGATCGTGGTGTAGGGGAACTCGGAATGCTCGATCCAGTTGCGCCGCCTGACCTCCATCGGGTCGACGCCGATCTCGGCGGCCAGCTCGTCCATGACGCGCTCGATCGCGTACGTCGCCTCGGGCCGGCCCGCGCCGCGGTAGGCGTCGGTCGGCATCTTGGTGGTGAAGACGCCGGTGCACGTGAAGTCGTAGGCGTCCATCTTGTAGATCCCGCTGTACATGAACGCTCCGAGGAGCGGGATGCCCGGGGTGACCAGCATCAGGTAGGCGCCCATGTCGGCCAGCAGGTCGACCTGCACGGCCCGAACGCGGCCGTCGGACTCGGCGGCGAGGCGGATGTGCTGGAGCTGGTCGCGTCCGTGGTGCACGGTGAGGTTGCCCTCCGAGCGCGACTCGGTCCACTTGACCGGCTTGCCCATGCGGCGGGTGAGCAGCAGGCAGAGCACCTCTTCGGCGGTGACCTGCAGTTTCGAGCCGAAGCCGCCGCCCACGTCCGGGGCGATCACCCGGAGCTTGTGCTCGGGGATGCCCGTGGTGAGCGCCAGCATGACCCGCAGGATGTGCGGGATCTGCGTCGAGGAGTGCAGCGTGAACTGGTCGCCGTCGGTCTGCGCCACGACCGCGCGGGGCTCCATCGCCGAGGGGATCAGCCGCTGCTGGACGTAGGTGCGGTCGATGACGACGGGCGCGTCGCGGAAGGCCGCGTCGATGTCGCCCTCGGCGAACTTCCAGGTGAAGGACTTGTTGCCGGCCTCGTGGACCTTGGGCGAGCCCTCCTTCAGCGCCTCGGTCATGTCGAGGACGGGGTCGAGGGGCTCGTAGTCGATCTCGACGGCCTCCAGCGCGTCCGCGGCCGCGTAGCGGTCGATCGCGACGACGCAGGCCACCGCCTCCCCGACGTACCTCACCTCGTCCACGGCCATCGGCGGGTGATCGGGGATCACGATGTCCTCGGTGACCGGCCACGCGCAGGGCAGGCTGCCCTGCTCTCCGGCCAGGTCGGCGCCGCTGAACGCGGCCACGACCCCCGGCCGGGCCAGCGCGCCGGAGGCGTCGACCCGGGTGATCCGGGCGTGCGCCATCGGGCTGCGCAGGAACGCCACGTGGAGCATGCCGGGCAGCTGGATGTTGTCCGTCCACTGCGTGCGGCCGGTGATCAGGCGCGCGTCCTCCTTGCGCCTGCGCGCCCGGCCCACTTCGGCTCCGCCGAGCGCCTCTCGCTCCTTGATCTGCTCGGTCATGGCGCCGTCACCCGCATCTCCTGCGCGGCCCGCCGTACGGCGCGGACGATGTTGCAGTAGCCCGTGCACCGGCAGAGGTTGCCCTCCAGGCCGTCGCGTACGGCCTCCTCCGACGGGTCGGGGTCGTCCTTGAGCAGGTCGATGCTGGCCATGATCATGCCGGGGGTGCAGTACCCGCACTGGAGCGCGTGCTCCTCGTGGAAGGCCCTCTGAACGGGATGCCAGGTCCCGTCGCTCGAAACGCCTTCAATCGTGGTGATCTCGCATTGGTCGGCCTGGACGGCGAGCACGGAGCAGCTCTTCACGCTCCTGCCGTCCAGGAGGACGGTGCAGGCGCCGCAGTTGGTGGTGTCGCAGCCGATCGGGGTCCCCGTCTTCCCCAACCGATCTCGCAGGTAGTGGACGAGGAGCAGTCTCGGCTCGACGTCGTCCTGGTAGGCGATTCCGTCGACGTTGACGGAGATTCGGGTCATAACACCCTCCCGAACAGAGCAGTGAGACCGGATACGAGTGAACGTACGCCGCTGTTCCGCTCGGTCAACCCCCTGTGTTCCTGGAAGTACGAAATGTTCACCGGGGGCCGGGAGCCGTCTGTGTTATCGGCGGATCGCCTTGGCGACGATGGCCACGAAGGCCGCGAAGCCCAGCCCGCCCACGAGCAGGGGGGCCATGATGACGGCGTTCGGCGCCGCCCCGGTCAGGTAGGTCACCCCGACGCCCGTGAAGAGCAGCCCGCACAGCAGGGCCATCCAGTCGGTCCTGTGCACGCGGCGCGGCCGGCCGGCCGCGTCAGGCGGCGCTTCCATGGGGCCGCCCGTCACGTCAGGCTCCACGGCGCACATCCACGTCGCCGACCCCGGCCTTCACGTGCAGCTCGATCGTCGGCGCGTCGCCGGTGCCCGTCACCTCGGGCTCGAGCACGCGGTCGAACTGCACGTCGGCCCCGTCTTCGACCTTTTGGTCGATCCTGACCTCGCCCAGCCGGGTGTACCCGTACACCTCGACCCGCGCGGTCGGGGGCACGATCACCGTGAGCTGCCCGACCGAGACCGACGCGTTGAATCTCACCTGCGTGCCCGGTGAGAGCGGGAGGTCGGTCAGGTCGAGCTTCCCTTCGCCCATGCCCAGCGTGTAGTCCTGGCCGGCCTGCGAGACGCTCACAGGGCGCCAGACGAAGCTGCCGATCTTCTTCGGAATTCCGTTCACCGTCGACCCCGCGACAAGGACCAGCGACACGAATATGCCGGCGACGACGAGCCCCGCCCCCCGGCCGAACCACGTCGCGACGAGCAGGCCCGCCCCGATCGTGACGAGGACCGCCCCGCCGACCATCGGCAGGTTGACCGAGCCGGTGCCCGACTGCTGCACCGCAGCCATGACTCCTCCAACGATGAGCGCCAGCCAGAGGGTGAGTCCGCCGACGAATGACTTGGGACGTTTCGCCTTGACCCGCTTCGGGGGTGCCGGCGGTGGAGTCGGCACAGGCGGCGGCTCCGCGGGCCGGTACGGCTCGCGCACCGTGTAGGGACCGTGTGGTGCGAAAGGCTCCCCGGAGGCGTAGCCGTACGTGCCGGCCCTGGCCTCCCTGGCGAGATCGGACAGCCGCCGGTAGCCGCCCGCGGCGGTTGGCGCCTCCGTTCCCGGGGATGCGGCTCCCGGGGCGGCCTGGCCCGCGGGGCTCGCTTCCGGGCGCGTCGGCTCCGGGGATTCGGCGACCCTCGTGGGCTCGGTGTCCCCGGTCGCCTGCCCGGTTGGCTGCGCTGTGGTCGGCTCGGGCGCCTGTGCCGTGGTTTCGGCTGTGGTCTGTGCTGTGGTCTGCGCCGCTGCTTGCTCGGGGGCCTGCTGGGGGGACGCCGCGTACGCGGTGCTCCCGGCGGGCCGCCCGCCGTACGGTCCGGGGGCCTGCGGCGCCCAGCCGTACGAAGAGGAGGACGGGGACGTGCGGGTCATGCCGCGCCGTCCGATCGCCCGGTCGGGCACCGACTTCGCCATCGTCAGCAGGTCGACGCCGCGCGCGTGCGCCGCGAGCAGCACGATGGCGAGCAGCGTGCCGACCACGATCGTGCCCCGGCTGATGCCGCCGGAGGCGACGTTGATGATCAGACCGAACGCGAAGACCGCCGCCATGAGCGCCAGCACGGTTTCGGCGTCGAACATCCGGTGCGTCCACCGCTCCAGATGGCCGGCGCCGCCGGTGGGCTCGCGCATCAGCAGGTATGCCGCCACGTAGAGCAGGAACCCGATCCCCGAGGCGAGGACGAGTACGGCGAAACCCACCCGGAACAGGACCGGGTCCATCCCCGTGTACCGGCCGAGACCGGCGCACACGCCGGTGAGCATTCGGCCGGGGCCGCCACGGCTGAGCACCCGCTCGGGCTCGGGCCCGGAAGCGGGTTCGTCGGTGACGGGTTGTGCCTCGGTCATGGCTCCATCCTGTCGTCGCGGCTCTCCCCGGCACCATCGGGGGAACCCCTGACTCGTCCCCGACCCGCCCGGAGTCTCGCGGAAAACCGGCCGGCGGGGTATCAAAGAGATCAGAGCGGTGAGCCCGGGGTGATGCGCGCCAAAGGGCACGCAGAGGATCACCAGATCGGAGGAGCGCGATCATGGTTCTGTGAGCGGCAGATGGGTGGGGCCCACGGTGAGTGCGGTCGCCGGGCTCGGATCGGCCGTCCTGGCATCCGGTCAGCCGACCCCTCTTCCCATCCTCGCGATCGTGGTCGGCGTGACGGCGGTGTCGATGACACTGATCGTGGTCATCGCCCTGACCGCGGTGTTCTCACAGTCCCGTGGGGACCGGGCACTCGAGGTGCTCGCGTTGCTCGTCGGACGGCGGGAGCCGGAGCCCGGAGGTGACGCCGAGCTCGAACTCTGATCCCGCGCCCGAGCGACCCGGCGGAACGTGCCTCTATCGTCGGAAGGGACGACCCCGAGAGCGGGCGGCCGTTCTCGGGGAGGAGCCAGGGCATGCCCTGATGCGCGTCATGGACGGGCGTGTGACGATGCTTGCCGAGATGTCGCCTGTCCTCACCAGTCCCAGAAACCGGGCCGAGATTGCTGGAAACCGAAATGTCCCACGCGCCTGAGGCCTATCCGAGGCTCGTCAGGCCCGTCAAGGGCCGCGTGATCGCGGGTGTGGCCCAGGGGGCCGCCGCCCAGCTGCGGCTCGACCCGGTCGTGCTGCGGCTGGCCTTCGTGCTGCTCACCGTGATCGACGGGCTCGGATTCGTGGCCTACGCCGCATTGTGGATGTTCACCCCCAAGGAGCAGGTCAAGGGCCGCGGGCCGGCCCGCGACTGGGGGCAGTTCGCCGCGTACGGCGTGCTTTGGCTGGTGCTGGCCGGCTTCGGCTGGGTGACGGGAGCCTCCAGCGGAGGTTTCGGCAGCTGGCCGATCGCGGTCGGAGGCATCGGCGCGCTCATCCTGTGGCAGCAGGCCGACCCCGGCAGGCGGCAGCGATGGATGACCGGCGCGGTCAAGCAGGTCAGGACGACCTGGGTGCGTACGATCATCGGCGCGTTGCTGGTCGCGGTCGGCGCCGTCGGCTTCCTCGCGGCCAGCGGAGAGCTCGCCAAGGCCCGGACCGGTCTGGTGTTCACAGCGGTTGTCGTCGGCGGCATCCTGATGATCGCCGCGCCGTACCTCGCCTCCCTCGTCAAGGAACTTCAGAGGGAGCGGACCGAGCGCATCAGGCAGGAGGAGCGGGCCGAGGTCGCCGCGCACGTGCACGACTCGGTGCTGCACACGTTGACCCTCATCCAGCGCAACGCGCACGACCCGCGCGAGGTGACGCGCCTGGCCCGCTCGCAGGAGCGCGAGTTGCGCAACTGGCTCTACCAGCCCAAGCAGGACGCCGACGCCACCCTCGCGGCCGCCGTACGGAGAATCGCGGCGGAGGAGGAGGACGCTCACGGCGTGCCGATCGAGGTGGTCTGCGTGGGCGACTGCGAGCTGACGGAAGGCCTCTCGGCCTTGCTCCACGCCGCCAGGCAGGCCATGGTGAACGCGGCGAAATATTCTGAATCGCCGGTCATATCGGTCTACGCGGAGGTCGAGGCCGACGAGGTGACCGTGTTCGTGCGGGACCGGGGGAAGGGATTCGTGCTCGACGACATTCCAGAGGACCGGATGGGCATCCGCCAGTCGATCATCGGCAGGATGGAGCGCCATGGGGGGAGCGCCCGGGTCAGGACCGAGCCCGGTGACGGTACCGAGGTCATGCTGACCATGAAGAGGGACACCTGATGAAGACCGTGCGTGTGCTGATCGTCGACGACCACCGGTTGTTCCGGTCAGGCGTCCGGGCCGAGCTGGGCGAGTCGATCCAGGTCATCGGCGAGGCCGAGGACGTGGAGTCCGCCGTGCAGGCCATCGCCGAGTTGCAGCCCGACGTCGTCCTGCTCGACGTGCACATGCCGGGCGGCGGCGGCCAGGAGGTGCTTAAGCGGGTGCTCGGGTCCGGCTCCCAGGTGCGGTTCCTCGCCCTGTCGGTGTCGGACGCGGCAGAGGACGTGATCGGCGTGATCCGTGGAGGCGCACGCGGGTACGTCACCAAGACGATCAGCGGGGCCGAGCTGACCGACGCGATCATCCGGGTGTCCGACGGCGACGCGGTCTTCTCGCCGCGACTGGCGGGGTTCGTGCTGGACGCGTTCGCCTCGACCGAGGCCCCGCCCATCGACCCCGAGCTCGACTCGCTGACGCAGCGCGAGCGCGAGGTGCTGAGGCTGATCGCCCGGGGCTACGCCTACAAGGAGATCGCCAAGGAGCTGTTCATCTCGGTCAAGACGGTGGAGACGCACGTGTCGAGCGTGCTGAGGAAGCTCCAGCTGTCCAACCGCCACGAGCTGAGCCGCTGGGCCACCGCCCGCCGCCTCGTGTAGGCAGGGGCCGCCACCAGCACCGACCCGCCCCTGGAACTCACATGGATCTGGTGGCAGGCCTGGTGGCGGGAATCGTCATATTCGTGTCCTTGCCGCCATTACGAGGCGCGGCCACGATGAATGGGTGACCAGCCGGCGCATCGTATTCGCTGTCTTCCCGGATTTCCAGATCCTCGACCTCACCGGACCTCATGAGGTGTTCACGCAGGCCGGCCGCATTACCGGCGGCGTCGTCATCGAAACGGTGGCCGGCGCATCCGGTCCTGTGTCGTCAAGCGGCGGCCTCGCGATCTCCCCCACCTTGACCGTCGATGAGGCCGCCGGGCCGGTGGACACGCTCATCGCGGTGGGGGGTGGAGGCGTCCACAGGGCATGCGAGGACGCACGCTTCGTCGACTGGTTGGCTCGGACCGCCCGAAACGCCCGGCGTACGGCTTCGGTGTGCAGCGGGGCCTTCCTGCTCGCCGCCGCCGGCCTGCTCGACGGACGGCGCGCGGTCACCCACTGGTCGCGCTGCGACGAACTGGCCGAGCGGTATCCGCAGGTCACAGTCGATCCTGATCCGATCTTCGTCCGCGATGGTGACGTGTGGACCTCGGCCGGTATCACCGCGGGAATGGACCTCGCGCTCGCCATGACGGAGGACGACCATGGGCCCGAGGTCTCCCGTGCCGTCGCCCGCCAGATGGTGATGTTCGTCCAACGCCCCGGAGGACAAGCGCAGTTCAGCGCCCAACTCGCTGCTCAGCGGCCGGAACGGTCGGCGCTGCGCGATGTCCTCGGATGGATCGCCGACCACCCCGACAGCGACCTCACCGTGCCCACCCTGGCCGCCCGCGCCGCGATGAGCGAACGGAACTTCACGCGCGTCTTCCGTGCCGAGACCGGCCACACTCCAGCCGCGTACGTCGAAAACGCCCGCATCGAGGCCGCCAGGCGGCTCCTGGAGACCACCGCCATCACCCTGGAAGCGGTGGCCCAGGCCTGCGGATTCGGCACTGTCGCGACCCTGCACCGCAGTTTCAGGCGGACCGTTCAGGTCACCCCTGGTGAGTATCGCAAGTACTTCTCCGCGCACACCGCACTCGTCTGACGGCTGCGGCATCTCAGAAAGGCTCACTCATGCGCATCGCCATCCCCCTCCTTGACGGATTCACCGCGCTCGACGTCGTCGGACCGTACGAGGTTCTTCGCATGCTGCCGGGATCCGACGTCGTCTTCGTCGGCGCGGCGACCGGACCGTACGCGGACGACAACGGCGCGCTCTCGCTCGTCGCGACGGCCACGTTTTCTGCCGTCACAGAAGCCGATGTGCTTGTGGTGCCCGGTGGTCCCGGTGCTTGGCGCAGCCTGGGCGACGAGTCGCTGCTCGACTGGATCCGCGGTGTCCACGCCTCTGCGGAGTGGACGACGTCGGTGTGCACCGGCTCCCTGCTGCTTGGCGCGGCCGGCCTGCTCGACGGCCTGGAGGCCACCACACATTGGGGGGCCGTAGACGCCCTGGAGTCGTATGGCGCCACGTACACGGGACGTCGCGTCGTGGAGCAGCCTGGTGGCATCGTGACCGCCGCGGGAGTCTCCTCGGGAATCGACATGGCACTGCGGCTGGCCGAGCTGATCGCGGGGAGGGTCGCTGCCGAGGCGTTCCAGCTCGCCATCGAGTACGACCCGCAACCGCCCTTCGACTCCGGCTCGTACGCCAAGGCGTCCCAAGAAGCGAAGGATTACCTGGCAGGCCACGCGCGCGGCACGGTTGGGCCCAAGTCGGCCGGCGCATGACCGGGTTTCCTGGAGCACATGCAGGCCGGTCCGTCTCTGGGATCAGCATCTGAAATCGGCAATTATGACGGAATGATCCTTCGACGGCTTCTCCCTCTTGCCCTCGCGGGACTGCTGATCGCAGCCTGCGCCGGCGGGCCGCCGGACCAGACGGAAACGCGCGCCACTCCCGGGCGGCAATGCGACGCGACAGGTGAGGACTTCGCCGGCGACGTCGAGCTGGCCCGGTGCCTCACCGAACGGTTCTGGGCGCGGCGGTTCCAGGAGAGCGGAGGGACGTATACGCCGGTCGACCGTTTCGTCGCCTACGCAGGCGACGACGGGCCCGACTGCGGCGGGCAGCCCTCGGTGCCCAACAACGCGTTCTACTGCCCCAGCGGGCACTTCATCGCCTACGACGCCCGCTGGCTGGAGGCGATGTACAACCGCATGGGCGACGGTGCCGTCTACGTGGTCATCCCGCACGAGTTCGGCCACGCCGTACAGGCTCAGCTGGCGGGTGACTTCCAATTCAACGTGCAGCGGGAGCTGCAGGCCGACTGCTATGCGGGGGCCACGCTCAGCGGCCTGATCCAGGAGGGGATGATCAAGGCCGACGATGGCGACGACACCGAACTGCTCGCCAACCTCGCGGCGGCGGGCGACCCGACCGACGCCTGGTGGGCGCCGGACGCCCACGGCACCCCGGCCCAGCGGCAGACCTCGTTCGTCGAGGGATACCAGCGGGGCACCGGCACCTGCTGACGCGGGCGCTCCGCGGGTGGCAGCATGACGGCGTGGGCACGACGGCGGAACCTCCGCGCACCGTGACGCCGATCGCGTGCGCGCTGGGCGTGCTGGCGGCGGCGAACGTGCTGAACAACCGGGTTGCGAGACGCTGGGCGCCGGCCACCTCCGGAGCCGCCGCCCTGGCCCTACTCACCGTCGCCCGGCGGGACGGCCTCGGGTGGCAGGAGCTCGGCTTCGAGCAAGCCGGCCGGGGCGCGCGGGCCGGCGGCCTGCTGGCGGCGGCCGTCGCGGCCGGGTACACGGCGGGGGTCGCCATGCCGAGGACCCGCCCCCTGTTCCTCGACGAGCGCGCACTGGCGTTGTCCCGCGTACGGCTGGCCGAGGAGGTCCTCGTCCAGGTGCCGTTCGGGACCGTGCTTCTGGAGGAGGTCGCCTTCCGGGGCGTGCTGCCCGCCCTCCTGGCCCGCCGGACCTCCCCGCGCGCGGTAGGCGTCGTGTCCGCGGCGTTGTTCGGGCTGTGGCACGTGCTCCCGGCGGCGGACATGGCCAGGGCCAACCCCGCGCTGGCCGGTGCCGTACGAGGCGGTCGCCTGGCCCGGGTCGTGGCGGGGACGGTCGTGTCCACCGCCGCGGCCGGAATGCTCTTCCACGGGCTGCGCCGCAGAGGCGGGCTGCTCGCTCCCGCCCTGCTCCACGTCGCGACGAACTCGTTCGGCTATGTCGCGGCCCGCCTCGCCCGGCGCGTCGCTGACAGGGACGGGGCGGACAGGGACGGGGCTCAGGCGGTGAAGTAGCCCCGCGCGGTCAGCTCGATGGTCACGACCACCGCCACGGCCTCCGCGGCGAGCAGCGCGACCAGGACGGCCACCTGGACGATGCCGGCCTGCACGGGGCCGGCGCCCGCGAGCATCATGCCGACGAACGCGCCGGGCAGCGTGACCAGGCCGACGGTCCGTGTCTGGTCGAGCGCCGGAATCAGCGCCTGGGAGGCCGCCGGCCTGCAGATCTCCAGCCTGGCGTCACGTACGGAGAACCCCAGGGACAGGGCCGCCTCGACCTCGCCGCGGCGCCCTTCCAGCTCGTCGCGCGCCCGCCGCCCCGCGTGGGAGGTGGCGGTCAGGCAGCCGCCCAGGAGGATTCCGGTGATGGGGATGAGGGCCATGCCCGTCACCGGCACCACCCGCGAGACGACCATGATGAGGAGCACCGGCACCGTGCCGCACGCGATCGGCAGGCCGGCCCACAGGGCGGTACGGTCACGCGCGATCCTGCGGCCGGCGGTGACACTGGCCACGCCGTACATCAGGAGCAGGAAGAGCGCGGCGGCGGGCAGAAACCGGATCGCCCCGACGATCACGAAGGACACCACGGCGAGCTGCACGGCGGCCCGGATCGCCGCGGTGACGATCGCCGCGGTGTGGCCGAGCCGTCCGACGGCGGCGACCGCGGCCGCCGCGACGACCAGCAGGGCCACCACCACGCCGAGCTGCGGGGTGACCTGAAGCAGCGTGTTCACGCCTTTGATCCTGCCCGCAGCCGCTCGCAGCTTCTCAGGGGCCTCCCAGGGGTCTCGCCCAGGTCAGGCGGTGACCACCCGCTGGAACGCCTCGGCGAACGAGCCCTCGGGCAGGCCCGCCTTCGCGGCGTTCGCCGACAGCCAGCCCTTCACGAAGGAGTCGAGGTCGTCCATGTGCCCGGTCTGGCTCTCGTGCGCCCGCAGGGCGGCGATCTTGCGGTCCACGGTGGCGGTGACGTCGACGTAATGGTCCGCCGTCATCGACCCCATCAGCCACACCTCGCTCACCGTCCAGGCTTCCAGGCCCTCGTCCACCAGCAACTCGGGGAAGGCGTACGGGTTGCGCGCGTCCGGGTAGACGGCGTCGAGGGTCGCGCCGCCGACGGCCCGGTGGTCGGGATGGCTGGGGCCGAGGCGCGCATAGTTGCGGTCGGGGGTCGAGGTGAGCACGAGGCCGGGCCGCACCTGCCTGATCACACGGGCGATGTCGCGCCGGAGGCCGATCGACTGCTCGACCATGCCGTCCGGGTAGCCGAGGAAGCGGATGTCGGTGACACCCACGCACGCGGCCGCGGCCGTCTGCTCGGCCCGCCTCACCGACGCCATGCCGCCGTTGTCGACCGTCCGGTCGAATCCGCCGGCGTCGCCATCGGTGACCAGGCAGTACACGACGTCGGCGCCCGCGTCGACGAACTTGGCGATCGCCCCCGATCCGCCGAAATCGATGTCGTCAGGGTGCGCGGTCACCACGAGAACGGTCTTGAACTCGGCGTCGAGCATTGCAGGCGGCCTCCTTGTTGTGGCAACTCACCCTAAAGGGGGCGTGATAGCCGCCGAGGCACCGGATGTCGGTGGACGGTCATACCCTTAGGAGGTGTCCACCGGAACCGCCACCCATCCCTTGCTCGACGGCCTGAACGCCCAGCAGTGCGAAGCCGTCATCCATCAGGGCAGCCCCCTGCTGATCGTGGCGGGGGCGGGCTCCGGCAAGACCCGGGTGCTCACGCATCGCATCGCCTATCTGCTGGCCGAGCGCCACGTGCAGCCGTCCGAGATCCTTGCGATCACCTTCACCAACAAGGCCGCCCGCGAGATGAAGGAGCGGGTGGACCGGCTCGTCGGCCCGCGCTCCAAGGCGATGTGGGTCATGACGTTCCACAGCGCCTGCGTGCGGATCCTGCGCCGTGAGGCCAAGCGGCTGGGCTTCACCGGCAGCTTCTCGATCTACGACCAAGCCGACTCCCAGCGGTTGATGGCGCTGGTGTGCCGCGAACTCGACCTCGACCCCAAGCGGTATCCGCCGAGGTCGTTCTCGGCCCAGGTGAGCAACTTCAAGAACGAGCTGATCGACTACGAGACGGCGGCCGAGCGCGCCCAGACGCACCTGGAACGCACGCTCGCTGAGGCGTACAAGACCTATCAGCAGCGGCTCACCGAGGCCGGCGCGATGGACTTCGACGACCTCATCATGCTCACCGTCACCCTGTTCCAGCTCTTCCCCGAGGTGGCCGAGCACTACCGGCGGCGGTTCCGCCACGTGATGGTCGACGAGTACCAGGACACCAACCACGCGCAGTACGTGCTGGTCCGCGAGCTGGTCGGAAGGCCCGAGCTCAAGACCGCCGACGGCGACGTGGTGCGGGAGGGCGTCGAGCCGGCCGAACTGGTCGTGGTGGGCGACGCCGACCAGTCGATCTACGCCTTCCGCGGCGCCTCGATCCGCAACATCCTGGAGTTCGAGCGCGACTACCCGGACGCGAAGACGATCCTGCTGGAGCAGAACTACCGCTCCACGCAGACGATCCTCAACGCGGCCAATGCCGTGATCTCCAGGAACGAGAGCCGCAAGCCCAAGAACCTGTGGTCGGAGCAGGGTGCCGGGCCGAAGATCGTCGCCTATGTGGCCGACAACGAGCACGACGAGGCCATGTTCGTCGCCCAGGAGGTCGACAGGCTCTCCGACGACGAGGGCGTCACCGCGGGCCAGGTGGCGATCTTCTACCGGACCAACGCGGCCTCCCGCGTCTTCGAAGAGATCTTCATTCGCACCGGCCTGCCGTACAAGGTCGTGGGCGGGGTGCGGTTCTACGAGCGCAAGGAGGTCAAGGACCTGCTCGCCTACCTGCGGGTCCTGGCCAACCCGAGCGACACGGTCTCCCTGCGGCGCATCCTCAACGTGCCCAAGCGCGGCATCGGCGACCGGGCCGAGGCGATGATCGAGGCGTTCGCCGGGCGCGAGCGGATCAGCTTCTGGGAGGCGCTGCGGCGGGCCGACGCGGCCCCCGGCCTGGCCACCCGCTCGCTCAACGCCGTCAAGGAGTTCACCGCGCTGCTCGACGACCTGCGCGGCAAGGAGCTGCCGCTGTCGGAACTGGCGGAGGAGGTGCTCAACAGCACCGGATACCGCACCGAGCTGGAGACCTCCGGCGACCCGCAGGACGAGAGCCGCCTGGAGAACCTCAACGAGCTGATCTCGGTCGCGGCCGAGTTCGAGGCGGCCAACGAGGAGGGCACGCTGGTCGACTTCCTCGAGCAGGTCTCGCTGGTCGCCGACGCCGACCAGATCCCCGAGGGCGAGGACCACGGCGGCGTCGTCACGCTGATGACCCTGCACACGGCCAAAGGCCTGGAATTCCCCGTTGTGTTCCTCACCGCGATGGAGGACGGCGTCTTCCCGCACATGCGCTCGCTGAGCGACGCCAAGGAGCTGGAGGAGGAGCGCCGTCTCGCGTACGTCGGGATCACCCGGGCCGAGCAGCGGCTCTACCTCTCCCGGGCGGCCGTGCGGACCTCCTGGGGCGCGCCCTCGTTCAACCCCGCCTCGCGGTTCCTGTCGGAGGTGCCGGGCGATCTCATCGACTGGCGCGGCGACCCCGGCAAGAACGCCTGGTCGGCCGCCACGTCTCGCACACCCGCCCGTACGGCTCCCGCGAAGCAGACGGGCGGCAAGGAGATCCCGAACCTCTCACCGGGCGACCGGGTCACGCACGACTCATTCGGCCTCGGCACGGTGGTCGCCGTTGAGGGCGCGGCGGAGAAGACCCGTGTGAAGATCGACTTCGGCAGCTCGGGGGAGAAGACGCTGCTCCTGGCCTACGCCAAGGTCGAGAAGCTCTGACCTGGGCCGGGCCGGCCCTCACCGAGGTGGGGGCCGGCCCGGTTCCACGAGAGGCGCGGACTAGAGGATGGCCTGGGCGAGCCGAGAGGCCTGGGCGAGCCGAGAGGTCGGGTCGGGGGGAGTCGTGGGGTCGTCGGGCGGAGTCAGGTCGGCGAGCCCGGCGACCTGGCTGGCCGGCGGAGCCTTCAGCGACACCTTGGCACCCCAGTGGGCGTAGGACGAGGGTGAACGTCGTCCCCGGCATGCCGACCGCTCCGCCGTTGTACGAGCTCACCAGGCGTGTGATCACGCCCTTGCTGGTGACGTACAGCTTCCAGGAGACCTTGGTCTTGGCCTCGGAGCCCGTGGGGCGCACGCCGACCGAGTACCGGAACCAGCTGGAGACGTTCCACAGGTCCGCGAAGGTGGTCGTGCCGCTGTAGGTGCTGCCCTTCCGCTTTCCGTGTGACAGCAGCCCCTGAAGCGTGCGCGGCTCGGTGACGCCGATGAGCTGCCCGAAGGCGCTGTTCAGCCCGCCTACCGGGCCCTTGGGGTACTTAAGCCAGGTCTTGCCCTTGGGCAGGAAGTCGGCGAAGAGGCCGCCCTTGATGTATGACGTCGTGCCGATGCGGATCGTCCGCTCCGGCTTGAGAAGGCTCGCCAGTTCCTTCGGCACGTCCTTGACCTGGGGAGCGGAGAGGTTGAACTTGGCGGTGAGATCCGACGCGGCCAGCCCGCTCTTGTTGAACTGGAACTTGCCGGACCGCTGCAGCAAGAGATTGGAGCGCCCAGCCTGCTTCACAGAGGTGCGGTCGGTGAACGCGGCACCACGGCCGGACACGAACTGCTTCTTGAGCACGGTCACGGGGTTCGGCAGGGTCTGGGCCTGCGCGGGGGTGGCGAGCGCCGACGCGAGAACCGCAGCCGTCGTAGCGCATGCCACAGTGGCGAGAATTCGCCTCATGGGTATTCCTCCCGTATGCGCCCTTGTTTCGACAAAGGGCAGCCCGCACATGCTCCTCGCAAATGATCACGTGGTGATCACGAGTGGCGGTACGGGGGATGAGTGCCTGACATACACCATGTGCGCCGCCGGTTTCCCCGCGAGCGGCTCCGGGTGATTACGCTTCGGGCAGCGGGCACGCTATCGAGGCGACATGGCCTCGGGTACGGCCGGGCGCGCGATCCGCGCCCTTCGGCGTCGTACCTTGGCGCGCATCACTCGGGAGGTCTTGATGGAAGCCAGGATCCGCGTCGTCGTCGCCAAACCCGGCCTCGACGGGCATGACCGGGGAGTCAAGCTGGTGGCCAGGGCGCTGCGCGACGCGGGCATGGAGGTCGTCTACACCGGGCTGCACCAGACGCCGGAACAGATCGTCCACGCCGCGATCCAGGAGGACGCGGCGGCGATCGGCCTGTCGATCCTGTCCGGGGCGCACATGACGTTGTTCGCCAGGGTCATCGAGATCCTGCGCGAGAAGGGCGCCGACGACATCGTCGTGTTCGGCGGCGGGATCATCCCCGAGGCCGACCTCCCCGAGCTTCACAAGATGGGCGTCGCGAAGATCTTCACTCCGGGAGCCACCACCCAGGAGATCGTCGACTGGGTCCGTACGGCTGTGCCCGCGTCAGTTTAGGATGATTTGCCTGCTCTTGACGTAATTCATTTTCTGTGGCATAGACCGTCGAGGACCCGATGACGTAGCCCGGTCGCGGCTAAGGCTAGGCTTCATGGGCGGAATCGCCGGGCGAGACGACGGCGCCTGGCCTCGACATCAAAAGGGACGGACCCTCGTGGACCTGTTCGAACATCAGGCGAAGGAGCTCTTCGCGGAGTACGGCATCCCGGTGCCGCGCGGCATCGTCGCGCACACCGCGGAGGAGGCGCGCGCGGCCGCCGAGCAGCTGACCGGCAAGGTTGTCGTCAAGGCCCAGGTCAAGACCGGCGGGCGTGGAAAGGCCGGCGGCGTCAAGGTGGCTGACGACGCCGCCGACGCGCACCAGAAGGCGACGCAGATCCTCGGAATGGACATCAAGGGCCACACGGTTCACAAGGTCCTGATCGAGGAGGCCAGCCAGATCGCGGAGGAGTACTACTTCTCCTTCCTGCTCGACCGGGCCAACCGGACCTTCCTGGCGATCTGCTCCGCGTCCGGTGGCATGGACATCGAAGAAGTGGCTCACACCGCGCCGGAGAAGGTCGCCAAGGTGCCGGTGAGCCCCCTGGACGGCATCGACCGCGCCACGGCGCGCCAGATCGCCGAGGCCGGCGGCCTGCCGCCGCAGGCGCTGGACGGCGCGGCCGAGCTCATCGAGAAGCTCTGGGCCGTCTTCGTCGATGAGGACGCCTCGCTGGTCGAGGTCAACCCGATGATCCTTTCGGCCGACGGCCAGGTGAAGGCCCTCGACGGCAAGGTCACCCTCGACGAGAACGCGAACTTCCGCCAGACCGAGCACTCGGCTTACGTCGACAAGGCCGCCGAGGACCCGCTGGAGGCCAAGGCCAAGGAGAAGCACCTCAACTACGTCAAGTTGGACGGCTCCGTCGGCATCATCGGCAACGGCGCCGGCCTGGTCATGTCCACGCTCGACGTGGTGGCGTACGCGGGCGAGGGCTTCGCCGGCCAGCCCAAGCCGGCCAACTTCCTCGACATCGGCGGCGGCGCCTCGGCCGAGGTCATGGCCAACGGCCTGGAGATCATCCTGTCCGACCCGTCGGTCAAGTCGGTCTTCGTCAACGTCTTCGGCGGCATCACCGCCTGCGACGCCGTCGCCAACGGCATCGTCTCCGCCTTCGAGCTCCTCGCGGGCCGGGGCGAGGCCGTGACACGCCCACTCGTCGTCCGCCTGGACGGCAACAACGCCGCTCTCGGGCGGCAGATCCTGGCCGACGCCGCACTCCCGGGCGTCGAGCTGGTCGACACGATGGACGATGCGGCCCAGCGTGCCGCCGAGCTCGCCGCGGTAGGTGCGTAATGGCCATCTGGCTCACAGCCGACAGCAAGATCATTGTTCAGGGCATGACCGGCGCGGAGGGCACCAAGCACACCCGCCGCATGCTCGCCTCCGGCGCCAAGGTCGTCGGCGGCGTCAACGCCCGCAAGGCCGGCACCGTGCACGAGGGCCTGCCCGTCTTCGGCACCGTCGCCGAGGCCATCTCCTCGACGGGTGCCGACGTCTCGGTGGTCTTCGTGCCCCCGGCGTTCACCAAGGACGCCGTCAAGGAGGCGATCGACGCCGAGATCCCGCTCTGCGTGGTGATCACCGAGGGTGTGCCGATCCACGACACCACCGAGTTCTGGGCCTACGCCGTGGCCAAGGGCAACAAGACCCGCATCATCGGGCCGAACTGCCCCGGCATCGCCTCGCCCGGCGCCTCCAACGCCGGCATCATCCCCGCCGACATCACCACGCCCGGCCGTATCGGCCTGGTGTCGAAGTCGGGCACGCTGACCTACCAGCTCATGTACGAGCTGCGTGACTTCGGCTTCTCGACGGCGGTGGGCATCGGCGGCGACCCGGTCATCGGCACCACGCACATCGACGCCCTGCAGGCGTTCCAGGACGACCCCGGCACCGACGCGATCGTGATGATCGGCGAGATCGGCGGCGACGCCGAGGAGCGGGCCGCGGCCTACATCGAGCAGCACGTGACCAAGCCGGTCGTCGCCTACGTGGCGGGCTTCACCGCTCCCGAAGGCAAGACCATGGGTCACGCGGGCGCCATCGTGTCCGGTTCCGCCGGTACGGCCCAGGCCAAGAAGGAGGCCCTGGAGAAGGTCGGCGTGCGCGTCGGCAAGACCCCCAGCGAGACCGCCCGCCTCATGCGCGAGGTCATGCAGTCCCGCTGACCTTCCCCCCCGGCAACGTGGGTGTGATCATGCAGAAGTTCGGGCGCCGGCCGCCTGACCGGCCCCGACTTCGCGCGTGATCATGCAGAAGTTCGGGGAAATGCCCGCTGACCAGGGGCGACGCCGTTCGTGATCATGCAGTAATTCGCGGACGGCCTGGTTGACGTGGGACTTCGTCGTTCGTGACCTTGCACCTTTCCGGGGCAAGGTCACAAACGTTTCGGGCGCCAACTGCATGATCACGGTTGGAGTTTTCGCAGGTGAAGGCAGGGATGTTCGAACTTCTGCATGATCACGCATCGTGTCGTGCCAGGTCGGCGGCCAGATCCTCGACCTTCTGCATGATCACGCCCAGGTGGAGACACGCCCAGGTGAAGACACGCCCAGGTGGAAACACCTCCAGTTGAACCACCCCGAGTTGGACGGTCCCAGTTGGGGTGGGGGCGGCGTGGCGGCGTGGAAATAACCGGAACGGCTGGGAGCATGGGGTATCGTGACGCCGCTTCTTGACCAGCTGCGGACAGCCCCTCGTGCCGTCCTCGGCCGCGCCTCCCAAGGCGATGACGAGGAGACACGGCGCCCCCTTCCCGTCTCCGGCATGCTGGCGGCCGTCTGGACGCTCGGCGCCGGCCTCGCCGTCCTCACCACCCTCACCCTCGTCGGCTGGATCGCGGCGCCGCTCAGCGCCTTCGGCGACAGCCTCCCCGGTGTCTTCCGTACGGCATGCCAGTTCTGGCTTGTGGCCCACCACGCCGGCTTCGCGATCCCCGGCGGCAGGATCGGCCTGTTGCCGCTGGGGCTGACGATCCTCCCCGGCGTCCTGCTCTACCGCGCCGGCCTGTGGATGGCCCGCGACGCCGACCTGCGGGTGCGCATGCCCGCACGGCTCCCCAAGGGCACCCCGCGAGATGCGGAGAACGCCCGCAGGCGTGCCCAGCTCAGGCTGGTCGCGCAGGCGGGGATCTCGCTCGCCGCGCCCTATTCGCTGCTCGCCGGGATGATCGCCCTGGTCGCCAGGAACGAGGTGACCCAGCCGTTCCTGGGTGAGGCGCTGGTCAGCCACCTCGTGCTCGCCTTCCTGGCGGGCTCGCTGGCCACCGCGCGCACCATCGGGCCATGGCGGTCGATGTTGCGGCTGCTGCCCGAGCGCCCGCGTTCGGTCGTGGCCGGTACGGCGGTGTCCATCACGTTGCTGCTCGTCGCGGGGGCGCTGCTGGTGCTGGGCGCGATCGTGGTCAACTTCGGGCAGATCAAAGACCTGTCGAGCGTCTTGGCCCCGGGATTCGTCGGCGGCCTGCTGCTCGCCCTCGTCGAGGCGTTGTACCTCGTGAACGCGGCGGTCTGGGGCATGGCCTACATCGCCGGCCCGGGATTCGCCATCGGTGCGGGCACGCTGGTCGCGCCGACCGGCGTCAAGCTCGGCGCCGTGCCCTCGCTGCCCCTGCTGGGAGCTCTGCCGGCCCCGGGCACCTCGCCCGCCTGGGTCATGGCCGTGATCGCCGTGCCGTTCGCCGTAGGGGCGGTCGCGGGCGTCGTGGTGGCGCGGACCGCCCCGACGCCGATGATCGAGGCCGCCCCGTTGTGGGGGTTCGTCTGCGGGCTCTGCACCGGGGCCATGGCGGGGACGCTGGCCGCGTTGTCCGGCGGCCCGCTCGGCGCGGCCAGGCTGTCGGCCATGGGGCCGTCTCCCTGGGAGGTGGCACTGTCGGTGACGCTGGAGGTCGGCGTGGCGGCGGGCATCTCGGCCGGGATCACCAACTGGTGGCTGATCTCCCGCAGGCCCGCCGCGACGCCTGAGCCGGTGCGCAAGGCGGGCGCCGTCATCGCCAAGGCCGCGAGCCGGGTGCGCCTGACCGAGAAGAACCCGCGGGTGCTCCCCGGCCACTGGCTGGACGCCACCGAGTCGGACACGCAGCCGATTCCGGTGGTCAAAGACGACTGGGCGCCCGACGATCACGCGGTCGCCGCGGCCGAGACCTTCGACGACATGAGGAAGAAGCGGCCGCGCACCGACATCGTGGACGAGTCCGACGACCGGGGCGGCCACGTGATCTACGTGGATCCCTACGCCTGGGACCGCGACTGACCCCGGCTCAGCCCATGACCGGGACGTCGTCCGGCCAGGGAATGCCGGTCTTGTCCTGGAACCCGCGCTTGAACTGGTCGGCGCACTCCTGCTGGGCCTCGACGGTGCCCGCACCCTTGTGGCATTCGTTGAACGCCGTGATCTCGCTGGAGAAGTACAGCTGGACGCCGACCGCGCCGGCGCCGATCAGGAAGGTCACCACGGAGACGACGACGGCGCTGGTGGCGAGCCCCAGCTTGCCGCGCCCCCGGTGGAGGGAGCGCAGGTCACGCACGGAGATGATGAACGCGAACACGGAAAGGGCCAGGCCGGCGGCGGGAAGGATGAAGGCGAAGACGAGCGCCATGACGGCGAGGCCGAGCGCCCTGCGGCCTCCTGCCTCCCGGGCCTGTATCTGAACGGGTGTTGTCACAGTCTCCTCGCCTCTTGTCCGGCCGGCCTCCGGGCGGCGTACCTCGACCGTCGTAGGTCGTGGTTTCCGGCGCCCGATACCCTTTGTGCTGCGCCGAGGGTGGCGGACCCTCCACGCGTGCACATGTCCACGGAATCATCTCTCCGCCATAACCCGCAAAACGAAGCCCGTATTCGAAGGAGTTCCACCCTGTCCTTCCGACTCGTGGTCCTCGTCTCCGGTTCGGGGACCAACCTACAAGCGCTGCTCGACGCCACGGCCGATGAGGCGTTCGGCGCGCGCGTAGTCGCCGTCGGCGCCGACCGTGACGGCATCGAGGGGCTCGCCCGGGCCGAACGTGCGGGAGTGCCGACGTTCGTGCGAAAAGTGAGCGATCACTCCGGCCGTGAGGCCTGGGATGAGGCGCTCGCGGAGCAGATCGCCGAGTTCAAGCCCGACCTCGTCGTCTCTGCGGGATTCATGAAGATCCTCGGGCCGCGGGTTCTCGGGATGTTCCCCGTGGTCAACACGCATCCGGCCCTCCTGCCCTCCTTCCCGGGCGCGCACGCCGTCCGCGACGCGCTGTCGTACGGCGTGCGCCTCACCGGCTGCACGGTGCACCTCGTGGACTCGGGTGTGGACACCGGTCCGGTGATCGCCCAGGAGGCCGTGGCCGTACGGGAGGGCGACGACGAGGATTCGCTGCACGAGCGGATCAAGGACGTCGAGCGGGGTCTTCTGGTCGAGATCGTCGGACGCATGGCCCGGTACGGCTGGACGGTCTCCGGCAGGACGGTCCGCCTCGGCGGCGAGCAGGGCGGCGAGTACGACGACCACGACGACCTCGGAAGAGACCTCCGAAACCAGGAAGACACCCACCGCCCGTGACACCGGCGGTGCAGATCAGGGAGGAGCACGAAGTGACCCGCATCGCCATCCGGCGCGCGTTGATCGCGGTTTACGACAAGACGGGGCTGGAGCAGCTGGCCAGAGGCCTTGAGGCCGCCGGCGTGGAGATCGTCTCGACGGGCGGAACCGCCGCCGCGATCGCCTCGTACGGCGTGCCGGTGACGAAGGTGGAGTCGCTGACCGGCTTCCCCGAGTGTCTGGACGGCCGGGTCAAGACGCTGCACCCCCGGGTCCACGCGGGGCTGCTCGCCGACGGCGAGAATCCCTCCCACGTCAAGCAGCTCGAAGAGCTGGAGATCGAGCCGTTCCAACTCGCGGTGGTGAACCTCTACCCGTTCGCCGAGACGGTCGCGTCGGGGGCGTCGGAGGCCGAGTGCGTCGAGCAGATCGACATCGGCGGCCCGGCCATGATCCGCGCGGCGGCCAAGAACCACAACACGGTGGCCGTGGTGGTCGACCCGTCGGCGTACGGCGAGGTGCTCGCCGCCGTGGAGGAGGGCGGGTTCACGCTGCCGGAGCGGCGGCGGCTCGCCGCGCTCGCCTACGCGCACACCGCGTCGTACGACGTGGCCGTGGCCTCGTGGTTCGCGAGCTCGTACGCGCCCGAGGGCCCGTGGCCGGCGTTCATGGGCGCGACGTGGCGGCGCTCGGCCACCCTCCGGTACGGGGAGAACCCCCACCAGGCGGCGGCGCTGTACTCCGCGCAGACGGACGGCCTGGCCAACGCCGAGCAGCTGCACGGCAAGGAGATGTCCTACAACAACTACGTGGACGCGGACGCCGCCTGGCGTGCCGCCTGGGACTTCGACGAGCCCTGCGTGGCGATCATCAAGCACGCCAACCCCTGTGGCATCGCGGTCGGCGCCGATGTGGCCGAGGCGCACCGCAAGGCGCACGCGTGCGACCCGGTGTCGGCCTACGGCGGCGTGATCGCGGTCAACGGTGAGGTGACCCGCGAGCTGGCCGAGCAGATCGCGCCGATCTTCACCGAGGTCGTCGTGGCGCCGTCCTTCGCGCCGGAGGCCCTGGCGGTGCTGACGGAGAAGAAGAACATCAGGCTCCTGGTGTGCCCGTCGCGTCCGGCCAACGCCGCCGAGTTCCGCAGGATCGACGGCGGCCTGCTGGTCCAGACGGTCGACCGGGTGGACGCGCCCGGCGACGACCCGGCCACATGGGAGCTCAAGGCGGGCCAGGCGGCCTCGGCCGAGGTGCTGGCCGATCTCGCGTTCGCCTGGAGGGCCTGCCGTTCGGTGAAGTCGAACGCCATCCTGCTGGCCTCCGGCGGCGCGACCGTCGGCGTGGGCATGGGCCAGGTCAACCGGGTCGACTCGGCGAGGCTCGCGGTGAGCCGGGCGGGTGAGCGTGCTGAGGGCGCCGTCGGCGCGTCCGACGCGTTCTTCCCCTTCGCCGACGGCCTGGAGGTGCTCGTGCAGGCAGGGGTCACGGCGATCGTCGAGCCGGGCGGGTCCGTCCGCGACGAGGAGGTCGTCGCCGCCGCCGAGGCCGCGGGCATCACGCTCTACTTCACGGGCACCCGCCACTTCTTCCACTGAGCAGAAGTGACGGAACGGGATTCGAGGGAGGAAGGCGAGCCGATGAGCGCGCAGATTCTGGACGGCAAGGCGACCGCGGCGAGGATCAAGGCCGAACTGGCGGAGCGGGTGAAGAAGCTGGCGGCGTCGGGGGTGACCCCCGGGCTGGGCACGATCCTGGTCGGCGACGACCCGGGCAGCCAGATCTACGTCGCCGGCAAGCACCGCGACTGCGCGGAGGTCGGCATCGCCTCCATCCGCAAGGACCTGCCCGCCACGGCGAGCCAGGCCGAGGTGGAGGCCGCGATCGACGAGCTGAACGCCGACCCGGCCTGCACGGGATACATCGTGCAGCTTCCGCTGCCGCGCCACCTGGACACCCAGGCCCTGATCGAGCGGATGGACCCGGCCAAGGACGCCGACGGGCTGCACCCGGTCAACCTGGGCAGGCTCGTCCACATGGTCGACGCGCCGCTCCCGTGCACGCCACACGGCATCGTGGTGCTCCTCCAGGAGTACGGCGTGCCGATCAAGGGCGCCGAGGTGGTCGTGGTCGGGCGGGGCATCACCGTGGGCCGTCCACTCGGCCTGCTGCTCACCCGCCGGTCGGAGAACGCCACGGTGACCCTGTGCCACACCGGCACGCGCGACCTGGCGGCCCACGTCAGGAACGCCGACATCGTCGTGGCGGCAGCCGGAGTGCCGGGCCTGGTCACCGCCGACATGGTGAAGCCGGGCGCCGCGGTGCTCGACGTCGGCGTCTCCCGCGTGGACGGCAAGCTCGCCGGCGACGTGGCGCCGGACGTCCAGGAGGTGGCGGGGTTCTTCTCCCCGAACCCCGGCGGTGTCGGCCCGATGACGCGGGCGATGTTGCTGGCCAACGTGGTCGAGGCGGCCGAGCAGGTCTGAGTCTTCACCGGCGGGCGGCACCGGTGGGATGATCGAGTTCTTCTGACGACGATCTCTCCCGGTCGAAAGGTGACGTGACATGTCCGGGTTCGCCTTCGACCTCGTCCGCCACACCCCGGTCCGCCCGTCCAGGCAGCGGACCACCTCCCTGTCCCTGACCGGTACGGCGGGGCCGTACGGGGAGGTGGCCGTCACCGTCGGCACGGTGCCCCGGGTGGCGACGCTCGCCGCTCCGGGGCTGCCGGACTGCTCCGTCACGCACCCTGACAACACCAGGCAGGGGCTGATCGCGGTCGACGGGCACACCCGGCTCACCCTCGGCGAACTCACCGCGACCATCGGCCAGAACCGGCGTTCCCTCGGCAAGAAGGGCCGGGGGTTCAGCATCAGGCTGGGGGAGCGGGACTACGCCTATCTCAGCGTGGCCACGGCCGAGGAGGAACTGCGCGACGAGGCGCGGGGCCCGCTGGTGCGGCTGAGGATCCCACTCGCCTCGTCGAAGGTCGCCGTCACGGTCATGCCGGAGGCCGATGCCGCCGACCTCGCCCTGGCCCTCGTTCTCCAGGGAGCGGACAGGACCAGCCTGACCGTCACGCAGGCCGCCGTCTCCGGCGTGATGGCGTTTCTCCAGAACGGCAAGGACGAGGCCTGACCTCAGGCCTGCGTGGGCCACCGGTAGAGGTGCTCGGGACGGCCGGTGGTGCCGTACCGCAGCCCGACGGTCACCCTGCCGTCCGCGGCGAGGTCGGACAAATAGCGCTGCGCCGTCGCCCGGGACAACCCGAGCCGCGTGGCGACGTCGACGGCGGTGACGGGCTCACCCGCGCCGCGCACGGCGTCGATGACCAGCTGAGCGGTGTGGCTCGACCGGCCCTTCCGCACGGAGGCGTCGACCCGGTCGCCCTCCCGCAGCGTGCGCATGGCGCGGTCGATCTCGGCCTGGCTGAGCGAGGGGCCCCCTCCGGGGCGGGGGCCGTCCAGGCGGGCGTGGAAACGCGCGTACGCCCGGAGCCGTTCGGCGAGGTCGCTTTCGCTGAACGGTTTGACCAGGTAGTTGACCACGCCGTGGCCGAGGGCCTCGCGCACGACGGCGCTTTCCGCCGCGGCGGTCAGCATGATGACGTGGCCGCCGAGCCTCGGCACGATCGACGTCCCCGACGCGTCGGGGAGGTACTGGTCGAGCAGCACGAGATGAGGACGCAGCCGCGCTGCGAGCTCGACCGCCTCGGCCGCCGTGTGCGCGACCCCGCCGACCTCGAATCCGGGAACCCGCCCGACATATCGGGCGTGCAGGTCGGCCACGCGGAAGTCGTCGTCGACCACCAGAACGCGGATCATGACGCACCTCCGGGGACGGCGGCGGACAGGTGGGCTTCGCGCGTGGCGGGCGACGGCTCGATCGAACCCGGCAGCCGCGCCACGAAGACGGCGCCGCAGTCGGCTCCCGCGGCGCGGGTCAGCGTCAGGTCGCCGCCCCTGCGCCGGGTGAGCCGCCGCGCCAGCGCGAGCCCGACGCCGTGGGGGCGGGCGTCGTCGGCGCTGGTCGTGAAGTCCTGGTCGAACAGCCGGTCGACGGCGGCGGCCGGCACCCCGTCTCCGCTGTCGACGACCACCAGGTGCAGGATGTCGGCCTCGGCGACCAGCGACAGCTCTACCCAGGCCGGCCGCCGCGCGCCCGCGCGGGCCGCGGCGACGGCGTTGTCGATGAGGTTGCCGACGATCGTGACCACGTCCAGCGGGAAGCGCAGCTGCCCCGGCAGGAAGGAGTCGGCGCTGAGCCGCAGGTCGACCCCCTGCTCCGAGGCGACCGCGGTCTTGGCGGCGAGCAGGCCCCGCACGTACGGGTCGCGCACCCGGCCGCCGTCGCTGTATTCGGTGGCGAGCGGGTCGTCGGCCAGTTCCCGCAGGTAGGCCTCGGCCTCGCCCCTGTGCCCGAGGCTCAGCAGGCCGGACAGCGTGTGCAGCCGATTGGTGTATTCGTGCGCCTGCGCGCGCAGCGCGTCGGACAACGCGCGGACCACGTCCAGTTCCCGGGCCATCTCGTCCAGGTCGGTGCGGTCCCGCAGGGTGACGACGTGGCCCAGGTCGTGGTCGCCTCGCCGTACGGGCCCTGCGGTGACCACGAGCATGCGGTCCTCGGTGGCGACCAGCACACCGCGTACGGCACGGCGCTCGATGAGAAGCGTGCGCAGCCCGGGCGGCAGACCGGCGTCGTCGATCGGCGTGCCGGGTGCGGGCAGGCAGCCGATGAGCCGGGCGGCGGCGTCGTTCCAGATGGTGACGCGTCCTGCCGGGTCGACGGCCAGCACGCCTTCGTCGATGCCGTGCAGGACGGCCTCGCGTTCCCTGAGCAGGTCGGCCAGGTCGGCGGGCTCAAGCCCGAGCGTCTGGTGTTTGAGCCGGCGCGCGAGCAGCACGGACGCCGCCACTCCGAGCACGACGGCGATGCCGGCGAAGCCGGCCGCGCCGCGCAGCAGGCCGGTCACCCTGCGGGACACCTGGTCGGCGGCGATGCCCACGCTGACCTGTCCGGCCACCTTGCCGTCCGGGGTGAGCAGGGGCACCTTGCCGCGAGCGGACAGGCCGAGCGTGCCGCGCTCGAACGTCACCACTTCGGCGCCGCTGAGCGCCTCCGGTTCTGTGCTCACGCGCTGGCCGATGCGGTCGGGGTCGGGGTGGGAGTAGCGGATGCCGTGGTCGTCGGCCACGACGACGAACAGCACGCCCGTGCGGCGGCGCACGGCCTCGGCCCTGCGCTGCACCTCGGGGGTTCGCTCGTGCGCGGCCACGTCCCTGACGATGACGTCGTCGGCCGCCACGGAGCGGGCGACGCCGAGCGCGCGCTCCTCGTACTGCCGCATCAGCTCCGCGCGCAGCAGGATCGCCACCAGCGTGAATCCGACGCCCAGGATCAGCACGAGCACTGCGACCTGCACGAGCAGCGCCTGGGTCGCGAAGCGGGGGTGCGGCCTCCTACCAGGCCAGGACATGGCAGCACGATACCCGTCTAACCCGGCGAAAACAGTGTGAGCAGAACGCGCAGAAAGCGAACTACGCGCATTGCTCCCACAACGGGCACAAGCCTGGTGAGCCCGACCACCCCGCCCTACGGTCCGGAGAGCTTCCCGCACAACCGACTTCCGGAAGGGGTGATTTCCGTGGCCGAAGCACCACCGGCCATCGAGCTGCGCGGCGTGACCAAACGCTTCCAGACCCGCGACGGCGGAGGACACACCGCGACGCGTGACATGTCCTTCACCGTACGCCAGGGCGAGTTCGTCAGCGTCGTGGGGCCCACGGGCTGCGGCAAGTCCACCAGCCTCTCGCTGATCTCCGGCCTGGCCGCCGCGGGCGAGGGCGAGGTCTTCGTCCAGAGCCGGCCCGTGACCGGCATCCCCGACCGGCTCGGCTACATGTTCCAGCAGGACGCCGTGCTCCCGTGGCGTACGGTGCTCGACAACGTCGCCGCAGGTCCCCGCTACCGGGGCGCGACCAAGCAGGCGGCGCGGGACCAGGCGAAGGACTGGGTGGCCCGCGTCGGCCTGGCCGGCTTCGAGCGCTACTACCCGCACCAGCTGTCGGGCGGCATGCGTAAGCGCGTCGCGCTCGCCCAGACGCTCATCAACGAGCCGTCGATCCTGCTCATGGACGAGCCGTTCGGCGCGCTCGACGTGCAGACCCGCGAGCACATGCAGGACCTGCTGCTCGACCTGTGGTCGGGCACGGGCGCGGCCGTCGTGTTCGTCACGCACGACCTGACCGAGGCCATCGCCCTCGCCGACACGGTCGTCGTCATGACGGCCGCGCCCGCGACGGTGAAGGACGTGGTCAGGGTTGATCTCGAACGGCCCCGCCGCGTCGAGGAGATCCGGCTCGAAGAGGCGTTCCTCGACGTCTACCGGCGGGTCTGGGACTCGCTGCGCGAAGAGGTGGAGATCACTCGCTCCCGGGGGGCCGCCCGTGTCGCCTGACGCCGCCACCCTCGACGCCCCCGCCGTGCGCGCCACTCCCCGGCCACGCCGCGTGCTGCGGGCACCGAAGATCACCCTTACGCGGGTTCTGCTGGTCGTGCTCTGGCTCGGCAGCTGGGAGTTGTCGGCCAGCACGTTCCTCGACCCGTTCTACTACTCCAAGCCGAGCGCCATCGGGGCGCGCATCGTCGACTGGTTCACGGGCGGCACCGCGTTCGGGTCGATCTGGCAGCAGATGGCCGTCACCCTCGAAGAGGCGGTCGTCGGCTTCGTGATCGGCTCGGTCGCCGGTGTGGTGCTGGGCGTCCTGCTCGGGCGCGGCCGCTTCCTCGCCGAGGTCTGCGCGCCCTTCATCAAGGCCGCCAACGCCATTCCGCGCATCGTCCTCGCGTCGCTGTTCGTGATCTGGTTCGGCCTGGGCATGTCGTCCAAGATCGCCACGGCCGTCGTCCTGGTCTTCTTCGCCGTGTTCTTCAACGCCTTCCAGGGCGCGCGCGAGGTCGACAAGACCATCATCGACAACGCCCGCATCCTCGGCGCCCGCCCCCGGCAGATCCTGTTCACCATCGTGCTGCCGAGCGCGACCTCGTGGATCCTCGCCAGCCTGCACGTCGCGTTCGGCTTCGCGCTGATCGGCGCGATCGTCGGCGAGTACACCGGCGCCGACAAGGGCCTCGGGCTGCTCATCAACCACGCCCAGGGCACCTTCGACTCGGCCGGCATCTACGCCGGAATGATCATCATCACGGTGATGGCGCTGCTCGCCGAATGGCTGCTCACCCTCCTCGAACGCCGGCTCCTCGCCTGGCGGCCCCCGTCCAGCGCCACCGAAGCGCAGATCTGATCGGAGCACCCCCGAAATGAAAGCCTCCACCCGTCTGCTGGCCACCGCCGCCGCCGGCCTCTGCCTGGTCGC
Organism: Planotetraspora thailandica; assembly: GCF_016863335.1. GTDB lineage: Bacteria > Actinomycetota > Actinomycetes > Streptosporangiales > Streptosporangiaceae > Planotetraspora > Planotetraspora thailandica. The sequence goes on from NZ_BOOR01000008.1 coordinate 120,673, forward strand.
CGCCGCGACCGGCTGCCGCGACTCCCGTACGGCCGCGGTGTCCGCGAACGGCACCCCCCAGGTCAAGATCATGATCGGCGGCATCGACAAGGTCATCTATCTGCCGATGAAGCTGACCGAGCAGCTCGGCTACTTCAAGCAGGAGGGCCTTGATGTCCAGCTGCTCACCGAGCCGTCCGGCGCCCAGGCCGAGAACGTCCTGATCAGTGGAGACGTCCAGGGCGTCGTCGGCTTCTACGACCACACCATCGACCTGCAGACCAAGGGCAAGTGCATCCAGAGCGTGGTGCAGTTCGCCGACGTCCCCGGAGAGGTGGAGATCGTCGCGTCGGACAAGGCCGGCACGATCACCTCGCCCAAGGACTTCAAGGGCAAGCGTCTCGGCATCACGAGCCCCGGGTCGTCGACCGACTTCCTCACCCAGGCGCTCGCCGTGAAGAGCGGTGTCGCCACCCAGGACTACACGTCGGTGAAGGCGGGGGCGGGCGCGACGTTCATCGCCGCCCTCGGCAACGGCGGCATCGACGCCGGGATGACCACCGACCCCACCGCCGCCCAGCTCGTCTCGACCGGCAAGGGCAAGGTCATCGTGGACATGCGCACCGAGGAGGGCACCCGGGCCGCGCTCGGCGGCCTCTACCCCGCCAGTTCCCTCTACATGGACTGCGACTGGATCCAGAACAACAAGCAGACCGTGCAGAAGCTGGCCAACGCCCTGGTGAAGACGCTGCGCTACATCAACGGCGCCTCGGCCGAGGACATCGCCGCCAAGATGCCGGCCGACTACGCCGGGGACGACCCCGCCCTGTACGCCAAGTCGATCGGCGACACCAAGAGCATCTTCACTCCGGACGGCGTCATGGACGCCGACGGCGCCAAGAACGTGCTCGACGTGCTCAGCTCGTTCTCACCGAACGTCAAGGGCAAGAAGGACAGCATCGACCTGGCCAAGACCTACACCACCGAGTTCGTCACGGCCGTCCCGGCAACCTGACACACCGGCCGGGGCCCCGCGACCCCCTCCCCCCGGCGGGGCCCCGGCCGCCACAAGGCGAAATCATGGAGCAGTCGGCTCGCGGGAGGTGCACATGGAACTCGTCGGACGCGTCGCTCTGCTGACCGGGGCATCAGGAGGCATCGGGCAGGCACTGGGACGGCGGCTCATCGCGGCAGGTGTCCGCACGGCGTTCGCGTACGGCAGGCACGCGGACGAAGCCGAGCGCCTGGTCGACGAGGCCACGGGCGCGGGAGTCGACGCCATCGCCCTGCCCGCCGACCTGGCCGACCCGGAGGCCCCCGCCCGCCTCGCCGACGCGGCCGCCGAGGCCCTCGGCAGCCCGATCGACCTGCTGATCCCCAACGCCGGCCACTCCGAGCAGCGGGCCTACACCGACGTCGACCTGGAGATGTGGGAGCGCACGATCGCGGTGAACCTGCGGGCTCCGTTCCTACTGGCCCAGCGGGTGGTGCCCGGCATGGCCGAGCGCGGCTACGGGCGGGTGCTGTTCATGTCGTCGATCGCGGCGTTCACCGGCGGGATCGTGGGGGCGCACTACGCAGCGTCGAAATCAGGGCTCCATGGCCTGACGCACTTCCTGGCCGCCCGTGTCGCGGGCCGGGGGGTGACGGTGAACGCCATCGCGCCCGCCCTGATCGAGGACACCCGGATGCTTCCGCCCACGGCCGACCCCTCCGCCCTGCCGGTCGGCAGGTTCGGCCGCCCCGAGGAGGTCGCGGACCTGGCGATGGCCGTCCTCCGCAACGGCTACCTGACCAATCAGGTGATCAGCGTGGACGGCGGCGCCTACCCGCGCTGACCGGTCTCAGAGCCTCTCGATCTCCGTGAGGTCGACGTCGATCTCGAACGGAACGGAAAGCTGCAGCTTGTCGTGGTGGATTCCGGTCAGGGCGTACGCCTTGGTCGCCGGGTCCAGTTCGTAGACGTACACGGTCGCGCGCCCGCCGTTCTGCTCGATTCGCCAGAAGTGGCGGATGCCTGCGGCGGCGTAGAGCTGCGGCTTGCGCTCCCGGTCGCGGGTCTCGGAGTCCGGGCTGACGACCTCCACCGCGAGCACCACGTCGTCCGCCTGATACGCGGTGACATCCGGTCCTGTGAGTGCTTCAGCCCGAAGAACGACCACATCCGGTTCGGGGCGCTGCCGGGGACCGAGCACGACGCTCATTTGCCTGCGTACCCGGAAAGCCTTGGGCAGGGACCGGCGGATCCCGGTGACGAGCAGGTCGACGATGACCGAGTGGAAGTCTTGTTGGGGGCTCACGAAGACCAAGCTTCCATCGATCAACTCTGTGTGTGCAGGCAAATCCGCAAGGTGATCGAGGTCGTCGGCGGTGAAGCCCTCAGGCGGCGGCACCGCCCAGCCGGGAAGCTGTGGATCTGTCATGATTTCGCTCCGGACCTCGGCCGTCATGGCCCCCACGCTAGCAACCACTCTGCCTATCTCCAGGGTGTTTGCCCCGCACGCCGGCAACGGAACGGACCCCCCAACTTCGCATCGGCCTCCCCCCGATGGGTAGACCATCCTTCTGTCTGGCCTAACCTTGACTTTCGGATAGGGAGGAGGTAAAGGGGTGGTGCCCTCGGAGGTGGACTACAGGGCGGTCTTCATGGCCCTCGCGGCCCCATTGCTGGTGCTGACGCCGGATTTCGTCGTGGTGGGGGCCAACAACTCCTATTTGGAGATGACCGGGCGGGGCCTGGAGGATCTGGTCGGCCGAGACTACTTCGCCGTCTTCCCAGGCAATCCCAACGTTCCCGATGATCCTGATGCGCAGGGGGCGGAGCGTCTGCGTGCTTCGCTGGAACGGGTCTGCGCCACCGGCGAACGGCACACCATGCCGCTGCAGCGGTACGACATCGAGGCGAGCGGCAGACCAGGGGTGTTCGAGGAGCGGTACTGGAGCACGATCAACATTCCCGTGCTCGGCCCAGACGGTGAAGTGGAGCTGGTCGTCCACCGTACCGAGGAGGTCACCGACTTCCTTCGGCAGCTTGGGAGGTTCGACGAACGCGGCGTCACGGGGACGCGGACAGAGCTGGAGGCGGCAGGAACCGACGTCTTCGCCCACGCGCTCCAGGAGCTCAACGAACGGCTCAAGCAGACACAGAGGGAACAACAAGAGACCACGTCGGCGCTGCAGGAGGTCATCGAACGGCAGCGGCGGTTCGTCTTCGACGCCTCCCACGATCTGCGTAATCCGATCACCGGTCTGCTGACCGAACTTGAGGTCGCCATCTCAGAACCGCACACCGACCTGCACCAGATCCTGAGCAAATTGATGCTCAACGCCGAGCGACTCAACGACATCGTCGCCGATGCGCTCGAAATCGCTCGGCTGGAGACCGCGACGCCCGCCGCCACCGAACTCGTCGACCTGGGACGCCTTGTCGTGGACGAACTGGGGCGCCGCGCTCTGACCACCACTGTCCTCGCCCAGCTCGATGATCACGTGGTGGTGAAGGCGTCCTGGATCCGGGTGGCCCGGCTCCTGTGCAACCTGCTCGCCAATGCCGAACGGCACACCGCTACCGCGATCGAGATCGTCGTCACCGCCGCCCCGCCTGAGGCGGTCCTCGAAGTCATCGACGACGGCCCCGGCATCGCTGCAGCCGACCGCGAAAGGGTCTTCGAACGCCTCTGCCGCTTGGAGGATGCCAGCCGCCGGGATCCGGGCGGATCCGGGCTCGGTCTGCCCATCGCCCGTGAGATCGCCCAGAGCTATGGCGGCCATTTGTACGCCGCTGACCATCCCACCGGCGCCCGCTTCGTGCTCCGTCTTCCTCTCGCCGCGTAGGTAGCCGGCGTTTTCCGGCGATCTCGCCCCATCGGATTGAACGTGCGCCGCGGTCAGGAGGCGCGGCGGTTGGCCGTCTGCGGGGGCGACTCGCTCGGGCCTTGCGTGCGCTGCGACGGCACGACCGGCGTGGGTCGTACGAGCCCGAGGGCCACGACCTCGTTTGCCAGCCGGGTGCGCCGGTTGGTGCCCTCGGGGATGCGGAATTTCTGGTAGAGCCGCAGCAGGTGCTGCTTGACCGCCGCCTCCGTCACCACGAGGTCGTCGGCGATCTCCCTGGCCGTCGCGGGCGCGACGAACGCCTCGTCAGACAGGGCGGGGCGGCAGAGCGACGTCAGCACGTCGACCTCTCTGCGGGTGAGCTCGGGCGCGGCGGCCCTGCGCAGCTCGACCTCGGGGGCGAAGTCTTCGCGGGGGACACCGCCGACCCGGGCCCGCGCGGCCCCGAAGGAGACGACGTCGCCGTCGTCCAGCACCCGCCGGGCGATGGGCCTGCCGTTCACCCGGGTTCCGTTGCGGGACAGGCCGAGGTCGACGACGTACAGATAAGGCCCGCGACGGACGAACTCGGCGTGCAGCCGGGACACGCTCGGATCCGTCAACCGGATGTCCACGCCCCGGCCCCTGCCGATCGTGGTGACCTCGGGACGCAGTGGGATGACCTCGCCGCTGTCTTCGATCCGAATGAACGGCCCCTCCACGGCAGTTCCTCCCCAGGTAGCCCGCCGTTACTTTCGCTACAGCTCCGGCTTACCCAAACGTGGGGATGGGGAATCGCCTTTGCCATAAGCAGAATCATTCGTGAAATTGGTCTGGACCTCCACTGAGGCGTTTACCTGCTCACGGGTAGACTTCGGGCCAAGATAAGCGGAGGAAACAGTTATGGCGGACAAGCCCACCAAAGGCCTCGCCGATGTCGTCGCCGCGTCCACAGCGCTGAGCGACATCGACGGCAAAGCCGGTCGCCTCTTCTACCGTGGCTATGACATCCACGACCTGGCCGGCCGTACCACCTTCGAAGAAACCGCCCATCTGCTCCAGCACGGCTCGCTGCCGACGCGCGCCCAGCTTGCCGATTACGGCGCCGAGCTGGTCAGGGGCCGCACCCTGGGTGCCCTCGTCGAGAGCAACATCCCCGAAATCGCGGAGAAGCAGGCGCCCATGGAGGCGCTGCGCACCCTCGTCTCGCTGAGCGGCGCGGACGACTCCGACAAGGACTCCAACTCCGCTGAGGCCAACCGCCGCAAGGCGGCCCGGCTGACCGCCCAGCAGCCGATCCTCGTGGCCCGCTATCACGCGGCCCGCACCGGCGGTGCCGTGCTCGAAGCCGATCCCGAGCTGAGCATCGCCGCCAACTTCCTGCTGCAGATCACCGGCCGCACTCCCTCTCCGCGCGAGGTGGAGATCTTCGACGAGTGCCTCGTACTGCACGCCGACCACACCATGAACGCCTCGACGTTCGCCGCCCGCGTGTGCGCCGCCACGCTGTCGGACATGCACTCGGCGATCGTCGCCGCCATCGGCACCCTCAAAGGCCCCCTCCACGGCGGGGCCAACGAGCAGGTCATGCGTACGCTGGAGTCGTTGGAGCCCTCCGGGGTGGCCCAGGCCGTACGAGACAAGCTGGCGGCGGGCGAGAAGATCATGGGATTCGGGCACCGGGTGTACAAGACCGAGGACCCGCGGGCGACGCACCTGCGGAAGATGTCCCAGGAGCTGGGCGAGGCGTCCGGCGACGACACCTTCTACCGCATGTCGAAGGAGATGGAGGAGGTCGTCTTCGCCGAGAAGGGCCTGTATCCCAACGTCGACTTCTACGCCGCGACCGTCTACCACTACCTTGGCATTCCGACTGATCTGTTCACCCCGGTGTTCTCGGTGAGCAGGATGTCCGGATGGACCGCCCACGTGATCGAGCAGCACGCCGACAACCGCCTGATCAGGCCGGACAGCGAGTACATCGGCGAGCGCGATCAAAAGTGGGTTCCGATCGGCGAGCGGTGAATACGGCGGAGAGCGTGAAGACTCAAAGGAACGGCATGGCCTGGGGGCCGTACCTGCTGGTCGTGGTGGGTGCGGCCGTCGGCCTCGGCATGATCGGATTCGGCGGATCGCCCTGGGTCGGCGGTGTGATCATGGGGGCCGCGCTCCTGGTGGGCTCGCTGACACGGCTGGTCGTCTCCGACGAGCGCGCGGGCAGCCTCGCGATCAGGAGCAAGAAGACGGACGTGGTGGTCTTCGCCGTCATCGGGCTCGCGCTGGTGGGCGGCTCGCTCAGTCTGCTGCTCCGCCTGCACAACACCTAGTCACGGGCGGAACACGCCCGTCCGATAGCCTCACGGCCAGTGAGCCTCAAAAGGACTGTATGGCCGAGTTAGTTCAGAAGGGGAACCCCACGCATGCCCAAGATCAAGGTAGCGGGTCCGGTCGTCGAGCTCGACGGCGACGAGATGACCCGGATCATCTGGCAGTTCATCAAGGACCAGCTGATCCTTCCCTACCTGGACGTCGACCTTAAGTACTACGACCTCGGCATCGAGCACCGTGACGCCACGGACGACCAGGTCACGATCGACGCCGCCAACGCGATCAAGCAGTACGGCGTCGGCGTCAAGTGCGCGACGATCACGCCCGACGAGGCGCGGGTCGAGGAGTTCGGCCTGAAGAAGATGTGGAAGTCCCCGAACGGGACCATCCGCAACATCCTCGGCGGTGTGATCTTCCGTGAGCCGATCATCATGTCGAACGTTCCGCGGCTCGTGCCGGGCTGGACCAAGCCGATCGTCGTCGGCCGTCACGCCTTCGGCGACCAGTACCGCGCCTCCGACCTGAAGATCCCCGGCGAGGGCACCCTGACCCTCACCTTCACGCCGAAGGACGGCACCGAGCCGATCGAGCTCAACGTGTTCGACTTCCCCGGCAGCGGCGTCGCGCTGGCCATGTACAACCTGGACGAGTCCATCCGCGACTTCGCCCGGGCCTCCATGCGGTACGGCCTGGCCCGCAACTACCCGGTCTACTTGTCGACCAAGAACACGATCCTCAAGGCCTACGACGGCCGGTTCAAGGACATCTTCGCCGAGGTCTTCGAGACCGAGTTCAAGGCGGACTTCGAGGCGGCGGGCATCACCTACGAGCACCGCCTGATCGACGACATGGTCGCCGCGTCCCTCAAGTGGGAGGGCGGCTACGTCTGGGCCGCGAAGAACTACGACGGCGACGTCCAGTCCGACACCGTCGCGCAGGGCTTCGGCTCGCTCGGCCTGATGACCAGCGTTCTCATGACGCCGGACGGCCAGACCGTCGAGGCCGAGGCCGCCCACGGCACCGTGACCCGGCACTTCCGCCAGCACCAGCAGGGCAAGCCGACCTCCACGAACCCGATCGCCTCGATCTTCGCGTGGACCCGTGGCCTGCAGCACCGCGGCAAGCTGGACAACCAGCCCGAGGTGATCGACTTCGCCGAGAAGCTGGAGCAGGTCTGCATCGAGACCGTCGAGGGCGGCCAGATGACCAAGGACCTCGCGCTCCTGGTCGGCGGCGACGCCGAGTGGCTGACCACTCAGGACTTCCTCGCCGCCCTGGACGAGAACCTGAAGAAGAAGATGGCCTAGCCAGTTTGAATCTGGCCTCTACCTGCGGATTCTCCGCCAGGTAGGGGCCAGATCGCTTCTTCGGGCCGTCAAGCCTTCGGGGCGGCCCCGAAGACAGCCGCGATGGCCTTCCGGGTGCGCTCTTGGCTGCTCGGCATGAGGTGGGTGTAAGTACGCAGGGTGAAACCCGGATCATGATGCCCGAGGTACTCGCTCAGAGCCTTGATGTTCTCCGCAGCGTCCAGGAGCACCGACGCGTAGAAGTGCCGCAGGGCGTGCATGCCGTGCTCCCTCGCCCTAACGAGGCACCCGATGCTGACGGAGAACTGAGGTATCCGTAGGCTGCCGACTATTTTGGGAGGTCGGATGTGCTGCGGGTGAGCCTTCTTGTGGTCGCGGGGGCGGTCGGCGGCATGATCGGGTCGGCGGGCGGCACGGCCTCGCTGATCACGTATCCGGCCATGCTGGCGGTCGGGATCCCGCCGCTGGCGGCCAACGTGACCAACTCGGTGGCTTTCCTGGCGAGCTGGCCCGGGTCCGCGCTCGGTGGACGGCCGGAACTGATCGGCCAGGGACCGTGGCTGTGGCGGTGGGCACCGCTGACCGCCGTCGCCAGCGCGCTCGGCGCCGGCCTGCTGTTGCTCACCCCGGCCGCGGTCTTCGACCAGTTGGTGCCGTGCCTGCTGGCCGTCGCCGCGCTGGCCCTGCTCGCACAGCCGAAGATCTCGGCGTGGCTGGCCCGCCGCGGCGACGGGGGCGGCCTGAAGCGACTACTACCGATCGGCCTGGCCTTCAGCGCGATATACAACGGCTACTGGGGGGCGGGGGCGGGCATCGTGACCCTCACCGTGCTGATGATCGCGTCCAAGCAGCGGTTCGCCCAGGCCAACGCGTTCAAGAACATGTTGCTCGGCGTCGCCGATGTGGCCTGCTGTGCCGTGCTCATCGTGTTCTGGCCGGTGGACTGGGCGGCAGCCGTCCCGCTGGGCGCGGGCTTGCTGGCCGGCAGCATGGTGGGCCCCGCAGTGGCCAGACGCGTGCCCGCCTCCGTCGCCCGGGTCACCACCGCGCTCGTCGGGCTCGGGCTCGCCGTGAGCTTGTGGATCGGGAACCACTGAAGCTGAACGCCCTGACGCCCGCTCGAGTCATGGTTCCAACCCCGCTTACGTTGACGTCCTGGGGAGATCGAGACCTGGGCCGTCAAGCCTTCGGAGCGGCCTCGAATGTTCTTCCCGGCACCCAGGAAGGCGTGCTCCCGCGTGGTCGGGTATAGGTGCAGGCGTCGATAATCCGTTGCCGGCCGCCATGCGCGAAGCCGATGATTGCGGCCATGGCCACCACCCGACGAGCCGACATGTTCACCGCGGACGGCAAGCCGTCTGACGACGACCCGCGTGAGAACGGGCCGACGTTGGGCGACGAGCGCACCACGCTGGTCGAAGCCCTGCGCTGTGCACGCCTCACATTGGAGATGAAATGCTCCGGCCTTGATGCGGAGGCCATGGCGCGGCGTTCCGTCGAGCCGTCGACGATGTCACTCCTGGGGCTGGTGCGGCACCTGGCCGAGGGGGAGCGTGCGACGTTCCGGGTGATGATGGCGGGACAGGACGTGCCCCGGCTGTTCTGCTCCGACACCGACCGTGACGGTGATTTCGACGGTGCCCTTCCCGACCCTCAGGTGGTTGCGGAGGCGTGGGACGCATGGCGGGCGGAGGTGGACTTCGCCACGCGGTTCGTGGCCGAGGCGCCCAGTCTCGACATCACCGGCGACGATCCCTTGAATCTGCATGGCAGCGGTGGTGGGCAGATGTCGCTGCGCGAGGCGCTGGTCGGAATGATCTGGGAGTATGGCCGCCACATGGGTCACGTCGACCTGTTGCGCGAGCGGATCGACGGACGCATAGGCCAGTGACGGGCTCGCCGAAACGCTTTCCCCGCCACTTCACGGATCGAAAGCGAAAGGTTGCGGCGCGGTATCGGTTGACAGGCAACCACCCGGGTGCGACGTAAAGTTTTCCACGACATCGTTTTGCTGAATCGTGGGGATTGCGGATGCCGCAGGTCGCGCCGCTCGGTCCGGGGGACCCGACCGAGCTCGGTCCGTTCGTCCTGACCGGCCGCATCGGTGAGGGCGGCCAGGGCGTCGTCTACCTGGGCGAGAACGAGGCGGGCGAGCGGGCGGCCGTCAAGTTGCTGCACGTCAAGTTCAGCGGGGACGCCACCGCCCGGTCGCGGTTCGCCCGCGAGCTGCGGGCGGCGCAGCGTGTCGCCGGGTTCTGCACGGCGGGCGTCGTCGCCGCCGACCTCGAAGGGGACACCCCGTACATCGCGAGCGAGTACATCGAGGGCAGGTCGCTGCGGGAGACGGTGGAGTCGGACGGCCCGCTCACCGGAGCCGAGCTGGAACGCCTGGCGATCGGCACCGCCACCGCCCTGATCGCCATCCATCACGCCGGCATCGTGCACAGGGACTTCAAGCCCGACAATGTGCTTCTGGCCGAGGACGGGCCGCGGGTGGTCGACTTCGGCATCGCCCGCATCGTCGACACGACGGGCACGGTCACCAGCCGCGCGGTCGGCACTCCCGCCTACATGGCGCCGGAGCAGATCTCCGGCGAACCGGTGGGCCCGCCGGCCGACGTGTTCGCGTGGGGCTCGACGATGGCCTTCGCGGCGACGGGCACGGCGGTCTTCGGCGGCTCGTCGATCGCCGCCGTGCTGAACCGCATCCTCAACCACGACATCGACATGAGCCTGCTGCCGCCGCAGATCCGCGAGGTCGTGCGGGCCTGCCTCACCAAGGCCGCGGCCGACCGGCCCACCGCCGACGAGATCCTGCTGCGGCTGCTCGGCCGGCCCGGGTCGGGAAGCGCGTCCGACGACGTGCTGGCCGAAGGCGCCCAGGCCGCCAATCCGGAGACGGGCGTCTCCCTGATCCCCGCCTACAGGGACGACGCGGATTCCGCTGCGCGCACCGGGCCCGATGCGGCCGACGCCGATGACGACGCGGCGGTCGAGGACGCCGAGGACGACGCGGCCGGCCGTACGGGCGGCGAACGCGCCGACGGCGAGACACCGGGGGAGAGCACCGACACCGACTGGGTGGCGATCTTCAGAGGCGCCGCCGCGCCCCCGCCCGGCGCCGCCCGTGCGCCCACCTACCCGCGGGTTCCCCCGGTCGGCGCCGCAGACGACCAGCCGCGCACCGTCAGGTTCGGCACGCCGCCCGGCCGGCCCCCCGCACGCCCTCGTACGGCCGGCAACAGGGCACGCTGGATCGCCGTCATCACGACGGTCGTCGCCCTGCTCGCGACGGGCGGGACGGTGATGGCCAGCCGGATGGGCCTCATTCCCGGCGGGAACGCCGGTCCCTCGGGCGGCGCCGGCACAAGCACCTCGCAGGATCCGGGAACGGCCCCACGCCTGGTCTCGGTGGCCGACAAGGCGAAGGACACCGGAACCCTCACCATCGGGGTGAAGGGGGACCTGCCGGGCGTGGGCCACCAGCCTTCCGCCGGGGCTGCGTTCGTCGGCCTGGAGATCGACGTCGCTCGGTACGTCGCGGGCAAGCTCGGGGTGCAGCCGAGCGGCATCACGTTCCGCAGGATCAGCAGGGGCGAACGCGCGGGGCTGCTCAAGAACGGCCAGGTCGACATGGTGGTGGCGACTTACGCCTACGACCAGAGCCGCGAGGACATGGTCACGTTCGCCGGGCCGTACTACGTGGCGCACACCGACGTGCTCGTCTCCAGCGGCTCGGGCATCAGCGACCTGTCCGACCTCGCGGGCCGCCGCGTGTGCGCGCCGCAGGGCAGCATGTCGTTCTCGGCCGTGGCGACGGCGGCGGGGAAGCTGGTCGCGGTGCCCGCGGAGAACTACGCGGTGTGCATGGACATGCTGACGGCGGGCACGGTGGACGCCGTTCCGGGCGACGACCTGATCCTGGCGGGCTTCGCCGCCCGGGTCACCGGGATGAAGCTGTCGGTGCTCGGGCTCGACCTGAGCGACGAGCGTTACTCCGTGGGGTTGCCCCCGAAGGACGTGAAGGCGTGCATGGCGGTACGCGACGCCGTCGCCGAGATGTACGCCGACGGGACCATGCGATCCCTGCTCGCCAAGTATTTCCGCAACGTGGATTTCGTCCCGGAGGAGGCGACCCCGCCTGCGATCCCGTGCAGTGGCGCCGCGTAGCCGCGCGATGATCTCCCGGCTTCCCCTCGACGAACAGCTCGCCGCGTTCCGCGCGGCGGTGTCCCGCAACGACGTGCTGGTCGAGGTGATGCAGCGCGCCGCCGGCCTGGGTCTGCCCGGTTGGTACCTGACCGGGGGATGCCTCTTCCAGACGGTGTGGAACGTCGTCACCGGCCGCAGCCCGGATGCGGGCATCCTCGACTACGACGTCTTCTACTTCGACGACCGCGACCTGTCGTGGGAGGCCGAGGACGAGGTGATCAGGGCGGGGCGGGAGGTCTTCGCCGGCCTGGAGGCGCACGTGGAGATCCGCAACGAGGCGCGGGTCCACCTCTGGTACGAAGAGAAGTTCGGCGTGCCGTGCCCGCCGTACACGTCGAGCGAGGCGGCGATCGACAACTTCGTCGCCACGACGTGCTGCCTGGGCGTCCGCGTCGAGGTCGGCGGCGGCTGGCGCGTCTACGCTCCGCACGGCCTGTCGGACGTGTTCGACCTCGTCCTGCGGCCCAATCCGGTGCTGGCTCCCCGGGAGGTCTACGAGGCCAAGGCCGCGAGGTGGAAGGGGCAGTGGCCCGAGCTCACGGTGCTGGACTGGCCGCAGCGTCCGTGATCGCCGGGTCCGTGATGACCGGGTTGGCGGGCCGTCGTCGCTCGATGTCGGCGATCGCGTCGGCGGCCCCTGCGATCAGGGCGTGCTCCTGGCGGATGCCGAGGTCCAGCGCGTACGCGCCGAACCTGCCCCGGCCCCACTCCTCCGTGGCGTTCTCCGCGGCGGACAGCATGACGTGGAGCCTCTCCAGCTCGGCCAGCCTCTGCTCCCAGCCGTCCTTCATGCGGCGCAGCACGGCGATCGCCTCGTCGGGTTCGAGCAGCGGGACGAGGAACGCCTGAAGGGCGAACTCATTGCGCTGCGTCGAGACCGGAGCGTGGTCGAGGAGCCACCGGCGTAGCTCCGCGTCGCCGTCGGGGGTGATCCCGTAGATCTTCCGGCCGCGTGCGCCCTCGGCCTCGATCGCGATGAGACCGTCGGCGGTCATCTTGGCGAGCTCCGGATAGATCTGGCTGTGCCCGGCCTGCCATACGTGGGCGACCGAGGTCTCGAACTTCTTGGCCAGGTCGTATCCGCTGGCAGGCCCTGAGGCGGCCAGCAGGCCGAGCAATGCGATCCGCAGCGACATGGCGACAGCATATCTCAGACTTGACATGTAACTACAGACATGTCACTTTCGACACATGCCACAGAAGAACGGACTCCTCCTGCTCGCCGTGCTCGGCGGGATGTTCCTCGCGATGCTCGACCAGACGATCGTCGGGACGGCCCTGCCCCGAATCACCACCGAGCTCGGCGGCACGAACCTCTACACCTGGGTCGTCACGGCCTACCTGCTGACCTCGACCGTCACCGTCCCCCTGTACGGCAGGCTGTCGGACACCTATGGCCGCAAGCCCCTGCTGCTCGTCGGAGTGGCGGTCTTCCTCGTCGGCTCGGTTCTGAGCGGAGCCGCCCAGAGCATGGCGCAGCTCATCGCCTTCCGCGGCCTGCAGGGCCTCGGCGCGGGAGCCCTGCTCCCACTGTCCCTCGCCCTGGTCATCGACCTGTTCCCGCCGGAGCGCAGCGGGCGGGTGCAGGGCGCGCTCGGCGGGGTGATGGGTCTCAGCTACATCGCGGGCCCCTACCTCGGCGGCCTGTTCACCGACCACGCGAGCTGGCGCTGGGCCTTCTACGTCAACGTCCCCATCGGCCTCGCGCTCATCGCCGTCATCTGGCTGCGGCTGCCGTACCGGCGCGGCGAGGGCGGCGGGGCACGGCCCGACTATCTCGGCATCGCGCTGTTCACCGCCGCCATCAGCGCGCTGCTCGTCGGCCTGACCGAGAAGGGGCTCGACGACCACACGTGGACGAGTGCCCCCGTGCTCGGCCCGATCGCCGCAGCCGTCGTGCTGCTCGCCGTGTTCGTGGCCGTCGAGCGCCGCGCCGCGCAGCCGATCGTCCCGCTGCACCTGTTCGCCAACCGCACCTACACGCTCGTCAACGTCGCGTCCTTCTTCACCGCGTTCTGCATGTACGCCGGAGTGGTCTTCCTGCCGCGCTACTTCCAGGAGGCCCACGGCCTCAGCGCCACCGCCTCCGGCCTGCACATCTACCCGCTGATGTTCGCCATCGTCGTCGGCAGCATGGTGACCGGGGCGCTCATCTCGGCGACCGGCCGCTACAAGCCGTGGCTCGTGGCCGCGCCGTTCCTGATGGTCGCGGGCTCGCTGCTGTGCGCCAACCTGGCGGTGAACACTTCTACGATCGCCCTCGCATCCTGGATGATCCTGATCGGCCTCGGGATGGGCCCTATGCTGTCCGGTCTCACCGTCGCCATCCAGTCGGCCGTGCCTGCCCGTTTCACCGGCACCGCCAGCGCCAACCTGACGTTCTTCCGCCAGATCGGCGGCTCGGTGGCGCTCGCCCTCGCGGGCACCGCGTACACCACCGTGGTCACGCGGGAGGCGCCCGTCCACGGGCTGCAGGCGGCACACGCTTCCGCCACCGCCACCGTCATCCCCTGGCTCGGCGTCGTCGGCGCGGCCGTCGCGCTGGTCGCGCTCGCGCTCATGCGCGACGGAGGCATGCGGCGCGCGCCGCAGGCGGCGCAGCCCGTGCTCGCCGAGGTGTGACGGCGGGCGTCGCGCTCCACCACCGCACGGCGACCGCGCCGCTCACCCCGGTGGAGTGCCCGATGGGAGAGCAGGCCCCTCGCACCGCTCAGGGGCCTGCTCTTCATGCTTCTGCGCTTGCGCCGGTCAGAGTTCGGAGACCCAGTACGGGGTGACGTCCATCCAGCCGTTGCCCGCGGCGCCGTTCAGGCGACCGCTGCTCGAGGTGGACAGGGTGTACCACGAGTCGACGTAGTCCGGGTCGTCGGTCCACCAGGAGGTCGGGATGGCCGAGATGATCGCGTTGACCAGCGGGACATAGGCGCCGTAGTCGACGATCGTGAGCAGCGCGCCGGCGATGGACTGTGCCAGCGCCTGGTAGTTGGTGTCTCCGTCGTCCTCCATCATGACGACATCAGCCAGGTTGTACTTGTAGGCCGAGAAGTGCACGAGCAGCTGGTTGGGGTAGTACGTGGTGCCGTCGTTGTCGAGGTAAGGCATCTGCACGATGTCGACGGCGGGTTTGCCGTCGAGCCTGAAGCCGCCGACGACGCTGTAGATCTCGGCGGCCCCCTTGATCCAGGGCTCCTTGTCGTCGTTCAGCCTGACGGCGGTGACCTTCGTGGCCCAATATCCGCCGGCCTGCGCCGTCGCGAACGACTGTGTGGTCGCGGAGGGCCGCGCCTCCGTGATGCCCTGGGAGGCCAGGGTGTCCCGCATGACCTGCAGCCCCATCGGCAGCGCCTTGGCCACGTCGACGTCCACCACGAGAACCGGTCGCGCGGGCGGCTTGACCGGGTCGAGGCGAACGCGCCCGCCTGACGGGTCGTATGCGGTCACCGCAGCCGGCTCGTCGTCGGAAGGCACCGCGGCGACCAGGGGGACTTCGCCGCGCGCCAGGGCCGCACGCATGGTCGGATCCGCCAGCCGTACGCGAAGCAGCGAACCGCCGGTCGCCGGCAGTCCCTTGGCGGCGAGCACGGCCGCATTCGCCGCGCGCGTGGACCCGCCGAGGGCCGTGTCGCGCTCGAGTGTCACGAGGTCGGCCGGGCCGGATGCCGTCGCCGACACCGTACGGTCGAGGACGTGCCGGTCGGCCAGTGCACCGGCGATCTGCCGGGCAAGGCGATCGGTGACGGCGAACACCTCGTCAGAGGACGCGGCCGGGGCGGCCGCCTTACTGCCGGATGGGGGTGTGGCGGCGGCAGCGGTGCCGGTGGTCAGGGCGAGCGCGGTCACGGAGGCGAGGGCGGCCATGAGGATTCGGGTCACGAGCCTTCTCCTTCTGTCTCAGGGCTCCGGTCGGAGGGGGCCGGTCGTGGAGGCGCTGGACAGGAGAAGGGTGACAATCCCTGACAATCGCGGAAAGGTGAATCACCTCCCATATGTCAAAGCCGGCTTGTCGGATTCTGCCGCTGATCTCTCCCGGCGTGTCCCATGAGCTGGTGCAATGCCCCACGCCGGTGATGTAGGGCGGCGGAAACGGCGCGGAAACGACAGGCGATCTTCTGTCGACGACCACATGGCGCCGACGGCCCGGCCCGGGGCGGTGCGACGGCGCGGCGGCCACCGAGAAGGCATGTTTCGCCAGCGTGTCGCACGGATACCGGCGCGCTCCCGCACGGTTCAATTGATCGCGAGTGTTTCGGGGGAGCTTCATGGGTCGCAGGGTCGTCACGGGTTTGGTGTGCGTTTTCGTCGCCGGAGCGCCGCAGCCGGTGCTCGCGGCCGAGCGATGGGGAACGGCCAACCTGGCCGTCGGCATAACGGCGTCCCCGAAGGTGGCCCAGCCGGGCCAGCCGCTCACCTATCACATCAAGGTGCACAACAACGGCCCCGGCGACGCGGTGCTCCCGGTGCTACGGGTGCGCACCCCCCGCGACTTCCAGATCGTCAACGTCGACGTCTCGGAGTGCACGCCGGGACGCGGCCTCAACGAGGTGGTCTGCCGGGCGTCGAGGGACGTGCTGGCCGGAGGATCCGGCAGCATGACGATCACGGGCCTGATCAGGCCGGGTGCCCACGGCCCGCTCCACGCGACGGCGAGGCTCTCGTCGGAGATCGTCGACTCCGACGATGCCGACAACAGCGCGGAGACGGTGACCAGAGTGGATGAGGGAGCCGACCTGGCGGTCCGATTCGGGGAGGCCGCGAGGTTCACCCGGCCCGGCCACTGGTTCGCCGTCCGCGCCGACGTGCACAACCGCGGTCCACGGGTCGTGCGCGACGCCTACGTCTACCTGCAGCCCCGCCGGGCGCGGCTGGAGTCGGCGACCGGCGGTCGCTGCCGGAGCGCGGCCGCCTTCATCGGGTGCTCCCTTCCGCCGATCAGATCGGGCGCCACCGGCCAGTTGCAGCTCGTGTTCCGCGTGCCGTCACGGGCGTCGCACAACGTCGCGACGATGGCCACCGTGTACTCCCGCAGGATCGGCGACCGCCGCCCGGCCAACAACCAGGCTCGGATGCGGGTCGCCCTCCGCCACGGCTAAGACGGCCAACCCTTGTGGTGATCATGCAGAAGTTCGGCGATCGGGCCGTTCACCTGCGCAAACGTTAGTCGTGATCATGCAGAAGTTCGGGGATCGGGCCGTTCGCCTGCGCAAACACCAGTCGTGATCATGCAGTTGTTCGCCGATTCAAAGCCTGACCTGCGGAGACGCTTATCGTGATCATGCGCGAAACTGGCGTCCTCGTCTGGCTCTCGCCGTGCGTGGTGGGCAGGAAGTGCATGATCACCGATGGCATATACGCACGTCAGAGCACATATCTTCGAAGTACTGCATGATCACGACTGGCGTTTGCCCAGCTCAACCGCCATTCCCTCGAACTTCTGCATGATCACGCCCAACGGGGGGGTGGGCGGGAGCGTCAGGCCGACCGGACGGCGTTCCAGGCGTCGGCGACGATGCCGCGCAGAGAGGTGTGCTCGGGCTTCCAGCCGAGCTCGCGCTGGATCTTCTCCGAGGAGGCCACCAGCGTGGCGGGGTCGCCCGGCCGCCGGGGGCCCGTGGACACCGGGATCTCGTGACCGGTGACCTCCCGGCAGACCTCGATGACGTCCTTGACGGAGAACCCGGTGCCGTTGCCGAGATTGAAGATCTGGTGCGTGCCCGCCGCGCAGGCGTCGAGGGCGAGCAGGTGCGCGTTGGCCAGGTCGGTGACGTGCACATAGTCGCGCACGCAGGTGCCGTCGGCGGTCGGGTAGTCGTCGCCGAACACGTTGATCGACTCGCGCTCGCCGAGGGCGACCTTGAGCACGTTCGGGATGAGGTGGGTCTCGATCGTGTGCCGCTCGCGTTGCCGGCCGTACGCTCCGGCGACGTTGAAGTACCGCAGGCTGACGGCGGCCAGGCCGTACATGCCGGCGAAGGCCGTCAGCGCGGTGTCGACGGCGAGCTTCGACGCGCCGTACGGGTTGGTCGGCCGGGTGGGGTCGGTCTCGACGATCAGGCGGCCGGCAACGGACGGCTCGCCGTACGTCGCCGCGGTGGAGGAGAAGACGATGCGGCCGACGCCCGCCTGGCGCATGGCGTCCAGCAGGGCGAGCGTGCCGCCCAGGTTGTGCGACCAGTACAGCCCCGGCTTCTCGACGGATTCGCCCACGAGGGACTTGGCCGCGAAGTGGAGCACTCCGTCGAAGCCTTCCGCCAGGAGGTCGTGGGCCTCGGCGACGGTGCCCTCCACGAACCGGGCCCCGGCGGGCACCGCGTCCCTGTGCCCCGTCGACAGGTCGTCGAGCACCGTGACGGTATGGCCCTCTTCGACGAGCCGTGCCGCGACGACGCTGCCGATGTACCCTGCCCCACCAGTGACCAGCAGCTGCACTGTGTACTCCTGTTGGAATTTGTTGGATTATGTATGCCTAGTCCTAGCTTACGCGGTTCGCGACCGGGAAAAGGCGAGGCGCCAGGCAGTACCGTGATCTGAGACGTCGGCACGAGATCGCGACTGGCAGCCGGCGCGATCACATCCTGTGAACGGACTGATGACGTGAGCAACGTCGCGGTGACCATCGCACTGGTCCTCATATTCATTCTGATCTGTGGTTTCTTCGCCGCCGCCGAGATGGCGCTGGTCTCACTCAGGGAGAGCCAGATCAGGCGGCTGAGCACGACGGGCCGCCGCGGCGCCCGCGTGCAGAAGCTGACGCGCGACCCCAACAGGTTCCTGTCGTCCATCCAGGTCGGCGTCACCGTCGCCACCGTGCTGTCGGCCGCCCTCGGCGCCGACACGCTGGCCGGGCGGCTGGAACCCGTCCTCACGGGCTGGGGCTTCAGGGGCAGCGTCGCGGGCCCCGTGGCCTTCGTGATCGTGACGCTCGGCATCTCGTACGTGACGCTGGTGCTGGGCGAGCTCGCTCCCAAACGCCTCGGCCGGCAGCGGGCGGAGTCGTTCTCCCTGCTGGTCGCCCCGCTGCTCGACCGCATCGCCACGCTCTCACGGCCGGTGATCTGGGCGTTGTCGCAGTCCACGAACGGGATCGTCCGCCTGCTCGGCGGCAACCCGTCCGCCGACAGGGCCGCGATGACGACCGAGGAGCTGCGGGACATGGTGGTGGGCCACAAGGAGCTCACCCAGGACGAACGCGACGTGATCGCCGAGGTCTTCGCCGCGGGCAAACGCCAGCTCAGGGAGGTGCTGTTGCCCCGCACGGAGGTCGAGTTCATGGCGGCGGACACGCCGCTCGCCGAGGCCGCGGTGCTGGCGGCGGCGATGCCGCACTCGCGGTTCCCCGTCTACCGCGACTCCTACGACGACATCATCGGGTTCGTCCACGTCCGCGACCTCCTCGACCCGGTGCTGACCGGGCGGATCGAGCCCATCAGCGAGCTCGTCCCGATCAGGCCGGTCAAGCTGGTGCCCGCGAGCAAGCGGGTGCTGGTGACGCTGGCCGAGATGCGCGACGAGGGCCACCACCTGGCGATCGTGGTCGACGAGTACGGCGGCACCGACGGCATCGTCACCTTGGAAGACCTCGTCGAGGAGCTCGTCGGCGACATCCGCGACGAATACGACCAGGACGGCCAGGCCGTACGGGTCATCGCGGGCGACATGGAGATCGAGGGCCTGGTCAACCTGGACGAATTCGCCGGTCAGACCGGGGTGCGCCTGCCCGACGGGCCGTACGAGACGCTCGGGGGCTACGTGATGGCCACGCTGGGGCACCTGCCGCAGACCGGGGAGGTCGCGGAGGCGCCGGGGATCAAGCTCACCGTCACCGAGATGGACGGCCGCCGGATCGCCCGCGTCCGCGTCACCCGTACGGCTCCCGCCGCGCAGCCGGGCGACGGCGACGCGGGGGAGGGCCGGGAGTGAGCCCTGTCGCACACGCCGGTGCATCCCTGCCAGAATTGGGTGTCATGGCTCGTCCTCGCGTTCTGTCCGGCATCCAGCCCACCGCCGACTCGTTCCACCTGGGCAACTATCTCGGCGCTGTGCGGCAGTACGTCGCGCTCCAGGAGACCCATGAGGCGTTCTATTTCATCGCCGACCTCCACGCGCTGACCGTCACGCCCAAGCCCGACGAACTGCGCCGCCGTACGAGGGTCGCCGCGGCCCAGCTCTTCGGGGCAGGGCTCGACCCCGACCGGGCGGCCGTCTTCGCGCAGAGCCAGGTGCGCGAGCACTCCGAGCTGGCGTGGTACCTCATCTGCCAGACGGGCATGGGCGAGGCCGGCCGGATGACCCAGTTCAAGGACAAGTCTGCGAGGTACGGGGAGAGCACGGCCAGCGTCGGCCTGTTCACCTACCCGATCCTCCAGGCGGCCGACATCCTGATCTACCAGGCCGACCAGGTGCCCGTCGGCGTCGACCAGAAGCAGCACCTGGAACTCAGCCGCGACCTGGCGCAGCGGTTCAACAGCCGGTACGGCCCGACGTTCAAGGTGCCCAACCCGTACATCCTCAAGGAGGTCGAGAAGATCGGCGACCTCCAGGAGCCGACCGCCAAGATGTCGAAGTCCTCGTCGAGCCCCCAGGGCATCCTCGACCTGCTGGAGGAGCCGTCGGCGCTGCGCAAGAAGGTCATGCGGGCGGTGACCGACACCGGCAGCGAGATCGTCGCCGACGAGGAGAACAAGCCCGGCGTCACCAACCTCCTGCGGATCCACTCGGCGATCTCGGGCGTCGGCATCCCCGACCTGGAGGCGAGGTTCGCCGGTCAGGGCTATGGCGCGCTCAAGAAGGAGATCGCAGAGATCGTCGTCGAGACGTTCGGGCCGATCAAGGAGCGCACGGAGAAGCTCCTCGCCGACGAGGCCGCGCTCGATCGGATGCTCGCGGCGGGCGCCGCCCGGGCGCGCGCCGTCGCCCAGGAGACGATGGAGAAGGTGCGCGACCGGCTCGGGCTGCTCCCCACGTCGTGATCTCGCCCGGCAGCGGGCCGGAACGCCCGCGTCACGCCTGCTTCGCGGGGTAGTGATCGTCCATGGCGGCTGGGAGGGCGAGGGGCATCGTCGCGGGCGCCGTGGAACGGGTCACCCGCCGCGTGGACGCGGCGCGGGCCTGGGGCCGCGGCGTCATCGAGTACGGGCGCATCCGCTTCCCGTGGGCCGACCACCTGATCCGGACGGTCCAGCGCTACCAGGTGCAGTCGGGCGACCGGCTGGCCGGGGCGTTCACGTATTTCGCGTTCCTGTCGTTCTTCCCGCTGATCGCGCTGGCCTTCGCGGTGACCCAGTTCGCCGCGCCCGGCGTGCTCGACACCCTCATCAGGGCGATCAACGAGCAGTTCCCCGGGTTGGCGTCGAAGCTGCAGATCGACAAGCTCAAGGACGTCAGGACGAGCGCCGGGGTCTTCGGCCTGGTCGGCCTCTTCTACGCGGGCCTGGGCGCGATGGACGCCCTGCGCTCGGCCCTGCGTGAGATCTGGATGGTCGCGGAGCCGCCGCTCAACTACTTCCGGGGCAAGCTCAGGGACCTGGTCGCGCTCGTACTCGTCGGCGTCACGCTGATCGTGTCCGTCGCCGTGGGCGGTTTCGCGACCGGGGCGACCGGAACGGTGACCGGATGGCTCGGCATGGGCGACACGGCACTCGGCGGGGCGCTTGTGTGGATCACCGGGCTGCTCGTGAGCGTCGGCGCCGACGTCGTGCTGTTCCTCGTCATCCTGGGCTGGCTCGCCAAGCCGCGGGAGCCGTTCCGGGTGGTCTTCATGGGGGCGCTGCTCGGCGCGGTCGGGTTCGGCCTGCTCAAGCAGGTCGCCACCCTGATCCTCGCGGGAACGCTGCGCAACCCGGTCTACGGCGCGTTCGCCGTGATCGTGGGCCTGCTGCTGTGGATCAACCTGGCGGCACGGGTGATCCTCTACGCCGCCGCGTGGACGGCGACGGCGACGATGGGCCCGCCGCCCGAGCCCACTCCCGTTCCCGCGATCGGGAATCAGTCCGGCTGATCCCGCCGCCTGCGGCGGCGCATGCCGTACCCGACGAAGAGGGCGCCCACGAGGCCGCCGCCGAGCACCAGCGTCGCGATCAGCGGGGCGTGGTCGGTCCACCGGCTCGCGGCGGCCGGTTGCGCGGCGGTGCTGGGCCGTACGGCGGGTGAGGACTTCTTGGGCGCGGGCGGCGGAAGGGGCTTGACGAGCGTGCCCACAGGGGTCGCCTTGCCGTCGACCGCGAAGCCCCAGTCGAGCAGGCTCGCGACCTCGTCCCAGAAGCCGCCGGGGTGATGCATGATCACGACGATGATCGTGTGGCCGTTGCGGGTGGCCGCCCCCACGAAGCTGCCGAGCGCCTTCGTGGTGTAGCCGTTCTTGACCCCGATCATGCCCTTGTATTTGCCGAGCAGCTTGTTGTGGTTGGCGATCTCGTAGTAGGCAGGAGGGGATTTCGTCGGGGTGGGTGTGTCGGGGGTGGGTGTGTCGCGGTCGTCGTCACCCTGCCGATTGCGATCTTTCTTCTTGTCGAAGTCCTTCGGCGCCGGGAATTTGGCGGTTTTGGTCCTGATGTATTCGCGGAAGTCGGGCATGGCCAGCCCGGCCCGGGCGATCAGCGCGAGGTCGTAGGCGGAGCTGCGCTGGCCGGGCTTGTCGAGGCCGCTCGGCGTCTTGGCGACCGTGTCGTACGCCTGGAGCTTGCGGGCCTCCTTGTTCATGTCGGAGAGCGTCTGGGCGAGGCTGCCGTTCGACTCGGCGAGAGCGTCGGCGGCGTCGTTCCCCGAGACCATCAGCAACGCCCGCATGAGGTCGTCGACCTTGTAGATCGGCTTGGGCACCAGCCCGACGGCGCTGCCCTCCTCGTCGCACGCCCACTGGCTCGGTTTGACCGTACGGTTCTTGTCGAGGCGGGGGATGAGCGTGACCGCGGTGAGCGTCTTGAGCGTGCTCGCGGGCAGGTAGTGCCCGTGCGGGTCCTTCGCGGCGAGCACCGCGCCGGTGTCGGCGTCGGCGACGACGAAGGCCGACGCCTCGGTCTTGGGGGGCGGGGCGACCCCGGGCGCCACGATGATGCCGCGCCCGCCGAGCAGTTCGCCGCCGACGGGACCGGCCTGAGCGGCACGCGCGGCCCACGCGCCGGCAGGGGACGCCGTCGTGAGCCCGACCAGCGTCGTCGTCGTGAGCGCGGCCACGAGGGCACGGCGGTGATGGGTCGCCATAGGGGGATCAGCCTAGCTTCGCGTCTCTTCGCATGTAGGGACATGTCCCCCAAAGATCGCAGGCACAGTCGCTGCGGGCGTCACCCGATACTGTGAGGATGACGAGACGTGTATCGGGCTTTCTGTTGGCCCTCGCCGCTTTCATGATCTTTGAATGGGTCGACCTCGGGTTCAACCTTCAGGACGGACACGAGACGTCGTTCTACGTCGTCCATGGCGTGCTGATCGCCGTCAACATCATCCTCGCCCTCGTGCTCGGGACTGTCGGCGTGCGCGCGTGGAAGAGGGGTAGGCCTTAAGCAAGATTCCGAGTCACGGAGGCATGCGGTGGCGATCGCGTTCAATCCTTCGCACGGTCCGACCCTGGGCGTGGAATGGGAACTTCAGCTCGTCGACCGGCACAGCCGCGAGCTGCGCCAGGACGCCAAGGAGGTGCTCGCCGCGGTTCCCGAGCTGAGCGAGGGCCAGCGGCCGAAGGCCATGCACGAGCTGATGCAGTCGCAGGTCGAGATCGTCACGGACGTCTGCCATACGGCAGGAGAGGCCGTGCAGGACCTCAAGAAGAGCATCGACCGGATCCGCGAGGTCGTGGAGCCGCGCGGCACGGCCCTGGCCTGCACGGGCACGCACGCCATCAGCGACTGGCGGGACGCGGTCTACGCGCCCGTCCAGCGGTACGCCGAGCTGGTGGAGGAGATGCAGTGGCTCGCCTGGCGGATCCAGACGTTCGGCGTCCACGTGCATGTGGGGATCACCGATCGCGACAAGGTCATCCCCATCGTCAACGCCCTCGCCGCCTACCTGCCGCACTTCCTCGCGCTGACCTCGTCGAGCCCGTACTGGGGCGGACAGGACACGGGCCTGGCCTCCAGCCGGGCGATCGTCTTCGGCGCGCTGCCGACTGCAGGCCCGCCG
The DNA here is from genome assembly GCF_016863335.1 of Planotetraspora thailandica. Taxonomy (GTDB): domain Bacteria; phylum Actinomycetota; class Actinomycetes; order Streptosporangiales; family Streptosporangiaceae; genus Planotetraspora; species Planotetraspora thailandica. The sequence continues at coordinate 144,423 of NZ_BOOR01000008.1, forward strand.
CACCTGCTGGCCGACTGGGCCGAGTTCGAGGAGTACATGAACACGCTGCTCCGTGCGGGGACGATCAGGAGCATCAAGGAGGTGTGGTGGGACATCCGGCCGCATCCCGACTTCGGCACGATCGAGATCAGGATGTTCGACGGCATCCCGACTCCTCGCGAGGTCGGCATGGTCGTCGCGCTCTCGCAGAGCCTCGTGCAGCAGTTCGACCAGCAGCTCGACCGCGGCTACAAGTTGCCGCACCCGGCCGCGTGGGTCGTGCGCGACAACAAGTGGCGCGCCACGCGCTACGGCCTCGATGCGAGCGTCGTCACCGACGACCATGGCAGCACGGCGCCGATGCGCGACGTATTGTATGAACTTCAGCGCGAACTCCATCCGGTCGCCGATCGTCTCGGGTGTGCCGAGGAGCTGGCCGTCATGACGGACGTGCTGGAGCAGGGGAGTTCCTGCGAGCGCCAGCGGGCGATCCTCGCCGGCGGAGGAACCCTCCAGGACGTCGTCGACGCCACAACGATCGAGCTCGCCGAGGATCGGTTCGTGACCTCGAACCCCAACCAGGGGTCCGGCCATTCCTGAACAGCTATGTCCGATTTGTGCGTCAAAGAATGCCGACTTCTGACAACACGCAGTGGTCGGTGTAAATACTGGGCAATCCACCGCCTAGTACGGTCGCGGCGTGGAAAGATTGTGAATGAAGGGTCGGTGGTGGCGAGGCGCTCCCGCGACCCTTTCGAGCTTTCGACGTGAATCCTCAACGTGATTGCTCATGGCGACCCCGCGATCCGCGGCAGGGCGGTTCGCAGGAGAAGGGAATATCTGTGACCACCTCATCGAAGCTCGCTCCGCCTGACACGGGTCCGCCCGGGGGTAACGACCTGGCCGGGCAGCTGGCGGACTTCCTTCGCGAGCACAACGATGAGCTGATCGAGTTCCGGCGCGACGTCCACGCTCACCCGGAGATCGCTTTCAGCGAGCATCGCACCACCGAGAAGATCGCTGAACGGCTGACGGACGCGGGCCTGACGCCGCGCCTGCTGTCGCGGGGCACGGGCATGTGGGTCGACCTCGGCCGGGGCAGCGGCCCGACGGTGGCGCTGCGCGCCGACATCGACGCCCTGCCCATGGAAGACGAGAAGAACGTCCCCTACCGGTCGACCAACCCGGGCGCCTGCCACGCGTGCGGCCACGACGTGCACACCACCGTGGTGCTGGGCGCCGGGCTGTTCCTGGCGTCGCAGGCCGACGCCGGGGCGCTTCCCGGGCGGGTGCGGCTGATCTTCCAGCCGGCCGAGGAGGTCGCCGGCGGCGCCCTCGAGGTCATGCGCGACGGCGGGCTCAACGAGGTCGACCGGATCTTCGCGCTCCACTGCGACCCGAGGATCGACGTCGGTCAGCTGGGACTGCGCGCCGGCCCGATCACCGGATCGTGCGACCACATCCAGATCCAGGTGTCAGGGCCGGGCGGTCACACCGCCCGCCCGCACCTCACCGTCGACCTGGTCTACGCGCTCAGCAAGATCATCACTGAGCTTCCCGCCGCGTTGTCCCGCCGGGTCGACCCCCGCTCGAGCCTCAGCCTCGTGTGGGGCCAGATCACCGCGGGGTCGGCGTTCAACACCATTCCGGACATCGGGACCGCCCAGGGGACCATCAGGTCGCTCGACGAGAACGCCTGGCACCAGGCTCCCGACCTGGTCAAGGCGCTGCTCGACTCGGTCGCGGGCGCGTACGGCGTCGACGCCGAGCTCAACTACAAGCGCGGCACGCCCCCGACGGTCAACGAGGCGACGAGCATCCAGATGCTGCACGACGCCATCGACCAGGTGCTCGGCGAGGGCGCCGCCGTACCGACGCCGCAGAGCCTCGGCGGCGAGGACTTCTCGTGGTACGTCGAGTCGGTTCCCGGCGCGCTCGCCCGGCTCGGCACGCGCTCGCCCGGCGCGATCGACGAGGTGGACATCCACCGGCCCGAGTTCGACGTCGACGAGCGGGCGATCGGTTACGGCGTGAAGGTGATGGCCGCGACGGCGCTGACCGCGCTGTGGGGCGGAGAGAACCGCTGACGGCCTTCCGATGAGCGTCTCGGCCGGTCAGGGCATGCTCATGATCGGTCGAGGCGCGGGAAGGCGATCTCGCGGAGCAACAGCCGCAGTGCCGCCGCGACGGGGATCGCGATCAGCGCGCCGATCATGCCGAGCAGGGCGCCGCCGATGAGTACGGCGAGGACCGTGACGACCCCGGGCACGTCGACGGCCTTTCCCATGATCTTGGGGACGATCAGGTAGTCCTCCAGGAACCGGTAGGCGATGTAGAAGCCGAGCGTGGCCAGCGCCACCGGGAACGAGACCGTGAGCGCCACCAGGCAGACGACCACCCCGGCGATCGTCGATCCGACCACCGGCACGAGGTCGACGAGGGCGACGAACATCCCGAGGAGCACCGGGTACGGCACGCCGAAGGCCTCCAGCCACAGATACGTGGCCACCCCGGCGATCACGGATGTGATCAGGTTGCCCAGCACGTACGCCCCGACCTTCGTGAGGATCTCCTCGGTGATCGCGACGAATCGGGGGCGGCGGGAGCTCGGGACGCACCGGTAGATGGTGCCGGTGATGCGCGGCATGTCGGCCAGGAAATAGATCATGAGGACGCAGACGATCAGGAACGACGCCGCAGTGCTCAAAACGATCTTCCCGGCGCCCAGCAGCCCGCCCGCCAGGGAGACGCCGGCCCCGCCGGACACGAGCTCGGTCAGGCGCCGCTGGATCTGGAAGCGCTGGTTGAGCTCGCCCAGCAGGGAGTGACGATCCTGCAGGCTGCGGAGGTAGCCGGGCGCATCCTTCGCGAACTGGCCGGCCTGCTCGACGATGGTGGGGATCGCCAGCGCCAGGAAGCCGCCCACCAGCCCCAGCGTTCCCAGGATGACGCCCACCAGCGCCGCCCAGCGGGGCAGGCGCATCCGCACCAGCCACTCCACCGCCGGGTTGAGGCCGATCGCGAGGAACATCGCCAGGCCGATCAGCACCAGGACGTCCCTGGCACTGATGATCAGCTGGATCAGCGCATACGTCACCGCGACCCCGGCGGCCCCGCTCATTCCGACGAAGAACGGCGAGCGGCGGTCGAAAGGCCGGCCGAGTCTGCCGAACGGGCGCTCGCCGCGCGCGTCCTCGCCGCCGGCGGTGGGCACACGCCCGTGTTCCCGCTTGGCGGGTGTCGTGTGCTCCGGCTCGGGGCGCCGCTCGCTTCCCGCGGGTGCCCTCGGAGTCGCGCCCTTGCCGGCGGCACTGTCGTCGGCCATTGCGGCACTTCCTCTCCTCAGGATTCGCGTACCCCCGAATGGCCTTTTCGCATTCTGACAAGCGTCTTTGACTCACCATGCGCCACAAAAAACCCATAAAGACCATTTATTGGGGCAAAAATCACAGATTTGGACAGATGTTGTATTGATCGCTAGTTATCCCTTACTTCGCGTAAGCGACATTGGTTGACCAGGGCAGAGGGAGGGACTCTTTGCGGTCGATCGCGGCGCTCGTCGCGGGCGTTCTCATGGCATCCGCCGCCGGTTGCGGGACGACGGCTGCGCACACCGCCCATGCGAGCGTCGACGTGTCGTCGATGAAGGTGGGGCTCGCGTACGACATCGGCGGGCGGGGCGACCAGTCGTTCAACGACGCCGCGGCGGCGGGGCTCGACGACGCGAAAAGGAACCTGGGCCTGCGCCAGGTGAAGGAACTCGAGGCGACGCCGGGCGAGGGGGACCAGCAGAAGGCCGACCGCCTGCGTGTGCTCGCGGACGCGGGCTACAGCCCGATCATCGCGGTGGGCTACGCGTACTCGGACGCGATGAAGAAGGTCGCGCCCGACTTCCCGCACACGAGTTTCGCCATCGTGGACGACGACGCGGCGCGCGGGCGCAACGTCACCAACCTGCTTTTCGCGGAGGAACAGGGCTCGTTCCTCGTCGGCGCGTCCGCCGCGCTCAAGTCGCGGACGGGGCGCGTCGGGTTCGTCGGCGGAGTCCAGTCGCCGCTGATCGAGAAGTTTCAGGCGGGCTTCACGCAGGGCGTGAAGTACGTGAACCCGCGCGCCTCGATCGAGGTGAAATATCTCACTCAGCCGCCGGACATCACCGGGTTCGACGATCCCGCCAAGGCCCGGACGGCCGCCCAGGGCATGTACGACGCCGGTGCAGACGTGGTCTACCAGGCGGCGGGCGGGTCGGGGGCCGGGGTGTTCGAGGCCGCCAAGGATCACGAGGCGTGGGCCATCGGCGTCGACTCCGACCAGGCGCTCACAGCTGATCCAGAAGTTCGGCCGAACATCTTGACGTCGATGATGAAGAAGGTCAACGTGGCCGTGTACGACTACCTCGCCGGCATCGCCGACGGCACGATGAGGGCAGGTCCGACCGTGTACGACCTCCGGCTGGGAGGAGTCGACTACTCCACGACGGGAGGCCATCTCCGGGACATCGACTCCCGTCTGGAGGAGCTGAAGCAGCAGATCATCGTCGGCAAGATCAGGGTCGCTTCACACTGACCGCCGGTCACAGGGTGGCTTGGTCTCCATAACGGACCTATTGCGGACTTGTGTGCTGGTTTTGTCTATGCAGGTCAAACAACTATCTTCCGTGCAGGGTTGCCGTGCGTTCAGCGTGCGTGCGACGGAAGTTCGACGGCGCGGACACGGAAGGGGAGCTGCACCTTGCTCCGCAATAGGGTTAGCAAGCTGGCTGCCGCCGGCGCTGCGGGGGCCATGGTCATGGCCGTCGCCGCGTGTGGAGGTTCTGACAGCAACACATCGGCCACCCCCGGCGCCTCGGCGCCTGCCGCCTCCGCGGTCAAGGTGGGTCTCGCCTACGACGTCGGCGGTCGTGGAGACGGGTCGTTCAACGACGCCGCCGCAGCCGGCCTGGACAAGGCCGTGTCCGAGCTCAAGGTCACCTCCAAGGAACTTGAGGCGACGCAGGGCGAGACCGACACCCAGAAGGAGGAGCGGCTCCGCCTGCTCGCCCAGGGCGGCTACAACCCGATCGTCGCGGTCGGTTTCGCCTACTCCGGGTCGCTGGCCAAGGTGGCCAAGGAGTTCCCGGACACTCATTTCGCGATCGTCGACGACGACGCGGCGACGGGTGCGAACATCGACAACCTCGTCTTCGCCGAGGAGCAGGGCTCGTTCCTCGTCGGCGCGGCCGCCGCGCTCAAGTCGAAGAAGGGGGACGTCGGCTTCGTCGGCGGCGTCGACGTCCCGCTGATCCACAAGTTCCAGGCGGGCTTCGAGGCGGGCGCCAAGGCGGTCAAGCCGGACATCAAGATCCAGACGAAGTACCTGAGCCAGCCCCCGGACATGTCCGGCTTCGGCGACCCGGCCAAGGGCAAGACCGCGGCGCAGGGCATGTACGACGCCGGTGCGGACGTGGTCTACCAGGCGGCCGGCGGCTCGGGCGGCGGCGTCTTCGACGCGGCCAAGGCGTCGAACGGCCTCGCCATCGGCGTGGACTCCGACCAGGCGGCCCTCCCGGCCTACTCGGCGGTCAAGGACGTCATCCTCACGTCGATGGTCAAGAAGGTCGACGTCGCGGTCTTCGACTTCCTCCAGAGTGACGTGGCCGGCAAGTTCACGGCCGGCAAGCACGTCTACGACCTGAAGGCCGGAGGCGTCGACTACTCCACCACCGGTGGGCAGCTCGACGACATCAAGACGCAGCTCGACGAGTTCAAGCAGAAGATCATCAACGGCGAGATCACGGTCCCGACGTCCTGACCTGCATCTTCGTTCGGGGTCCGTGGGTAACGCCACGGGCCCCTTGGTCTACTGTCACAACCGATGCCCGCCATCAGGCACTCCGCGAAGTAAGGAGGCCGCCATCACCACCGCGACCGCCAATGAACCTGCCGTAGAGCTCGCCGGGATCACCAAGAGATTCCCCGGAGTCGTCGCGAACAAAGACATCGATCTGAAGGTCGCGAAGGGCCGGATCCACGCCATCGTCGGTGAGAACGGCGCGGGCAAGTCCACGCTCATGAAGATCCTCTACGGCATGCAGCGCCCGGACGAGGGTGTGATCAAGGTCGACGGGTCGCCCGTCACCTTCGGCACCCCCGGCGATGCCATCGCCCACGGGATCGGCATGGTTCACCAGCACTTCATGCTGGCCGACAACCTCACCGTCCTGGAGAACATCGTCCTGGGCAGCGAGCCGCGCAAAGGCGGCGTCGCCCTCGACTTCCGGGCGGCACGCAAGAAGATCAAGGAAATCTCCGACACCTACGGGCTCGGCATCGAACCCGACATGCTGGTCGAGGAACTCGGCGTCGGCGACCGGCAGCGCGTGGAGATCCTCAAGGTCCTCTACCGCGGCGCGCGGATCCTCATCCTCGACGAGCCGACGGCCGTGCTCGTCCCCCATGAGGTCGACGAGCTGTTCGACAACCTTCGCGGCCTGGTCCGCGAGGGCCTGACGATCCTGTTCATCTCCCACAAGCTCGACGAGGTCCTCCAGGTGGCCGACGCGATCACCGTGATTCGCCGCGGCACCACCGTGGCCGCGGTCGACCCCAAGGAGGTCACCGCGCGCAGGCTGGCCGAACTCATGGTCGGCAGCGAACTGCCCAGCCCGGAGACCCGCGAGTCGACCGTCACCGACGTGGTGGCTCTGGCCGTACGGGATCTGAGGATGGGCGCGTCGGGCCGCTCGGTCGTCGACGGCGTCGGCTTCGACATCCGCAAGGGCGAGGTTCTGGGCATCGCCGGCGTCGAGGGCAACGGCCAGGCCGAGCTGGTCGAGGCCATCATGGGAATGCGCCCGATCTCGTCCGGTTCGATCACCTTGAACGGCCGGGACATCACCCACTGGTCGACGCTGAAGCGCCGCGAGGCGGGCATCGGCTACATCCCCGAAGACCGGCACAGGCACGGGCTGCTGCTCGAGTCGCCGCTGTGGGAGAACCGCATCCTCGGTCACCAGACCCGCAAGCCCAACGTCCGCGGGATCTGGATCGACCGGGCGGGCGCCCGCCGCGACACCCAGAGGATCGTCGAGAACTACGACGTGCGCACCCCCGGGATCGAGGTGGACGCCGCCGCGTTGTCCGGCGGCAACCAGCAGAAGCTGATCGTGGGCCGTGAGATGAGCGGCGATCCCGTGCTGCTGATCGCCAGCCACCCCACGCGCGGCGTCGACGTGGGCGCGCAGGCGGCGATCTGGGACCACCTGAGAACGGCCCGCGCCGCGGGCCTGGCCGTACTGCTGATCTCGGCCGACCTGGACGAGCTGATCGGCCTGTCCGACTCGTTGAAGGTCATTCTCCGCGGAAAGATCGTCGCGGACATCGACCCGACCTCCGTGACCCCCGAGCAGCTCGGCTCGGCCATGACGGGCGCCGGGGAGGGCGCATGAGTTCCTTTCTCGACCGGATGCTCGGGCGGGTGAAGCTGGGCGGCTGGCTCGCGGTGGCCGCGCCGCTGCTCGCCGTCGTCTTCGCCGCGGTCATCACCTCGGTGATCCTGCTCGCCACGGGCAAGGCGCCGCTGGAGGCCTTCAACGCCCTCGCGCAGTACGGCGCGCAGCCCCGCACGATGGTCACAATCATCAACACGGGCACCGAGTACTACATCTCGGCGCTGGCCGTCGCCATCGGCTTCCGGATGAACCTCTTCAACATCGGCGTCGACGGGCAGTACCGGCTCGCGGCGGTGGTGGCCGCAGGGGTCGGAGGCGCTGCGCTCGTACCAGGCGTGCTCAACATCGTCCTGGTGATCGTCGTCGCGGTGATCGTCGGCGCGCTCTGGGCGGCGATCGCGGGCCTGCTGCGGGTGACCCGCGGCGTCAGCGAGGTCATCTCGACGATCATGCTGAACTCGATCGCCACGGGCATCGGGTCGTGGCTGGTGAAGAACTACTTCGGCGTCCTGACGGGCAACGAGCTCGCCACCAAGGAGATCCCCGCCGACGCGCACGTGCCCGGCATGGCGCTCATCCCCGGCACCCAGCTCCAGGTGAGCGGCTTCGTCGTGCTGGCGATCGTCCTCGGCGTCGCCTACTACGTGCTGCTCAACCGGACCAGGTTCGGATTCGAGCTGCGCGCCACCGGCAAGTCGGAGTCCGCGGCGCTGTCGAGCGGCATCAGCCCCAAGAAGATGATCCTCACCACGATGATCATCTCAGGTGCGATGGCCGGGTTCATCGGCATGCCCGAGCTGCTCGGCTCGTCGTACAAGTACGGCACCAACTTCCCGACGGGCCTCGGCTTCACCGGCATCGCGATCGCGCTGCTGGGCCGCAACACCCCCGTCGGCATGGCGATCGGCGCGCTGCTGTGGAGCTTCCTGGACAACTCGTCCGACACACTCCAGCTGCTCGACATCTCCAAGGAGATCGTGGCCATCATGCAGGGAGTGATCGTGCTCTCCGTGATCATCGCGTACGAGCTGGTGCACAGGTATCGCATCGTGGCGGAGCAACGGCGGGTCAGCCGCGAGCTGGCCGCGCCGAAGGGTCCCCAGCAGGTGGAAGGCGCCCCGGCATGAGCGTGAGAAACGGGAGGACCACCTCCGGCGGCCACCGCACGGCAGGGAAGCTGACGGAGGAGATCGCATGACCGCCACGGACCTTTCCGAGGGGCGGCGGGCCGACGCCCCGCCCAGCCGGCGGCCGAGGGTGTCGACGCCGATGGTGCTGCTCGGCGTCGCCGCCCTGCTCGTGCTGCTGGCGGTCGCGCGCGTCGTCACCGGGGCCAACGACATCACCTCTGGCGGAGCCGTCAGCGCCGCGCTGGCCTCGGCCGTGCCCATCGGGCTGGCCGGCCTCGGCGGCCTGTGGGCGGAGCGGGCCGGCGTCGTCAACATCGGCCTCGAAGGCATGATGATCCTCGGCACGTGGTTCGGCGCGTGGGGGGCCATCGAGTTCCACAACCCGTGGGCCGGCGTCGTCGCGGGCGCGATCGGCGGCGTGCTGGGCGGTGCCGTCCATGCGCTCGCCACCGTCACCTTCGGCGTCGACCACATCATCTCCGGTGTGGCGATCAACATCGTCGGCCTGGGCTTCACGCAGTATCTGTCCAAGCTCGTCTTCGACGGCATGCCGGGCGGCGGCGCGAAGCAGTCCCCGCCGGTTCCCTCCATGGGGTCGCTGAGCGTTCCCGGCATCGGCCACCCGCTGGAGACGCTCGCGGCGAAGCACTGGTTCCTCGTGTCCGACATCGCCGGTGTGCTGGACGGCCTCACGCAGAACGTGTCGCCCTTCACGATCCTGGCGATCCTCCTCGTGCCGCTGTCGTTGTACCTGCTGTGGCGCACCGCCTTCGGGCTGCGCGTGCGGGCCTGCGGCGAGCGGCCGGTCGCCGCCGAGTCTCTCGGCGTCAACGTCTACCTGTACAAGTGGATCGCGGTGCTCATCTCCGGCGGGCTCGCCGGGCTGGGCGGCGCCTTCCTGTCCATCGTGGCCGCGGGCATCTACCGCGACGGGCAGACCGGAGGCCGCGGCTATATCGGCCTCGCGGCCATGATCTTCGGAAACTGGCGTCCCGGGGGACTGGCGGCGGGCTCGGCGCTGTTCGGCTACACCGACGCGCTGCAGCTCCGCCAGGGCGGGACGTCGGTCCACGCGCTGCTGCTCGTCGTCGCGCTGTTGCTGGCCGCCGTCGCGGTCTACCAGCTCGTACGGCAGCGGCGTAACCTGGCGGCGCTGATCACGGGGGTCGGCGCGATCGTGGTCTTCGTGGTGTTCGCGGTGACGGACACGGTGCCCGAGGAGTTCACCTCGTTCACGCCTTACCTGACCACGCTGCTGGTGTTGTCGCTCGCCTCGCAACGGCTGCGTCCACCGGCCGCCGACGGAGTTCCGTACCGGAGGGGGCAGACGACATGACCATCGAGTGGGAGACGCTGCGCGTCGCGGCGCGCGAGGCCATGGCGCACGCGTACGCGCCGTATTCGAAGTTTCCCGTCGGGGCGGCCGCGCTCGTGGACGACGGCCGGATCGTCACCGGCTGCAACGTCGAGAACGCGTCGTACGGCATCGGGCTGTGCGCCGAATGCGGACTCGTGTCCGCGCTGCACGCGAGCGGCGGCGGCCGGCTCGTGGCGTTCACCTGCGTGGACGGCCACGGCGAGCTGCTGATGCCGTGCGGACGCTGCCGGCAGCTGCTCTTCGAACACGGAGGGCCCGACCTGCTGGTGGAGACGCCGGAGGGGCCGTGGCGGCTGGCCGAGGTGCTGCCGTTCGCCTTCGGCCCGGACAACCTGTCGCGATAGGGAGAAGCATGGGTTTCGACGCGATCGACGTGATCGTCACCAAGCGGGGCCGGGGGGCGTTGTCCACCGACCAGATCGACTGGGTGATCGACGCGTACACGCGTGGTGCGGTCGCCGACGAGCAGATGTCGTCGTTGCTGATGGCGATCCTGCTCAACGGCATGGACCGCCGGGAGATCGCGGACTGGACCCAGGCGATGATCCGGTCGGGAGAGCGGATGGACTGGTCCGCCCTCGACCGGCCCACCGCGGACAAGCACTCGACCGGCGGGGTCGGCGACAAGATCACCCTGCCGCTCGCCCCGCTCGTGGCGGCCTGCGGCGCGTACGTGCCGCAACTGTCCGGGCGCGGGCTCGGCCACACCGGCGGCACGCTGGACAAGCTGGAGTCGATCCCCGGCTGGCGGGCGTCGCTCTCCAACGACGAGATGCTGGGGGTCATCCGGGCCGCCGGAGCGGTGGTCTGCGCGGCGGGCAGCGGTCTCGCGCCCGCGGACAAGAAGCTCTACGCGCTGCGCGACGTGACGGGCACCGTGGAGTCGATCCCGCTGATCGCCTCGTCGATCATGTCGAAGAAGATCGCCGAGGGCACCGGCTCGCTCGTGCTCGACGTGAAGGCGGGCTCCGGCGCGTTCATGAAGAACGTGGACGACGCCCGTGAGCTGGCCCGGACCATGGTCGAGCTCGGCACCGACGCGGGTGTGCGCACCGTCGCGCTGCTCACCGCGATGGACCGGCCGCTCGGCCTCGCCGTGGGCAACGCCCTGGAGGTCGCGGAGTCGGTCGAGGTCCTCGCCGGGGGCGGCCCCGCCGACGTGGTGGAGCTCACCGTACGGCTGGCGCGGGAGATGCTCGAGGCGGCCGGCCTGCCGTACGCGAAGGACCCGGAGGAGGCGCTCAAGGACGGCTCGGCCATGGACGCCTGGCGGCGCATGATCAGCGCCCAGGGCGGTGACCCGGACGCCGCGCTGCCCGAGGCCGCCGAGTTCGTCGAGGTCGCCGCGCCGGCGACGGGCGTGCTGACGAGGCTGGACGCGCTGAGCGTGGGCGTCGCGGCCTGGCGGCTGGGCGCCGGACGGGCACGCAAGGAGGACCCCGTGTCGTTCGGCGCGGGCGTCATGCTGCACGCCAAGCCGGGCGACCTCGTCACTGAGGGGCGGCCGCTCATGACGCTCCATACCGACGACGCCGCGAGGTTCGAGCGGGCGCTCCAGACGCTGGAGGGCGCCTACGACATCGTGCAGGGCGGCGAGCCCGACCTGCTTCCCCTGGTGATCGACCGCATCACCGCGTAGCGGCGACGGCCTGCTTCCCCGCCTCGCGTTCGGGCGCGTTCTCCACGCATGTCAGGTTCGCCAGGTGGGGGAGCAGGTAGGTGCCCAGTTGCGCTCGGTGGGTGGGCAGCGCCTCCGCGTGGCGGCGGCGGCCCTCCTCGGTGAGCTCCACGAAGACTCCTCGCCTGTCCGCGGCGCACATGGCCCGCGCGACCAGGCCCTCCCGCTCCAGGCGGGCGATCAGCCGCGACAGCGCGCTCTGGCTGAGATAGATCTGGTCGGCCAGCTCCTGGACCCGGAACTGACAGACGCCGCCCGTGTCACGCGCCTCGGCCACCTCGATCATGCGGTCGAGCAGTTCGAACTCGCTGAGACCCAGCCCGTGCTTCTCGCTGAGCTCGCGCTCCAGCGCGCAGGAGACCTCTGCGTGCCGGGCGAGCAGCTCTCGCCATGCCGTTACGGCGAAGTCGGTGTCGTCCATGCTCTTCCAGCCTTTCGTTCGCGCGAGACTAGCATGTGATCGCATTATATGCAAATGCATTAAATGTTTGTGCATTGAATGCAGACGCATGTATCTTCTCCACCATGACTTCTTCACCTCATGACGAGCGCTGGGGGGCACGCCTGTGGGGTGCTCTCGCGCTGCTGTGCGTGGTGCTGTTCCTCGACGCTCTGGACGTGTCGATGGTGGGCGTCGCGCTGCCGTCGATCCAGGCGGATCTCGGCATGACCACCTCGTCGCTGCAGTGGGTGGTGAGCGGCTACGTGCTCGGATACGGCGGTCTGCTGCTTCTCGGGGGCCGGACCGCCGACCTGCTTGGCCGGCGACGGGTGTTCCTCACCGCGCTCGCGGTCTTCGCCGTCGCGTCTCTGCTCGGCGGGCTCATGAACGACGGAACCCTGCTCATCGCCGCCCGGTTCGTCAAGGGCATCAGCGCGGCCTTCACCGCTCCCGCCGCCCTGTCCATCATCACCACGACCTTCGCCGAGGGGCCGGCGCGCAACCGGGCGCTGGCGATCTTCTCCGCCTGCGGCGCGAGCGGTTTCTCCCTGGGGCTGGTGCTGTCCGGTCTGCTGACCGAGATCGGCTGGCGCTGGACGTTCATCATGCCGGTGCCGATCGCCCTGATCGCGCTGGTCGTGGGCCTGCGACTGCTCAACCGTGACGAGCCGAGCAACGAGGGCGGACACGACATCCTCGGCGCCGCCACCATCACGGCGGCCATGCTGCTCCTCGTCTACACCGTCGTCGAGGCCCCCGAGGCGAGCGTGCTGCGCACCGCCCTGTCGGCCGTCGCGGTGGCCGCTTTGATCGTGCTGTTCGTCCTGGTCGAGCGGCGCGTGCGGCACCCGCTCGTACGGCTCGGCATCCTGCGCTCGGCCCCGCTCATCCGGGCCAACATCGGGCTGGTCATCCTGTTCGGCTCGTACGTGGGATTCCAGTTCGTGGCCATGCAGTACTTCCAGAACCTGCTGGGGTGGAGCGCGCTGCAGACCGCCCTGGCCTTCCTGCCCGCCGGACTGCTCGTGGCGGTCACCTCGACCAGGATGGGAAAGCTGGCCGACCGGTTCGGCACGGCGCCGCTGATCGCCGTCGGCACGACCTCCCTGGCCGCCGGCTACGCCGTCTTCCTCCAGGTCGACCGGCACCCCAGCCTCGCCACGATGGTGCTGCCCGGCATGGTGCTGCTCGGCATCGCGTTCGCGCTGACCTTCCCCTCGCTCAACATCCAGGCCACCGCCGGGATCCCCGACGAGGAGCAGGGCCTGGCCTCCGGGCTGCTCAACACCTCGGGGCAGGTGGGCGGGGCCATCGTCCTGGCCATCGTGACCGCCGTGCTGACCGCGGGCACCGGGCCCGACCCGCTGACGAACTTCCGGGCGGCCATCACCGTCTCGGCCGTCATCGCCGCCATCGGGATCGTCGTCGCCCTGACCGGGATCCGCTTCCGGTCCCGCTCCCGCGCCGAGGCCGACTCCGCAGAGGACCGGCTGTACGAAACGGTCTGACCTGCTCGTCGGAAAGGGCGTCCCGCCGCCGGGGCGCCCTTTCCCGTGTACGGCTAGCCGAGCGTTCCGGGCGCCCAGACGTCGGCGGCGCCGGACCCGGATTCGACGGCCTCCCGGGCAGATCCCGTGGTCACGTCAATGATGTAGGAGCCGTATTCCTCGTCATCGTCGGATGCGTCGACCAGGACCTCATGTTCGTCGACCCAGCCGAGGACGCGGCCGATGGACATGTACTCCGGAAGAGTGGCCTCGACGGCGGAGCGGACCTTGCCGGTGCGCGGGTCGAGCGTCACCACCATGCCGTGCTCGCGGATGTTGGGATGGGCCGGCCAGGCGACGGCGGCGAGAGTTTTGCCGTCGTCGGACAGCGTCGCGCCGTCGTCGAACAACTCCGGCTCCACCCGCACTCGGCTCAGCACGTGGCCGTCCGGACGTATGCGGATCAGCGTGGTCGTATGGATGCGGCCGGGCGTCTTCCTCGTGTCCTCGGTCACGGTGGCGGTGACGGTGCCGTCTTCGGCCACGGCCAGGACATCCAGACTTGGCGGCAGGTCCCAGTGCCTCTCCGCGGTGAAGTCGTACAGCCGGGGACGCGGCGCGCCCATGTCCTGTCCGAAGTCGACGGCCAGCCACCGTCCCTTGGGTGAAAACAACAGATCGGTGCCGTAATCCACCTGGTCGGGGTCGGTAACGAGGTCGGTCACCCGTGGTGCCGTGGCGTCCTTGTCTCTCATGACCAGGGCGTCAGCCGTTGTGTCGTAGTAGGCCAGTCTGTCGCCGTTCGAGCTGATGGCGAACAACGCCTGGCCGGAACGGCTGTCGGCGCCGGGGATTCGCCATTCGCCGGCCGCGTTGCTCACGACGCGCCAGGTCGTGCAGGCGTCGGCGTTCTCGCCGGACTCGGAGTCGGGTCTGCAGTAAGGCTGGTAGGCGTACTGGAACGGGTCACCGACGTAAATGGGCAGATGGCCGGGTACCGTCTCGCCGTCGCTGTTGTCGTCTTCGTAACCGTAGACGCCGCCGGGCCCGTACGGCTCGGCGGCGGACGGCCCACCCGCGGCCGCGTCGGATATGGCCGACACGAGCAGGACGAACGGCGTGATGACGGCGGCGGTGCCCGCCACGACGGCGCCCGCGACGACCAGGCGCCTGCGGGTCCTGTGCCGGCGCGTGGCGCGCACGATCTCGCCGGTGAGGCCCGGCAGGTAGAGCGGCGGCATCGTGGCGGACAGCGTGGCCAGGGCGCGGCTGAGCTCGTGCTCCCAGGTGCCGCCGGGGAAGCCGGAACCCGCGAGAGGGTTCTGGTGCGAACCGGTCTGAGGCGGCCGCTGCGCCTGCGCGGGGCCGGGCGTGGTGAAGGGGGAGCCCGACGGAGCGGGGCCGGGTTCCGCGGAGGGGGACGCCCACGGTGCGGGGCCGGACCCTGTGACCGGCGTGCCGGATGCGGCGGAGGGCGACGCCCACGGCGCCGCGGCAGATTGTGCGGTCGGCGAGATCCACGGGGGCGGCGCGCCCGTGTCGGCGGAGGGCGAGGCTCCCGGGGCTGACGCGCCTGCTGCCGAGGCCTGCGGCTCTCGATCCTCCGCGGGTCCCGTGCTCCCGGCCGCGTCGCCGGGAGAGCCCGCCGCCGGGCTCTGGGCGGGCGTGCCGGCCGGCTCAGGGGACGGCGTCGCCGTACCGGCAAGGCGGCCCTCAAGACGTCGCAACTCGGCGACGGCGGCCTCGAACTCCAACCGAGCCGTATGCGAGTCGCGGCGGCACAACTCGGCGGCCTTCCATGGGCTGACTCCGGTCTGGAGGCATGCGACCACCAGGGCGCGCCGCAGCGGGGTCAGCGCCGCCAGCGCCTCCGACAGCTCCGCCGTACCGCCCGCAGCGGCCGGCGTCGTGTTCTGCGGCGCGGGCGTGCTTTTCCGGGACGCGGGCCGCGGCGGGCGCTTGACGAAACGCCGGAAGAGCTCGGCGGTCGCCGCCTCGGCCGGAGACGCCCAGCGTACGGAGGCCCACCGGTTGGCGATCCGGGTGAGCGAGGCGACCACGAGGGCGCGGGCGAGCATGGGGTCGCCGGTCAGCAGGAACGCCGTCCTGGTGAGCGGCGGGGCCTGATCGGCGACGAATGCGGGGAAGCCGGCGAGCCTTCCCGTGAGCGTCCCAGGGCCGGGGGAGGTCCACGGACCGGCGTGCTGATTCACGACTTTCCTCGCTTTCTAGCCGGAAAAGCATATAGCCGATCTTGGCTGCTCACGTGGGGTTTTTCGTGGGCGGTCGCCGAACCGAGCGCTTGATCACGGCGTCTAACCAGACACGACATCCCGACAGAAAGCCGTCGCCATGAAAACCCGTCTCGCGCTCGTCTCCCTGCCGATCGTGGGCCTCGTCGCCTGCGGACCCGTCGCCACGGAGTCGTCGGCCGCCGCCTCTGCCAGGCCCACCGTGGGCGGCACGGCCGCGGCGCCCGCCACCTCGATCAACCCCGCCCGGGCGGCCGACCTGCCGCCACCGACGTCCAAGGCGACGGTAAGGGTGGAACGTTCCCCCGCCATGCCCGCGACGGTGACGGGCATCAGGTTCGGCCGCCACACCGCATTCGACCGGATCGTCATCGACCTCGACAAGTACAAGCCCGGTTACCGGGTCGGTTACGTGCCCAGGCTCGTGCAGGACGGCTCGGGCCATGTCATCAAGGTCAAGGGCGGCGCGTTCCTGGAGGTCAGGCTCGAACCGAGCTGGGCCCACGACGAGAACGGGCGGCCCACCTGGGGCGGCCCGCGCCTGGTCGACGCCAAGCTGCCGAACGTGATCAAGATCGCGAGAGTGAGCGACTTCGAGGGTGTGGTGAAGATCGGGCTCGTGCTCAAGCGCAAGGCCGGGTTCCGCGTGCTCGAGTTGTCGGGCCCGAACCGGCTCGTGATCGACGTCGCGCGGTGAGCCCGGCCGTCCTCGCGGTCCCGGGTTGCTGGGACACTGAAGGGCATGGTCAGGAAGATTGACGCCCCGGCGCGTGTCCCCGTACCCGGCGGCAAGCTCATCGATGAATACTTCGGCCGCGTGAACAGCGGCGACGCCCAGGTCTCCATCGCGCACATGGTGGCCCCGCCCGGCTGGGAGGAGCCGGCGCAGACGCCCGGCTTCGCCGAATACACCGTGGTCCTCAAGGGCTCGGTGCTCGTCGAGCACGAGGGGGGCACCACGGTCGTTGAGGCGGGCCAGGCGTTCGCCAGCGAAGCGGGGGAGAAGATCAAGTACAGCTCGGGGCCTTCCGGCGCCGAATACGTCGCCATCTGCCTTCCCGCGTTCTCGCCGGAGACCGCGGGCCGCGAGGAGTGAGCTCGCCCCCACCCCTGGAGATCGCCTCCACCGGCGACGGTAGGGTTGGGGGATGAGTGACGGGAGCGAGGAGCGCGTATGAGCCGGCTGCCGACGCCTGAGGAGATCCGCGCGGTTCCCAAGGTGCTGCTCCACGACCATCTGGACGGCGGAGTCCGCCCCGCGACGATCATCGATCTGGCCCGCGACTACGGTCATACTCTGCCGTCCACGGACGCGGACGGCCTCGCCTCCTGGTTCCGCGAAGCCTCCAACGCGGGATCGCTCGAGCGTTACCTGGAGACCTTCGCGCACACCGTCGGGGTCATGCAGACGCGCGAGGCGCTGGTCAGGGTCGCGGCCGAGTGCGCGGAAGACCTCGCCGACGACGGGGTCGTCTACGCCGAGGTGCGCTACGCCCCCGAGCTCCACACGTCGAACGGGCTCTCGCTCGACCAGGTCGTCGAGGCGGTGCTTGAGGGCTTCAGGCTCGGCTCGGCCGGCCCCGACGGCCGTCCGCGGATCAGGGTCGGCACGCTCCTCACCGCCATGCGGCACCAGGCGAGATCCATGGAGATCGCCGAACTGGCCGTCCGCTACCGCGATGTCGGCGTCGTCGGTTTCGACATCGCCGGCGCCGAGGCGGGCTACCCGCCCACCCGCCACCTCGACGCCTTCGAATACCTCCAGCGTGAGAACGCCCACTTCACCATCCACGCGGGCGAGGCGTTCGGGCTCCCCTCGATCTGGCAGGCCATCCAGTGGTGCGGCGCCGACCGGCTCGGCCACGGCGTGCGCATCATCGACGACATCGCGGTCTCTGCAGACGGCGAGGCCAAGCTCGGAAGGCTGGCCGCCTACGTGCGGGACAAGCGCATCCCGCTCGAGATGTGCCCCGCGTCCAACGTGCAGACCGGAGCCGCGGCGTCCATCGCCGAGCACCCGATCGGGCTGTTGCGGCGGCTGCACTTCCGCGTCACCGTCAACACCGACAACCGGCTCATGAGCGACACCAGCGTCTCGCGCGAGTTCGCCTCACTGGTCGACGCCTTCGGGTACGGCTGGGACGACCTGCAGTGGTTCACGGTGAACGCGATGAAGTCGGCCTTCATCCCCTTCGACGAACGGCTCGCATTGATCAACGATGTGATCAAGCCAGGGTTCGCGGCGATGGCGCGGCCCGCGTGAAGAATCAGACCTTCCGGTCCAAGGTCGGCTGGGTGTTCGGCTGGGCCTGGATCGTGTTCGCGGCTTGGAACACCTGGGACCTCATCGCGCACGGCAGCATGCCGTCGGCGCTCATCGCCGGCGCGGTGCTCGGCGTCATCACCCTGGTCGTGTTCCTCCTGGCGTTACGCCCCGCCATCGTGGCGGAACAGGGCGGCGTGCGCGTGCGCAACCCGCTCAGGAACGCCTACGTGCCCTGGAACGCCGTCGGAGACGTGCACGTCACCCACTCGATCATCATCGAGGCCGGTCACACGACCATCAGGTGCTGGACTCCGCAGGCCACCGCCCGCGAACGGGCCAGGGCCACCGCGCGGGCCGGCCGCACCGCGAAGACGCAGCAGACCATGACCCCGGGCGAGCGCGCCGCAGCCGAGGCGGTGGCCGGGCGCACGCACGCCGACTTCGTGGCGCAGCAGCTCAGCGACATGAGCCAGACGCGTTCCGGCGACTCGACGGGGGAGACGGCGGTCACCTGGTCGCCGTCGGCGCTGGCCGCCGTGGCCGCCACCGTCGTGCTCGTCGTGGTGACCGTGATCCTCGCCTGAGCGCGGAATTTTCCAACCGGTGCCGCCCGGCCGCGGACGTGACGCCCGCGGCCCGTCCGCGGCGTCTTACAGGCCGAGCGTCTCGGCGAGATCCTTCTTGATGGCGTCCAGATCCTGTACGGCACGGGCACGCGCGGCGGTCACGCCGCCCTCGTCCTCGGCGCCCACCGGGACGACGACCTCCAGATAGCACTTGAGCTTGGGCTCGGTGCCGCTTGGCCGTACGACGACGCGGGCCTGGCCCGCGAGGCGGTAACGCAGGCCGTCGGTGGGCGGCAGGCCCGCGACACCTGCGGACAGGTCGTCGGCCGACTCCACCGCGCGGCCGGCCAGCGTCACGGGCGGCTCGGCCCGCAGCCGCGCCATCGCCCGCGTGATGAGGGACAGGTCGTCCACACGGACGGACAGTTGCGCGGTGGCGTGCAGACCGTGGCGGCGGGCCTGGTCGTCGAGCAGGTCGGCCAGCGTCCTGCCCTCCCGCTTGGCCTGGGCGGCCATGGCGGCCACTGTGAGCGCCGCGCCGATGCCGTCCTTGTCGTACACCGGTAGGCCGGAGTCGGAGCCGACGCTGTAGCCGAGGGCCTCCTCGTAGCCGAAGACCAGGCCGGGGCCCGCCTTCATGATCCACTTGAAGCCGGTGAGGGTCTCCGCGTGGCGCGCGCCGTACTCCTCCGCGATCCTGCCGAGCAGCGTGGAGGAGACGATCGAGGTGGCCACGAGCCGGTCGCCCGTCGTGTGCGCCAGCACGTACTCGGCGAGCAGGCCGCCGACCTCGTCACCCGTCAGCATCCGGTAGCCGCCGCCCCCGGCTCCGTCCCCTGAGAGGGGCACGCCCACGGCGCACCTGTCGGCGTCGGGGTCGTTGGCCAGCACGATGTCGGCCCCGGTCTGTACGGCCAGGTCGAGCGCGAGGTCCATCGCCCCGGGCTCTTCCGGGTTGGGGAAGGCGACGGTGGGGAAGTCCGGGTCGGGCTCTGCCTGCGCGGGCGCCGTCACCGGGGCCGGGAAACCGGCCTTGACCATGGCGTTCGTCAGCACTTCTCCGCCGACGCCGTGAAGCGGGGTGTAGGCGATCGACAGCTCGCGGGCGTCCCCGAGCGGCAGTGCGGTGACCGCGTCGAGGTAAGGCTCGACGATGTCCTGATATTTCAGCGTCACCCAGTCGTCGCCCAGGGGAAGCTCGTCGACCCGGCCGACCGCGTCGATGGCGGCCGATATCTCGCCGTCGATGGGCGGCACGATCTGCCCGCCGTCCGCCCAATAGACCTTGTAGCCGTTGTCGCGCGGCGGGTTGTGCGAGGCGGTCACCATGACCCCCGCGTCGGCCCCGAGGTGCCGGACGGCGAACGCGAGCACCGGAGTGGGCCACCGGCCGCCCATGACCGAGGCGCGCAGGCCCGCCCCCGTCAGCACGGCGGCGGTGTCGGCGGCGAAAACGTCGGAGTTGTGCCGCGCGTCGAAACCGATGACCACGTGCCTGCCCGGCCCGAGGACGCGGGCCAGTCCGGCGGCGGCGCGCATCACGGTGATCCGGTTCATCCGGTTGGGGCCGGCGCCGAGCTCGCCGCGCAGGCCCGCCGTGCCGAACTCCAGCTTGGCCGCGAACCGCGCCGCCAGTTCGGCGTCGTCACCGCGGGCGAGGACGTCCTCGAGCTCGGCCCTGGTCCGCGGGTCGGGGTCCTGGGCCAGCCATTCGCGGGCCTGCCGTACGAAGTCGGTGGAGGTCAACGTCGTTCTCCAGTGCGCGCGAGCGGGTTACAGCTTGTCGACGACCTTGGCGAGCAGCCCGCCCATGCGGGCCGCCGTGGCCCGGCCCACCTCGAGGACCTCCTCGTGGTTGAGCGGCTCGCCCACCAGGCCGGCGCCGGGGTTGGTGACCAGCGAGACGCCGAGCACGTCCGCTCCGGCCTCCCGGGCGGCGATCGCCTCCAGGACCGTGGACATGCCGATGAGGTCGCCGCCGAGCGTGCGCAGCATCCGAATCTCGGCGGGCGTCTCGTACGTCGGGCCGCGGAAGGCGACGTAGACGCCCTCGGACAGCGACGGATCCACCTCACGGGCGAGAGCGCGCAGCCGCGGGGTGTAGACGTCGGTGAGATCGACGAAGGTCGCGCCCGTGATCGGGTTGGCGCCCGTCAGGTTGATGTGGTCGCTGATCAGGACCGGGTCGCCGACGGCCTGCGTCTCCGGGCGGAGCCCCCCGGCTGCGTTCGTCAGCACGACCGTGCCCACCCCGGCCGCGACAGCCGTACGGACGCCGTGGACCACCGGCTCGACGCCGCGGCCCTCGTAAAGGTGTGTGCGACCGAGGAAGATCAGTGCGTTGAGCCCCGTTCCGGTGCGCACGGCGCGGATGACGCCCGCGTGCCCCGCGACGGACGGCGGGGAGAATCCGGGCAGCTTGGTGACGGGGAACTCGGTGATGGTCTCACCGATGGCGTCCGCGGCGGGCACCCAGCCCGACCCCAGCACGATGGCGACGTCGAATGAGGCGGTGCCGGTGAGATTCCTCAGCGTGGTCGCGGCCTCCGCCGCCAGGCCGTAAGCGTCATTGGTCACTTTAGTGAGCGTACAGAAGGTACGAAGCGCCCTGACCGGGACATGGGCGCCCGTCCCTCAGTCGCCGATCGACTTGCACGGGCGGGTGCGCAACGAGGCCACGTAGTCGTCCGGGGCCCCGGCCTTCTCCGCCGCGTCGGCCAGGATGCCGAGATAGTGAGCGGAAGGCAGGCCGCCCTCATACGAGTCGAGCACGTAGAACCAGGCCAGGACGTCGCCTTCCAGCGTGGCGACGCGCAGCCGTACCTTGCGGTAGATCCCCAGCCCGGTGCCTGTCCACTGATCCAGCGATTCCTCGTCCCATTCGGGGACGTCGTAGAGGACCACGAAGACCTGATCGGCCGCGTCCTCGACGATCGTGGCGAGCGCGCCCTCCCAGCTGACATCCTCCCCGCCGAACGTCAGCCGCCAGCCCGGAAGCCATCCGGTGCCGCGCATGGGCGAGTGCGGAGCGCGCTCCGCCATCTGCTTGGGGTCCATGTTGCTGCCATAGGCCGCGTAAACAGGCACGGCACACAAGATTAATCCAAGATCCCGAAACTTGAACGAAGACACCCGAGCCGCACGCCGGTGTCGGCGAATCCACGTAGTCGGACGCTTACGCGCCCCGCTGCGGAATGAGGGCCCCGACATGCGGAAGAATGGGACGCGTGACGAAAATCGTGATCATTGGTGGCGGCCCTGGGGGCTACGAGGCTGCGCTCGTCGGCGCTCAACTGGGGGCACAGGTCACCGTGGTCGAACGAGAAGGTCCCGGTGGCGCGTGCGTCCTGACCGACTGCGTGCCGTCCAAGACCTTGATCGCCACCTCCGTGCGCAAGCAGGCCCTGCTCGACGCGCCGTCCCTCGGCGTGCACTTCACCGGCGGACCCGACGGGGACGCCGGCGGGGTCATCGCGGACATGCCGCTGGTGAACAGGCGAGTCAAGGAGCTCGCCCAGGCGCAGTCGGCCGACATCGCCGCTCGGCTGGCCGCCGAGGGCGTGGAAGTGATCAGGGAGTCCGCCCGCCTGGTCGACCCCCAGAGGGTCCGCGCGGGCGACCGCACGATCAGGGCCGACGTCGTCATCGTCGCCACCGGCGCCCACCCCCGCGTGCTCCCGGGCGCCGAGCCCGATGGGGAGCGCATCCTGAGCTGGCGCCAGCTGTACGACCTCAAGGAGATCCCCGAGCAGCTCATCGTCGTCGGCTCCGGCGTCACGGGGGCCGAGTTCGCCGGGGCCTACCAGTCGCTGGGGTCGGAGGTGACGCTGGTCTCCTCCCGCGACCGCATGATGCCGAACGAGGACGCCGACGCCGCCGAGGTGCTCGAAGACGTCTACCGCCGCCGCGGCATGAACGTCCTGGGCCGCTCCCGGGCCTCGTCGGTCAAGCGCACCGAGCACGGCGTGGTCGTCACGCTGGAGGACGGCAGGACCGCCGAGGGGACCCACTGCCTGATGACCGTCGGCATGGTGCCCAACACGCGCGGCATCGGCCTGGAGGACAACGGCGTACGGCTCGATCGCAACGGGTTCATCGAGGTCGACAAGGTCTCCAGGACCTCGGCGCCCGGCGTCTACGCGGCCGGCGACTGCACCGGCGTGCAGATGCTCGCCTCCGTCGCCGCCATGCAGGGCCGGATCGCCGTCTGGCACGCGCTGGGCGAGGCCGTACAACCGATCAGGCTCGCGACCGTCGCGTCGAACATCTTCACCGACCCCGAAATCGCCGCGGTCGGGGTCTCGCAGAAGGCCATCGAGAACGGCGAGATCGAGGCCAACGTCGTCAAACTTCCCCTCGCCACGAACGCCCGGGCCAAGATGCAGGGCTTCAACGACGGGTTCGTCAAGCTCTTCTGCCGGCCGAACACCGGCATCGTCCTTGGCGGCGTCGTCGTCGCCCCCCGGGCCTCCGAGCTGATCCTGGCCCTGTCCGTGGCGGTGCAGCACCGGCTCACCGTCGACCAGCTCGCCCACACCTTCGCCGTCTACCCGTCGTTGTCGGGGTCGATCCCCGAGGCGGCCCGGCGGCTCATGTCACCCCAGACCGCGGACATCTGACAGCCACGACCGTACGGCACGCAGGGCCTGCCGCCCGTGCTGTACGGCCGAGGCGACCTCGGGCAGCCCCTGAGGCGTCTGCGCGATGAGGAGGGTCTGCTTGGCGGCCTCGTAGGCGTCGAGGGCGGCCCGCCATTCCGCGCTGGGCCCGGTGACCTGGTTGATCTTCATATCGAAGTCGAGGGCGTCGATCTCCTCGCCGAGCCGGGTCACGTCTTCCTCGGCCGCCCGTCGCGCCGCGGCATAGCCCGCCGCGTTGCGCTGCCTGCGGCGATGGGTGACACCCCAGATCAGCAACGTGCCGCCGAGGCCGACCGCGCTGACGATCACGAGGCTGACGGCGAGGGACGTGCCGCCGTCTGAGGCGGCGCCCGAGAACACGTCGGTGATCGGGTTGCCGTCGCCCGCCGGCGTGATCGCGTCGTCGGGCACGTCGTCGGCCGAGCCGCGGGCCCCGGTGAGATTGACGTCGTCGGCCTGCGTGAAGGAGGCGGCCTCCACGCTCGCCCCGGTGAAGTCGGCGCCCTGGAGACTCGCCTGGGTGAACTCGGCCTCTTCGAGATCGGCGTTCCGGAGTACCGCATATTCGAGGTGCGCCTGGCTGAACTTGGCGTCCGCCAGTTTGGCCCCGGTGAAGTCGGCCGTACGCCCCTCGATCTGCCCCAGACCGGCCCCGCGCAGGTCGGCGCTCTTCAGATCGGCGTCGGTGAGGTCGGCCTGGGTGAGGACCACCCGGGTCATCACGGCCTCGGTCAGGTCGGCGTGGGGGAACTCGGCCTGGCCGGCCTCGGCGTCGATGAGGATCGCGCCGCGCAGGTCGGCCTGCTTGGCCCGCAGTTGGCCGAGGTCGGCGTGGCTGAGATCGGCCCCGCGCAGGTCGGCGTATTCCAGGTGGGCCTGGGTCAGATCGGCCTCCTTGAGGGACGCGTCCCGCAGGATGGCCCCTGTGAGGTCCTTCTGGCCCAGTTCGGCCTCGTCGAGCTTGGCCTTCGTGAGATCGGCGCACCGCAGGGTCTCGGGAAGCGTGGCGCCGTGGGTGAAGTCCTTGCCGCGGAGGTTCACCCGGTCGCGTGGCTTGCACGGCCCCGCCGCCGCGGCGTGAGCCGCCGATGCGGGGAGGGCGGCCGGGGTGGCCGCGGATGCCGGGAGGGCGGTGATCAGAGCCGCCGGGGTGGCGAAGAGAACGCCGACGACGAGGGGGGCGATACGCACGAAGCCTCCAGAAAGAACCCCCCGATCCTCTCTACCTGCCCCCCAACCCTAGCCCCTCCCATGGGCTTGATCACGCCCCGCCCCCTTTGTCCCGTGATCATGCAGAAGTTCGGGGATATGCGGCGTGACCTGCGTGTTTCCGGTTCGTGATCATGCAGAAGTTCGGGCAGGCGAACGCTGACCTGGGATATCGCGCATCGTGATCATGCAGTTTCGGGAGTAGGTGTTGCGCCCTCGGGCCGTGCCGCCCGCGGCATGCATGCCGGTTGCGCCCTCGGGCCGTGCCGCCCGCGGCATGCATGCCGGTTGTGCCATGCCGGTTGTGCGGGCCGTGCTGCCGGCGAACGTGCCTGGCCCTGGCCGTACCTGGGTTTCCGAGCAAAAAAGTTCGTGACCTTGCACTCGCCGATGAGTGCAAGGTCACGAACGATGAAATGCCTGGTCACCGTGGTCGGTGGCGAGCTACTGCATGATCACGAAATGTAGATCCGCAGGTCATGCCGTGTATCCCCGAACTTCTGCATGATCACGAACCGGGGAAGTGCATGTCATGCCACCCGTCTGCGAACTTCTGCATGATCACGCCCAGTGGGAGAGGTTTCGCCTGAGTAACCTGGGGTTACCAGTCGCCGCCGCCGAAATCGCCTCCGCCGAAGTCTCCGCCTCCGCCGCCCCAGTCGCCTCCGCCGAAGTCGCCGCCACCGCCGCCCCAGTCGCCGCCACCGGCATCGACGCCGTCCTGGTAGCCCGAGTCGTATCCGGCGCCGAAGCCGCCGCCGCCCCATCCGCCGAAGGCGCCGCCCAGCATGGTGCCGACCAGCATTCCGGTCAGGAGGTCGCCGCCGAAACCGCCGTAGTAGCCGTAAGCGTACGGCTGGTAGGCCGGGCCGGCGTCCCAGTACGGCCGGCGGTGGCCGTTGACCACGACTTCACGCATCTGCGGGTCGAAGCCGCGCTCGACGGCCTCGGCGTCCATGGCGCACGCGGGCACCTCGCGGGCCGCGCCACCGGGCGGGGCCCACCGCACGTTGCGGACCGACGGGCCGTGCTGCGGGTTGAAGAAGCACGGAGGAAGCCGCTCGGGCAGGGGCTGGTTGTTCACGCGGGCCTTGACGCACGCGAGGGCGTAGCGGCCGTCCTCCAGGGTGGAGGTCACGGTGCGCAGGTCCTCCGGGCGCTTGACCGCGGCCAGTTCGACCTTGGAGCGCTCGTAGGTGTCGAGCGCACGCTGCCAGTCGGCAGAGGTCTCGGACTGCGGCAACATCTTGACGTCGACGTCGAGTGCGGTGATCTCCTCACCGAACTTGGTGACGTCTTCCTCGACGGTCTGCTTCACCGCGGCGAGCTCGGCGGCCTCGCGCTCCTCGCGCTTGCGCTTCATACGACGGGAGACGATCCACAAACCGGCACCTCCGACGACCGCAATTCCCAAAATGCCCACCAGGACACCGGTTCCGCCGCCACCGGTCGCGCTGCCCTGCTCACGCGCCGCCTTGACGTCGCCTTCGACGGCCAGGTTGACCCGGTTGGCGAAGTCCTGCATGCCGGTGACCACGTCTTTGTTGTTGGCGGCGGCCAGGTCGGCCAGTTGCCCGGCGGCGTTCCTGGGCAGGGCGCTCGACGCCGCGAAAAGGCTGGTGCCGTCCAGCACGGCGACGGTGGCGCTCGACCTGCCGGCCGCGTCGAGCTGGGCGCCCAGAGAGGAGAGGTACGGCCCGGCCTGCGCGCTGGTGATCGTGCCGTCAGGCAGCGCGACCGCGTAGATCTTGGACTTGGAGTCCTTCAAGGTCGAGCGGATGTCGTCCTGCTGCCCGGAGGACAGCGGTGAGCCGCTCTGTACGAAGAGGGGGTCTCCGCCTCGCCAGGCCGCCAGCACAGTGGCGGGGTCGGGCGGGGCCGCGGCGTGCGCGGCGGGGGAGAACGCGAACAGCGCCATGAGGCCGACGACAAGCGCCGCTATGGCGGCCCCCGTACGGCCCAGCGGGTGATTGATGGTCACGGCTTCTAGCCTCCTTCGCCCTACTGGACGAACGGCAGGGCGTCATAGTTCCTCGCGGCAAACCGTATCGGCTCGCGTGACGACGGCAAGGTCATGCCCGGATGGGACCACTTGCGACTTATTTGACCCTGATAAGCAAATTATCCCGCTTATCCAGCTTTCACATTCCGCCTAAATACCCATATGGGGGATTGGCAGTGAAAAAAGTCTTGAATGGTGAAATATCCGCCTAAAGGGCAACGTCGTGCGCGCCTCGGCCGCGCGCACGGCGGAGAAGGTCAGGCGTCCTTGATCTCGCAGATGACGGCGCCCGCCGTCACGGTCTGGCCGACGGCTGCGGCGAGCCCGGTCACCGTGCCCGCCTTGTGCGCCTGGAGCGGCTGCTCCATCTTCATCGCCTCGAGGACGACGATCGTGTCGCCGGCCGCCACCGTGTCCCCGTCGGCCACGACGACCTTGACGATGGTGCCCTGCATCGGGCTGACGAGGGCGTCGCCTCCGGCCGCCGCCTTCTTCGCTCCGCCGCCGCGTGCGCTCCGCCGCGGCGAGGACTTCGGCTCCGTACGGCCGGCCGTACCGAGACCGGAGGGAAGCACGACCTCCAGTCGCTTGCCGCCGACCTCCACCGTGATGCGTTCGCGCTCGGCGGGCTCGCCGGCCTCGACGGCCCCCTCGAAGGGCGGGATGTCGTTCACGAACTCGGTCTCGATCCACCGGGTGTGTACGGAGAAGGGCTCACCCGTGAAAGCGGGGTCGTCGACCACGGCGCGATGGAACGGCAGCACGGTCGGCATGCCCTCGATCTCGAACTCGGCCAGTGCCCGGCGTGAGCGCTCCAGCGCCTCCCGGCGGCTGGAGCCGGTCACGATCAGCTTGGCCACGAGGGAGTCGAACGACTGCGGCACCGTCATGCCGGTCTCATAACCGGAGTCGAGCCGTACGCCGGGACCGGACGGCGCGCGCATGGCCGTCAGCGTGCCGGGCGCGGGAAGGAACCCACGGCCCGCGTCCTCGGCGTTGATCCGGAACTCGATCGAGTGGCCGCGCAGCACGGGGTCGCCGTAGCCGAGGGCCTCCCCGTCGGCGATGCGGAACATCTCCCTCACCAGGTCGACGCCGGCGACCTCCTCGGTGACCGGGTGCTCCACCTGGAGGCGGGTGTTGACCTCGAGGAAGGAGATCGTGCCGTCCTGCCCGACGAGGAACTCGCAGGTGCCCGCCCCCGTGTAGCCGGCCTCGCGCAGGATCGCCTTGGAGGACGAATACAGCAGCGCGCGCTGCTCGTCGGTCAGGAACGGCGCGGGCGCCTCCTCGACGAGCTTCTGGTGGCGGCGCTGCAACGAGCAGTCGCGCGTGCTCACCACGACGACGTTGCCGTGCCGGTCGGCGAGGCACTGGGTCTCCACGTGCCGCGGCCGGTCGAGGTAGCGCTCGACGAAGCACTCTCCCCGGCCGAAGGCCGTCACGGCCTCGCGGACCGCCGACTCGTACAGGTCGGGGATCTCCTCTATGGTCCGGGCGACCTTCAGGCCCCGGCCTCCTCCGCCGAACGCCGCCTTGATCGCGATCGGCAGGCCGTGTTCCTCGGCGAAGGCGACGACCTCCTCGACTCCGGAGACGGGGTCGGCGGTGCCCGCGACCAGGGGGGCGCCCACGCGCTGGGCGATGTGCCTGGCCTGCACCTTGTCGCCGAGCGCGGTGATCGCGGCGGGCGACGGTCCGATCCAGATCAGGCCCGCGTCCAGTACGGCCTGCGCGAAGTCGGCGTTCTCGGCCAGGAATCCGTAACCGGGATGGACGGCGTCGGCGCCGGTCTCCCTGGCGACCGTCAGCAGTTTGCCGATGTTGAGATAGGTGTCGGCCGGTGTCTGCCCGCTCAGGGCGTGCGCCTCGTCGGCGACCCGCACGTGCAAGGCGTCCAGATCCTGGTCGGCGTACACCGCGACGCTGGTCATCCCGGCGTCCTTGCAGGCGCGGGCGATCCGTACGGCGATCTCACCCCGGTTGGCGATCAGGACCTTCTCCACCGGCGTCTTACCTTCCTTCCCCGGCCGCTACGGCCTGGTGAGCCTCCATGGAGTGTAAGCGGCTGCCCGCGATCGGAGATCCTCGGCCCCAATCCAGCGCGTTTCTAGAAAAGCAGTTCGACGGCGAATCGGCCGATGGCCCCTCGGCACCCACGCGGCCGGACCGATCCGGGCGGGTGCGGGCGGGAGCCACGCGGACCCGTGGCGCCCTCGCACTCACCATGTGGCTGTATCGGCGGACCTGGCGGTATAGCCACTTGGCATAAATCCTTCACAGACTTGACCGGCGATCTACGGTGAGGGCGGCCCCGTGTCGACGAAGGAGTGACCGAATGAGTAACAACTTGCTCGGCGGCGACCCCGCGCAGATGCAGAGCATGGCCGCGCAGTTCAATCAGCAGGCCGACCAGGTCCGCGCGACGATGGCGGCCCTCGACCGCGAGGCGGCCAAGGTCGGCACCGCGTGGACGGGCCCCGGCTCGCAGCGGTTCCACGAGGCGTGGCAGAGCTACCGGGCCGCCTTCCAGCGCATGTCGGAGGAGCTCAACGAGGCCTCCCGGGTCATCACGACCTATCGCGGCAACATCGAGTCCGCCACGCGGTAACCGGCTATGCGGGCAACGCGGCCTGGATCGGAGTCGCGGTGCCCGAGATCACCAGCAGGCCGCGACCAGGCGGGCCGCCCACGGCCCCGCGCGGCAGGCGCACACTGAACAGGTCGCCGTCGGCGGGGCTCTGCACCGACAGCAGCAGCCCCGTCCTCGACTTTCTGGCCTCCGCGGCGAAGCCCCGGTAGGCCGTCGCCAGGTCCCCCGTGGCACCCGCGACCAGCAACCCGTGCTCGCCGTCACGCGCCATGCGCAGGATCTCCTCCACGGCCAGCCCGAGCATCGACTCCGGCGAGATCAGCTCGGCGTCGTCGACGAGCATCACATACCGCTTGTGCGCCGAGACGAGCGCGAGCGGGTCGTTCGCCCCGGGCAGCCCGCCGAAGTCGTCCGCCTCGGAGGCGCCCACGCTCCGGGAGTTCCCGTCGAGCACGGCCAGCACCCCCGGCGAACCGGCCAGGTCGCGCAGCGGACTGCGGCGCGGCGTGACCGCGATGACCGGAATGCCGCGCTGGAGCAACGAGCGCGCCGCTGTGAGCAGGCACGACGACCGGCCCGAGCGGGGTGGGCCCGCGACGACGGCCGCGGGCCCCTGCCCGAGCAGGTCCACTCCGAGCGGCGTCAAGGTGTCGCCTCCCGCGCCGAGCAGCGCCCACAGCGGCGACGGCGGCTCGAACGACTCGTCCAGCTCCAGCACCTGGTCGGCGGTGATGCGCACCGGCAGCGCGTCGACCCGCAGCGGCGGCTCCGAGCGCCACGCCCACGTCCCGCGCCGGTGCGACGACCCGCCGAACCGGTCCCTCGCCGTACGGGCGAGCTCCTGCAGCGCCGCCACCTGGGCAGGGCCCGCGGGGTCGTCCGCCAGCAGCGCGATCTGGCTCTCCACGAGGCCGTGCTCGCCCACCGACAGGGCGCGCCCCGGGGGCATCGACCTCGGCAGGTTCTTCACGGGCAGCCCCGCCAGGCCGTAGTCGGCGGGGTCGGCGAGCCGCAGCACCAGGCGGTCCTCGAACAGCGTGGAGATCTGCCCGAGCAGCCCCGACCTGTCGGAGGTGACGACCGCGCGCAACCCCACGGCCGGTCCCTCTCTGAGCAGTTGCAGCAGAGCGTCGACGAGCCGCCCGTAGTCGTAGTTCTCGAACGCGGCGACGTAGCCCTCCCAGCGGTCCACCATCAGCACCAGCCACGGCAGCCGCCCGGCGGCGTCCCCGAAGTCGTGCAGGGCGTCGCCCGCGCGCGTATGCGACCTGGCCGCCTCCCGGGCCTCGGCGAGCGAGGCGTATCCGGCTTCGGCGAGCAGTTGCTGGCGCCGGCCGACCTCGGCGCGCAGCCGGGTGAGCAGGCGGTCGACCCGGTCGAGCTGGTCGCGGGTCACCACGGCGCCGCAGTGCGGCAGCCCGACCAGCGGCAGCAGGGCGCCGGAGCCGCAGTCGATCGCGTGGATGTGCACGTCCTCGGGGGAGACGCTGGACGCGATCGACCCCGCGACGGTCCGCAACACGGTCGACCGCCCGCTGCGTGCTGTGCCGGCGACGAGCAGGTGCCCGCCCTGCCGCAGGTCGAGCACCAGAGGCCGCGTCTCCTGCTCCCAGGGCATGTCGGTGAGGCCGAACGCCAGCGGCGGCACCTCCTGCGCCGCCGACTGGTACGGACGACGCGGGCGGGTGTCTTTCGGCGGTTCCGGCAGTTCCTCCAGGGTGATGTGGTCGCTCAGCGGCGGCAGCCACGGACTGGGCTGCTCGGGGATGCCGCGGCCCGCCTCGGTGAGCACGTCGACGAGCATGGCCAGATCGGTGCCGGCCGACGACGACGCCTTGACGGCGATCTCCAGCGGGTGCCCGAGCGACGACCACGGCAGGTCGACCACCCGCACCTCGTCGGCATCTCTGCCCTCGCCGCCGGGGATGCGGCCCCCGATGCGCGCGGTCTGCACGGCCACGGGAGCGGCAGAGCCCGTTCGCACGTAACACCGCCCGGGCGTGGTCCGGGAGATGTGCGCCGCGTCGGGCGCGTCGATCACGTCGGCGGACTCCCGGGAGTCGGTGACGCGCAGCGCGATGCGCAGCGACGTGTTGGCCTGGATGTCGGCCGTCACGACGCCGCCGGGACGCTGGGTGGCGAGGATCAGATGGATGCCGAGCGAGCGGCCGCGCCTCGCGATGTCGACCAGGCCTTCGACGAAGTCGGGCAACTCCGACACCATCGCGGCGAACTCGTCGATGACCAGCACGAGCCTGGGCAGCGGCGGGTGGCCCGCGGACCGCTCCGAGCCGTCCCGGCCGGTGCCCGGGTCACCGAAGATGCCGTTGCCTCCGCCTTTCCGGGATTTGCGCACGCCGCCCGCTCCGAGCACCCACGTCGAGCCGCGTGAGCGCATGCGGTGGTAGTCGTCGACGTCCTTGGCGCCGGCGTCCAGGAGCACCCGTTCCCTCCTGCGGATCTCGGCGGCCAGCGACGACAGCGCCCGCTGGGTCAGGTGGCCGTCGAGGTCGCTGACCATGCCCACCGTGTGCGGGAGCCGTACGCACTCCTTGAAGGCGGCGCCGCCCTTGTAGTCGATGAGGACGAACGTCATCTCGTCCGGCCTGTTGGCCACCGCCAATGAGCAGATCAGCGTCTGGAGCAGCTCCGACTTGCCCGCGCCCGTGGTGCCGGCGACCAGGGCATGCGGGCCGTCCCTGCTGATGTCGACCTCGAACGGCCCTTCAGGCCCGACGCCGATGACGGCCCTGGTCGAGCGGCCCCACCCCTTGGGCACGTCAAGCGGGCCGAGCAGATCCAGCAGGCGCGCCGACTCCGGCAGGGCCGAGGACGGGTCGTCCCTGCTGACGTCGCGCAGCGGGGCGAGCGCCCTGCCGAGGCGGTCGGCCCACGAGGCGGAGACCTGGTCGGCGCGGATGCCCCCGATGGGGTCGAGCCCGCCGCCGCGCAGCCGTACGGTGCCGTCGGCGTCGCAGGTCACGACGGTGGCGCACTCTTCGGGGAGTAGCCGCTGGTCGTCGTCGACGGCGATCGTGTAGACCCCGGCGCGCGGCCCCTGCCTGAGCACCTGCGGCATCGCGGGGAGCCCGCGCAGCACCTGCGCGCCGTCGAGGACGACGAGCACGTCGAAGGGCCGCTCGTCATAGGCGGTGAAGGCCGGGTCGGCGTCCGGCTGCGTCTTGCGGCCCTGTGTCTTGAGGCCCTGTGTCTTGAGGCCGAGGTCGGCCCATCCCGTGGGGCCGCCGGTGAGCCGCGGACCCTGCTCGTACGGCCCGGCTCCGCCCTTGCCGTCCGCGTCGAGGCGTTCGGCGATGAGCGCGTTGAGCTCGGCGACCCGGCGGGCGGCGGATTCGGGGTCGGGCCCGACCAGCGCGACGCTGTCGGATGCGAGCAATCCCTGCCGTGAGGGTCCCGCGCAGTGCGGCAGCCAGCGCACCCAGCCCCACTCCGCGTCGCTGTCGTCGTGCGCGGACAACACGACGATGGCCAGGTCGCGCGGGCTGTGCAGGGCGGCGGCCTGCCCGACGAGCCATCGGGCGCAGCCGAGGGCGACCTCCCGCGGCCCGGTGACGCCCGCGACGCCCAGCCGCCGCATCACCAGGGCGACGGGCACGTCGTAGCACGTGGGCTGCTCACGCGGCGGAGCATCGGCGTGCATGCCACCCTCAGGCTCGAAGTCGAGGTCGGCGGGCAGGTCGGCCAGGCCCACCCGAAGACGCAGGGCGTCGTCGTCGTGGATGCGCCGCTCCCACAACCGCCTCCGGGGGCCGGTCGCCGTGAGCAGCACCTCCGCCGGATCGGGCGCGCCTGCCCGCCGCGCCTTCTCGTCCGCGACCACCGCCGTGTCGATCTCCTCTTCGACGGCGGCGAGCCGTTCCTTGTACGCCTTGAGCGCCTGACGATGCTTCTTCTTGCCGTGCCTGCGGTCGCCGGCCCACTGACCCACCATGATCATGGGGGTCATCAGGGTGATCAGCAGGAAGTACCACTGGCGGAAGACCACGAACATGACCAGCCCGAACACGGCGGGCAGCAACGCGGCGAGCAGTTGCAGCCGGATGCCCTCGGCCCGCTTCGGCTCGACCGGCACGACGATGCGCCGGGACGCCTCCGGCTGCCGCAGGCGGGGCGGCCGGTTGTAGGCCAGGCCGCCGTCGGGCAGCGCGTCGAGGTGCGCGTCCGGGGGTTCGACCGGTCCCAACGCCAGGACCGTACCGCCGCAGGCCAGCATGACGCCCTCGCGCCACGGAGTCGGCTTGGTGAGCGGCCTGCCGCCCAGGCGGCCCGTGTCGTAGACGTGCGCTTCCGCGGAGGGTTCGACGGCGATCGAGCCCGGCGTGATCCTGAGCACGAGGGCCTGCGGCGCCATCCTCGGATCGGGTACGGCTATCGCGCATGCGGGGTCGGCGCCGATGGTGTGCATGCCGAGGCCGAGCCGGTGCACCGCGCCCGCCCCCGGGCCGCCGACCACGCGGACCTCGGCGACGCCGTCGGGCTCGTCCATCATGGTCGCCGGCGCGGCGTGCCCGTCGGCCGCGACCAGGTCGCCGTCACGCAGCAGGCCGAAGACGGGGCCGTCCGGGTCCAGAGGCCGCCCGTCCAGCCAGAGCTTGGCCTCGGGGACCACCCTGCGCTGATCTCTGTCGAGGTCGTACGGCGCACGCGTGCGCGGGAGCCGTACGACGTTGGACGCGCGGCCGGGCGAGCCTTCGAGCGCGGCGGCGAGCTTGGCGACCGTGGCCGACTCGTCGCCCTCGACCAGCACCTCGCGGTGGCCGTGCTCGTTGACCACGGTGAGCGTTATCCGCATGCACAGACTCCCAGGCGGGTGGTTCGGCAACAGCGATCGTGGACCTCGGCGCGCGGGTCGGTCGCGCGGGGACGTACTCGTTGAGAGGGTGCCATCAGCGTGACGTCCCCGTGAAGATCTTCTGCCGGAGAACGAGGAATTCGTCAGTGCAAATGGCTTTTTATGGCGATTTCTGATGGCTTCGCAAGAAGTGGGATAGGTTCCGGTGGATATCGATGGCACACGCTATCGGGCATGCCGGGCTCGTGCGGAGCTTGACGGGAATCGGTAAGGATCAAGCGGCTCGCGGGCCCCGGGTGGCCTCGCCACAGGGCTGTCCGATGCCGGATGAAGATCAAATGGTTTCGGTGGATTTAACCGGCGGTGCGGTGTTGCGCCCGGAGGCTTCCCGCGCCCTGTGGTGGCTGTCGCGGCGGAAGAACATGACCTCACCTCGCTTTCGCCTGCGTGAAGCGGCCCGTCCCTGTTCAGCTCGGCGAATCAGGTGAATCGGTCGCGGGGGACGCGTGCGTCGTGATCGTCTGGCCCGAGCGCTGATCCGTGACTGGTGTTAACGATGTGACGAATGGGACTTTAGTGAATGCCCCATATCACGCAATTGCACTATTTGAAAGCGTCTTGTGTGCATAGTTATGGATGAGGGGACGTTGACAGCGGCATTACTAACCGATAAGCATGGGTCGCCGCATTGCGGCGACAGGGCGGCCGGAAGCCGCCCATAATGTGGTGAATTCGGAGCGACGAGCACGACCGTAAGTAAATTCGAACGGCCCGGAACCTGGGGCCGATCATCCTGGGAGCCCCCCACCCATGAGGATCAGCGAAAAGCCCGCCCCCGACGGCCACGCCGCGGCACTCAACGGGCTGTCCGGGCCATCGGTCCGCAAGCTCCCTGTGCCGCCGCGCGAACGCAAACCCGCGCTCGCCGCACTGGCCGTCTTCCTCATCCTCATCGGTTCGCTGGGCGCCACCCTGCTCGTCATGAGGACCGGCGACCGCGTGTCCGCCGTACGGATCGTCGAACAGGTGGGGGCCGGGGAGAAGATCCCCGCGAGCGCCATCCAGGAAGTGCAGATCGCCGACACCGGCGTGGATTTTGTGTCCTGGCAGTACAGCGAGCGGGTCACGGAGACGTACGCGGCGGTCACGCTGCTGCCGGGCACCCTGCTCACCGAGCAGATGGTCAGCGAGAGCAGTGCGGAGGTCGGGCCGGGCAAGGCCATCGTGGGTCTCGCGCTCAAAGACGGGCAGATGCCGCTCGGACTGGTCAAAGGCGACGTGGTGCAGGTGATCTACGTGCCGTCGGGCGGCAAGGACGCCACGAGCCGGCAGACGACCGGGAGCCCGCAACGCGTCCTGTCCACCAACGCGCTGGTGACCAGGGTGGGAGCCTCCGACGACAACACGTCGAACGGCCTGATCTCCGTGGTCGTCGACTCGACCGTCGCCCCCACGGTGGCCATGCTCGCCTCCTCCGGGGAGGTCGCCGTCATCGCGATACCCGGAGCCAAGTGACGTGGCCCTCATCGCTCTGGCCGCAGACAAGGGAGCGCCCGGCGTCACCACCGCGGCGGTGGCGCTCGGCGCCGTCTGGCCTCATCCCGTGCTGGTGGCCGAATGCGACCCGTCCGGCGGCGACCTCGCCTACCGGCTCCCGGCGATGGACGGCGGCGTGCTCAACCCGGCGCGCGGTCTGCTCAGCCTCGGCGCCGTCGCCAGACGTGGCCTGCATCCCGACCAGATCCACGAGCACACCCAGAAGCTCGTCGGCGGCCTCGACGTGCTGGCCGGCCTCGCCAACGGCGAGCAGGCCGCCGGTCTGACCTGGTTGTGGGGCCCGCTCGGACGGGCGCTCGCCGCGATGCCGGAGGCGGACGTGCTCGCCGACTGCGGTCGCCTCGGTCTCCACCCGCAGACCAACGATCTGCTGGCCGCGGCGGACGAGGTGGTGCTTTTCACGCGCGCCAGCCTCGACCACGTCGCGCATCTGCGCGAGCGGCTCACGCTGCTCGACCGGCCGGTGGGAGTGGTGGTCATCGCCGATCCGCGTTCGTATCGGGCGTCGATCGACGAGATCCGCCGCATCGTCTCCAACTGGGACGTCTCGTTCGTGGCGGGCCTCGCCTACGACCCGAAGGGCGCGGAACTGCTCAGCGGCCAATGGGGCGGGCGGCTCGACCGCAGCCTTCTCATCCGTACGGCCCGCGAGCTGGCCGAGCGGCTGGCCTCTCACGTCGCCGCCGTGCCGTCCAGGGGCATGCCGCCCGTCTCCGTTCCGGCCCCCGCCCGTGCCGAGCCGTCGAGCGGAGCGAGACCAAGACCATGACAATCGACCACACGTTGGTGAAGCGCTTCCGGCAGGAGGTGGGTGACCGGCTTGCGCGTCAGCGCCGGCTGGACCAGGCCGGCGGCGTGGCGCCGATGTCGGCGGAGGACGAACGGCAGTTCGCGCGGGCTCTGATCGCTCAGGTGCTGGAGGAGTTCGCGCGGGGGGAGATCGGGGTCGGGCGCACGCCTCCGACGGCTGAGGAGGAGGAGGCGCTGGCGGCGGGGGTGCACGCCGCCTTGTTCGGCGTGGGCCGGCTGCAGCCGTTGCTGGACGATCCGGAGGTCGAGAACATCGACGTCAACGGCTGTGATCGCGTCTTTGTGAGCTATGCGGACGGCCGTGAGGTGATGGGCGATCCGGTGGCCGACTCGGACGAGGAGTTGGTCGAGCTCATTCAGATTCTGGCGGCGTATTCCGGGTTGTCGTCGCGTCCGTTCGACACGGCCAATCCGCAGTTGGATCTGCGGTTGCCTGACGGTTCGCGGTTGTCCGCGGTGATGGACGTGACCTCTCGCCCGGCTCTGTCGGTCAGGCGGGCCCGGCTCGGCAAGGTGTTCCTCAGCGATCTCGTGGGGAACGGCACGGTCTCTCCCGACCTCGGCCGCTTTCTGGCGGCGGTGGTGGCGGCGCGGAAGAACGTGATGATCGCGGGCTCGACTAACGCGGGGAAGACGACGTTGCTCCGGGCGCTGGCCAACGAGATCCCGCAGCACGAGCGGTTGATCACGGTGGAGCGGGCGCTGGAGCTGGGATTGGACCAGTTTCCCGAGCTGCATCCGAACGTGGTGGCGTTCGAGCATCGGCTGCCCAACTCCGAGGGCCAGGGTGAGATCACCATGGCGGAGCTGGTGCGCCGGTCGCTCCGAATGAATCCCTCGCGGGTGATCGTGGGCGAGGTGCTGGGCGACGAGATCGTCACCATGCTCAACGCGATGACGCAGGGCAACGACGGGTCGTTGTCGACGATCCACGCGAACTCGTCGATGGAGGTGTTCAACCGCATCTCGACCTACGCGTTGCAGGCGGAGGAGCGGTTGCCGATCGACGCTACCCACATGTTGATCGCGGGCGCGATCGACTTCGTCGTGTTCATCGAGAAGCGCAACGACTACCACCACGGCGGACGGCTTCGCCGATTCGTCTCCAGCGTTCGCGAGGTGACCGGAGTCGACGGCCGGGTGTTGTCGTCGGAGGTGTTCACCGCGGCGCCCCACGGCGGTGTCGTGCCGCACGCGCCGATCTCCTGCGCCGACGAGCTGGCCCACTTCGGCTACGACGCCGCCCAGGAGGTGTGGCGATGAACCTCCTGCCTCCCGGTCTGCTCGACCCGCTCGTGCTGCTCTCCGGAGCCGTGGTCGGCGGCGGCCTGTTCCTGCTGATCCTCGCCATCTACGGCGTCCGCCCCAAACCCGCGACGCCTGATCGCGGCGCGGAGCGTGCGGAGGCGCTCAGGAAGTTGTCCACGAGGATCGCGGTGGCCGTCGTCATCGGCGTCGTCGTCCTCGTGGCGAGCGGGTGGCCGGTCATCGCGGTGGGTGCGGCGGTGCTCGTACTGGCCTGGCCGGGACTCGCGGGCGGCGCGGCCGAGGAGCGCAGGGCCATGCAGAACCTGGAGGCGCTCGCGGCCTGGACGGAGTCGCTGCGCGACACGATCGCCGGGGCCGCCGGCCTCGAGCAGGCCATCCCGGCCTCCATCAGGGCGGCCGCGCCCTCACTCCAGCCGCATCTGCGTGATCTCGTCGACCGGCTGCACATGCGCATGCCGCTGGCGGACGCCCTGCGGATGTTCGCCGACGACCTGGGCGACCCGTCGGCCGACCTCGTCATCGCGGCCCTGATCCTCAACGCCAAGCTCCGCGGGCCGGGCCTGCGCGACGTGCTGAGCGCCCTGGCCGACTCGGCCCGTGAGGAGCTCGACATGCGGCGGAAGGTCGAGGCCGACCGCAAGTCGACCCGCAAGAGCGTGCAGATCGTCGTCATCGCGTCCCTGGTGTTCGCCGGCGGTCTCGTGGTCTTCAACCGCTCTTATGTCGAGGACTACAACTCCCTGCTCGGCCAAGCCGTCCTCGTCGTGGTGGCCGGCCTCTTCGGTGCCGGATTCGCCTGGATGAGGAAGCTCTCCAAATTCGACAAACCCGCCCGCATCCTCGCCCCCCACCCTGGGCGTGATCATGCAGAAGTTCGTGTGGAGGGCATGTGACCAGCTCCTTCCTTGGCCGTGATCATGCAGAAGTTCGGGTGCGGCCCCTCCTATCAGGCGTTATGCGATTCGTGATCATGCAGAAGTTTGCCGAAGAGCCTCCCGCCTGCGGCGATCCCGTACGTGATCATGCAGAGGGGGTCTCATGATCGGCCCCGTCATCCTGGGCGGCCTGGCCGGCCTGGGCCTGTTCCTCCTGGTCCGGGCGTTGTTCCCGGCACGGCCCAGCCTGATCAACCGGCTGACGGCGCTCGACGCCGCCCGCAGCGGCGGCAACGCGCCGAGGACAACCGTGATCACACCAGGAGAGAAGACGAGCGCCTTCCGGAGTGCGCTGGGCGCGCGAATGGCGGCCTTCTATGCCTCACGTGGGTGGCAGGTCCGTTCGCAGAAAGCCGACCTCGCTCTTCTTGGGAAGTCGTTCGAGGGTTTCCTCGCTACGAAGATCCTGCTCGCGGTCTCCGGCCTGCTGGTGTTCCCGTTCGTCGTCGCCTGGATGGTGCTCCTGGGGTCGGGAGTGTCACTGCAGATCCCCCTCTGGGCAGCCCTTCTCGTCGCCGTGGTGTTCTTCCTGCTCCCCGACCTGGAGCTCCGTCGGGATGCGGCGGCCCGGCGCGACGACTTCCGACACGCGGTGGGCGCCTTCCTCGACCTGGTCTCCATGAACCTCGCGGGCGGTCGCGGCGTGCCCGAAGCGCTGATGACGGCGGTGTCCGTCGGCGTCCCCCAGGGCGCGTCGGCCGGCCTGGGTTCCAACTGGGCGATGGAACGCATCCGCGACGCCCTCGCCAACGCACGAATCGTCGGTATCACCCCCTGGCAGGCGCTCGGCCAGCTCGGCGACGAGATCAACGTCGACGAGCTCCGCGACCTGGCAGCCGCTCTCGGACTCGTGGCAGACGACGGTGCCAAGGTCCGGGCCTCCTTGACCGCCAGAGCCGCCACCCTCCGCCGCCGCGAACTCGCGCAGCTGGAGGGAAAGGCGGGCGAGCGGTCCCAGTCGATGCTTGTCGCTCAGCTCCTGCTGTGCGCGGGTTTCGTGCTCTTTCTCAGTTTTCCCGCCGCAATGAAGATCCTGGGAGTCTGAATGTCCATCACCTACCTCGTCGCGATGCTTCACGACCGCATCCATCGTGCGCGGAACGCTCCGAGCAAGGGCGCCTCGGCCGTCGAATGGGTCATCATCACCGCTACCGTCGCCGTGCTCGCCTTCGGCATCGCCGCCATCGTCATCCCCGCAGTCACGAACAAGCAGCAGGAGATCGGAGACGCCTTCAAGTAGTGAGGAGAGGTCTCGGCAGTTTCATGGCACATCTCGAAGGCGTACGCGTGTCGGTTGGCGACGGGAGGTTCGGTGTGATGCACGACCGCACACGGAGCAGTTCCCCGATGCCGCCGGCGCGCGAACGCCGGGAGCATGAGTCAGCCTCCTCTCAGCGGCACAGTCGTGGCAGTGCCGTACGGCAGAGCAGTAAATGGAGACAGGGCCGACGGCACAGTGAGCGTGGCGCGTCCGTGGTCGAGTTCGCCTTTCTCATGCCCATCGTGCTCGTCGCCGTACTGGTGATCGTCCAGATGACCCTCTGGTTCCACGGGCGCCAGGTGGCGGACGCCGCAGCGAGGGAGGGCGCGCGAATCGCCCGTGCCGGGGGCATGTCCTCAGGCTGGCGGGGCGACGCGGAGGAGCGAGCGAAAAAGATCGTCAACGATGTCGGTCCTGAGCTGCTCAAGGGTGTGACGGTAACCGCCTGGGAGAAGAACGATCAGCGCGGTGTGGACGTGCGGGGAACGGTCGTCCAGGTCATCCCGCTGCTGCCCAAACTCACCCTCACCATTACCTCGCATTTCGGCGGGCCCACCGAATGCTTCCGTCCGGACGACGGGCGGGGGGGATGCGAATGACCCGGTCCGTACGGCTGTCGCGCAGGCGGCCCGGCGACCATGACCGTGAGCATGGCTCGATGGCCGTCGAGACGGTGCTCCTGGCGCCGCTCTTCCTGATCTTCCTCATGTTCCTCGTGGCTGCGGGCCGGATCGTCGAGGCGCAGGGCGAGGTCAACGGGGCGGCCCGCGACGCGGCACGGGCGGCGTCCATCCAGCGGGCCGAGGGAACGGCGAGAACCGCCGCTGTCGATGCCGCCACGGACACGCTGAGGGGCAGTTGCATCCCCACGGTCGCCGTGGACAGCAGCGAGTGGCATGCCGGAGGGCGAGTGAAGGTCACCGTCTCCTGCGAGCTGGATCTCGCATTCCTCGGATTCGGCGCCTCCCAGAACGTATCCGGCAGCTCCGTCGTCCCCCTCGAGCGGTTCCGGAGGGCGAATTGACGTCACTGCATGATCGCGGTCGGCATTTCCCCTGGCAGCGGGTCGACGGGCGAACTTCTGCCAGATCACGAACACAGGATGCGCAGGTCAGCGGGCCTGCGCGCGAACTTCTGCATGATCACCACAAGGGTTCCCCCCACCCTCACCATCACCTCAAAGAGCGGGGGTCGATGGCCGTCTTCACGGTGGTCTTCGCCTTCGTCGCCTTCCTTCTCGCCGGGCTGCTCGTCGACGGTGGAGCGGCCATCAACGCGAGGCTCAAGGCGGCCGACGTCGCCGAACAGGCCGCCAGGGCCGGCGCCGACCAGATCGACACAGACACCCTGCGGGCGACGGGGCAAGCCCTGCTCGTGCGCGACAGCGCTGCCGTCTGCGCCGCCGCGCGGGAGATCGTGAACGCCCAGGCGGCAGATGGCGTGAGGTGGGAGAGCTGCACGCCCAGCAGGACGCAGGTGACGATCGAGGTCACCGCCCACTGGGACACCATCTTCCTCTCCGCGATCGGCATCAACGGCACCACCATGGAGGGCTCCGCCACGGCCGCT
Source organism: Planotetraspora thailandica (assembly GCF_016863335.1). GTDB lineage: Bacteria > Actinomycetota > Actinomycetes > Streptosporangiales > Streptosporangiaceae > Planotetraspora > Planotetraspora thailandica. The sequence goes on from NZ_BOOR01000008.1 coordinate 185,688, forward strand.
CCGGACGCGGGTGGCCCATGACCTACACCTTCAGCACTGGGGAGGGATGAGGCGTGTCCCAGAAGCCCACACCACCGGGCTCTCGGGAAGGCGGCTGGTCGCGGCGGGGTGAGCCCCCGCCGCGCCCCCGTGGTTCGGCCGCGTCGCGGTCCCCGGCTCCGCGAGGCCCCGGCGCCCAGCGTCCCCCGGAGCAGTGGCGCACCCGCCGGCCGGTGCGCATCACCCCGAAGCGGACCGTGCGGGACGTCTTCGCCGGGCTCGGGGCGCTGGTCGTGCTCGCCGCGCTCGTCGGCGGCGTGCCGTACGCGTTGATCCGCCTGGCGGGGCCGCCGCTGCCCGCGGAACTGCTCCACGCCGACCTGTTCGTACGGCAGCTCGGGCCTGAGACGATCGTCGCGATCCTCATCTTGCTGGTGTGGCTGGCCTGGCTTCAGCTGCTGTTGTGCGTGATCGTCGAGATCTACGCCGGGATCCGCCGGGTCGGGCTCCCCGCAAGGGTTCCGCTGTCGGGGGGCACCCAGGCCCTCGTCAATCGCCTGGTGTCTGCGGTGCTGCTGCTGTTTACGGCGACCGCGGTCGTCGCACCGGTCGCCCATGCGAGCGCCCCGCCGTCGATCGCCCCGCAGACGGTGGCCCTCTCCGCCCAGTTGCCCGCACTGTCGGCCCCCGTCGCGGCGGACGTCGAGCACGCGCCCCTCCCAGCCAGGGAGACCAAGAAGGTCTACATCGTCCAGCCTCCCCACGGCCGCCATCACGAGAGCCTCTGGGAGATCGCCGACAAGTGCCTCGGCGACGGGCGGCGCTACGACGAGATCTTCCGGCTCAACCAGCACAAGGTGCAGCCGGATGGCAGCCGGTTGCGCATGGCCGACCTGATCCGGCCCGGCTGGGTGCTCGATATGCCGGACGACGCCCGCAACGTCGAGGTGGTCTCCACGGGCGACGATCGCAGCACCATCCTCGAGGAGCATCAGAACCCGTCAGCAACGAACGAGACGCCGCCCAAGGCTGAGACCCCCAAAACGGCCGAGACGCCTCCGAAGGCCGAGCAGGCTCCGCCTCCCGTGGTGCTTCCGGAGCCCGCCATGCCGTCCCCGGCCCAGGTGCAGACTCCCGTGCAGACCCCGCCGCCCGTGCAGAACTCCGCGCAGCCCACCGCTGAGCCGTCTGCAGCAGCAAACCAGGAAAAGCCGGACGAACCTCGCCGGGAGGAACGTCCTCCGGTGGCGGAACCCGAGGAAGCGGCCGCGGGGCTCGACCTCGTCGACTACCTCGGCGCGGCGACGCTGCTCAGCGCCGGTCTGCTCGCCGCGCTCGGACGGCGCAGGCGCGAACAGCTCTGGCGGAGGGCGTTCGGCCGGCGGCTCGCCCGGCCTCGCGGCGACGCTGCCAGCGCCGAGGTGGCCATCCGCCTGGGCGCCGATACCCCGGGCAGCCGCATGCTCGACCTCGGCCTGCGCCTGCTCGGCAAGCTCCTCGCCGAGGCCGACCGGCGGCCCCCGGCCATCTACGCGGTGCACCTGTCGGCCCGCGGTCTCGACCTGTGGATCCAGCCCGCCGACGAGGAAGCGCCCGAGCCCTGGGAGGCCTGCGACGGTGGACAGGTGTGGCGGCTGCCGGCGCACGAGGGCCGCAGGATCGACGAGAACTCCCTGGCCGACATGCCCGCTCCCTACCCAGGCCTGGTGTCGCTCGGCAGCGGCGACGACGGCAGGGTGCTGATCGATCTGGAAGCGGCACGCGGCCTGATCGGGATGACGGGCGCGCACACGGTTGCGGGCCTGGCCGCGCTCGCCGTCGAGCTGGCGACCAACCGGTGGTCCGACGACATGCGGATCACGCTGGTCGGCTTCGGCGACGAGCTCACGGAGCTCGCGCCCGACCGGGTCCGTACGGCAGGCAGCATCGCCGAGGTGCTTCCCGAGTTCGAGGGCCGCCTGCAGCCCGGACGCGACGTGCTGACCGGCCGCATCCACGGGCGTGTGGCCGATCCGGCATGGACCCCGCACTATCTGCTGTCGGCGCTCCAGCCCGACGAGGACGAGGCCCGCCGCCTGGCCGTCCTGGGCAAGGACATGCGCACGGCGGCCGGGTTCGTGCTCGCGGGCGACGTTCCCAACGCGACCTGGCACTGGGAGATCACCGAGGACGGCCGGGCCCGAATCGACGCGCTCGGCTTCGACGTCGAAGCCCACCTGCTGCCGCGCAGGCACTACGACGCCGTCATCGGTCTGTTCCGTACGGCACAGGAGTCCGACGGCGAGCCGCTCGCCATGCCGGAGCCCTCCGAGCAGGCCCCAGGCGAGCCGCCGTCCATCGAGGTACGCCTGCTCGGACCGGTCGAGATCAGCCCGGTCGACCCGCTCGAAGAGGGCCGGGCCGTGCTGGCCACCGAGCTGGTCGTCTATCTGGCCACCCATCGCGAGGGTGTGCATCCCGTCGTCCTCGGCGGTGTTCTCTGGCCGCGCGGCGTGCAGCCGGGGGTGCGGGACGCGACGATCGCCCGGGTGGCCGAGTGGCTCGGGCACGACTCGGCCGGCCGTCCGCACCTGTTCCTCGACGACTCGGGCAGGCTCAGGCTCGGGCCTGAGGTCCGTACGGACTGGCAGCTCTTCAACGAGCTGGCCCGCCGGGCGAAGGAGCTCGTCGACGCGGGCAGGCCGGAGTCGGCGCAGGCCGAGCTGCTGGAGAAGGCGCTGGGGCTCGTGCGCGGCCCGTTGCTGAACGGCAGGCCGGGCAACCGGTACGCGTGGCTCGCCGCCGATCCGCTCGAATACGACGTGACTGCCTGGGTGGCGGACGCGGCACACGAACTCTGCTCCATCCGGCTGGCCGAGGGAGACGCGCAGGCCGCGGTCGCGGCGGCACGCGCGGGTCTCCTGCTGGCGGCCGACGACGAGGGCCTGTGGCGCGACCTGCTGCGGGCCGCGCACGCCACGGGCGACCAGGCCAGGCTCCGGGTGGTCGTCGACGGGCTCTACCGCCGGGCCGCGTCGCACCCGTACGGAGGCGGCATGGCCCCCGAGACCGAAGCCCTCATCGAGGAGTTGCTCCCGTCCTGGAACCGGGGCAAGCGCACGGACCTCAGAACCCCCCGACTCGCCTGATCGGAGCGTCACATTGCGTGCCCGAACCACCTCCGGATCATGCCGATCCGCGCATAACGGTGGATCATCCGCCGGGGCGGCGGCTACGGTCGTCGCGGCGGGGGCTCCCATCGACCGGAGGTCATCGTTGACGCGCTGGAGAGCCGCCGTCGCGCTGTCGGCGTTCGCCGTGCTCACGGCCTCCGCCTGCGGCAGCCCGCAGCGTGAGTTCAGGCCCGCCGGGGCGGTCGCCGGGCAGCCCTCGGGCACGGCCCCGGCGATGAAACCGGCCGGCGTGGAGACGGCCGCGGCCGGGACCGGGCTCCAGGTCTCCGTCGACTGGCCTGGCGGGCTCGACGCCGCGCAGGTCGCCATGGTCAAGGCGTTGACCGACACCTACACCGCCCAATGGCGCGCGGTCACCAGCCGCGGCAAGGACACCGCCTACCTCCGAGGCGTGGAGGACCCCGCCACCAAGGACGCCTACAAACTGGTGCACAGTTTCGTGGACCACAAGCTGTCGGCGACCGGCGTGGCGAAGATGTACTCGTTGCGGGTCGCCTCGGCGATGGGCCGGGGTGCGGAGATCCACGCGTGTGTGGACGAGTCGGGCGTGAAAGTGGTCGACCGCTCGGGAACTCCGGTGGCCAAACAACCCGCATGGACCAAACCCCCGAAATCCACCTTCTTCCAGGCCGCGGCCATACGTCAGGGCGCCGACGGCAAATGGCGCATCAAGCTGTTCCAGCACGCCGTCTATCCCCACGAGCGCGCGAAGGAGTGCGTCCGATGAGCTTTTCCGCGAGCAGACGCTCGAGAACCGCCCTGGCCGTCCTGCTGGCCGGTGCGTTGACGACCGTTGCGGCCGCCCTTCCTCGCGGTCCCGAAGGGGACGGCTACCAGGACGGCAATACGGCGGGCGTGGTGTTGAAGGACTCCAGCATCGTCCTGTCCGGCAACGGCCTCGGCGGCGACCGCGGCAGCGGCTACAGCATGCCGCGTCCCTGCTGGTACGAGCCCGGCAAGTCCGCCGAGGAGATGCTCGCGACCCAGGAGGACCTCGGCGAGTACTGGTACCACACCAACCCCGGCGGAACCCCGGAGCAGTACGAGGCGTGGCTCAATCAGTACAAGGACAAGGTCGGCCAGGACGGCAGATGGTGGAGCCCCGCCTACAACTCCGCCGACCCGGGCGGTATGGCCTGCTGGGCAGGCCTGGAAGGCGCGCTCTGGGTGGCGGCGGGCGACACGCCCCCGGCGGGGATCAGTCCTGAGGTGCTCCTGGCGATCGCGCGGGCCGCGCTCACCGTGCCCGAGCCGACGATCAACGTGAACCCCGACGGCAAGAGCTACGTCAACCTCGACACGTGGGTATGGCTGACGGGAATCGGCGCGACCGAAAGATCGGTGACCGCCTCGATCCCGGGAATCATGTCGGCCACCGTGACGGCGACACTGGGAGACGATATGTCGATCGACTCCGGTACCGATTGGGCAAAAGAGCACAACGCGTGCGGCCAAACCGGAACCCCCTATGACGGGGGCGACAAGGCGAGCTGCGGCGTCACCTACCTGCGAGCATCGGTCGACGATGTCTACACGCTCACGGTCACGACCGAGTGGGACATCGAAGGCTCCATCGGCGGAGCCCCGAGCGGTGTATTCCAGCCGATTCCGGTGTCCACCGAGCGGGACATCGCCGTGGGCGAGGTGCAGAGCACGGTCCGGCGTTGAGGTCTCAGCCGCGGAGCTCGTGCTTCAGCAGCCATTCCTTGACGCAGGTGCCGTAGTAGTAGCCGCCGTACCCGCCCGACGCGGGCAGCACCCGGTGGCAGGGCACGAACGGCGCGACCAGGTTCTGGGCGCACGCCGAGCCGGCGGCCCGTGCTGCAGTCCTCGGCAGGCCTGCCTTCACGGCCAGCTCGGCGTACGACACGGTCGTCCCGGCCGGCACGGCACGCAACGCCTCGTACAACCGTTGCCGGGTGGGCGTGCCTGGCTGCTCGGCCGCCATGTCGTCGAGCGCGTCCACCTTGCCGTCCAGGTAGTCCCGTACGGCCTGGGCGGCATCTCCGAGGTCGTGCGTTTCACGGAGCGGGAGCCCCTGAAGTCGCGGCGAGAGCCGTACGAACATCTCCCGGGGGTCGGCGGTGAAGCCTGCGGCGACGAGCACGCCGTCGTGGGCGAGCACGGCCAGCGGGCCCACGGGTGTCGGCAGGGTCTGGGCGAGGATCATCGTCGTCTCCTTCATCGGTGGTTGGCCGTGTTCCAGAGATGGATTGCGGCATAGGCGCGCCACGGGCGCCACTTGTCGGGTTCGCCTGGGTGGATGTCCAGCCGGGCCATCGCCTTGCGGAGCTCCAGGTCGCCTTCCGGCCAGGCGTCCGGGTCTCTGAGCGACCGCAGGGCGATGTAACCGGCCGTCCAGGGGCCGATGCCGGGGATCTCCAGCAGTTCGGCGGTCGTGTCGGCGGGGTCGGCACCACCGTCGAGATCGATCCGCTCCCCGGCTACGGCCTCGGCCAGGGAGGTCAGCGTGGCGATGCGGCGGTTGGTGAGGCCGATCCCGGTCAGGTCGGAGCCGGCGAGCCGGTCGGCCGTGGGAAAGAGCACGCCGGGCGTCGTGCCGGGTGTGGCGGGGGTGCCCGCTCGGGCGGCGATGCGGCCGAGGATCGTTCGGGCTCCCGCGACCGAGATCTGCTGGCCGACCACGGCGCGCACGGCCAGTTCGAACCCGTCGTACGCCCCGGGGACGCGCAGGCCTGGGCGTTCCTCGACCAGGGGCGCCAGGCTTGTCGAGCCGAGGACGTCCGCGATCGCTTCGGGATCGGCGTCCAGGTCGAGCAGCCTCCGGCAGCGCGACACGATTCGCGCCAGCCCGCGCGTGTCATCCGTCCTGACCGTCAGCGTGATGTGCTCACCGGAGGGCGCGAGCGTGAGCGACCCACCGGGTACGGCTCGGCTGAAGGAGGCCACTTCTGAAGGGGCGCCGTTCATCCAGGCGACGCTCTCCACGCCGGGGATGGCGCGGGCGGCAAGGAAACGCAGCACGCTCTGGGCGTCATAAGGCTGCCGGTAGGCCAGCTTCAGCGTGAGCTCCGTCATGATCGCCGGTGTGGACGCCAGCGGGCCCACGGCCTTCCTCAGCTCTCCGGGGGCGAAGCCGTACGACTCCTTCATGGCCGCGTTGAACTGCCGCACACTGCCGAAACCCGAGGCGAACGCCACGTCGGTGATCGGCAGTGGAGTTTCGGTCAGAAGTTGCTTGGCGAGGAGCAGCCGCCTGGTCCGGGCGACGGCGAGAGGGCCCGTTCCGAGCTCGGCGACGAACAGGCGATGCAGGTGGCGCTCGGTCACGTGCAGTCGCTGGGCCAGTCCCGCCACGCCGCGCTCGTCGGCGACGCCGTCGTCGATCAGGCGCAGCGCCCGGCCGACCAGGTCGGCCCGGACGTCCCATCCAGGGTCGCCGGGGCTGAGCTCGGGACGGCAACGACGGCACGGGCGGAATCCGGCAGCCTCGGCCGCCGCCGCATGCCGGTAGAACCGCACGTTCTTCCTGGCCGGAGTACGTGCGGGACAGATGGGACGGCAGTAGATGCCTGTGGAGGTGACCGCCGTGTAGAAACGCCCGTCGAACCTGGCGTCCCGCGCGGAGACCGCCACATAGCAGGCGTCGAAGTCGAGCTCTCGTGTGCTCACGAATCTGACGTTATGCCCAGGCCAACCCAACTCACTGGCGGAAATCAGACCCCGCCGTGCTGAAGGTCCAAGCCCACCGAAGGGGCCCCACACCTCTTTCTCGTGATCATGCAGAAGTTCGAGGATCTCGCCGTGACCAGCCTGAACGCTGATCGTGATCATGCAGAAGTTCGTTGGGTTGGCGTTTCACAAGGCACTTTGCGTTTCGTGATCATGCACTTCTCACGTCGTACGGCCGGCACGGTGACTGCGAGCAGTGCATGATCACGATGCGCGGAATCCCAGGTCAGCGCGTATGTTTCCGAACTTCTGCATGATCACGATCGGCAAACGGCGAGCTCAGGGGCCGTGTTGCCGAACTTCTGCATGATCACGGCCCAAGGGGGGGGGGGGCGGCTTCTGCATGATCACACCCCAAGGGGGGCGGCTTCTGCATGATCACGGCAACGGGGGGGGGGGGCTCCCCGGGGAGGTTTCCGGGAAGGCCCCGTGCGAGGTCACTTGCTGGATATGCCTACGCCTAGGTCGAATTCTCGGTAGACACGGGCCCAGAAGCCGTCCCTCAACCAGACTCTCGCCTCGGGATACGGCCGCAGCGAGTGGCCGAGCTCCTTCTCTGCCTCGATCAGCAACTCGGTGTCGATGACGGTCGGCAGGAGCGGCCCGGGAAGCAGATCGCGTATGTTGTCGCGTCCTCGCGTGAGGATCCACTTCTGGGCGACGTGCTCGCCGACCTCCTCGACGTTCGGGCGGCTGGGGCCGAGCTTGGTCACCTGTCCGATAGGCGCCTTCGGCACCGGTTTGACCGTACGGCCGGCGAACACCTGGGCCGGCGACGGCGCAGGAGTGACGGCGACGGGCACCGGAGCCCGGTTGAAATAGGGACGCAGGAAATCGGCGCTGAGGATCTCCACCGTGTCGGATTCCCAAACCAGCCGTTCGGCCTGGTTGGTGCCGAACGGCGGCTCGACGCCCCATAGGTGGATCCGCACGCCGTAGGCCTGGGCGGCCTCCACGGCGGGCACCATGTCCTCGTCGCCGGCGATCAGCACGGTGTCGCTCACGGCGTGGTGGCGTGCCAGGGCTTCCAGGTCGCTGCGGATCTGCGCGTCGACGCCTTTCTGCTGGCCACGCGCGTTCAGGTTGCCCAGCCGCACCTTGACCCAGGGAAGCTGGGCGATCACGCGCTGGTCCACGGTGGGGACACGGTCCCTGGCGGCGTCGTACCAATAAACCCGCAGCAGTTCACCGGGGATGCGCTCGAGTGCGTGCTTCTGGAGCGCCTGGATGAGTTCGTCGGCCGCGACGCGGTACTCCTTGCGCTCCTTGGCGCCCAGGAGAACTTCACCCGCCGCGGCGTACAAGTAACCCACGTCTACAAGAACGGCATACTTTGCGGTCATGCCATGTGCGTTGAAGTCCGGGACGGCCATTGGTGTCCTCCAGGACTCGTCACTAGTTGATCGGCTGACTATATTCCCCCACTTTCTAGATAGTCCCAACTCTTGGGCCAGTTGACACCCTGTTCGGCCGATCTAATCGTCTGACTCACCTGTGGCCGGGCATGAAGGCCGCCCGCCACGCGCCCGGTCCATGTGGAAGATCACTACGCATGCGATGCGCCGGATTCCTCCAGTTATTCGCGTTGCGTACGGCTTTCGCCGCCCCAGTCGCGCGTACGGCCAGGGCGGCGACAAGGGCGGCGATCTCCTCGGGAGTCGCGTCCCCTCGAACGATCTTCAGGTACGGCTCTTGCTCGCTCACAGCGGGATGTTCCCATGCTTCTTGGGCGGCAGGGAGGCGCGTTTGTTGCGCAATGCACGCAACGCCCTGATGATCTTCACCCGGGTGTCGGAGGGCCGGATCACCGCGTCGACGTAGCCGCGCTCGGCCGCAAGGTAGGGGTTGGCCAGCGTGTCCTCGTATTCGGTGATCAGGCGGGCCCGTGCGGCGTCCGGGTCGTCGGCTGAGGCGAGTTCACGCCGGTAGAGGATGTTGACCGCGCCCTGCGCGCCCATGACCGCGATCTGCGCGGTCGGCCAGGCGAGGTTGATGTCGGCGCCGAGGTGCTTGGAGCCCATGACGTCGTAGGCTCCGCCGTACGCCTTGCGGGTGATCACCGTGACCAGGGGCACCGTGGCTTCCGCGTACGCGTAGAGCAGTTTGGCGCCCCGCCGAATGATGCCATTCCATTCCTGGTCGGTCCCAGGGAGAAATCCCGGCACATCCACAAATGTCAGCACCGGGATGTTGAAGGCATCGCACGTCCGTACGAAGCGGGCGGCTTTCTCGGAAGCGGCGATGTCGAGCGTTCCGGCGAAACTCATGGGCTGGTTGGCCACCACGCCCACCGAATGCCCCTCGACGCGGCCGAATCCGACCACGATGTTGGGCGCGAAGCCGGCGTGGATCTCCAGGAACTCGCCGTCGTCCAGGACGTGCCGGATGACGGTCTGCATGTCGTACGGCTGGTTGGCCGAATCCGGAATGAGCGTGTCGAGTTCGCGATCTTCTTCGGTCGTCTCCAGGGACGCCTCGGTGCCGAACTCGGGAGCGCCGTCCATGTTGTTCGACGGGAGATACGACAGCAGGGCTTTGGCGAAGTCGAGGCAGTCCTCCTCGTCGGTGGCCTCGTAATGTGCCACGCCCGACTTGGAGTTGTGCGTGTGGGCGCCGCCCAATTCCTCAAAAGTCACCTCTTCTCCGGTGACCGTCTTGATCACGTCGGGCCCCGTGATGAACATGTGCGACTTTTCCTGAACCATCAGGACGAAGTCGGTCAGTGCCGGGGAATAGACGGCTCCGCCCGCACACGGGCCCATGATCAAAGAGATCTGCGGGATCACGCCGGAGGCGTGCACGTTGCGCTTGAAGATCTCGGCGTAGAGGCCGAGCGAGACCACGCCCTCCTGGATACGCGCGCCGCCGGAGTCGTTGATGCCGACCACCGGGCATCCCGTCTTCAGGGCGTGGTCCATGACCTTGACGATCTTCTCGCCGAACACCTCGCCGAGCGACCCGCCGAACACCGTGAAGTCCTGTGCGAAGACCGCGACGGGGCGTCCGTCCACCGTGCCGTGCCCGGTGACCACGCCGTCGCCATACGGGCGTTCGCGCTCCAGGCCGAAGCTCGTCGACCGGTGCCGGGCGAACTCGTCGAACTCCACGAAGGAGCCCTCGTCGAGAAAGGACACCAGCCGTTCCCTGGCGGTCATCTTGCCTTTGGCGTGCTGCTTCTCCACCGCCCGCGCGGAGCCGGCGTGCGCCGCCTCCCGCAGTCGCCGGTCAAAGTCGGCGATCTTGCCGGCGGTCGTGTGAATGTCGACCTCGGGAGCCCGCTCGGCAGTCATCGGTCGTTCACTCCTCGTTCGGGTCGCCCCGTGCTCATGCTCGTTCACCAGTCCTCGTCCGCCGCGTGGCGCTCGGCGCCGGCGGCCGTCTCGCCGTGCCGCACCGGGGTTCGCCCGCAACCATGCCCGTCAGGGTAGTCAGAGCCGGACACCGCCCCACGCGGGGGGCGGACGAGGTCTTCCGGAGCCATTCCGTCCCATCCGCACGTCGAAACACGACGGGATCGGGTCGGCTCGCGGTTTTTTCCGGCACACGAACGCCGTTTGCCATAAACGCCCATCAGGAAACTCGGGAATCGGCACACGGGAACCACCGCGTGATCATTGTTCGTTCAACCGAAGCGAAAGCCGTACGGAAGGTCATATAACGGGGAGCGGCAACGGAGGCGCTGGCAGAGTGGGGCTCATGGGCGACGCGGTGCGGACACAGGGGTTGTTCAAACGGTTCGGCCAGCAGGTGGCCGTCGGCGGGGTGGACCTGATCGTGCCTCGGGGGAGTTTCGCCGGGCTCGTCGGGCCCAACGGCGCGGGCAAGACCACCACCCTCGGCATGGTCACTGGCCTGCTGCGGCCTGACGGCGGGCGGGCAGAGATCGAAGGTCACGACGTCTGGACCGACCCGGTCGGCGTCAAGTCGAACATCGGTGTGCTGCCCGAGGGGCTGCGGCTGTTCGAGCGCCTGTCCGGACGGGAACTGCTGACCTACAACGGCCGGATCAGGGGCATCTCGCCCGAGGAGACCCGGCGGCGGGCGGACGAGCTCATCCAGGTCATGGACCTGGTCGAGTCGCAGGACAAGCTGGTCGTCGACTACTCGACCGGCATGCGCAAGAAGATCGCCCTGGCTGCGGCGCTGCTGCACAACCCCCGGGTGCTGTTCCTCGACGAGCCCTTCGAGGGGGTCGATCCGGTGTCGGCCAACACCCTCGTCGACGTATTGCGCAGATACACCTCGTCGGGCTCGACCGTGATCTTCTCCAGTCACGTGATGGACCTGGTGGAGCGCCTGTGCGACTGGGTCTCGGTGATGAACCGCGGGCAGATCGTCGCCCAGGGCCCGCTCACCGAGGTGCGCGGGGAGCGCACCCTCAACGAGGCGTTCCTCCAGTTGGTCGGGGCGCGCGGAAACGGTGAGGAGGGCCTGTCGTGGCTCGGCTCTCCGACGGCGTGACGTCCCCCGGCCCCGCCGGCCCCGGTGGCGTGACGCCCTCCGGTCCCGCCGGGACTGCCGATCTCACGCTCTTCGCCCTCTTCGTACGGCTGAAGGGCCGGCTGATCCTCGGGAGCCTCCGGGGAGACACGGCCAAGCAGATCGGCTTCGTCTTCTCCGTGCTGGCAGCGGTCGTCTGCGGGGCCGGCGGCTTCCTGCTGTTCGCCCTCCTGCGGATGGCGTCGCCGGGCACGGCCCTGGACGCCGGTGTCGTGGTCTTCGCGGTGTTCACGATCGGGTGGGCCCTGATCCCGCTGGTGTTCTTCGGCCTCGACGAGACCCTGGACCCGTCGCGGCTGGCGTTGTTCCCTCTGAGCACCCGGCAGCTCGCGATCGGAATGACGGCGGCGTCGGCGACCGGTCCGTGGCCCCTGGCGACGCTCGCGATCCTGGCGGGCGGCATCGCCGGGTTGTCGCGCGGCCCGGGCGGCGTCGTGATCGGCCTCCTCGCCGTGGCGCTCCAGTTCGTCCTCTGCCTGGTCGTCTCCCGGCTGATCACCACCGCCCTGTCCGGCGCCCTGCGCAGCCGCCGGGGGAGAGACGTGCTCGCGGTGGCCGCCGTGTTCGTGGTGCTGGCGTTCCAGCTGCCCAATCTGATCGTCAACCGGAGCAACCCGGGCGACGTCGCCGGCCTGTTCTCCGCCGCCGCGGATGTGCTCCGGTGGACGCCGCCGGGGCTCGCCGCGCACGCCATCGCGGACGGCGGGATCGCCGGCGTCGCGGACCTGGCCGCGGTCGCCGTGGTGGTCGTGGTGCTGGCCTGGGCGTGGATCGCCGCGCTCCGGCGGGCCCTGGTCCTGCCGGACGCCTCCAACCAGGGCGGCGGCTCCGTGCGCCGGTCGTGGATCGAGCGGTTCCTCCCGCGCGGCATGCTCGGCGCCGTCGTCTCCAAGGAGCTCAAGTACGCCAGGCGGGAGCCGCGGGGGCGGATCGCCTGGTTCAGCGCGATCGTCGTCAGCGGCGTCATCATGTTCTCCATCCGCGGCGACGCCGGTCCTTCCGGGCCGGGGTCGGTCGCCGGGCCCGCGTGCCTGGCCGCCCTGATGATCGGCCTGCAGGCGGGCAACGTGTTCGGCCTCGACGGGCGGTCGTTCTGGATGAACGCGGTCGCCTTCCCCACCGAACGCGAGATGCGGACCGACCTCGCCGGCCGCCACCTCGGGACGGCGATCATCGCGGTGCCGCTGCTCGCCGTGGTCGCCCTCGTCGCGGGCCTCCTCATGGGAGATGCGTCCTGGGCGTTGCCCGCCGCGCTCACCGCATGGGGCGTGCTCGGCGTGACGCTCGGAGCGGGGGCGGTCGCCAGCGTGCTCCTGCCCTACACCGTGCCGGAACGGCTCAACGCGTTCAGCGGAGCGGCGCCGGGCCAGGGCGGGCTCGCGTTCGTCTCCTCACTCGGCATGATGCTCGCCTCCGCCGCGGTCGCGTTGCCGATCTTCCTTCCCGTCGCGATGGGGCTGACCTGGGTGGCTCCGCTCGCCGTGCCGTACGGGCTACTGGCCGCCTGGGGAGGGCGGAGACTGGCCGCGTCGCTCGGATTCGGGCGCATGCCGGAGATCTTCGCCGCGGTCTCCCGGGGGTCCTGAGCCGGCACGATTGGTCTAGTCCAACGGGTGAGACCGGTCTCGGGTGATTAGCCCGAATTCGCTAGCCTTCCAAGCATGGCCGCCATAGCTCCTGCCGAACGACACAATGCCGTCGCGGAGATGCCGGACGAGCTTCGCGCTGACGTGCGCCTGCTCGGAGGGCTGCTGGGCCAGGTGATCGCCGAACACGGCGGTCCCGGCCTGCTCGCCGACGTGGAACGCCTGCGCAAAGCCGTTATCGCCGCCCGCCGACACGAAACGACCGCCGACGATGTGGCCGCAATGGTGGCCGAATGGCCGATCGAACGGGCGGTTCACATCGCCCGGGCCTTCACCTGTTATTTCCACCTGGCCAACCTGGCCGAGGAGCACTACCGCATCCGCATCCTCCGCCAGCGCGACAAGGACGACATCCCCCTGCGCGAATCGCTGGCCGAAGCCGTACAGGAACTGCGCGGCGACGACAAGCTGACCGAACTGCTCGACGGCCTGGAGTTCCGCCCGGTGCTCACGGCCCACCCGACCGAGGCCCGCAGACGCGCGGTCGTCACCGCGATCCAGCGAGTCAGCGCCCAGCTCGACGTTTACAACGCGCCGGGGATGGGCGCCGCGGAGCGGGAGGAGGCCCACCGGCGCCTCCTGGAGGAGATCGACCTCCTGTGGCGCACCGCCCAGCTGCGCTCGACCAAGCTCGACCCGCTCGACGAGGTCCGTACGGCGATGGCCGCCTTCGACGAGACCCTCTTCCGCACCGTGCCGCAGATCTACCGGTCCCTCGACCGGGCTCTCGCCCCCGGCACGGGGACGCGCCCGCCGCTGGCCAGGCCGTACATCCGCTACGGAAGCTGGATCGGCGGCGACCGGGACGGCAACCCCAACGTGACCGCCAAGGTGACCCGCGAGGCCGTGCTGATCCAGGCCGAGCATGTGCTCACCGCCCTGGAGAACGCGGCCACCCGGATCGGCCGCACGCTGACCGCCGCCGTCCAGTACACCCCGCCGTCGGCCGAGTTGCGCGCCGCGCTGTCGCAGGCCGAGGACGACTACCCCGACGTGGTGTCCGAGATGGCCACCCGGTCGCCGCAGGAGCCGCACCGGGAGTGGCTGATCTTCGTGGCTGGGCGCATCGCCGCCACCCGCCGCCGCGACATGGACCTCGCCTACCGCTCGCCGTCCGAGCTGCTCGCCGACCTCCGGCTCGCGCAGGACTCCCTGCGCGGCGCGGGAGCCGTACGGCAGGCCTTCGGCGAGCTGCAGCACCTGATCTGGCAGGTGGAGACGTTCGGCTTCCACCTCGCCGAGCTGGAGGTGCGCCAGCATTCCGAGGTGCACGCGGCGGCGCTGAAGGAGATCGCCGAGGGCACCCTGTCGGAGCGCACGGAAGAGGTGCTGGCCACGATCAGGGTCATCGCCTGGATCCAGGAGCGTTTCGGGGTGTCGGCCTGCCCGCGTTATGTGGTGTCGTTCACCCGCTCGGCCGACGACGTCGCCGCCGTCCACGAGCTGGCCAGGCACGCCCTCGGCGACCGCGCGCCGGTGCTGGACGTCGTGCCGCTGTTCGAGTCGGGTGCCGACCTGGACAACTCCTCCGCCGTACTGGACGGCATGCTCGCGCTGGAGCCCGTCCGCCGGCGGCTCGCCGACAACGGGCGGCGCCTGGAGGTCATGCTCGGCTATTCGGACTCGGCCAAGGAGCTCGGGCCCGCCGCCGCCACCCTGCGCCTCTACGACGCCCAGGCCGCGCTGGCCGCGTGGGCCGCGCGCAACGACGTCACACTGACGCTCTTCCACGGCCGGGGCGGCGCGCTCGGGCGTGGAGGCGGTCCCGCCAACCGGGCCGTGCTCGCGCAGGCCCCCGGGTCGGTCGCCGGCCGTTTCAAGGTCACCGAGCAGGGTGAGGTCATCTTCGCCCGCTACGGCCACTCGGCGATCGCTCGCCGCCACATCGAGCAGGTGACCAACGCCGTGCTGCTCGCCTCGACCTCGGCGGTCGAGTCGAGCAATGCCGGCGCCGCCGCCAAGTTCCGCGCGCTGGCCGACAAGGTGGCGCGCGCCTCGGAGAGGGCTTATCGGTCGCTGACCGAGGCGCCGGGGTTCCCCGAGTGGTTCGCTCTGGTCAGCCCCCTTGAGGAGATCGGCTCCCTGCGGCTCGGGTCCCGGCCGGCGCGGCGCGGCCTCGGTGCGCCGCGTTCGCTCGACGACCTGCGCGCCATCCCGTGGGTGTTCGCCTGGGCCCAGACCCGGGTCAACCTGCCTGGGTGGTACGGCCTGGGCAGCGGGCTGGGCGCTGTGGCTTCCGAAGGCGGCGTGGAGGAGCTTCGCGCGGCGTACAGGGAGTGGCCGCTTTTCGCCTCGTTGATGGACAACGCGGAGATGTCGCTGGCCAAGACCGACCGGGCCATCGCCTCCCGCTATCTCGCCCTCGGCGGGCGAAACGACTTCGTCGAGCAGGTGCTGGGCGAATACGACCTGACCAGGAAGCTCGTGCTGGAGATCACCGGCCACACGCGGCTGCTGGAGAACCGCAGGGTCCTGTCGCGGGCCGTGCAGTTGCGCGATCCGTATGTGGACGCCCTCAGCCACCTGCAGTTGCGGGCGTTGTCCGCCTTGCGGGCCGACGGCGACCTGTCAGAGAAGGAGCGGGACCGCCTGTCCACCCTGTTGCTCCTGAGCGTCAACGGAGTGGCCGCCGGCCTCCAGAACACCGGCTGACCCCGAACCCCCCTTGGTGGTGATCACGCAGCGCTCACCCTGGTGGTGATCATGCAGCGGCCACCCTGGTGGTGATCATGCAGAAGTTCGGGATCATGCCCGCCGAGCTGCCCGAACTCATGTCGTGATCATGCAGAAGTTCGGGCGATGCCCCGCCGGCCTGCGAGAACACAACTCGTGATCATGCAGTACTTCGTGGATGTCCGCCCTGAACTGGGCGGACATCCATCGTGATCATGCAGCGATGCGTTCCGTGCCCGAATAGATGTTGAACCGCTCTCCCCGCAGGAAGCCGACCAGCGTCATGCCGAAGTCGCGGGCGAGTGTCACCGCCAGCGACGATGGCGCGGAGACCGCGCACACCACCTGGATGCCCGCTGCCAGGGCCTTCTGCATGATCTCGTAGCTGGCGCGCCCGCTCACGAGCAAGACGTGCCGGTCGAGCGGCAGGCGTTCGGTCAGCAGGGCCCAGCCCACGAGCTTGTCGACCGCGTTGTGCCGTCCGACGTCCTCGCGTGCGGCGACCAGCGCGCCGTCGGGCGTGAACAGCCCGGCCGCGTGCAATCCGCCCGTCTTGCCGAACACCCCCTGGGCCTTCCTGAGCGTGTCCGGCATGCCGTACACGACCTCGGGGGAGACCTCGATCGCCGGGCCACCGCCGAGCGGCGCGCAGCGGTCGCGAAGGGCGTCGAGACTGGCGGTTCCACAAACTCCGCACGCACTCGACGTAACGAAATGTCGCTCAAGAGCTGAAATGTCGGGGAGTTCGGTGGTGCCGAGCCGTACGGTCACGGTGTTGTAGCGCGCCTCGGGCTCCAGGTCTTCGTCGGTGCAGTAACCGATCGCCTCGATCCCGCCCGGCGCGATGATCCCCTCGCCGTGGAGGAACCCGGCCGCGAGCTCGAAGTCCACGCCCGGCGTCCGCATCGTGATCGCCACCGTACGGCTCTCGCGCCCGGCGAGCAGCCGGATTTCCAGGGGCTCCTCGGTGGCGAGGTCGTCACGGTGATCGCGTACGGCGGTGCCGGAGACCTCGCGTACGCGGATGCGGGTGACGGGTCCGGGCCGGGTTGTACGGCTTTCGCCAGATTGCATGATCACGAATCGCTTCTTCCCTGCTCAGAAGGGCATCGCCCGAACTTCTGCATGATCACGAAAGGTCTTCTCGCAGCTCGGGGGGCATGATCCCGAACTTTTGCATGATCACCACAACAATGGGTCTCACCACAACTGGTTGGTCCCACCACCAGCAATTGCGCTCACCCCAAGTGATGCTGTCACCACAAGTGATTGGTCTCACGACAAGTAATGCTCAAAGTAAACCGAGATTACGCCGGGCTCGGGCACCCGGCGGATCCCGGGAGGCCCGGCGGATAACCTGGAAACGTGCCCGACTCTCCTTATGCCGATCTCGACCGCCCGCCGCTGTCCGAAGCGGCGCTGAAGGAAGACCTGGTTCGCCCGGGGTCGTTATGGTCGGCCCTCACCGTCGTCGAGCGCACGGGGTCCACGAACGCCGACCTCGCCAAACTCGTGCGCGAAGGCGCTCGAGAGGGCGCGGTGCTCATCGCGGAGTCGCAATTCGCCGGTCGCGGGCGGCTCGGCCGCGTGTGGACGGCCCCGCCGAGGTCAGGGCTCACCTTCTCCGTTCTCCTGCGTCCCGAGGTGCCTCCCGCCCGCCAGGGATGGCTCTCCCTCCTGGTCGCCGTCGCGGCCGCCTCGGCCGTGCGCCGCATCGCGGAACTCGATGTGCGGTTGAAATGGCCCAACGACCTGCTCGTCGGTGAGCGCAAGCTCGCGGGCATCCTCGCCGAGCGCGTCGACACCGCCGTCGTCGTGGGGGTCGGCTTGAACGTCTCCATCAGGCAGCAGGAACTGCCGGTCGAGCGCGCCACGTCGCTCGCCGTCGAGGGCGCCGCCTCCACCGATCGGGCGACGCTGCTTCCCGCGATCCTCAAAGAGATCGAGTCGCACTACCGGGAGTGGATCGAGGCCGACGGCGACGCCGACGCCTGCGGGCTCCGCGCGGCCTATCTGGCCTCGTCGGGGACGGTGGGGCAGGAGGTGAGGGTGGAGTTGCCGGGGGAACGGCTGCTGACCGGGCTCGCCACGGGGGTCGACCAGGCGGGCCACCTGATCGTGCAGGCGAAGGGCAAGGAACACTCGCTGAGCGCGGGCGACGTCGTCCACGTGCGCCGCGTGGAAGGCCACTGAGACGACCTCGGGCGAGTGAACATGCAAACCCAGGGCGAACGTGTCACGATTTGCGCCATGGGTCTCGCGGATCACTATCTGACCGAGGGGGAGCGGGTCGTCCACTCGTTCCACCCTCACTGGAAGCGGCTCATCGTGCCGTTCCTCGCTCTCATAATCGTCGTGGCGGTTTCCAGCGCCGCGATCTACTTCATTCCGAGCGACTACAGCTACTCGGGATATGCGCGTATCGCCGTGGCCGTGGTGGCCGTCGGTCTCCTGGTGTGGTGGTCGTTCATTCCGTACCTGCAGTGGAAGACGACCTCCTACACGCTGACCTCGCACCGCTTCGCGATCAGCACCGGCATTTTCAACAAGTCCGACGACGACATCCCGCTGGCCAAGGTCAACAGCGTCAGCTCCGACCAGCGCTTCCTCGAGCGCATCCTCGGATGCGGCACCCTGAGGGTGGAGTCGGCCTCAGACAAGGGAGAGATCGACTACAAGGACATCCCGAAGATCCAGCTCGTACGGCAGGAGCTGTTCAAGCTGGTGGAGGACGCCTCCGACGGGAACATCGACGGGAAGTGACGAAACCGCGGCACCCCTGGAGACCGGCCTGAAATCGCCAGGCGCGGCCCAGGGGTGACGGCGGACGTCTGGGGGGAGACGTGGAGTCCAGGGGAAGGCCCAGCGCGGACGACGTCCAGCGACTGTTTCTCGGGCCGGCGCCCACGTATACGCGCCGTCAGATCGCCGAAGGCGCCGACGTGCCGCAGGACCTCGCGGAACGCATCTGGCGGGCGCTCGGCTTCGCGACGCTGGCCGACGACGCGGTGGCCTTCACGGGCGCCGATCTTGCCGCGCTGCGGCGCATCCACACCCTGCTCGACACCGGGGTGCTCGACGAGCAGACCGTCATCCGTCTGGCTCGGGCGCTCGGCCGTACGACGGCGAGGCTGGCGCAATGGCAGGCCGAAATCATGATCGGGACGCTCGACCCGCATGTGCCGCCCAGCGATGAGGACCTCAACCGGGTGATGGACACCGCGAGGGCCCTGCTGCCGGATTTCGAGCAGACACTCGTGCACGTGTGGCGGTACCAGCTCGCGGCCGTCGTCAACCGGCTGGTCTCGCCTGCCGCCGACGCCCTGCCGACCCGGTTGACGCTGGCCGTCGGCTTCGCCGATCTGGTCGCCTTCACCCGGGTGTCCCGGCAGCTCGACGAGATGGCACTGGCCGACCTCGTCGAGGGTTTCGAGGCCAGGACCTCCGACCTCGTCGCCTCGCACGGCGGCCGGCTGGTGAAGACGCTCGGCGACGAGGTGCTGTTCACCGCGGACGATCCGGGGGCCGCCGCGCGCATCGCCCTCGACCTGGTCGACGAGCTGAAGCTCGAGGAGGACGGCCCGGACGTGCGGATCGGCCTGGCCTGCGGGCCGGTGCTCCCGATGATGGGCGACGTCTTCGGCACGACCGTCAACCTGGCGGCCCGTCTCACCTCGATCGCCAGGCCGGGAACGATCATCATCGACGACGGCATGGCGGACGCCCTCGGCGGCGTTTCCGGCGTCGAGCTGATGAAGATCCGCCGCAGGCCTGTTCGGGGCCTCGGCGTGGTCCAGCCCTATGTACTCCGGAGGGCCGTGCCAGCAGACTGACAGGGTGACGGGCGAGATCACTCGGCCGGAGAGCGAAAGGTGAGGGTTGGCATGCCGTACGAGGTGCAGGGCGTGGTCGCCCGCGGCAAGGGCGAGCCGGTGTCACTGGAGACCGTTCACGTGCCGGACCCCGGGCCCGGAGAGGCCGTCGTGGACGTGCAGGCCTGCGGCGTCTGCCACACCGACCTGCACTACCGCGAGGGCGGCATCAACGACGACTTCCCCTTCCTCCTCGGGCACGAGGCGGCCGGCGTCGTGCACGCCGTCGGCGAGGGGGTCACTGACCTCGCTCCGGGCGACTACGTGATCCTCAACTGGCGCGCCGTGTGCGGAGCCTGCCGGGCGTGCCTGCGCGGCCGTCCCTGGTACTGCTTCAACACCCACAACGCCACGCAGAAGATGACGCTCTCCGACGGCACCGTGCTCAGCCCGGCACTCGGGATCGGCGCGTTCGTCGAGAAGACGCTGGTCGCCGCGGGTCAGTGCACGAAGGTCGACCCGGCGGCCAAGCCCGCCGTCGCCGGCCTGCTCGGCTGCGGCGTGATGGCGGGGATCGGCGCGGCGATCAACACCGGCGGCGTTACCAGGGGCGACTCCGTCGCGGTGATCGGATGCGGAGGCGTGGGCGACGCGGCGATCCTCGGTTCGAGCCTCGCCGGGGCGCGCACGATCATCGCGGTCGACGTGGACGACAAGAAGCTCGAATGGGCCCGCGGTTTCGGCGCGACCCACACGATCAACTCCCGTGAGACGGACCCGGTCGAGGCGATCCGCGAACTGACCGGCGGCAACGGCGCCGACGTCGTGATCGAGGCGGTCGGCCGTCCCGAGACCTACAAGCAGGCCTTCTACGCCCGCGACCTCGCCGGCACGGTCGTGCTCGTCGGCGTGCCGACCCCCGAGATGCGCATCGAACTGCCCCTGCTCGACGTCTTCGGGCGTGGCGGCGCGCTCAAGTCCTCCTGGTACGGCGACTGCCTGCCGAGCAGGGACTTCCCCATGCTGATCGACCTGTACCTCCAGGGAAGGCTGGGCCTCGGCGGCTTCGTCTCCGAGACGATCGCGATCGACCAGGTCGAGGAGGCTTTCGCCAAGATGGAGCGCGGCGAGGTGCTGCGGTCGGTGGTGGAGTTCCCCACGACGTGACCCGCAAGACCCGTATGACTCGCCTGACCTGCCTGATGCCGGCGTGACCTGCGTGTTTCTGGTGTGTCAGCGGATGCGAAGGCCCTCCGGGGCATGGCTGTGATTGGTATCACATAGGCAAGCCTTACCACAGTCGGCTACGTTAGGCATGCCTAACCTTAAGCCCCATTTCCCGGAAGGCCTCGCATCCCCGTGTATGTCTGCATCTGCCGCGCCGTGACCGAAAGCGAGGTCCACGAGTGCATCGCCGACGGTGCGACCAGCGCGAAGCAGATCAAGGATGCGACCGGCGCCGGCGGCGACTGCGCCCTCTGCGTTCGAAAAATCTGTGCGATCCTGAAACGGTCTGAGGACCTGGCCACCGTCGCATAGATCCGAGGGGTGTCATGCAGGGGGACAAAGAGATCATCGCGCTCCTCAACGAGCAGCTCACCTCTGAACTCACCGCCATCAACCAGTACTTCCTGCACGCCAAGCTGCAGGAGAACTGGGGATACACCAAGCTGGCGGCCTACACCAGGGCAGAGTCTTTCGACGAGATGCGGCATGCCGAGGAGCTCACCGATCGCATCCTCTTCCTGGAGGGGCTGCCGAACTACCAGAAGCTGAACACGCTGCACATCGGGCAGACGGTGCGGGAGCAGCTTCAGGCCGACATGGAGCTCGAGCTGGGCGTGGTGAAGCGGCTGCGTCCCGGCATCGCGCTGATGCGCGAGCGGGGCGACATCACCTCGGCGACGCTCTTCGAGCGCATCCTGGCCGACGAGGAGCACCACATCGACTACCTGGAGACGGAGCTGGGCCTGATCGAGAGCCTGGGGGAGCAGCTCTACCTTCAGCGCTATGCGGAGCCTCCGTCAGCCTCGTGAGACGACCGGTGAACGCCCGCGGGATCTTCCCGGCGGGCGTTCTTTCGTTTCGGGGGTCTCGTGCGGAGCCCTCGCGCGTCTTACGCGTGTCCCACGCGCGGTCCTTGTACGGCTCTCGCGCTGCTCCCACACTGATGACCGGATGGCGGAGCCATGCCCGGATCGGCGCGGCCCTTGCGTGATGACTATCCCGGATTTATCAGTGTTTGCCCAGGTCAATTGATGGGTCAACGACAAGTCAAACTGCACGCTGTAGCCGGGAAACGATCGCCTAAGGTCCTACGATCGCTCCATGACCTGCGTTCTTCTCGCCGAGGATGACACCTCGATATCCGAGCCACTGGCGCGAGCCTTGCGCCGGGAGGGCTATCAGGTAGAGGTGAGCCCGGATGGCCCGCAGGCCCTCGAAAGGGCCCTGTCGGGGGGCGTCGACCTGATAGTTCTCGACCTCGGCCTGCCAGAGATGGATGGGCTGGAGGTCGCTCGCCGCATCAGAGCGGAAGGACACGGCACTCCGGTGCTGATCCTCACCGCCAGAGTCGACGAAGTCGACACCGTTGTCGGCCTCGATGCCGGAGCCGACGACTATGTGACCAAGCCGTTCCGTCTCGCCGAGCTGCTCGCCCGCGTGCGAGCGCTGTTGCGGCGCGGAACCTCAGAGACCCCGGTCGTGCAAGGCGTCCGTATCGACGCCGATTCACGCCGGGCGTGGATGGGAGACAAGGAACTGCACCTGACCACCAAGGAGTTCGACCTGCTCCGCGTGCTCGTACGGGACGCCGGCAAGGTCGTCACGCGCGAGCAGATCATGCGCGAGGTGTGGGACACGAACTGGTGGGGGTCCACGAAGACCCTGGACATGCACATCTCATGGTTGCGTCGGAAGTTGGGGGACGACGCCGCCAAGCCTCGGTACATCACGACCGTCCGAGGCGTCGGCTTCCGTTTCGAGCGCGAGTAGACCCGCGTGGCGGGTTCGTTGGGGAGGGGCTAGCACGTGCGCCGGCGCCTGCTCTCCTCGATGCTGCTCGTCGCGGTCATCGCCGTCCTGCTGTTAGGCGTGCCGCTGGCCGTGGTCGTCGTCCGGTTGATCAACGATGAGGCCGCCCAAGAGTTGAGGGCCGAGGCCACTCGGTTACTCATCGGGGTGGAGTACTCCGTCAGCCAGGACCAACCAGTCGATTCCAGGCAAATAGGGCAAAACTATCCGGATCGGTATATCCAGGTATACGTCCGGGGTAACCCGCTGCTTATGGTCGGGACACCGCCACCGGCCGGTCGTGAGATGACCGAGGAGGCACGATCTGAGATTGGATATGTCCGGATCGGCCGAGACTCGGCCCAAATCGAGCAGGACATTCATGCCAGGCTGGTGCTGACGATCGCACTCGCGGTCGTCGCCCTGGGCGCGGCCGTCGGGCTCGCGACCGTGACGTCACGCCGCCTGACCCTGCCGCTCCAAGAGCTGACAAAGATCGCGGAGCGGCTGGGGTCGGGTGACGCGCGGCCGAGCCGGCACAGGTACGGCGTGCCCGAGCTCGACCTGGTCGCGGAGGTCCTGGACCGCAGCGCCCTGCGCATTTCCGATCTGCTCGCCAGAGAAAGGGATTTCGCCACGGATGCCTCCCACCAGCTGCGCACGCCCCTCACGGGGCTGACCATGCGCCTGGAGGAGATCGTCGGCGCCGCGAGCGAGCCCGCGATCGTCCGTGAGGAGGGTGAGGCCGCTATCGTGCAGGTCGAGCGGCTCACCGCGGTCATCGACGAGCTCCTGGCCGCGGCCCGCAGGCAGCGTCACGCCCAGGCCGGCCCGATCGACGTCGACGACGTCGTCGGGCAGCAGATCACGGAGTGGGAGCCCGCCTTCCGGCGGGCGCAGCGTTCCCTCGTCCTCGCAGGCGACCGCGGGCTGAGCGCCCTCGGCACCACGGGAGGGTTGAGTCAGGTGCTGTCCACCCTGATGGAGAACTCCCTCAAGCACGGAGACGGCTCGTTGACGATCAACACGTCGAGCACGGGGATGTCCGTCGTGATCGAGGTGGCCGACGAGGGCCGCGGCATCCCGGACGGCCTCGGCCCCAAGGTCTTCGAGCGGAGCGTCAGCGGAGGAGGCGGAACCGGCCTCGGGCTCACCCTGGCCCGGGCGCTCGTAGCCGCCGACGGCGGGCGGCTGGAGCTGGTCAAACCCCGGCCGGCAACCTTCGCGATCTTCCTACGGCACTCTCACGAGCATCGGCGTCACCGGGTGGTGAGTGGCCCCGCCTGAGGTGTGACCCCTGCCGCCCCTTCGACCGGCGGCTCTTCCGGAGCCGCCAGAAAGACCCACTTCTTGTACGACCAGAACCGGAACAGCGTGCCGAGGACGAGGCCGATGATCTGGGCGATGTTGTACGCCACCGGGTCGTGCAGGGCGAGCGTGTAGCTCACGAAGCCGATCACGATCAGAGGGGGCAGCAGCCCGACGCCGTTGAGCACGAAGAACAACACGTATTCGCGGGCGAGGCCGTTCTGCTGGCGGTGCCGGTAGGTCCAGAAGCGGTTGCCCAGATAGGCGAAGGTCGCCGCGATCACGGTGCCGAGGACCTTCGAGGTCAGTGGTCCGAGGCCGATGCCGAAGCGGAAGAAGTTGGTGCCGCCGAAGTCGACGACGAAGGCGAGGGCGCCGACGATGCCGAACTTCAGAAGTTCGTGCAGGAGCGTGGCGAACCGCTCGTAGGCGCGTCGGAGAAACTGCACGGCCCGCACGGTCCTTCCTGGTCGACGGCGAGGTCTCCCCAGGCTACCCGTACAGGCAGCCGAAGGGGGATCCTCCCCACCTGCGCGTGTACGTCACCCACTGTTTCCCCGCTGTCGTGTAGAACATTTCAGAAAATATCCATCTATAGACCATGGCCGGCGGCTGGGCACACTACGCTCTGGCCCAAACAGGATCACTTTGTTCTGGAATCTGCGTGTTCTGGAGAGGTGGCCCCGCCGTGCTACGCAGAATCACCACCCTCAGCCTCGGCCTCGTCTTGCTCGTGGGCTGCGGCAACGAGAGCTTCGACCAGGCGTCCCGCTCACCCGGTTCGACCGGCGGGGCTTCCTCCGTCACGGCCACGAAGGCCCAGGCCGAAGCGGCCTTCGCCATGCTCGGCCGGCTTAAGGACGCCTGGAAACGGCGCGACTGCGCGACGGTCGCCTCGTTGACGACCTGGGCGGAGAACGCGGTCGCCGAAAACGCCTGCAAGGCGGCCAAAGACGGCTATCAGCCTTCGACCCTGGGCGAATACGGCCAGGTCGACTACTTTCTTCCGGCCACGACGCCGGACGACGACCGCGGCGCGTGGTTCGTCGCCCTCGCCCGTGATCCGGAGCCGGCCTACTTCGTGTTCGTCCAGGCGGACGGGCGATGGAAACTCGGGGCCGGCCCGATCCCGGCCCTGCGGAAGACGCCGCAGCCCGCCGCGCCCGTCCGCCAGGTAGAAGACGATTCGAAGATCGCCGTTCCGGCGAGTCTGGTGCCGACCCGGCATGTCGCGTTCCTGAGTGATCCGGCAGGGGTGAGCGCGGTGAAGTTCGCCTCCGGAGACCGGATGCGCGACCTCCTCCGTGATCTCGTCCGCGCCCCCGAAAAGGTCCGGCCCGACCGGCTGTCGGTCGACGTGGAGATCGAGGGCCCGGCGTATGCGCTGGTCCTGGCCGACGGCGGCGCCCTGGTCTTCCACTCCCTCAAGGTCGTCTACACCCAGAAGCCGGGCTCGGGGCGGTCGTCGCTCGCCCACCCTCGGTACGGCAAGGCCGACTTGAGCGCCTTCATCGGCATAGGGAAGCCGGAGGCGATCACCGGCAGCGAGCTGCTGACGCTGGCGACACAGGTGTCCAAGAACAACACGATGACCACCGTCGGCATGCGAAAGGCCTTGGAGGAGATCGCACTCGGCAATCGGTAGGCTGACATGTCGTGAACAGCCCAAACGTTCCCCCTGATGCCGCCGAGCCGTACGCGAGACCTGCGAGCACGAGCGCCGTACCCGTCGCAGGGTCCACGGCTCCTGTCGTGGGCATGGTGGGCGCCGGTCAGCTCGCCCGGATGACCCAGCAGGCCGCGATCGCGCTGGGGATCGACCTGCGCGTCCTCGCCAACTCGCGGGACGAGAGCGCCGCCAAGGTGATCGTCGACACCCGCCTGGGGGACTACCGCGATCTGGCCGACCTGCGGGAATTCGCCAAGGGCTGCGCCGCCGTGACCTTCGACCACGAGCACGTGCCCACCGAGCACATCCAGGACCTGATTGACGACGGCTATGCCGTACATCCCGGGCCCGAGGCGCTCGTGCACGCCCAGGACAAGGCGGTCATGCGGGAACGGCTGACCGAGATCGGGGTGCCGTGCCCGGCGTGGGCGAGGGTCTCGGAGGCGGCCGACGTCGAGGCGTTCGCGGAGGAGCACGGCTGGCCCGTCGTGGTGAAGTCGGTCCGTGGTGGTTACGACGGCCGGGGCGTGTGGGTCTGCTCGTCGGCCGAGGACGCCCGCGAGCCGCTGGAAGCCGGCATTCCGCTGATCGCTGAGGCCTTCGTGCCGTTCGAGCGGGAGCTGGCGGTGCTGGTCGCCCGCTCTCCCCATGGCCAGGGGGTCAGCTATCCCGTCGTGGAGACCGTCCAGAAGGACGGCATCTGCGTGGAGGTCATCGCTCCCGCGCCCGGCCTCGTCGGGGAGGACGCCGCCGCGGCCCAGCACATCGCCCTGAAGATCGCCCAGGAGCTCGGCGTGACCGGGCTGCTCGCCGTGGAGATGTTCGCCACGAAGACGGGCCTGGTCGTCAACGAGCTGGCGATGCGCCCCCACAACAGCGGCCACTGGACGATCGAAGGGGCCCGCACCTCCCAGTTCGAGCAGCACCTGCGTGCCGTGCTCAACCTGCCGCTGGGCTCGCCGGCTCTGGCCGCCCCCGTCGTGGTCATGGTCAACCTGCTGGGCGGCGCCGACCCCGACGTCTTCTCCCGGTACGAGCACGTGATGGCGAACGACCCCGGAGTAAAGATCCACTTCTACGGCAAGGAGGTACGGCCCGGCCGCAAGATCGGGCACGTGACCGCCCTCGGCGTCGAGCTCGCCGAGGTCCGTGCCCGCGCGTGGCACGCCGCCGACTGCCTGAAAGGACCCGTCGATGCCTGAATCTCCCGGATCCCCCCAGGTGGGGATCGTCATGGGCAGCGATTCGGACTGGCCGGTCATGCGGCAGGCCGCCGAGGCCCTCGCTGAATTCGGCGTGCCGTTCGAGGCCGACGTCGTGTCGGCCCACCGGATGCCCGCCGAGATGATCGAGTACGGCACGCGCGCCGCGTCCCGCGGGCTCAAGGTGATCATCGCCGGTGCCGGTGGGGCGGCTCACCTGCCCGGGATGCTCGCGTCGGTCACCCCGCTGCCCGTCATCGGCGTGCCGGTGCCGCTCAAATATCTCGACGGCATGGACTCGCTTCTGTCGATCGTCCAGATGCCGGCCGGTGTTCCCGTGGCGACCGTGGCCGTCGGCGGAGCCCGCAACGCCGGGCTGCTGGCCGTACGGATCCTCGCGGCCGCCGACGAGGGGCTCCGTGAACGGATGGAGGCCTTCCAGGTCACGCTGCGGGACCAGGCCCACGCGAAGGGCGCCAAACTCCGCAGCGAGGTCGCGGAGATGCGCTGACCCTCACATGTCAGCGGACGGGCACGCTCGCCGAGGAGGCGAGCGTGCCCGTCGCCGTAATCAGGCCCCGATACGGCACGAAGGCCAGGCACCCGCGGGTGCCTGGCCTCACGGGGAAAAGGGATCAGGGGCGGCCGAGAGCGCGGTAGTGCCAGCCGGCGGAGCGCCAGGTCTCCGCGTCGAGGGCGTTGCGGCCGTCGACGATGTTGCGGGTGGAGACGACGGAGCCCAGCGCCTCGGGGTCGAGCTGGACGAACTCGTCCCACTCGGTCAGCAGTAGCACCACGTCGGCGTCCTGGGCGGCGTCGAGAGCCGAGGTGGCGTACCCCAGCCCCGGGTGGGCCCGCCGGGCGTTGTCGAGGGCCACCGGGTCGTAGATGGTGACCATGCCACCCTCCTGCCCGATGGTGACGGCCACGTCGAGGGCGGGCGAGTCGCGGATGTCGTCGGAGTTGGGTTTGAAAGCCGCACCGAGCACGGCCACGGTGCGGTTGGCGAACGACTCGCCGACCAGTCCGCGGGCGAGGTCGACCATCCGGGCGCGGCGCCGCATGTTGATGGCATCGACCTCACGGAGGAAGGTGAGCGCCTGGTCGGCGCCCAGCTCGCCCGCACGGGCCATGAACGCCCTGATGTCCTTGGGCAGGCAGCCGCCGCCGAAGCCGAGGCCCGGGTTGAGGTACCGGCCGCCGATGCGGTCGTCGTACGACAGCGCGAGCGACAGCAGCTTGACGTCGGCGTGGGCGGCCTCGCAGACCTCGGCCATCGCGTTGATGAAGGAGATCTTGGTGGCGAGGAAGGCGTTGGCCGCAGTCTTGACCAGCTCGGCGGTGGGGAAGTCCGTCACCACGATCGGGATGTCGCCCAGCGGGGTGTACACGTCCCTGAGCACCTTCTCCGCCCGCTCGGAGGCGACCCCCAGCACGATGCGGTCGGGCTGGAGGGTGTCCTTGACGGCGAAGCCCTCACGGAGGAACTCAGGGTTCCAGGCCAGCTCGACCTGCATGCCGGCGGGCGCGAGCCGTACGAGCTTGTCGGCCAGGCGCTCCGCGGTGCCGACCGGAACGGTCGACTTGCCCACCACGAGGCACTCGCGGTCCAGGTGTGGCGCGAGGGACTCGACGACCGCGTCGAGGTAGGAGACGTCCGCCGCGTATTCGCCCTTCTTCTGCGGCGTCCCCACGCAGATGAAGTGCACGTCGCCGAACTTCGCCGCCTCTTCGTAGGAGGTCGTGAAGCGCAGGCGGCCCGACTTCAGGTTGCGCTGCAGCATCTCTTCGAGCCCCGGCTCGTGGATGGGCAGCTCGCCGCGCTCCAGCATGTCGATCTTCTGTTGATCGACGTCAAGGCCGAGGACTTCGAACCCCAGCTCGGCCATGCATGCCGCGTGAGTGGCACCCAAATATCCGGTCCCAAGCACCGTGAGGCGGTAAGGCACGGCATGCTCCCCTCTTACCTACTCTTTGTGGTCTGGCATAGTACCGGGGCCTCCAACTGCCCCAAGTGCCCGGCTGGCAAACTCTGCCTGGCCCAACGGTACGGCGTCGCCCAGAACGGGTCGACGCCGCCCCGAACCAGGGGCTGTCCAGTCATGACAGCCGCAAGGATCGGTACCGTACTGGTTGGTAACCTTCCCCTCGCGCGGCTTACTATCGCGCTATGAGCTTCCCTCTCTATGCGCCCGCCGAGGAGCACGAGATGCTCCGCGAAACGGTCCGTGCGCTCGCTGACGAAAAGATCGCCCCCCGGGCCGCGGCGGCCGACGAGAACGAGGAGTTCCCGTGGGAGGTCTACAAGGACCTCGTCGCGGCCGATCTGCACGCCGTACACGTCCCGGAGCAGTACGGCGGAGCGGGCGCCGACGCGCTCGCCACCGTCATCGTGATCGAGGAGGTCGCCCGCGCGTGCGCGTCGTCCTCGCTCATCCCGGCCGTCAACAAGCTGGGCACGGTGCCGCTGCTGCTGTCGGCGTCCGAGGAGCTCAAGCAGCGCTACCTCGCTCCCGTCGCGCGCGGTGACGCGATGTTCTCCTACGCGCTCAGCGAGGCCGAGGCCGGCTCCGACGCCGCCTCCATGAAGACCCGCGCCGTCAAGGACGGTGATCACTACGTGCTCAACGGCACCAAGATGTGGATCACGAACGCGGGGGTGTCGGAGTATTACACGGTCATGGCCGTGACCGACCCGTCGGCGGGCGCCCGCGGCATCTCCGCCTTCGTGGTGGAGAAAGAGGACGAGGGCGTCTCCTTCGGGCCCAAGGAGAAGAAGCTCGGCATCAAGGCGTCACCCACCCGGCAGGTGATCCTGGAGAACGTCCGCATCCCCGAATCGCGGATGATCGGCGAGCTCGGCACGGGGTTCAAGACCGCGCTGGCCACCCTCGACCACACCCGCATCACGATCGCCGCACAGGCGCTCGGCATCGCCCAGGGCGCGCTCGACTACGCCATCGGGTACGTCAAGGAGCGCAGGCAGTTCGGCAAGCCGATCGCCGACTTCCAGGGACTCCAGTTCATGGTCGCGGACATGGCGATGAAGCTGGAGGCCGCCCGCCAGCTCACCTACGCCGCGGCCGCCAAGTCGGAGCTCGCCATGCACGGCACGCGCGTGAAGGATCTGACCTTCTTCTCCAGCGCCGCCAAGACCGCCGCGTCCGACGCCGCCATGGAGATCACCACCGACGCCGTGCAGCTTCTCGGCGGGTATGGTTACACCCGCGATTACCCCGTCGAGCGCATGATGCGAGACGCCAAGATCACCCAGATCTACGAGGGTACCAACCAGATCCAGCGCATGGTCATGGCCCGCCAGTTGCTGAAGTAGCCCCTGACATGCGGAAACCCCGCCTCGCTTCTTTGGGCGGGCGGGGTTCGTCGTCTTCCACGGCGGTTGGCCTGATCGAAGGCGTGATCTACGAATTAGGCCTGATGGGCGGGGATGAACCGGTCGACGAGCACGCGTACGACCCGGAGCTATGGGCGCATAGGAGTACCGGGAATGAATGCCTGGCCGGTCAGAAGTAGTGCTTGCGGCCGCCGACGGGCCGGCCTACGCGGCCCATCAGCATGAGCACCAATCCAATGACCAGGATGATGATCCCGATGGTCCACATGATGGAGATGCCGGTCAGGAATCCGATGATCAGCAGGATGATTCCAAGAATGATCATGGTGGCTGCCTACTTTCGAGGGTGGTGAACGTGAGGCATTGGCTTGTGGGTCGCGCCGACGCTGCGGTGAACTGTCAACGTTCGAAGGCGTCCCTCAAAGGCCGCCGTGGTTCACATCTACCCTCGATGCAGAGCGCAGTCCCGATATCGGAAACGCATGCCTTAACCCGCCAAATTATTCCCATCTCTTGAATTCATCGTGACGAAACCGTCGAACAGCTCTGAGATCCCGTCTCGGCGCTTGTCTGTCCAGCGCACGACGGCGGACATACGATCATGCGGGGGCGGCACTACTGGGCGGTGCCCCCACAGGTTGAAGCCGGTACTTCGACAAGGGGCTATGGAACCTCGTCCTTCTTCCATGGGCTGACGCCGAGTTTCCCGGTGGTGCCGAGATCGAGTTCCGGCGTCACCATCACAGGACGAGCGCCGGCCTTCGCGTTCACTCTGACGTACGGCACGTTTACGGGCGCGCCGTCAGTGACGGTGTTGCGCCACATCAGGCCGGCGGACGCGCTCTGGCCGGGCTGCAGGGTCACCGGCTTGGGCGGGTCGTCGAAGCCGGTCACGGTCGAGATGCCGCCGCTGCCGTGCAGGACCTCGACGCCGGTGACGGGCTTTCTGTCCTCGTCGAGGAGCTGGAGCTTCGGGTAGCCGTTGATGCGATACGCGCGGGTCGAACAGTTCTCCAGATGGACTCCCACGACGCGGAGCCCCATGGCGGCGTCACCGTCGTCGGTTGTGACACGGGTGCCGGAGGCCGGGCAGGGACCTGTCGGGGCGGGTGCCTCGTCCGCCGGGACGCTTCTTACCTCGGCGATTCCCACCCGCACCGCGACGGGCGCCGGTGAATGGAGCTCGCTCATGTCGACTGTGCGCTTCACGGTCTGACCGGGCCTGACCGATGGGACCGTCTGTTCGGTGTATGCCAGCGCCTCTCCGGAATCGGACAGGAACTCGAAGGTGATGGTGTACGTGAAGGGTTCGGACTCGTGGTTGGTGACCCGAAACTCGGCGGAGAGGGGGTAGCGGTCGCAGTTGCGGGACCGTCCGTTCAGGCCGGTTATCTTGACGCCGTCCTTCTCCAGATCCGCGGAGCCGCCAGGAAGTTCCGAAGTGCCGGACGTGGGTGGCGTACCGGTGGACGGGGCGCCACAGGAGGGGTCACCGCGCCGGTCTGCGGAGTCGGACCCCTGGGTCTGCTGCGAGCCGTCGCTCCGTGTAGCGGCCCTCTCCGATCCGCACGCTGAGAGGAGCAGGACGCCGACGAGTACGGCGGGAAGGCTGAGGGCAGTGATACGCATCCGACGACCTTGACGCATAGCAAACCTTAGACCGTAACGATGGGCTGTCGAGGCCCCTCTGGCTGACACCGCGCTACACCGGATAGTCGGTATCCCAGGGGAACGCAAGGTGGGCGGGTTGGTCCTGGCGCACCTCGGGTCTGCCCGTTGTACGCCCGCCCGTTCCGACGGCTCCTCGGCGCCCGGGCACCTGAGCTGGCCTGGTGGCTGCGGCCATCGACCCAGGCAGAGCCCAGCAGCGTCTGGCATCCGTCGCGCGGGCTCCCTGGAAAGGTGCACCCGTTTCTGCTGTGGACTTGATCCAGGAAATCACGTCTACACAGATCGGACGCCATTCCTTCGTTACCTCAGTCGGTCGAATTCCCCTCCGGGGCGGAGAGAGGCCAGGTACCCGGCATAGAGATATGTTCGTGCGTAATCAACCACTTGCCACTTGACCGGTGGCAACAAACGGTTGATCGTAGCCAAACCGCGCCATCGAGCCCGTTCTTGCGCGTACCGCTGTCCAGGTGAAGCATGTGCGCGAACGCGACATCCTCACCCGTCGCGATGTTCAAGTCGTGCGTTTCCAAGCCGATAGGGCCGTCGTATTCATCGAACCACCGCGTGAAGTTGCGACGGACCTCGGTGGCCCCGATGAACTGGAGAGGGGGTACGACATCGTAATAAACGATGTCGGGAGAGTACAGCGACATGAGTCGATCAATGTCCTTTGTCTGGCAGGCATCGACCCGACTGTCCAGGAGCGCCCTGATCTCGGAATCGTTCGAAGTCATTACATCCTCCACTCAAGGAATATCTGACCGTGCCCAGCTCGCCTGGCGACGGTCCCGATGACGATCTCATTGGGGATCTGCAGGGTTTGTGATCGGGCCCACTTGTGCCGAGATTCTCGGAGTTCGGGAGCATTCGAGCAGTGCCGTCCGCCGGTTGGCCATTCTCGGTCGGCTTTGGCAGGCGCATGGGTGCGCCGTAGTGGATCAGGCGGCGCGGCAGGCCTTGAGTGCGGCCGCCGTGTTGACGGCGCGGCGGGCCTGGTGGCGGGCCGCTTCCAGGGCTACCGCAGTGGGTGGGCCATCACCGGTTACGTGAGAGGTGCCGTAGGGATTGCCTGACCGGAACTGGATGGGGTCGGTGTAGCCCGGGGGCACGATGATGCCGCCCCAGTGGTAGAAGGCGTTCCCCAGCGACAGAAGGGTGGACTCTTGTCCGCCGTGGGCGGTGTTGGAGGCCGTGAAGGCCGAGTACACCTTGTCGGCGAGCCGGCCCTGTGCCCACAGGGGACCCAGGGTGTCGATGAACTGCTTGAGCTGGCTGCATGGAGTGCCGAAGCGGCTGGGGGTGCCGAACAGGACCACGTCGGCCCAGGCCAGGTCGTCGAGGGCGGCCTCGGCGATGTCGGCGGTGTCCTGGAGATGCTGCGCCCAGGCCGGGTTGGCGTTGATCGCCTCCGGTGAGGCCAGTTCGGCGACCTTGCGCAGTCGCACCTGTGCGCCCGCCTTTTCCGCGCCGTCGGTGGCGGCTTGTGCCAAGGCGTGCACGGTGCCTGTGGCACTGTAGTAAACGATCGCGACGTTCACGGCTTCCAAGATCGATTTCCTTCCTTCACGGTTCTGCCAGTTACGACAACGCAACCCCGCGAAATGTCAGGTGACGCGCCCCACCTGACAGTTCGGTGCGCTGTCTTGTCGTACTGGTGAGGGCAGATGCGACCAAGGGAATCGACGACACACCATGACCACGCCATCCGAGCCAGGACACGGCCGGCCCGATCCAAGCGTGAATGCGATTACGAGCGGGCGGCGTCAGCTGATCAATCTCGCTTACCGGCTGCTCGGTTCCCTGGCCGATGCTGAGGATGCCGTCCAAGAGACCTACGCCCGCTGGTACGCCATGCCCCGACAGCAACAGGAGGCCATCGAATCTCCCGGTGCCTGGCTGACCACGGTCGCCGGCCGTATCTGTCTGAACCTGCTCGACTCCGCACGGGCCAGGCGAGAGCGCTACGTTGGCGAATGGCTCCCCGAGCCGCTGCCCGACCGCACGGAATGGGTCAGCGGGTCGCCAGGCGCCGCCGCCGATCCGGCCGACCGGGTCACCCTCGACGAGTCGGTCAACATGGCCTTCCTTGTCGTGCTCGATTCGATGACCCCGGCCGAGCGCGTCGCGTTCATCCTGCACGACGTCTTCCGCTACCCCTTCGCCGAAGTGGCCGAGATCGTCGGCCGTACGCCGGCGGCATGCCGCCAACTGGCCTTCTCAGCCCGGCGCCGCATCCGCGAATCGCAGCCCTCCGCGACCCCTGCAAGACAGCAGGCCGGCATCGTCAGGGACTTCAAACAGGCCTGGGAAGCCAAGGACATCGACGCGCTCATCGACCTACTCAACCCCGATGCCACGGCGACCGGTGACGGCGGTGGCCTGGCCAGCGCCGAACCCCACCCGATCGAAGGCGCCGAGGAGGTCGCACGCTTCTTCGCGGTTCGGGCGAGTGCGGCACCCAACATTTCGATCCTGGAGCGTACGGTCAATGGTCAGCCCGGTCTGGTGGCTCAACAAGACGGCGTCACCGTGACGGTGTACGCGTTCGACGTCACGGGCGACCGGATCAGGCGCATCTGGGCAGTTCGGAACCCCGACAAGCTCCGGCCTTGGATCTAAAAGACTAGGTAAGAAGCACCTGGTCAAGGACGTGATTGCCAACAGCCGCCATGCTGGGATTATCGGCCGAGTAGGCGGCCAGGGCAGTGCCCAGGGCAAGTGCCCAGCCCCGTGCACGCTCCCAGGTCACTTCATCGGCGTCCACGTGTGATCGAAATACCTCACGGGCGTTCTCATCGAACACCAGCCAGGCGGCGGCCAGATCGGTGGCGGGGTCGCCGCTGGTGAGATCACCGAAGTCCAGAACAGCCAGCAGACCGTCCCCGTCGAGCAAGAGGTTCCCCGGGTGCGGGTCGCCGTGGAGCCACAGCGCGGGACCTTGCCAGGGACGGAGGGCCGCCAACTCCTCCCAGAGGGGCAGGAGCTCAGTTGATCGGGAAATCAACTGCAGGCGTTGCCGTACCGCTTCGTCGCGGGCGGCGAGCGGGACGCCGCGGACGGGGTTATGCGGTGCATCAGGCGGTGCAGGCCGGTGGAAGTCTGTCATGAACTCAGCCAGCGGGACGGCGATGCCGGAGCGTTCGGACGGCGGCACATCGGCGACCGTACGGCCTTCGAACCA
Source organism: Planotetraspora thailandica (assembly GCF_016863335.1). Lineage (GTDB taxonomy): Bacteria > Actinomycetota > Actinomycetes > Streptosporangiales > Streptosporangiaceae > Planotetraspora > Planotetraspora thailandica. The sequence continues at coordinate 220,565 of NZ_BOOR01000008.1, forward strand.
GGGCGCGATCGTCCACGGCCATGGGTAGCCCTCGCCGGGCTCGCCGGCCCTGATGGGTACGGGCAGCGCGACGTCGACGTGCGCGGCCAGGACCGGCAGCCAGCGTTGCTCGTTGACGATGAGGTCGACGGCCACCTGTCGACGCGGCAGCCGTACGGACAGCTCCGTACCAAGGCGATAGATGACGTTGTCCCAGCCGTTGGCAACGAGGATGAGCGGTCCCGCCAGATCCGGGTGCTGGGCGCGAATCAAGCGGTCAACAAGGTCGTCGTCGATGTCGACTTCTGTCGCCGGGGTGTTCATGGCGCAACGATATGGCGGGATGGCCTTGCGAACGCTCTATGCCTGTTCGCCGCATCGATCTGTCTCGCCGCCGGTTTCTCACCGGGGAGCCGCAGGACTCGCACGATGGAGTCCCAGCATCAGGCGGAGCTGGGCCAGCAGAACGCCACGGAAGTCGGCGGGAGACGGCGTTGGATGGTGCAGGACACGGGAGATGACGGCTCCGGTCAGGATGGAGAACAGGAAGTCCGTCACGTCGTCGGGTCCATGGGTGAGCGTGAATTCTCCCTGCTCGCCGCCTTCCCTTATTGCGGTCAGAAAGGGCGCCCGGTAGCGCTTCTGCACTTCCGCGCTGTACTTGTGAAGTTCGTCGTCCCGCATGGCGGCCCGCCAGAATTCGACGAGCATCCGCCGAACATGATCGGGATTATCCAGACTCCGATCGATCATGGCGACCAGCCGCTCCCATGGATCACGTTCAGCGGCGGCTACTGCTTCCAGAGCCGCCACCTCCCGTTCGACGGAAAGCCCCATTGCCTCAATGACCATGTCCTCACGCGAACCGAAGTAATTCTGCAGCGTGCTGATCGCGACACCGCTGGCAGCCGATACGTCGGCGAAACGCGTATTCTCATAGCCGCGTTCGGCGAGCACAACTGTTACCGACTCCAGGACGAGAGTTCGTTTCTCCCCGCCTGCGCGCCTTTTACGATTCGCTATAGGCATGGCCGTACCATACTTTCGTGCCTGGTGGCCGTCAAACCAGGTGGGACGCGTGTCCAGGCAGGTGCGATCCGCCCCCATACGTACGGCACTGCCACCCCGGAGTTCCGCGCCCGGGGTGGCGATTACGCATTGCGGCCCGCCCGTTCAGCCAACGGCTAAGCGAGGGGCGGGATGTTGTGGTTGTAGCGGAACACGTTGTGCGGGTCGTACACGGTCTTCGCCGCCTGCAGACGCTTATAGGTCACCTCGTCATACGCCAGCTGTACGTTCTCGACGGAGGCGTCGGCCGGCGAGAGGTAACTGGGGTGCTTCCGGCCGCCTCCGGACGAACTGAGCCTGTCGATCAGTTCCAGGCCCACGTCCTTGGAGGCGTTCACATCGCCGGGCGGAACCGCTGTCAACGCGAAGGCGGCGAATGCGGCGTCACGCCGTCCGACCGCGTTCGCCTTCTCCGGCGGAATTCCGAATGCGCCGCCGAGATGGGACAGGTTGACCATGGTGATGGGCGTGCCGGAATCCGGCCCTGCGATGTCGAGGATCGCTTCCATTGCCGACGGGGACAATTCGTCGAGCACGACGAAATGCTCCACGGCGGCGCCCGGCTCGGTCGGATCGTTGGTAATGGACGCTATTTGCGCGAAGGGCATCATGGTCACGGTGTCGGCGAGTACCGGCGCGGCCGCCCGCAACGGGGCGACCAGTAGTTCACCGTCATGTGCCGAGCCCAGGTAGGCGACGCGAATGGAAACGGTGAGCTTTCCCCGCATGAAATCGGGAATGAAAGGCAGGTCGGGCGCGCGCAGGAAGACGATCGACGACGTCAATTCGTCAGGCGCCGTGGAAGTGAACCGCTGGTAGGCGTGCAGCACATCCCGTGCGTCGTCACCCGAGAAGTGCAGGGCTCCTGCGTACAGTTCCCGCACGGGGAACAGGCGGAATTCCATCGCGGTGACGACGCCGAAGTTGCCTTTCCCGCCGAGCAGGGCGAAGAACAGGTCCTCGTCGGAATCCGGTGTGACATGGCGGAGTTCGCCGTCCGCGGTCACGACGTCGATCTCCAGGACATGGTCGGCCGCGTAGCCGAAGGCCCGGCCCATCGCGATGCTCACCCCGCCGCCGAGCGTGTAACCGACGACACCGACCTGCGGTGAGGAACCGGCAAGTGGCGCGAGTCCGACTTTGGCGGCCTCTTCCACCACCTGACCCCAGCGGACGCCAGCTTCGACCCGAGCGGTCTTTTTCGCACTGTCAATCCGCACCTCCGTCATGCGACGCGTGGTGATCATGACGGCTTCTCCGGAAACGGACACGGAAGGACCGTGGCCGGTGTTGAGGACCGCGACGGGAAGGCCCCGGTCTCCTGCGAAGAGCACCGCCGCCTGGACGTCCGCCACGTCGGTGGCGCCAATGATCGCGTACGGACGGTGGGCGACGGTCATGTTGAACACCGACGCCTCGTCGGTGAAACCGTCGTCCTCGGGGAAGAGGACGGGCCCGCTGACGGATGAGAGCAGCAGGGAACGGGGCATGGCGATGCCTTTCTGATCTTGTCTTGCAGAGCCGGTACGAGCCGGGTGCCGATGACCGCAGGCGCGTCGGAGGCAGTCGTCCATTTGCCGGGCACGTGGGGGATTCGCCCGGCAGACGATCTGCGGTCCTTGTCGACCGCCCTGCGTTTTGTCGAGCCGACCATCAGGCGATCGGCATGGAATTACGGTACCACCATACCGATTTGTGAAACCCGTATCGACGCTGGTGAGAGCTGTTCCGGCGCTCCCCCCTGGCTCGGCCACGCGGGACGGACAAACCGAACCGGCCGGCCGGTTCGCCGAGTCAGGCGTGCACACCCCCCGATTGGTCGTCGGGGTCTCCGCCGTTGATCGACAGGTAGGCCTCCAGTTCGGCGGCCCCGGCCAGCATCGCGCGCCCGCGGGCGGACAGCCGGCCGCGCCAGTCGCGCAGGGCGGCCTCCAGCGGCTCCAGCCCGCCGGCGGCCCGCACCTGGGCGAGCAGCGGGGCGATCTGCTCCAGCAGGTAGCCGCCCCGCCTGAGCTGGTGGGCCAGCCGGGCGTCCCGCACGTCGGCCTCGTCGTACACGCGGTACCCGGTCCGCGGGTCGCGGCGCGGCCGCACCAGCCCGGCGCGCTCCCATTTGCGCAGCGTCGCGGGCCGGATCCCGAGCTTTTTTGCCAACGGCCCGATGAACGTGCTGCCGGGCCCGGACACCGCGCCAGGTTCGGACGCCGCGATGGGGTCCAGGTCGCGGAGGGCGTTCTCCACGGCCTGGAGGGTCCGGCGGTCGTCGAGGAGTTGGGCGTGGCTCTCGTCGATGAGGCGGAACGCCTCCTCGACCGCGCCGCCGTTCACCGCCTGCATGATCGACGTCGCCGTCTGGTGGCCGTGGCCGGGCACCAGGGCGAGGAACGCGCGCAGGGCTCGCGCGTGCAGCGAGGTATAGGTGCGGTAGCCATGGGCTGTGCGACCGGCGGCCGGAAGGATGCCGGCCTCCTCGTAGTTCCTGATCGCCTGCGTGGACAGGCCGTGCCCGCGCGCCAGGTCAACCGGCCTGAGCCGCTCGCCGTTTTGAAGGTTTCGCCTCATGAGCCAGCCGATATCGCGGAAAAGTTTCAATCGAGGGTTCAACGATACCGTTGAAGGTATGGCTACTGGCATCAAGGACATCGCCCATGCCGTCGAAGCCGCCGCCGTCATGAGGCTGCTCCCGGCTCGGCCGCGGCTGCTCGCGCTGGGCGAGCCCACCCACGGCGAGGACACGCTGCTCGACGTGCGGAACGAGCTCTTCCAGCAGCTCGTCGAGCAGGAGGGCTACCGGTCGATCGCGATCGAGAGCGACTGCATGATGGGCCTGGTCGTCGACGACTACGTCACCTCGGGCACCGGCACCCTCGACGACGTCATGGAGCGCGGCTTCAGCCACGGGTTCGGCGCGTCGGCGGCCAACCGCGAGCTCGTGCGCTGGATGCGCGCTTACAACGACGGCCGGCCCGCGTCCGAACGCCTGCGCTTCGCCGGTTTCGACGGCCCGCTGGAGATCACCGGCGCCGCGAGCCCGCGGCAGGCCCTCACCGCACTCCACGGCTACCTCGCAGCCTGGGTGGGCGCGGACCTGCTTTCCTGTGCCGCGGAAACGATCGACCGCCTGCTCGGGGCCGACGACCGGTGGAACAATCCCGCCACGATGATGGACCCGGCCCAGTCCGTGGGGCAGTCGGCCGAGGCCAGGGAGTTGCGGCTGCTCGCCGACGATCTGGTGGCGCTGCTCGACGCGCAGACGCCGCACCTGATCGCGGCGACCTCGCGGGACGACTGGGACCGGGCACGCCTGTACGGGCGCACCGCCACCGGCCTGCTGCGCTACCACTTCTGGATGGCGGACACCTCACCAAGCCGCATGACGCGGCTGGTGGGCCTGCGGGACCAGATGATGGCCGACAACCTCCTCGCCGTCGCGGAGCGGAGCCCGGTGCTGGTCCACGCTCACAACCGGCATCTTCAGCGGGACAAGAGCACGATGCGGATGGGCGGCCTGCCGCTGGAATGGTGGAGCGCCGGCGCGATCGTGAGCGCCCACCTGGGGGAGGAGTACGCCTTCCTGGCCACGGCACTCGGCACCATCCGGCACCAGGGGGTGGACACCCCGCCCCCGGACACCGTCGAAGGGCTCCTCTACACGCTCCCGGAGGACCACTACGTCGTCGACGCCCGTCGCCTGGCCGACGCCCTCGGCGACGGGCTGCCCGCCCCTCGCGTGTCCCCCTACTACGGCTACTTCCCGCTGGACCCGGCCCACCTGGCCGACAACGACGGGATCGTGTTCGTCAAGGACGTTCCGCGGAGTTAGGCTCCTCAGCCGCGGCGCGACGATCAGCGGCAGCGCTACGTGGACGTCGTGCACCGCCGGTTACGTCCGTCCCCAGGCTTGCGTGAGAACGAACACGCCGCCGGCCCAGCCGTAATCCCCTCATAGGGGTTCCGTCGTCCCGTCAGACGTTTTGCGGAAAGACGGCCGCCCGGCACGGGCGGCCGTCCTGTCCGGCACACGTCGCTCTACCAGCCGACGGCCTGACCGTCCTTGCGGAAGTCCGATCCCGCACGGTAGACGCCGTTCACCGGCGGGTCGCCTTCAATGCCCTTGCCGTGCGGCGGCTTGGCGGTCGGGTCCTCTGTGAAGAGCAGCGCCTGGTAGCCGCCCATGAGGTCGCCGTTGGCGCGGACCGGATTCTGGCCGAACGCAGCCAACTGTTTCCCGACGGCGTCGTAGAGGCCCGACTCGAGATCCAGCTGGTCGGTGGCCTGGTCGTGGTGGAAGCGTGCCGCGTCTCCCGCGGCCTGCACGTTCATCCCCAGATCCACCATGTTGACGATCTCCTGGACCTGGGCCTGCGGTTGTTCGTCCCCGCTCATCGTCCCGAACGCCAGCAGCGGCTTGCCGTCCTTCATGACGAAGGCCGGGATGATCGTGTGGAACGGGCGCTTACGCGGCCCGACCAGGTTGGGGTTCGCCGGGTCGAGCGAGAACAGGTTGCCCCTGTCCTGAAGCGGGAAGCCGTACCCGGGCACGGTGATCTGCGACCCGAAGTAGTCGTAGATGCTGTAGATGAAGGACACCATGTTCCCCCATCGGTCGCCGACGGTGAGGTACACGGTGTCGCCGTGGTGGACGGTCTTCACCTCGGGCGCCTGCGCGTGAGTGAGCGAGATCTTGCCGCAGAGCGAGCGGGCGTACTCCTTGGAGATCAGCCGCTCGTACGGCACCGGCGCGAAACGCGGGTCGGCGTTGTAGGTCTCGAGGTCGGAGAAGGCGAGCTTCTTGGCCTCGACGAGCACCTGCCAGTACGTGGCCGAACGCGGGCCGAGCGCCTTGAGGTCGTAGCCCAGGCGCGGGGCGCACTGCTCGATGATGTTGAGCATCTCGAGCGTGGCGAAGCCCTGGGAGTTCGGCGGCGTCTCGTAGACGTCGTAGCCCTTGTACGTCGTGGAGATCGGCGTGACCCACTCGGAGTGGAAGTCGGACAGGTCGGAGGGCACCCACTTCGCGCCCAGCCGGTTGACCTTGGCGAGGATGGCGTCCGCGATGGGCCCCTTGTAGAACGCGTCCCGCCCGCGGCTCGCGAGCGTGCGGTAGGCCGTGGCCAGGTCGGGGTTCCGCACGACGCTGTACAGCGGGGGTGCCTTGCCGTCGACGAGGAAGGTCTTCACCGAGTCAGGGTCCTGGGCGAGGTCCTCCTCCATGTACTCCCAGTCGCTGTGGATCCGCTCGGTGAGGCCGTAGCCCTGTTCGGCCGTCGTGATCGCCGGCTTGAGCACCTGGTCGAAGTCCATGGTGCCGAAGCGCCGCAGCAGCTGGTCCCAGCCGTCGACCGCGCCGGGCACGGTGATGCTGTGGACCCCGTGCAGGGGAACACCTGTTTCCGCGTCGTAGCCGAGCTTCGTGAAGTAGTCGGGGGTCCACGACCGCGGTGCCCAGCCGCTGGCGTTCAGCCCGTACAGGCGGCGGTCCTTGGCGGAGTAGTAGAGCATGAACATGTCGCCGCCGATTCCGGCGCTGTACGGCTCGACCACGCCGAGCATGGCCGCCGTGGCGACCGCGGCGTCGGCCGCGTTCCCTCCCCGCTTGAGGATGTCGAGCCCCGCCTGCGCGGCGAGGGGCTGGCTCGTGGCGACCACGCCGTGCCGGGCCAGGACCTCCGAACCGGTCTGGCCGGCCCAGTTGCTGGCGCGGTCACCACGCTCGGCGGTGATGGAGGCGCCGGGATCCGGATTCTTCTTGTTCGGTGTCCCGAAGGGGGTGTCGGACACGGTGCCGGGATTGCCGGACGCGCCCAGGGCGAGGGAGCCCGGCAGGATCACCGAACTCACCGCGACGGCCACGGCGGACGCCGTGATCACCAGTCGCCGGCGTAATGCGTCGTCCGGGCCTCGAGATGTGCTGTGCGGAACAAGCGGTTTTCTCACCAGTACCTCCGTGCTCGCCGGATGCGGCTATAGGCGTGTGACCAGCGGTTCACCGTGTTTGCGTTCGAGATCCAGGTCGTTTACCTAGCGATGATAGATAAATGATCGCCGCGATAATAGACCCATGCCGCGGCCCAACCATTCCGATCAGACCCGCACCCAGATCGTCGAGGCCGCGGTCGCGTTGATCGACGCGGCGGGGATCGAGGCGCTGTCCACCCGCAGGCTCGCCGCCGAGCTGGGGGTCCGCGGCCCGACCCTGTATCACTACTTCGCCGACAAGAACGCCCTGCTCGGCGCGGTGAGGGATCGGATCTCCGAGGAGATCTGGACGGGCGCGGAGTCGCGGCTGGCCGGCGTCGAGACGGGCGACTGGGAGAGCGTGCTGCGGGCCTATGTCGAGGGCGCTCTGAGCGCCATGGCCAGGCACCCGAAGGCCGTCGGTCTCATGGCACTGGGCGTCGCGACGCGACAGCGGACGCTGCACGGATACGAGATGATGCTCGGGCGTCTGACGGCATGCGGCTGGCCGCTTGAGATCGCCTGGCAGATCTTCCTCGCCGCCGAGAACCTGATGCTGAGTGCCGCGCTCGAAGCCGGTCAGCCCACGTTCGCGCCGCTGCCCGAGCAGACCGCGGAGCTGCCTCTGCTGCGCGCCCTCACCGACGAGCTCAGGGCCAGGCCGTCGCTCGACCGCGGTTACGCCACGGGGCTCGACGCGCTGATCGCGGGCATCGGCGCGACCCTCGGCGTCCACCGGACCCAGGACGGCGCCAGCCCGTCGAGCTGACGTGCCGGCGGGTGGCTCTCGCGCGAATACACCGCCCCCCATGAATGGTCAAGGCGGGCACTACCGTCGTTATCCATTGACAGAAGAGGCCTGAACTACGGATTTCGTCGTGATTTACAGATATCTCGAATGATTCATTGACGGATCAGGCATGTGCTTCTAGCGTCCGCAGCATCCGTCGATCAAGAGCAAGATTCGAGGTGCTCTGTGGGCAAGTTCACCGACGACGAATTAGGCATGAAACGCGGTATCACCCGGCGCGACCTCCTCAACGGAATGCTGGTGGGCGCGGGCGCCGCCGCGCTGACGGCGTTGCCGGGGGGCGTGGCCCACGCAGACGCGAGGCACGGTGGCGGAGCCGGATACCCGCCGGGCAGCAACGGCATCGTGGGGCAGACCGACGCCGCGAGAACGGTCGGCCACGCCGTCACCTTCGGGGGTGCCGACCCGGGACGCGCCCGCGACCTCGGCGAGCACTACGACCTGGTGGTCGTCGGCGGCGGAGTGAGCGGACTGGCAGCCGCGCACTTCTACCGGAAGGCGACAGGGCCCCGCGCCCGCATCCTGATCCTTGAGGCCCTCGCCGACTTCGGAGGCCACCAGCACCGCAACGAATTCCACGTGCGAGGCCGCACGTTGCTGAGCAACGGCGGCATGGTCAACCTCGACAGCCCCGACACCTGGAACTCCCCTTCGCTGAACCTCATGGACGATCTCGGCATCGACTTCGCGAAACTCGCCGAGGGCGTGGACACCGGCTACTACACCGGCAGAGGGCTCGGCACCGGCTACTTCTTCCCCGAGGAGAGCTTCGGCGCCGACAGGCTGGTCACGCGTGCGACCACCGAGCCACTCGACGCGCTGGTCAAGCGGCTCCCGCTGTCCGACGCCGCACGCGCGGACATCCTCAAGGTGGAGAGCACGACGCAGGACTACTTCCCCGGGCTCAGCGACTCGGAGAAGAAGCAGCGCCTCGCACGGATCAGCTATGCGGACTATCTGCGCAGATACGTCGGCGTCGGCGAGGAGGCCCTGGTCTTCTACCAGCGCAGGACGCACGGGTTGTGGGGGGTCGGCATCGAGGCCGTCCCCGCGGGCGACTGCTGGGGCATCGGCCTTCCCGGCTTCGCGGGGCTCGAGCTCGACCCGGTTCCCTACAACGGCATCGGGCGCACCCCGGCGATGTCCCTCACCACGAAGGACGAGGAGCTGTACTACTTCCCCGACGGCGGCGCCACGGTGTCGAGGCTGCTGGTGTCGCGGCTCGTGCCGGGAGTGTTCCAGGGGCGCCAGACGATGGACAGCGTCATCCTCGCCGGGGCCGACTACGGACGGCTCGACAGAGCAGGCGCCGACGTGCGGATCCGGCTCAACGCCATGGCCACCGACGTACGCCACCGGCGTGGCACGCGCGGGCCGGTCGACGTCAGCTACGTCAGCGGCGGCAAGGCATACCGCGTGAGCGGCACACACGTGATCATGGCGTGCTGGAACAGCGTGTCTTCCTACATCGTCCCCGGGCTGCCCGCCGCCCAGGTCGAGGCGATGCGCTACGGCGTGAAGGTGCCGCTGGTCTACGCCAGGGTCGCTCTCAAGGACTGGCGGTCCTGGGAGCGGGCCGGCATCTCGCGCATCACGCCGTACAACACGTTCTGGGACAGCTGCTCGCTCACGACGGCCACGAACCAGGGCGGTTACGAGTCGGCCCGCAGCTCCGACCAGCCGATCGTCGTCACCCTCTCCAAGACGCCGAACGAGCCCGGTCTCCCGATCACCCGCGACCAGCACAGGGCCGGGCGGCGCCACCTGCTGGAAACGTCGTTCGGCGACTTCGAGCGGGAGATCCGCGACCTGATGCAGCGCGCGCTCGGGCCGAGCGGCTTCCGCGCCTCCCGGGACATCATGGCGATCACCGTGAACCGCTGGTCACACGGATACGCCTACGAGTACAACTCGATCGCCGACCCGGTGATCTTCAAGCCGCTCGACCAGCAGCCGTTCGTCCGCGCGCGCCGGCCCTTCGGCAACATCGCCATCGCGAACTCCGACGCCGGAGCCTTCGGCTACACCCACGCCGCCATCGACGAGGCCAACCGAGCCGTGTCGGAACTGACCTGACCTCAGGGAGCGTACGGCCGGCACGCACCGACGTGCCGGCCGTACACGGCGTCACGGTGGGGGACGTGATCAGGGTCGCGCATTACCCGGATCTGCCTGACACGTTGACTGGCAGTAGCACTCACACCCTGTTCGGCAGATTCCGACATACAGTCGGTAAATGGACAGCAGTAACCTCCTCGGGGAGTTCTTGCGCGCCCGGCGTAAGGTCACCACTCCCGGGCAGGTGGGGCTGGTCGACTCGGGTCCCCGGCGGACGCCTGGGCTACGAAGGGAAGAGGTCGCGGCGCCGGCCGGGGTCGGCACCGAGTACTACATCCGCCTGGAACAGGGACGCGAGCGTCGTCCTTCCGATCGCAGGATCGCTGCGCTGCCCGTCCACAGCCACATCCGGGCCTATGGGTGATCACCTTGAGCGCATGGCATCACTGCTCCATCAAAACCCGTGTGGCCACCGTGGCGAGCGCAGCCGTGGCGTTGGTCTGCGTTTCCGCCGTCCTGCTGCTGCTGACGGCCGCCCCCCAGCCTCCGCTCTACGGAAGCGTGGCCGTCCTGGCCGGACTCATCGGCGGTTCACTCCTGCTGATCACGGCCACCGCGCTCGGGACGTACTGGATGATGAGCAAGACCCTCCGGCCGGTGTGTGCCATCAGCGGAAAGCTCGCCACGATCCGGCCTTCCAATCTCAGCGAGCGGGTTCCGCTGCCACGCCATGATGACGAGTTCAAGGAACTCGCACAGATCACCAATCAGACGTTGGAATGGGCCCAAACGGCGATCCAGCAGCAGTTGAGGTTCGCCTCGGACGCCTCCCATGATCTGCGCAACCCTCTCGCAGCCATGCGTACCGAGATCGAGGACGCACTCATGCAGCCGGAGGAGATCGACTGGGTGGAAACCGGCGACAGGCTGCTGGAGTCCGTCGAGCGGCTACAGGGCTTAGTGACCAACCTGCTGGAGATCTCACGACTCGACGCGGGCATCATCGGTCAGTACGACCTGCTCAACCTCGCCGTCCTGGTGGACGGCGAACTCGACCACCGGCAGCGCGACCACCAGAGAAGCGCGATCAGGGTGGTCAGGAGGTTCAGCAGCGGCGTGATGGTCAACGGCGAGCGGATCAGCCTGGAACGGCTGCTGCACAACCTCCTGGACAACGCCGAACGCCACGCCCGCTCTATCGTCACGGTCACTGTCGAGCACCGGGGCGCCGCGGCGGTGCTGGAGGTCTACGACGACGGGAGCGGGGTGCCGGCTGAGCATCGGGAAACCATCTTCCAGCGCTTCACCCGCCTGCAAGACGCGCGTGCCAAGGACGCCGGCGGCAGCGGCCTGGGCCTGCCTATCGCCCGGCAGATCGCCGAAGCCCATGGCGGCACCCTCACCATCGAAGACAGCCCCACCGGAGCACGCTTCGTCGCACGCTTCCCCCGGCCGGCGGCGCTGGCGGCGAGAGGCCGATAGCGGGTGAAGCCGGGCAAGGGCGGCCCAGTCGGCTGGGCCGCCCTCGCCGTACGACGGGGTCGACGGATCAGTGGGAGAACGCCTGGAACTCAGCGGCCCGGACTTGCCCGGCGAACGCGCTGGCGGTGGCGCAGTCGGTGTTGGAATTGGGGTCGTTGTCCTGCTCGCCCGCGTACAGCGGGTTGCCGGTGCACTGGCTGGACACCGTGCGCAGCATCAGGTGGGTCGCCTTGGTCCGCGGGACGTCGAACGACTCGATGATCAGGTCGCCGCCCCGGGGGCGCGGAATGCTGGCGGCGAAGGCGTTCTTGGGGCTGGTGTAGATCTTGGTGTAGTTCGCAGGGTCGGCGCAGTCGGCGCCGCGGGTTGAGTCACACGCCAGCACCTCGAAGGCCCGTAGCGCGGTGAACCGGTTCTGGCCGCCGGGGTCGGCGGGGTCGGCGATGTCCGGCCGGAGCATGGCGCTGACCCCGACCTTGCGGATCTGGACGGCCTGCGTGCCGGCCAGGTCGACGATGACGGACCGGCCGGCGACCGGACCGGTGAGCGAGGCCCAGTTCGTCGCCTCCGTCTCGTCGATCAGCTTGCTCTGGTTGACGCCGTCGCCTGTCGCCACCGCACCGGCCGCGGCCGCGGCGTAGTTGCGGAACAGCTGTACGGGAAGGTCCTTGACCTGGTTCTTCTTCACGGTGGACTCGAACCTCTTGTGGCCGAAGCCGGGGGCCACCGCGACGAAGGAGTAGGTGCCGGGCACGATCTGGAAGGTCGCGCCGAGCTCGGTGGCGGGATCCGTGTCCGCGACCGGGACCGCGCGGCCCTCGTAGTCGCCCACGTACAGCCGGACGGGCGCGTCGGCGGCTTCGCCCGCGGGGTGCAGGGTCACCGTCGCGTCGCCGCCGTACGGCGAGGCGAAACTGGGCTTGGGGTCGGGGTCGGCCGTCCCGTTGCTGGCCGCGCCCTCACCGAGACCGTGTTCGGCGAACGCGTTCCACATGATGTCCTGGTTGGCGCCGCCGAAGCGGATCCGGTCCGCCGCGAGCATCGCGTCCCGCATGTCCACCATGCTGAGGTTGCCGGCGGCCGTGAGAAGGAACGCGTCGAAGTGCAGCTGGACCCATCGCCGGTTGCCCGGGCACTTCTCGAGTGACTTCTTGCCCTCGGCGCAGGCCTGCTGGTCCTTGGACGAGCCCTTGCCGTACCTCTCGATGAAGGCATTGCGCACGTCGAACTGGGTCGCCGACCAGATCTCGCCGTCGGCGTGCACCTGCTGGCCGACCAGGTCGTAGGCGATGTCGCTGTAGTTCAGCGGCGACTTCGACATGTCGTAGTTGCGGATGCCCCGCTCCGGGTCGCCGGTGACGTAGCCGCCCGTGACGTACGGCGTGTCGCCGCGCGGCCGGAAACCGTTCTCGAAGAGGTATTCCATGGCGAACAGGTCGGAGATGCTCTCGCCCATCGCGCCGGCCTGGGCGCCGCTGAGACCGGCGTTCGGCCCGGCCACCATGCGGTTGGAGATGGCGTGGGTGAACTCGTGGCCGATGACCGACATGTCGTAGTCGCCGTCGACGCACGGCGCGTAGAACGCGCCTGCCTGGGGCTGCCACAGGTACATGTTGGTGATCGGAGCGACGCCGTCCACCGGGGTGATCTGGTTGGCGTTGTTCCTGATCGACAGGACCCTGGCGCCCGCCTGGGCGTTCCCGCGCTCCGGGTCGTTGCCGAGCCCGCCGCGCTCACCATTGCTCACCTGCATGTTCCAGGCCGTCTCGGTGAAGCCCAGACGGTACGACCAGTCGTGCATGCGGTTGTGCATCGCGTTCAGGTTGCTGATCGCGGCCTCGAGGTCGGCCTCGCCGGGCTGGTCGAACGCGGCCGGGTCGCACTTCGCCTTGAACCACTGGTTCTGCCAGGGGAAGTCGTAGTTCCGGCTCGGGGTGAGGAGGTTTGTGCGGGTGCCGACCGATGAGGAGGAGCCGTTGGCCCGGTTCTCGAAGGTGCGTGCCGCGTTGCCCAGGCTGGTGTTCGTCGGCGCGTCCGTGCTGTGGTCGACGTCCCACGCCTTGCCCGTGGCCGGATCGCCACCGACGACGTAGTCACAGCCGCGCCCGGGGGTGGCACACCAGCTCTGGCGCGTGTCCTTGGACGAGTAGTCCGCCGGCGGGTTGGCCGGGAACACCGACCACGACGGGCCGTCGGGATCGAAGTGATCGACCAGGTTCTCCCTGATCAAAATCTCGCCGGTGACGGCGTCGACGTACGTGGTGTAGGCGGAGGGTTCGTCGTCGGCGTCGTGCCCCTCCTGGATCAGCGTGACCTGGAAGGCGCGGTGCACGCCGTCGGCCGCGGGGACGGCCACCTCCTCCACCCGCCTGGTCGAGGCGGCGCCCAGGTCGATCTCGCCGTCCCGAGCCGCGGCCTCCAGCGCCTGTTGCTCCGTGATGGCCGCGGCGGGCGGCGCCTCCGTGGACCGCGAAAGCGTCGACGAGACATGCACGACCGTGCCTTCGCTCACGCCGACGGACACGAGGCCGTCATAGCCGGCGGGCAGATCGCCGAACTTCTGCCGCAGGAGCACGACATGCCCCTTGCCGATCGGATTGACCGCGACCGTCTCCAGGGCGTCGACGGCTTCTGCCTGCAGGCCGAAGAGGCTGGTATTGGCCTTCAGGTAGTCGCGTGCGGCCTTCGCGGGATCGGCGGCGAGCCCTTCGGCGAGCGGCGCTTCCGAGGTGACGAGAGCGGGCGTGCCGAGGTCGTTCCATCGGACTGTCGCCGTGGCGGACCTCTTCGCCGACGGCGGGGGCGCCACTCGGCCCTTCCTGTTGTCCTTATCCGGTTTGCCGTGCCCATCTCCCTGGACGGCTGGGGCTTTCTGCTGCTCACGCTTCGATTCGCCTTGTGCCGTCCCGGCGACGGAAACAGCGACTGTGGCTGCGGCTAATGCGGCGACGACGATGCGTAATGGTCGATGAGACGACGACACACATGCCTCCTAAACGGACGTGACTGGCCATTGGCAACGTCCAACCCGTTAGTGGTAACACTCCAAAGAAACCTTGACAAGATCGCGTATTGCATGAAAATTAGGGAGAAAATTGGCCGGGCCGGATAGCCGGAAGAGGGGCATCGCCCCACGTCAAGGGAGAGTTCTTGGCTGTTCGACGACGGCTTTCCGGAAGGTGTTCTCTTGACGGATCCCCTAATCTGCCCTTCGCTCTTTTGGCCTGCGATGGCGCCGCGTTCGTGCCGCGAGAAGGCGTTTCACCGAGTTTTCGGGCGCGGTAAATAGGAGCGTTGCTTTTGGGCCCGTTTCGGGCGGGTGGAAAATGGAATCGCCGAATTAGCGGCGGCTAATCGCGCGCACCGATGGCGTAAAGCGTCAGCTCATGAACCGTCTGCGGTACGCCAGCGCGAGGTCGGGGATCACGCCACGAGGCGTGCGGTGATGGCAGGGCCTTCTCTCTCGATCCAGGTTTCCGCCCGCGGCAGGCGATCCTTCACGCCCTCGTCCCACATGCGCTTGAACACCGGATCGACCTCGGCTGCCGCTCGCATGTTGACGTGGAAGCGGTGGATCATGCGCGTCGCCGCCGGGACGAGGGCCCGGCGCTGGGCCAGGCTCATGCCGTAGGAGTCGGCGAAGACGGCCACACGACCGGGGATGTCGAGGTCGGCGAAGGCCGGCGATCTGTCGGCCGGGTGCAGCAGCGGCGCCCAGTAGTAGAGCGCGTTGGCGAGATCGTCGACCCTCGTGGTGGGCTTGGCGAGGTCGAAGTCGATGAGTGCGGCGGGCAGTCCGTCGCGGAAGACCACGTTGCCCGGACAGTAGTCGCGGTGGCTGACCACCAGGGGCTCGCCGTCGGCGGTCGAGTTGACTATCCGGGCTCCGGGGATGCCTCCCCAGGTCGCGTCGGCAGGTGGCGTCCAACTCTGGGCGGCGTCGTGAAGGCGGCGAACCAGTCGCGCGAGTTCGACGAGGACGTCTTCTCCGGAGGCGCCGGCTGGAAGGGGTTCCCGGGGGACGTCGCCGGGCACGAACGAGAGCACCTCACGTCCCTGATCGTCGAACCCCAGCGGGATCGGCGCGTCCGAGAAGCCGGCGCCGTGGAGGTGTCTCAGGTAGGCGTGGATCGTCGCGGTGAACGGCCTGACCGGGCGGCGCACGGTGTCTCCCACGCGGACGACGCCCGCGGTGACGCCGTCGCCCACCAGCGGCTCTTCGTCACGGCCTGAATCGAGATTCGGATCTGTCACAGGACGTCCTCCAGGTATGCCAGATCCTCGGGCTCGGCGACCCAGCCGGCGGTCAGGACGAGGCCGCTCCTGCGGTCGACGGCGAGGAATCCGAAGGGTCGGCTGAACTCGACGTCGACGTTCTTGACGCGGTGAGGAGGCGGGGGCGCGATGCCGGCCGCGATGGCGCCGACGGCGGTCACCGCGGCGGCTTCGAACCCGGAGGCGTTGAACGTCGCGACGGCGTCCTGCCTCGCCTGGGAGACGGCGAGCGGTTCGGTGCTGATGCCGGGGAAGTGGCCGCGGGTGCGGTCGGTCACGGCGTCCAGACCGAACACCGCGGGAAGGCCCAGCAGGTCATGTGAGGAGGCGACGGTGAACCGCGGCACTGTGACGCTCAGAAAGTCGCCGGGGTCGTAGGAGCGGACGGAGCGGACGGTCATCCCGGGTGCGGACTCTCCGATCGGGAGGGCATCGGCCTTCACGGCGGGATGGCGTCCGGACAGCGCCTCGATGCCCGCGCGGAGAACCTCACCGGCCTTCCGGGACTCCTCGCCGAGGACGAGACGGACGTCGATTCCTCCGGTGCCCATGACGCGCAGCATGGTCAGCCGGCCGCTCGGGCCGTCGATCACTGTGGCCCGGTCGAGTATCCGAGTGACGCGCCGCAGTGCGTGGATCTCGCGTCCGGCCCACGGTCCGGTCCTGGGCAGCTCTACGTCGTCGATGAACGGGCGCAACCAGGTGGTCCGTACGGTGAGCGCCCCGGCGAGGACCAGGAGCGTCTCCTCGGTCAGGGACACGGGCATCGTGGGGATGAGGCCGCCGGTCTGGCCGGACGCCCACGCGTCGAGCCTGAGCTGATCTTCAGTCGGGTTTCCGGTCAGTTCGCCGCGCGCGCCGCCGGGCAACGCGGCGGTCCAGGCGGGCTGCAGAGGCAGTTTCCGGCTGGTCCACAGTCCGAGGGCGGAATTGATCGCAGGCGAGCCGTTCAGGACCGTCAGGACGTCCTGGGCCCCGCGAGAGGCCACCTCTGCGTTCATTCCGACGGCTTCCTGAAGTTCGGTCCGTCCCCGCCCTTCGGCGGCCGAGGCCAGATACGCCAGCAGGATCCATGCGCCGACTCCGGCGAGGACGACCGATTCCCCGGAGCAGTTCGCCGCCCAGCGGGCGGTCATCGCGTTCGCCGCGGTCACCGGATCGTGCGATCCTCCGTTGATCACCATGCCGTCCCAGGGTGAGGTCGCCGATCTGAACGCGAGATCGTCCCACGTGCCCGCGTGAAGAGACAACGACAATTCGGCTACAAACGGCCATGCCGTACCTCGGGCGGCCGGACCAGGCGGATCTCAAGATCCGCAATGCCTACGAGGACTTGTTCGCGTCGGCGGTGGCGCCTTGCGCCGGTGGGCTGCCGGCGGACCAGGAGGCGAGGATCTGCAGGGCGTGATGGGAGGGCGTGCCCGGCTCTGCGGTCAAGACCATGAGACGTTGCTCGCTGCCGTCGGGGCTGGCCCAGACGTCGCAGTCGAGGGTGAGCTCGCCGACGACGGGGTGGCGGTAGTGCTTGGTGCCGTAGCTGGTGGCGGCGACCTGATGGGAGGCCCACCAGGTGCGGAAGCCGGAGTCCTGCACCGACAGTTCGCCGACCAGCACGGCCAGGTCGGGGTCGTCGGGGTGGCGCGCGGCCTCCATGCGCAGCGACGCCACGCCGGTGCGGGCGGCCTCCTCCCAGTCGGCGTGCAGGTTTCGGACGGCCGGGTCGGTGAAGAGCAGGCGGACGTAGTTGCGGCGGCGCGGGGGGATGCGGGCGAAGTCGGTGAACAGGGCGGCCGCCTGGGCGTTCCACGCCAGGATGTCCATGCGCCGGCCGAGTACCAACGCCGGGGTCTCGGTGAGCTGGTCCAGCAGCCGTCGCATCGCGGGACGCACACGTTGCGCCTGGCGCCGGCGCGGTCGCGCCGATGACTTGCCCGCGAGCTCGTACAGGTAGGCCTGCTGGTCGTCGTCGAGGCGCAGCGCGCGAGCCAAGGTGATGAGAACCGAGGCGGACGCCTGGAGCCGGCCCTGCTCCAGTCGCGTGTAGTAATCCACGCTGATCGCGGCCAGCTGCGCGACCTCTTCCCGGCGCAACCCCGAGACACGGCGGGGCGATCCGGTGTCGGGCAGGCCGACCTCCCGCGGCGTCAGCTGAGCGCGCCGGGCTCTGAGAAAGCCGCCGAGCTCGGACGGGCGGCCAGGTGCTGCGCTCATGGATTCCATTGTCCAGGGGAAGCCGCCGGATGTGAGGGGGAGGGTTTCTTCCCCCGAAGCATCGTTCCCCGGTGAAAACCGGTCTCTTTTCCAGGCATGGGGCGGGGCGTGAGCCTTGCACCTGTGCCTCGGAAATCCCGAGGCCGAAACGGAGAAGATCCCATGAGAACGGACGTCACGTTCGACAGCGCCGGCCTGAAGATCGCCGGTCACCTCTACATCCCCGACGGCGAGTCCGCCGGTCCCCGCCCGGCGATCGTCGTCGGTCACCCGGGAAGCGGCGTGAAAGAACAGGCCGCCGGCCTCTACGCGGAGCGGCTGTGCCGCGCGGGATTCGTCACCCTCGCCTTCGACGCCGCCTACCAGGGCGAGAGCGAGGGCACCCCGCGCGGTCTCGAGGATCCCGCGCATCGAGTCGAGGACATCAAGGCCGCGGTGTCGTTCCTCAGCGTGCGCGACGACGTGGATGCGGGCCGCATCGGCGCACTCGGCATCTGCGCCTCCGGCGGCTACGTGATCCCCGCCTCGGCCACCGACCACCAGGTCAAGGCCGTCGCGACCGTCAGCGCCGCCGACATCGGACGCCAGTTCCGCGAGGGCGCCGACGGCACGCAGGACCCCGCGATCGCCCAGGGCATGCTCGACGCGGCCGCCGCGGCCCGCACCGCGGAAGCCCGCGGCGAAGGCATGGGAGTGTTCCCGATCTTCCCGGACACGGAGGAGCAGGCGCGCGCCGGCGGCCGTCATGTCTTCGAGGGATGGGAGTACTACTGCACCGACCGCGCAGGGCATCCCCGCTCGGCCAAGTTCTTCACCTGGAACAGCGTGGACCGCATCGTGCAGTTCGACGCCTTCCGCTTCATCGGCCTGATCGCTCCCCGCCCCCTGCTCATGATCGTGGGGACTGAGGCCGTCACGGCCCATATGTCGGCGGAGGCCGTCGCGAACGCGCAGGAACCTAAAGAACTGTTCCGGGTCGACGGCGCCACCCACGTCGCCCTCTACGACGAGGACGAGCACGTCACCGCGGCCGTCGCCAAACTCACCGCCTTTTTCGCCGCAAATCTCGCGGGCGCGATCGACGTCGCAACCGGGGCGTGACCTGCGGCGACCAGATTGGGGAAGGCGGCGGTCCCTAAAATGTCGTCGGACACGGCGCGGGAACGGTCATAGGCCACGGTGAAGGCGGGTGAGGCATGACGGCCATCGGCATAACCGGCCATCGGCTGCTTCCCGAGCAGGCGCGCATCTGCGCCATGCAGGAGATCCGTGCTCTCCTCGCCTGCCAGCCCAAACCCGTGATCGGCCTGAGCAGCCTGGCGGAGGGATCCGACCGGCTCTTCGTCGAGATTCTTTTGCAGGCCGGGGGCACGCTCCACGCGGTTCTGCCCTTCCGGGGGTACGAGAACACGTTCGAGGGCGCCGCCCGGGAGGCGTTCGACCGGCTGCTCGCCGACGCGCAGACCGTGACGACGCTCGACTTCGCCGAACCCGACGACGCCGCCTACGACGCGGCGGGACGCTTCGTGGTCGACAACTGCAATCTGCTGGTCGCGGTGTGGGACGGCAAGCCCGCACGCGGATTGGGTGGTACGGCCGACGCTGTGGCGTACGCGTACAAACGAAGCAAGGAAATCGTGGTCATCTGGCCCGAGGGAGTCGAACGGCCATAGGAGGCCGTGTCACCCGGTGGGTCAGCCCGGCTGGCTCTTGCAGATGTTCTGCGTGGCCGTACGGGCTGTCGGGGTCTGGGTCGGCTTGGGGGTGCTCTCCTCCTCGGCCGGCATCTTCACCTTCTTGACCGTGTGGTTCTTCTGGCCGACCACGACCTCGACGCCCTTCACGTCGTCGCGCTCCCGCAACTCGGCTCCGGGGATCGCGGCGGCCACCGTGCGGGCCGAGTCCTCGCGGCCCGCCGGGTAGCGGATCACGGTGTTGGTGAAGTCGCGCTCCGGCACGTCGCCGGGGGCCGAGGGCACCATGAAGCCGGCGTCGAGCAGAGCCGCCTTCGTCCTGGCTCCGAGACCGGTGATCAGGGTGCCGTTCAGCACCCGTACGGCGATGCGCCCCGGCGCGATGGTCGGCGCGGTGGGGGAGGGAGACGCTGTGGGCGCCCCGGAAGCACCTGCCCCTGAAGCACCGGGAGAAGGCGCCGGCGAGCGGTGCGCGGGTTTGGTCAGCATCTGGTCGTCCGCGATCTCCTGGAACAGTTGCCGGGCGGCGGGCTTGTCCCACAACACGGCGGATTCGCCGGTGGGGGCCTTGTAGTTCACGTCGGCGAGCGGGACGGTCGCGAACGACACGTCGTCGGTGGAGACGTCCTTCAGCTGGTCGGCCAGGCCGAGCAGGTCGCCGGCGAGGGGCTTGTCCACGGTCAGCGTCTTCAGGGTGGAGTTCACCAGGCCGGCAAGCTTGGCGGGGCTGGTGAGCGTGTCTCCGCTCAGGGCCTTGCCCAGCAGAGCCGAGATCACCTGCTGCTGCCGGTCGATGCGGTCGAGGTCGGCCCGGGCGGTCGCGCGGGTGCGGGCGTAGGCGAGAGCGTCGACGCCGTTGAGGTTGTAGGTGCCCGCCTGCAGCGACAGCTTGGTCTTCGAGTCGTTGATCGGGATGGGGGTGCAGACGGTGACGCCGCCGAGCGACTCGACCACGTCGATGAAGCCAAGCACGTTGACCTCGACGTAGTGGTGGATGGGCAGCCCCGTGGCCTGCTCGACCGTCTTGACCGCCAGCTTGGCTCCGCCGAACTGATACGCCGCGTTGATCTTGTGCATGCCCTGCCCGGGCACGTCGGTCCAGGTGTCGCGGGGAAGGCTGACCACGGTGACCTTCTTGTGGTCCTCCGACAGGTGCACGACCATCATCGTGTCGGTGCGCTCGCCGGATTCCTTCCCCAGGTGGAGCTGGATCTGCTGGCGCCGGGTCAGGTCGTCGCGCTTGTCGACGCCGACGAGAAGGATGTTCATCGCCCCGTGCGGCGCGGCGTCGGAGGTGCCCGCGTCGACAGACTGGATCTTGCTGGCGGCGTAGTTGGGCACGAGCCACATCAGGCCGGATCCGATGAGCACGACGCCGGAGAGCGAGCCGGAAATGACAAGAGAGCGGAGGTTTGTACGGCTTCGCCGGGCGCGCCTGGCTGCGACCCTGATGCCTCCGTTGCCGTCGCCCCCTACGCGGACGCCGGAGTCCTCGTCATCGTCAGGCATTCGCGGTCACCCTTCGGTTGCCGTCTCGACCCCTCCGTACAGTAGCGTGAGCGCAGCCATGAAGCCCTTTCCCGACTCGCGCCAAACTGGCCAGACCCCCATGCGCGACTGGCCTCCCATATCGGTGATCATGCCGGTGCTGAACGAGGAACGGCACCTGCGCGAAGCCGTCATGCAGGTTCTCGACCAGAAGTACGGCGGCCCGATCGAGGTCGTCATCAGCGTCGGCCCGTCCAAGGACCGGACGCAGGAGGTCGCCGAGGCGATCGCCGCCGAGGACCCCCGTGTCGTCGTCGTGGCCAACCCCACCGGCCGCACGCCCAACGCGCTGAACGCGGCCGTCGCCGCGTCCAGCAATCCGATCATCGCCAGGGTCGACGGGCATGCGATGCTCCCGTCCGACTATCTCCAGACGGCGGTGGAGACCCTTGAGGAGACCGGGGCCGACAACGTCGGAGGCATCATGGCCGCCGAGGGCGTCTCCCCGTTCGAGCAGGCCGTCGCGTGCGCCATGACGTCGAAGATCGGTGTGGGCAACGCGCGATTCCACACCGGCGGCGAGGCGGGCCCCGCCGACACCGTCTATCTCGGTGTCTTCCGCAGGTCTGCGCTCGACCGGGTCGGTGGCTACGACGAGCACTTCCAGCGTGCCCAGGACTGGGAGATGAACCACCGCATCCGGGAGACCGGCGGCCTGGTGTGGTTCCAGCCGCGGATGCGGGTCTCCTACCGGCCCCGGCCCAACGTGCGCGCCCTCGCCAAGCAGTACTTCCACTATGGGCGGTGGCGGCGGGTCGTCTCACGCACGCACCAGGGCACCATCAACCTGCGCTACCTGGCCCCGCCCACGGCGGTGCTCGGCATCGTGCTCGGGCTGGTGGCCACACCGTTCTTCTGGCCGGCGATCCTCATTCCGGTCGCCTACGTCGCCGCCATCCTGGCGGGCTCGGCGCTCACCGGCCGCCAGCTCAAGCCCGCCGCGCTCGTACGGCTGCCGCTCGTCTACGCCACGATGCACCTGTCGTGGGGGACGGGCTTCCTGACCAGCCCGCGGCGGCTCAGCAAGCCCCGCCGCCCGGAAGAGACGGCGACCCTGCAGGACCTCTTCGGCGGCTGAGCAGGCCACCTCTGAAGGCGTGCCCGTGAACCGGGCACGCCGTCGGCCGTCATCGGCGGGCGTCAACCACCCGCCCGGTGACCGGAGAGGCGAGCACGTCGACGCCGGCGCGGGCGACCGCCTCGGCGTCGGCCCCGAGCGCAGCGCACTCCACGACGTTGACCCGCACTCCCTGGGGCGCCCACTCGGCGGCGAGCTCCCGCGCCAGTCCCACGACCGCGGCCCGCACGGAGGAGGCCACGGCCCCGCCGGGCGCCGGGGCCGTGAGGAAGAGGAGATGCCCGCCGGTCCGGGTCAGATGCGCGGCCGACGCGCGCGCGACGACGACCGGGCCCAGGCAACCTGCTCTCACGGCCTCTTCGGCGTCCCGCGGCCCGATCTCGTCCAGCCTCCCCGCGACCGGCTCCGCTGAGGCGTTCACGACGTAGTCGACGCGGCCGGTCAGCGCCTGCACCTCGGCCAGCGCGCCTTCGACGGAGGCCGCGTCCTCCGCCAGGACACCGCCGGGGGTGCGCGGGAACACATGGACGCTCGCGCCGTACCTCTTGGCGAGGTCGGCGATGCCGTACCCGGACCCGAACACCACGAGGGTCCTGCCGTCCAGTGCGGAGCGGCACTCGTCGTCCGACCGGGCCGGCGCAGCTCCTTCGCGCAACCGCAGCAGGCTCTCGGCGATGTGCGCGTCGACGGGGTGCGTCACCTTCATGTTCTGCTCGCTGCCGGCGACCAGATGGATCGGCACGTCCGGCAGGTAGCGCAGCACCACGCCGCAGTCGTCGGTCGCCGGGCGTGCGGCGAACTCCGGATCGGCGAACGCCCGCTCGTAGGCCGTGCGGATCACCGACAGCCGGAAACCCTGCGGGGTCTGCGCCCGCCGGAGCCGCGCGCGGTCGGGGACGTCCTGGAGGACCTCGCCGTCCGGCACCTCGGCGGCGACGAGGATCGTGTCGGACGACGGGATCGCCACCTCGACGGCCTCATGGCGTTGCAGCGCGGCGACGCAGTCGGCGACGACGCGCGGCTCGACGAGGGGCCGGACGGCGTCGTGCAGCAGGACGTCGCACTCCTGCTCCCCGAGTGCGCGCAGCGCGCGCCAACTCGACTCGGTACGGCTCGCGCCCCCTTCGAGGACCCGGCTCACCTTGGCGTAGCCGTTGCGGCGCACCAGCTCGGCGGCGTCGTCGACGAAGCCCGGGGCCATCACCATGACGATCTCGTCGACGTCCGGGTGGGCGTCGAAGGTGTCGAGCGTGTGCTCGAGGATCGTCCGTCCGGCGATCTCCAGAAGCTGTTTCGGGGTGTTCAGGCCCATTCGTTGCCCGATGCCCCCGGCCAGCACCACGGCAACCGTGCGATGGCGCTCTTGCGTGATCATGATCTCCTCCTGACCTGACCATACCCGTGCCAGGAGAAGGGCAAGGTGATTGCCACCTCGTGATCACTCGGTTACGTTGCGAGGTGACCAGCGGGCGGTTAGCCGGGCTCTCCGGCGGGAAGCGGGAAAGGGCGATGGGGGCAGATCTGGGCAGACGCGGCGTCTCGGGTGGGCTCCTGCCGCGCACGAGGACCACCGGAACCGTGGCGGTGGTCCTCGCGACCACGCCGGCCTCCGGACTGCCCGTGGCGGGCGGCAGCCTCCTGACGCGGCTCACCCGCCAGCTGATCCTTCTTCCCGTCCGTGACGTGCACATCGTCGTCCGCGACGACGGCTTCCGCGGCCTCGACGGGGCGGACGGCATCGACGACCTAAACGGCGTCGGCGACCTGACCGGGGTGCGGCACACGGTCACGGCCGGCGACGGGCTCGCCGCGGACCTGCGGATCGTGGCCAAGGTGGCGAGGGCCTCGGCCGGCGCCGTCGCCATCATGGCGGGCGACGTCGTCGCCCACGCCGAGGCGCTCGCCGCACTGCTGGAACACCCGTCGGCGGACACCGCCGCCATCGTCGGCGACGGCGAGGCGGGGCCGCTGGCTCCGCCCGTCAGGACCGAACGCGGCCGGGTGGCCGCGGCCGGAAACTCCTTCCACCAGGTCGCGTCGGCGAACGGAACCTTCCGCGGCGTCCTCCGGGTGGGGGAGCAGCACCTCGGCGCCCTCGCCGAGGTGGCCGACGAGCTGGCCCGGCTCGCCGAGGGCCGTCACCTCGGGAGGGCCGCGGACACCGAGGTCGCCGACCTGCTCCTGGCAGGTCTCGTACGCGCAGGGGTGCCGGTGCGGGCGGCCGCCGTCGGTCCCCTCCACTGCCGGAGAGTCGCCGGAAAGATCGCTGCGGACACCGCGATCGCACGGCTGGCCGACGTCGACGAGGCCGAGGCCAGGCTGGCCGCGTCGATCAAAACCGATGACGGGTTCTTCGCCACCTTCTGCGTCAGCTCGTGGTCGCGCCACCTCGTACGGCCGGCCGCCCGGTTGTCCGTCACGCCGAACGCCGTGACGGGCATGTCCGTCGGCTTCGCCGTCATCGCGGCCGTCTGGTTCTCGGAGGGGCAGCGGCTCGGGCTGATCGCCGGAGCCGTGGCGTTGTATCTGTCGTTCGTGCTCGACTGCGTGGACGGCCAGCTCGCCCGGTACACCCGCACGTTCTCCGCTCTGGGGAGCTGGCTCGACGGCATCTCCGACCGGGTGAAGGAATACGTGGTGTACGCCGCCCTCGCGCTGGGGTACGCGGCCGCGGCGGGCGGGTCCGGAGACATCTGGGTGCCGGCGGCGGCCGTCATGATCCTTCAGACGCTGCGGCACACCATCGACTTCTCCTACGCGGGGTCCGTGGCCGACGCCGCCCGGGCGGATGCCGACGGCACGCCGTCGTTCCATCTCCTTGCGGTCCCGTGGGACCACGAGGGAGAGACGCGCCCCGCGGCGAAGGGGGCCGGGTCGTCCGTGCTCGCGCTGTCGCGGCAGCTGGACACGGGGGTGGCGTACTGGCTGAAGAAGATCGTCGTGCTCCCCGTCGGGGAGCGCATGGCGCTGATCGCCGTGACGGCGGCCCTCTTCGACGCCAGGGTCACCTTCCTCGCCCTGCTGGTCTGGGGCGGGGGAGCGGCGCTCTACACGCTGGCCGGGCGGATCGTGAGGTCCTTCGCATGAGGCGAGAGCAACCATGAGCACTGAGATGGCGCCGGTGCCGTACAGCACGGTGGTCGCCTACCGCGACGACGGCCTGCTCGCACGCGGCATGGGCCAGATGGTCCTGGGGCAGCTGCCCCCGCTGCCGCCCGCGCTGGCGGGGGCCTTCGTCACCGGGGTGCTGCTGCTCGTGGGGGTGGCGGGCTCCGACGACCTCGCCGTGTTCGCCCCCGCGGTGGCGTTGCTGCTCGCCGGGTCGGGCAGCTCCCATCGGCACGACGGACGGTTCGACTGGCTGGTCCCCCCGATTCTGCGGCTCACCGAATACGTCTTCATCGCCTCGGTCGGGTTCGCCCGGGGGGTGCCACCGCTTCTCGTCCTGGCGGTGCTCGGCGCGGTCGCGTTCCATCACTACGACACGGTCTACCGCGTGCGCCAGCAGGTCTATCCACCGCAGTGGGTGTCGCTGGCCGGCCTCGGCTGGGACGGCAGGATGCTCGTGATCGCCGCCGGCGGCCTGATCGGCGCGGTGACTGCGGACTACTGGCTGCTCGCGATCTACCTCTGGACGCTTTTCGTCTGGGAGAGCGTCACATCCTGGTTCGCC
The DNA here is from genome assembly GCF_016863335.1 of Planotetraspora thailandica. Lineage (GTDB taxonomy): Bacteria > Actinomycetota > Actinomycetes > Streptosporangiales > Streptosporangiaceae > Planotetraspora > Planotetraspora thailandica. The sequence continues at coordinate 246,400 of NZ_BOOR01000008.1, forward strand.
GTACCCCGGCGGTTCGTCCCCGCCGTCACTCCCGACTGAGCCGCCAAGATCGCGTTTCGGCCGCGCCGATCCGTGCCGAGCTCCGGTTATCCGCACCCGAACCGGACCGATAGGACATACAAGGCGAGACGCATGGTTAACTACAACCCAACTCTGACTTACGCAACTACAACCAAAAGACAACTAACCTTTGAGGTTACCCACTGACGCTCGACCTCAAGGAGTGCGAGACATTGCTCGGAATGGTGCTGGCAGCCGGAGCCGGACGCCGCCTGCGGCCGTACACCGACACGCTGCCGAAGGCATTGGTGCCGGTCGACGGTGAGACCACGATCCTCGACATCGCCCTGCGCAACCTTGCGAAGGTCGATCTGCGCGAGGTCGTCGTCATCGTCGGTTACCAGGCCCAGGCGGTCCGCGAACGGCAGGCCGACCTGGAGCGCCGCCATGGGGTCACGCTGACGCTCGTGCACAACGACAAGGCGGAGGAGTGGAACAACGCCTACTCCCTGTGGTGTGCGCGTGAATACTTCGGTCAGGGCGCGTTGCTGGTCAACGGCGACACCGTCCACCCGGTCTCGGTGGAGGAGACCCTCCTGGCCGCCGATGCCGGCACCGACATCCTGCTCGCGGTCGACGATGTGAAGCGGCTCGCCGACGAGGAGATGAAGGTGACGCTCGAGGACGGACGCCTCAAGCGCATCACCAAGCTGATGGACCCCGAGGACGCGTACGGCGAGTACATCGGCGCGACACTCATCCGGCCGGGTGCGGCCACGCGGCTGGCCGACGCGCTGCAGGCCACCTTCGAGCGGGACCCGCAGCTCTACTACGAGGACGGCTACCAGGAGCTGGTCGCCCGGGGCGAGGAGATCGCGGTCGCGCCGATCGGCACGGTCGAGTGGGTCGAGGTGGACAACCACGAGGACCTCGCCAAGGCCCGTGAGATCGCATGCCGGTATTAGCACGCCCCGCCTCACGCGCCCACGCGTACGGCACATTCACCGGACGCCGGCCCTCGACCGGCGGCCCGGCCTCCTGAGGAGATCTCATGCCGATTTTGGCAAGGATGCTCCCCGCCCCTCTCACGATGGAGGTCCGGCGGGGCGCGGTAGCGCAGCTCGGCGCGTTGCTGGCCGACAGCCGGGTCGCCACGTCGGGGCGCATCGCCGTGGCGGTGGGCACGAGCCAGGGCGACAAGATAGCCGAGATCATCTCTCCGTCGCTGGGTGAGGCGAAGGTCTTCCGCCTGCCGGACGGCAGCGTCGACGCGGCCGTCTCGCTGGGCGCCGACCTGCGCAAGGGGGCCTACGAGGCCGTCGTCGGCGTCGGCGGCGGCAGGACCATCGACGTGACCAAATACGCGGCGTCGCTGGCCGGCATCCCGATGGTCGCGGTGGCGACCAACCTCTCGCACGACGGCATCTGCTCGCCGGTCGCCTCGCTGATCCACGAGGGCGGCAAGGGCTCGTTCGGCGTGCCCATGCCGCTGGCGATCATGGTGGACCTCGACTTCGTGCACGACGCCCCGCCGTCCCTGGTCAGGGCGGGCATCGGCGACGTGGTGAGCAACCTGTCGGCCATCGACGACTGGCACCTGAGCGCGGCGGAGCGCGGCGAGCCGATCGACGGCCTGGCGATCTCCATGGCCCGCACGGCGGCCGAAGCGGTGCTCGGACGGTCGGATTCCATCGAATCCGACGCTTTCCTGACCGTCCTGGCCGAGGCTTTGATTCTGTCTGGCATGTCTATGGTCATCGCCGGGTCAAGCCGCCCGAGCAGCGGTGGTGATCATGAGATTCTGCATGCCGTGGATCAGCTCTTCCCCGGTAAGTCCAACCACGGTGAGCTGGCCGGGATCGGCGCGGCGTTCTGCTTCTTCCTCCGTGAGGACTCCCACCGGCTCGGCGAGGTCACCTCGTGCCTCAGCATGCACGGCCTCCCCGTCGCACCGGGGGACGTCGGCCTGAGCATCGACCAGTTCACCGAAGCGGTGATGCTGGCCCCCAGCACGCGGCCCGGCCGCTACACGATCCTTGAGCACCTTCGGCTTTCGGAGACCGAGGTCCGCGCGAAAGTTGAGGAATATGTCGACGCCGTCGGTCGCTGAGCTCCGCGCGGTCGCTCAACCGCAGACCACGATGAACCGCCGCAGCGGCGAGCACTGGGCGGGCCTGCTGTACATGCGGCACCTTTCCATCTACGCCACCTGGCTGCTGGCCAAGACGCCGATCACGCCCAACCAGGTCACCGGCCTGATGATCGTCTCCGGTGTGGCGGCGGGAGCCGTCCTGGCCCTGCCGGGACTCTGGGCGGCGCTCGCGGCGGCCCTGCTGATCCAGCTCTATCTCCTGCTCGACTGCTCCGACGGCGAGCTCGCCCGGTGGACGCGCCGGACGTCGATCACCGGCATCTACCTCGACCGGGTCGGCCACTACTTCGCCGAGGCCGCGTTGCTGATCGGCCTGGGCTTCCGCGCGTCGCAGACGGTGCCCGACTGGTACACCGTGCTCGGATTCGCCGCGGCACTGGGCGCGATCCTGATCAAGTCGGAGACCGACCTGGTCGACGTGGCCCGCGCCCGGTCCGGTCTCACGGCGGCCACCGAGGGGTCGGCGGGGCATTTCACCTCCGGACGGCTCGGCCTGGCCCGCAAGGTCGTCGGCGCGCTTCGCTTCCACCGGGTCATTCAGGGCATCGAGCTGTCGATCATCGCCGTGATCGCCGCCGTGCTCGACACATGGTTCTCGGCCACGCGGATCCTCGTGGTCGCCTGCGCGATCATCGCGCTCGTGCAGCTCATCCTGCACCTGGTGAGCATTCTCGCTTCGCGGAGGCTTTCGTGACCCGCCTTTTGCCGACGGAAGCGGCCTTTCCCGGACCGAGCAGCGATCATCTGTATACGCAAGGTTCGCTAGGGGTTTCCCAGGAGTTCCGATACCCTTATTTCGCCGGAAATGGGGCGGATTCCGGATTGCCCGGCCCTAAAGACTTGGTGATCATGAAATCGAGTGCAGCCGTCCGGGGCGAGGACGTGGTGAAGCTCTCCTGCGTCATCCTCACCATGGGCAACAGGATCGCCGAGCTCGACCGCGCGGTCGAGTCCGCCCTTCACCAGATCGACGGCGACGTCGAAGTCGTGATCGTCGGCAACGGCGCCGACGTGCCCGAGATCACCGCCCGGCCGCTGCCCGGCTCGGCTGCGGCCGTCAAGACGGTACGGCTTCCGTACAACGTCGGCATCCCCGAGGGCCGCAACAGAGGCGTCCAGGAGTGCTCCGGCGACGTGGTGCTCTTCCTCGACGACGACGGCTGGTACGCCGGCCCCAAGGTCGCCGCCCACGTGCGTGAGCGGTTCATGCACGAGCACGACCTCGCCGTCATCTCCTTCCGGGTCATGGAGCCCGACGGGGGTTCGGTGCAGCGCCGGCACGTGCCCCGGCTGCGGGCCGGAGACCCCGAGCGCTCCTCTCCCGTCACCACGTTCCTCGGCGGCGCGTGTGCGATCAGGAAGTCGGCGTATCTCCAGGTCGGCGGCCTGCCGGAGAAGTTCTTCTACGCCCACGAAGAGACCGATCTGGCCTGGCGGCTGCTCGGTGAGGGCTATCGGATCGAATACGACGCCGAGCCCGTGATGTACCACCCGCTGGTGCTGCCCAGCCGGCACACCGAGTTCTACCGGATGAACGCCCGCAACCGTGTGTGGCTGGCCCGCCGCAACCTGCCCTGGCCTCTCGCCGTCCTCTACCTGTTCAACTGGATGGCGCTGACCGTCGCCAGGGAGCGGGCCTTCTCCGGGCTCAAGGCCTGGTTCCGCGGATTCGCCGAAGGGCTGCGCCAGCCGGCCGGCGAGCGCCGCCCGATGGCGTGGCGCACCGCGTGGCGCATGCTCCGCCTGGGGCGCCCGCCCATCGTCTAGTACGCGACTGGTACGGCCGGGCGTCAAAGCTCCGGGGACGCCTCCCCGACCGACATCGTCAGGCGGCTGATCGAGCTCGTCACCAGGGCACGCTTGGGCAGCCCCAGTTCGCTCAGCTCCTTGGCCACGGGGTGGTTGCCGAGCCGGATCAGCGCGCCCCCCAGCCGGGTGCGCACGCCCCGGGGCCGCAGGGTCCACGGAACCCGCCGGGTGACCCCGTCGCGGTGGGAGTAGACGTCCATCTCGATCCCGTCGCCACGCCTTCCGCCCAGCTTGTCATCGCGCCTGCCGCGGTCTGCGGCGCTGTGCGTGTCGCTGTGCCTGTTGTTGTGTCTGTTTCCGAAGCCGCCGGGAATTCCCAGCGCGGGCACCGGCATCCCCGGCCGGATGAGCAGATCGATGACCAGACGGCCGTCCTTGCGCAGGATGCACCGCTTGTACGGCGTGTCGAGCCGTACGTCGATGTCGGCGAGCTCGCGGGGGAACCCCCACAGGGCCCGCCCGGCCTCCAGAGCGAACTCCCGGTCGACCGGCAGCCAGTGGACGAAGGCGCCGAATCCGGCGCCGCGGATGTCGCGCACGCCGGCCAGCGGCGAGCGAGGCGGGGGAGACCCCGCATCCGGCGGCCGGACGAGGAAGGTGACCCCGAACTCGTGGAAGGCCTCCAGCCCGGACTCGCGGTAGCGGGCGAAGACCAGCGTGCAGGCCGCCTTGCCCGGCACCACCTCCGTGACGTCCATTCCGGAATACGCGAGGACCGCCCTGGCGGCGTCGGCGCGTACGAGATAGGTCGCGCCGCATGCTGTCGCGTCGCGGATCTCCACCGGAATGTCGACCCGGCGCCCCTGAATGAGATGGCTTGCCATGCCCCCAGTACAACAAGGCCCGGTGGCCTGGCGAAAGCCGTACGGCGAAGCGGAGGCGACGGAACCGCCGGGCGCGGGGACGCTCAGACGGGGACGACGGTGTCGTTGCGGCGGGCTCGCGGCGAACCCGGCGTGTCGGCCCAGCGCTCCAGCTGCGCGACGAATTCCCCGGCGATCGTGGGCCAGTGGTGGTGGTGCAGAGCCTCGAAGTAGCCTCGCGCACCCATCGCGCCCCGCCGCTCGGCGTTGTCGCGGAGCCGGAGCACGGCCTGGGCCACGTTGGCCACCACGCTCTCCACGTCGCCGAAGGGCACGATGGTGCCGGCGTCGACCCGTCCGACCAGTGAGGCCGCCCGCGTCAGCGGCGTCGTGATCACCGGGACGCCGCGGGACATGTACTCGATGACCTTGGTGGGCGTCGAGTTCCGGAAGTTGGGCAGGTCGCGCAGCAGGGACAATCCCGCCAGAGCGCCCTCCGCCATCCTCAGGGCGTGCTTGTTGGGCACGTATCCGAACCAGTCGAGCACGCCTTCGCGTTGCGCGTCGCGCAGCAGCGGGCGCACGTCGGCGTCGGCCGGGCCGATCAGGTCGAGCCGGATGCCGTGCGGGCGCAACCGCCTGGCCAGTTCGATCATCTCGATCGCGCCGCGGGCCTGCGCGAGCTGGCCGATGTAGACGAGCCGGTTGTCGCCGGGAGGCTGGGGCGGGCTGTCCGGCACGTAGGTGAGGTTGGGCACCACGGGATGGTCGTGCGCGAACCGCTCCCGGTAGGAGTCCTCGGCGAGGATGAGGTGCATGCGGCGCTCCGCCCGCGCCTCCATGCCGCGGATCACGGGAGGCAGCGCGTTCTTGAGCGGCTCGGGCAGGTAGGTCTTGGTGGGCAGCGCGGCGGCGGTGTCCTCGTGCACGTCCCAAACGGCCGGAGGGCGCCTGCGCGGCAGCGCCAGCAGCAGTTCGATGTCGTGGATGAGGATCAGGTCGGCGTCTTTCGCGCCCCGCCTCAGGGCCGAGCGAGCCGCCCTGACGGCCTTCCTGCGGTGCAGGCCTACGGCGCGGGGGACGTCGATGGCCCGGATCTCCGGCGACGGAGTCACGTTGCAGTGGGTGAAGGGCGCGATGAAGGTGACCTCGTGCCCGGCGTCGAGCAGCGACCGGATCTGCCGGTGCGTGATCCGTGCGTCCTCCGGATGATGGACTATCGTGCCGACGCATACCCTCATATGGGGAGGCTTGCCCTAAGGTCCGAAGTGTCCGGATGCGCTGGGTGAATGGCGGACTAACTGATGCTTAAGTTTCGGTTGAGTCTGGACATGGCACCGCCCCGGCGGGATGCGCCGGGGCGGGAGCCGTACGGATCCGATCTCAGGCGGACTCCTGCCGGGGCCTCCGGTAGAGCCAGGTGAGCCGGGGTTCGAGAAGCCACTTGAACAACGTGCGGGTGAACGGCATGGAGACCACGATCGCCAGAGCGAAGCTGGCGCTGGCCAGGGCCGCCACACCGAGGGGGCCGAACAGCCAGGGGACGCTCAGCCAGCCCATCTCCGTGGCGATCAGGACGGGCACGCCGTGCAGGAGGTAGCAGTAGAGCGTGCGGGTGCCGAGGTCGGTGAACCACGTCTCCGACCGCGGGACCAGGGACAACACGGCCGCGCACATCGCGAGCGCGGCGACGAGGACCGCCATCCGCTGGGCCATGCCCTCCCACCAGATCAGGTGGAGCGCCTTGTAGCTCTCCTTGTAGTAGAACGGGCCCATCGTCACCGAATCGGTCTTGACCAGATAGATCGCCGCCGCGGCTGCGCCGGCCAGCACGAGCACCGACAGCACCCGGACCCATGGGCGGCCCAGGAACGTGAACAGCCCCGGTTTGATGACCAACCCCAGGACGAAGAACGGAAGGAACCCGAAGAAGCGGTTAATGCTGAAGTCACTCGGTAGGTCGGACATTCCGGCTGCCAAGTAGATGAGCACTGCGACGACCAGGGGGAAGCGCATGCGATTCCAGACGGGCGTGGACAGCCGCCACAGCAGCAGCGCGGGCAGGTACCAGTTGATCCATGCGGGATCGGTGATCGTGAGGCTCCACTTGGCCCCCAAGGCGGTGCGGAGCGCGGCGTAACCGATCTCGACGATGACGTACGGCACCAGGAAGGTGTCGACGAGCTTGTTCGTCTTCGCATTGGAGTTCCAGAAGTTCCTGGACAGGTAGCCGCTGACGATGATGAACAGCGGCATGTGGAAGACGTAGATGAACAGGTAGGCCGTCTTGGAGGAGTGGGCGGCCAGGGTCGGGATGAGCGAGTGCCCGATGACCACGAGCGTGATCAGGACGAACTTCACGTTGTCCAGGAACGGATCACGCTTCTTCGTGGCCTGAGGCTCCGGTTCGGGTTCCGGCTCGGTGTCCGGGTCGCGCTCCAGCGCGTCCCATCCGGCGGGGAGGGCCTGGCGGGCCCGCTGGACCGTCTCCGGCGAGACGGGGCCCGTTCCCGTGAGTGCCGCGGCCGGCGCCTGGGACCACGCAGGCAGAATGGCGGGTTCGGCCAGGTCGGAGGCGGTGCTCGCGGCGGGGGCCTCCTGACCACCGCGGCGCCACGGGTCCCACGAGGGGGCCGCCGGGGCGTCGTCGACGATCTCCGGCCACTGCGGGCCCTCCGCCTCGCGGGAAGGGGCCCCGGTGGACGAGGCGCGGGCGAACGGACGGGCTCCTACACCTGAGGGCGTGTCCCACGCCTCCGAGGTCCCCGGGGAACCGCCGACCTGCTGCGCGCCGGGCGGAGGGCTCGTGCGAGAGGCGAAGTAGTCGAAGCCCTGCGAAGGAGTCGCCGCGTCGGGGGCCGCGCCGTTCGCCGCAGCCGCTCCACGCCTGCGCGGCTGCCGTACGGGCAGCGGTGGCCTGTCGACGGGGGTCTTGGCGGGCGTCTTCGCGGAAGCCGCGCCGGCTTTCCGGCGGCCTTCCGGCGCCGAATCGGGCTTGTCGCCTCCCGGCGGCGGCCATTCCCCCGTGATGCGGCTGATCACGCCGGTGGGCTCGTCCTCGGCGTCAGGGGCGGCGCCGGACCGCGATGGCGGGACAGAGGAGTGGTGGCGGGAGTCACTCACAAGAGAAACGCTCAGCTATCTGTCGAGGGAAGGACGGTCACGCCAGACGGATCTTCCGGATCCGGGCGCGACCAGTATCGGACACTGGGGAAGGCGCCCACGCGGATCAGCCGGAAGGGTGAACGGGGCGCGTTCACCGGAGTCTTCACCCTAACGTTCTCTTGATCGGATGTCGCGCGGAGGGCGAAGAGTGGTCTATCCGGCACCAAGCTTGGTGGTCGAATCGTGGACGCATGCGGCGGGCCGGGTGAACACGTGTTCTCCCGGCCCGCTCAGGATGTCACTGGGCGCAGATGTTGGTCTTCGAGGTCACCGCGTCGTCCCCGACCTGGATCGGGGCGCTGACGCCCTTCCAGTCGGCGCCGATGACCAGCTTGATCACGGGACCGCTCGACTTGACCGTCGACGCCGGGGGCGGCGTGGTGGGCGTGAACTTGGCGACCGTCCCCGCGCCCGCCACCGTGCCGGCCGCGGGAGCCACGGCGCTCTGGAGCTTGCCTGACAACAGCTTGGCCTGGTCGGCGCCCTGGCCGGAGTAGCGGATCAGCGTCTTGGGCTGGTCGGTGCCGTCGGTCTTCCTGGCGTTGCCGGTGCCCACGACGTCGAAGCCCAGCGCCGACAGGGCGTTCGCGGCCTCGCTCGCCTTGCCCGCGGTGTTGGTGCCGTTGTAGACGGCGACCTTCACCTGCTGCGGCTTGGTGACCGTCGACGCCTTCGTGCCCGTGGACGCGGCCGGAGCCGCCGTAGGAATGACCTTGGTGTCGTTCTTGATCGCGTTGAACAGGTTGTTGGCCGCCGGCTGCCTCCACACCACCCGGTTGGGGTTGGTGGGGTCGTACATCCAGGGCACTGTGGTGGCCTTGAAGCCGGTCGCCTTCAGGCCCTGCGCGCTCTGGGCGATCTTCAGGAGCTCGCCGGCGTTGAGCTTGTCGTCCATGGTCACGGACCCGGCGACCGCCTTGATGAAGCCGGTCAGCTGGCCGACGTCGGTGAGCATCGCGCTGCTCGTCGCCTTCTTCACGATCTGGGAGATGAAGACCTGCTGCCGTTTGATCCGGCCGAGGTCGCTGCCGTCGCCGAGGCCGTGCCGGATCCGCACGTAGGCGAGGGCCTGTTCGCCCTTCACCAGATGTTTGCCCGCGCTCAAGTGCAACTTTGAGTCGTCGTCGTCGACCTTCGTCGGCAGACAGATCGTGATGCCGCCCAGGGCGTTCACGATGTTCTTGAAGCCGGTGAAGTCGACCTTGACGTAGTGATCGATGGGGATGCCGGTGAGCGTCTCGATGGTCCGCCGCGTGCAGATCATGCCGCCGTCGCTGAAGGCGGAGTTGATCATGGCGGGGCCGTGTGCCGGGTTGATGGCCTTGCTCTGCACGCCGCGGCATGCGGGGATCTGCACCATGGAGTCGCGGGGGAAGCTGATCAGGGTGGCGCCGTCCCGGTTGGGGGCCACGTGTAACAGCATGATCGTGTCCGTGCGCTCCCCGTCGTTGACGAGGCTCTTGCCGTACTTCTTGTTCGCGCCGGCCCGCGTGTCGGATCCGACCAGGAGCACGTTGATCGCGCCCGTCTGGTTGACGGGCCTGCTCTTGTCGAGGTCGTCCGTCGACGCCCCACGCGTGATGAGGCCGAAGGTGTCCCGGTAGAACTTGTACGCGGTCAAGGTGCCGAGGACCAGGATGCCGGTGAGCACCACGCTGATCCAGCCGATCACGCCGAGGCCGCGCTTGGCGCCGCCACCCTTGCCGCCCTTGCCGCGGCCGGGTCCCTGATGGACGTCCGGTGGCTCCTGGCCGCCTCCGCCTCGCGACTTCCGCGGCGGAGCCTGCTCGGAGAACTTGTCGCCGAAGTCGTCGTCCCCCCGCCTGTCGCGGCGCGTCTTCGGACGGTCGTCGCCGTAGAAGTCGTCCTCGCCGTACGCTTCTGCGTCGCGCCGTCGGCGCGGAGGGTCCTGCACGGCCTGGCCGTAGAAATCGGAGTCGGAGCCGAAGGCGCTCCTGCCGTACGAGCCGCCGTCGTAGGAATCACGGACGGTGCCGGCGTCGCCCCAGACCCTCTGGTCGGCGGGGGGCGAGCCCTGACTGCGGGAGCCGCGACCGAGGTCGCTCATCGTGCCCCCTTCACAGCGAAGGACGTGGGATGTGCGGGCGAATCAGAGGAGGGATTATCGCATCGCTCGCACACATGTCCTCCTTGGACAGCGATCACTTTGTCGCGCTCCGAGATTAGGTCACAGAAGCACACAAGGCGCCCCGATCGGATGAGCCCGTGAAGCCCTGATCACGGTGCTCCGCCCCAGAATGGTGGTGACGGCCGAGCATACTAAAACCAGGACATTTCAGGGTATGCCGATTGGTGTGCCTTTACTTGTAATTCACACAACTGGCTGGTCATGCGGGGTCCCCGCGGCCTCGGGTGCGGCTTCTGGAGCGGCACGGGGCGTCGGGACGACGGCCTCACGGCCTGCGGCGGGACGCACCATGAGCGCGGCGGCCAGGCAGGCGAGCGGAACGGCGGGCAGCACGTACCGGTAGTCGAACGCCGCCGTCGCGGCGGGGACCACGAGCAGGGCCAGCGCCGTGATCCACACCGGCCACACGCCCGGTGTCCCCCGCTCGTTCTTCCGCCTCCCGGCACGCCGCCTGGTCAGCGAGACGGCCGGAGGGACGAGGAGCAGCACGAGCAGGAACGTCCCGGGAAGATGGGCCGCCTTCTGGTAGGCGCGCATCCACCCCGCGTACGGCTCGGCGACCGTCACCGTCAGCGGCCCCCGCTCGTACTGCTCGGCGACGGCGGCGCCCGCGACCGCGGGATCGCGGTCCGGCGGGGGCGGCGGCGCGCTCGGGAACTCGTAGGACTGGACGGTCGCGGCGTCCGGGTAGACGGGCCGCCCGAAGGTGAAGGACCTGCCGAACTCGACGAGCAGCGAGCGCGCGTAGTCCAGCGGCTGGCTGGTGATCGCGAGCATGCCGAAGCGCTGGGCCAGCGCGTCGTTGGCCCTGGTGAAGGTGATCCCGGGCAGCTTGACCACGGGGGAGCCGGCGTCCCAGGCGTAGCTCGGCGCGGGCGGCCGCGCGGCGGGCGGGCGCGGATCGCACAACACCGCGAGATCGGCGGGCGGCTTCATCACGGCGCAGTCGGCGAACATCATCGTGCGGGAGTAGAGGAACACCCCGTTGGAGGCCACCAGGCCCACGCGGTGGTGTGCGGCGTAGAACCACCCGGCGTAGGCGGCGACGGGCAGCGACACGGCCAGGGCGAAAGCGGCCACCGGGGCCGCGAGACGCCTGAGCCCGCCGGCGGACCGTCCGGCGAAGGCCTGCCAGAGCAGCACGAGTCCGAAGACACCGATCAAGGGCAGGCCGATGGTCCTGGTCACCGTGGCCGCGGCCAGCAACAGGCCCGTCGCGGCAGCCGTACGGGCAGGACGGCTGGAGGGCCGGGCGAGGAGGCAGGCGGCCGCGACGACGAGCAACGTGAAGAGCGAGTCGGAGACGAGCAGGTGCTCGAGCTGGATCTGGTAGGCGTCAAGCAGCACCGGCACGGCGGCGAGGGCGCCGAGCCAGGCGCGACCGGTCCGGCGCAGCACGGTGGCGTAGATCAGGGCACCGGTCAGGAGCCCGAGCAGATGCTGGGTGAGCGTGACCGCGGCGAAGCTGTGGAACGGCTCGAGCAGCCGCAGGAAAAGGGAGTATCCGGCGGGCCGCACCAGGTCGGGGCTCGGCCGTACGGCCGTCACGACATAGGTGTAGGAGTCGGGGAACCAGAGGGCGGGCCGATAGCCGATCATGGTGATGACGCGCAGCGCCGCGCCCGACGTGAAGGCGACGAGAAACCACCCGTGTCGCCGGGTCCACGACGCGATGCGCCTGGTTTGCGCCACGCTCACTCCCGATGCCGGTGATTTCCCGCGTACGCTACCGGGTCCGGCGACCAGCCGTGACCTGCGCGAGCGCGGATGAGCCCGGCCGATCGCCCACCCGGACGGCATCGATCGGTGGCCGGGCCCGTTACGCTCGGCTCATTCCAGCGAACGCGTTCAGTCGCCTCCGCCAGCGGGCCGTGAGGCGGACGACATGGCCGGCGGCGGGCCGGGTGCTCGCCGTCGCCTCCGCCGTGCCCGCGCTCGCCCTCAGCGGATGGCTGGTCGCGGGGCTTCCGCTCCTGCTGCTCGGGTGGTTCTCCCCCCTGCCGGCGACGCTACTCGGAGGCGGCCTCGCCGTCGCCTTCTGCTGGTACGGCCTGCGCCGCATGCCGGAGACGGTGGAGTCGTCGGCCTGGTCGGCCGCGGGGGTGTTCCTCGTCGCGGTCGCCTCGGCGATCTTCAACGGGATCTTCCACGGCGAACAGCTGATCATCCGCCGTGATCCCGCCACCTACGCGCAGTATGCGATCTGGGTGGCCAAGCACGGCTCGCTGCCGATCCCCACCGGCGACTTCGGCGGCCCCGACCGGGCCCTGCGGTTCGCGAGCATGGGCATGTACGGATGGGACGGCGGCATCGTCCCGCAGTTCATGCCGGGCCCTCCGATCATCCACTCGATCGGGTACTGGCTCGGCGGCGTCCCCGGCCTGGTGCTCGTGCCGCCGGTGCTCGGCGGCCTTGCCGTGCTCGTCTTCGGCGGGACGGTTGCCCGGCTCGTGGGGGCGCGGTGGGCTCCGGTGGCGGCACTCGTGTTCGCCGTGAGCCTGCCCATCCTCTACACCTCGCGCACGACGTTCAGCGAGATCCCCTCGATGATCCTGATCTTCGGCGGGATGAGCCTGCTGCTCGACGCGCGGTTCCGGCTGCGCGCCGGGGCGCTCGGGGCGGGTTTCCTCGGCCCGGCCACGCCCGCCGAGGCCGCTGGGGCTGTCGGGGTCACTGGGGCCGCGCGCGGCGCCCGGCTCATGGCGGGGCTCGCCGGCCTGGCGTTCGGCCTCGCCCTGCTCGTGCGCATCGACGGGTTGCGCGACGTGCTGCCCGTGCTGGCCTACGCCGGCCTGCTCGTCGCCATGGCCCGCGTCTTCCGCACCGCCGACCCCGGGCACACGCGGGTGCCCGAGGGGAAGCTCGGACTGCCGCTGCTCGCCGGGCTGCTGGCCGGCGGAGGGCTCGGCTTCGCTGCCTGCTACCTGCTCGCCCGGCCCTATCTCGGCTATCTGTCGGGCTCGCTCAAGCCGCTGCTGGCCATCTGCGCCGCCGTGCTCGTGCTCACCCTCGTCGCGGTGGCCCTCGCGCCGTGGATCGTCCGCCGCACACGTGCGCTCGCCGGGGGACGGATCGCCCGCCGCCTCCCCGATCTCGCCGCGGGCCTGGTGGTGCTCGTCGTCGTGGGCCTGGCCGTACGGCCCTGGGTGCAGACGGTGCAGCGCGTTCCGACGACGCCGGAAGACCAGCTGACGGCCGCGTTCATCAGCAAGACGCAGCAGGTGAACCACCTGCCGATCGACCCGAACCGGCTCTACTACGAGAACTCGCTTTATTGGGTCATCTGGTATGTCGGAGTGCCCGTCGTCGTGCTGGCCACGCTGGCCGCCGCGGTGCTCACGCGGCGTATGGCCCGGGGCAGGGAATTCGGCTGGCTGCTGCCGCTGGCGATCATCGCCTGGACGACGGTGACGACGCTCTGGCGTCCCGGGATCACCCCCGACCATCCCTGGGCCTCGCGGCGGCTCGCCCCGATCGTCATCCCCGGCATGATCCTGCTCGCCGTGTGGGGGCTGCGCTGGATCAGGCGGCGGGTACGCCTGCGGGGGTACGGCACCCGCCTCATCGTGGCGGGAGGGGCGATCCTGCTCGTGGTCCCCGCCGCGATCACCTCGATCGGCACCGCCTTCACCCCGGTCGACCGGGGGGAGGCCGCCGCCGTGGCCGGCCTCTGCCGGGCGATCCCCTCCAACGCGTCCGTGCTGATCGTCGAGCGGGCCACCGGCGACCGGTTCACCCAGGTCGTCCGGGGCCAGTGCGGCGTGCCCACCGCCTGGGTGGCCTACCCCCAGGGCAGCGACGTGCCGCTGCATTCCGACATCGAGCGACTGATCGACAAGGTCAGGGGCACGGGCCGGCTGCCGGTGCTGCTCGCCGCCGAGCCCGGCCAACTGTGGCCGTACGGCATGCCGGAGCGGGTCTTCGCCCTCCGCAGCCGCCAGGACGAGCGCTCGCTCGTCGACCCCCCGAACGGCACCTGGTCGCTCACCGTCGACGTCTGGATGACCATCCCGGCCTGAACCCGGCTTTGACGCCAACTGAGAAACGTTGATTGAGGACCATTTCTCAGTTGGCCTCAAACGCATGCAGCTGGACGAGGCCGAGTCGGCGCTTGATCTGGTGGGGGCCGGCATGACGGCGGACCAGCTTGAGTCGGAGACTCTCGATTTCAAGTTCCCGGCGGATTCCCTGAAAGCCACCTTCAACCTGCTGGCCGACGCGCTCGTCTGCTTCGTGAACGCGCACGGCGGAACAGTGGTCCCGGGGGTGGATGACAAGGCCACGACGCGGGCGGACGCGTTGCGCGGAGTGCCGGAGACCTACACCCTCGACCAGATCCGCAAGGGAGTATTCGACCGGACACAGCCGTCGATCACTCCGTTCGTCAATGAAAAGGTCGTCGACGGCGTCAGACTCATCCTCGTAGCGGTTCCGCAAGGCGTTATGCCGCACAGCAACCGGTCGGGCCTGGCAACTCGTCGGCTCGGCAAGGAGTGTCTGCCCTTCCCTCCTGATCAGCAGCGCGAGGTGATGATCGCGCGGGGGCAGGTCGACTGGTCGGCGGAGAAGTCGAGTGCCGAGATCGGTGATCTGAGCATTGTGGAGTTCGGCAGATTGCGGCGGCTCCTCGCATCGAGGGGCGACCGGGATCACCTCGTCGAACTCGGCGACAAAGCGCTGCTCGAGGCCCTGCGACTGCTGGCACCGGATGGGACGGTGACCAATGCGGGGGTTCTCCTGCTGGCGGAAGAAGAGTCGCTCCAGCGGATCATCCCTGGCTACGGATACTCCTACCAATTCCGCCCGACCGCTGGAAAGGAGGCGACAGGAAGAACTCGGGGCACGCGCCCGGTGCTCGCCGCGATCGAAACAATGGTCGACGCCATCGAAACCCGCCGGGAGATCCACCCCTTGAACATCGCGGGCGGGCGGCAGCTTCAGCTTACGGACTATCCGCGGGACGCCGTCCGGGAACTGATAGTCAACGCCCTCATCCATCGGTCATACGAGACCGGCGGGACAGTGGACCGTCGACCGGGCGTATCGCGAAATGCTCCGTGTCGGCAAGGAACCCCCGGCTTTCGAGGACCAGGGCACTCTGGTCCGCGTCACCTTGGCCGGAGGCATCGGACATGACGTTTTCGTACGCTTCATCAGTGACCTCCCGTTGCAGGCGGGACGGGATGTGAATGTCCTCCTAGCGCTGTCGCACCTTCGGCACAGCTCCAGCATCGACGCGCTCAGACTCGGCGGCTTGATCCAGCGACAACCAGTGGAAGCACAGGAAGTTCTTGCGCGCATGGCCACGGAGCTGACGCTGCTGGAGCCCACGAGGAGGACCCTCAACAAGCCCTTTCCGACATACCGTCTTCGCGCGGGGGTCGTCGCGGCGCTCTCCCGTGCGGTGGCTTATCACCGGCGTGGAATCGACGGCATGGACCAGAAGATCATCGATCACGTGCGCGAATATGGATTCATTACAAACCGCACAATTCAGCGCATCTTTGACGTCCATGTCTTCGCGGTCCGCGATCTGCTCAATGATCTTCGAGAGAGCCGGATCCTGGAGAAGATCGGTGATGCCAGGGGAGGTAAGGGCGTCCGGTACGGTCCCGGATCCGCGTTCCCGAAGTGAAGGTCCGGAGCCGCGGGCTCTGAGCGGCGCCGGCCGAGGAAGACGGCGGATCGGGAGCCTGGAGGACTTTGCGATGTTGGGTCGCGGTTTGGCTGGGCAGAGTACCCTAACCGGACGTGACCACGCCCGAGACCTCTGGAAGCGCTGTGACTGCCGCGGAGAACCCTTACGTGACGATCGTCCTGCCCTGTTACAACGAGCAGGATCACGTTGTCGACGAGGTCGAGCGCATCTGCGCCGCCATGGACGCGAGCGGTTACACCTACGAGCTGGTGGCCGTGGACGACTGCTCCACCGACCAGACCCTCGCCCGCCTCCAGGAGGCGGCCCCGCGCTTCCCGCAGATGCGGATCAAGGCGTTCCACCGCAACGGCGGCTCGGGCACGGTCCGCAGGATCGGCACGCAGGAGGCCCGCGGCGAGATCGTCGTGTGGACCGACGCCGACATGACCTACCCCAACGAGCGCATTCCCGAGCTCGTGCAGATCCTCGAGAAGGACCACACCGTCGACCAGGTCGTCGGCGCGCGCACCACCGAGGAGGGCTCGCACAAGTTCCTGCGCGTCCCGGCCAAGTGGTTCATCCGCAAGGTCGCCGAGCGCCTGGCGGGACAGAAGATCCCCGACCTCAACTCGGGCCTGCGGGCCTTCCGCAAGTCGGTCGCCAAGCCGTACCTGCGGCTGCTGCCCCCCGGGTTCTCCTGCGTCACGACCATCACGCTGGCGTTCCTGTCGAACCAGCACGACGTCTACTACCTGCCGATCGAATACGCCAAGCGGGCCGGGAAGTCGAAGTTCAGCTTCGTCTCCGACGCCTACCGCTACATCCTGCAGGTGCTGCGGATGGTCATGTACTTCAACCCGCTCAAGGTGCTCATGCCGCCGGCCCTCTGGCTGGTCGGCATCGGGCTGGTCAAGGGCGTGTTCGACGTGGTGCGCTACGGCTTCTACCTGACCAGCAACACCATCGTGATCTTCCTGTCCGGCCTGCTCATCGGGTCACTTGCACTGCTCGCCGACCTCATCGTCCGGTCCCGCGGCGAGTAGGGCGAACCGATGCGGATAGCGATCGTCGGACCGACGTATCCGTACAAGGGCGGCGGCGCCCATCACACGACCGAGCTGGCGCACCGGTTGCGGGCCGCGGGGCACGAGGTCGTGATCGAGTCGTGGCGCGCCCAGTACCCCTCGTTCCTGTATCCCGGTCAGCAGACCATCGACGCGCCCGAGGGCGAGCCGTACCCGGACACCCGGCGGATGCTCGACTGGCGCCGCCCCGACGGATGGGTCGCCTGCGGGAGGCGGCTGCGCGGGTTCGACCTCGTGGTCCTCGCCGTGCTCAGCCCCGTGCAGGTGCCCGCCTATCTCGGCATCCTCTTCGGCCTGCGCCGCAAAACCAGGGTGGTCGCCCTGTGCCACAACGTGCTGCCGCACGAGCGCAAGCCGTATGACAGGCCCTTGATGAAGGCCCTGCTCGGCAGGGTCGACGGCGTGCTCACCCACTCGGAGGAGCAGGCGGCCACGGCGCGCGGGCTCACCACCGCCCCCGTGCGTTCGGCCGCCCTCGCGCCGCACCTGCCCGCTCGTAGCGCCAGGGGCGCCGCCGGGGCCGAGCCGTACGGCAGGCTGTTGTTCTTCGGCATCGTCCGGCCGTACAAAGGGCTCGACCTGCTGCTGCACGCCCTGGCCCAGGTGCAGGGGGTCGGGCTGACGGTGGCGGGGGAGTTCTGGGGCGGCCTGGAGGCGACGAAGGCCCTCATCGCCGAATTGGGGCTGGCCGACCGCGTCGAACTGCGCCCCGGATATGTGGCCGCGGAAGACGTGCCCGGCCTGTTCGCCGAGGCCGACGCCCTCGTGCTGCCCTATCGGTCGGCGACGGCCAGCCAGAACGTGTGGCTGGGCCACGAGCACGGCGTGCCGGTGATCGCGACCCGGGTGGGGGCGCTCGCCGACAACGTCGAGGACGGCGTCGACGGCCTGCTCGTCGAGCCCGGCTCGGCGGGGGCGCTGGCCGAGGCGATCAAACGTTTCTACGAACCGGGCGTGCCCGCCCGTCTGCGTAGCGGGGTCAAACCCGTCGACCCCGACCCCTTCTGGGCCGTCTACCTCGAAACCCTCCTTTCCCCGTGATCATGCAGAAGTTCGAGATCATGGTGCGTGAGCTGCGGCGATCCGTTTCGTGATCATGCAGAAGTTCGGCGGCGGGTGCGCCGGCCTGCGCACCCGCACTTCGTGATCATGCAATAGGGGCGGCCCAGGGGAGCCCGGCTCTCACGGGCGGGCCCACTTCGGCCGACGGGCAGGGGGTGCGGCCGTGCGGCGGTACTGTTGGGCACCGTGGCACGGACGCAGATAGCGGTGATCGACCGGTGAGCAGAGAACGCGCCGCGCAACTGGAGTACTCCGAGTTCCAGGGCGCGATGCTGGATGAGGCCAAACGCCGCCGCAAGGCCGCGAAGATCCTCGCCGTGCTCGCGCACTATCTGGGCAGGGACGCGGCCGAACCCGGCCAGATGTTGTCCGGGCTGACCGTCGCCGACATCGGCTGTTCGGCCGGTTTCATCGCCGACGAGCTCGCCGGCGCGGGGGCGGGCCGTACGTTCGGGGTCGACATCGACGTTCCCGGCCTGAAGAAGGCGGCCGAGCGGTTCGGCGAGCGGGTCGAGTTCGTCTGCGCGAACGGCGAGGCCCTGCCGTTCCCCGACGGGTCGATCGACGTGCTGGTCTTCAACCACATCTACGAGCACGTGGTGGACCCGGACGCGGTGATCAAGGACATGCACCGCGTGCTCTCCGACGACGGCGTGCTGTACCTGGGTCTCGGCAACCGGCTCGGCGTCATGGAGCCGCACTACAAGCTGCCCTTCCTGTCCTACCTGCCGCCCGCCGCGGCCGACCGCTATGTGCGGGCCTTCGGGCGGGCCGATCACTACTACGAGCGGTTCCGTACGCGGGGCGGGCTGCGCAGGATGCTGGCGGACTTCCACGTGTGGGACTACACCTTCCCCGTGCTCGCCTCCCCTGACCGGTTCGCCGGGGGCGAGCTGTTCCCCGGAGCCGTCGGCCGCGCCGCCAAGGGCGTGCTGGAGCGGGCGCCGCGCCCTGCCCTGACCGCGCTGCGTCCTGTCGTCCCCACCTACCTCTGGATCGCCACCAAGACGCCCGGCCGGCCGCTCGGCGCCGCGCTCCCGCAGCCGCCCGAGGCGGTCTCCGCGCCATGACCCCGGACGTGGCATGAACCGGCGCAAGGCACTTCGGCTGCTGTTCCTGCTCGTCGCGCTCGGGTTCGGCGCCTGGAGCATCGCGGGGCAGTGGGGGGCGGTCTCCGAAGGTTTCGCCCGGCTGTCGTGGCCGGAGCTCTCCGTTTCGCTGGTCGCCGTTCTCGGGGCGCTGGCCGCGGGCATGATGATGTGGCGCTCGCTGCTCGCCGAATTCGGCTCACCGCTGTCCCTCACCAGCGCAGCGAAGATCTTCTTTCTCGGCCAGCTCGGCAAGTACATCCCCGGCTCGGCGGTGCACGTCATGCTCGCCCAAATGGAGATGGGCCGCGACCACGGCATCCCGAGATCCCGCAGCGCCGCGGCGTTCTTCTTGACGTATCCGATCTACCTGGCGACCGGGCTGCTCGTGGGGGTGGTCACGCTCCCCGTGATCGGCGGTGATTCGGTCGCGCGCTACGCCTGGCTCCTGCTCCTCGTCCCCGTGCTCGCCGTGGCCCTCCATCCGAGGATCGTGAACCCGGTGATCGGCTTCGGGCTCAGGCGGTTGCGCAGGCCGCCCCTGGAGCGGCCGCTGACCCGCCGCGGCATCCTCACCGCCGTCGGATGGGCGCTCGCGGGGTGGGCGGCGTACGGCGTGCATCTCGCGATGATCGTCCATGGTCTCGGCGCCAGGGGAGCCGACGCGTTGATCCTCAGTTTCGGCGCCTTCGCGCTGGCATGGTGTCTGGGCACACTGGCGATCGTCTTCCCGGCCGGAGCGGGCGTGCGGGAGGTCGCCATGGTGGCCGCTCTCGCCCCGGTGCTCGATCGGGGGTCCGCCATCGCGGCCGCGCTCTGCTCCCGGCTCATCGTCTCCGTGGGCGACCTCGTGTGCGCAGCACTGGCCGGCCTTGCCTCCCGGAGATCGGTCCAGCCGTCCGGCCGACCTGTGGAGAAGCACTGATCGGCCGAACCGTACAGGCCATGTCCATGCGGTGTCCACGGGAACAATGGAGTGATGGAACATGGAGAATTCGTCAGCGGGGCGCCCCTTGTGTCAGTCCGACGAAGAATGGGGACCTAGGCTAACCTCGCGGCTGTGAGGGAGAGTTCTTTGCAGTCGACGGAGCCTTCGGAGGCTTTGGAAGCGATCCTGCTCGTCGGGGGTCAAGGCACCCGGTTGCGGCCTTTGACGCTTCATACGCCCAAGCCGCTGCTTCCGACGGCGGGGGTACCCTTCCTCGCTCACCAGCTGGCCAAGGCCCATGCGTACGGTGTACGTCGGATCGTGTTCGCCACGTCCTACCGCGCCGCGATGTTCGCCGAGGCGTTCGGAGACGGCTCGGCGTTCGGCCTCGAGATCGTTTACATGACCGAGGAGAGCCCGCTCGGCACGGGCGGAGCCATCCGCAACGCCGCCGAGGCGCTCACCTGCCCGCCGGACGCGCCCGTGCTCGTGCTCAACGGCGACATCCTGTCGGGGCACGACATCTCGGCCCAGGTCGCCCTTCATCGCTCGCGGGGCGCGGCGGTGACACTGCACCTGACCGAGGTGGACGACCCGACGCGTTTCGGATGCGTCCCGACGACGCCCGACGGCAGGGTCACCGCGTTCCTGGAGAAGACACCCACGCCGGTGACCAACCGGATCAACGCGGGCTGTTACGTGTTCCAGCGGTCGGTCATCGACTCGATTCCGGCGGGGGAGGTGGTCTCCGTCGAGCGGGAGACCTTCCCCGGCCTCATCGAGGCCGGCGAGCTCGTCCTCGGGTACGCCGACGGGTCCTACTGGCTCGACGTCGGCACGCCGGCGGCGTTCGTTCAGGGCTCCGCCGACCTGGTGCAGGGACGGCTGACCTCCTCGGCGCTGCCCGGAACCGCGGGAGAGTGCCTCCTCCTCGACGGGGCCATGGTGTCGCCCGAGGCCAAGGTGACCGGCGGCACGGTGGTCGGCGCCCGCGCGACGGTCGAGGCCGGTGCGAGCGTGCGCGGCAGCGTGCTCGCCGACGACTGCGTGGTGGCCGCGGGTGCGGTCGTCGTCGACTCGGTCGTCGGCAGCGGCGCCCGCGTCGCCTCAGGAGCCGTGCTGCGCGAGGTGGTCGTCGGGGACGGCGCACTCATCGGCGCGGGCAACGAGCTCATGTCGGGCCTTCGGATCTGGCCGGGTGTCACCCTGCCGGAATGTTCGGTGCGTTTTTCGAGCGACGTCTGAGGCGATTCCGATGACATCGAGCGCCACGGCACTGATCGGCGAACGCCGGTGGAGACCGGCTGCCCCGGTGGACGTGGCACTGACGTTGTCGCCGCACCGGCACGGCGGCGGGGACCCCACCTGGCAGCGCACCGCTGACGGAGCCGTCTGGCGGACGTCGCTCACCCCGGACGGCCCGGGCACGCTGAGGGTCGGCACCCGCTCGGGTGAGGTGCTGGGGCAGGCCTGGGGGCCGGGGGCTCATTGGCTGCTCGAGATGTTGCCGTCGATGCTCGGAGCAGACGACGACTTTCCCGGATTTATCGAACTATTGGGGTCTTTATCCGGATCGGCGTCGGCGGCTTTCGTGGGGGACCTGGCCGCGCGCAACCCCGGTCTGCGGATCGGGCGGACGCGGCGGGTGATGGAGGCGCTCGTGCCCGCCGTACTCGAGCAGAAGGTCGTCGGCAGGGAGGCGTGGCGGGCGTGGAGATGGCTCCTGCACAAATACGGCTCGCCGGCCCCGGGGCCGGCTCCTGACGGCATGGTCGTGATGCCGCCGCCCGACGTCTGGCGGAAGATCCCCTCCTGGGACTGGCACCGCGCCGGGGCAGAGGCCGTACGCGCCCGGACGATCATCAACGCCGCCCGTCACGCGGACAAGCTGGAGTCCGCGGTCGAGTCCGGTGAGGCCGACCGGCTGCTGCGGGCGCTGCCGGGCATCGGGGTGTGGACGTCGGCCGAGGTACGGCAGCGCAGCCACGGGGACCCCGACGCGCCGAGTGTGGGCGACTTCCATCTGCCGGGCGTCGTCGGCTGGGCCCTGAGCGGCAGGAAGACCGACGACGCGGGCATGCTGGAGCTGCTTGAGCCTTTCCGCGGGCATCGGCACCGGGTCGTCAGGTTGATCGAGCTCAGCGGCATCCGCCCCCCGGCCCGCGGCCCCCGCATGCCCGCCCGCGACTACCGCTCATTCTGACGGCCCTTCGAGGCTCCGGGAGTTGGGGGCCGGAATCGTGATGGGGCCGCTCAGCCGCCCACGGGTGGGGCTGGGTAAGTCTGGCGTACTCAGGAAGCCGTAGTGTGCGCGTATGACGGGACACACTGCGATGAACAGCGGGACTCGGCGCGCGCTCGCGCGTGCCCGGGACGGCAAGACCCTCGACGTCGCTGAGGCGACGATCCTGCTGCAAGCGCGTGGCGACGATCTGGAGGCGCTGCTCGACCACGCCTCACGCGTGCGTGACGCCGGTCTGTCCGCCGCCGGGCGGCCGGGAGTCGTCACCTACAGCCGGAAGGTGTTCATCCCGCTGACACGGCTGTGCCGGGATCGTTGCGGTTACTGCACGTTCGCCACCGCCCCCCACAAGCTCGACGCGCCCTTCATGTCGCCGGACGAGGTCCTGGAGGTCGCCCGCCAGGGTGCCGCGATGGGCTGCAAGGAGGCGCTGTTCACCCTGGGGGACCGCCCCGAGGACCGCTGGCACCAGGCCCGTGAATGGCTCGACGCGCACGGCTACGACGACACGTTGTCGTACGTCCGTGCCATGGCGATCCGCGTGCTGGAGGAGACCGGCCTGCTGCCGCACCTCAACCCCGGGGTGATGACGTGGCGCGACCTCCAGCGGCTCAAGCCGGTCGCACCGTCGATGGGCATGATGCTGGAGACCACCTCGCGGCGCCTCTTCGACGAGAAGGGCATGCCGCACTACGGCTCGCCCGACAAGGACCCGGCCGTACGGCTGCGCGTGCTTGAAGACGCCGGACGGTCCAATGTGCCTTTCACCACGGGCATCCTGATCGGCATCGGGGAGTCCATCGAGGACCGAGCCGAGTCGATCTTCGCCATCCGCCGGGTCGCCCGCGAATACGGGGGCATCCAGGAGGTCATCGTCCAGAACTTCCGCGCCAAGCCCGACACGGCGATGCGCGGCATGCCGGACGCCGACCTGCAGGAGCTGGCCGCGACGATCGCCGTCGCCCGCCTCGTGCTCGGGCCGAAGGTCCGCATCCAGGCGCCGCCCAACCTGATCGGCGACGAGTTCACGCTGATGGTCCGGGCAGGCATCGACGACTGGGGCGGCGTATCCCCGCTGACACCCGACCACGTCAACCCGGAGCGTCCCTGGCCGCAGATCGACGATCTCGCGGCTCGTACGGCTGCCGCCGGCTTCGAACTGCGGGAACGTCTGACGATATATCCGGAATATGTGCTGGCTGGGGAGCCGTGGCTCGACCCTCGGCTGAAGCAGCACGTGGCCGCCCTGGCCGACCCGGAGACCGGGCTGGCACGAACCGGCGCCGTCCTGGAGGGTCGTCCCTGGCAGGAGCCCGACGGCGGTTTCGCGGGCGGCCTGCGCACCTCGGGCCGATCTGACCTGCACACGGCCATCGACTCCGAAGGCCGGACCAACGACCGCCGCGACGACTTCGACGACGTCTACGGCGACTGGGAGGCGCTGCGCGACCGTCTGCCCG
Organism: Planotetraspora thailandica; assembly: GCF_016863335.1. GTDB lineage: Bacteria > Actinomycetota > Actinomycetes > Streptosporangiales > Streptosporangiaceae > Planotetraspora > Planotetraspora thailandica. Next base: position 269,981 of record NZ_BOOR01000008.1, read on the forward strand.
GCGCGAGCCGTACCGGACATGCGGACGGGACCGTCATGGCGGCCCTGCGGCAGGCGGAGAGCGATCCCGCCCGGCTGACCGACGACCAGGCGCTGGCGCTTCTCGACCTGGCGGGCGATCCGTCCGGGGCCGGCGCCGACGACGCGGGCCTGGACGAGTTGTGCCGCATCGCCGACGGGCTGCGACGCGAAGCGGTGGGCGACGACGTGACCTACGTCGTCAACCGCAACATCAACTTCACCAACGTCTGCTACACCGGCTGCCGGTTCTGCGCGTTCGCGCAGCGGCGCACCGACGCCGACGCCTACACGCTGTCGCTGAGCGAGGTCGCCGACCGGGCGCAGGAGGCCTGGGAGGCCGGCGCCACCGAGGTGTGCATGCAGGGCGGCATCCACCCCGACCTTCCCGGCACCGCCTACTTCGACATCGCCCGCGCGGTCAAGGAACGCAGCCCGGAGATGCACGTGCACGCGTTCTCGCCGATGGAGGTCATCAACGGCGCGAGCCGTACGAACCTGTCCATCGAGGAGTGGCTGCACGCGGCGAGGGAGGCCGGGGTCGACTCGCTGCCCGGCACGGCGGCCGAGATCCTCGACGACGACGTCCGGTGGGTACTCACCAAGGGCAAGCTCCCCGCCCGGGAGTGGATCGACGTCATCACCACCGCCCACAGGGTCGGCATCCCGACGACGTCGACCATGATGTACGGACACGTCGACACGCACGAGCACTGGGTGCGGCACATCCGTCTGATCCGCTCGATCCAGGAGGAGACGGGCGGGTTCAGCGAGTTCGTGCTGCTGCCGTTCGTGCACACCAGCGCCCCCATCTACCTGGCGGGGATCGCCCGCCCGGGGCCGACGGCCAGGGAGAATCGGGCCGTCCACGCGCTGGCGCGGATCATGCTGCACGGCGCGATCGCGAACATCCAGTGCTCCTGGGTCAAGCTCGAAGGTGGCCTGTTCGAGTCGGTGCTGAACGGGGGCGTCAACGACCTCGGCGGCACGCTGATGGAAGAGACGATCAGCCGGATGGCCGGATCAGAGAACGGGTCCTACCGCACCATCAGCCAGATCGCCGAGATGGTCGCGCCGACCGGCCGGCCGTTGCGGCAGCGCACCACGTCGTACGGCACGCCGAGCGAGGAGCGCGTGGAGGCCGCCCGGCGCAGCGACGGAGTCTGCCAGAGCGTACGAAAGATGTTGCCGTTGGCCTGAGCCGCGAGGGGCGCGGCGGCGTATGCCAGAGCGTGCGGAAGACGTTGCCGCGGGGGATCGCGAGGGGCGCGGCGGCGTCTGGACTGAGGAGAGAGAAGGCGAGGGACGAGCTTTCGAACGACGAGGGAAGACGTCGCCTGGAGGCGCCCCGAGCCCGCCTTGCCGGAGGCGAGGCAATTGCGCACGGGGCGCGGCGGCGTCTGGACTGAGGAGGGAGAAGGCGAGGGACGAGCTTTCGAACGACGAGGGAAGGCGTCGCCTGCGGGCGCCCCGAGCCGCCTTGCCGGAGGCGAGGCAATCGAACACGACGAGGGAAGGCGTCGCCTGGAGGCGCCCCGAGCCCGCCTCGCCGGAGGCGAGGCAAATAGACACAGTCAGCCGCGCAGGAAGGCGACCACCGCGAGGACTCTGCGGTGGTCGTCCTCGTCGGGAGGCAGGTCGAGCTTCGTCAGGATGTTGCCGATGTGCTTGCCGACGGCCGCCTCCGACACCACCAAGGCCCGCGCGATCGCGGTGTTCGATCTGCCTTCCGCCATGAGGGCGAGAACCTCGCGCTCGCGCGGGCTGAGGCGTTGCAGCGGGTCGCGGCGGCGGCGTAGCAGTTGCCGTACGACCTCGGGGTCCACGACCGTGCCTCCTGCGGCGATGGTGGTCAGGGCGTCCACGAACTCCTCGACGTCGCCGACCCGGTCTTTGAGGAGATAGCCGACCCCGGTGCCGTCTCCCGAGTCGAGGAGCTCGGTGGCGTAGGTCTGTTCGACGTACTGGCTGAGGACGAGTACGGCGAGGCCGGGCCGGGCTGCGCGCAGCGCGACCGCCGCGCGCAGGCCTTCGTCGGAGAATCCGGGCGGCATGCGCACGTCCGTCACGACGATGTCGGGTTCGTGCGCACCGGCCGCCGCCACCAGCGTTTCGGCGTCGCCCACCGAGGCGACCACACGGTGCCCGAAGCGGGCGAGCAGCGTGGAGAGCCCCTCCCGCAGCAGGACGCTGTCCTCCGCGATGACGATGTTCAGTGGGTGGTCGACGGGCACGGGATCTCCACGCGTAGCAGGGTCGGCCCTCCGGCCGGGCTCGAGAGCATCAGTTTGCCGTCGACCGCGGCGACCCGGTCCGCCAGGCCGGCGAGGCCGGTCCCGGCGTCGGCGTCGGCGCCGCCCACGCCGTCGTCGCGGATCTCCACGGTCAGGCGCCGGTCGTCCAGCCTGCCGGTCACCCAGGCCTGCCCGGCCTGGCTGTGCTTGGCCACATTGGCCAGCGCCTCGCTCACGACGAAGTAGGCGACGGACTCCACCGCCTCAGGCAGCCGGCGGGGGATCTCGACGGCGGTTTCGACGGGCACCGGCGACCGGTCGGCCAGCTCCGCCAGAGCGGCGGGCAGGCCCCGGTCGACGAGGATCCGCGGATGGATGCCGCGGATGAGGTCGCGGATCTCCGCCAGGGCGAGCTTGGCCTCCTCGTGGGCCCTGGCGACGAGGCCGGCCGCCTCTTCGCCGTGGGAGACCTTGGCCAGTCCCAGCGTCATGGTCAGCGCGACCAGCCGCTGCTGGGCGCCGTCGTGCAGGTCACGCTCGATGCGCCGCCGCTCGACCTCGAAGGCCTCGACGAGACGGGTGCGCGAGCGGGTCAGCTCGGCCAGTCGCTCGCCGCTCTCGCCCTTCCTGGGCGTGAGCATCAGCCGGGCCAGCATGGCGTGGGCCGTCGCCAGCGCCGTGAGCGGGTACGCGGCCAGGACCAGGATGACGACACCCGCGATCCCGGCGGTGAAGGCCTCGGGAAGGGTGTCCAGCGGCCAGAACTTGAGCAGGACGACGCTTCCCGCCTGCGCCACGGTGATCGGCGCGCAGATCATGACGAGGGGCACGACGAGGCCGTACGTCACGGCGATCAGCTCGACCGGCCCGAGCACGGTGGCCATCAGGACCGTGTAGCCGAGCGAGCGCCAGGTGGCCTGCTCGGAGAACCGGATCCTGATCCACCGTCTCAGCCCGTGGCCGGGAGGGCGGAACGGAGTGGTGGCCGGCTCCGGATCGATGATCCGTAGGCGCCGGCGTTCCAGCGCCCCCATCGGGATGCCGGCGAGGGCCAGCGCGGCCAGCAGCGGGATGCCCACCAGGACGAGGGTGAGCAGAGCACCCGTGACGAGCCAGGCCAGCAGCAGCACCAGCGCGACCACGCCGACCAGAGCGCCCGTCACCAGGTAGGCCAACGCCCGCCAGGGCAGCGAGGTCGCCGGCAGGTCCCGCCGCCACACCGCCTGCCAGGCGTTCTGAGGACGCATCCGACGACCCTACGAGGTGGCCGCGGCGGCCCGCAGGATGCCCTGGCCCACTTCGGGAGGTAGGGCCAGGCATACCTGCAAACTCGTCCTCGGCCCCGTGTGCCGGGCACGCCGCCGGCGATCTGATTTCTCTCATGAGCGAGACACTCCAGACGCATCCGGGACGTAAGGCCACGAGGGCCGGCGACATGCGCGCGTTCGCGGCGGTCGCGGCGCGCAGGATGGGGGTCGTCGGAGCGGTCGCTCCCAGCTCGCCGGCACTCGCGAGGGCGCTCACGGCCGTCGTGCCGACGACCGGCGCTCCGGTGGTCGTGGAGCTGGGTCCGGGCACCGGGCCCATCAGCGAGGCGATCCGGAGCAGGCTCGCGCCCGGTTCACGCCAGTTGGCCGTCGAGATCGACCCGGGGATGGTGGCGCACCTGCGCCGCGCCAAGCCCTGGCTCGAGGTCGTGCACGGCGACGCGGCCGACCTGGGCTCCCTCCTGGCGGCACAGGGCGTCGACAGGGTCGACGCGGTCGTCAGCACGCTGCCGTGGTCGCTTTTCTCCCCGGAGCAGCAGGGGAGGATCCTCGGAGAGGTCCGCCGGGCGCTCCATCCCGCTGGGGCGTTCACGACGGTGACCTATCTGCACGCCCTGCCGCTTGCGAGGGCCGCGGCGTTCCGCCGGCGCCTGCGGGCCTCCTTCGACGAGGTCATGACCACCTGGCCGGTCTGGCGCAACGTGCCGCCCGGGCTGGCCTACGTGTGCCGCAGGCCGGTGGGTCATGGCTGACCTGCTCGGGCACCTGCAGCCGCCGTTTCTGCTCGCCGTCGCCTGGATGTTCATCGTGGCGGAGGCCGGAACGCTGATCGGCGTAGTGCTCCCGGGGACCAGCGTGCTCGTGGCCCTCGGCTACTTCTCCCACCTGGGGCTGTTGCCGTTCGGCGCGAGCATCGCGGTGGCCGCGTCGGCCGCCGTGGCCGGCACCCACCTCGGCTATTTCCAGGGCCGCAGACGCAGGGACGCCGTCTCGCTCCATCGCCTCGCCGACCGGTTCGCGCCCGAGGCGTGGCGGCGGGGCCGGCGCATGGTCGAGAGGCGCGGCGTCTGGGCGGTGGTGACCGGCCAGTGGTTCGGTAGCGCGCGCACGCTGGTGCCCCGGTTGTCCGGCTGGGCGGGCATGCCGTACCGGACCTTCGCCTCCGCCACCGTGCCCACGGCCTCGGCGTGGGCGGCCACCCTGGTCACGCTCAGCCGCTATCTGGCGCCCGAGGCGATCGAGCAGGTGACCGGCCACCTGGCGGTGGCGGGCCTGCTGCTCGTGCTGATCGTCGTGGCGGTCGTGTACGCCCGCCACCGCGCCCGCGGCCCGGAGGAGGAGAGCCCGCCCCCGTTCAGCGCGTCAGCATGAAATCTGCGGCGTCCCGCGGCGGGCGGCTCTTCGGCGGACCGGCTGGATGCCCGACGGCGACGGCCCCCATCGGATCCCAGCTCTGCGGCAGGTCGAGCACCTTGCGCACGACGTCACGGCAGAACATCGTGGACGACACCCAGGCGGAGCCAAGGCCCTCCACCGCGAGCTGGACGAGCAGGTTCTGCACGCCCGCTCCCGTGGCGACCACGAACATCTCCCGCTCCGAGGCGTTCCTGCGCGCGTCCCTGTAGGTGTGCGAGCCGTCCATGACCAGGCACGGGACGACCAGGTAGGGCGCGTTCCTGAGCACGTCCCCCCGCCTGACCCGCTTCGTGATCGACTCCTCGGAGAAGCCGTCCGAGCGAAGGTCCTCGATCCAGGCGGCCTTCATGGCGTCCAGCAGCTCCGTACGGACCTGTGGGGTCTCCAGCAGGACGAACCGCCACGGCGTCGTGTGATGGGGGGCGGGCGCCGAGACGGCCGCCGCCACGGCCCGCCGTACGGCCGCCGGATCGACCTCACGCGGAGCGAACTCGCGGATCGTACGGCGGGCGAAGACCACGTCGGCCGAGCCGTACCGGAACATGTCCTCGTCCGCGGGCCTGATCAGTGCCCGGGCGCCGGGGCCGTCGTCGGCGGTGACCAGGTCCCCGAGGCCGCGGACGATCGCGACGGGGACGCCCGCGAGCTTGCCCTTGGCCAGTTCCGCCGCGGCCGCGATCTCGTCGATCAGCGCGGTCACCGTGGCGTTGAGGGCGTTGCCGTACGGGTCGGTCCTGCCGCGGAAGTCGTCCAGCGGGCGGACGCCGGCGGCGCCGATCGCCACGTCGGTCAGGCCGTGCCGCCAGGGGCGCCCGAACGTGTCGGAGACGATCACGCCGACGTTGACGCCCAGCGCCTCCCGCAGGCCGGTCCTGATGCGCCGGGCCGAGGCGTCCGGGTCTTCGGGCAGCAGGAGGATCGTGCCGGGAGCCGTGTTGGAGGCGTCGACGCCGGCCGCGGCCATGACGAAGCCGTGCCTGGTCTGCGCGATCACCGTGTCGCCCCGCCGCGCGACCACGCGGACGGTCTCCTCCTCGATCGCCTCCGTACGGCTGTCGCCCTCGCGGACCCGGCCTTCGGCCTTGCTCACGATCTTTGAGGTCACGACGAGGATGTCGCCGTCGTCGAGGCCTGGTTCGGCTGCCGCCACGAGCCTGGCGATGTCGTCCCCGGCGTGGACCTCGGGCAGTCCCGGAATGCCGGTGATGGTGATTGCCACGGGTTCCTCTCGTCTGTCGTGGATCACTGCATGATCACGAAATGTGTTTCCGCTGGTGAGCGGGGCCGCCTGCGAACTTCTGCATGATCACGGCCAGGGTTTGCGCAGGTCGGCGGGTGGGTGCGCGAACTTCTGCATGATCACGCGGGATGGCGGAGGGCGGTGGCGAGGGTGAGGGCGGCGGCGGCGATGTCCCTGGTCGCCTCGGGGGAGTCCATGAGCAGGGGCCTGGCCTCGACCGTCACGCCGTCGAGCGCGACGCCCTTGTCCTCCTCCGCCACGAGCCACCCGTCGAGCAGGCGGGAGCCGTACAGCTCCAGCACGGCCTGGGCGCTCGTCTCCACGCCGATGGCGGTCAGGCAGGCATCGGCCATGCCGCGCACGGGCGCGCCACCGATGATCGGGGAGACGCCGACGACCGTCTTGTCCTCCAAAGCGGCCCGGATGCCGGGGATCTGGAGGATCGTGCCGATGCTGACGACCGGGTTGGACGGCGGCAGGATCACCACGTCGGCGTCCCGGATGGCCTCGAGTACCCCCGGGGCGGGCTCGGCGTCCTCGGCGCCCACGAGCAGGATCTGCTCGGCCGGCACGGACGCCCGCAGTTTCACCCACCACTCCTGGAAGTGGATCGCCCGCCTGCCCTTCTCGTCGGCGACGACGACGTGGGTCTCGGTGCGGTCGTCGGACATCGGCAGGAGCCGCACCCCCGGCTGCCACCGGTCGCACAGCGCCTCGGTGATCTGGGAGAGCGGGTAGCCAGCGGCGAGCATCTGGCTGCGCACGATGTGGGTCGCGAAGTCGCGGTCGCCGAGGCCGAACCACTGGGGCTCCATCCCGTAGGCCGCGAGCTCCTCCTTGACCGTGTGGCTTTCGTCTCTCCGGCCCCAGCCCTGCTCCTCGTTGATGCCGCCGCCGAGGGTGTACATGACGGTGTCGAGGTCGGGGCAGACCCGCAAGCCGAACAGAGTGATGTCGTCACCGGTGTTGCCGATGACGGTGATCTCGGAATCGGGGGCCGCCGCCTTGAGGCCGCGAAGGAAGCGGGCGCCGCCGATTCCTCCAGCTAGGGACACGATGCGCATGGATGACAGTCTTCCACCGCACTGTGAGCGGACTGCGAATACCTACCCTTGGATTGTTGTGAAAGATGGGCTTATACGCGCTTGGGCGTCCCATGAGGTTCTTGGGTCCGCCGACACCAATGTCGGGCATGTGCGAAACTGCCCGAGTGCGTTTCGGACCGATGGGGGTAGACGTGCTCAAGGTCGACATCAGACGGTTGCGTGAGCCGGCGGCGCTGGCCATTGTCGCGGCGGTGCTCATCGGCGTGCTCGTCGCCGCCGGACGTCTGCTGATCGGTTCCGGCGCGGGCTTGACCTTCGGTGTGCGCTCCCTCGGCACGCTGGGGACGTTCGCGTCCCCGACCAACACCCTGCTGCTCGTGGTCGCGGTGCTCCTCGTGACCAAGCTCGGCGAGGTGACGCCCCGCGCCGTCCTCGTCCTGCGCGGCGCCGCCGCGGCCTTCGGCCTGAGCCTCCTGTTCGGCGTCCTCGCACTGCTCGGCGTGCTGATCGGCGCGCCGGAGTTCCGCGACAAGTTCGAGAACCTCATCACGGGCCTTCCGATGCTCGCCCTCACCGCCATCGGCCTGGCCTTCGCGACCAGCTCGCTGGCGGAGCTCGCCACCTCCCGCCCCGCCGCGCAGTCCACCGGAGGCTTCTACGGCTCCGAGGGCGGCTACTCGTCCGATCCCTACTCCCAGGGATACGGCCAGCAGCCCGCGCAGCAGGCCCACGGCGCCCAGGCGGGCTCCGGGGCCTACGGCCAGCTCTCCGCTCCCGTCGACCAGCAGCAGTACGGCCAGGACGCCTACGGCTACGCGCAGGAGCGGCCGAACGACGCCTACGGCGCCCAGACCCCGGCCGCGCCGCAGGCCGACGCGTACGGGGCGCGGCAGGCCGACGCATACGCCCAGCAGGCCTACGGGGCGTCCGCTCCCAACGCGCAGGCCGCGGCCGCGCAGCCGCAGGCCCAGCAGCCCTACCAGACGAGCAACCCCTACGACCAGTACGGCGCGGCCGCCTACCAGCAGGACCAGTCCGGCGGGCAGGGCTACGGCCAGAGCGGCCAGGCGTACGGCGCGGACAGGCAGGCGTCCTCCAGCGCGTACGGCCAGCAATCCGAGGCGGCCGCACCGTCCGGCGGCTATTCCCAGCCGGCGGCCCCGGTGACGGGAAGCCCGATGGGTGCGGCCCCGACGCAGGGCACGCAGACCCCCGCGGCGCAGCCGAGCCAGCCCGCCGCGGCGCAGGGCTCGGCCTACGACCAGTACGGCTACGCCGTGCAGCAGCCGGAGACCGGCGGTTACGGCCAGCAGTCTTACGGCAGCGAAGGCGTCGGCTACCAGCAGGCCGCGCCTGCCGACGCCCAGGGATACACCCAGGGCTCCTACCAGGAGGCCGCCCAGCCCGGCCACCACGGAGCCGCTCCCTCCCAGCCCCAGACGAGCACGCAGCCGGGCGCCCACCCCTCCCCGTCCGGCGGCTCCCATGGGCTCGGTGAGGCCCGGCAGTACGACCAGCAGTACGGCCAGCAGGGCGCCTTCGCGGGCTACTCCTCCCAGCAGTACGCCGACGGCGGTGCGGCGGGCGGCTCCCAGTCGTCATTCGACCGCACCGACCCGCGGGAGCAGCAGATCGCGCAGGCCTACCAGCAGGCCCAGAGCTACCAGCAGCTCACCCCGGCGACCGACTACTCCAGCGGCCCGACGGGCCCGGCGTCGCCGTACGACAACCCGCTCGGCCACCCCCAGCGCGGCCAGGACCCGGCCTCCTACACCCCCGCCTCCGAGTCCGCCGAGCAGACCGCCCGCTTCGATCCGCCCGCCTACCCCGGAGACGCGCTCAGCGGCCCCGCTCGCCGTGAGGAGCCGCTCGACCCCACCGCCATCTACGCCCCCGAGCGTGGCCAGGCAAAGTATGAGGAAGGTTCCGGCACTGATCAGGCAGGACACCAGGGCGACCCCAATGCCCATTGGTATGGTTCCGAACGCTGATAGGACCGAAGATCGGGGCGTACGAACCGGGGCAAGCAGGTCTTTCCCCGGGTATCGGTATGCCGCTTGACGCCACACGCGGCACGCGCGTGTAATTACAGACGTGTTGTTACGCCTCCCCGTGGGTGGGTAAGGGGGGAGGCGTTTTGGGGGGCTCCAATGTGGGCGGGCGAGCGACAGGGAGGTGTGCAATGACCGATGTGGTCATGGCACAGGCGCTCGATGGTGAAGATCTTGGGTGGCAGGAGCGTGCGTTGTGCGCTCAGACCGACCCGGAGGCGTTCTTTCCCGAAAAGGGTGGCTCCACCAGAGAAGCCAAGAAGGTGTGCCGTTCGTGCGAAGTGCGGGCGGAGTGCCTGGAATACGCGCTCGAGCACGATGAGCGCTTCGGCATCTGGGGTGGGCTGTCCGAGCGGGAAAGGCGCAGGATCAAGCGTCAAGCAGTGTGAAGCATGATGTGAGTCATGCGGTGGGATCACGGGCGGGGGCCACGCGGCGACGCGTGGCCCCCGCCCGTGGTTTATAGGCCCTGTCCGTGAGCCTTGATCTCTGAGCGTCGGCCGGTTCGGGCCCGCGGCGTCCTGCCTGCTAACGGTTCGGCGCACGTGCGATCGGCAGAGCCCGGTTGCCGTATCGTGGTCGGCGCTCAGCCGTACGACCCCAAGGACCCCCGACGTGCACTCGGTCACCGCGATCGTCGTCGCCCACGACGGCGCCCGCTGGCTCCAGGAGACGCTGACGGCGGTCAGGCGCCAGAGCCGGCCGCTCGATCTCATCGTCGGCGTGGACAACGGCAGCCGCGACGGCAGCGGGCAGATGCTCGCCGAGGCGCTCGGCAGCGGAAACGTGCTGAACCTGTCCAGGTCGGCCGGCTTCGGCGACGCCGTCCACGAAGTGCTCCGCAGGCTCCCTCCTGCCCAGCCCCGCCAGGCGGGCGGCGCGGAATGGGTCTGGCTGCTCCACGACGACTGCGCGCCCGACGCCCACGCGCTCGAGGCACTCCTGTGGGCGGCCGACCTGAATCCGGACGCGGCGATCCTCGGGCCCAAGCTGTGCGACTGGCTCGATCGGCGCGTCCTGCTGGAGATCGGCGTCACCGTCAGCCGTTCGGGCATACGCGACACCGGTCTCGAGCCCAGGGAGTACGACCAGGGCCAGCACGACGGCGACGGCTTTCTCGACGTGCTGTCGGTCTCCACGGCCGGCATGCTGATCAGGCGCGAGGTCTGGGACGAGTTGTCCGGCCTCGACCCCGAGCTCCCGTTGTTCCGCGACGACCTCGACCTGTGCTGGCGGGCTCGCGCCGCGGGCCACCGCGTGCTCAACGTGACCGCGGCCGTCGCCTGGCACGCCGAGGCGTCCACCCGTCGCCGCAGGCGGATCTCGGCGAGCAACGACCACCCCCGGCGGCTGGACCGGCGCAACGCGCTGCTCGTCATCATGGCGAACCTGCCGTTCCTGGCCCTCATGCGGTCGATCGTCCGCAACATCGTGGGCTCGGCGTTCCGGACCGTGCTGTTCCTTGTCGCCAAGCAGCCCGCCAATGCGCTCGACGAGATCGCGGCGCTCGGCTCCGTGCTCGGCAAGCCGGGACGGCTCAGGCGGGCTCGCAAGCGGCGCAGGAAAGACCGCAAGAGCGGTTACGCGGCGGTCGCGAGGCTGCTGACGCCCTCGGGGGCCACACTCAGGCGGCTGGCCGACATGGTGCAGGGCTTCATCGCGGGCGCGGGCCCCGTCGACTCCGCGGGCCGTCACCACGCGTCCGCGGGCGCCTCCGACGAGGAGGACGGCGAGGAGCTGCTCAGCGACTCCGGGCTGGTCCAGCGGATGTTCACCAGCCCCGGCGTGCTCCTGTGCGCCGCGCTCCTGGCGGTCGCCCTCGCGGCCGAGCGCTCGCTGCTGTTCGGCGGCCTGCTCGGCGGCGGCTCGCTGGTGCCCGTCACCGGCGGCGCCTCCGACCTGTGGCGGCTCTACACCGAGAACCACCACGTGACGGGCCTCGGCTCGGACACCTGGACCCCGCCGTACGTCGCGATCCTCGCGGCCGTCTCCACGCTCTTCCTCGGCAAGACATGGCTCGCGGTCAGCGTGCTGCTCCTCGGATGCGTGCCACTCGCCGGGTTCTCCGCGTATACGGCGACCAAGAAGATGATCCCGTACGTGCCCGCGCGGATCTGGCTGGCCGCGACCTACGCGCTGCTGCCCGTCGCCACGGGAGCGGTGGCCGCCGGCCGCCTGGGCACCGCGGTCGTGTTCGCCCTGCTGCCGGTCTACGCGGCGCTGGCCACGAGGATCGTCGCGGGCTCACGCCGGGCGGCCTGGGGATTCGGGCTGCTCCTCACGGTGGGCACCGCCTTCGTCCCCCTTCTCTACGTGCTGGTGGCCGTTCTCGGCGGCCTCGCGGCGGTGTCGTTCGCCGGTGTGCGCAGGGGGGTCGGCGTGGCCCTCGCCATCGGCCTCGGCACGCCGGTTCTCCTGCTCTTCCCGTGGCTCGCCCAGCTCGTGACCGACCCCGGCCGGATCCTGCTCGAGTCGGGCCTGCACGACGTCGCGCTGAGCGACCCCCGGCTGGGCGCCGAATCCATCCTGCTGCTGAGCCCCGGCGGGCCGGGCATGCCGCCCGTCTGGGTGACCGGCGGCCTGATCGCCGTCGCCCTGACGGCCCTGCTGCTGCGCCGCCACCAGATGGTGGTGGCGATCGGCTGGGGCGTCATGGTCTTCGGCGTGCTGGTGGCGATTGTGGTCGGGCGCGTGACCGTCGACGGTGTGGCCGCCTGGCCGGGCGTCCCCCTGGCCTTCGCCGCCACCGGCCTGCTCGTGGCGGCGGCCCATCCCGCACGCCGCATCGCCGAGTTCGCGGCCAAGGGGGGCCTGCGCCGCCTGGGCGGCCTGCTCATCGTGGTGGTCGCGTTCGCGACGCCGCTCGCGGCGGCCGGGTTGTGGATCAAGGGCGGCGCCGACGGCCCGCTCCAGCGCGGTGTGCGCGACCCCATGCCGGTGCTCGCCGCCGTCGGGACCGGCAAGGGGCAGGCCACCCTGGTGTTGCGGTCCGACCACGGCGTCGTGGGCTACACCTTGCTGCGCGGACGCGCGCCGCTGATCGGCGAGTCCGACCTCCCGGCGTCCCCCGACGCGAGCAGCCGGTTGGGGGCCGCCGTGGCGGGGCTGGCCTCAGGGAGGGGCGGCTCCTACGCCCGGGTCCTCCTCGCGGACGGCGTGCAGTTCGTCACCGTGCCCAGACCGGTCGACCCCGGGCTGAGCCGCACGCTCGACTCCGAGCCCACGCTCGAGCGGGTGAGCCTGTCGGCGAACGGCGGGTTGTGGCGGATGGTTCAGCCGGCGGCAGTGCGGCCGCCCGCCGCAGGAGACTCCACGCACAGGCTCTGGTTGTGGGCACAGGCGACGATCTTGGTCGTCGTGTTGATCCTGGCTTCTCCCGGCGCCCGTTCGGCGGAGGGCGAGGACGAGTACGTCGAGGTCCCCGTGGAGGAGCCGCGAGGACGCCGCAGGGCTGGTGGGGATCGGGTGCCGGTGTGAAGAGTCTGATCGAGAACCGCTTCGGCCTCCTGGCGCTGGTGCTGGTCGCCCTGGGCGCCCTGTACGGCGTGGCCTACGGCACCAGGCCCGCGGCGCAGGCCGACACCCCGCCGCGGCCCGTGCGCGCGCCCATGGAGTCGGTGACCGCCGTCTGCCCTGCGGCGGGCGGCAGCACCCTCAGCGTGGTGACGCCTCCCGCGGGTCAGACCCGGGACCAGGGCGAGGGCGGGGGCGGCGCCGTCGTGGCCCCGCTCCAGCAGCCCGCGGACGCGGCACAGGACGCCACGAAGCCGAACACGGGTAAGCAGGCGAAGGCGAAGAAGGCCGCGGGCGAGCCGGTCTCGCTCCAGCGAACCGGCGTGTTGTGGCAGCAGGCCATGACCGCCGGCACGGGGGCGGTGTCGGTCGCCGCCTCGGGGCCGATGGCCGCGGGCCTGGAGGGGTCGCAGACGGCGCGACTGGAGTCGGGCAGCCAGCGTGGTCTGGCCTCCACCCGCTGCGTAGAGCCCGGCGCGGACGCCTGGTTCGTCGGCCCGGGCCCGGCGGCCGCCACGATGACGCTCTACGTCGCGAACGCCGACGAGGCGCCCGCGGACATCCAGATCATGATCTATTCGGGTGAGGGCCTGGTGCTCAACGACCGGGGGAGCGGCCTGGTCCTCAAGCCGGGTGAGAACCGTACGGTCAACCTCCGCGATCTCGCCCCGTCGCCGCTGGTGATGGCCGTCCAGGTCAGCACGAGCGGAGGCAGGGTCGCCGCGGCGGTCAAGGCGGTGCTCGGCAAGGGCAAGGGTGTCGACTGGCTGCCCGTCGCCGCTCCGCCGGCCAAGCAGGTCGTGGTTCCCGGCATCCCCGGTACGGCAGGCCTGCGCGAGCTCTACGTCACCGCCCCCGGCGGCCAGGACACCGTGGTCCAGGTGAAGGCCGTGCTCAAGGACGGTTCGTACGCGCTGAAGAACAAGGAGACCGTCGAGGTGCCGGCGGGCTCGACCACGACGTTCGACCTGTCGACGGGCATCGGCGGCCAGCCGGCCGCCCTTCTGCTGACCTCGGACATCCCCATCGTGGCCGGTCTGAAGATCACCGGCACCGGGATGAGCCAGGACGTCGCCTTCACCGCGGGGGCGCCGTCCATCGACCTCGGCACCGTCGTGGCCGACAACCGGGTCGAGCGAGGGGTGAGCTCCCGCCTGGTGTTGTCCGCGCCGTTCTCCGGGGCCACGGTGAAGGTCCAGTTGCTGCCCAAGCAGGGCACGCCGCCTGATCCGGTCGAGGTCAAGGTGCCGGCGGCCAGGACGAAGGAGATCAACCTCAAGGCCCCGCCCGGAGGAGACGGCCGCTTCGCCGTCTTCGTGCAGCCGGAGCCGGGGTCGGGGCCCGTCTACGGAGGCCGGGCCATCGTGGAGGACCTGCGGAGCGGGCAGATGATCACGACGCAGCCCTTCGCGCCCGCCACCATCTGGGCGCTTGTGCCGCCCACCGCCGACTCCCCGAGCGTGGTGCTGCCCTGAGGCCGGTCTGGCGGCGGCTCTAGTGGCGGTCGTCGTACCCGGGATCGATCGTCTCGGGGGTGAGGCCGAGAAGGTTGGCGACCTGCTCCACGACCACGTCGAAGACCAGCGTGCCGAGCGTGTCGCGGTCACGCGCCCGCGCTTCCAGCGGGCGGCGGTAGACGACGACCGCGGCATGGCCGCCGCTCGCCGGCTCCGCCCGGCCGAAGGGGATGGGGTCGGACGACAGGCGGGAGGGGCCGTCGACCAGCTCGCTCGGGGGCGGGACCTCCTCGACGGCGAACTCCACTGAGGCGAGCTGTGCGCCCCACCTGGGCTTGAGCCGGTCCACCGCCTCGATCACCAGGTCGTCGAACCGTTCCCCCCGCGACTTGGCGATCGGGACATGTGATGGGGCGAGCGGCCCGCGCATCCCGCGGCCGTGCCGATCACGTCGGCGGACGCGTCGATTCCGGTCCGGCATGTCGCCGCGTTCGCTCGGCTGTGTCACGGAGTCAGCTTAAAGCGCCGCCGGAGGTCACCGCCGAGCCGTACCACCGCTGTCCGAATTGTGGCGACACGATCGATAAGAGCTCCGGGGTGGTGGCAATCGGAACGCGGACCGGATACGGTCCCTCCGTGAGCCCCGTCCGCAGCTGTTCCCGTACCGCCTGCAGGCAGCCTGCCGTCTTCACACTCACGTATGTCTACGCCGACTCGACCGCCGTCCTCGGCCCCCTGGCGACGTACGTCGAGCCGCATTGTTATGACCTGTGCGCGGAACACGCGGAACGGCTCACCGCCCCCCGGGGGTGGGAGGTCGTGCGTCTCCCCTCCGAGGCCGGTTCCCCCAGCGGAGACGATCTCGAAGCCCTCGCCAACGCGGTCCGCGAGGCGGCCAGGCCCGCCCCCGCCACAGGAGAGCCCATCGGCCAAGCGGTCGAGGTGGGGCGCCGCGGCCATCTGCGGGTGCTGAAATCGGCCCAGCCGAACCGCGATCGGTGACATCACCCGTGAGGTCGCGTCCTGTTCCCGTCGGCGGCGATCAGGAGCTGTAGGCTCATGCGGGCAGACCGTGCCCGAAGACGGAAGGATCCCAGGGACCGCCGTGGCCGACCTCACCAAGATTTTCAAGGCGTACGACGTGCGTGGCGTCGTGCCCGACGAGTTTGACGAAAACATCGCCGAGGCCGCCGGGGCCGCGTTCGCCGAGGTGACCAGCGCTGAGGCGGTCGTGATCGCGCATGACATGCGCCCCTCCTCGCAGCCGCTGGCCGCGGCCTTCGCGCGCGGGGTGACCTCGCGGGGCGCCGACGTCGTGAACGCGGGGCTCGGCTCGACGGACCTCCTCTACTACGCCAGCGGCATCCTCGGGCTGCCAGGCGTGATGTTCACGGCCAGCCACAACCCCGCCCAGTACAACGGGATGAAGATGTGCCACGCGGGCGCGGTGCCCGTGAGCTCCCAGACCGGTCTGATCGAGGTACGCGACCGCGCCGCCGAGCTGCTCGCCGCCGGCGTCGGAGGGGTTCCCGGCAAAGGCACGGTGACCTCCCGCGACCTGCTCCGGCCGTACGCCGAGCACCTTCGCACCCTGGTCGACCTGTCCGGCATCCGGCCGCTCAAGGTCGTCGTCGACGCCGGCAACGGCATGGCCGGTCACACCGTGCCCGAGGTCTTCCGGGGACTGCCGATCGAGCTGACCGAGTTCTACTTCGAGCTGGACGGCACCTTCCCCAACCACGAGGCCAACCCGCTCGAGCCGGAGAACCTGCGCGATCTGCAGAAGGCGGTCGTCGATCAGGGCGCGGACATCGGGCTCGCCTTCGACGGCGACGCCGACCGATGCTGGGTCATCGACGAGACGGGCGAGTCGGTCTCCCCGTCCACGATCACCTCGCTGGTCGCGGTCAGGGAGCTGGCCAAGCATCCGGGGTCCACGGTCATCCACAACCTGATCACCTCCCACGGGGTGCCGGAGATCATCGCCGAGCACGGCGGCGTCCCGGTGCGCACGCGGGTGGGGCATTCGTTCATCAAGGCGGAGATGGCCCGCACCGGTGCCGTCTTCGGCGGTGAGCATTCGGCTCACTACTACTTCCGCGACTTCTGGTTCGCCGACTCCGGCATGCTGGCCGCACTCCACGTGCTGGCCGCGCTCGGCGAGCAGGACAGGCCGCTGTCGGAGGTGCTGTCGCGCTACGCCCGCTACTCGGCGTCGGGCGAGCTCAACAGCAGGGTCGCCGACCAGGGAGCCGCGCTCGACAGGGTTCGGGCGACGTTCGCCGGGCGGGAGGGTGTTAAGTTCGACGAGCTGGACGGTCTGACCGTGACCGGTCCCGGCTGGTGGTTCAACCTGCGCCCGTCCAACACCGAGCCGTTCCTGCGGCTCAACGCCGAGGCGGCCGATGAGGACACGATGGCCGGCGTGCGCGACGAAGTGCTCGCTGTCGTAAGGAGCTGACCGAGTTGAAGATCGACGACTGGCTGCTGGACATCCTGGCCTGCCCGGCGTGCAAGTCACCGCTCCGCGTGGAGGCCGACGCCGACGAGCTGGCGTGCACGTCAGCCGAGTGCGGGCTGGTCTACCCCGTTCGCGACGACATTCCCGTCCTGCTCGTCGACGAGGCTCGTAAGGCATGACGGATGCCGGAGGGCCCGGCATGACGTTCGACCCCGACAGGCTCGACGATCAGGCGCACCTCACCGAGGGCGACCCCACAGGAGTGCTCCCGGCGGTCGCGTCGTCCATGGCCCACGTGCGCACCGCCCGCAGGGCCGCCGTCGAGGCGGACGTGGCACGGCTCACCCGGTTCGGCAGGCCCAGGGCGATCGTCGTGGCCGGAATGGGCGGCTCGGTGATCGCCGGGGACGTGCTCGCCGCCGTCTGCGGCAACGGCGCTCCACTGCCGATCGTGACGGCAGGCGGCGACCGGCTGCCCGGCTGGGTCGGTGCCGCCGACGTCGTCATCGCCGTCTCCCGGTCAGGCGACACACCGGAGACGCTCGGGCTGGCCGCGGAAGCCGTACGGCGAGGCTGTTCGACCATGGGAGTCGGCCGGGCCGATTCGCCCCTCGAGACCGTGCTTGCGCGCGGCGGCGGGCCGTACGTGCGGCTGGCCGGCGAGGCTCAGACCGGCACCTTGTGGGAGACGGCGGTGCCGCTGGTCGTGGCGGCCTCCTCCCTGGGCCTGGCCGACGCGGACGACGACGCGTTCGAGGCGGCCGCCGGACGGCTGGAGGACATCGCCCACCGGTGCAGGCCGTCCAGCGAGTCGTTCATCAATCCGGGCAAGACGCTCGCGACCGAGCTGGCGGGAAGCATCCCGATGATCTGGGGGACGTCGCCGCTCGCGGTCGCCGCGGCGCGGTGGACGGCCTTCCGGCTCAACGAGATCGCCAAATATCCGGCCATCTGGGGCGCTCTTCCGGACAACCTGCACCAGGGCGCCGCGTTCGCCGGGCCGCTGGCCGGGCGGGACATCTTCGCCGATCCCTTCGACGACGAGCCCGGTGAGGGAGTGCGGCTGCGCCTGGTCGTGCTGCGCGACGCCGAGGAACACGAGCGGGCCCCGGGACGCCGGGCCGAGGCCATGCGCCTGGCCGAGGAGCGGGGCGTCCCCGTGTCGGAGATCGTGGCCGAAGGCGCCCATCCGCTGGAACGGCTGGCGACGTTGATCGGCCTTTGCGACTACGGAAGCGCTTATCTCGCGCTCGGCTATGGCGTCGATCCCGCTCCGCTCTCCGAAATCACGGAACTCAAGGCCCGAATTTCCCCATAGGATCTTTTCCGGCCGATCCTGAGGAGTTTTTGTGAGTGCGAGTGGCGGATCCAAAGCGATCATCGCGGCGCTGACCGCGAATCTGGCGATCGCGGTGGCGAAATTTGTGGCGTTCGTGTTCACGGGTTCGTCGTCGATGCTTGCGGAATCGGTCCACTCGGTGGCCGACTCCGGCAACCAGGCCCTGTTGCTCGTCGGCGGCCGGAGGGCCGAGCGGGCGCGCACGCGGACCCATCCTTTCGGCTACGGCCGTGAGCGGTATTTCTACGCGTTCGTCGTGGCCCTCGTGTTGTTCAGCATCGGAGCGCTGTTCTCGATCTACGAGGGCTGGCACAAGATCTCCGACCCGCACCCGGTGGAGTCGCCGGTCTGGGCGTTCGGCGTGCTCATCTTCGCGATCATCGCGGAGAGCTTCTCGTTCCGCACGGCCATCAAGGAATCGCTGCCGCACAAGGGCGCGGCGTCGTGGGTGTCGTTCATCCGCAGGGCCAAGGCCCCCGAACTGCCCGTCGTGCTCCTCGAAGACCTGGGCGCGCTCCTCGGCCTCATCTTCGCGCTGTTCGGCGTCACCATGGCGGTGGTCACCGGTGACGGCGTCTGGGACGGCATCGGCACGATCATGATCGGTGTCCTGCTGGCCGTCATCGCCATCGTGCTCGCCACCGAGACCAAGTCGCTGTTGATCGGCGAGGGTGCGGCGCCCGAGATCGAGGACCAGATCTGCGCGGCGCTCGAGAGCGCGCCAGAGGTCAGCAAGGTCATTCACCTGCGCACCCTCCACCTTGGCCCGGAGGAGCTCCTGGTCGCGGCGAAGATCGCGGTCGAGCACGACGACACGGCGGCAGAGGTCGCGCGGGGAATCGACGAGGCCGAGCGGCGTATTCGCGAGGTCGTGCCGATCGCCCGGGTCATCTACCTGGAGCCAGATCTGGACCAGGTCGGTACGACGTCGTCCGCTGCCGTCAGCCACGAGTCCTGAGCGATACCGGGTGAATTGATCAGGAATTGCCGCACGATTCCCCGATTTGCATGATCAATATCGCGGTGGTGTGGGTGTAGGCATCATGGTGGTCATGCGGGACGTGTCGTGATCATGCGGGATATGTGGTCGCCATGTGAAAACAGTGGTCGCCATGCGGAATGTGCGGTGGCCCCGCTGAATGGTGGTGGCCCCGCTGAATGGTGGTGGCCCCGCGGAATGTGTGGTGATCATGCGAGAACGTGTGGTGAACGTGCGAGCCGTGTGGTGATCATGCAGAAGTTCGGGCGCACATCATTCGGCCTGGCCATTCCCGAACCGTGATCATGCAGAAGTTCGCCCGCGTGTGCGCTGGCCTGGCGTTTTATTGTTCGTGATCATGCAGAAGTTCGCTTACGTGCCTGCCGGCTTGGGGTTTTGTCATTCGTGATCATGCACTTCGGTGGCATCGCATGATCACGGATACCATACGCGCAGCTCACGGGCCATGCACCCGAACTTCTGCATGATCACGATTTGCGAATTCGCAGGTCACATGGGGTGACTCCGAGGTTCTGCATGATCACCACCGAGGGGGGTGCTGGTCGGCGCGCGTGGCGCAGAACTTCTGCATGATCACCACTATGGGGGCTCCATCACGAGGCTTCGCTACCGCGGGGCCACCATGGGATGCCGCTACGGGGGTGCCATCACAGGGCAGGGTGTGATCCACGACATAGCGTGACGAAAATGTGATGCATGTTTCCTTTACCTCACCGTACCCGTGGGTAACTTGGGCTTTGCCCATTTGACCTCATGGGAGGTGCGCCTCATGGCCGAGCAGACACATGAGCGGGGACATGTCCGGTGGAAGCGGTTCGCGCTGGTCTTCGTTCCCGCGGCCGTGGTCGCGTCGGTGCTCGTCGGAGCCACCGCCGAGGGCGCGATAGGAGCGTCGTTCGTCGTCTCGGGCGACACGTTCAAGGTCTCGGCGGACAAGCTGCAGGGCCAGGGGTTCATCCAGTACGGCAGCCTGACCCAGAACAAGAAAGGGCAGAAGATCCCGGTCGCCATCTCCGGCATCCGGCACGCCACGCTCACCAACATGTGCCAGACCGTTCGCGTCGACTCGCCGGTGGGAGATGTGACGATCAAGCTGACCGCCGGGACGGGCAAGAACCCCGTGGTCGCCGAGAACATGATCGTCGACGCTTCCCAGCTTCAGGGAAATGCCGTCTTCAAGAACATCCAGGTGGGCAGGGACGCCTCGACCCTTGACGCGGTCACCGGCGGGGCGGGGCCATCTGGCATGTTCGGGCAGCAGGCCACTTCGGTGTCGATCACCGGCTTCAAACAGGTCTCCTGGGCCGTCAACGCGGCGACCTTCAAGCTGCCCGACCTCAAACTGACCGTCGAGCCCGGCGACCACGAGTGCTTCTGATGCCTTCGACGTCTCCGGCCGTGCCTAGCCGTACGAGTGCGGGTGGGCGGTTATGAGCGGTGTGGCGCGGTGGCGCGGTTCGCGGCCGTTCTGGGGCGGCCTGTTCACGGTGATCGGCGGCCTGGAACTGCTTGGCATTCCGTTCGCCACGCAGGCGTTGCCGCTGGTCATCCAGTCGGGCACGGTCGGGGCGAGCTACCTGATCGCAGTGGTGCTCATCGTGGTCGGCCTGCTGATCTGGCTGCAGCCCGGTCAGCGGGCCTTCCTGGGCGTGGTCGCGGTGCTCGTGTCGCTCGCGTCCTTCGTCTACGCCAACCTGGGCGGTTTCCTGATCGGCATGCTCCTCGGGCTCGTCGGAGGGGCGCTGGCGGCCGCCTGGACGCCCGGACGTGAGGAGGACGGCGGGCAGGACCCGGTCACGCTGGACGGCCCGCGTTTCACCGGCAGGCGCGTCGTCAGCGGGGACGATCGCGGAAACGCGCCCGCGGACGCGGCGAAGCCCGGCCCGGCCTCCGGCGACACGACCGGCGTGTGGATCGGCCGGGTGAAGGGATCGGCGACGCCTCGCCCCGCGAGCCCGCGTCATGCGGGGCCGCCTAGTCCCACGGCTCCGAACCGCCCCGGCCCACCGCCTCCCTCGGCCCCGCATCAGGCCGGCCCGCCTGCGCAGGGCGAAACCCAGGAGAGACCCGGAGAGGACGGAGGCCCGGGAGGCGGCCGGTTGCAGGCTCTGGCCGTACTGCCTCTGATCGTGCCGTTTGCCCTGTTGTCCGGCTCTCGTACGGCGGCGCCGATCTCCGCGCATCCGGTCGTCGCCCAGGCGGAGGCGTTCGGGCAGCAGGTACAGCCGTCCGGGCCGAAGGTGGCGACCGAGGCGGCGACCGTCACGGCGCCGTCGCTGACCATGACGGGCATGAAGTTCCACGGAGTCGTGGAGGTGCCGACGGCGACCGGCACGGTCAAGATGCTCTGGTTCACGATGGACAGGGCCGTGTTGTCCGGCCCCACGCAGACCATGGGCGCCGCCACGCTCGTCGGGAAGACGTTCACGTTCGACGGCGACGTCGACATCTACACGACCAAGATGACCGGCACGCTGCTCGGCCTGCGGCAGGAGTTCACCGCGGAGAATCCGAACGTCCTGGTGAGGGCGCTCAAGTTGGTGCCGCGGCTCGACCTGCCGCTGACCATGACCGACATCGTGAGTGAGCAGCCGTACGTGACGGCGGACTCCCTCGACGCCCAGGGCCTGCGGCTCGACGTGTCCTGACCCCGACCGAATCAGCGGAGGTCCCGGGCCCGGACGAGCCCGGTCTCGTAGGCGTGGATCACCGCCTGGGTGCGGTCGCGCAGGCCGAGTTTGGCCAGTATGCGAGCCACGTGGGTCTTCACGGTGTGCTCCGTCACGACCAGTTCCGCCGCGATCTCCGCGTTGGACAGGCCACGGGCGATCAGCCGGAGGACCTCAGACTCCCGGGGCGTGAGCCCCGTCTCGGCCGCGGCGCGGCGGTGGCGGGTGAACTCGGCGATCAGGCGCCCGGTCACCTTAGGCGCTAGCAGGGCGTCCCCTCGGGCGACGACGCGCACAGCCTCAGCCAGATCGCCGGCCCTGACGTCTTTGAGCAGGAAGCCGCTCGCCCCCGCGAGCAGCGCCTCATAGACGTACTCGTCGAGGTCGAACGTTGTGATCATCAGTGCCTTGGTGCCGAGGCCGGTGACGGCCCTGGCGACCTCGATGCCGTTCATGACCGGCATGCGGATGTCGAGCAGGGCCACATCGGGCCGCTCCGCCTCGGCCAGCCGTACGGCCTGGCCGCCGTCGGCCGCGGCTCCCACGACGGCGATGTCCGGCTGGGCGGACAGGACGGCGGAGAACCCCCTCAGCACCACCGGCTGGTCGTCGGCCAGGAGAACCCTGATCATTCGAGGGGGAGTCCCGCCTGGATGAGGAAGCCGCCGCCGGCACCCGGGCCGGCGACGAACCAGCCGCCCAGGGCCGTGGCGCGCTCCCGCATGCCGATCACCCCGTGGCCGGGGCCGTCGGCCTCCGGGGCGGCAGGTCCGGGTCCGTCGTCGGCGATGCGGAGGGCGAGCAGGGTGGGCCGGTAGGCGATCTCGATGGACACCCGGGCTCCCGGCGCGTGCGTCCTGGCGTTGGCGAGAGCCTCCTGGACGATCCGGTACGCCGACACGTCCACGGCCTGCGGCAACTCCCTCTCCTCGCCGACGACGTCGAGGTCGACCTCGCCGCCGTGCTGCTCGATCAGCTCGGGGAGCCGCGCCAGCCCCGGTTGTGGCGCGGTCTCCGCGGGCACGTCCGCGCGCAGCACGCCGAGCAGCCGCCGCATCTCGGTCAGCGTCCCCCGGGCCGCTGCGGCTATCTCCGCGAACTCCCGCGCGGCCTCCTCGCTCAGGTCCTTCAGGGTGTACGGCGCGGTTTCGGCCTGGACGGCGACCATCGAGATGGAATGGGCCACGATGTCGTGCATCTCCCTGGCGATGCGCGCCCGCTCCGCCATGGCCGCCTGTTTCCGCAGCGTCTCGACGTTGTCCTCACGCGCCTTGCGCACCTCGGTACGGCTACGCCGTACGTCGGCCAGCGAGGTCACACCCGCCAGCAGGGCCGCCGCGACGACCGCGACGACGGCGAGCGCGGCGGTGCGGTTCACGACGGCGAAGCCGGTCGCGCCGAGGAGGAACAGCCCGACCGCACCCGTGAAGATCCAGGCGCCTCGCCGTTCGAGCCGCCGCTGGATCGTGTAGAAGGACAGCAACCCCGACATGAGCACGGGGAGCAGCCAGGGGCCCGGCGCCAGGGGGAACATCGCGATGAGGACGGCGCCGATGAGGGTGAGCGCGACGGTCAGCCACGGATAGGCGCGTCGCATCACCTGGGGCGCGGTCGCCAGCAGCAGCCCCGGAACCTCCAGCGGTTCGGCGCCGCCGCGTTGGGCGAGGCCCAGCACCGCGAGCGCCGCCAGGGAGAGGCCGATCATGAGATCGGTCCGCGAGCTGAGCGCGGTGCGAAGGTCGAACGTGTTGATGTTCCGCTCGACCTGGTCGATTCCCGTCGTCAGATCCACGCCGAGAATTGTGCGCCCGATCTATCTGGCATGTCGTCACTCCGGAGAGCGATCCCCTACGGCGGGCGTCATCGGGGCCGCAGGAGGCGCAGCGCCTTCTCCTTCTCGAAGTCGAGAGCCCGGCGCGGCGCCTGGATGCGGCCGATTCTGATGCCGAGGTCCCGTACGGCCTGGGCGACCGCGGGCTCCGACATCGCCCGCAGCGCGAACGCCAGCTCGGCGGGGGAGATGTCGAACCGGCGCTCCAGCTCCATGGCCTGGCTGACGGCGGTCAGCTCCTCAGGGCCGAACCTGCGGTGCGAGCCCCGGTCGCGTACGGGAGGCAGAAGGCCGAGCGACTCGCGGTAGCGCAACATCCGAGGCGACACTCCGAGTCGCCGGGCGGCCTCGGTGATCCGCATCCCTGCCCCCTCCGTACCGGCGTTTGCATCCACGTTAGACAGTTAGGCGGGCACTTGGCAGCCTCTGCAGCCCAAATCTCACAATCTCGTGTCAGATTCGCCCCCTCCGGCGTGCGTCGTGTCGTCTGAGCGGCCTAGACTCGGGTGCGACGAACAATGGAGGGACACGAAATGGACTTCAAGGTCGCCGACCTTGCTCTTGCGGACTTCGGGCGCAAGGAGATCCGCCTCGCCGAGCACGAGATGCCGGGCCTGATGGCGACCCGTAAGGAGTACGCCGCTTCGCAGCCGCTCAGGGGCGCGAAGATCATGGGCTCGCTGCACATGACGATCCAGACCGCGGTGCTCATCGAGACGCTGGTCGCGCTCGGCGCCGACGTCCGCTGGGTGAGCTGCAACATCTTCTCCACCCAGGACCACGCCGCCGCCGCGGTCGTCGTCGGCCCCAACGGCACGGTCGACAACCCCTCCGGCGTGCCGGTCTTCGCCTGGAAGGGCGAGACGCTGGAGGAGTACTGGTGGTGCACCGAGCAGGCTCTCCAGTGGCCTGACGGCTCCGGCCCCAACATGATCCTCGACGACGGCGGCGACGCCACGCTCCTCGTCCACAAGGGCGCCGAGTTCGAGAAGGCGGGGGCCGTGCCGGCCGCGGGCGAGGACGACCCGGAGGAGTGGGGGATCATCCTCGACACGCTCCGCCGTACGATCACCGACGAGAAGCGCTGGACCAAGGTCGCCGGGGACATCAAGGGTGTCACCGAGGAGACGACCACTGGCGTGCACCGGCTCTATGAGATGCACAAGTCGGGCCAGCTGCTCTTCCCGGCGATCAACGTCAACGACTCGGTGACGAAGTCCAAGTTCGACAACAAGTACGGCTGCCGCCACTCGGTGATCGACGGTCTCAACCGGGCCACCGACGTGCTCATCGGCGGCAAGGTCGCGGTGATCTGCGGCTACGGCGACGTCGGCAAGGGCTGCGCCGACGCGCTGCGCGGCCAGGGCGCCCGCGTGATCGTGACCGAGATCGACCCGATCTGCGCGCTTCAGGCGGCCATGGACGGCTTCCAGGTCACCACGCTGGAGGACGTCGTCGGCATCGCCGACATCTTCGTCACCACGACCGGCAACTTCGGCATCATCACCGCCGAGCACATGTCGCAGATGAAGCACCAGGCGATCGTGTCCAACATCGGCCACTTCGACAACGAGATCGACATGGCCGGCCTGGGTCGCATCCCCGGCATCGTGAAGAACAACATCAAGCCGCAGGTCGACGAGTGGGTCTTCCCCGACGGGCACTCCATCCTCGTCCTGGCCGAGGGCCGTCTGATGAACCTGGGCTGCGCCACGGGCCACCCCTCGTTCGTGATGTCGAACTCGTTCACCAACCAGGTGATCGCCCAGATCGAGCTCTTCACCAAGACCGAGGAGTACCCGATCGGCGTCTACGTGCTGCCGAAGCACCTGGACGAGAAGGTCGCCCGCCTGCACCTGGACGCTCTCGGCGTCAAGCTGACCAAGCTGACGAAGAAGCAGGCCGAGTACATCGGAGTGCACGTCGAAGGCCCCTACAAGCCGGAGCACTACCGCTACTGATCGCCGGGCCCCCATGGGGGCGTGATCTCCGCCCCATGGGGGTGATCGGCCTCCGTTGGGGTGACCACACTCTCATGGTGGTGATCACACCCTCGTGGTGGTGGTCACGCCTCCACGGTGGTGATCACACCCCGTTGGGTGGCCATGCCCTCATGGGGGTGACCACACTCTCATGGTGGTGATCATGCAGAAGTTCGTGGGAACGGCCGCTGGGCTGGCCGTTCCCTGGTCGTGATCATGCAGAAGTTCGAAGACATAACGGTTGACCAGCAGTTTTCTGGGTCGTGATCATGCAGTACTTCGCGAAGCTCGTGACTGAGCTGCGAGTACGGACTTCGTGATCATGCAGTCGCGGGTGATTTGTCCGACGAGAGTCCACATTCACCCCATTGCATGATCACGAAATGCGTTTTCGCAGCTCAGTGGGCACTTTTCCGAACTTCTGCATGATCGCGATCGAGAAATGGCAAGGTCGGCGCCACATCGGCGAACTTCTGCATGATCACGCGGAAAGGGGGAGGGGTCAGGTGAATGACGGTTTGGCGGAGGCGGGGGAGCGGCGAGTCGGCTGGGCCGCACGCTCCATGCCGGTCCTTCAGGCCATCGCGGCCGGCTTCGCCGAGGACAGGCCGCTCGACGGGCTCCGGATCGCCGCCTGTCTCCACGTGACCGCCGAGACCGCCGTTCTGATGGGTGCGCTGAAGGCCGGCGGCGCCGAGATCTCTCTGGCCGCGTCCAACCCACTTTCCACCCAGGACGACGTCGCCGCGGTGTTGTCCGAGTACGGCATGGCCGTACATGCCCGGGCCGGCGTCGACCGGGACACCTACTACCGACACATCCATCAAACGCTTGATATAGCGCCACAAATCGTGCTCGACGATGGTTGTGACCTCGTCAACATTCTCCACACCGAGCGGACCGAGTTGCTCGGCGACGTCGCCGGCGGCTGCGAGGAGACCACGACGGGCATCATCCGGCTCCGCCAGATGGCCGCGGAGGGTGCGCTCACGTTCCCCATGGTCGCGGTCAACGACACTCGCACCAAGCGCATGTTCGACAACCGGTACGGCACGGGCCAGTCGACCCTCGACGGGATCATGCGCGCCACCAACATCCTGCTCGCGGGCCGTACGGTGGTCGTCGCGGGCTTCGGATTCTGCGGTCGCGGCGTGGCCGAGCGGGCCAAGGGCCTCGGCGCCCGGGTGGTCGTGACCGAGATCGACCCGGTGAAGGCGCTGGACGCCTCGCTGCAGGGATACGACGTCCAGCCGATGAGCCGGGCCGCGGAGATCGGCGACGTGTTCGTGACGGTGACCGGCGACCGCGACGTCGTCCGCGCCGAGCATCTGGCCGTCATGAAGGACGGCGCGATCCTCGCCAACGCGGGCCACTTCGACGTGGAGATCGACGTACGCGCCCTGGAAGACATGGCACAGTCCGTAAATTTCGGGGTTCGCCCCAACACGGATGAGTACGTTCTGGACGACGGCAGGCGACTGCTGCTCCTCGCCGAGGGCCGCCTGGTCAATCTGACCGCGGCCGAGGGCCATCCGGCGGCGGTCATGGACATGTCGTTCTCCGCCCAGGCCCTGGCCGTCTCCTGGCTCGCGCGCGAGGCGGCGCGGCTCTCGCCCGGCGTGTACGACGTGCCGCCGGACATCGACGTTCAGGTGGCCCGGCTCAAACTCGCCGCCGCGGGCATCGTCATCGACGAACTGACCCCGGAGCAGGAGGAATACCTGCACTCCTGGCGCGTCGGCTCATAGGCCACATCAAGGGCCCAGAAAGGGTAGTGGGCACGGCCTGTGCGGCCTCTCCCTCCGCACGAGCCGTGCCTCACCTCAACCCCACAGCAGGCATGGCCCCCATGACCTGCCATAACGCCAATGCCCCTCATGTCGGGGTCTACACATCAAGATGGGGGAACAAATCCACCAGGTGTCGGTCTGGCCGGTTCCTGGGGCTCGGGACGCGCCTGTCCCCCTGTGCGTGTATCGCCTTGCGGCGCGGGGTTCCCGGGGCTCGGGGCGGCCTGGCCGTACGGATTGGCCGCGCCGTAGACCGGTGCCCCTCCGTACGCCGCCGTTCCTCCGTACGGAGACACCTGCGGCATCCCGGGGGCCTGGCCGTACGGCACGGCGGGGCCGCGCGTCTGTGCGAGCCGCACCTCCTCACGCCTGCGGCGCTCGGCGAGGACGGCGGCGAGATAGGAGTACGGCGGGACGCCCGGCGGCGGGGGAGGCGAGACGCGCGCGCTCACCTGGTTCGCGATCTGTATGCCCATCTGGTGCTGCATGGCGGGGGAGAGTTGGTGCCAGCGCAGGAGATATCGCCGGGCCGTGTTGGCGAGTTCGTCGGGGAGTTGTGACAGCTGCAGCGACGCGGCCCACCTGGCGAGCTGGGGCGGCATCGGGGGCGGCGGGGCCTCCCGCGGCCCGCGCTCCCCGATGACGATCGTTCCGGCGAAGATGTCACCGAGCCGCTTGCCCTTCTCGTTGAGCAGCGAGATGAGCAGCGCGGGAGCACCCGTGAAGGCCCACAGCTCCAGGAGTCCGGCGAGGCCGCGGAACAACGCCTGCCGGAAACGCTCGGGGCCGCCGTCTTCGCTGACGACTCTGAGCCCGAGCGCGAGCTTGCCGAGGCTGCGCCCCCTGGTCACCGTCTCGAAGATCACCGGATAGCCGACGAGCACGAGCGCGGAGAAGAAGATCGCCAGGCCCGCGGACAAGGCGTCATCGGTGATCGCGGAGGCGTTCGTCACCAGGAACACGATCCCGATCAAGATGATCGTCTGAACGATCCAGTCGATGATGAAGGCCACGGCGCGGCTCGGGAGCTGCGCGACCCGCACCTCGAGGATGACGGCCTCACCCGTCACGACTTCTGACACACTCGCACCTTACTGTGCAGTGGTCGATAGGGTTTGATCTGTGGACATCGATGCGTTTGTCGCCGCCAACAAGCCGACCTGGGACCGGCTTGACGACCTGGTACGGCGGCGCCGCTCGCTGAACGGCGCGGAGGTCGACGAACTCGTCGAGCTCTACCAGCGCGTCGCCACCCATCTGTCCATCATGCGGTCGAGCTCGCGAGACGCGATCATGATCGGCCGCCTTTCCACCCTCGTCGCCCGGGCACGCTCGGCCGTCACCGGCGCGCACACCCCGGCCTGGCGAGAGGTCGTGCGCTTCTTCACGGTGTCGTTCCCCGTCGTGGCCTACCGGGCCCGCCGATGGTGGCTCGGCGCGACGCTCGCCTCGATCGTGGTGGGATACGTCGTCGGCGTGTGGGTGGCCAAGAACCCCGACGTCCAGAACGCGATCGCGCCCCCCGAAGAAATCAAGCAACTGGTTGAGCACGACTTCGCGGACTACTACTCCGCGCATCCCGCGGGGTCGTTCGCCGGTCAGGTCTGGCTCAACAACGCCTACCTGTCCC
This sequence comes from Planotetraspora thailandica, assembly GCF_016863335.1. GTDB lineage: Bacteria > Actinomycetota > Actinomycetes > Streptosporangiales > Streptosporangiaceae > Planotetraspora > Planotetraspora thailandica. The sequence goes on from NZ_BOOR01000008.1 coordinate 298,925, forward strand.
TCCAGGTCATCGCGTCATCGATCTTCATGGGGGTGCTCATCCCCTATGTGCTGTGGAACAACGCCCTGAACGTCGGCGTCTCCGGCGGGCTCATGGCCGCGCACGGGAAGTCCGACATCTTCTGGGGCCTGATCCTCCCGCACGGCATGCTGGAGCTCACCGCCGTCTTCCTCGCCGCCGGCGTCGGGATGCGCCTCGGCTGGACGGTCGTCGACCCGGGACCCCGGCGCCGCGGGGAGGCCCTCGCCGAGCAGGGCAGGGCCGCGATGAGCGTGGCCCTGGGGCTGATCGCCGTCCTGTTCGTCTCCGGGCTCATCGAGGCGGGCGTCACACCGTCCGGCCTGCCCACGTGGGCGCGCATCGGGATCGGTGTGCTCGCCGAGGCGCTCTTCCTCACCTATGTGATCGTCCTCGGCCGCCGTGCCGTACGGCGGGACGAGACCGGTGACATCGAGCAGGCACCGGATCTCGCACCCACCGCCTGAGCGCTACAGGCGGCCCGAGGCCTTGAGCGCGAGGTAGGCGTCCGCCAGCGCGGGCGCCAGGTCTTCGGGGAGGGCGTCCACGACCTCGACGCCGTGACGGCGCAGCCGCGACGTGATGCACCGCCGCTCGCCGCGCAGCTGCTCGGCCGCCGCCGCGTCGTAGACCAGTTCGGGCGTGCCCCTGCCCGCGGCCATCGCGGCCACGCGCGGGTCGGCGACGGCGGCGACCAGCACCAGATGCCGCGAGGACAGCTGGGGGAGCAGGGGCAGCAGGCCCTCGTTCATCGCCGCGGCGTTGAGGTCGGTCAGCAGCACCACGAGGCAGCGCCGTTTGGCCCGGGCGAGGACGGCCGCGACCATACCGGGCGAGTCGGCCTCGACCAGCTCGGCCTCGATCGGAGCCATGGTGTTGACCAGCGCCGACAAGAGTTCGGTGCGCGAGGCTCCCGACAACCACGCGCGCACCGCCCGGTCGTAGGCGAGGAAGTCGACCCGGTCTCCCGCCCGTGCCGCGAGGGCGGCCAGCAACAGCGCGGCGTCCATCGACCAGTCCAGGCGCGGCCACCCGGGAGCGGGAAGGTTCTCGCCGCCCCGGTCGCCCGGTGTGTCGTGCTGCGCCGTCTGCTCGTCCGGCATCGACGGGATGGGCGACGTGCCCACTCTGCCCGCCGACGTGCGGCCGGTGTCGAGCACGATTAGCACCCGGCGGTCGCGTTCGGGACGCCACGTCCGCACGACGACGTCATTGCGCCGGGCGCTGGCCCGCCAGTCGATGGACCGCACGTCGTCGCCGGCCACATACTCCCGCAGCGAGTCGAACTCGGTCCCCTGGCCGCGCACCAGAGCCGGGTGCTGCCCGTCCAGCTCTCGCAGCTTGGACAGCTTGGCCGGGAGGTGCTTGCGGCTGAGGAAGGGCGGGAGCACCCGTACGGACCAGGGAACCCGATGGGTCCCCTGTCGTGCGGCCAGGCCGAGCGGCCCCAGCGAACGCACCGTCACCGATACGGCCTCGCGGTCGCCCCTTCGGGTCGGAGTCAGCGTGACGGTCAGGCGACGGCGCTCGCCCCGCGGCACATCGACCTTGAGCTCCCTGGGCGTCGCTCCCGCCGAGGGCGGCCAGGCGTCGCGCAGCACGCCCCGCACCCTCCGCGATCCCGGGTTCTCCACGATCAGGCCGATCGTGACCGACTGGCCGAGCCGTACGAGCCGCTCGCCCTCGCGCCTGAAGCGCAACGGGCGCACGCTGCCGGCGAGCAGCAGGTCGATCACGACCAGGAAGGCCAGGAGCAGCACGATGCCGAGGACCGCCATCCCGGGTGCGGGCGCGATGAAGACCACGATGGCGCCCAGGGCCGCGAGCAGGCCCACGCGTCCCGTCAGCGCCATGGCGTCGCCTTTCCGTCTCGTACGGCTCTCGCCACCGGTACGGCTCCCGGCGCACATTGCATGATCACGAAATTCATCTTCCCAGCTCAGCCACGTTGATCGCGAAGTTCTGCATGATCACGACCACCCCCTTGGGCGGCGTCAGCGGGGGACGGAGACGGACGAGAGGATGCCGTCCAGGACGCCGTCGGGGGTGGCGCCTTCCAGCTCCGCCTCCGGCCGCAGCTGCACACGATGCCGCAACGCCGGCCGGGCCAGCGCCTTGACGTCGTCCGGGGTGACGTACGTCCGGCCGGACAACCAGCCCCACGCCCGCGCGGCGGCCAGCAGGGCGGTCGCACCTCGCGGCGAGACCCCGAGCTGGAGTGCCGGCGACTGCCGGGTGGCCCGGGCGAGGTCGACGACGTATCCGAGCACCTCCGGGCTGACGTGCACCTGCTTGACCGCCGTACGGCCCGCCTCCAGGTCGGCCGCGGACGCCACCGGCTTGATGTGCGAAAGGTCGCGCGGGTCGAACCCGAGGGCGTGCCGTTCGAGGACGGCGATCTCCTGGTCCCGGGGCGGCAGCGGCACGGTCAGCTTGAGCAGGAACCGGTCGAGCTGCGCCTCGGGCAGCTGATAGGTGCCCTCGTACTCGATGGGGTTCTGGGTGGCCGCCACGATGAACGGGTCGGGTAGCGCACGCGGCGTGCCGTCGACGCTGACCTGGCGCTCCTCCATCGCTTCGAGCAGCGCGGCCTGGGTCTTCGGCGGCGTGCGGTTGATCTCGTCGGCGAGCAGCAGGTTGGTGAAGACCGGCCCCTCGCGGAACTCGAACTCCGCCGACTTGGCGTCGAAGACCAGCGAACCGGTCACGTCGCCGGGCATCAGGTCGGGGGTGAACTGCACGCGCTTGAAGTCCAGGGACAACGCGGAGGCCAGGCTGCGGACCATGAGTGTCTTGGCCACGCCGGGAACGCCTTCGAGCAGCACGTGGCCGCGGCACAGAAGCGCGATCACCAGTCCGGTGACGACGGAGTCCTGCCCCACCACGGCCTTGCCTACTTCGGCCCGCAACGTGGCGAGCGCCTCTCGCGCGGCCACGGCGGCGGGCGTCTCATGCTGAGGGGTGCCGGGTCCGCCGAATCCGGGTGCTCCGAATCCAGGAGTGGTCACGAGTCTTGTACCTGCCTTTCAAGGGTGTCGAGGTGCCCGGCCAGGGCGACCAGCCCGGCGTCGTCGGCGGGAACGGCGCCGAACAGCACGGAACGCACCTGGTCGAGATCCTGGCCGGTCCGCTCGGACGCGGCCGTGGCGATCTCGTCGGGGGTCGCGTTGCGAGGAAGCCCCAGGCGTGGGGTGATGCGGTCGAGCGTGGCGGCGCGCAGCGAAAGGGCGGCCCGGTCCCTGGCCCGGCGCGCGCGGTACAGCCGCCCCCGGCCCTCCACGGTCTCGGCGGCCCGCACGATCACGGGCAGGCGTTCGGCCACCACGGGGCCGAGCCGTCGCCCGCGCCACAGGGCGACCAGGATCACCGCGATGACGAGCTCGATCACCGCAGGCATCAGCCCGGCGGGAATCAGCTGGCCGAGGGGCTTCTCGCCGGAGTCGCCGGCTTGGGGTTCGGCGGGCGGCACGAGCCAGATCAGCCGCCGCTTGGCGCCGGCCAGGTTGAGCGCGAGGGCGGCGTTGCCGTCGTCGGCGAGTCTGAGGTTCGTCATGAACGAGCCGTCGCCCACCGCCGTCACGGTGCGACCGCCGGCGGTGGAACGGATCAGCGTCGGCTCTCCGCCGTAGAGGTAGCAGCCGACGGATCCGGAGGGCCCGGCGAAGACGGAGCCGCCCGTGAACGCGCTGCCGGCCGACAGGGCCTCGCCCAGGGAGCATTCCGGGCTGCGTGACGCCACGGGGGCCTGGCCGGCGCCGTTGGAGACGACGATGCCGCCTGCCAGCGTGTTGAGGTAGCGGACGTCCCCGACGAGCAGGCGGTCGCCTGGAAGCGCCGCGAGCCTGCTCGCCTCGTCGAGGCTCAGGAAGGTCGATGAGGTGATCATGAGCAGCGTGTCGCCGCCGCCGGCGGCCGCCGCCTCTTCGACGCTGTCGACGCGCTGCACCGTGACCCCGTGCCGGCCCAGCACCTGGGCGAGGGCCCTGGCCCCGACGGGGGAGGTGTCCTGAGGGTCGAGCGACCGGCCGAGGTTGTCGTTGGAGGGGGTGAGAAGCACGGGGACGACCGCCGCCAGCACGATGATCGCCACGACCAGCAGGATCGCGCGCCCGCGCCGCCACAGGGTGCGGGCCGTGGGCGCCGTTGACGACGATGTGGACGACGCGGTGGGTGCCGTGGCGGAGGGCTCCGGGGAGGGCGCCGGCGTGTCCGGCGCCGCCGTCTGCGGCATCATGCGGAGACCTCCTGCGTGCTCTCCAGCGCGACGCGGGTGGCCATGATGCGCTCGTCGAGGCCGACGAGGGACGTGTACGCCTCGGATGTGCCCGCGACCTCGCCGTAGGTCACGTCGTCGAACACACGTGCCGCCGATCGCAGCTCCTGCGCGTGCGCCGGCAGCGCCTCGCCCGCGGTGTCGGCGAGCTCCATCGCGGTACGGCCGGGCAGGGGGCTGACGATGGCGCGCTCCTCCAGTCCGCGCGCGATCGCGCGCAGCCGCTCCTGGATGGCCCCAGTCCAGTCGCCCTCGGCGGCCAGGCGTGCGGCCAGCGCGCGGTGCTCGGCGGCCGTGCGCTCCTGCACGCCGAAGACGGCGCCTTCGGGGTGGCGGCCGCGCGTGGTCCGGCGCAGCGCCCATGCGAGCAGAGCGGCCAGGAGCACCAGGACCACGACGATGGCGATGAGCGACCAGAGGCTGCCGCCTGCGCCGGAGCCGCCGCCGAAGATGCGATCGATGAAGTCCTGGATCGCCCGCAGGATGCGCTCCAGGAGCGACTCGTGGGGGTATTCCGACTTGAGCAGCTCGGCCGCCGCCTCACGCTGCGCCTGGTCCCGGCCGATGCCCACGGGCGGCTCGCCCACTAGAGGCGGGCTCAGTAGAGGCAGGCTCAGCGTCAGGGGCAGGATCACTGCTGCGGCCCGTACGGATACTGGCCCGTGCCCCCGTAGCCGGGACCGCCATAGCCGGGGCCTCCGTAGCCGGGGTTGCCGGGGTTCGTGGGAGGACCGCCGTACGGCGAGGCGCCGGGCGCGCCGGCGGACGCGGCGTAGGCGGGGTGCCAGAAGTCGTCGATGGTCGCGTGGCCGGGGCCCAGCTCCTGGGTGCGCCCCGCCGCGGTCTGCAGCACCAGGTCGAACGCCTCGGCGCGCATCCGCCGGTCGGCGTACAGCGCGCCGTGCACCCCGGCGCTGAACGGGGCGGTGACCATCTCGCTCACGATGCCGCCGAGCAGCGACGCGATGGGGATGACGGCCAGGTTGCCCAGACCCCCGATGGCCGAGCCGAAGAACGCGAACAATGCCTGGAGGACGAAGCCGAAGATCAGGGTCATGATGGTCGTGAGGGCCAGGATGCCGAACACGCGCCAGGAGCCGCCTCGCACCAGTTGCCACGACCGGCGCATAGAGTCGGTGGCTCCCCGGCGCTCGAGCACGACGGCCGAGGTGGCCAGCCCCAGCTTTGTGCTGATGAAGGCGTAGTAGGCGAACCAGGCGAGGATGAAGGGGACGGTCAGCACGGCCAGCGCCCCCCTGGCGGGGGTGCTGTCGAAGCCGCCGGTCTCGCCGACGATGACGACCAGCGAGACCACGATCACCAAGGGCACGACGATGATCAGCCCCTTGAGCAGGGACAGCCCGAGCAACGCCCAGATGCGCGGTCGCGCCACGCGCCATGCCTCCGCGGTTGTGGTGCGCCCGCCGAACACGGCGCGGCCCAGCACCACCATCAGGATGCCGGTGAGAATGTTGCCGGCCACGAAGCTCAAGACGGTCGCGAAGAGAGAGACGGCCAGCCCCCCGCCGATGACCAGCGCGAGGTTGCCCGAGGACAGGGCGTGCTCGTAGTCGTCGAGGACGCTCGTCGACTGCAGGGAGAGTAGTTGCGCGATCAGGCTCGGGAGCACGGCGATCGCGGCTACGATCGCCGACAGGCCGAGCGTGACCCTCGGATTGGAACGGATCAGCCTGATCGCGCCGTCCAGGATCTCCCCGAGGTTGAGCGGACGCAGCGGGATGATGCCGGGCCGCGGCGCCTGCGGATAGTAGCCGTAGGGGGACGGCGGCCCACCGTACGGCGAACCGTAAGGCTGACCGTAACCCGGCTGACCACCGTATTGCCCGCCGGGAGGCGGGCCGTACGAGCCCGGACCGGGTTGCCCCGCAGGGCCACCGGGCTGGCCGGGAGCCGACCCGGGGGCGGCCCAGGGTCCCTGCTGGGGTTGACCGTAGGGAGGGGGCTGCTCGGAGGCCCAGCCGGGCGGGACATCGGGGGTGGGGCCAGGACCGTCTGTCATGTCCCAATCCTGGCACGATGTACCGACAGATAGTGCGACGATCCCGTGAGCGCGCACACGCGAGGGCGGCGACGGGCGTCCAGCGTTGTCACAGGGGCGATCACACCGTCCGAGGGATGGCAGAAATGGCCCGGTTATGCGCAGACTTGGAACGTGTCGTCTGTGAAGCATTCCCCACCGTTGTGGCCGCATCTGGTCACAACATCGCGTGTTCTTCTCCAGGCCCCGTAAACTCCATCCTTTGTCATGGTCGTGTAACACAAACGTCTCGGTCACCGGTAACCTTCGGATGAACCCGTGCCAAACGCCCAAACCTCCCACCTGTGGCAAACGAATGAGGGGCCATGAAAGGTCGTGTGCTGGTCGTCGACGACGACGCCGCTCTCGCCGAGATGCTCGGCATCGTCTTGCGCGGGGAGGGGTTCGAGCCCTCGTTCGTCTCCGACGGGGACAAGGCACTGGACGCGTTCCGCGACAGCCGGCCTGACCTGGTGCTTCTCGACCTCATGCTGCCCGGTGCCGACGGCATCGACGTCTGCCGCCGCATTCGCGCGGAGTCCGGCGTCCCCATCGTGATGCTGACCGCCAAGAGCGACACCATCGACGTGGTGCTCGGCCTGGAGTCCGGCGCCGACGACTACATCGTCAAGCCGTTCAAGCCGAAGGAACTCGTCGCCCGCGTGCGCGCGCGGCTTCGCCGTACGGACGAGCCGACCCCCGAGATCCTCCAGATCGGCGACATCACCATCGACGTGGCCGGCCACTCGGTGAAGCGCAGCGACGAGACGATCAACCTCACGCCGCTGGAGTTCGACCTGCTGGTCGCCCTCGCCCGCAAGCCCCGCCAGGTGTTCACCCGCGAGGTGCTCCTCGAGCAGGTGTGGGGCTACCGGCACGCGGCCGACACCCGCCTGGTCAACGTGCACGTCCAGCGTCTCCGCGCCAAGATCGAGAAGGACCCGGAGCACCCGGAGATCGTGGTGACCGTTCGCGGCGTCGGCTACAAGGCCGGGCCCGCCTGAGGTCGCGGCAGCGACGATGCCCGCCCCCGCCCCGGCGAAGAAGAAGCCCCGCCGCAGGACACCGCGCCAGATCGCGCGCGGCGTCCGCAGGCGGGCGAGGCGTGCCGCCGGACGGCTGCGGCGGGTCTGGCGGCGTTCGCTCCAGCTGAGGGTGGTCACGAGCACGCTGGTCATCTCGATGGCCGTCGTGATCGTGCTGGGCGTCTTCCTGATGCAGTCGATCGCGACGTCCGTACTCAAGAGCCGTGAGCTGGCCGCCGTCGAGGAGTCGCGGGCCAACATCGCCACCGCGAGCGGATATCTGACGCCCCAGTCGTCCGAGGTGACCGACGTGTCGCAGGAGGGCACCACCGGCGGGCAGGAGGGCAACCCGGTCGATGCGGCCGTCTCCGCCCTGGTCGAGCGCTCGGGCGGGCGCTACGAGGTGGTCGTCTTCAACGACGACGGCATCGGCGACGGCCGCGCCTCCGGCAGGATCGACTACAACAGCGTGCCCGAGAACCTCCGGATCAAGGTGCAGGCCACCCAGAAGGAAGGCACCCTCATCAGGCAACCGGTGACGTTGCGCTACCTGGGCTCGAAGAAGCCGGAAAGCGGCATCGCCATCGGCGCGCGGATCAACGGCACCTACGAGATCTACCACCTGTTCCCCCTCGGGGCCGAGGAGACGACCCTGCTGGCCGTCCAGCGGGTGCTGATCGGCGTGGGCGCCGCGCTGGTGCTGCTCCTGGCCGCCATCGCCTACCTGGTCACCCGCCAGGTGGTCACGCCCGTACGGCTGGCCCGCCAGGCCGCGGAGCGGCTCGCGGCGGGGCGCCTGGAGGAGCGGCTCAAGGTGCGCGGCGAGGACGACCTCGCCCGCCTCGCCACCTCCTTCAACGAGATGGCGTCCAACCTGGCTCTGAAGATCCACCAGTTGGAAGAGCTCTCGCAGGTGCAGCGGCAGTTCGTCTCCGACGTCTCCCACGAGCTGCGCACCCCGCTCACCACCGTGCGGATGGCCGCCGACCTGCTGTACGAGGGCCGTGAGGAGTTCGAGCCCGCCGCCGCGCGCTCGGCCGAGCTGATGCAGGCCCAGCTCGAGCGCTTCGAGTCGATGCTCGCCGACCTGCTGGAGATCAGCCGGTACGACGCGGGCGCGGCGACCCTCGACGTCGAGTCCGTCGACATGCGCGACGTCGTGCTGCGCGCGGTCGGCGACTCCGAGGCGCTCGCCGAGCGCCAATCCACCCGCTTCGAGCTGCGCCTGCCGAGCGAGCACTGCATGGCCGAGGTGGACAGCCGCAGAGTCGAGCGCATCCTGCGCAACCTGCTGTTCAACGCCATCGAGCACGGCGAGGGCAAGGAAATCGTGGTCACCCTGGGGGCCGACAGGGACGCGGTCGCCGTCGCCGTACGCGACCACGGAGTGGGCCTCAAGCCCGGCGAGGAGAACCTGGTCTTCGACCGCTTCTGGCGGGCCGACCCGTCGCGGGCGCGCACGATCGGCGGCACCGGCCTCGGCCTGGCGATCTCACGGGAGGACGCCATGCTCCACGGCGGGTGGCTCCAGGCGTGGGGGTCGCCGGGGGAGGGCACGCAGTTCCGGCTGTCCCTGCCCCGAACCGCGGGCGCCCCTCTGCGCGGATCGCCGCTCCCGCTGGTGCCGCCCGAGGTCGAGATGCGACGTGCGTGGCGCGGCCACGTGCCGCCCCTGCCCACGGCCATCGGCGCGATCACGGAGGTCGGCATGAGATCGCTGGAGAGCGCGGACTCGGGCGGCTTCGATGCCGACTGACCACCCGCCTGCCGTACGGCCAGGCCTGCGGCGGGCCTCCCGCCGGGGCACGGTGATGGCCGCCCTCGGCGTCGTGCTGGCGGCCGCGGGAGCGTGCGCGGTCGTGCCCACGAGCGGCAGCCCGCGTGTGGCCGAGGAGGACAACAGCAGGGACACCCTCAGCCAGCCGTACGTCCGCATGATCGCGACCAAGCCGCGCCCGGACGCCACGCCCGTGGACATCGTCAAGGGCTTCCAGGCCGCGATGGCGAGCTTCGACGACCCTTCCCTGGCCGTCGCCCGGCAGTACCTCGACCCCAGCGTGGAGGACAAGTGGGATCCGTGGCGGCAGACGACCGTCTACGAGTCCAAGCTGCCACCCGAGGGCGTTCCGGTGGACGAACTCAAGGACGCCAAGGAGACGACGGTCACTCTGCGGGGGACGGCGGTCGCCACCATCGACGCCGAAGGGCGGTACACGCCGGCCTCCGGCCCCGTCGTCCAGTCGTTCGCTCTCGCCAGGGTCGGGAACCAGTGGCGCATCGATGCGCCGCCCGACGCGCGGCTGCTCTCCGCCGACGACCTCAAACGCGACTACCGCCAGGTCGACCTGTACTACCCGCCGGCCACGTCGGCGACCGGGTTGGTCGTGGACCGCGTGTGGGTGCCGATCAACCCCAGCACGGGCATCCCGGAGACCCTCGTCCGCAGGCTGCTGGCGGGCCCGACCAAGTCGATCAGGGACTCCGTCAGGAGCGCCTTCCCCAGCGGCACCGGCCTGAACCAGATCACCGTCGAGGGCGACACGGTCGTGGTCGACTTCACCTCCGAGGTGGAGTCGGTCGCCGACGACCGCATCGACGCGATGAAGGCGCAGCTGGCCTGGACGCTGGGCGACCTGGTGACCGGCAGGACCATCGAGATCAGGGTCGACGGGGAGCCGTTCCGCGGCACCGGGCTGCGATTCAGCCCGCGCGACACCTCTCAGTTCGATCCCAATGTGCTGCCGGCCCAGCCGCAGGCGTACTACATGCAGGACGGCAAGCTGCAGCGGGTCAAGGAGAAGGGCGGAGAGGCGGTCGGCGGAGCCGCCGGTGAGCAGGGCACGAAGTTCACCAGCCCCGCCGTGTCCGCGGAGTCGCCCCCCAGGGTGGCCGCGCTCGTCGGCGGTGAGGGCGTCTGGGTGGCGACCACGGTCGTCGGCAGCCAGTGGCAGCGGTGGATCCCGGGCAGGAAGGACACGTTGACGCCGCCCTCATGGGATCGCTACGGCGCTGTCTGGAGCGCCGAATGGTACGGCGGCAAGCAGACCCGGGTGTGGCAGGCACAGGAGGGGCAGCCCCATCGGGTCGGCCTTCCCGCCGACCTGGAGACCAGGCGAATCCTCGCGTTGCGGGTCTCCCGCGACGGCGCGCGCGTCGCGATGATCGTCCAGGAGGGCCGGGGCGAGTCTCTCGAGATCGGGACGATCGCCAGGATCGGCCAGGAAGCCCAGATCGAGAACGTCCAGAAGCTCGACTCGCGCAGCAACCAGGACATCGTCGACATCGCGTGGCAGGACGCGGCCAGCCTGCTCGTGCTGTCCCAGGGCAAGGGCGGCCAGGAGCTGTCCACCTGGTCGGTCATGGAGGGCATGGAGGTCCCCGACGCGGCGATCAAGCTGGACGCACAAGCGGAGATCGGCTCCATCGTGGGCGCTCCTCCGGACTACGTGCTGGCCAGCGCCGACTACGACGGCGAGATCCGCACCTACAACGTCGACAAGAAGGCCTGGGTCGCGCTCGCCAAGGACGGCGCGACCGACCCCGTCTACCCCCTCGGCTGACCACCCCGAATCTGTCGGTGGCCGCCGGCAGGCTGGGCCTGTGCCGAGCGCGCTCATCGACCTGATCCTCCCCGCCCGTTGCGCCGGATGCGGCGCTCCGGGGTCCATCGCGTGCGCCGCCTGCACCGCCGAGCTGGTGCGGGCGCCGGCTTCGCGCCCGCCTGACCCGGCGCCGCCCGGACTGCCCCCGTGCTGGTCGGCGACCGTCTACGACGGCGCGGCCCGGCGCATGCTCCTGGCCTACAAGGAGCGCGGCCGTACGGCTCTCGCCCCGGTCCTCGGGCAGAGCCTCGCCGCCGTGGCAGCCAAGGCGTTGTACGGCAGGCCGTCCCGGGTCATTCTGGTTCCCGTGCCCAGCGCAAGGGCCGCCTCGCGCGCGAGAGGGCACGATCCCGTCCGCGCGATCGCCACGGCGGCGGCGGCCGTCTTGCGGAGGCGCGGCATGGTGGTCTCCGTCGCCCCGGTGCTCGGCCTGGCGCGGCGGGTGGCCGACCAGTCGGGGCTCGGCTCGGCCGAAAGGGCCGCGAACCTGTCCGGGGCTTTCACGGTGGCGGGGGATCGGCTTGCAGGCGTCCTGGAGGCTCAGGGCCGTTCCCGCGACCGATCCGGCGGCGGGCCACACGGCAGGCTCCGGGGCGGGTCTTCCGGCGGGTTCGGGGGCGGTTCTCATGGCGGGTCGCCCGGTGGGTTTTATGGCGGGTTTCGTGGCGCGGGAACGGCGGTCGCTTTGGTCGACGACATCGTCACGACGGGAGCCACGCTGGCGGAGGCGGCGCGGGCCTTCGCCGCCATGGGCCTGCCGCCGCGGTCGGCGATCACGATCGCCGCGACCCGCAGGAAGCGCGACACGCCGGGGTCGTCAACTCTCTCCTCATAACGGTGAGTAAAGGTCGGGCAATTCTCGTTCTGACTGCTTGGACACACCTGTGTGACCCGTTCGGAACGTCTCTCCTGCTCATCCCAATCGGCGAGTCCGGTGCGCGTGGGGATTCCATCATGGGGTGATCGATTTCCATGATCCGATGACGCGTTACAACATCACTCCGAGTGATCGTTTCCGGGATCTCGTGGCTGACATTCGGCGCGGCAAGGACTAGCGTTCAGACATGGCACCCGTCCGGGTCCGTGGTTGCGCCGGCCCTCTCCCCGCAAGGGGACCGGTCTGGCTAGCCGATGCCAGCCGCAGGCGAAACGGTCCACGTAAGGCGACTCTTGGTCGACCGATCACGGTGCGGCTTAGAGGTAAGTCCTGCCTTCCCGGGGGTCCAGATGTCCCCCGCAAGAAGAGAAGGGCAGTAGTGGCGATTGAGCTGCGAACCCCTCAGCAGGCGGATGTGGGGACGAAGACCAGGTCGGCCGGACGGGTGCTTCCGAACCACAGTCGATATGCGAAGGGGGGCCATGTGTGGACATCATCGTCAAGGGACGGCACACCGGAGTGAGTGACCGATTCCGTGATCATGTGACTACCAAGCTGGCCAGAATCGAGCGACTGAACAACAAGCTCATCCGGGTGGACGTCGAGGTCTCCAAGGAGGCCAACCACCGCGAGAGCGACCAGCGGGAGCGGGTGGAGCTGACCATCCACTCGCGTGGCCCGGCGATCCGGGCGGAGGCGGCGGCGGACGACCGCTTCGCCGCGCTCGACATCGCGCTCGCCAAGCTGGAAGAGCGCCTGCGCCGCCTCGGCGACCGCCGCAAGATCCATCACGGGAAGAGCTGCCCGCCGTCGCTGGCGGAGATCGCCGTGGCGATGGGCGAGGGGGCCCCGTTCGCCCTGGACACGCTGACGCGGGTCGAGGCGGTCACCGAAGACGAATTCGCACAGAAGCAGCGGGGCTATGCCGAGGGCGTCGTGCCCATCGAGATGGACGGCGACGGGCCGCTCGTCGTCCGTGAGAAGTTCCATGAGGCCGACCCCATGACGATCGAACAGGCGCTCCTGGAGATGGAGCTCGTCGGCCATGATTTCTACCTGTTCCGCGACAAGGAGGGCGGCCGGCCCAGCGTCGTCTACCGGCGGCGTGGATACGACTACGGCGTGCTGAGGCTCATCGAGACCTAGGCTGAGTCTGCCGGGCATTCCTCGCGAGCCCACCCGTGCGGAATCCACGGATCTGCGCATCCGGCACGACGAAGATCAGCGCTTATCGCGAAACCCGTGTAATGATGGCGATCCAGCGTCCTTGGCCCCCGCAAGGAGGTTCCGTGACCCGACCCGACGAGGCGGCCCGAGCATCCGTTCGCGGCGAGCCGATCCGCGTGATGATCGTCGACGATCATGCGCTGATCCGCCGCAGCCTGGAGTTGGCTATGGCTGCGGAGCCGGACATCGAGGTGGTAGGCGAGGCGAGCGACGGGCAGGAGGCGGTCGGCATGGCCGACCGTCTCCTGCCGGACGTTGTTCTGATGGACGTCCGGATGCCGCGTAAGGACGGCATCGAGGCGACCAGGAGCATCAAGGAGTCCGTCCCGAGCACGCGCATCATCATGCTCACGGTCAGTGACGAGGAGGAAGACCTCTTCGAGGCCATCAAGGCGGGCGCCACCGGATATCTCCTGAAGGACGTCCAGATCGACGAGGTGCCCGACGCCGTGCGCGGCGTGCACGAGGGCCAGTCCCTCATCAACCCCGCGATGGCGGCCAAACTCATCTCCGAGTTCGCCAGCATGAGCCGCAAGGAGGCCGAGCGGCCTCCGCAGGTGCCGGTGCCCCGGCTGACCGACCGCGAGATGGAGGTCCTGCGCCTGGTCGCCAAGGGCATGAACAACCGGGAGATCGCCAAGGACCTGTTCATCTCCGAGAACACGGTGAAGAACCACGTCCGCAACATCCTCGACAAGCTCCAGCTCCACTCGCGCATGGAGGCGGTCGTCTACGCCGTGCGCGAGCGACTTCTGGAGATCACCTAGCCAGGGCGGCGCGCAGGGGCTCCTCCAGCGCGGGGGAGCCGACCCGTTCGACTCGGACGTCCGTGCAGCCGACCCAGCTCGCGGCTTCCCAGAGCGCGTCGCTCATGGCCTCGACCGCCTTCGCGGGGCTGCCGCCCGGCTCGAATCCCACCTGGCGGGCGACCAGGGTGGTGCCCTCCCGCGCCGGGTCGACCCGGCCGATGATCCGGCCGCCGGCGAGCACCGGCATGGCGAAGTAGCCGTGGACGCGCTTCTCCTTGGGGACGTAGGCCTCCAGGCGGTGGCTCAGCCCGAATACGCGCTCGGTGCGGGCGCGTTCCCAGATGAGCGAGTCGAACGGCGACAGCAGCGTCGTACGGTGGCGCCCGCGGGGTTCGGACTCCAGAGCGGCGGGGTCGGCCCACGCGTTCGGTACCGGCGATCCGGCGGCTCCCCGGGCCCCTCGGGGCGACGGCCACCCGGCGACGTGCACGGGGACGAGCCCGGAGGCCCCGCTCAGGAGGGCGTCGTCCAGCATCGCCGCGTATTTGCCCTTGACCCGGATGAAGTCGACGAGGTCGGCTCTGGTGGCCACGCCGAGTGAACGGCCGGCCACGCGGGTCAGGCCCGTGACGCCGTCGGCGTCGGGGACGTCGTCGTTCAGGAGAGGCTGCGGGATCACCCGCTCGGCCAGGTCGTACACCCGCCGCCAGCCGATTCTCCGGGTGCAGACGACCTCGCCGATGTCGAGCAGAAACTCGATGGCGATCTTGGAATCAGACCAGTCCCACCATCCGGCCGCCTCGGTCGTGCCGGAGGCGCGCAGGTCGACTCGGGCGCCGCCGATGTCGCCCGTGGTGAGCGGGCCGTCGGCGCGGACTCTCTGGAGCACCTCGTCGACGACGGGCGGCACCTCATGCCAGCGGAACCGGCGGTCGCGGTAGGCCTGGCGGCGGAAGCCGTACAGAGGCCAGTGCTCCAGGGGCACGATGCAGGCGGCGTGGCACCAGTACTCGAACGCCTGAGCAGGGTCGCGCCAGTAGGCGCGCTCGACCGCGGCACGGCCGACGGCGCCGAGCCGTGCGTAGGCGACCAGCTCGTGGGAGCGGGCGAGCACGGAGATGGTGTCGAGCTGGACGGCGCCCACCCGCCGGAGCGTGGCGGGGACCCCGCCCGTCCGGGAGCCGGCCCCCAGAAAGCCCTGAGCCCGCAGGATGATCCTGCGGGCCTCGTCGGCGGTCAGGTCGGTCACACCTGCAGATGCTAGATGGCGTGACCGACAAAACGCTTACGGCGGTTGTCGTCGGGTGGTGTCAGCGGTGATGCTCGAAAGGCGAGTGGTGCTCGAGCGCCGGAAGGTCACGAGGGGCGTCGATGACCACATCTGAGAAGATGTCGAAGGCGAGGGCGAGCAGTCCGCCGATCGCGCAGATCCCCACGCCGACCCAGAAGAGGAACCAGTCGGGGCCGATGGTCAGTGCCACCCCGCCGACGGAGAAGCCGATCAGGATGACGACGACAGCAAGCCAGGACTTGGCGCGTCCCGCGTGGCTGCCTAGATGTGCGCTCTCTGCCATACCCGATTTCTACCCGATGGACGGGCCGGCCCGCGCACCGGGGGAACCTCAAGACATGTTTTCGGCGTTGTAATCAGGCGACCGGTGGCGCGCCGCTCCGTGCGTTCACCGGTGGCTGTGTCCGGTGATGGAACCGCCTACGATGGCAACGGGGAAGTGTCTCGTCCTCACACCCCCGCCGACCCGTCGGGGTAGACCTGCGAGGAGCTTACGAAAGTGCCTGCAATTCTCGACAAGATCCTTCGCGCGGGCGAAGGCAAGACTCTGCGTAAGCTCAAGCGCATCGCCGAGCAGGTCAACTCGATCGAAGACGACTTCAAGAGTATGTCGGACGACGAGTTGCGTGCGCTCACCGACGAGTACAAGCAGCGCCACAAAGATGGTGAGTCGCTCGACGATCTCCTGCCCGAGGCGTTCGCCACGGTGCGCGAGGCGGCTCGCCGGGTTTTGGGCCAGCGGCACTTCGACGTGCAGATCATGGGTGGCGCCAACCTGCACCTGGGCAACATCTCCGAGATGCGCACCGGTGAGGGCAAGACGCTGACCTGTACGCTGCCGGCCTACCTCAACGCGTTGTCCGGCCGGGGCGTCCACGTCATCACGGTCAACGACTACCTGGCCAAGCGCGACGCCGACACCATGGGACGTATCCACCGTTTCCTCGGTCTCGAGGTCGGGGTGATCCTCGCCAACATGTCGCCGGACGAGCGGCGCAAGCAGTACAGCGCGGACATCACCTACGGCACGAACAACGAGTTCGGCTTCGACTACCTCCGCGACAACATGGCGCTGTCCATGGAGGAGTGCGTCCAGCGCGGCCACAACTTCGGCGTCGTCGACGAGGTCGACTCGATCCTCATCGACGAGGCCCGCACCCCGTTGATCATCTCCGGCCCCGGCGAGCAGTCCGGCAAGTGGTACACGGAGTTCGCCAAGATCGTCCCGAGGCTGCGCCGCGGCGTCGAGGGCAAGGACGGCGAGGAGGGCAGCGGCGACTACGTCGTCGACGAGAAGAAGCGCACCGTCGGCGTCCTCGAGGCCGGCGTCGACCGCGTCGAGGACTGGCTCGGCATCGACAACCTGTACAAGCCCGAGCACACCCACCTCGTGCAGTTCCTCAACAACGCCATCAAGGCCAAGGAACTGTTCAAGCGCGACAAGGACTACATCGTCGTCGACGGCGAGGTCCTGATCGTCGACGAGTTCACCGGGCGCGTGCTGCACGGCCGTCGGTACAACGAGGGCATGCACCAGGCCATCGAGGCCAAAGAAGGCGTGAACATCAAGGACGAGAACCAGACGCTCGCCACGATCACGCTCCAGAACTACTTCCGCCTCTACACGAAGCTGTCCGGCATGACCGGCACGGCCGTGACCGAGGCCAACGAGTTCCACCAGACCTACAAGCTCGGTGTCGTCCCGATCCCGACCAACCGCCCGATGATCCGCAAGGACCAGAGCGACGTGGTCTACAAGAGCGAGGACGCCAAGTTCCAGGCGTGCGTGGACGACATCAAGGAGCGGTACGAGAAGGGCCAGCCGGTCCTGGTCGGCACGACGAGCGTGGAGAAGTCGGAGAAGCTCTCCCGGATGCTCAAGCGCCAGGGCGTGCCGCACGAGGTGCTGAACGCGAAGAACCACGCGCGTGAGGCGGCGATCATCGCCGAGGCCGGCCGCAAGCAGGCCGTTACGGTCGCCACCAACATGGCCGGACGAGGCACCGACATCATGCTCGGCGGCAACCCCGAGTTCCGCGCCGACCTCGACCTGCAGGCACGCGGCCTGTCGCCCTCCGAGACGCCGGAGGAGTACGAGAAGGCCTGGCCCGAGGCGCTGGAGAAGGCGAAGGACGACGTCAGGGCCGAGCACGAGGAGGTCGTCTCCTTCGGCGGCCTGTACGTGCTGGGCACCGAGCGGCACGAGTCGCGGCGCATCGACAACCAGCTGCGCGGCCGTTCCGGCCGTCAGGGCGACCCGGGTGAGTCGCGGTTCTACCTGTCCCTCGAGGACGACCTGATGCGCCTGTTCAACTCGGCACGCGTCGAGATGATCATGACGCGGCTCAACATCCCCGACGACGTGCCGATCGAGTCGGGCATCGTCTCCAAGGCGATCGCGTCGGCCCAGCACCAGGTGGAGCAGCAGAACTTCGAGATCCGCAAGAACGTTCTCAAGTACGACGAGGTGATGAACCGCCAGCGCAAGGTCATCTACGGCGAGCGGGTGCGCGTGCTCGAGGGCGCCGACGTTCACGACCAGGTGCTCACCTTCGTCAACGACGTCGTCGACGACTATGTGAAGGCGGCGACCGCCGAGGGCTTCGCCGAGGAATGGGACCTCGACAAGCTCTGGGACGCCTACGGCAGGCTCTACCCGATCTCGGTCACCGTCGACGACCTGGTGGCGGAGGCCGGCGGCTCGCGAGAGGACCTGGACGCCGACCTCATCAGGAACAAGATCAGGGAGGACGCGCTCGCGGCCTACGGCCGCCGCGAGGAGGAGTTCGGCCCGGAGACTCTCCGCGAGGTGGAGCGCCGGGTGATCCTCTCCGTGCTGGACCACAAGTGGCGTGAGCACCTGTACGAGATGGACTACCTCCAGGAGGGCATCACCCTGCGCGCGTATGCCCAGAAGGACCCGCTGATCGAGTACCAGCGCGAGGGCTTCGAGATGTTCTCCGCGATGCTCGACGGCATCAAGGAGGAGTCGGTCGGCCTGCTCTTCAACGCCGAACTCCAGGTGCAGACCAGCCCGATCGTCGAGGAGAACGCCGACGAGGACGAGGCCGTCGCCGAGGCCGGAGCCATCATCGCCCGTGCGCTGCGCCCGGCCAGCCGGCCCGCCGAGATGATCTACTCCGCGCCCGGAGAGAGCGGCGAGGTCGAGGTCAGCCGGGTGAGTTCCACGCCCGAGCAGCGGGCCGCGTACGGCAACGTCGAGCGCAACGCCCCCTGCCCCTGCGGGTCGGGCAAGAAGTTCAAGCGCTGCCACGGCGACCCGCGCAACGCGCGGGCCTAGCACGGCACGCCTGTTCGGCCAGGCACGCGAACCCCCGTCCGGGAAGATCCCCGGGCGGGGGTTCCGCTTTCCCGGCCGGCACCGCGCACGGTGTGGTCACGCGGTCTCGAAGTCGGTGACCAGCCATTGGACACCGAAGCGTTCCAGGCGCAGGGCCAGCACGTGACTGCGCTCCCCGCAATGGACGAGCAGGCACATCTCGACCGTGCCATCGCTCGGCCGCTGGACGTGGGGGAGGCCCACCATCGGCGGCCGTCGGGTTTCGATCATCTTCCCGGCGCGGACCAGTTCGCGGTAGGCCCGCTCGGTCAGCCGGTCGTGCACCGTCTGGGGCGGTCGCCGGCCGCAGAGGATCTCGGCCAGCGCCTGGCCCAGGCCGCGCAGGCTCCGCTCGTCCGGCAGCGAACCACGCGGCGAGACGATCAGCCCCCCACGCGGGGCGGCCGTTCCGTACGGGTCGGGCGCCAACGCCAGCGACCCGTCGGTCAGGGGCGGCCCGGAGCGGGGGCCGCGCTCGTCGTCGTACGGAGGGTCGGCGGCGGGCACGGACTGCAACCTGGGCAGGGGGATCGGCTTGGGCATCGGGGCTCCCTCGGCATCGTCTGACCTGACGACTAATAGAGGTTCCGGTCAGGCCGCCTGATACACCGGCCGCCAACTTTGCCGATCACGCGGTCGGTTCGGGGGAGTTCGCAGGGGAAGATTCCCGCAGGTTGGCGGGGAGCGCCTGATGAGTGCGCCGATTATGGTCGCAGCCGAAGAGTGTTCAAGGCTGGCCGGAACCCGGTCCCCGGGGGCTGTGGGCGCCCTCCGGCTTGTGGGGTTTCTCGGCTTTCTCCGGCTTTTCCCCGGCGTCCACGTCCGGTTCGGGTTCGCGGCCGGGAGTCTTCAGGTTGAACTTTTTGATCAAGAAGGTGAACAGCAGGTAGTAGACGAAGAAGTAGACGACGCCGATCAGCATGATCAGCAGGAAGTGGTGCGTGTTCGACTTGGTCGCGTTGAGGCCGGCGTCCCACGCCCCGGCGGAGAAGCCGAAGCCGAGCCGTCCGCCGAGGGCCGCGACCAGGGCCATCGAGATGCCGGTCAGCAGAGCGTGGACGACGAACAGCACCGGGGCCACGAAGATGAACGCGAACTCGATCGGTTCGGTGATGCCGGTGACGAACGAGATCAGCGCCGCCGAGATCATGATCGAGCCGACGGCCGCGCGCCGGTGGGGCAGCGCCGTACGCCAGATCGCCAGGGCGGCGGCGGGCAGGCCGAACATCATCACGGGGAAGAAGCCCGCCATGAACGCGCCCGCGCCGTCCTGCCCGGCGAGGTAGCAGTTCAGGTCGCCGGCCGCACGAGTGGTCCCGACGGTGCAGTTCGGCACGGTGTACCAGACGATCGAGTTGACGAAGTGGTGCAGGCCGAAGGGGACCAGTGCCCGGTTGACCACGCCGTAGATCCCCGCTCCGAGGGTGGCGTGACCGGCCAGCCAGTTGCCGAACTCGGTGAGCCCGACGCCGATGGGCCCCCAGACCAGCCCGAAGATCACACCGAGCATCAGGGCGGCGGCCGCCGTGACGATGGGCACGAACCGGCGCCCGCCGAAGAACGCCAGCCACGCCGGCAGCTTGGTGCGGTGGAACCGCTGCCACAGCAGGGCGGCGACGAGGCCGATCAAGATGCCGCCGAGGACGCCGGTCGGGTTGTCCGACGCGAAGTCGACGGTCGGCCGGATCGTGCCGTCGGCGCCGACGAGCCGTTGCACCACGCCCTTGTAGACCGCCGTGTCGGGGGAGGCGTAGGAGAACATCAGGTGGGTGACGCGGTCCCAGACCAGGTATCCGACCACCGCGGCGACCGCCGTCGACCCGTCGGACCTGCGGGCGAACCCGACCGCGACGCCGACTGCGAACAGCAGAGGCAACGCCCTGAACAGGGATTCGCCCGCACCCCCCACGACCGACGCGATCTTGTCCAGCGTAACGTTGTCCGTACGGCCGAGCAGGTCGCCCTGGCCTAACCGCAGGAATATCGACGCGACGGCGAGGGTCGCGATCGGGAGCATGAGCGACCGGCCGATGCGGGACAGGACGGCCATGACCACGGACTGCCGGGCCGGAGCGGAGGGCAGACCCGCTTCCGCGGGTGAGGAAGCCATGGATTCCTCCAGAAGTGGGGGGTGCGGGAGGAGACCTCGGTCTACGGCCGTCTGGTGGGGGATTCGAGGAGAGTGCGCAGCTGGTACCGGTCGGCCCGGTAGGTGGACACTCCGAGCTCGGCGCAGACCCCGTCGACGTAGGAGCGGCGCTGCAGGAGGAGAACGGCGCCGCCGCGAGGCATCTTGAGCAGGTCGGCGTCGCCGGGGTCGGCGATGCCGCCGTCGATCGTGAGCTCTCCGGCGTCGAGCACGAGCCCGTACCGCGATTCGAGCAGGGCGTAGAGGGACCGGCCGGACAGGTCATAGGAGTCGAGGTCGGGTGCGAGCGCCACTGGGATGTGGGCGCGCTCGATGCTCAGCGGTTCCCCGTCCGCCGTGCGCAGCCGCTCGATGAAGTGCACGGAGTCTCCCGGCGGGATGCCGAGCTCACGTGCCAGATGGGCGCTGGCCCGCACGACGCGCCGGTCCAGATCGCGTGAGCCCGGCTCCATGCCGCGCGCCCGCATGTCGTCGCTGAAGGAGGTGAGCTGGAGAGCCAGTTCGATCTTGGGGCGGGCGACGAAGGTTCCCTTGCCGGGGACCCGGTGCAGCCGGCCCTCCGAGACCAGGTGGTCGACGGCCTGCCGTACCGTCATCCGGGACAGTCCGAAACGCTGGCAGAGCTCGCGTTCCGAGGGGATCGCCGCACCGATCGGCAGCTCGTTGCTCTCTATGAGGTCGAGCAGGATCTCTCGAAGCTGGAAGTACTTGGGCACCGGGCTGTCCGGATCGATCTGCGCCACTGATCCCTCCCCTCTCGATCTGAATCACCGTGGTGAGTTATGGTTCCTACTGGTCTAGTCCGGACTAGACCATAGGCCGGAAATATGTGTCAATGTACGGGCCGCACCGGATCAATAACGGCTCCCATCTCACCGAATCCGAGGATGAGCACTGTATGACGACGAAGATGCGCAGCGAGATCGCCGAGCAGCCGGCCGCACTGCGGGCGACGCTTGACGCCCTGCTCCCCCGTACGGAGGAGGTCCGCAGGCTCGCGCAGGACACCCGTCACATGCTGTTCATCGCCCGGGGCACCTCGGACAACGCCGCGGTTTACGGCCGCTACCTGATCGAGGCGCGGGCCGGCCGCCTCTCCGCCCTGGCCGCCCCCTCGATCGCCACGACCTACCGGCGCACGCTCGACCTTGACGGCGTGCTGGCCGTTGGCCTGTCCCAGTCCGGCCGTACGGAGGAGATCGTCGAGACCCTCGAATGGGCCAAGGCCTGCGGGGCCAAGACCGTCGCGATCACCAACGGCGGCGAGGAGTCGCCGCTGGCCCAGGCCGCCGACCTCGCCCTGTGCACGCTTGCCGGCGAGGAGAAGGCCGTCCCCGCGACCAAGACCTACACCACCCAGCTGGCCGCCCTGGCCGTGCTCGCTCTCGGCCTCGGCGCCGACGTGAACGGCGACGACCTGCGGCGCGTGCCCGACGCGGTCGAGAAGCTGATCTCCGACCCGGGCGACCTGGACGCGGTGGTCGACGGGCTGGCCGGCAAGCCCGGCGTGGTCGTCTCCGGGCGGGGCCTCGCCTTCTCCACGGCGCTCGAACTCGCGCTCAAGCTCAAGGAGGCGTGCTACATGCACGCCATGGGGTTGTCCTACGCCGACCTGTTGCACGGCCCGATCGCGGTCGTCGACGAGGACACTCCGGCGGTCCTCGTGGCCTCGGGGGAGGGCCCCACCCTGGCGGGCACGATCTCCCTCGCGCAGCGGGTCACCGGCGCGGGCGCGTCCGCGTTCGGCGTGGGCGGCGGCACCGAACTGGCCGCCGCGTCCACCGCCTCTCTGAACGGCCCCGACCTGCCGGAATGGGTGTCTCCCCTCGGACTGATCGTGCCGGGGCAGTTGCTGACCGAGGCGCTGGCGCGCAGGCTCGGTATCGACCCGGACGCACCCCGCGGTCTGAACAAGGTCACCCAGACCGACTGAACGGAGAACCCCCCATGGCTGCAGACGCCGAGGCGATCATCGCCGGACTCGGTGGCGCGGACAACATCATCGAGATCGAGCCCTGCATCACGCGGCTGCGCACCGAGGTGTACGACGCGTCGAAGGTCGACCGGGCGGCGCTTACTGCAGCCGGCGCCCACGGAGTGATGTCGGCGGGCAATGTCGTGCAGGTCGTGGTGGGCCCGGAGGCCGACACGATCGCCAGCGACATCGAGGACATCATCGGCTGAGCCCGCTGTGCGTGCGAGCTCGGGGAGGGGCCGTCGGAGCCGGGCTCGGCGCAGCGCGCCAACGGAGAGGCGCTTGAATTTGACGACTGTTCTCGCCCCGGTCGCGGGCGCGGCCTTCGGCCTGGCCGCTGTGCCCGATCCGGTGTTCTCCCAGGCCATGGTGGGCCCCGGAGCGGCGATCGACCCGGAGCGGATTCCCGGTGAGGCGGTGGCCCCCATCACCGGGACGATCATCAAGTTGCATCCGCACGCCTATGTCGTGGTGGGCGACGACGGCAGGGGGGTTCTGGTCCATCTGGGCATCGACACGGTGCAGCTCAGGGGTGCGGGGTTCTGCCTGCTCGCCGCCGAAGGCGACCGTGTCGAGGCCGGGCAGCCCGTGGTGAGGTGGAACCCCGCGGCGGTGGCGGCCGGTGGCAGGTCGCCTTTCTGCGCCGTCGTCGCCTTGGACGCCGTGGACGGGTCGATCAGCGACGTCGCCGTCGGCACCGTCGGCGCAGGAGACGAACTCTTCCAATGGTCCTGAGCACGCCCCCTTTTCTGCATGATCACGGTGGGCGTCCTCGCATTTCGGCGCGGCTGTTCCCGAACTTCTGCATGATCACGGGCAGGGTTGTGGCATGTTGGCGCGGGGGTCGCCGAAGTTCTGCATGATCACCACCAGGGTGGTGGGGGCTAAGTGGACAAAACGGGCCCTACTGGTGAAATGTCGCGTGCGACCTGGTAATAAGGAATCTGTGGGGTCTTGGCAGGTCCTTGACAGGAATAGGGTGGTCTAGACCGCTTGAGAACCCAAGAAGGAGTGATCGTGGCCGAGCGTAAGGTCAGCGTTGAAGCCGAAGTAGGGCTGCACGCCCGCCCCGCGGCGACGTTCGTGCAGACCGCGGCGAAGGCGCCGTTCGACGTCAGCATCGCGAAGGCGGGCGGCCGGCCCGTGAGCGCGAAGAGCATCCTCTCCGTGCTGGCGCTCGACGTCAGGCAGGGAGAGGCCATCGTCATCTCGGCTGATGGGGAGGGCGCGGAGGAACTGCTCGACCGTCTCGCCGAGATCGCCTCGACCGTCTGACGGCCATGGACCGGCGCGACACCGGGTCAGGCCCGGCCCCCGACGAGATCACCGAGAGCCCTGAGGCGCAGGAGCTGATTCCCCGGCTCCTCACCGGCACGGGGGTCAGCCCCGGAGCCGGTTACGGCCCGGCTCGGCTCGTGGTGGGAGACGTCCCCGAGCCCGCCGCGGGGTCGAGGCACGACGGTGATGCGCCGGCCGAACGTGACAGGGCCGAACGCGCCCTTGACGAGGTGGCCGCCGACCTGGAGGAGCGCGGAGCCCGGGCCGGCGGCGATGCCGAGGACGTGCTCGTCGCGCAGGCGATGATGGCCCGCGATCCCGAGCTCGCCGCGTCGGTCGGCCTTCTGATCGACCAAGGTGTCGCCGCGCCGAGAGCCATCTTCGAAGCTTTCGGGAAATATCGGGATCTGCTGGCCGCGGCCGGGGGCTACCTCGGCGAGCGGGTGGCCGACCTGGACGACATCCGGGACCGGGTGATCGCCGTCCTCACCGGCCTGCCGATCCCCGGCATCCCCCTCGACGCGGCCGAGCCGTACGTGCTGGTGGCCAGGGATCTGGCCCCCGCCGACACGGCGCTGCTCCCCAAGGATCTCGTGGCCGCCTTCGTCACCGAGCAGGGCGGCCCGACGAGCCACACCGCCATCCTCGCCCGCTCGATGGGCGTACCCGCCGTGGTCGGCTGCGCGGGCGCCACCGCCGTCGAGCCCGGCACGCCCGTCCTCGTCGACGGAGCGACCGGGCGCGTACGGCTGTCGCCCTCCGAGGACGAGGTGGCGGACGCCCTGCGGGCCGAGGAGGCCAGGCGGGCCGTGTTGTCGGCCGCGGCCGGCCCGGGCGCCACCGCCGACGGCCATGCGGTGCCGCTGCTCGCCAACATCGGCGGCCCGCGCGACCTGGAGGCCGCGCTCGCCGCGGGAGCCGAGGGCGTCGGCCTCTATCGCACCGAGTTCCTCTTCCTCGACAGGGACACCGCTCCCACCCCCGAGGAGCAGGAGGAGGCCTACCGGGCCGTCTTCGAGGCGTTCCCCCACGGACGTGTGGTGGTCAGGACCCTCGACGCCGGTGCGGACAAGCCCCTCCCGTTCCTGCCGCCGCCAGGCGAGGAGCCGAACCCGGCGCTTGGCGAGCGGGGAATCCGCATGTTCCGGCGCCATCCCGACATCATGACCGCCCAGCTCGGCGCGCTCGCCCGTGCCGTGACGGGGGCGACCGCGAACGTGGAGATCATGGCGCCCATGGTGGCGACCGCCCAGGAGGCGGCCTGGTTCGCCGAGGCCTGCCGTACGGCGGGGCTCGACAGCGCGGGCATCATGATCGAGGTCCCGTCGGCGGCGATCAGGGCGGCCGACCTGATCGAGGTGGTCGACTTCTTCTCGATCGGCACCAACGACCTCACGCAGTACGCTCTGGCGGCCGACCGGCAGGTCAGCGGAGTCGCGGGTCTCCAAGACCCCTGGCATCCCGCCGTGCTCGACCTCATTCGGACGGCGGCGTCCGCGGCGTCGGCCGCGGGGAAGGGCTGCGGCGTCTGCGGGGAGGCGGCGGCCGACCCCGTGCTCGCGTGCGTGCTCGTGGGCATGGGCGTGAGCTCGCTCTCCATGGCGGCTCCCGCGTTGCCGTGGGTGCGGGCCGCTCTGGCCGCGCACACGCTCGAGCAGTGTCGTACGGCCGCCGCCGCGGCACGTTCGTCCGTCACGCCCGGCGACGCCGTGGAGGCCGCCCGGGCGGAGCTTCCCGGCCTGCACCAGCTCGGTCTCTGAGGGGCCGTTAAAGGCGTCGGTCACACGGTTCGGGTCCGGGTGGCTCACCCACGCCGATAACGTAAAGGAATGCTAAAGCTGGGGCGTGGTGGAATCGGTCTCGTCGCTCTTCTGATGACCGGATGCTCAGCCGGATTAGGCGCCACCGCGCCGTCGGCGCGACCCTCGGAAACCGTGACCTCGCCCGCTTCCATGCCCGCCTCTTCGCCTCCGCCCTCTCCCAGCCCCTCGCCGTCGGCCACGGCGCCGCGGACCCGCGCGGAGGAGACGCTGGCCGGAATGTCCGACGAGGACAAGGTCGCCCAATTGTTCGTCGCCGTGGTCTACGGCACGGGCGCCGACTCCTCCCGGAAAGAGAACCGTGCGAGGTACGGCGTCGACACTCCGGTGGAGGTCGTCAAGAAGTACCGGCCGGGCGGCGTGATCCTGTTCAACTGGGCGGACAACATCTCCAGCGTGAGTCAGGTGGCCGCGCTCACCACGGGCCTGCGCAAGGCTTCCGCCACGCCCTTGGTGATCGGAGTCGACCAGGAGAACGGCATCGTGTCCCGGTTGTCCCCGCTGATCACGAAACTGCCGGGCTCCCTCGCCATCGGGCGCACCGGCGACCCCGGGAACGCGCGCGACTCCGCCCGCGTCACCGGCGAGGAGCTCAAGGCGCTCGGGATCTCCCTCGACTACGCCCCGGTCGCCGACGTCAACATCAACCCGCGCAACCCCGTGATCGGTCCCCGCGCGTACGGCTCGGACCCGCGCAAGGTGGCTCCGATGGTCGGCGCCGCGGTGGACGGATTCCACGACGCGGGCGTCGCCTCGGTGGCCAAGCACTTCCCCGGGCACGGCGACACCTCGGTCGACAGCCACACCGGGCTGCCGGTGATCAAGCACACGTTGGCGCAGTGGGAGAAGCTGGACGCGCCGCCCTTCCGTGAGGCGATCAAGCACGGGGTGGACGCGATCATGACCGCCCACGTGGTGATGCCGAAGCTCGACCCGTCGGGCGACCCCTCCACCCTCTCGCCCAAGATCCTCACCGGCCTGCTCCGCGACAAGCTGGGTTTCGACGGCGTCGTCACGACCGACGCGCTCGACATGGCCGGAGTCAGGAAGAAGTACGGCGACGCCGAGGTGGCGGTGCGCTCCATCCTCGCCGGCGCCGACATGCTTCTGATGCCGCCGGACTACCCCACGGCGTACGAGGCGGTCCTGAAGGCCGTTCGCTCGGGACGGATCACGCGCGACCGGCTCGACCAGTCGGTGTTGCGGATCCTGCGGCTCAAGGAGAAGCGCGGCCTCTACGGGCCGATCACGACCGACCCCGGCGCGGTCAAGTCGGCGCAGCACCTCAAGATCGCCAAGCGGCTGCTGGCGGAAACCGGATCCGGCGCCTGAGCGCCGGGTCCGCCCGGCCCGCGGCACGCATATCCTGTTACGCGTGTCAATTGAAGGTCCTGCGCTCAGGGGCGTGCTGATCGACTGGGGCGGCGTCCTCACCACGAGCCTGGGCGACTCCATCACGCATTGGCTCGAATCCGACGGCATCGACGCCGGGCACTACCGCGGCGTCATGCGCGATCTCGTCCTCCACGCGTACGAGGCGGGGGAGGACGGAGCGGAGAATCCGATTCACGCGCTGGAGCGCGGCGAGGTGCTCGCGGCCGACTTCGAACGGGACCTGGCGGCCCGCCTGCTGACCCTCGACGGGGTGCCGCCGGTGGCGGAGGGGCTGCTCGCCCGGATGTTCGCCGGTTTCCGGCCGGTCGAGGAGATGAACGAGATGCTGCGCCGGGCGCGGGCAGCGGGGATCAGCACGTGCCTGCTGTCCAACTCATGGGCCAACGACTACCCCCGCGACGGCTGGGACGGGCTGTTCGACGCCGTCGTCATCTCCGGCGAGGTCGGCATGCGCAAACCCGAGCCGCGCATCTTCCACCACGCGCTCGGGCTGGTCGGCCTGGAACCGGAGCAGTGCGTGTTCATCGACGACATCGAGGCCAACATCCAGGCCGCGGAGGCGCTCGGAATCGTCGGCATCCACCATCGCGACGCCATCACCACGATCGGCGCGATGGAGCAGCTGTTCAGCCTGCCGTTCCGGGCGTGAGCCCGGAGGAGAGTCGAGAGACGCATGCGCGTATACCTGCCGTGCACGCTTGCCGCGCTGGCCGAGGTGGTCGCCGCCGGAGAGCTGGGACCGGCCCCGTTGACCGGGTTCGCCGTCACCCCCGCGCTCGTCGAGTGGTACGCCTCGGGTGACACCGAGGAGCTCGAATACGTCGCGCTGACCGAGGCGGCCCGCGCGTCGCTGCGCATGCTGGCCGCCGACCGGGCCGACGGGGTCGAGGTCGCGGCACGGCGGGTCGTCGTCGCGGCCGACATGCCCGACAGCGCCGTGACGGCGGGCGTCGACCTGGAGGAGCGCGCCCGGGTGCGGCTGCTGAAGTCGGTGCCGATCGCCGAGCTCGCCTCCGTCCACGTCGACGACCCCGCGGCGGTTCCCGACGTCGAGGCGGCCGTCGCCGCGATCGCCGCCGCCGACCGCGGCGACGACGACGCGCGGTTCGTCGTCGACGGCGCCGAGGACCACGAGCTCATGTGGTACGCCACGCAGGAAATCCCCGACTTGCTGGGCCGACGGTGAACGTTCACGGAGTTGTCACAGCTCACCCGTAAGCTCTAGAGCGATATGACACACATAGTTTGGGACTGGAACGGCACGCTGTTCCACGACATCGACGCGGTGGTCGGGGCCACCAACGAGGTCTTCCTCCCCTACGGGCTGGCCCCTTTCGACGCGGACTCCTTCCGGGAGGTCTACACGCGGCCGATCTGGGTGGCCTACGAGCGCATGCTCGGCCGCCCGCTCGAACAGGGCGAGTGGGAGCGGCTGGACGTCGCCTTCCACGAGCACTACCACCGGCTCATGCTGGCGTGCGAGCTGGCCAAAGACGCCCTGTCCTGCCTCCGCGAATGGGAGGGCTCCGGCAGCACGCAGTCGCTGCTGTCCATGTGGGCACACGACCGGCTGGTCCCCAAGGTCGGCGAGTTCGGCATCGGCGGGCACTTCAGCCGGGTCGACGGACTGCGCGCGGCCTCCGGGGGCACCAAGGCCGAACACATGGTCGCCCACCTGCGGGCCCTCGCCCTCGACCCGGAGACCGTCGTCGTCATCGGGGACAGCGTCGACGACGGGCACGCGGCCCAGCACGTCGGGGCGCGGGCGATCCTCTACACCGGAGGCATGACGCGGCGTTCGGAGCTGGAGCTTCTCGGCTTCCCCGTCGTCGACTCGCTCTCCGAGGCGCTCGGCCACGTCTGATTTCGTACGGCTCTCGCCCCTGTGGTGCGACCTCGGCATGAGAGGGTCCTCAAGCCGGGGCCCCGGCCGTACCCTTGGGCACGAGGCACGCCGAATCCCCCACGGAGGCCACGATTAACCGTCTCGTTCTCTGGAACGTCGATCTCACCCTCGTCGACGTGACCATCGTCACCCGGGACGCCTATGCGGACGCGTTCCGAATGGTGACCGGGCGACCTCTGGTCAAGCTGGCGCCCGCGATGGGCCGCCCGGACTCCGAGATCATCTTCGAGACGCTGGCGATCAACGGCATCGTGGTCGAAGACCAGCACCTGCCGCGGTTCCTCGACGCGCTCGCGGTCAGCTTCGCGTCGAAGCACAAGCGGTTGGCCAAGGAAGGGCGGACGATGCCGGGCGCCAAGGATGCGCTCAAGGCGGTCGCACGGCTCGACGGGGTGGTGCAGTCGGTGCTCACCGGCACCATCAAGGGCAACGCCGTACACAAGCTGACCGCGTTCGGCCTGGACAAGTGGGTGGACTTCGAGGTCGGCGGTTACGGCGAGGAGGTCTATCCCAAGGCGACCCTGCTCCAGGTGGCGCAGGGCAGGGCCAAGGACAAGCACGGCGTGCCGTTCACCGCGCAGAACACGGTGCTCATCGGAGACTCGACCCGTGACGTGCAGGCGGCCAGGATCGGCGGGGCGTCGGTCATCGCCGTCGCCTCCGGCCGGTCCATGGCGGCCGAGTTGCACGAGGCGGGGGCCGACATCGTGCTGCCCGATCTGACCAACGCCTCGGAGGTCGTGGCGGCTGTCGCACGCCTGACCAGCCCGGTGGACCGCAAGGCCGGCTGAGCACCGCATTTCGGCGTCTTGCGTGCCGTACAGGAGGGGAACCTGACGCCGTGCGCGGGCCTCGCTGACCACGGCCGGCCTCGGGCTCAGACGGGCGATCGGGGTCGGAGACCTGGATCGCCGCGGACCACCTGCGGCACACATATGAACTGCTGTTTCTATGTGGGCGGTGACGGTGACATCCGGCCGTGACCTCGTAAGGATGGGCTCATGGTTGAGGAAGGCGCGCTGCTCTGGGAACCAACGCCGGAAATCGTCCGTGACGCCCGGGTGACCCGTTATGCAGAATGGGTCGGGCACCCAGGGTCCTACCAGGACATATGGCAATGGTCGGTCGACCATCCGGCTGACTTCTGGACGTCTGTCTGGGAGTACTTCGACGTCTTGGGGGAGCGTGGTGACGGGCCCGTCATCAGTGGGACGATGCCCGGCGTCGAATGGTTCACAGGGACCACGATCAATTACGCCGCCAATGCGTTGCGCGGGGACGCCGACCGCCTAGCTGTGATTTTTCGCGATGAGTCGGGAAATAGGCGGACTTATACCCTTGGCGAACTCCGGAGGGAGGTCGCGGCCGTGCGGGCCGGGCTGGTCCGGCTGGGCGTGGGGCGCGGCGACCGGGTGGCGGCGTACGTTCCCAACATCCCCGAGGCCCTGATCGCATTCCTCGCCACCGCCTCGCTGGGAGCCGTCTGGTCCTCGTGCTCGCCGGACTTCGGCGCCCCGAGCGTGACCGACCGCTTCACCCAGATCGAGCCCAAGGTCCTCATCGCCGTCGACGGCTACCGGTACGGCGGCAAGTCGTTCGACCGCTCGGACGTGGTGGGCGAGATCGCCGCCAAGCTGCCCAGCCTCGTCGCGACCGTGTGGATTCCCTGCTTCGGCACCCGTGCCGAGACCACGTCCGCTGCGCTGAGCTGGGACGACCTTCACGGCGATGCGGAGGAGCTCGAGTTCGAGCAGGTGCCGTTCGGGCACCCCCTGTGGGTTCTCTACTCCTCGGGCACGACCGGGCTGCCCAAGCCCATCGTGCACGGGCACGGCGGGATCGTGCTGGAGCACCTCAAGTCGTTGTCCTTCCACCAGGACCTCGGCGACGGCGATGTGTTCTTCTGGTACACCACCACCGGCTGGATGATGTGGAACTACCTCATCGGCGGCCTTCTCGTGGGGGCGACCGTCGTCCTCTACGACGGCAGCGCGGCCCATCCCGGCCCCGACGCCCTGTGGAGGCTCGCGGACGAGGAGGAGGTCACCTACTTCGGCACGGGCGCGCCGTACATCGTGGCCTCCATGAAGGCGGGTCTGAAGCCGGCCGGGCTGGAGCGGCTGCGCGGGATCGGCTCCACGGGGTCGCCGCTGCCGCCTGAGGGCTTCGCGTGGGTGTACTCCGACGTCAAGGCCGACGTGCAACTCGGGTCGTTCTCCGGCGGCACCGACGTGTGCACCGGCTTCGTCGGCGGGGTGCCGTCGCTGCCGGTCAGGGCCGGTGTCATCCCGTGCGCATGCCTCGGTGCCAAGGTGGAGTCGTTCGACCCGTCGGGCGCCTCCGTGGTGGACGAGGTGGGCGAACTCGTGGTGACGGAGCCCATGCCGTCCATGCCGGTCATGTTCTGGAACGACCCCACCGGCGAGCGGTATCGCGAGTCCTACTTCGCCGACTACCCCGGCGTCTGGCGGCACGGCGATTGGATCAAGATCCAGCCGGACGGGAGCTGCGTCATCTACGGCCGGTCCGACTCGACCCTCAACAGGGGAGGGGTCCGGATGGGCACCAGCGAGTTCTACCGGGTCGTCGAGCGCTTCGAGGAGATCGCCGACAGCCTGGTGATCGACACCGGGCGGCTCGGGCAGGAAGGACGCCTTCTGCTGTACGTCACGCTCGCCGCGGGCGCGACCCTGTCCGACGACCTGGTGAGCCGGCTCAAGGCGGCCCTGCGCACCGAGTTGTCGCCCCGGCACGTGCCCGACGAGATTCACGAGGTTCCCGGCATCCCCCGGACCTTGTCCGGCAAGAAGCTGGAGATCCCGGTACGGAAGATCCTCCTCGGTACACCCGTGGAGCAGGCCGCCAATCCCGACGCCATGGCCAACCCCGAAGTCCTCCGGCATTTCCACCCCCCAACCCCCTGACCCTCGTGGCCCACCTTGGGGGTGGGCCCTTGGGGGTGTCCACCCATCTGCGCGTGATCATGCAGAACTTCGACGGCATGTCCCCCGAGCTGCGCAAACCGTTCTCGTGATCATGCAGAAGTTCGATGACATGCCGTCTGAGCTGCGCGAATCGGTCTCGTGATCATGCAGTACTTCGGTGGCGTGCCGTACGAGCTGGACGGATGTCTTTCGTGATCATGCACCTGCTAGAACAGTGCATGATCACGAAATGAGAATGTGCACGTCACTGGGGATGTCTCCGAACTTCTGCATGATCACGGAAGGCGTTCTCTCAGCATGTTGGGCGGCCTGTCGAACTTCTGCATGATCACGCGGGGGTGGCGGTGCAGCGTGCTGGGAGTTCTGCCGAACTTCTGCATGATCACGGCCACTTCTGCATGATGATCACGCCCAAATTGGCTGCATGATCACACCCAAATTTGTCTGCGTGGTCACGCCCCAAAAACATGATCACGCCCAAGAATGGGTGATCAACCGTGGGTGGGGCGGAGGGCCAGGGCGGGGCACATCTCGATGGCTTTGCGGGCTTGGCCTGCCAGCCACGGGGGAACGCCACCCTCGGCGACGACCGGAAAGCCGTGCTTGTCCAGCTTGATCAAATCGGGTGCCAGATGGGCGCACAAGCCGTGCGCCTCACAGCGGGACCAGTCGACCGCCAGCCGGGTCTCGGCTCTTTCGGACGCCGGCAG
The DNA here is from genome assembly GCF_016863335.1 of Planotetraspora thailandica. Classification (GTDB taxonomy): domain Bacteria; phylum Actinomycetota; class Actinomycetes; order Streptosporangiales; family Streptosporangiaceae; genus Planotetraspora; species Planotetraspora thailandica. The sequence continues at coordinate 331,543 of NZ_BOOR01000008.1, forward strand.
CGGCAACATCTCGAGCACCGGCCGCCCGCATGTCCCGTGGGCCCGGTGCTCCTCGACGTCGTCGGCGAACGCCTCGATCGCGGACAGGACGAAACGGGCGGACCCGTCAGGGTGGAAGCACGCCCCCCTCCCGCGTACGGCCGCCGCGGCCTGCCGTACCAGTTCGGCGCCGTTCGTCGCTCCGCCGGTCAGCTCGGCGAAGGCCCTGGCCAGGTCGGGCAGCCCGAGCCGGCACGGCCCGCACTGCCCGGCCGACTGCTCGGCCAGATATCGCGCCACGCGCAGGGTCTCGCCCAGCGGGCACGTCTCACCGCCGAGCGGCACCACGATGCCCGCCCCGAGCTCGCCTCCGGCCTGCGCGATGCCCCGGCGGGACACGACCGCCCCGTACGCCTCGGCGGCGGGCAGCCACGCCCCGTGGTATCCGCCGACGAGCACGCCGTCACCGATCGCCGCCTCGCACATGTCCAGTACGGCCGGCAGCGGCACGCCCGGCGTGACCTCGACGACGGCGGGGAAGACGGCCGAGCCGCCGACGGTCAGCAGGATCGTGCCCGGCTCCTGCACGGTGCCCACCGAGGCGTAGTCGTCCGGGCCGAGCTCGGCCAGCACGGCGAGCTGGGCGAAGGTCTCGGTGTTGGAGAGCAAGGTCGGCAGGCCGTCGACGCCACTGTCGCTGGAGCGGGTCTTGCGCCCGGGAGGGATGCCGGCCTCGCCGTTCACGGCTTTGATCAGGGCGCCGCTCTCGCCGGAGATGAACCGTTCGGGGATGCCCGCGACGCGTACGACGCCGTGCAGGTCCCGCTCGGCGACGGCGGCCGTCACCGACGCCTCCGCCAGGTCGCCCGCGGCCACGGCGACGACGACCTGCCTGGCGTTGAGCGCGCCGGCTGCCAGCAGTGCGCCTTCCAGCACGAGGTGGGGCGTGCGGGTGAGCAGCGTCTTGTCCTTCATGCTGGCCGGCTCGCCCTCGGCGCCGTTGACCAGGACGATCGTCTCCGAGCTGCGGGACTTGGCGGCGACCGCGCGGAGCTTGCGCGCGAACGGGAAGGCGGCGCCGCCGCGCCCCCGCAGGTCGACGTCCTCGGCCATCGTGATGAGCGAGTCGGCGGGCGCGGCGGGCGGCTCTCCGTGCAACGAGCGGTGGGCGTCCAGATCGAGTCTGCGATGCTCGTCGAGCCCGGCGGTGAGCCGCGCCGGGCCGAGCCGCCTGACCTTGGACACCCGGTAGGGGATCACACGATCCTCCTGAGCTTCGTACGGCCGGCCCGGTGCGACGGTGCGGCGGCCGGCGACCCGTCGGTGCCCGTACGGCCGAGCAGGCTGACGGGGCGCGGTGCGGCCTTCGGCTCGGCCCTGGGCACGTGTTTCGGCACGGCCCGGGGTATCGGCTGGGTCTGCGTCATGTCGGCGGCGTCGGCCCCGGCGGCCGAGAGGGCGGGACGGAACGCGGCCATGACCCGGATCAGCAGCGCCGAGCCCGCCGCCACCAGGCAGACGACGTAACTCCAGACCACCCAGGCTGCGGGCGGCCTGCCCGCCATGAGGCCGTGGATGATGGAGATCGGCCAGGCCAAGTAGGCGAGGTCGTGGACCACCCGCCAGATCCAGGGCCGCTCGGCACGGGCGAACCTGCCCCGCATCACCCCGGTGGCGACGATGACGATCATCAGGTCGGAGGCGACGGCCCCCAGACCGACGTACACGGATGTGGTGGGGACGACCGAGCCGTACGCGGGGACGAGCCCGGCGGCGATCTTCATCGCGATGTGGGTGACCAGGAATCCGACGCCGACCAGGGCGGCGGCGCGGTGCAGGAGCTGTGCGCGGATCCGCAGGGGGATCGGCAGCACGACCCGTTCGCCCGCCGCCAGTCCCAGCATGACGGTCACGGTGAGGGCGACGAGCGACACGACGCCCGCGTAGGTGGTCAGGAAGGTCCGGGCCGCGTCCAGGAACGTCGCGCCGATGCCGTGGTGTGCGGCCAGGATCGCCGAGGTCATCACCACGGTGACCGTGGCGCCCAGGCCGAGACGCACGTCTCGGTTGCCGAGATCCAGACCCGCGTCCGGCCGGGTGTGCCGGGGAACGCGTCGGTGGGGCAAGGATTCCTCCGTCGGATGGTTCGGGGATTCGGGGTGCCGTGCCCCGCCCTCAGGCGGTGTGGACCCGGGGAAGGACCGGGCGGGGAACGGCACGTCCGGGAGGGGTCAGCAGCGGCGGCCGCGGTTGATGCAGCTGACCACCATCGACATCAGCCGGCTCGGCATCACGTTCTCGAAGTCGGCGTGGTCGGTGAGGGGGTTGTGCAATTGCTCGGGGAAGCTGTCGACAGCGAAGGACGCGCCGCGGTTCACCGTGTATCCGAGCGTCATGCGCAGCTGCGGGATCGCTCTGGTTCCCGCGGGGCAGGCGCCGTTCGGCGCCGGGAAGACGACGTGCGTCCTGTGGTTGGCGCTGTCGATGTTCTGCCCGTCCCAGCAGCTGGGGAAGTCGAGGATCCGCAGGACCATGCTGCCGCGGGGGCAGAGCGGATATTTGGTGGTGGTCCGGTCGGTGAAGCCCGAGCACGTCCACTGGGCTCGCGCGTTGGCGGGGCCGTTGGTGCCCGCCTTGGCGTCTCCTGTGATCATTCGGAGGAACCGGGGCATGGCGACGACGCGGCTGAAGCGGTTGCCGCGGAACTCCAGCCGCACCTGCCGCGGTCGGAGGATCTTCCCGATGTTCCCCTCGGCCTCGCCCGGCTCGGCTCCGGTTGGAGCGGGGGCGCCGGAGCGGGACGTCGCCGCCGCCTGGTCCGCGAGGCCCGGCGCGGACGGTTCGGACGGTGCAGCGGAGACCGGCGCGGACGGCGAAGCGGGGGCCGGTTCGGACGGTTCGGGGGCGTCGGCGGACGTCAGGCCGGTCCGGCTCCTGAGCACAGGCCAGAAATATGTCGACTTGTCGCCCAGCCTGCACGTGGTGCCGCCCGCCGCCAGGCTGTCGTCGGTGGAGAACCCGTTCGTGGTCAGGTTTCCGACGTAGTCGTGTATGTGGTGGGCACCGTTGGACACGCCGGGGGCGACGATGTGGTTGTCGGAGTTGAAGTGGCCGTTCTCGTTCCTGCCGCACTGCGAGACGAAGGAGCCCCGCCCCGCGCGCACACCCGTGTTGCCCCGGGGGACCTTCCTGATGTCGGCGAAGTCCTCGAGGAAGGGCCCGACATCCTCACATTCGTGCCCCTGCGCCGCGGGGTCGCAGTGGGCGGAGGCGGCGGGCACGTCGAGCGCGACGAGCGAGCTGCCCAGCAGGAGGCCGACACCGGCAAGCATCAACCGTTTTCGCATGGTGGTAACTCCTGAACCTGTCTAGACCGAAGGAGTGGGGAGCGTGGAGTAGTCCACGAGGCCCGTGCTCTCCAGCAGGGACATGTGCTTCATGACCACGTTGTTCGCGCGGGAGGCGAACTGCCTGACCAGCTCGTTTCGGGTGCCGGACCGTACGGCGGCGACGAACGTGAAGACCTTCCCGTGCGCGCTGCGCAGCCGGTCGACGAAGATTCGGTCGAACTCGGGCCCGCGGGCCGACGCCATCTCGGCGAGCCACGCCTGCTGGTCGGGGTTGGGCTCGTCGGGCAGCAGGACGCCGAGCTTGTCGGCCAGCGCGCGCACCTCGGCGTCGAGCTTGGTGTGGTCGGTCACCAGGTGCATGCCGACGTCCTTGACCTTGTCGCTGTCGGAGCGGTCCTGCGCCCATCGTCCGGCGGGGATCTCCCAGAGCCCGGCCCACCGCACCCGTACGAGCAGTTCGCGGTCGGCCGGCCCGAGCGGGCCCCACTGCGTCTGGGTCCAGCCCACCTGGGCCGCCTCGCTGCGTGGGACGACCACGACGACCGCGACGGCCGCGGAGAAGAGGAAGACGCCGAACACCAGGAGTTCCCCAAACCGGAACCGCATCGTGCCTCCTTTCGTGACGTCGGTCGGAGGTACGCGGCGCTGCGCCAGCCGGTTCAGGAAATAGTCAGAAATGACTGGAGTTATGTGAGTCGAGTACGCCGAAGGAAAACTGATGCAAATATGTGGCCGTGCGTCGACAACTCGACAACCGGTTCGTGCGTCTGGCCTCCCGCGACCACGACCAACCTGATCGAGAAGATCGTCTGATCAGGGAGCTGTACCGGGAGTTCGGTGGTCCGCTGCTGCGTCACGTACGGAAGACGACCGGCAACGACCTGCAGTGGGCGGAGGACGTCGTCCAGGAGACCCTTGTTCGCGCCTGGCGAAATTCCGCGAAACTGACCTGGGAGCCCGGCCTGCTGTGGGCGTGGCTGCTGACCGTGGCCCGCAGGATCGTGATCGACGGGCGCCGCAGGCGGGGTGTGCGGCCCAGAGAGGTGGAGGCCCCGGAAGAGGACACCATCGCCGTGCCGGACGGCTCCGACCGCACACTGGCGGCGATCGTCGTGGCCGACGCCCTGCGCGGGCTTTCGGTCCAGCATCGTGAAGTTATCGAAGAGACATATTTACGGGACCGTTCGGTAAGCGAGGCGGCGGAGATTCTGGGGATACCGCCGGGTACGGTGAAGTCAAGACTCTTCTATGCCATGCGCGCCCTGCGCTCGGCACTGAAAGAGAGGGGGGTGGCCGGCTGATGTCCGCGTCGTCGCACCACTTCGATGTGGCCGCCTATGCCCTGGGAGTGCTCGACGACGGCGACGTGGAAGCATTCGAGGCCCACCTCGACGAATGCGCGGACTGCAGACGAGAACTGCTGGACGCCGGTGAAACCCTCGATATGCTCGAGGATCTCAAGCTCGACTCCGTTGACTCCGAGCGGACATACCCCTGAGCCTGTCGTGCGTTAAGTTGACGTATGGGGCGTTTTGGGGTGATATCGGGTGCGGTGGCGCCCCACTTCCTGTCAATGGGGACAGGAATGGATCACGCCTCCGGGGGAGCGGCGCATGGCTTCGATACCGGATCGGCATGTCCCGAGCCGGGATGCCCTGCCAACTCCGCACAATTTCGGCGAGGAAGGCGCCCGCCTCTCCTACGGCGACTACCTTCGCCTGAGAGACCTTCTCGCGCAGCAGGATCCTCAGTCGGGCGCGAGCGACGAGCTGCTTTTCATCACCATCCACCAGGTTTACGAGCTGTGGTTCAAGCTCCTCCTGCACGAGCTCGAGCGCATCAGGGACGCCATGATCGACGGCGCCCTGTGGCGTGCGCGGCATCTGTTCCGCCGGGTCCACGCCGTCGAGCGGGTCCTGGTCGAGCAGGTCCAGGTGCTGGAGACCATGACGCCGCAGGACTTCCTGGAGTTCCGGTCGGTGCTCGCACCGGCCAGCGGATTCCAGTCGGTCCAGTTCCGCGAGCTGGAGTTCATCTCCGGGCTCAAGGAAGAGGGCTACCTCGCCCGGCTGAGGGACGCCGGCGAGGAGGAACTCGCCAGGTTGAGACGGCGGCTGGCCGAGCCCACGCTATGGGATGCTTACCTCACCGCACTTTCCCAGCGTGGCCTGGCCGTCTCCGACGAGGAGATCATGGACTCCCTGCTGGCCGTGGCGAGAGATCGCGGATCGTACGACGATCTGTGGGAACTCGCCGAGGATCTGCTGACACACGACGAGACGACCGCACATTGGCGGATGCGGCACGTCCAGATGGTCGAGCGCCAGATCGGCACCAAGTCCGGCACCGGAGGATCGTCCGGGGCGCCGTACCTCCGCGGACGCACGCGGCTGCAGTTCTTTCCCCTGCTGTGGGAACTAAGGGCCTGGCTTTAACCACAAAACTCACAAAGGAGTGAGTAGCGACATGCCGCTCGATATAGCGCAGAATTCGCACGATGCCGAAGCGCTGAACGAGCTTCTCCGTACCGCGGTCGACAGCATGGCCGGACGGTTCGCCGAGGCGTCGGGAGAGGCGGAGGAGACCTTCGCCTTCCTCCAGCGCTATTACCGGCACGTGACCGCCGAGGACCTCGCCGGCCGCGACCCCGTCGACGTGTACGGCCCCGCCCTGGCGCACCGGCGACTGGCGGAACACCGCCCCCAGGGCCGGGCGACGGTCAGGGTCTTCACCCCGGAGCCGGAGGAGGACGGGTGGGACCCCGGCCGCTCCGTCGTCCAGATCGTCACCGACGACATGCCGTTCCTCCTCGACTCGGTGACGACCGAGATCGACAGGCACGGGCTGGGCACGCACCTGGTGGTTCACCCGCAGATGACGGTGCGCCGCGACGTCACGGGCACGCTGGTCGCCGGTGTGGGCGAGGAGGACGTCGCCGGGCGTGAGGCGGTCTCCGGCCAGCAGCTGCGCGAGTCGTGGATGCACATCGAGATCGACCGCCAGTCCGACCCCGCCGTGCTCAAGCAGCTGGAAACCGACCTGCAGCGAGTGCTCCTGGACGTGCGCTGGGCCGTCGAAGACTTCGCCAAGATGCGGGCCCTGGCCGTGCGGACCGCCGACCAGCTGTCGGCCGATCCGCCGCCGCTCGACCCCGTGGGCATCGAGGACAGCCAGGAGCTGCTGCGCTGGCTGGCCGACGGCCACTTCACCTTCCTCGGCTGCCGGGAGTACCGCCTGGAGCAGAGCGAGGGCGGGGAGAGCCTGCGGGCGGTCCCGGGCACCGGGCTCGGCATCCTGCGGGCCGACAAGGCCGGGTCGGACAGCTTCGCCGCCATGTCGCCCGAGATGCGGGCCAAGGCGAGGGAGAAGCAGGTCCTGATCATCACCAAGGCCAACAGCCGCGCCACCGTCTACCGCCCCCAGTACCTCGACTACGTGGGCGTGCGGCTGTTCTCCCCGGACGGCGAGGTGATCGGGGAGCGCCGCTTCCTCGGGCTGTTCACCCACGTGGCCTACAACGAGTCGATCTCCCGGATCCCCGTGCTCCGGCGCAAACTCGGCGAGGTCCTCGACCGGGCGGGCCTGCCGCCGGACAGCCACGACGGCAAGGACCTGATCGAGATCCTGGAGACCTACCCCCGCGCCGAGCTGTTCCAGATCTCCGTCGAGGAGCTGCTCCCCATCGCGCTCGGCGTGCTGCGCCTGCGCGAGCGCAGGCAGGTCAAGCTCTTCCTGCGCCGCGACGACTACGGCCGCTACATCTCCTGCCTGATCTTCCTGCCCCGCGACCGGTACACGACCGAGGTGCGGCTGCGCATGCAGCGGCTGCTCATGGAGGCGCTCGGCGGCTCCACCCTCGACTACAGCACCATGATCGGCGAGGCCGCCCTGGCCCGGCTGCACGTCGTGATCCGCGGCGAGCGCGGCAAGCCGCTCGGCCGGCTCCCGGAGCACCTCGACGAACTGGAGCAGCGTCTCGCGGCCACCACGCGCTCGTGGGAGGACGACCTGGCCGACGCCATCGCCGAGCTGTCCCCGCGCGAGGACGCGCCCCGCCTGATCCGTCGGTACGGCACGGCCTTCCCCGAGGGGTACAAGGCCGACTTCAAGCCCACCGAGGCCGTCGCCGACCTGAAGCGGCTGGAGGAGCTCGCCGAGGACCCCTCGGTGATCGGGATGAACCTGTACCTCCCGGAAGGCGCGCAAGAGGGCGAACGGCGGTTCAAGCTCTACCGGCTGGGCGCCCCCATTTCGTTGTCCCGCGTGCTGCCGCTGCTCCAGCGCATGGGCGTGGAGGTCGTCGACGAGCGTCCCTACGAGGTGGGACGGGAACGCGACGGCCACACCCCGGACGCCTGGATCTACGACTTCGGCCTGCGCTATACCGTGCCCGCCGAGGCTGACGCCGCCGAGGTCAAGCGGTTGTTCCAGGACGCCTTCGGGGCGTTGTGGCGCGGAGATGTCGAAAACGACGGATTCAACGCGCTCGTGCTGGCCGCCGGCCTCACCTGGGAGGAGGCCGAGGTGCTGCGCGCGTACGCCAAGTACCTCCGCCAGGCGGGCAGCACGTTCAGCCAGGCTTACATCGAGAAGGTGCTGCGCGGCAACCTGCGGCTGGCCAGGCTGCTGGTGCAGCTCTTCGAGGCGCGCCTCGACCCGCGGAGGCCCGACGACGCGGGGACCGAGGTCTGCGAAGCCCTCAACGAGGAGATCCTCGCGTCCCTGGACGAGGTGGCCTCACTCGACGAGGACCGCATCCTGCGCGCCTACCTTGAAATGATCAACGCGACCCTGCGGACCAACGTCTTCCAGCACGGGGGAGACGACGGCCGCGAGGGCGGGGCGGGCGGCAGCCACTTCGTCTCCGGCAGGCGCAAGCCGTACATCTCGCTGAAGTTCGACCCCCAGGCGATCAGCGTGCTTCCGTTGCCGCGCCCGAAGTACGAGATCTTCGTCTACTCGCCCAGGGTCGAGGGCGTGCACCTGCGTTTCGGCAAGGTCGCCCGCGGCGGCCTGCGCTGGTCCGACCGCATGGAGGACTTCCGTACGGAGATCCTCGGCCTGGTCAAGGCCCAGACGGTGAAGAACACCGTGATCGTGCCCACGGGGTCCAAGGGCGGATTCGTCGTGAAGCGCCCGCCTGCGGGCGGCCGCGACGAGCAGCTCGCCGAGGGCATCGCCTGCTACCGCCAGTTCATCTCCGGCCTGCTCGACCTGACGGACAACCTCGTCGCGGGCGAGGTCGTGCCCCCGCCTGACGTCGTACGGCACGACGGGGACGACACCTACCTTGTGGTGGCGGCAGACAAGGGAACGGCGACCTTCTCCGACATCGCCAACGAGATGTCCAAGGAATACGCCTTCTGGCTCGGCGACGCCTTCGCCTCGGGAGGCTCGGTCGGCTACGACCACAAGGCCATGGGCATCACGGCCAAGGGCGCGTGGGAGTCGGTGAAGTACCACTTCCGCACGATGGGCGTCGACGTCCAGGAGACCGACTTCACCGTGGCCGGCATCGGCGACATGTCCGGTGATGTGTTCGGCAACGGCATGCTGCTGTCGCGGCACATCAGGCTGGTCGCGGCCTTCGACCACCGGCACGTGTTCGTCGACCCGTCGCCGGACGCGGAACGCGGTTTCGCCGAGCGCAGCCGCCTGTTCGCGCTGCCGCGCAGCTCCTGGGCCGACTACGACCCGGCGCTCATCTCCGCGGGCGGCGGCGTCTGGCCGAGGACCGCCAAGTCGATCCCGGTCTCGCCCCAGATGCGCGCCGCGCTCGGCATCGCCGGCAACGTGACGGCGCTCGCGCCGAACGACCTGATCAGCGCCATCCTCAAGGCCCCGGTCGACCTGCTGTGGAACGGCGGCATCGGCACCTACGTCAAGGCGACGAACGAGACGCACGCCGACGTCGGGGACAAGGCCAACGACTCCCTGCGGATCAACGCCGCCGACCTGCGCTGCAAGGTCGTCGGCGAGGGCGGCAACCTGGGGTTCACCCAGCTGGCCCGCATCGAGTTCGCGCTGGGCGGCGGGCTGGTCAACACCGACTTCATCGACAACTCGGCCGGTGTGGACACCTCCGACCACGAGGTCAACATCAAGATCCTGCTCAACCAGGTCGTGCGCGACGGCGAGATGACCGACGAGGAGCGCAACCGCCTCTTCCTCGAGATGACCGACGAAGTGGGCGAGCTGGTCCTCGACGACAACTACGCGCAGAACGTGGTGCTCGCCGCCTCCCGCAAGCAGGCTTCCGAAATGCTGCACATCCACGCGCGCTACCTGCGGCGCCTGGAACGGGCGGGGCTGGTCGACCGGCAGCTGGAGTTCCTCCCATCGGACAAGATGCTGGCCGACCGCCGCCAGGCCGGGCTCGGCCTCACCGGGCCCGAGTTCGCCGTCCTCCTCGCCTACACCAAGCATGTGGTGGACGCCGAGCTGCTGGCCTCGGACGTTCCGGACGATCCTTACCTCGCGTCATGGCTCGTCTCGTATTTCCCGTCGGCGCTGCGCAGCCGGTTCCGCTCGTACATGGACTCCCACCCGCTGCACCGGGAGATCATCACGACCCGGGTCGTGAACGACATGGTCAACGCGGGCGGCACCAGCTTCGTGTTCCGCTTCGGGGAGGAGACCGGCGCCTCGACGCCCGACATCGTCCGCGCTTATCTGGTGACCCGCGAGGTGTTCGACCTGGCCGACTTCCGGTTGCAGGTCGAGGCGCTGGACAACAAGGTCGACGCGCGCACGCAGTTGTCCATGCTTTTCGAGAGCCGCAAGCTGTCCGAGCGCGGCACCCGGTGGCTGCTCGGCAACCGCAGGCCCCCGCTCGACCTCGCGTCCACCGCGAAGACGCTCGTCGAGGGCTCGAACGGCCTGCTGCCCCACCTGCCGAAGCTGCTCACCGGTCTCGACCTGGTGGCCTACGAGGAGCGCAGGGATTCCTTCATTTCTCGCGGCGTGCCGGACGACCTGGCCCAGCGGGTGGCCTCCATGGTGCCGGCGTATTCGACGTTCGACCTGGTGGAGATCTCCTCGTTCACCGGCAGGCCCGTCGACGAGGTGGCCGAGGTCTACTTCGACCTGGCCGACCGGCTCCAGCTCGCCCGGCTCAGGGAACGGGTCATCGCGCTGCCGCGCGACAGCAGATGGAACTCGATGGCCAGGTCCGCGCTCCGCGACGATCTCTATGCGGCCCACGCCTCGCTGACCCGCGACGTGCTGATCCACAGCGAGCCCGGGTTGTCGCCGGAGGACCGGCTGGCCAGCTGGTCGGAGGCCAACGAGGCCGCGGTGACGCGGGCCAGGCAGACGTTGTCGGAGATCTGGGAGAGCGACACCTTCGACCTGGCCACGCTGTCGGTCGCGCTGCGGGCCATCAGGACCCTGGTCGCCACCAGCAACCTCCCCCACGCGGAGTAGGGGAGGTCAGCGGGTGGTGGCCTTGGTCACCAGGCCGTCGTAGCCGATGACGTACGCGGGCGCGGTGGACGCCTTGGGCGGCACCGCGCTCACGTACTGCTGGGTCTCCTCGATCACCCGTTCGTTGATGATGAACGGGTCCTTCAGCATCCACCGGGCCTGGGCCGGGACGGTCACCGGGCGCCCCTTGGCGAACATGAGCCCCTGGCTCGGCGACCAGGTGGAGGTGCGGATCAGGGTGTACAGCATCAGCGCGCCTCCGCCCTCGGTCCGCAGGGCGAAGACGGGGTAGGTCGTGGCGACGGCGAACAGGCTCTGGTACTGCATGCCGTCGTCGGACTGCGCCTTCTCCTTGGCAGCGCCGATGTCCGCGGAGTATCCCGTTGTCTGCGGGCCCGGGGCGATCAGCCCTGAGGCGAACCCGCGCGGGCCGTCCTCGGCCACGGTCGCGTGCAGCGGTCCCATGAGGTTGGGGCTGATCGCGATGCTCTCGTCACGCGAGTCCAGGGCCGTGGCGTACCCGTCGGCGTCCAGGCTGACGTCCGGCGGCTTGTCGCCCGGGTAGATCAGCGACTCGAAGCTGTTCTGCCAGGGAGACTTCGGGTTCGGCCGGGTGAAGGCCAGGACGGCGGTGCGGACCTCGCCCGACGAGCTGTGCCGCTCCGCCGTCGCGGCGAACCACTGCAGGGGGGTCTTGGCGCCCTGCCGGGGCACGAAGACCCTGGGACGCGTCCAGGAGTAATGCGGGGGCGTGGCGCCGTACGAGTGGATCTGGGCCGCAGTGATCGGGCGCTGCCCGTCCCGGGTCAGGGCGAGCGTCCACCGGTCCGCGCCTGCCGACCGCAGGACGTCGTCGGTCGCCAGGAACGTCTTGAGCGCCCTGGTGGCCTCCTGGACCGTCACGGCCTGCGCCTCCGGGCTGGGGCTCGCCGCGGGCGCGCTCGACGTCGCGGCAGCGGGGCTCGCCGAGGGCCTGGCGGGAGCCGGGCTCGAACAGGCTGCGGCCGTACCGGCGAGGAGTGCCACGGCCAGCGCACTCCGAGCGACCCCGTTCACGCCATCCTCCTAGTACAAGGATCCACATGCTACCGAGCCGCGGGACCAGACAGGGTCCCGCGTTCGCGTACCCTTTACAGACGTGGCAGTCATCGATCCAGCCGAAGAGATCAACGAGCTCACCGGCACGCTCAGGAGCATCCAGGACGTGCTCGACCTCGACGCCCTGCACAAGCAGGTCGCCGAACTGGAGGCGCAGGCTGCCGCGCCTGACCTGTGGAACGACCCCGAGCAGGCGCAGAAGGTCACGAGCAAGCTGTCCCACATCCAGGGCGAGATCAACAGGGTCGAGGGCCTGGCCCGCCGCCTTGACGACCTGCCCGTCCTGTTCGAGCTCGCCGCCGAGGAAGGCGACGAGGACGCGCTGGCCGAGGCGGAGAAGGAGCTGGCCTCCCTCAAGGCCGACGTCGGGGCGCTCGAGGTGCGCACCCTCCTGTCGGGCGAGTACGACGCCCGTGAGGCCCTCGTCACGATCAACTCGCAGGCCGGCGGCGTCGACGCGGCCGACTGGGCGCAGATGCTCCTGCGCATGTACCTGCGGTGGGCCGAGCGCAAGAACTACACGACCGAGGTCTACGACACCTCCTACGCGGAGGAGGCCGGCATCAAGTCGGCCACGTTCGTGATCAAGGCCCCCTACGCGTACGGCACGCTGCGCGGCGAGCACGGCACGCACCGCCTGGTCAGGATCAGCCCCTTCGACAACCAGGGCAGGCGCCAGACCTCCTTCGCCGGCGTCGACGTGGTCCCCGTGGTCGAGCAGACCGACCACATCGACATCAACGAAGACGACCTGCGCATCGACGTCTACCGGTCGTCAGGCCCAGGCGGCCAGGGCGTGAACACCACGGACTCCGCGGTCCGGATCACGCACCTCCCGACCGGCATCGTGGTCTCCTGCCAGAACGAGCGGTCGCAGCTGCAGAACCGGGCCTCGGCGATGGCCGTGTTGTCCGCGAAACTGCTGGAGCGCAAGCGGCAGGAGGAGGCCGCTGCGATGAACGAGCTGCGGGGCGAGACCACGACGTCGTGGGGCACCCAGATCCGCAACTACGTCCTGCACCCGTACCAGATCGTCAAGGACCTGCGGTCCGGCGTCGAGGCGGGCAACCCGACCGCAGTCCTGGACGGCGACCTCGACGAGTTCATCGAGGGTGAGATCCGCTGGATGCGCCGGCAGGAGGCGCACTAGCGGCCTAGTAGCCGCTGATGTGGGACAGCGCCACCAGAGCGATCGCGAGGAGCACCGCCACCGCGATGAGCACTGGTGGCAGCCCCATGAATCCGTGGTGGTGCAACTTGGCGCGGCCCTCCCGGCAGACGGGGCACCGGCCCTCCACAACGGGGCCCGCGCACGCCGCGCAGATCAGATGTTCGCAGCTCATGGCACCTCTACCGCCCTGCAACTCAGGGGCTAATCGTTTTGTTTCCGTTATGGACGTTCCATGCCAGTGTTACCCCTAGACTGAGCTACGGCCAACCGGAGCGTCGATCGGAACTTACGGTCGCCCTCCGCGCTGGATGTCCAACCCCCTAGACTGGCTTGCCGTGATGCGCCCGTGATCCATTTCGATAATGTCACCAAGGTCTACACGAACCAAAACCGGCCTGCCCTCGACCACGTGAGCGTGGACGTCGACAAGGGCGAGTTCGTGTTTCTGGTCGGTCCCTCAGGATCGGGAAAGTCCACTTTCCTCCGCCTGGTTCTGAAGGAGGAGCGCCCCAACTCGGGGGCGATCCACGTGGCCGGCAAGGAACTCTCCCGGTTGTCCAACTTCAAGGTGCCCCATCTGCGGCGCCGTATCGGATGCGTCTTCCAGGACTTCCGCCTCCTGCCCAACAAGAACGTCTACGAGAACGTGGCGTTCGCGCTGGAGGTCATCGGAAAGCCGCGCCGCTTCATCCGCAAGGTCGTGCCCGAGGTGATCGAGCTGGTCGGGCTGGAGGGCAAGGCGCATCGCATGCCGGACGAGCTTTCCGGCGGTGAGCAGCAGCGTGTCGCGATGGCCCGCGCCTTCGTCAACCGGCCCATGATCCTCCTGGCGGACGAGCCCACCGGAAACATCGACCCCGCGACGAGCATCGGCATCATGAAGGTGCTCGACCGCATCAACAGGACCGGCACCACCGTCCTCATGGCAACGCATGACGCCGCCATCGTCGACTCCATGCGCAAGCGCGTCGTGGAGCTGGAGGACGGAAAGATCGTCCGCGACCAGTCGCGTGGCGTCTACGGTCAGGCTTATTAGGAGTAACTGGGAGCATGCGGGCCAACTTCATCTTCTCCGAGGTCTGGATCGGCCTTCGCCGCAATCTCACGATGACCATCGCCGTCATCGTCACCGTGGCGGTCGGAATGGCGCTGCTCGGCATCGGACTGATGATCAACTCACAGGTCTCGTCCATGACGGGATACTGGGTCGACAAGGTCGAGCTGTCGGTTTTCCTGTGCAAGAAGAACGACGTCTTCCCGGCCTGTAAGGACAAGCCCCCGCTCACCGACGACCAGAAGGCGGCTCTGAAGCAGACGATTCAGAGCATGCCCGAGGTCGAACGGGTCGACTTCGAGGACCAGAACCAGGCGTACGAGAACTTCAAGGCGCAGCAGGGCAACAGCCTGCTGCTGTCGGTGATCCAGCCTGGCGACCTTTCGGAGTCCTTCCGCGTCAAGCTCAAGAACCCCGACAACGCGACCGCCGTCTCCGAGAGCATCCAGGGGCAGACGGGCGTGGCCAACATCGTCAACCAGCGGCAGATCCTCGACACCTATTTCGGCTTCCTGAGCAAGCTCAGAAACATGGCCCTCGGCGTGGCCATCCTCATGGTGTTCGCGGCGACGCTGCTGATCGGCAACACGGTCCGCCTCTCGGCTTACAACCGGCGTAGAGAGACCGGCATCATGCGGCTGGTGGGTGCGTCGAACATCTACATCCAGCTCCCCTTCGTCATGGAGGGTGTGATCGCCGGCCTGATCGGCGGAGTCTTCGCCGCGGTCCTGCTGATCGTCACGAAGGTCTTGTTGTTCGAGGGAATCCAGTCGTACATGGCCGTCCCCCTCGGGTGGAACACGGTGGCCGGAGTGATCACCTTCACCATGGCCGTCGGCGTGGTGATCTGTGTTCTCGCATCCTTCATCACGCTCCGTCGTTATCTGCGCGTGTGACCGGTGGGCGACTTCCCGAGCCTCGGCTCGTGTCGTTTTCGCCCACCGCGTCAACGGTAGGCTCCCTGTATGCCACGTGAGATCGGGCGGAAATTGATCGCCCAGAACAAGCGTGCCCGCCATGACTACTTCATCGAGGACACCTATGAGGCCGGGCTTGTGCTGACCGGCACCGAGGTCAAGTCACTGCGTGCGGGCAAGGCCAACCTCACCGACGGCTACGCCTCGGTGGACAACGGCGAGGCGTGGCTGATCAACGTGTACATCCCTGAATACAGCCAGGGCACGTGGACCAACCACGCCGCGCGGCGCACCCGCAAGCTGCTGCTCCACAGCAAGGAGATCAGCAAGATCAGTGCGACGCTCAAGGAGCGCGGCCTGACGCTGATCCCGCTGTCGATGTACTTCAAAGACGGGAAGGCCAAGATCGAGATCGGCATCGCCCGGGGCAAGAAGGACTACGACAAGCGTCAGACTCTGATGGAGAAGCAGGCGAGCCGCGAGATGGCCCGGGCCATGTCCAACGCGGTTCGCCGCCGGGGAGGCCGCTAGGCCGTGGCCGTTCACAGAGTCATGCGGGCCGTGCTGGCGATCGGCCTGGTGGCGCCGATGCTGACGGCGTGTTTTGAGGAGCCGTCGCCGCACGAGGCCGTCCGCGACTTCCTGGTCGGGTGGGAGACGGGAGACTACGCGGAGGCGGCGAGCCGCGCGGACGCCGACCCCACGGCCGTGCGAAACGCCCTGCAGAACTTCGGCGTCCAGCTCGACGCCGCCTCGATCAGGTTCTCGGTCACCGGCATCCAACGCACGGGTGACGACTCCAAGGCCGAGTTTCACGCCCAGGTCGACCTGGGGGAGAACAACCCCCTCTGGGAGTACGACGGCGTCCTGCCGATGCATCTCGTAGGAGGCGAGTGGAAGGTCCGGTGGTCGCCGAGCATCATGCACCCCGACCTGCACCCGGGCCAGCGGCTCGCCGTCGCGACCGTTCCCGAGGGGCGCAAGCCGATCCTCGACCGGGCCGGCAAGCCGCTGCAGGAGGAGACGTCGCTCTATGTGGCCGGCGTCTACCCCGGCAAGATCCAGGACCCGGCCGAGCTGTGCGCCGAGCTCTCGAAGATCACGGGATTCGCCCAGGACCGGCTGCTGAGCCGGATCCTGTCGTCCCCTCCGCAGGACTTCGTCCCCCTCGCCACCTTCGGCCGCACGAGGTTCGCCAGCATCCAGAACAAGCTGGCGGCGATCAAGGGCCTCACCACCCAGATCGACAACCCGCCGGTCGCCCCGAAGTCCCCCGTGCAGATCGTGGGGCGCGTCGCGGCGATCACGCCGGAGGCCGAGCAGCAGCTCGGCGGTCCCCAGCGGGCGGGCGACACGGTCGGCAGGGACGGCCTGCAAAAGGCCTACCAGGACCAGCTCACCGGGTCCACGGAGACCCGCATCGTCATCCTCGACACGTCGAGCTCGAACGAGGTCAAGGAGCTCAAGTCCTGGCCGGGGCGCAAGAACACCTCCGTCCAGACCACGATCGACAGCAACGTCCAGCGGGCGGCGGACGCCGCCGTCGGCGGGTCCCGCGCGGCCGCGCTCGTCGCGGTCGACGCGGCCACCGGCGAGATCCGCGCGGTGTCCACCAACCAGCTCAACCAGGAGCAGGACGCTCTCGCGGGCAAATACGCTCCCGGGACGGTCTTCTCCATCCTCGCCGCCGACGCGCTGCTGAAAGAGGGGTTCGACCCCGCACAGAAGGTTCCGTGCAGCGCCGACAGGACGGTGGGCGGCGCGAGGTTCGTGCAGCCCGGCATCATCGCGAACCCAAATCCCTCCTTCGCGGGTGACTTCGCCAAGGGCTGTGTGACGGCCCTTGCCTCGCTCGCGCGGCGGGTCAACGGGCATGCGGTCGCCGACAGCGCCGTGCAATACGGCCTCGGCGGCGACTGGGGGCTTCCGCTCAAGACCTTCAGCGGGTCCGTGCCCGCGGCGACCACCGACGCCGCCGTGGCCAGGCTGATCGCCGGCCAGAGCGTGCGGGTGAGTCCGCTGTCGATGGCCCTGGTGGCCGCCGCCGTCCAGTCGGGCACCTGGCGGCCCCCGGTGCTCGTGACCTCGCCGCCGTCGCCCGACCCCACCGCCGAAACGGCGCCGCCCATCCCGCCGCGCCCCGTCACCCTCGACGCCAAGACGGTCGCGGCACTGCGCATCCTCATGCGCCAGGGAGTCCGGTACGGCCCGGCCGCCGCCGCGGCCACCGGTACAGCCTCCGGCACCGGCACAGGGACCGGCACAGGGGCCGGGTCCACCGCCGGGGCCGGCGCCACCACCGGAATCGCCACGGGCTTGGGAGTGGCCGGCAAGGCGAAGAGGGGCGCCAAGGCCCTTCCCGTGTACGGCATCTCGTCCGGGGCGATCCAGGTCGTGAAGAAACGCCGCATCAGCCTGTCCTGGTTCGTCGGCTGGCAGGGCGATACGGCGGTGGCGGTGCTCTCGAGCAGCACCGACGTGGCGTCGTCGGCGGCCATCGCCGGAGACTTCTTCCGCTATCTCCCGCCGGAGACCTGAAAAAAGTCACAAGGGCCGAGCAACCATTCGGGGGGCGACCGGCGTCTTTCTAGGCGACTGGGCTCCGCTTGGGGGGTTGCGGACTCAGTCACCGTGATGAGATCAGGGCTCCATCTCGGGGGGAGCCCTTCCGTCCGGACCGGCTCGACCCTGCCGGTCGGCCCCCGGGGCGTGTGCTATGCCGCGTTCCGGGGGCTTCGCCGTACCGGGAGGAATTGGGTTCGCGCCCTGGGCGTTGAGAATGTAGGGTTCATTTCCCGGCCACGCGCCGGGGATTGACAACTCAACAGGGGGTGACCGGTTTCGACTTCGACATTGCAAGTCAGGGGAAGCGGGCCGAGGACTGCGGACATAACCTCGTTAACACTGTGACCGCAAACCAATAAGTGCCAATAACATGCGCACTGAGGTCAGCCAGGGCTCCCTGGCTCTCGCCGCCTAAGCAGCGAGTGACCTCTGTCAGCCCGGGACCGCCTCCGGCCCGGATCTGACATCGCTAGGAGGCTCAACCGATCGACCCGGTCACGGGGCTGATCGGGAAACCAAACAGTGACTGAGCCCGTCGGCGACTCGCCTGTGAGATCGCCGGGGCCGAGAAAATCGCAACAGGCTGCGCCCGGAGAAGTCCTGTCTTGGTGTTGAAGGACGCGGGTTCGATTCCCGCCACCTCCACGATGGCCGTTCTTGAGACGGCCCGAAGCAGACGGGATCCCGTCCGATCATCTGGATCGGACGGGATCCCGCATTTTCGGGAGGTCTGGGGCCCACCCAGTGCCGCGCAGGCGCCCTGCGCGGCTTCCTGCGCCCCCTCGTACGACTCCGGTGACCTCCACTCGGGCGGCTTCGGCGAATCGGCGGCTCTTGTGGCCGGCCGTCGTGTCAGACGATCAGTTTGTCGAGGGTGATGGGGAGATCGCGGACGCGGACCCCCGTCGCGTGGTGGACCGCGTTGGCGATCGCCGCAGCGGTGCCGACGATGCAGACCTCGCCGATGCCCTTGGAGCCCATCGGGTTGGTGTACGGGTCGCGCTCCTCCAGGTAGTGAACCTCGACGGAGCCGACGTCGGCGTTCGAGGCGAAGTGGTAGCCGCCGAGGTCGTTGTTGACCACATGCCCGAAGCGCGGGTCGATCACGCTCGCCTCGTGGAGAGCCATCGACAGTCCCTGCGTCATTCCGCCGATGAGCTGCGAGCGCGCCGTCTTCGGGTTGATGATTCTCCCCGCGTCGAACACGCCGAGCAGGCGCGGCACCCGGATCTCGCCGGTGTCCTCGTGCACCCGGACCTCGGCGAACTGGGCGCCGAAGCTGTACATGGCGAACTGCTCCATGTATGGGTTGTCCGGCATGTCGGCGCTGGCCTCGATGCCCTCGGCCGGCACCATGCCGCCGTGCTCGGAATCGAGGAGCTTGCGCAACTCGTCCGCCGCCGCGTAGATGGTCGACCCCCAGCAGTTGATGCCCGACGAGAAGCCCGCGCTCGACGCGACCGGGAGGCTCGTGTCCCCGATCTCCAGGTTCACGTCCTCCACACCTACGCCCAGCGCCTCGGCGGCGATCTGGGTGAGCGCCGTCCAGGTGCCGGTGCCGATGTCGGCGGCGCCGATCCGGACGGTGTAACGGCCGTCGGCGTCCGCGTGGATCGACGCGCTGTTGCCGGGCAGGCGGGGCGAAGGGTAGATCGAGCTGGCCACGCCGGTTCCGACCAGCCAGTCGTTCTCGCGCCGGGACAGTGGAGCCGGGTCGCGGCCCTCCCAGCCGAACCGCCGCGCGCCCTCACGCAGGCAGGCCACCAGATTGCGGGTGGAGAACGGCAGGCCGTGCTCGGGGTGGACCGCGGGCTCGTTGCGGATCCGGAACTCGATCGGGTCGAGCCCGGCGGCGGAGGCCATCTCGTCCATCGCGGACTCGAGCGCGAACATGCCCGTGGCCTCGCCGGGCCCGCGCATGATGGTGGGCACGGGCACGTCCAGGGCGGCCACCCGGGTCGTCGTGCTCCGGTTGGGCGCGGCGTACATCGCCCGGGTGGCTCCCACCGTCTGCTCGGCGTACTCCTTGGCCCTGGCGGTCTGCTGGATGACGTCGTGCGCGATCGCGGTGAGCCGGCCATCGGAGTCGGCGCCGAGCCGGACCCGCTGGATCGTGGCGGGGCGGTAGCCGACCAGCGCGAACATCTGCTGGCGGGTGAGCGCGAACTTCACCGGCCGACCCGGGACGAGCTGCGCACCCATGAGGGCGAGAGTGCCCCACACGACGGGGTACACCTTCGACCCGAACCCGCCACCGACGTGGGGCGAGATGGCGCGGATCCGTGCCGCGTCGACTCCGAACGCCCCTGCGAGCAGGCTTCTGTGCAGGTGCACGCCCTGCGAGGAGCAGTAGAGCGTGATCTCATCGTCGGTCCAGACGGCGATGCCGGTGTGCGGCTCCATCGGGTTGTGGTGGTTCATCGGCGTCGTGTACGTCGCGTCCAGCGTGAAGGCCGCCTCGGCCAGACCGGCGTCGACGTCCCCGAGCGCGCTGTCCGCCGGGGAGCCGTCCTGGAGATCGCCGGGGGCCGCGCCGAACAAGGCGGCGTGCTGGGGCCGGTGCAGGTCGTGGCGGTCGGCCCGCAGTTCGGTGTCGTGCGGCCGCTGCTCGTACGCCAGCCGGACCAGGCCGGCGGCGTGGCGGGCGGTCTCCAGCGTCTCGGCCACGACGGCACCGACGATCTGGCCACGCCAGGCGACCTCGTCGGACTGCAGGACCGCCACCTCCGGGTCGGTGGCCCAGGCCAGCTTCGGGGCGTTCACGTGGGTGATCACGCCGAGCACGCCCGGTAGGTCGAGCGCGGCGCTCGCGTCGACGCCGGTGATGCGCCCGGCCGCGATCGTCGCCTGCAGCGGGTACAGGTAGGCGGGATTGTCCACCGGCCACTCGCCGGCGTACGTCGCCGCCCCACGGACCTTGAGCGGGCCGTCCTTGCGGTCGAGGGCTGCGCCCACGGCGCTCGGGCCGGCACTGGTGACGGTCATCGTGCCTCCTCGGTGAGGGCGCGCAGCATGCTGACGATGGTGTTGGCGGCGAGCGGAACCTTGAAGGCGTTGCCCGGCAGCGGCCTCGCCCCGGCCAGCTCGGCCTCGGCGGCGGCGTGGAAGTTCTCCTCGGTCGCGGGCGCGCCGAGCAGCGCCTGCTCGGCGGTGAACGCCCGCCAGGGCTTGTGCGCCACGCCGCCGAGGGCGAGGCGTACGTCACGGACGAGGCCGTCGGCGACTTCGACCGCGGCGGCCACCGAGACCAGCGCGAACGCGTACGACGCGCGGTCGCGCACCTTGCGGTAGCGCGAGTTGGCCGCGACCGCGAGCGGCGGCAGGTCGACCGCCGTGATCAGCTCCCCGCGCTCGAGAACGTTGTCGCGCCAGGGCTCGTCGCCTGGCAGCCGGAGCAGCTCGTTCACCGGAATCGTCCGCTCCCCGGCGGGACCCTGGGTGTGGACCACCGCGTCGACGGCGGCCATGGCCACGGCCATGTCGGACGGATGGGTGGCCGCGCACGCCTCAGAGGCGCCGAGGATGGCCAGGTCGCGTTCGTGGCCGCCCCGGGCGGAGCACCCCGATCCCGGCTCGCGCTTGTTACACGGGGTGGCGATGTCGCGGTAGTACACGCAGCGGGTGCGCTGCAGGAAGTTGCCGCCGGCGGTGGCGAGGTTGCGCAGCTGGTAGGAGGCGCCGGCCAGGATCGCCTGGGAGAGCATCGGGTAGAGGCGCCTGATCCGCCGGTCGGCGGCCACCATGCTGTTGCTCACCCCCGCGCCGATCCGCAGCCCGCCGTCCGGCAGGTCCTCGATGTCGTGGGAGACCAGGTGGCGGACGTCGACCAGCACGCCGGGCGTCGCCACCTCCATCTTCATCAGGTCGACGAGGTTCGTACCGCCCGCGAGGAAGGCCGCGCGCGGATCATCGGTGACGGTGGCGACGGCCGACGCGACGTCGTCGGCGCGCTCGTAGCGGAAGGGCTTCATGGCCGCGCCACCTCCGCGATGGCGGGCACGATGTTGGCGTAGGCGGCGCACCGGCACAGGTTGCCGCTCATCCGCTCCGCGATCTCCCTGTCGTCGAGCACGACCACGTCGGCGTCGAGGTCCTCGGTCACGACGCTCGGCCAGCCGGCCTGCGCCTCACGCATCATGGCCACGGCGGAGACGACCTGGCCGGGGGTGCAGTAACCGCACTGGAAGGCGTCGTGGGCGATGAAGGCGCGCTGCACCGGGTGCAGCTCGTCACCCTCGGCGAGCCCCTCCGCGGTGACGATCTCCGCGCCCTCGCCGGCGACCGCCAGCACCAGGCAGCTCGTCACCCGCTGCCCGTTCATCAGGACGGTGCAGGCGCCGCACTGCCCGTGGTCACAGCCCTTCTTCGGGCTGGTGTTGCCCAACCGCTCACGCAGGGCGTCCAGCAGCGTCGTACGGGTGTCGACGGTGAGCCGGTGCTCTTTCCCGTCCACCCGCAGCAGGATTTCCACGTCCATGGTTCTCTTCCTTGATGTCGATCGCGTCTAGGCGCGGATGGTCATGCGCGACACGAGGTCGCCGTCGACGAGGAAGGCGAAGTGGCTTGGGCCGTTGAACCCGTTCCCTCCAACATATGCGGTGACGACGGTCTCCCCTCCCCGCTGCTCCACCTCGCGCACGTCGAGGCTCACCTTCATGCCGATGAACTCGGCGTCGCTCCAGCTCCGGATGTGATCCGCGCCGTGGAACTTCCTGCCCCAGTCGTCCACCACGCCGTCGGCGGTGAACCCCGCCAGGAAGGCGTCGATGTCGTTGTCGTTCGCGGCGTCCAGCAGCGCCTGGACCGCCGGGTGCACATGCTCGGTCATCGCGACCTCTCTCTTCTCGTTCCCGTGGCCACCGGCCAGCGTCTCCAGATCGCCACATGCAAGATCACGCTCATGCCGAGCGCGTTCAGCGTGACGTAGCCCACCCAGTCGTCAGGGGCCGCGCGCACCCACTCCACGTTTCCCGCGTACGCCGTCAGCCCGCCGTACAGCAGCCCTGTGAGGACCAGCGCAGAGACCAGCACGCATGTGCGCCCGGGAAGCGGGGACAGCAGCCGGATCCAGGGCCACGCCTCGAACAGCATCGCCACGACCAGGAGGGCGGCGACGGCACAGCCGCTGACGGCGAAGACCCGTTCGGACGGCCAGCCGAGCCCGTGGCGCATGACCAGGTACGTCGCCCAGCCGCAGGCCAGCACCACGGCGTTGCCGGTCAGCAGGCGCGGGCCGCGCCGCCGGATCGCGGAGAACGGCCAGCCGCGCAGCGCCATGAAGAACACCAGCTGCCAGACGCCCACCGCGGTCAGCCAGGCGCCGTACGCCCCGGGCGCGACGGGGCCGGCGAGGTCGCGCAGGCCGCCAGGCAGGGCCACCGGCTCGTCGTGCACGTCGAGCAGGATCAGATACGCCGCCACGGCGACCACCCAGCTGACCAGCAGGGCCGCGACGCCCGACCGCACCCTGCCGAGCCCGCGCAGCGGCCAGCCCTCCGACACCATCGTGAGCTGCAGCATCGCGACGAACGCTCCAGCGGCCAGCGGCATCGTGTGCGGGAACGTCGTCACGTGGCCGGCGCCCAGGTCGGGGTCGAAGAGGGCGTGCACGTCGACGGTCGCCACGATCGCCTGGCC
This sequence comes from Planotetraspora thailandica, assembly GCF_016863335.1. Classification (GTDB taxonomy): domain Bacteria; phylum Actinomycetota; class Actinomycetes; order Streptosporangiales; family Streptosporangiaceae; genus Planotetraspora; species Planotetraspora thailandica. Next base: position 354,739 of record NZ_BOOR01000008.1, read on the forward strand.
GGCGAGGGCGAGGACCACCCCGGCGACCACGATGATCAGGGTGTCGGTCAGCCCGGCCCAGCCCGCCCGCAAAGAGCTGCCCGGCCAGTCCTCCCACCAGAACGCGATCATCGCGATCGCGGGAAGCGCGAACGTCGTCAGCGGCGCGAGCACCTCCAGCGATCTCTCCGCGCCGCCCGCGCCGAAGGCGAGCAGGAAGAACAGCGGCACGACGAAGACCAGGCCGGTGAGGCTGAGCAGCGGCTGCGCCCGTCCGCGGGCGGGCTCTGAGGCGACCGCGCCGGGTTCGCTCAGCGCCGGGCGGGCGGACAGCGGAGGCGTCCGCCGGTAGCCGCGCCGCCGCGAACCGGGGGACATGTCCTGCGGTTCAGCGAGGCCGGCGCCGGTCATGAGGCGACGGCGACCGTACCCGCGATCGGGGCGAACGGTACACAGGTGAATGGGCGCACATCCCCCAGCATGTCGGGCGCGGCCTGACCGTTGTGTCCATGAATTGCCAGATTTTGGCCCAGGATTGCGCTGCACGGCCTCGGCGCCGCGATCATCTCTGGAACTGGCGGCGGAACTCCGTGGGGGACAGGCCGAAGCGCCGGCGGAAGGCGGCCGTGAACTGCGTGGGGCTGTGGTAGCCACAGGCCATGGCGATGTCCAGCACCGGGTGGACGGTGTCGCGGAGCAGGTCGGCGGCCCGGCTCATCCGCAGCTGGACAAGGTAGCGGTGCGGGGTGAAACCGGTCGTCTTGGCGAACGTGCGCAGGAAGTAGTACTTGCTGATGTTCGCCTGCGCGGCGAGGTCGTCGAGACTCACGTCCTCGTGCAGGTGCTCGTGCATGTAGGCGGTGACGCGCCGCAGCGCCGACTCGCCGAACGCGGCCGGTCGCACCTCGGCGGCGATCTCGGGCTCCGGGCCGTACAGCAGGTGCGTGGCGATCGCCTGCGCGATCGAGTCGGCGTACAGAGCCGGCGCGCGCTCGTGCAGCGCCCGGCAGACCGCGCGGCCCGCGGCCGCGACGAGGGGGTCGTCCAGCAGCAGAGTGTCCGGCAGCCGTCGCTGCCACGAGCCCTTCCCGCCGAGCGCGTCGGAGGTCTGCTCGAGCAGGTCCGCGCCCAGGTGCATGTGCAGCGACTCCAGTCGCTGCGCGGACGCGGTCTGCCAGCGCAGCACGCTCACGTTGCCGGGCGCGGTCACCCCGACGGCGCCGGGATGGTAGGTCGCGTGCTGCCAGTTGCGGCCCTTGCGGCTCTCGATGGTGTACGTCCCGCTGGTGACCACCACGACCAGCAGATCGCTCGACTGCGGGGTGGTGAACTGCTCCGCGCACGGCGGATCGACGTAGGTGCGGGCCAGCATGCCCTGCCAGCCCAGTTTCCCGCTGCACAGCACCCGCGTGGCCGGAAGCGCGAGCTCGGCCAGCATGCTGTGGGCGAAGGGAGTCTCCACCCGCCCCTGTGGTTCGCGATCAGGACCGCCGCTAATCATTGTTACCAACTTACGGTAGCGATGATAATGCGAGGTCAACGGGGGCGTTCCTTTACGCGAACCGTCCCTTTCCGCGTACGTCCTCTGCGGGAAGAAGACGCCCGGGCGCGGCCCGTGTCCCCGGCGGAAGCCCGCGTGGTTAGAGTCACTGAGGTGACGAAGGGAGACCGGGAGGCCGTGGACGATCAGGCACGAGGCGGGACGGTGTCGGGAGACGAGGCGATCCGGCCCCCTCGACAAGGCCGGCCGCGCATCCTCGTACGGCGCGCCCTCCCCACCGACCCGGCCGTGCGGGGCTCGGCGTCCCTGTTCATGACCGAGGCCGGACGGCAGGGCATCCGGGCCGGGCGGCGCATGGTGTACGTGGGACCTGAGCCGGCGTCGGAGCACGTCGCCCTGGCCCTCCGCGTCGATCCGGGAACCGAGGTGCTGGCCCGCCGCAAGGTGATGCTGGCCGACGACGTGCCCGTCCGGGTCGCGACGAGCTTCTTCCGGCTGGACGTCTTCGGCGGGACGCCGCTCCGCGAGCCCGGCTTCGTACGGCCGAGCCTCCAGGCCGGGATCGAGGCGCTGGGGCACCGTTTCGGCAGGGCAGAGGAGCACCTGACCGCGCGGCCGCCCACGGAGGACGAGGCGGCCGTGCTCGAACTCGATCCCGGCGAGTGGGTCGTCCAGATCGTCCGCGCAGGGTATTCGGCCGACGACGTCCCGATCCATGTCCTGGAGACGATCTGCGCCGCCTCCCGGCATGTCTTCCCCATCGCCCAGGTGGCCGGGGCGGACGAGTTCTGAGCTAGTTCGCGTAGGCGCCGATCTCGGCGAGCAGTGCGCGCTTGCCCTCGGGGGACATGAAGGACGCCCGTACGGCGGAGCGGGCGAGATCGGCCACCCCGTCCCGGTCGAGGCCGAGCAACTCGGCGGCCACGCCGTACTCCTGGTTGAGGGTGGTCCCGAACATCGGCGGGTCGTCGGAGTTGATCGTGACGGGCACACCCGCTTTGACGAGCTCGGGCAGGGGATGTTCGGCCAGGCTCGGCACGGCGCGCGTGCGGATGTTGGAGGTCGGGCAGACCTCCAGGACGATGCCGCTCGCCGCGAGGTGTTCCATCAGCGCGGGGTCCTGCACGCTGTGCACGCCGTGGCCGATCCGTTCGGCGCCGAGCTCGTTGACGGCGTCCCAGATGGTCTGCGCGCCCGTCGTCTCGCCGGCGTGGGGCACCGAGCGCAACCCGGCCGCTCTGGCGGCGGCGAAGTGGGAGGCGAACAGGGCGCGGGGGACGCCGATCTCCGGCCCGCCCAGGCCGAATCCGATCAGCCCGTCCGGCCGCTGGTCGAGGGCGATCGCCAGGGTGCGGTCGGCGCTTTCCACGCCGAATTCGCCGGGAATGTCGAAGATCCAGCGCAGTGTCGTGCCGAAGTCGGCCTCGACCCGGTGGCGGGCGTCCTCGATGATCTCGCAGAACTCCTCGGGGGCGAAGCCTCGCAGGAGGTGGGTGTAGGGGGTGACGGTCAGCTCCGCGTAGCGCACCTGCTGGCCCGCCAGGTCACGCCCGACGCCGTGGATCAGCGCCCACAGGTCGTCGGGCTCCCTGATGAGGTCCACGACGGACACGTAGACCTCGACGAAGTGCGCGAAGTCGCGGAAGTCGAAATAACTCTCCAGGAGAGCCGGGTCGGCGGGCACCGTGGTCGTGCCCTCGTGGCGGGCGGCCAGCTCCGCGACGATCCGCGGGGAGGCGGCGCCCACGTGGTGGACGTGCAGTTCGGCCTTGGGCAGGCCGGCGATGAATTCCGTGAGTTCAGGGGTGAGCACGGCAACGACCGTAACAAGCGGTCATCGTCCACTACCAAGCGAAAAGGCCATTTCTCGCATGATTTTGTTAGGTTTGTCCGTTCGTTCGGGGGCTCAGCCGCCGGCCGACAGCTCGCTGAGCATGACCTTCACGGTGGTGGTGCGCCCGTCCGGGTGGAGCAGTCGCACCTCGACGCGGTCGCCCGGTTTCAGTGTGGCGAGGACCTGGGACAACGCGTTCGCGGTCGGGGTCGGCGCCCCGCCGACACCGACGATCACGTCACCGGGCTTGATGTCCGCCTTGGCCGCGCCGCCTCCCGGCGTGACGGAGCCGACGACCGCGCCGAGTGGGTTGCCGTAGTTGTCGACCGCCGTTCCCACGCGCACACCCAGGGCGGCGCGCCTGCTGTTGACGACCCGGCCGTACTTGATGATCTGCCCGGCCACATCGGTGGCCGTGTCGCTCGGGATGGCGAATCCGATGCCGGGCGCCGCGCCCTGCTCGGGGTCGACCGCCGACAGGGTGGGGATGCCGATGACCTGCCCCGACAGGTTGACGAGCGCGCCGCCGCTGTTGCCGGGGTTGATCGGGGCGGACGTCTGGATGGCGTTGGTGATCGTCGCCCCCGGCGTGCCGTTCGGGCCGTGGCCCGACACCGTGCGGCCGAGCGCCGACACGATGCCCTGGGTGACGCTGCCGGAGAAGCCGAGCGGGTTGCCCATGGCGAGCACGATCTGGCCGACCTGGATCTCGGCCGAGCGGCCGAAGGCGGCCGGGGTGAGCCCGCGCGTGTCCTCCACTTTGATCATCGCGAGATCGCCGGCCGGGAAGGCGTTGACCAGCGTGGCCTTCCGGGGCTGGCCTCCCGACGCGAGGGTGACCTGGAACTCTTTCGACGTTCCCACGACATGGGCGTTCGTCACGATGTGGCCCGCAGTGTCGTACACGATGCCGGAGCCCAGGCCCTGGTTCGTGGTGATCTGCACGATCGAGGGAAGGACCTTCTTGATCACCTGTTCCAGCGCCGTCTCGATCGCGACTGCTTCGGGAGCGCCGGAAACGGACGTGGTGGAGAGAGCTCTGCCGGTCGCGGTGGCGGCGCCGGTTTCCAGTCGCTCCGCGCCGCCTCCGCATGAGGCGATCGCGACCATCGCCAGTGCCGCCGTGACACGGCCGGCCCCCCGGAAGATTCCCATGGCCCCTGTCTATCGAGGCGGGCACGGGTAACCAACGCAACGCGCCAGGGCAGGGTGGGCCCGTGACCTGGGACCTTCCAAGGTGGGGGTTCGGGACGGCTGAAGCGTGATGTGAGTACCCGCAAAAGGTGGTATTTGTGTCGTAACCTTCCAGCATGGCGGAGGGCAGGGAGCAAGCCGGGCGGCCTTTCATCCGGTCCTCCGAGGCGACGACCACCCCGATGCCCCGGGTGCGTCCCGAGGACCAGCGGCAGACACCCCCCGTCGCGCGTGGCTCCCGGCACGGGTCGGTTCACGGCACACGGTCGGGGTCGTCGTCCGGCGACCTGCCCGTCGGCCTATACGCCACCGTCGCCACCGTCGCCGCCGTCGCGACCGTTGTCACAGTGGGCCTGGTCTTCCTCATCTTCTTCAGCCAGAAGCACGCCGAGGTCGAGCAGATCCACCAGGCCGGGGCGCAGGTCACCCCCTCGGCGGCCGTGACGGGCAGTGCCTCGCCCGCGTCGCCTTCGTCGCCTGCGTCGTCGGCGTTGCCCAAGCTGCCCAGGGGCGAGAAGAGACTGCCGGCCCTCCCGGGGACCGCCACGACCGTCGTCGCGCCGGTCGTCGACCGTACGGCGGGCATCGCCTATCCCCGGTTCGGGGAGCCGTGGTCGAAGGCCGATCCCAAGCCGTATTCGTTCGTGCAGCGGTCGGGGGTCATGCGGAAGGGGCAGGCGATGATCGCTTCCAGCCGCCTTCCGGGGGCCGCGCCCAAGCGGCTCTCGTCCTATTCGGACTATCGCTACTACGCCGGCAAGGCGGCTCAGTGGACGCTGCGCAGCCAGCCGCCGGGCGGCAGGCTCGTGTGGACGGCCTCTCAGCCGGCGCAGAACGGCATCGGCTGGCTGCTCGGCTACAAGATCACCTATGTCGTCGACGGGAAGCCGCACACCTCGCAGGCCGTCGTCGCGGTGATCGGCACCGGCCAGGCGAAGCCCGCCATGCTCTGGGCGACGGTGCCCGACACCGACAAGGCCCTGCTGCCCGATCTGAACGCCCTCGCCGAGGGAGTACGCCCGATCTAGCCCGCGAACCTTGTTCTAGAATATGGTTCTATAAGGGTCTAGCGGCGGAGGAATCACATGGCGATCGGGCTGAGCGAGGAGCATGAGGCGCTCCGCGAGTCGGTGACGGGATGGGCCGAGCGCAACATTCCCGTCGAGGTGGTACGCGGGGCCGTCGGCGATCTCAACGGCTCGGGCGTCGAGACGCGGCCCGCGTTCTGGGCGGGTCTCGCCGACCAGGGCCTGCTCGGCCTGCACATCCCCGAAGAGCACGGCGGCTCCGGCTACGGGCTGCTGGAGGCCGCGGTCGTGATCGAGGCCCTGGCCGAGCGCGTGGCGCCGGGGCCGTATGTGCCGACCGTGCTGGCGAGCGCCGCGATCCTCGGCTCGGACGGCAAGGCCCACGCCGAACTGCTGCCCGGCCTCGCCGGCGGATCGCTCACCGGGGCGGTCGCCCTCACGGGCTCGCTCACCGGCGTACGCGAGGACGGCGTTCTGACGATCAGCGGCGCCGCCGAGCCGGTGCTCGGCGCGGCCCTCGCCGACGTGCTCGTCCTGCCGGTCTCGACCGATCTCGGCGAGGAGTGGGTGGCGATCGACGCCGCCCAGGCCACGATCACCCCGATCAGGTCGCTCGACCTCACGCGAGGCGTCGCCAAGGTCGAGGTCCAGGGCCTGGCCGTACCGGCGGAGCGGGTCCTCGACGGGCTGGAAGGCCCCGGCGTGCTCAACCTGGCGGCGATCGTGCTCGGCGCCGACGCGACGGGCGTCGCGGCCTGGTGCGTGTCCGCCGCGGCCGACTACGCAAAGGTCCGCGTGCAGTTCGGCCGGCCGATCGGCCAGTTCCAGGGCATCAAGCACAAGCTCTCGCGGATGCTCGTGGCGCTGGAGCAGGCGCGGGCCACCGTCTGGGACGCCACCCGGGCCACGGGCGACGAGCTCGCCTACGCCTGTGCCATTGCGGGCGTAACCGCTCCCGACGCGGCCGTCCAGTGCGCCAAGGACGCCGTCCAGACCTTCGGCGGCATCGGTTACACCTTCGAGCACGAGGCCCACCTGTACTACCGCCGGGCGCTGACCGTCCGCGCGCTGCTCGGCCCGTCCGCCGAGTGGGCCGAGACCGTCGCCTCGCTCGCCCTGAACGGCGTGAGCCGTTCCACGGACATCGACCTGCCCGAGGAGTCGGAGCCGCTGCGCGCCGCCATCAGGGCCGAACTCGCCGAGATCGCCGCGCTGGAGGGCGTCGAGCAGAAGCGGGCACTCGCGGGCGCCGGGTTCGTCATGCCGCACCTCCCCAGGCCGTGGGGCAGGGACGCGTCGCCGCTTGAGCAGGTGCTCATCCATCAGGAGATCAGGGCGGCCAAGATCAAGCCACCGCAGATGATCATCGGTGCGTGGGTCGTGCCGTCCATCGTCTCGTACGGCACGCCGGACCAGCAGGAGCGTTTCCTGCCCGGCACGCTGAGCGGCGAGACGGTGTGGTGCCAGCTCTTCTCGGAGCCCGGCGCCGGCTCCGACCTCGCCTCGCTGCAGATGAAGGCGGAGAAGGTCGAGGGGGGCTGGAGGCTCAACGGCCAGAAGATCTGGACCTCGGTCGCGCACGTGGCCGAGTGGGGCATCTGCATCGCCCGCTCCGACGCCTCGAAGCCCAAGCACGACGGCATCACGTACTTCCTCGTCGACATGAAGGCGCCGGGTGTCACCGTGCGCCCGCTGACCGAGATGACGGGGGAGAACCTGTTCAACGAGGTCTTCCTCGACGACGTCTTCGTGCCCGACGACCTGGTCGTCGGCCAGGTGAACGAGGGCTGGCGGGTCGCCCGCAACACGCTGTCGAACGAGCGGGTGTCGTTGTCGGCGGGCTCCGGCGGCACCGGGGCCTCGGTGCCCGACCTGCTCGGCCTGGCCGGCCGCCTCGGCAGGGACCTGACCCCCGTCGAGCGGCAGCAGGTCGCGGCGGTGGTGTGCGAGGGGCACTCGATCAACGCGTTGTCGCTGCGCGTGACCCTCAAGCAGCTCGCCGGGTCCGAGCCCGGTGCCGACGCCTCGGTGCGCAAGCTGCTGTCCACGTCGCATGCACAGCACGTGTCGGAGACGGCCGTCGACCTGCTCGGCGCCGCCGCGGTCACCGCCGCCGACTGGAAACTCGGCGACGCCGGCTACTGGAACCGCGCAGTCCTCGCCACCCGCGCGATGACGATCTACGGCGGCACGACCGAGGTGCAGCTCAACATCATCGGTGAGCGCATGCTGGGCCTGCCGCGCGACCCCGAACCGGGCAAGTAGTCCATGCGGTGAAACGGGCCGGGCCGTACGGCGCCCGGCCCGGTCCGGCTCACGAGCCCTGGTCGATCACAATTTGCGCGAGCAGGCCTGCCGCGACGGTGTGCCGTTCTTCGGGACGCAGGGCCGCGTTGACGGCGGCACCGTCGATCAGTAGTTCCAGCTGGATGCCTGCCGTCACGGGATCGGGATGTCCGGCGGCGCGCAACTCGGCCTCGAGCATCTCGCGTCGGCGCTGCTTGTGGGCGCGAACCACGTCGTGCGCGGGGTGGCCGGGGTCGGCGAGCGTGAGATCGGCGTTGACGAAGCGGCAGCCGCGATATCCCGGTGCGTCCGGGAGCTTCTCGAGGAACGCGAAGAGCGCGCGCAACCGTTCGCGGGGGTCGTCTCCGCCGGCGGCCAGGGCGTCGGCGTAGATCTGCTCCATGCGCTCGCCCTCCTCCTTCAGCATCTCCGCGACGAGGCCGTCCTTGCCGCCGAAGTGCTGGTACAGCGAACGCCGGGCGACGTCCGCCGCAGTGAGGATGGCGTCGACTCCGACCTGCATGCCGTCGCGGTAGGTCAGCTCCTTCGCGGCGCACATGAGGCGGTCGCGCGGCCCGCCCGCCCTGGTCGCCTTCGCGATGCGTGTCGTTTCCACGACTTGACTATAGACCACTCGGTCTATCTATAGTGAATCGACCGATCGGTCTACTCTCGTGAGATGGGGAATGATCATGCGTATTCAGGGAGCAGTCGGGCTCGTCACCGGCGCGAACAGGGGAATCGGCCGGGCCTTCGCCCAGGCGCTGCTCGACCACGGCGCGGCGAAGGTCTACGCCGGCACCCGCGACCTCGGCGCCATCACGGATCCTCGGCTGACGCCCCTGCTGCTCGACGTCACCGACCCGGACCAGGTCGCGGCGGCAGCCGAACTCGCAGGAGACGCGCAGATCGTGATCAACAACGCGGGGGTGAGTTCGGCCGCGCAGCTGATCGACGGGCCTTTCGACGACGCGCGCAGAGCCATGGAGGTCAACTACTTCGGCACCTGGGCGGTCTCCCGCGCGTTCGCCCCGGTGCTCGCGAGCAACGGCGGCGGCGCGCTGGTCACCATGCTCTCCCTGGTCTCGTGGCGCCCGTTGCCGTTCGCGCCCGGTTATTCGGCCTCCAAGGCTGCGCAGTGGTCGCTGACCAACGCGTTGCGCCTCGCGCTCGCCGAGCAGGGGACGCTCGTCGTCGGTGTGCACTCCGGCTACGTCGACACCGACCTGAGCGCGTGGACGGACGCCCCGAAGATCACCACGGAGGACGTCGCCGCGCAGACCATGCAGGCGCTGCTCGACGGCCGTGACGAGGTGCTCGCCGACGAGGTCACCCGCAAGGTACGGGCCAGCCTCGCCGGCACGATCGAGGAGACCTACGCGGTGCCGATCAGCTAGGGACCTACGGCGCGATCCGCCCCGGCTTCGCGAGATGGTGTTCTCGTGAGGAGGCGCGCATGAGGAACGCGTTGGGTCAGGTGGGCACCGTGCTGCTGCTCGGCGGCCGAAGCGAGATCGGCCTGGCCGTCGTCGAGCGGCTGGTCCGCGACGGCGCCCGCGACGTCATGCTGGCCGCGCGCGGCGGAACGGCTCCCGCGGAGCGTCTCCGGGCGCTGGGGGCGCGGGTCCACGTGACCGACTTCGACGCGTCCCGCCCGGAGACCCACCCCGCGCTCGTCGAGGAGGCGGCGGCCCGGCTCGGCGACCTCGACGTCGTCGTCTCGGCTTTCGGGGTGCTGGGCCGCCAGGCCGACTACGACGCCGACCCGGTCGCCGCGGCCAGGGACGTCGCGGTCAACTTCGGCGGGCACGTGTCCGCCGGGCTGGCCGTGGCGGGCCGGCTGCGCGAGCAGGGCCACGGCACGCTCGTGGTGCTCTCGTCGGTCGCCGGCGTGCGGGTGCGCAAGGCCAACTTCGTGTACGGCTCGGCCAAGGCGGGCCTGGACGGCTTCGCCCAGGGGTTGGCGGACGCGATGCACGGCTCGGGCGCGAGGGTCGTGGTCGTCCGCCCGGGTTTCGTCATCGGGCGGATGACCGCGGGCCTGCCGCCGGCGCCCATGTCCGCGACCGTGGACGTCGTGGCCGACGCGATCGTCAAGGGCCTCCGGTCGGGCAGGCGCACGGTGTGGGCACCCCGGCGGATGCGGCCGGCGTTCGCCGTCATGCGCCTGCTGCCGCGTGCTATCTGGCGTCGCCTTCCTCGCTAGGTCCGGCCGGTGACGAGGCTGAGGCCGTACGCGGAGAGGATCTCGCCCACGGGCTGGAAATAGGTGGTGCCGCCGGAGGAGCAGTTGCCCGAGCCGCCGGAGGTCACGCCCTGAGCCTGGTCGCCGGTCACGAAGGAGCCGCCGGAGTCGCCGGGCTCGGCGCACACGTTGGTGCGGGTCAGCTCGTAGACGGTGCCCTGCGGGTAGGTGACGCTCGCGCCGCGCTGCTGCACGGTGCCGCAACGCCACCCGGTGGTGGAGCCGGACCGGCAGACGGAGGAGCCTTCGACGGCGGTGCTCGCGCCGTTGACCGTGAGGGTTCCTCCGCCGCTGATCACCCACGGCCGGGGCGTCCACTGGTCGTTGACGGCGACCCAGGAGTAGTCGTCGCCGGGGAAGGAAGACCCCCGGAAGGCGCCCTGGCTCACCTGGTTGAAGCCGGTCGTGGTGGTGCCCGCCAGCGCGCAGTGCCCGGCGCTCACGAACCCTCGCTCGGCGCCGCGAAGCACGGAGAAGCCGACCGAGCAGCGGGCCGAGCCTCCGATGTAATAGGCGTCGCCGCCGCGCAGGTCGTAATAGAGCCTGGGCGTCTCCGACGAGCGCTCCACCCGCACGAGCGAGACGTTCGCACCGCTGGCGTCCACGAACGCCTGCGCCTTCTCGGGCTGGGACGACAACACGACGACGCGGTTGGCGCGCACGTCGACGTACCAGACGGGGGTGCCCGCGGGCGCGTTGGGAGCGGCCTGGTCGAGGGCGTTCTTGGCGGCGTCGAGCGCGAAGAGCGGGTGGTCGACGACCTTCGGCTGCGCCCCGGCCTCGGTGACGACCTCGCTCTGTGAGGCGTCCGTCGTCGCCACGACGAGGGTCTCGGAGGCGAGCCCCGTGACCCACGCGCCCGCGAAGGAGTCGCCGAGCCGGGCGCGCAGCCGCGATTCGGTCGCACTCGCGCGCGACTCGTTGGCGAGGCGGGTCGTGGCCTGTCCGGCGGTCAGGCCGAGGTCGCGGGTCATCGCGTCGAGCATGGCGGGCGCGGGGTCGAAGGGCGCGCCGGCCGGCTCCTCAGACCGCGGACTCTGTGGCGGCGGGTCCGCGAAGGCGGGAGCCGCGAGTAGAACGCTCATCGTCAGGACGCATCCGGCGGCCGTCGTACGCCTGTGGGCCATGGTTCTCCTCTCGTCGAGGAGCCAGAATCTACCGGTGAGTGATCGCCTGAACACGCAAGCGCCGCCGTACCCGTGGTACGGCGGCGCCCGCGCGCGTGTCGCGCGTTCTGCCAGGTGGAACGGCAGGAGGGGGGTACTACGGGCGGGTCACGCCCAGGGAGTAGGAGCCCGAGCCGCTGTAGGCGTCGACGACGTAGCGGTAGTAGCCGGACGTGCCGGAGTAGGTGAGGGCCTCATCCGGGCCGGACGACGTGGAGCTGGCGACGTCGACCCAGGCCGAGCCGTTGTACTTCTGCAGGTAGAGGTCGAAGTCGACGCCGGTCGGGCCGTCGAGGCAGCCGCGGTGTGTGCCGGAGACGGTGCTCTGGTAGTAGCTGTTGTTGGGCTGGACGGCGGCGCCGCCGCTGCTCAGGCTGCCGGTGTAGGTCGACTGGTAACCGGTGCAGGTGCTGCCGCCACCGCCACCGCCGCCGCCGGAGGTCACGAGGGTCAGGCCGTACGTGGAGAGGATCTCGTTGACGGGCTGGAAGTAGGTGGTGCCGCCGGAGGAGCAGTTGCCCGAACCGCCGGAGGTGACGCCCTGGGCCTGGCTGCCCGAGATGAACGAGCCGCCGGAGTCGCCGGGCTCGGCGCAGACGTTGGTCCGCGTGACGCCGGAGACGGTGCCCTCCTGGTAGGTCACGCTGGTGTTGAGCTGCTGGACGGTGCCGCAGTGCCATCCGGTGGTGGAGCCGGAGCGGCAGATCGACGCGCCCACCTGGGCGACGGTGGAGCCGCTGACCGTGACGTTGCCGCCGCTGCCGTTGTTGACGTACGGCACGGACGTCCAGTTGCTGTTGACGGAGACCCAGGAGTAGTCGTTGCCCGGGAAGGACGAGCCCTGGAAGGTGCCCTGGGAGACCTGGTTGTAGCCGGTCGTGGAGTTGCCGGCCCGGCCGCAGTGCCCGGCGCTGACGAACCCGTTGGTGCTGCCACGGGTGATCGCGAAGCCGACCGAGCAGCGGGCGGAGTTGTTGATGTAGTAGGCGTCGCCGCCGCGGACGTTGTAGTACGTCCGGGGCTGCTCGCCGGACAGCTGGACACTGACGAGCGAGGAGTCGACGCCGCTGGCGGCGACGAACGCGTCGGCCTGCGCGGGCTGGGAGGTCAGGACGACGACGCGGTTGCTCCGCACGTCGACGTACCAGACGGGAGCGGTCTTGGGCGCCCTCGCGGAGTTCTTGTCGAGGGTCTCCTTGGCGGTGTTCAGCGAGGCCAGGGTGTTGTCGACGACCTTCGCCTGGGCGCCGGAGGCGGAGATGGAGGCGGCCTTGGAGGCGTCCGTCGTGGCCACCACCAGGGTGGAGGAGGTCTCGCCGGATAACCACGAGCCGGCGTAGGCGTCGCGGAGGTTCTTGCGCACCTTGGGCTCGATCGAGCCCAGGCGGGCCTCGTTGAGCAGCCGGGACTCGGCCTGCTCGGTGCTGAGGCGGAGGTCGCGCTTCATCGCGTCGAGCATGCCGGGCGGCGGCTTGACGGCGGAGGCGGACGGTGCGGTGGAGGCGCCGCGGTCGGCGGCCGCCATCGAGGGTGACGTCATCGCGGCGATGACGCCGATCACCAGAGCGCAGCCGGCGGTCACCGTGCGTCTGCGGAGCATGGGGTCTCCTCGGGGTCGGGGGGTGCCGTCAACGTAACCGAGCCCATGCCGCATGCGGATCTATCAGTTGACCCCTACCACCGGATTATGGGGCCGGGCTGAAACGTGGGTTTGCGACCAGCCAGTCGGCGTAGCGGCGGCTTCGCCGTACGGTGTCGGCGTGGGCGGCCCTGGCGTACTGCACCACCGAGGAGGCGACGCGGGCGGCGGCCGAGTCGTCGTGCCAGCCGAGCAGGTGCCGCCAGCGCAACGGAGCTCCGGCCAGCGGCATCATCACCAGGCCGGTGGTGAGCTGGAAGGTGGCCTGGCAGAGCGCGACGGCCTTGCCCGCCCCCACCAGGTGCAGGCAGGTGGCGACGTCGGTCTCGTAGATCGGCATGGGGACGAAACCCGCGCGGGCGCACGCCCCGGCGAAGCAGTCGGCGAAGCACCCGTCTCCGGGCGCGACCGCCCAGGTCTCCCCGGCGAGCCGGGACAGCTCCAGCTCGCCCTCCCCGGCGAGCGGATGGTCCTCGGCCACGAGCACGAAGACGGGGTCGGCGGCCACGGTGCTCCAGCTCATCGCGTCGGCCTGCGGGGGAGCGCTGTCGCCGCACGTGCCGATCAGCGCGAAGTCGAGCCGGCCCGCGGTCACGAGCGTGGTCAGCTCCTGCGCCGACCATGAGGTGCGGGTGGTCACCGGTGTGGCCGGATGGGCCGCGGTGAGCCGTTCGACGAGACCGCCGAGAATGGGGCCGTGCGTGGCGCCGAGTCGGTAGCCGGGCAGGTCGTCGGACTGGTTGGCGAACCTGACCGCGTCTTCCTGAAGTTCGCGGACGGCGGGCAGCAGCACCCGGGCCCGTGACAGCACCATCTCGCCGAGGGGGGTCGGCCGGGCGCCGTTGCGGTCGCGCTCGAAGAGGGGGCCACCGAGCGTCCGCTCGATGCGTTTCAGCTGGGCGGTGAGGGACGGCTGGGCCAGCCCGAGCCGGGTCGCGGCCTTGGTGACGCTGCCGGACTCGGCGACCGCGCGCACGATCTTGAGATGGCGGAGCTCCAGATCCATACCGGGAAACTACGACCGCTGTGGTATGGCCGCAATCCTGTTATGTCACGAAATCTGACTCAAATTCGTCGGGCATTTTCACATTGCACCGCGGCGATTATGAAGCCCGGGGAGTGCCGAGTTTGAAACGTGTTCTCGCGGCCTCCCTCCTCTCGATGTTGACCATGGTTGTGGGGTGTCGGAAGAAGAGAGAAAGGCGCAGGTGTAACACGTTGCAGTTTTGGGCGGCCCGGCCGTACAGTCGAATCATGCGGACCCGGGTCACCGACATGTTCGGGCTAGAGTTTCCGATCTTCGCGTTCAGTCACTGCCGGGACGTCGTCGCCGCGGTCAGCCGCGCGGGCGGCATGGGCGTGCTCGGCGCCCTGTACTTCACGCCGGAAGAGCTCGAGACGGAGCTCGCCTGGATCGACGAGCACGCCGGCGGCCGGCCGTACGGCGTCGACGTGGTGATGCCTGCCTCCTACGCCGGGTCGGACCTCGGCGTCGACTCTCCCGAGGAGCTCGTCGAGCGGTTGCGCACGATGATCCCCCCGGGGCACCGGGCGTTCGTCGACGACCTGCTCGCCCGGCACGACGTGCCGCCGCTGAGCGGAAACGATCCGGGCCGCGTGCTGCTCGGCTGGACCGACGCGACCGCCCGGCCGCAGGTGGAGGTGGCGCTGCGGCATCCGATCGCGCTGCTGGCCAACGCCCTCGGCCCGCCTCCCGCCGACGTCGTCGAGCTCGCGCACGCCAAGGGCGTCAAGGTCGCCGCCCTGGCGTCCACCCCGCGTCACGCCGTCAAGCAGGTGGCGGTCGGCGTGGACGTCGTCGTCGCCCAGGGAACCGAGGCGGGCGGGCACACCGGCGACATCTCCACCATGGTGCTGATCCCTCAGGTGGTCGACGCGGTGGACGTGCCCGTGCTCGCTGCGGGAGGCATCGGCACCGGACGCCAGATGGCCGCCGGCATGGCGCTCGGCGCGGAAGGGGTGTGGACGGGCTCGATCTGGCTCACCGTCGAGGAGGCCGACACGCCGGAGATGGCCAGGCGGCGCATCCTGGAGGCCACCTCGCGCGACACCGTGAGGTCGCGGAGCTGGACGGGGAAGCCCGCCCGGCTGCTCAAGAACGAGTGGACCGACGCGTGGGAGTCGGCCGAGTCGCCCGGTACGCTGCCGATGCCTCTGCAGTTCATGCTCGTGTCGGAGGCGTTGCGCCGCATCGGGTCGTCGGGCGCGGCCGAGCTCGCCACCTTCCCCGCCGGTCAGATCATCGGCGTGATGAACCAGGTCAAGCCGGCCAAGCAGGTGGTGTTCGAGATGGTCGAGGAGTACGTCGAGGCGATGGAGCGACTCGGCCGCATCACCGGCGGCTGATGCGAGCCCCTCCCGCGGCCCCGGAATAATGAATCACGCGAAACGGACGTGATCGGGGGGTGCGCTGACGATGGGCCAGCAGCGGGGGGAGGTGCCGCCGATCCGGGGCAACGTGCCGGGCTCCTACGCGGAGGGGGTCTTCCGCGACCGGCATCCGGTTCTCGTGCGGCAGGTCAGGGACGCGTTGCCGTACTCGCCCGACCGGCTGCAGGCGCTGGACCGGCTGCTGGAGGAGGCCATCGCCGACAAGATGCAGCCCCTCGACGCGTCGGCGCACGACTTCAGGACCTGGCTGTCGTGGGGGCGGCCCTATCTGCGCGGGCGGTGGACGGACGCGCCGTTCCTGTGGGCGGAGAGCTACTTCTACCGCAGGCTGCTGGAGGCCACGGGCTACTTCGACGACGGCCCGTGGCGGGGCGTCGACCCGTTCGAGCCGTTCAAGCGGGCCGAGCTCGCGGGAAGCGTCGTCGACGAGGAACTGGCGAGCCTGGACGCCGTGGCCGGCCTCCCCGGGCCGGAGAAGGAGACCGCGCTGCTGCTCGCGTCCCTGTGGGGCAACCGAGCCGACCTCACCTTCCAGGTCATGGGGGAGCTGGGGGAGGAGAAGTCGGCCGACCTGGTCGCCGACGACAGCGCGCTCCTGTGGTCGCTGCTCCACGACCGGCCTCCCGGCACGGTGTGCTTCGTCGCCGACAACGCCGGCCGCGAGTTGCTGCCCGACCTGGCGCTGATCGACCATCTCCTCACCAGGAGGCTGGCCACGGAGATCGTGCTGCACGTCAAGCCGCAGCCGTACTTCGTGTCCGACGCCACTCCGGCGGACGTGCTTGCCGCCCTCGACCGCATGACGGCCGCACCCGGGCAGGCAGGCAAGGCGGGGGCGCGGCTGCGGCAGGCGCTGCGGTCGGGACGTCTCACGCTGCGCACGCATCCGTTCGCCTGCGCCCCCCTGCCGTACGCCGACATGCCGGACAGCCTGCGCGACGAGTTCGCCTCCGCGGCGCTGACCGTCACCAAGGGCGACCTCAACTACCGCAGGCTCGTCGGGGACCGCATGTGGCCGACCGACACCCCGTTCTCCGAGGTCACCGCATACTTCCCGGGGCCGGTCGTGGCCCTGCGCACGCTCAAGTCCGAGGTGCTCGTCGGCGTGGACGCCCGTACGTCGGCCGCCCTGGACGCCACCGGCGACGCGTGGCGCACCACGGGCACCCGCGCGCTCATCCAGGGCCGCGCGTAGGCGGCCGGCCTCGGTCCGACGGTGGTCACGATGTAGCGCGCCCGTGTCAGAGCGAGAGGTCGGTTTCGAGGGCGGCGGTGCGGAGGGCGTCGGCGAGGCGGGCGGCGGGTTCTGGGAGTGGGCGGGGGAGGTGGGCGAGCAGGATGCGTCGTTGTTCGGCGGGGCCGCCCCGGACGGGCAGGACGCGCACTCCTGGTGGCATCGCGGGGGCGAGGGCGGGGGGGACGGTGGTGATGCCGAAGCCGGCGGCGACGAGGTGGAGTTTGGCGAGCCAGTCGCGGGCGGTGTGCGCGATGTGGGGGCGTTCGTCCAGGCCGGGCCAGACGCCCATCACGCGTTCCTGACCGGTGCCGGCTATCCAGCGTTGGCCGTGCAGGTCGGCGACGTCGATCGCCTCGCCGCGGGCGAGCGGGTGGGTCTCGGGCACGGCGATGCGCAGGCCGCGTTCGGTGAGCGTGCGCAGGACCAGGGCGGGGGTCTCCTTGTCGGGTGGGCGGAACGGTGGGGCGGAGGCCAGCAGCGCCAGGTCGATGGTGCCGGCGCGCAGCGCGCGGACCAGGGCGGGGGTGCTGCCTTCGCGGGTGGTCACGGTGATAGTGGGGTGGGTGCGGCGCAGGGCGGTCAGTGCGGTGGGCAGTAGCCAGGCGCCGGCGCTGGTGAACCAGCCGAGCCGGACGGTGGCGTGCTCGTCGGGCAGGCCGGCCAGTTCCCGTGCGGTGGCGTCGAGCTGGTCGATGACGGTGGCGGCGCGGCGCAGGACGATCTGCCCGGCGGGGGTCAGCCGCACACCGTCGTGGCGGCGGTGCAGCAGCGGTGTTCCGGCCGCGCGTTCCAGCGAGGCGATCTGGCGGGACACCGCGGACTGGGTGTAGCCGAGCGCGGTGGCGGCCGCGGTGAGCGTGCCGTGCTCGGCCACCTCGCGGAACACCCGCAGCGCGGTGAGTGAGGCATCGGTGAAGGCCATGACGATTACACATACTAGGGGTGAGTCATTCTCGCTGGTGGAATGGCTTTAGCGGTTCCTAGCCTGGGCGTATGAGCTTGATACGAACTCCTTTCGGATTCGCCAGCACGGCGGCCGAGGTCGCCGCGGGCATCGATCTGGCGGGGCGTCGCGCCGTGGTGACCGGGGCGTCCTCGGGCATCGGCGTGGAGACGTCGCGGGCGCTGGCCGCCGCCGGCGCCGAGGTCACCCTGGCCGTGCGCGACACCGCCGCGGGGCAGCGCGTCGCCGCCGACATCGCGTCCTCCACCGGCAATCCGGCCGTGCGGGTCTCGGCGCTGGATCTGGCCGACCTGGCGTCGGTCGCGGCGTTCACCGCGTCCTGGGACGGGCCGTTGCACATCCTGGTCAACAACGCCGGTGTGATGGCCTGCCCCGAGCAGTACACGCCGGAGGGCTGGGAGCTGCAGTTCGCCACCAACCACCTGGGGCATTTCGCGCTGGCGACCGGGTTGCACGCGGCGCTGGCGGCCGACGGGGCGGCGCGCATCGTGGTGGTCAGTTCCACCGGCCACCAGAGGTCCCCGGTGGTGTTCGACGATGTGAGCTTCGCCTTCCGCCCCTACGATCCGTGGCTGGCCTACGGGCAGTCCAAGACGGCCAACGTGCTGTTCGCGGTCGAGGCGACCCGCCGCTGGGCCGGCGACGGGATCACCGCGAACGCGTTGATGCCCGGCGCGATCTACACGGGTCTGCAGCGCCACACCGGTGGCCGTGGCAGCGGGCGCGTTCCGCCGGAGCTGATGAAGACCGTCGAGCAGGGCGCGGCCACCTCTGTGCTGCTGGCGACCTCGCCGCTGCTGGAAGGCGTCGGCGGCCGGTACTTCGTCGACTGCAACCAGACCCAGACCATCGACCGCCGCGGCGACGCGCCGCTCCTGCACGGCGTGGCCCGCTACGCCCTGGACCCCGACGGCGCCCAGCGGCTGTGGGAGCTGTCGCAGACCCTGCTCGGCCGTACTCAGGAGGCATCATGACCACCACACCGAAAGTCGCCCTGATCACCGGCGCCACCCAGGGACTCGGCCTGGCGCTGGCCGAAGGGCTCGCCCAGCGCCTGTCGCCGCAGGACACCGTCTACCTGACCGGACGGAACCTGGACCGGGTCAATCACGCTGTGGACGCGGCGCCGGGCGGCGGCGCCCAGGTGCGCGGCGAGCTCCTGGACGTGGCCGACCCGCACGCCGCCGGCCAGCTCGCCGAGCGGCTGCAGAAGCGGCACGGCGGCGTGGACGTCGTGTTCGGCAACGCCGTCATGCGGGTCGGGCCCGACGACGACCCGCGCAAGATCGCCACCGAGTACGCCGAGGTCAACAACTTCGGCACCACCCGCCTGCTGCGGGCGTTCGCGCCGCTGCTGCGCGAGGGCGGACGGCTCATCGTCGTGGCCAGCTCGCTCGGCACGCTGCACTACCTGGCGCCGGTGCTGCACGACCGCTTCGACGGCCTGACATCGCTGGACGACGTCGACGAGCAGGTCGCGGTCTGGCGGGACGCCGTCGCCGACGGATCCGCCCGCGGCGGCGCCTGGCCCGGCTTCGTCAACATCCCTTCCAAGATCGGCCAGGTCGCCGCCGTCCGTGCCCTCGCCCACCAGCGCCGCGAACGCGACACCGCACGGGGCGTCCTGCTCGCCGCGGTCTGCCCCGGGATGATGAACACCCCGACATCCGGCATGTGGTGGGACGTCAGCGACGCCCGCAGCCCCGCGGACGCCGCCGTCCCCCTTCTCGATCTCGCCCTGGGTCCCGTCGCCCCCGGCCACTACGGGCAGCTCGTCCGCAACGGCAGCGTCCTGCCTTGGAAGCCCGGGGACTGACCCGGGCGCGAGTAGCAGCGATGGGACTTGCCGGTCCATTTTTGTCGCGTGACAGTGGGACCTGTATGTGCCAGGCGAGCCGTACCGCAAGGTGTGTCCTTGACGGCGCGATCGGTTTCGGTGACGGCGGCGGCTACTCGCCGCGATAGACGGCCGGGCGTTTCTCCCGGAACGCCAGGGAGCCCTCCTTGGCGTCCTCGGAGCCGATGACCGGCCAGCCGATCGTGTCCGACACCGCGAGGGCCTCTTCCTCGGCCATGCCGAGGGTCTCGCGGTAGGTCCGCAGGATCGCCTGCACGGCGAGCGGGCCGCAGGCCGCGATCTCGTCGGCCGTCTCGCGGGCCGCTTCGAGCGCCTTGCCGTCCGGGACGATCCGGTTGACCAGGCCCATCGACAGCGCCTCCTGGGCGGTGATCGCCCGCCCGGTCAGCAGGATGTCCATCGCGAACGCGTACGGGATCTGACGCGGCAGCCGTACGGCGCTGCCGCCCATCGGGAACAGCGCCCGCCGCGCCTCGAAGAGGCCGAGGGTCGCCGACTCGGCCACGATCCGCAGGTCGGTGCCGACGAGCAGCTCCGTCCCCCCGGCCACCGCGTAGCCCTCCACCGCGCAGACGATCGGCTTGGACGGCAGCGCGCCCGCCCCGCGGAGCAGGCCCTTCCAGTGGAAGTCGGGGATCTCCTGGGCACGCCGCACGACCCGCGGGTCCTGTGAGGGCGTGCCCATCGCCTTGAGGTCGGCGCCGGCGCAGAACGTGCCTCCCGCGCCCGTCAGGACGCCGACCCGTACGTCCGGCTCGGCGGAGATGTACGCCCAGGCGTCGGCCAGCCCGACCAGCATGTCCATGGACAGGGCGTTCCTGGCCTCCGGCCGGTCCATCGTGACCACGACGACGTGGCCGTCGCGCTCGATCCGGCAGTGCGGGGTGCTCAGAGGCAGGAGCTCCATGGACGCCCTCCAATTGGTCAAGCGATTGCTCGTCAGGGTCGGCCGGGTTAGTCTGCGAACACGAACTAGAACAGATTCTTGTTCGCAATGCCCCAGTAATTCCAGGACTTGTCGGCAGAACGAGAACGTGCTTCACTGCGGCGGTCCGGGGGTGCGTGTACGGAATCGGACGAGGGAGTTCCGATGGGCTCGCTGGGTTTTTGGAGGCTGGCGCAGGCGGATCCCGGCTGGATCGCGGCGGTGGATCCGGACGGCACCGAACACACGGCGGGGGAGCTGCTGTCGCGGGCCAACCGGCTCGTGCACGGTCTGCGCGAACTCGGCCTGAAGCCCGGCGACGGCATCTGCGGGCTGATGCCCAACGGCGCCGACGGGCTCACGCTCTATCTGGCCGCCCTGCAGGCGGGGTGGTACTACACCCCGGTCAACTGGCACCTGACCGGCCCCGAGATCGCCTACATCGTCGCCGACAGCGAGGCGAAGGCGTTCTTCGTGCACGAGCGCTACGCCGTCGAAGGGGCCAGAGGCGCCGAGGCCGTCGAGTCGCGGTTCTCCTTCGGGGCGATCGACGGGTTCCGCCCGGTCGCCGACCTCACCGAGGGCCGTTCCGACGCCCTCCCCGAGGGCCGTACGGCCGGCGCGACCATGCACTACACCTCGGGCACGACCGGCAGGCCCAAGGGGGTGCGGCGGCCGTTGACCGGGCTCGACCCGGACGACGCGGCCGAGCTCATGACGTCGCTGCTGAGGTTGTTCGGCATCACGCCCGGCCGGCCCAACGCCCACCTGGTGACCTCGCCCAACTACCACACCGCCGTCACGCAGTTCGGCGGCACGGCCCTGCACATGGGCCACACGCTCGTCTACATGGACAGGTGGGACGCGGAGGAGACGCTCCAGCTCTGTGAGAGACACGGCGTGACCAACTCGCACATGGTGCCGACGCAGTTCAAGCGGCTGCTCGCGCTGCCGGACGACGTCAGGTCGCGATACGACCTGTCCTCGCTGCGGTGGATGATCCACGCCGCCGCGCCCTGCCCGGTCCCGGTCAAATGGGCGATGTTCGACTGGTGGGGCGACTGCATCTACGAGTACTACGCGGCCACCGAGGGCGGCGGCACCATCGCCACCCCGGAGGGCTGGAAGAAGCACCCCGGCACGGTCGGCACCGCCTGGCCGATGAGCGAGCTGCTCATCGTCGACGATGACAACGAACCCGTCCCCGCGGGCACCCCCGGCACGGTCTACATGAAGATGGGCGCCATCCAGTTCGAGTACAAGGGCGACCCGGCCAAGACCGCCGCGAGCAGACTCCGGGACTATTTCACGGTCGGCGACATCGGCTACCTCAACGACGAGGGCTACCTGTTCCTCTGCGACCGCAAGGCCGACATGATCATCTCGGGCGGCACGAACATCTACCCGGCCGAGATCGAAAACGAGCTGATGGTGCATCCCAAGGTCGCCGACGCCGCCGTCTTCGGCATCCCCGACGACGACTGGGGCGAGCAGATCAAGGCCGTCGTCGAACCCATGCCCGGGTCGCCGCCCGGCCCCGAGCTCGCCGCGGAGATCCTCGCGTCGCTCGAGGGGCGGCTGGCGCGGATGAAATGGCCCAAGTCGATCGACTTCATCGAGGTCATGCCGCGTGAGCCCAACGGCAAGCTCCTCAAGCGCAAGCTCCGTGACCCCTACTGGGAGGGCCGTGACCGTGCCATCTGAGCCCCTGGTCGCCGAGCACGCGCTCGAGTTCCCCGGTGGATACACGCGGACGACGGGACCGGTGATCGGGCGCTTCCTCACCGAGCTGCGCGAGGGCCGCATCGTCGGGGTGCGCACGGCCGAGGGGCGCGTGCTCGTGCCGCCGCTGGAGTACGACCCGGACACGGGCGAGCCGGTGACCGGCGAGTTCGTCGAGGTCGGCCCCGCGGGCACCGTGACCGGCTGGGCGTGGGTGGCCTCCCCCCGCAAGGACCATCCGCTGGACCGGCCGTTCGCCTGGGCGCTCATCAAGCTCGACGGCGCGGACACGGCCCTGGTGCACGCGGTCGCCGCCGACTCGGTGAAGGCGATGCGGCCCGGCATGCGGGTCCGGCCACGTTTCCGGGGCGAGCGCGTCGGCCACATCACCGACATTGCGTGCTTCGTGCCTGAGGTCACCACCATGCGGGCGCCGATCCGCACCGAATATCGCGTCCAGCCTGGCCGCTCGCTCAGCCGGTTCCTCGAGGGCATCCGCGACGGCGTCTTCCTCGGCGGGCGTTGCACACGCTGCGACAAGGTCTACGTGCCGTTCCGCACCTCGTGCCCCTCCTGCGGTTCGGCCATCTCCGAGGAGGTCGAGGTGCCCGACACCGGCACAGTGACCACCTTCGCGATCAACAACCTGCCCGACCCCCGCGCGCCCGAGGTGCCGTTCGTGTCGGCCTACATCCTGCTCGACGGCACGGACGTCCCCATGATCGCGCTCGTGGGCGGCGTGCCCGCCCACGAGGTACGGCAGGGCATGCGTGTGAAGGCCGTCTGGGTATCTCCCGAGGAGCGCACGTTGTCGATGGCCAACGTCCGATGGTTCGCCCCCACGGGCGAGCCGGACGCGGAGCTGGGAGGGCCTCATGCGTGAGGTGGCGGTCGTCGCGTTCGCTCAGAC
Source organism: Planotetraspora thailandica (assembly GCF_016863335.1). Lineage (GTDB taxonomy): Bacteria > Actinomycetota > Actinomycetes > Streptosporangiales > Streptosporangiaceae > Planotetraspora > Planotetraspora thailandica. The sequence continues at coordinate 377,639 of NZ_BOOR01000008.1, forward strand.
CGTGCACACCGGCCACGACGAGGGGCTGGCCGAGTTCGAGCTGGTGCACCCCCTGGTGCAGGAGATCAAGGAGAGGTCGGGACTGCCGAGCTTCGGGTTCACCTGCTCGGGCAGCTGCGACTACCTGGCGGGGGCGCCGTTCTCGTTCGTCTCCGCGCTGGACTCCCTCGGCGCCTGGCCGCCCATCTCCGAGAGCCACGTCGAGATGGACGCGGCCTGGGCGTTGTACGAGGCCTGGGTGCGGCTTCAGCACGGCGACGTCGACTCCGCGCTGGTCTACGGCTTCGGCAAGTCGTCCCTGGGCGACCTGCGGGAGATCATGACCCTGCAGCTCGACCCGTACTACCTGGCGCCGCTCGGCCTCGACCAGGTGTCGTTCGCCGCCCTCCAGGCCGGCGCGTACGGCGCGGACCGAGGCGAGCTCGACGCGATCGTCCGGCGGAGCAGGGCCGACGGCAGAGGCAACCCCTTCGCCCTGGACCTGCCCGACCCCTCGGGCGAGGAGTTCGAGGTGGCGCCGCTGCGGCCGTACGACGTGGCGCCGATCACCGACGGCGCCGCTGCGGTGGTGCTGGCGGCGGGCGACCTCGCGCGCGAGCTGGCCGAGCGGCCCGCCTGGATCACGGGCATCGCCCACCGGATCGAGCCCCACTATCTGGGCATGCGCGACCTCACGCGCTCGCCGTCCGCCGAGGCCGCCGCACGGGCGGCGGGGGTGGGGAAGGGCCCAGTAGACGTGGCCGAACTGCACGCGCAGTTCAGCCATGAGGAGCTCATCCTGCGGGAGGCGCTGGAGCTGCCCGCGGGCACGGTGGTGAACCCCTCGGGCGGGCCGTTGGCGGCCAACCCCGTCATGGCGACCGGGCTGATCCGCATCGGTGAGGCGGCGGCCTGGATCCTCGACGGAAGCGCGAGCCGTACCGTCGCCCACGCCTCCTCCGGCCCCTGCCTCCAGCACAACCTCGTCACCGTCCTCCAAGCCGATTGGGTGTGATGACCTCTGGGCCCCCCAGACCTCCCCCCTGGGCCCCCAACCCCCACTGGGCGTGATCATGCAGAAGTTCGCGATCATGCCCCGCGACCTGCGGAGACGCCGGTCGTGATCATGCAGAAGTTCGACGATGTCCGCGCTGAACTGGGAAAACGCAAATCGTGATCATGCAATAGAGGTGTTGCCGTGGCTCACCGTTGTGCCGTCATCGGCGTCGGCCAGACGCGATATCAGACCAAGCGGGCCGACGTGTCCATCGCCGGCCTGGTCAGGGAGGCCGCCCTGCGCGCGCTGGAGGACGCGGAACTGACGTTCAAGGACATCGACGCCGTGGTGATCGGCAAGGCGCCCGACCTGTTCGAGGGCGTCATGATGCCCGAGGCGTACCTCGCGGACGCGCTGGGTGCGGCGGGCAAGCCGATGACGCGCGTGCACACGGCGGGCTCGGTCGGCGGGTCGACGGCGCTCGTCGGGGCCTCGCTCATCCAGGGAGGCGTGCACGAACGCGTGCTCGTGGTCGCCTTCGAGAAGCAGTCGGAGTCGAACGCGACCTGGGCGCTTTCCACGCATCTGCCGTTCAACGCCTCGCTGGTCGTCGGGGCCGGCGGATACTTCGCGCCGCACATCCGCGAGTACATGCGCAGGTCGGCCGCGCCCGACCACATCGGGATCCTCGTCGCGGTCAAGGACCGGCAGAACGCGCTGAAGAACCCCTACGCCCACCTGAGGATCCCCGGCATCGACCGCCGGATGGTCGAGGCGACCCCGATGTTGTGGGAGCCGATCCGCTACCTGGAGACCTGCCCGTCGTCGGACGGCGCCTGCGCGATTGTGCTGGCCGCGGAGCACAAGGTGACCGGGACGCCCGCATGGGTGCACGGCGCCGCGATGCGGTCCGAGCCGATGTCCCGGGCGGATCGCGACACGGTGAGCCCCCAGGCGGGCAAGGACTGCGCGGCCGACGTCTACCGCCAGGCGGGCGTCACCGACCCGCGCCGCGAGATCGACGTGGCCGAGGTGTACGTGCCCTTCTCCTGGTATGAGCCGATGTGGCTGGAGAATCTCGGTTTCGCCGCCGAGGGCGAGGGCTGGAAGCTCACGGAGGCCGGCAGCACCGCGCTCGACGGCGACATCCCGTGGAACGCCTCGGGCGGCGTGCTGTCGTCCAACCCCATCGGGGCCTCCGGGCTGATCCGCTTCGCGGAGGCGGCGTTGCAGGTCAGAGGCATGGCCGGCGAACACCAGGTCGACGGAGCCCGCAGGGCCCTCGGCCACGCCTACGGCGGAGGGGCGCAGTTCTTCGCCATGTGGATCGTCGGAGCGAGCAAACCCTGACAGACCCGGCCCCGAATGGGAGGTCCTCGTATATGGAGTTCAACCACGCCGACCTGTTCGAAGGCTTCGCGGACACGATCGGGGACCGGGTCGCCGTCGTCTGCGGCGACGAACGCATGACCTACGCCGAACTCGACGCCCAGGCCAACCGGCTCGCGCACCACCTCGCCGCCAATGGAGTACGGCCAGGCCGCCATGTGGGGATTCAGCTCTACAACGGCCTGGAGTACATCACCGCGCTCCTGGCCGCGCTGAAGATCCGGGCCGTACCCATCAATGTGAACTACCGCTACGTCGAGGCCGAACTCGTCTATCTCTACCGCGACTCCGACATCGTGGCGCTGGTGTTCGACGTCGAGTTCGACGCCAGGGTCGCCGCCGCCCGCCGCGAGGCTCCCGCGCTGCGCCACCTCATCGCCGTCGGCGGCGACTCCGCCGTCCCGGAGGCCGTGCCGTACGGCCAGGCATTGGACGGGCAACCGGCGACGCGGGGATTCGAGCCGCGGACGGGGGAGGACGTCTACATCATCTATACCGGCGGGACGACCGGCATGCCCAAGGGTGTGATGTGGCGGGTCGAGGACCTCTTCATCGCGTTCGGCGGCGGCAACCCGTACGGCGCGCCGCTGGCGACGCCCGAGGCGGTCATCGAGCAGGCTCGCGCGGCCTCCCCGATCGTCATGATGGCGGCGCCCCCGCTCATGCACGGCGCGGCCCAGATGGGCACGTTTCTGTGCTGGTGCATGGGCTCGACCATGGTCTACGTGCGCAGATTCGACCCGGTCGCGGTGTTGCGGGCGATCGAGCGCGAGCGGGTCGTCAGCGTCAACATCACGGGTGACGCGATGGCCCGGCCGCTGGCCGAGGAGATCGCCACAGGGTCGTACGACCTGTCGTCGCTGGTCGTCGTCAGCTCGACGGGGGCGATCCTGAGCGGCTCGGTGCGGGCGCGGCTGCAGGAGTTGCTCCCCAATTCGATGATCACGGACAGCTTCGGGTCGACGGAGTCCGGATTCACGGCATCGGGAGTCGCCGGCTCGTCGCCGGAGGCCGGTCTCAAATACCAGCCCAACGCCCATGCGGGCATCGCCGTACTCGACGACAAGCTCAGGCCGGTCGAACCGGGCTCAGAGATCATGGGGATGGTCGCCAGGAGCGGGCACATCGCGTTCGGGTACTACAACGACCCGGACAAGACCGCGCGCACGTTCGTGACGGACGGGGACGGCACCAAATGGTTGCTGACGGGCGATCTGGCCATGGTGGAGGAGGACGGAACGATCCGGATGTTCGGCCGGGGCTCGCAATGCATCAACACCGGCGGGGAGAAGGTCTTCCCCGAAGAGGTCGAAGCCGTGCTCAAGGGCCATCCGTCGGTCTTCGACGCCGTCGTCACCGGGATCCCCGATGAGCGGTGGGGCTCCCGGGTCGCGGCCGTCGTCCAGCCGTACGAGGGAACCGCGCCGACGTGGGAGGAACTGGACGCCCACTGCCGGGCACGGTTGTCGGGATACAAGGTGCCGCGGGCGTACGCGTTCGTGGACGAGGTCATGCGTTCCCCGGCGGGCAAAGCCGATTACCGATGGGCCAAGGAGGTGGCCCAGTCCGCGACCCCGCAGTCCGCGACCCCCAGTCCGCGTGATCATGCAGAAGTTCGGGATCAGTAGCGCTGACCTGCACCGACTTTGGCCGTGATCATGCAGAAGTTCGAGCAGTGGTCGGCTGACGTGGGAAGACCCTGGGCGTGATCATGCAGCAGTTCGACGGTGGGCGGTGTGACGTGCGCAAACGCAATTCGTGATCATGCAGAAAGGGGTGGTGTGCCCCTATGGCCAGTGCCGACGCGCTTGCTGATCATGCAATGCCATCTCGGGGTGCTTTTTCGCGATAAAAGCGCATAATCGCCGATTGCATGATCACGAAGTTTGTATTGCCAGTTCGGAAGGCATCCCATCGAACTTCTGCATGATCACGGTTGGCGTTCACGCTGGTTGTGCCGCCTGTCCGCGAACTTCTGCATGATCACGCCCAGGGTTTGCCCACGTCCGCCGCCTGCTCGCGAAGTTCTGCATGATCACCGCCAGGGGGTTGCCCCATGGCGTCGCACACCCCAAATCGCGGCACGCTTGATAAATCGCGGCACCCTCGATTCGCTTCCCGGGGGTGGTGTGTCACTTGGGGTTGTGGGCGAAGGCGGCCACCGCTCCGAGGCCGATGTACACGAGGCCGCTGCCGATGTCCAGGCGACGGTGTGCCCGAGCCGAACGGCGCAGCCGCCCGGCGAGGGCGGAGGACACCAGGGCGTAGCTTCCGTCGCTGGCCAGGCCCAGCACGATCCAGATAAGCCCCAGCAGCAGAATCTGTGGTGCGATCGGCCCCCGGGCCGGGTCGGCGAACTGCGGCAGGAACGCCATGAAGAAGATCGCCGTCTTGGGGTTGAGCACGTTCACGACGAATCCCTCGCCGATCAGCCGGGACCGGCTCGCGACCGGCACCTCGATCGGGCCCTCGTCGTCCGCACGCGACATCAGCTTCCGTACGCCGAGATAGACCAGATAGGCCGCGCCCAGATATTTGACGACGGAGAACGCGACCGCCGACGCCGCCAGCAGCGCGCTGATGCCGAGCGCGGCGGCGGCCACGTGCACCAGCGAGCCCGCGTGCACGCCGAGCACCGAAACCAGCCCCGCCGTACGGCCCTGGGCGACGCTGCGGGTCACGATGTACAGGACCGCGGGCCCCGGCACGATGAGCAGGGCGAGGGTCGCGGCCGCGAACAGGGCGAGCGTCGTCATCGCAGGCATGGTTGCGATGGTACGAAGCGACCCTCGCCCAAAGCATCCCTATTTGCAGGGACACGGTCGCAGAGTGCGCCCATTCATCCGGTGATGCGCCCGTGGATCAGCCCGGCCAGTGTGGCGTGCACCTCCTCCAGCGGCTGCTCGGGGTGCAGCGCCCGCCGTTCGATCGCGACCGTCAGGACCATGCCGAAGATCGCGGTCGCCGCCGTGCCGGTGTCGAGGCCCTCTCTGAGCTCGCCCGCCGCGACGGCCTCGTCGAGAACGCCCTGGTAGACCCCGAGTGCTCCCTCCCGCAGCCCGGCCACGACCTCCTGCCAGGCCGTACGCCACATCTCGGCGACCAGTACACGGGCGAACGGCCCGTACTCGTCGAAGAACCGCAGCTGCGCGAGGACCACCGCGTCGAGGGCGGCGACTCCGGGCCGGGGCGCCGCCGCTGCCGCCCCCGACAGCGCATCCGTGAGCTGCCCGACGCCGTGCGCGAGCAGGCTGGAGAACAGGCCCTCCTTGCTGCCGAAGTTGTAGAACACGGTGCCTTTGGCGACTCCCGCCCGTTCGGCGATGGCGTCGACCGTCGTGGCCGTGAACCCCTGCTCGGCGATCAGCTCCACCGCCGCGCGGTAGACCTTCCGCCGTGTCTCGCCCCGCCGTCCCCCCGGTTCGGCCGGGGTCGTGGCCGTCACAGCGCCAGCTCCGGCTTGAGGCGCGCGACCGACCAGGTGCGCCCCTTCCGTACGGCCAGCATGGTGACAGTCAGGCCCAGCGCGACGAACGCGGACAAGACGCCACATGCCTGCCAGACGACGGTCAGGTCGCCGCCACTGATCAGCCGTCGCATTCCCGCGACCACCCAGCTCATCGGAAGCCATGGCGAGATGGCCTGGAAGAACCCGGGCGAGGTCTCGATGGGATAGGTGCCTGCCGCCGAGGTGAGCTGGAGCATCAGCAGGGCCAGTACGGCGACGCGTCCGGGCGGGCCGGCCAGCGCGTTCACCGCCTGGACGACGGCGATGAACGCCGCGGCCGTCAGCACGAGGAACGCGGCTACCCCCACCCAGTGCTCGGCCGTCAGCCCGAGGCCCAGCCGCAGCACGCCGAGCAACACCGCGACCTGCAACGCGCCCATCGCGACCCCCGGCGCCCAGCCGGCGAGAGCCGTACGCCACGCGGGTGCCGAACCCGCGACGAGCCGCGGGTTCACCGGGCGCAACACCATGTAGGTGACCATCGCGCCCACCCACAACGCCAGCGGAACGAAGAACGGGGCGAACCCCGTGCCGTAGTTGGGTACCGCGTCGTCGACGCGCGTGTCGAGCCGCACCGGGTCGCTCATCATGTCCGTACGGCTGTCGCGTTCGGCGGTGCCGTACGCGGGGATCTGGGCTGCGCCGTCGCTGAGCCCCGAGGCGAGGTCGCCTGAGCCGTCGGTCAGCTTGACCAGGCCGCTGTCGAGCTTGCCCGCGCCGTCGTGCAGCTTGCCGATGCCGGTGTCGAGCCGGCCTGCTCCCGACGACAACGTGCCGAGACCGGTGTCGAGCGTGCCGGCTCCGTTGTCGAGCCTGCTTAGGCCGGCCGACAGGGAGCGTGCGCCCTCGTGCAGCGTGCCGAGCCCCCCGGCCAGGGAGGTGGCGCCGTCGAGCGCCTCGCCCGTGCCGCGGTGCAGGGACGCGGCGCCGTCGGAGAGCTGCTTGAGCCCGTGGTCGAGGTCGTTGAACTGGTCCCTGGCGTCGTCGAGCCGGCTGCCCAGGGTGGGAGCGGCGTCCGCGAGCTGCCGGGCGTCGGCGGCGAGTGCGCGCGCCTGGGCGGCGAGGTCGCGTAGTTCCTGCGAGTCGGATTGGTCTGCCTTGTCCGCCAGCCGGTCGGCGGCGTCGGCCACGTGGAGCGCAGTGCTCTGGATCCGCTTGCCGTTCGCGGTCAGGACCGGGGCATAGGTGTCGGCGGCCTTGTTGACGGTGGGGGACAACGCGTGCACCTGGTCATAGGCCTGCCGGTTTCCCTCGGCGAGCGCGGCCGCACCCTTGTCGAGCGCGGAGACCCCCGTGCGGAGGTCGGTCGCGCCCCTGCCGGCCGTAGCCAGGCCGGTGGTGAGGTCGGCCGCGCCGCGGCCGGCGTCGCCGAGCCCGCTCGCGAGGGTCTGCGACCCGTCGTGGAGCCTGGCCGCGCCGGCCGAGATGTCGCCGGCGGCGTCCTCGGCGTCGGACAGGCCGTGATGCAGGGACGCCGCGCCGTCGTGGGCGGAGACCGCGCCGTCGTGCAGCCGCCCCGCGCCGTCGGCGGCCTTGGCCGTCTGGTCGTGCAGGTCGCCGAAGGACAGGAAGATCTGGTCCAGGTAGCCGTGCACCGCGGTCTGCGCCGCCGCCTCCTTCACCTCCTGGAACACCGAGTCGGAGATGGTGCCGACGATGTAACTGCGCCCGGTGTCCACGCGCACCCCCAGCGCGGCCGGGGTCGGCGTGCCGTCGCCCGACGGCGAGGCGAGGTCGGCGCTGAAATCGCGCGGGATGGTGAGCGAAAGGTAATACGCGCCGTCCCCGACGCCCTGGGCGGCCTGCGTCGCGTTCACGTCGTGCCAGGCGAACACGTCGCGCCGCTTGAGTTCGTCGGCCAGATCCCGGCCCGCGTCGACCGTCTTCCCGGCGACCGTCGCCGGCCGGTCCTCGACGACGAGCGCCACCGGGAGGTGCTTCAGATTGCCCTGCGGGTTCCAGAACGACCACAGGTAGAGGCCGGCGTAAAGCAGCGGCAGCGTGATCACGCCGACCAGCGCGACCCTGGTGAGCCGTGAGCGGGTGAAACGGCGCAGCTCCAGCAGCCGGGTCATCGCTCCTCCTCGCTCACACCGAGAGTGACGACAGTGTCAGCCGCCCAGGCGGCGTCCCGGGCGTCCGTGCAGGTCGCGACGACGGTGAGGCCCTCGCCCGCCAGTTCGTGCAGGGTGCGCCACAAGCGTCTGCGCGGCAGCTCCGGCAACCCCTGGTCGGCGTCGTCGACCACGAGGAGGTGAGGCTCGTCGAGCAGTGCCAGGGCGATCCCGAGCCGCACTGCCTGGTCGCGGGTGAGCCGCCGGGCCAGCGTGCGGTCCCCCTCGGGCAGGTCGGACAGGTCGAGACCCGCGTGGCTGAACGCCGTACGTGCGAGGTCCCTGCGGCGGCGGTACGCCAGGCGTTCGTTGAGGTGCTCCCGCACCGACAGGCCCTCGTCGAAGGGATTGACCTCGGTGAGCAACCCCAGCGCGGCCAGCCGCTGGATCGGGCGGCGTGCCGTCTTGCCGTCCACCGCGAGCGTGCCCCCGGTCGGCTTCATCCGTCCCGCGAGCGTCAGCAGCAGGCTCGTCCTGCCGCTTCCCGCCGCCCCCTCCACCACGGTGAGGCTGCCGGGGACGGCGGTGAGGGAGACGTCGCGGTAGACCCAGCCGTGCGGGCCTTTGAGGGAGAGCCGGTCGGCGCGCACGCGGGCGCCGGTGAATGCCGCGTCGCTCGCGGCGTTCGGGACAGCCATCGTTCAATCCTTTTGAACTGACCAGTCGGTACAAATTTGAGCCTACAAGCCGATCAGTCCCGAATCGTCATCAAACAACGTGATTTCGACAACACGACACGGCGAGGTGGCGATCGCGCAGGCCCCCCGCCTTGGAGTCGATCACACGTGTCACGCGCGACCTGGCGGTGATCATGCAGAAGTTCGGCAGGGTGTGCCCGGGCCTGCGCGGACGCGAGTCGTGATCATGCAGAAGTTCGGGGACTCGGCCCTTTGCCTGCGAAAACTCGATTCGTGATCATGCAGTAAATCGCCGCCCCCTGTGTCGGCCTGCGCATTCCCCTTGCGTGATCATGCATGTCACCGGTTCGCCTCCGCCCTGTGCCTGGGCGTGTCATCCGTACGGCTCTGCCGGAGCGTGCATGATCACGAAATGGATTTCCGCAGGTGGGAGATGCCACCTCCGAACTTCTGCATGATCACGGTCGGCGTTTCCCCTGGTCGGAAGCTTTTCCGCGAACTTCTGCATGATCACGGCCAGAGGAGGGGCGCGTCAGGTGGCGTTCCCCCGAACTTCTGCATGATCACGCCCAAGTGTTCCCAGGTTCGTGATCACCGATGGTCAGGACTTCGCCAGGTTCTGGAGGAAGAGGGCTTCGGCGAGGATGGTGCGCTGGAGTTCGGGAATGGACACCCGCTCATTGGGCGCGTGGATGGACGACCCCTCGTCCTCGACGCCGAAGAGGAGGATCTCGGCCTCGGGGTGCAGCCGGGCCAGGGTCGCGACGAGGGGGATGGACCCGCCCTGCCCGACCTCGCGCGGCGCCTGGCCGTAGGCCCGCTCCATCGCCTCCTCGATGGCGGCCCGTGCCTTTCCGCCTTCCCCGGCCTGGAAGCCCGGGCCTGTCACGAGGTCGTCGAACGACACCTGCACGCCCCAGGGCGCGACCTGCGTGAGGAAGGTCATCATGTCGTTGACCGCCGTCTTGGAGTCTCCCGACGGGGGCACGCGCAGGGTGATGCGGGCGCGGGCGACGGCCTGCACGGCGTTGACGGCGCCGGACACGGTCGGCACGTCGAGTCCCGTCACGGTGATGGCGTAGGACGCCCAGACCCGGTCGGCGATGGAACCGGAGCCGACCAGGGAGACGCCGTCGAGCACGCCGGCGGTCTCGCGGAACTCCTCATCGGAGGAACCCTCACCGGGGAAGGTCCCGGGCTGGAGTCCGGGCACGCGCACGTCGCCGTTGTCGTCGTGCAGGGCGGTCAGCATGCGCATCAGCGCGGCGAGGGCGTCCGGGGCCGCGCCGCCGAACGCGCCGCTGTGCACGGCCTCGGCGAGGGTGCGCACCTCCACCGTGACGGCGGCCATGCCGCGCAGCGCGGTGGTCAGCGCGGGGTCGCCGACCTTGGGGTTGCCCACGTCGCCGATGACGATCGTGTCCGCGCGCACGAGTTCGGGGTAGGCCTCGACGAACTCCTCCAGGCGTTCCCCGGCGTATTCCTCCTGGCCCTCGACGATGACCTTGATTCCCACAGGGAAGTCGCCCTGGAAGACGCGCAGCGCGCCGATGTGCGCGATGAGGCCGCCCTTGTCGTCGGCCGCGCCCCTGCCGTAGATGGCGTCGCCGATCACCGTGGCCTCGAACGGCGGGGTGCGCCAGAGGGCGGGGTCCCCGGCGGGCTGCACGTCGTAGTGCGCGTAGAGCAGCACGGTGGGGGCGCCGGCGGGAGCGGGGGCCTCGGCGTAAACGGCGGGGTAGCTGCCCGCGACGGGGTGCAGTTCGACGTGCGGAAGACCGACCGACCGCAACAGTTCGGCGACCTTGGCCGCGGCGGCGAGCATCGGCTCCGCGGGGTGTCCGGGGAACGCGATCGACGGAATCGCCACGAGTTGCGTGAGGTCTTCGATCGTCTGCGGCATGCCCGCCTCGACCGCCTGCTCGATGTCCGTCACGGGCGTTTTCTCCAGAATCTTGATGGTTTGAGGCGTGCTGAGCCGTTGGACCAGCCCATTGCACCACACCCCGCGTGTGACCTTGCCGTGCGGCGAGCGATTTCCGAGAATCTACCTACACGGATTTCGTCGCGATTACATGGCGATATCGCGGATTCCGAACTTCTTGCAATGTGCAACCACGTAATCACTTGGCAAAGTGCGATAACGACATGCAGACTGTGCACAGCACCGATCGCCTGAGGGAAGGTTGCGATGACGCGCCCGGACGTACTCAAAGCCGCACAAGACAACCTGTGGATGCACTTCACCCGGCACAGCTCCTACGACAACACCGAAGTGCCCATGATCGTCCGGGGTGAGGGCGCCTACATCTACGACGTCCACGGCAAGCGGTACCTCGACGGTCTCGCGGGCCTGTTCGTCGTCCAGGTGGGCCACGGACGCGCCGAGCTGGCCGAGGCGGCCGCCAAGCAGGGCAAGGAACTGGCCTTCTTCCCGCTCTGGTCCTACGTCCATCCCAAGGCCGCCGAGTTGGCGGCCAGAATCGCGGAGCTCACACCAGGCGACCTGAACCGGGTCTTCTTCACGACCGGCGGAGGCGAGGCCGTCGAGTCGGCCTGGAAGCTTGCCAAGCAGTACTTCAAAACCCAGGGCAAGCCCCTCAAGACCAAGGTGATCAGCCGTTCGATCGCCTACCACGGCACCCCGCACGGCGCTCTCTCCCTCACCGGCATCCCCGGCCTCAAGGAGGCCTTCGAGCCGCTGGTCCCCGGTGCGCTGAAGGTCCCCAACACCAACCTCTACCGCGCCGACGAGATCTCCGGCTTCCCCGGCTTCGACAAAGACCCCGAGGCCTTCGGCCGCTGGGCCGCCGACCAGGTCGGCAAGGCCATCGAGATGGAGGGGCCGGACACCGTGGCCGCCGTCTTCGTCGAGCCGGTGCAGAACGCCGGGGGGTGCTTCCCGCCACCGCCCGGATACTTCCAGCGACTGCGGGAGATCTGCGACGAGAACGACGTGCTGCTCGTCTCCGACGAGGTCATCTGCGCCTTCGGCCGTCTCGGCACCATGTTCGGCGGGCAGAAGTTCGACTACGTGCCCGACATCATCACCTGTGCCAAGGGCCTGACCAGCGGTTACTCACCCATCGGTGCGATGATCGCCTCTGAGCGGCTGTTCGAGCCGTTCAAGCACGGCACCGAGATGTTCGCCCACGGCTACACCTTCGGCGGCCACCCGGTGTCGTCCGCCGTGGCCCTGGCCAACCTCGACATCTTCGAGCGCGAGAACCTGCTCGGCCACGTCACGGAAAACGAGCCCGTCTTCCGCGCCACGCTCGAGAAGCTCCTCGACCTCCCGATCGTCGGCGACGTGCGCGGCTCCGGCTACTTCTACGGAATCGAGCTCGTCAAGGACAAGTCGACCAAGCAGACCTTCAACGACGAGGAGTCCGAGCGGCTGCTCCGCGGCTTCCTGTCCAAGGCCCTGTACGACGCCGGCCTGTACTGCCGGGCCGACGACCGAGGCGACCCGGTCGTTCAGCTCGCTCCGCCGCTGATCTGCGGCCCCAAGGAGTTCGACGAGATCGAGTCGATTCTCCGGTCCGTCCTCACCGAGGCCTGGGCCCGTCTCTGACAAAACAATGCCGTACGGCCCGGCCGCCCCGGGCCGTACGGCGACCGCCTGAAAGGACAGTTCCATGAAGATCGGCGTCCCTGCCGAGGTCAAGAACCACGAGTACCGCGTGGCCGCCACGCCGGCGGGTGTGCACGAGCTCGTCCGCCGCGGACACGACGTCCACGTCCAGCGGGGCGCGGGCCTCGGCTCCCACATCACGGACGAGGAGTACCTCGCGGTCGGTGCCAAGATCCTCGACACGGCCGACGCCGTCTGGGGCGAGTCCGAGATGGTCCTCAAGGTCAAGGAGCCCATCGCCGAGGAGTACGGCAGGCTCCGCGACGACCTGGTGCTGTTCACCTACCTCCACCTGGCCGCGTCCCGGCCGTGCACCGACGCGCTGCTGTCGGCCGGCACCACCGCGATCGCCTACGAGACCGTGCAGACGGGCAACACGCTCCCGCTGCTCGCCCCGATGTCGGAGGTCGCCGGCCGTCTGGCCCCGCAGGTCGGCGCGTACAACCTGATGCGCTTCAACGGCGGCCGCGGCGTGCTGCCCGGCGGCGTCCCGGGTGTCGCCCCGGCCAAGGTCGTCGTCATCGGCGGTGGCGTGTCCGGCCTCAACGCGGCGCAGATCGCCGTCGGCATGGGCGCGGACGTGACCATCCTCGACGTCAACATCGACCGCCTGCGCTTCATCGACGCGATCTACCAGGGCCGTCTGAAGACGCTGGTGTCCACCGCGTACGCCCTGGAGCAGGCGGTGCTGGAGGCCGACCTGGTCATCGGCGCGGTGCTCATCCCGGGGGCGAAGGCGCCGACCCTGGTCTCCAACGAACTGGTCTCCCGGATGAAGCCGGGCTCCGTGCTCGTCGACATCGCCATCGACCAGGGCGGCTGCTTCGAGGACTCGCGGCCGACCACGCACGCCGAGCCCACGTTCCGGGTGCACAACTCGATCTTCTACTGCGTGGCCAACATGCCGGGTTCGGTGGCCAACACCTCGACGTACGCGCTGACCAACGCCACCCTGCCGTACGCGGTCAAGCTGGCCGGGCAGGGCTGGAGGGACGCGTTGCGCGGGGACGCCGGGCTGCGGCTCGGGCTGAACACGCACGCGGGTGTGCTGACGAACGAGCCGGTCGCCGCGGCGCACGGCGTCCCGTTCACCCCGGTCGCCGACATCCTGGCGGCCTGATACCAGCGCGAGCAGGGAGCACGACCTAGCGCAGGCCGAGGCGCCTGCGCAGGTCGCGCGCGGTCACGAGGACGTGCTCGACCTCGGCGGGCGCCGGCCAGGGAGCGGTTCCCGGCCTGAGCAGGGTCATGCGCACCGACCTCAGGTGCTCGACCGCGGGCGCGTGCAGGCCGCTCGTCTCGGCCAGCCACAGGACCGGGTCGCGCCGCTCCGCCAGGCCGCGTGTGATCAGCTCCCACGTGCCGAGGATCTCGATCAGGTCGGCGGGGTTGGGCACCGCGTCGCCGCATCGCCGTCCCGCGGCCACCGCGAGCTCGGCCCGTGCGGTCAGCTCGGGATCGGAAGGTCCCTCCCAGCAGCAGGACGGCGGGTCGCATGGGCGGCCGGGCTCCTGGGAGTGCCGTGTTTCCTCGTCGGCCGCCGCGACGAGCGCCCGCAGCTCGACCGTGGCCTGGTGATGCCCGGCCGCGGCGGCCCGCCCCAGCCAGTGCAGCCCGCCGTCGAGGTCGCCCTGTTCGGCGATCAGCAGGAGCCCGTAGCTGTAGGCCGCCTCTACGTCTCCTGCGCCCGCCGCCTGCCCGAACCACCGGGTGGCGGCGGCCGGGTCGTCGAGCTCCACGCAGACGAATCCGGCCATGCGCTGGGCGTCGAGGCGGCCGGTGTGCGCGGCCCGCTCGAACCAGATGCGGGCCGTACGCAGATCACGCCGGGCAAGCGCGAGGCGGCCGAGCGCGAAGGCGGCGCGCGGGTGATCCTGCCAGGCGGCGAGCCGGTAGAGGGTCTCCGCGCCTTCGGGGTCGTGCGCGGCGTGCAACAGCAGTCCGAGATGGTAGGCGGCGTCGGCGTGACCGGCGCGGCCTGCGACCTCCCACCAGTGGCGCGCCTCGCCCTCGTCACCCGCCGCGTAGCCGAGGAAACCCAGGTCGTAGGCGGAGTCGAGTTCCCCTTCCAGGGCCGCCCTGCGATGCCAGTCGCGTGAGCCGACGGGGTCGCCCAGGTCTTCGCACAACAGCGCCAGCCGCCGGGCCGCGGCGCATGAGCCGTCGGCGGCCGCCCGCTCCAGCCAGTGCCGGGCGGCGTCCAGGTCGCCCCGGCGCTCCAGCAACACGGTGGCGAGCTTGACCGCCGCCTCGGCGTCGCCCGTGACGGCGGCCGCCTCGAACCAGCGCATCGCCTCTTCCGTGGTGCCGTGCCTCTGGTGCCACAGGCCGAGGTTGAAGGCGCTGTCCACGTTGCCCGCCTGGGCCGCCCGCTCCCACCAGAGCCGAGCGGCCGAGCGGTCGTCCCGCTCGGCGTAGAGGCGGCCGAGGCGGTGCGCGGCGTCCGCGTCGCCCGCCAGCGCCGTGGAGAGCAACTTCGCCTCGAAGGGGTCCTCGGTCTGAGGGCTGCGTGGGACCGGGACGTCAGCCCTCGGGACCGTCGTCGTCGTCGCTCCCAGAAGAGTCATGGGAGTCAGGGTGGCATGTGATGCCACTGTTACGGAGTGTAATTGCCAAGTCCTTTGTCGACGGACGCGGCGGGCCGGGTGGACATTTCCTGAGAACCCGGCCGGGCCGCGTCAGTGGACGAGGGACAGTTCGTCGAGCGCCCCGGCCTTGGCGGCCTCGACGATCGAGCCGAACTGGTCGAGGCTCATCTCCACCCGCTGACCGAAGTCGTCGGTGATGACGACCTGCCGCTCGGCGGGCGCCGACGGATCAACAAAGAGCTCAGGGCATCCGCAGCTGCAGTTGCCGCAGAATCGTGCGATCGATTTCACGAGGTCCTCCTCGAACCTGGGCTTTTCCCGCAACGTAACGTCGTGGCCCGGGAGCGACCAGTAACACTTCGCTCACCCCGATCAGAGCCAGCCTGGCTTGACGAGGCCGGACTCGTAGGCGATGACGACGAGCTGGGCGCGGTCGCGGGCGTGCAGCTTGGTCATCGCGCGGCTGACGTGCGTCTTGGCGGTGGCCGGCGACATGAAGAGCGTGGCGGCCACCTCGTCGTTGCTCATGCCCGTGCCGACCAGCGCCAGGACCTCGCGCTCCCGCTCGGTGAGCACGTCGAGGCTGCGGCCCAGGGCGGGCTCCTTGGCCCGGGAGGCGTATTCGGCGATGAGCCTGCGGGTGACGCCGGGGGACAGCAGGGCGTCGCCGGAGGCCACGACCCTGACGGCCTGGATCAGCTCGGCAGGCTCGGTGTCCTTGACGAGGAAGCCGCTCGCGCCGCCCCGGAGCGCTTCGAAGACGTACTCGTCGAGCTCGAACGTCGTCAGCATGATGATCTTGGTGGCGTCGAGCTCCGGGTCCTCGCCGATGCGCCGCGTGGCCTCGAGCCCGTCCATGTTCGGCATGCGGATGTCCATCAGCACCACGTCGGGCCGCAGCTCCCGCGACATCCGTACGGCATGGGCCCCGTCGGGGGCCTCACCGACCACGGTCATGCCCTCCTGGGCGTTCAGGAGAGCGCGGAAGCCGGCGCGCACGAGCGCCTGGTCGTCGGCCAGCAACACCTTGATCATTTGGGGTCCCTCGTCAGGTCGGGCAGGGGGAGCACGGCGTCCACGCGGAAACCGCCGCCGGGCATCGGACCGGCGGTCAGTGAGCCGCCGAGCGCCGCCGCGCGCTCGCGCATGCCGGGGATGCCGTTTCCGCTGCCCAGGCCGGAGATGGCGGGTTGCGCCCCGGCCCCGTCGTCCTCCACCGTGATGCCGAGTTCGCGGGAGCCGTACGAGATGCGGATGGTCACGGCGGCGCCGGGGGCGTGCCTCGTCACGTTGGTGAGGGCCTCCTGGACGATCCGGTAGCCGGCCCGGTCGGTCCCCGCGGCCAGCGGCCGGACGGCCCCGGACACCGTGACGGTGACGGGCAGGCCGCTGCGCTCGGTCAGCTCGTCCAGCCGGTCGAGCCCGGCGGTGGGGGAGCGCGGCGCGCCCTCCCTGAGCAGGCTCAGCACGCCCCGCATCTCGGTGAGCACGTCCTTGGACGCCTGCTTGATCGTGGCCAGGGCGGTGCGGGCCTGCTCGGGATGCTCGTCCAGCAGGTGCAGCGCGGTGGACGCCTGGACGTGGATCAGCGAGATGTTGTGCGCGAGCACGTCGTGGAGTTCCTGGGCCATGGTCAGCCGCTCCTCGCTGGCCTGCCTCCTGGCCTCCTCCCGCGCGACGCGCTCCCGCTCGGCGAGGCGTTCGCGCCGGATCCGGACGACCTCGGAGACGGTCATCGTGAGCAGGAGGAACGCCGCGAACGCGGTGTCGTGGAACCAGCCCCGCGGGTGGGGGATGAGCCAGCCGGCGTAAATCACGATGAACAGGAAGAAGGCGCCCGCTCCGAGCCAGGCGGCCCGGCGGTGTCCGCAGACCACCGCCGTGAACAACGCGATGACCGGGCTGACGAACACGGGCCCGTAGGCGAAGTTCCACAGAAGGTAGAGGCAGGTGGAGACGAGTGTGACCACCAGGGCGGCGACCGGGGCGCGGCGGCGGACGGCGATCGCCAGGGGGCCGACCAGCAGCAGGACGTATCCCCACCAGTCCAGCGGGGCCCGGCCCAGGTCGGCCATCGAGAGCTGGACGTGCTGGGCGCCCATCGACCCCGCGACCTGGACCACGCCGACGACGACGGGCAGGACGGGGTCGATCTTGCCGGCCATTCGCGGCCATGTCGTCGGAAAGCGCACATCAGGCACGCTAGGCCATCTGGGCTGAGCTGGGCATCCTCCTGGCGCGGCACCGTCTTCTACGCCGGGCGGAGTATCCGGTGCGCGTCCGGATGTGGACATTTCAGGACGCTCACTGACCTCGTGAGTCATGCTGGAGTGATCGCCCACGTTGTGGAGGTTCGCACATGAGGAGCGCCGTCGTCGCGTCGCTGGGGCTCGCCGTGCTGACGGGCCTGGTGGCGCCCGCACAGGCCGCCGGCAGCCCCCCGCACAAGCCGCCCACGTCCGGGCCGGAGGTCAAGAAGCCGGTCGCGGAGGGGTACGGCGGGGCGGTCTCGACGGTCGACCTCGACGCCAGCAAGGCCGCGCTGGGCGTGCTCAGGCAGGGCGGCAACGCCATGGACGCCGCCGTGGCGGGAGCGGCCACCCTCGGCGTGACCGAGCCGTATTCCGCAGGCCTGGCCGGGGGCGGCTTCATGGTCTATTACGACGCCAAGTCGCGCCGGGTCACCACGATCGACGGCAGGGAGACCGCGCCGAAGGCGATGACCTCCACGGCCTTCGAGGGCATCCCGTTCAACGACGCCGTGACCAGCGGCCTTTCCGTCGGCGTCCCCGGCAGCGTCGCGCAGTGGGATCTCGCGCTCCGCCGGTACGGCACGCTGTCGCTGGCACAGGCCCTGCGCCCGGCGATCGACACGGCCAAGAAGGGGTTCGTCGTCGATCAGACGTTCTACGACCAGACCGTGCAGAACGCCGCGCGTTTCGCCGACTTCACTCCGACCGCCGCGCTCTACTTGCCCGGCGGGCAGCCGCCCCCGGTCGGATCCGTCTTCCGCAACCCCGACCTCGCCAGGACCTACACCGAGCTGGGGAAACGCGGCCCGTCCTGGCTGTACGGCGGGGGCCTCGGCGCCGAGATCGTCGCCACGGTCAAGAAGCCGCCGCTCACCTCCGGCTCCACCCGGGTCGCGCGGCCGGGCCTGATGGAATTAGGCGACCTCAAGGCCTACCGCGCGCTCGAACGCCGTCCCACGAAGGTCACCTACAAGGGCCTCGACGTGTACGGCATGGCCCCGCCCTCTTCCGGCGGCTCGACGGTGGGGGAGGCGCTCAACATCCTCAAGGCCGTGCCCAGCACCGGCAGGACCGTCGGCCTGCACGAATACCTGGAGGCGTCGCGCCTGGCCTTCGCCGACCGCAACGCCTACGTGGGAGACCCCGCCTACGTGGACGTGCCGCTCGACGGCCTGCTGTCCAGCGGCTTCGGCAAGGAGCGGGCCTGCCTGATCGGCGCGACCGCGCTGACGAGCCCCGTGGCCCCCGGCACACCCGACGGGGCGTATTCGCCGTGCCCCGCGACCGGCGCGTCCGCGTCCTCTGACAAGGCCGAGAAGCCCGAAGGGCCGGAGACCACCCACCTGGTCGCGACCGACCGCTGGGGCAACGTCGCCGCCTACAACATCACGATCGAGCAGACCGGCGGCGCCGGCATCGTGGTGCCCGGCCGCGGCATCCTGCTCAACAACGAGCTGACCGACTTCACCTTCGGGCCCGCTCCCGGCGACCCGAACCTCCCGGCCCCCGGGAAGCGGCCGCGCTCCTCGATGGCGCCCACGATCGTGCTCAAGGATGGCAGGCCGCTGCTGGCCGTCGGCTCTCCGGGCGGTGCGACGATCATCACGACCGTGCTGCAGATCCTGGTCAACCGGCTCGACTTCGGGATGTCGCTGCCCGAGGCGATCGCCGCGCCCCGGGCCTCGCAGCGCAACTCGGCGACCACGCAGGCCGAGCCCGCGTTCATCGACCGGTACGGCCCGCAGCTCACGGCCCTCGGGCACGCCTTCTCAGGGGTGCCCGGGCCGCCGGTGGGGGAGATCGGCGCGGCGACCGGCCTGGAGTTTCTCGGGCACGGCAAGGTCCAGGCGGTTGCCGAGCCCGTCCGGCGCGGAGGCGGCAGCGCCCTGGTGCTCAGCCCCGCGCCGGGGAAGGGCCGATGAGCTCGTAGGCCGAGGGCTTCACCTTCCTGGTCCTCACCCAGTATTCGAAGGTGAAGCCCGGCCAGGTCGCCCGGTTGATCCCGCGCTCGTCCAGGTACCAGCTCGTGCAGCCGCCCCGGCTCCACACCAGCCGGCCGAGGCGGCTCTGCAGGCGGTCGTTGTAGGCCCGCTGCGCCTCCTCCCGCACGTCCAGGGCCCGCGCCCCGCTGCGGGAGAGCAGGCGCAGGCACTCGATGACGTACCTGACCTGGGCCTCGATCATGAACACGACCGAGGTGTGGCCCAGCCCCGTGTTGGGCCCCATGAGGAGGAAGAAGTTGGGGAAACCCGAGGCGCTGACGCCGAGATAGGCCTCGGGCCCGTCCTTCCAGGCGTCCTGGATCGTGAGGCCGTTCCTGCCGACGATCTGCTGGTCTCTCACGGCGTCCACGACCTTGAAGCCGGTGCCGTACACGATCACGTCGACCTCGCGCTCGCGGCCGGTGGCGTCGACGATGCCGCGTTCGGTCACGCCGGTGATCGCGTCGGTGACGAGCTCGACGTTGTCCCTGGCCAGCGCGGGATAGTAGTCGCTGGACAGCAGGATGCGCTTGCAGCCGACCGTGTAGTCGGGCGTTAGCTTGGCGCGCAGCTCAGGGTCGGCCACCTGGCGGGCCAGATGGCGCTCGACGACGCGCCGCTGGGCCTTCATCAGGGCGGGGTCGACAGCGAAGCCGAGGGCACGGGCCTCGAGCAGCCAGTAGACGGAGTTCCGTACGGCTCGCGCCGCGCCGGGGATCCGCATCGCGCGCCGCATGCCCTCGGAGATGGGAGCGTCGGGCTTGGGCTGGATCCACGCGGGTGTGCGCTGGAAGACGTGCAGCCGGGCCGCCTGCTCGGCCACGACCGGCACGAACTGCACGGCCGACGCACCTGTGCCGACGACCGCGACCCGTTTGCCCGTCAGGTCGACCGAGTGGTCCCACTGCGCCGAGTGGAAGGCCGCGCCGGTGAACCGCTCTCGTCCCGAAATTTCGGGGAATGACGGGATGTGGAGTGCGCCGATGCCGCACACGACGGCGTTGGTCTCGAACGACTCCCCGTCGGCCGTGGACACCAGCCAGACCTGGCGGGCGTCGTCGTACTCCAGGGAGGACACCTCCGTGCCGAACCGGAGGTGGGGGGCCAGGCCGTACCTGGCGACGCAGTCGCGGAGGTAGTCCCAGATCTCCTCGCCCGGGGAGAACATCCGGGACCAGCCGGGATTGAGATCGAAGGAGAACGAATAGAGCGGAGAGGGGACGTCGCAGGCGCAGCCCGGGTAGGTGTTGTCGCGCCACGTCCCGCCGAGGTCGGCGGCCTTCTCCACGATCACGAAGTCGTGCCAGCCGGCCTCTTTGAGCTTGATCGCCATGCACAGGCCGGCGAAACCCGAGCCGATGATCGTGATGGCCGGACTGGGCATATGGTCTCCCTCGAAGAGGGCGGTTCACCTGCCGTCCAACATAATCACGGTGGACTCAGGGGTCCAGACCGGGTGAGAGGAACGATCCCCGGCACGACGAAGCCGCCGACGGGCGCGGTCGTCGGCGGCGGGTCGTGGGATGTCAGCCGGCCAGGAGGTACGCCACCACGGCGATCACCGCAACGGCCACCGCACCCAGGGCGATCCAGATCGGCAGTCGCGATGCCTTCGGCTGCGCGGCCTCGACGTCCTGGTTGTTGGCGAAAGCCCGGAAAGCCTGCGTGTTCCCGGCCGGATCAATCTGAGGTTCTGACATGGCGGAAACTCTAGCGACATCAGAGGTGTCTGCGGTGAGGATTTGTCGGATTTGCGTTCGCATGGTGTGTGGCTGCGTTGTATTCGCGGGCGCGAGCCCCTCCGCGTACGGAACCGCCCGCTCCGGCGGATAGCGTGTCTGTCATGTTGCGCACCCTGTTCTCTCCCCGGCTGGTGGGCCTGCACCTGCTGGTGATCGGGGTGCTCGTGTCTTTCACCTTTCTGGGGCGATGGCAGCTCGGCGTCTTCGAGGCGTCCGGCGCGCCCAAACTCGCTCCCGACCCCGCGCCCATCGCTGTGAGCGACCTGGCCAAAGTGGGCAGCCACGTCACCGGCGACGTCGCCGGAAGGCGGGTGACGGCGACCGGCACCTACGAAGCGGGTTCGCAGCTCCTCGTCGCCGACCGGCTTCCCGACGTGTCCGCCCCCGGCGGCAGGGCCGCGCGCGGCGCCGGATTCTGGCTGCTCACGCCGCTGCGGCTGGCCGACGGCACGATCGTCTCCGTGATCCGCGGATGGGTTCCCTCGGCGCAGGACCCCGCGGCGGCCGTGCCGTCCGGGCCGGTGACCGTGACCGGACGGCTGCGCCCCTCCGAGCAGACAGACGCCGTGGAAAGAAGCGGCCAACTGCCGGGCGGCCAGGTGGCGACCGTCTCGACCGCCGAGCTCATCAACGTCTGGCCGAACGCGCCGCTGCGAGACGGGTTCGTCGTCGCCACCGCGCCGACCCCGCCTCCAGGGGCTACGGCGGTCGCGGTGCCGCCCCCCACCCTGGGCGTCGGCTTCAACTGGCGAAACCTGGCCTACGCCGCCCAGTGGTGGATCTTCGCGCTCTTCGCCGTGTTCATGTGGTTCCACTTCGTCCGCGACGCCGTACGAGGCGGGCGCGGAGAGGAGCGGCGGCCCGCAGCCGTGGCGGAGGCCGGGTCGTGACCTGCGCTCCGCTTGACGCACGCTCATCCGGTGGCCGGTCGGTGACCGGCGCGGCACCCCGATATCGTGTGATAACCGTTTCCCAGCAGAGGTAATGATCCACGTGGAATCCGCGCTCAAGTTCTATCGCGTCATGGCGTACATCGTCGGTGTGATGCTGCTCCTGCTCTGCGTCGCCATGGTGGTGAAGTACGGATTCGACAACGACACGATGGTGGCGATCGTCGGCCCCATCCACGGCTTCCTATACATGATCTACCTGGCCGGCGCGCTCAACCTGGGCCTCAAGACCCGGTGGCCGATCGGCTACCTGCTGCTGGTGCTGCTCGCGGGCACGATCCCGCTGCTGTCGTTCGTCATGGAGCGCAGCGTCCGCGACCGCGTCCGCAAGATCCTCCCCGCCACCGCCTGACCGCCGAGGTCTCGTACGGCGACGCCGAACCGCCCGTGGTCGCCTGACCACGGGCGGGCTCGTCTCTATGGGTGTTGTGGGCCTGGCGCCCGTCGCGCGGCGGTCAGCGGCCGATCTGACGCCGGCGGATCCGGCGCAGCCGCGCCCGCTGGGACTCGTCCAGCATGAAGTAGACCGCGACCGGACCGGCGAGCACGCCAAGCACGATCAGCCAGGCGACGAGCGAGGGCAGCAGCCAAAGG
The DNA here is from genome assembly GCF_016863335.1 of Planotetraspora thailandica. GTDB lineage: Bacteria > Actinomycetota > Actinomycetes > Streptosporangiales > Streptosporangiaceae > Planotetraspora > Planotetraspora thailandica. The sequence goes on from NZ_BOOR01000008.1 coordinate 400,006, forward strand.
GACAGCACGGACACGATCCCCGCGCCGACGTAGTACTTGCCGAGTGGCGACATCGTGGTGCCTTTCGTTGATCGGAGCGTCCAGCAGCCCCCGGCTGCCGGAATGCGTCGTCACGAGAACGTCCGGGAGCGCCTCCGAGTTCCTGCCGGTCCCGCCCGCTCGCGTACGCGGATTCCAAAAACGAGCGTTATAAAAGAAGTCGGCCGCCATTCCGTACGGCATGAGCAGGGAATGGGCGCTTGAATGGGCGGGCGTGATTCGCCGGAGGCCGACCGAAAATCGGGGGCTGCGGAAAGAAGGTCCGAGTTGTGGAGAAAGACCCCCAACCCGGGCTGAGCCCTATTGGGCAGGCGCTGGCCGTCCTGGGAGACCGCTGGGTGCTGCTGATCCTCCAGCGGGCCTTTCTGCACCACGTGCGGACGTACGCGGGGTGGCGCGATCATCTGGAGATATCCGACTCCGTGCTCGCGTCCCGCCTGAAGGAACTGGTCGCCCAGGGCGTCTTCATGCGGGTCACCCACAGAAACGGCAGGGCGCGCCACGAATACCGGCTGACAGCCCGTGGGCTCGACATCTGGGCGTTGCTCGTCGCGATCCACTCCTGGGAGCGCGACTGGACGGGCCGGACCTGCCTGCCCCTCATCCACGACACGTGTGAGGACGAGGCCAGGCCGTACCTCGCGTGTGGCGAGTGCCGCGAACCGATGAGCGCCCGCGACACCGACACGGTGCGGGAGCCGCCGGCCATCTTCGCGACCATCGGGACACCGCCCCCTCAGCGGCGCAGGACGGTCCGGCCGGACGACGGCGCGGACGCCACCGGCTACTGCTCGGATTCCATGAAGATCCTCGGCGACCGGTGGAGCACGATGGTGCTGGCGGCCGCCTTCCTCGGCACCCGCCGATTCGGCGACTTCCAGGCGCGCTTACGCATCGCTCCGTCGGTGCTCACCGATCGCCTGCGCCGGTTCGTCGGGCTGGGCGTCTTCCGCTGCGCCGGCGGCGACTACCGGCTCACCGAGAAGGGGCTGGCGTTCTTCGAGGTCTTCGCCTTCCTCGTCGACTGGGCACAACGCGAGTTCGCGGCGCCGCCGGGCTCGGTGCTGACGATCATTCACCGGCCCTGCGGCGCCGCCCTCGCGCCCGTGCTGGTGTGCACGGCATGCCATCAGCCGTTGAACCGGCGAGAGATCCGGTTCGCACGGGGTCACTGATCGCGGAGCTCATCCCTGGCCGGACTCCGGCTTGCCCATCGCCTTGCGGATGAGGTCACGCGCCCGATCCATGATCGCGATGGGCGTGCCCAACATGATGTTCTTGGCCGGCGTCTCCGTCCCCGGGTGGGGGTGAGTGGGGGCGATGGCCTCCGCAGCCTTGACGCCCACGGCCATGGCCCGGCGTTCGGCTTCCGTCGTCGCCGCTCTGAGCTCGGAGAACTCATACCGCTCCTCGGCGGCGGCGTGCGCGAAGACGGCGGCCCGAAGCCGTTCCAGGCCCTCCGCGAAGTCCGGCTGCGTCACGTCCATGTCGTCGAGCCGGCTGAGCATCTCCTTTGCCTCTTCCTCCTCCTGGAGGCGGTTGTCGACGATCGTGTCACCGCCGACCAGCTTCCGTCGCGCGTACGGATGGACGATCTCTTCCTCCGCCGTCTCATGTACGGCCAGCAGCCGGACCAGGCGGCTGAACGCCTCCTGGCGGTCCCTGCCGCGGGTCCTGCCGACCTCGTCGAAGAGTTCCCTTATCAGGACGTGCTGGTGGATGAGAAGGTCGATCACATCGTTCTCGTGCATCAGCTCGGGTGTGGTCCGACGATCCATTTGAGCCTCCTTCGATGTCTTATTCGGGCTACCCGCAACCTGTGCGCGAAACCATCCATCAGTGCTCTGACCAGGAGATTTTGATCCGCTTGGCCGAGTGCACGGTCACCTGTCGCGCACGGCGATGCAAGGGCTCGTCGTTGAGGAGGCGCCGGGCGGATGTGCGGCGCGGGCGGTCGGGGGTGCGGCTGATCGCCTGTGTTTGTGCTGCGGCGGCCGTCGGTGATTGTGCGTGTGCCGGTGTGCGCGTCGGTGGTTGTGCGTGTGCTGCTGTGGTTGTTCTCATGGCGCGGCGGTTGGGCGGGTCGCCGCTTCGGGGGGCGCCTTCTCGGACCGCCTCCGCGAGATCAGCGGAATTCTCCAAAGCCCAGGACCGAATGTCCGAATATGTCATGACGCAGATTGTTCGAAGTTTGTATTCGAAAGCAATAGCGAATATCGAGATGGCCGTGCCATTATTCATGCGTCTGTTCGATCGGGGGTGAAGATGACAGACCGGGTGCGGCCGAGTGATGCGGAGCGGTGGGTGGCCTTTGCCGACGGCGCCCGGTCGTGGCCATCCGATGGCAGTTCGGCGTTGAGCTCTCCGTCGGGGATCAAGGAGTGGTGGGAGCCCACGCGCGCGGAGAACGCGTCCGCCGAGCCGCCTGAGACCGCCCCGCTGGGTGCCGGACGCCTTTCGTCCGTGGGCTGTGGCGAGCCGCCCGCCGATGACGCTGCGTTTTCTTCAGGGGCTTCGACCGAGCCGCTCACCAGCGCGGAAAATGCGATAGAAAGCGCGACGGCGACGCAGGCGTTTACGGGACGGTTCGCCGAGGACAGCGCCTTTTCCGCTGCGCATGTGCGCGATGAGCAAGAGCCTCCCCGGGAGCCGCACACCGCGCGCAGTTCGACCGAACCGCCAGGCTCCGCCGGACCCGCCGCATCGTCTGACGAGTTGGTGA
>NZ_BOOR01000009.1 GCF_016863335.1 Planotetraspora thailandica
TTTGGAAGTCCGCCCCACCGACGCCGGTGGGATAGAGGGCGAGTTTCGTCTGCCCAAGGAGTCGGCGGCCCGGTTGAAGGCCTTGCTGGACGCTTATGCCAAGCCTCGGACTGAGAACGATGACCGGTCGTTGCGGCAGCGTAATGCGGACACGTTGGCCGACCTGCTCGCTAACAAGATCACCACCGAGATGCTGGTCCTGGTCAACGCCGAATCCCTCCCCACCGACCACCCCACCACCGAAGACGACACCGCCGACGCCGACACCGCCGACGACACCATCGACGACACCGCCTCCCACGACGCTGGCGACATCGACGACGATGGCGACCACACCGATGACGCCACCAACCCCTCCGACGACGTCGACGGGCACGCCGACAAGACGAGGGAGGCCGGCCAGGCCAGAGATGCCAGCCGGGCGAGTGCGGCGGGTCAGGCTGACGCTGCCACTGCGCAAGCCACCACTGAGCAGGTCACCGCGCACGCCGGAGGCACCAGCAGGGCGGGTAACGCGGGGGACGGGCGGGATCGGTTGTTGCGGTGGAAGGTGCCCGGGTTGTTGCTGGCCACCGGCCAACTCCTGTCCCCAACCGACATAGCGCGGCTGGCGAGGACCTCCACGTTGATGCGTCTGGTCATGGACGCCGACGGGCAAGTGCTCGACATGGGGCGTGCCGTACGGCTGGCGACCGGGGCGCAGCGCAAAGCCGTGTTCGCCCGATACTCCACATGCTGGATCGACGGCTGCCCGCTGCCCGCGACCTTGTGCCAGATCGACCACGCCGACAACTGGGTAGAAGGCGGGCTCACCAACCTCAAGCTCCTCGGACCGGCCTGCCAGCACCACAACCGCGACCGCTACCGGCATCCCGAACGCTATGTGCGCCGGCGGGAAGGCAAGGACCGGTGGGCCTACACCTACACCGGCCCCCGCTACCGAACACGACCCCGCCGAACACCCACCACCGGAGCAACCACCTCAGGGCCGCCCCGGAGCGGAGACCCGCCCTGAGCGGGGCGTCCTTCCTTGGAAGGGCCTCTGACACCCCGGCCCGGGGCAGAAGCCGCATAGGCAGGGCACCCGCAAGGCGACCTGCGAACGCCACCTGCGAAGGTGACCCGCGAACGCCACCTGCGAAGGTGACCCGCGAACGCGACCCGCAAACGCGACGTGAAAGGAGCTTCTCATGGCGATCTCTAAGAGCGCTGGATGCAGGCGACCCCGAGAGCGACGTGTGATGGTGGGAGATCACTACCGGTGATTGAATCGGGTTCATGACCTTCGACGTCCTGATCGCCGGCGGATGGGTGGTCGACGGAACCGGGGCGCCGCCGTTCAGAGCGGATGTCAGCGTCGACGGCGGACGTGTCGCCGCGGTCGGCCGTCTGGACGCGGCCGAGGGGGCGACCGTCGTCGATGCCACGGGCAGGCTCGTGTTGCCGGGCTTGATCGATTGCCATGCCCACGGAGAGGCCGTGGTCTTCGACAAGGAGATCCAGCTGGCCGCGCTCCGTCAGGGTGTGACGACCTTCGTCCTCGGCCAGGATGGTCTGTCGTTCGCCCCGACGAGGTCGGCGGCCGCGTTCGACTATGTGAGGCGTTATTTCGCGGCCGTCAACGGCACGCATCCCGGGCTCGACGGGCCGGTCGGGGTGGCGGAACTGCTGGCGGGCTATGACCGTGCGACCGCGTTGAACACGGCCTACCTGTTGCCTCACGGGACGATCCGCTTTGACGTCATGGGCCCGGCCGAGCGCGCCCCCGACGCCGATGAGCTGCGGGCGATGAGGAAGGCCGTCGAGAACGGTCTTGCCGAAGGCGCGGCCGGTTTGTCGTCCGGCCTCGAATACGCCCCCGGCCGTTATGCGGGCGTCGACGAGCTGGCCGAACTGAGTGAGGCTCTCGGAGTTTTGCCCTACGTGACACATATGCGTGGGTATGGCGCTTCGGCTCCGACAGGGATGGCAGAGGCCGTCGAGATCGCCACACGTTCGCAGGCCGCCCTGCACGTCTCGCACTATCACGGCCCAGCCTCGGTGCTGCTGCCCCTCGCAGCGGACGCGCGGCTGCACGGCGTGGACCTCAGCTTCGACACCTATCCCTACCTGCGCAGCAGCACGATTCTCGCGATGATCGCACTGCCGTCGTGGGTGCCGGCCGCGGACACCGATCATGCTCTCGCCCTGCTCGACTCCGAGCGCGTACGGCTGGCAGCCGACTGGGCAGAGCACGGTGATCTGTGGCCGAGGATCACCCTGTCTCACGCCCCCGGATTCGAGTGGGCGGAAGGAATGACCCTTCCGGCCGCGGCGGCCGAGCGGGGGATGGATCCCGCTGAATTCTGCCGGTTGCTGCTGATCGAGACCCGGCTGGAAGCCGGTTGCGTGGCGGCCCGACCCGACGAGGGGCCGGAGGGGGAGCGCTCCGTACGCGAGATCCTCAAGGACCCCGGTCACACAGGCGGTTCGGACGGTATTTATGTGGGCGGCCATCCACACCCGCGAGGCTTCGGGGCTTTCGCCCGTTATCTCGGGCGGCATGTTCGCGAGCTCGGCGACCTCACGTGGGAGCAGGCGGCGGTCCACCTGGCGTCGCATCCAGCCCGCCGCTTCGGGTTGCGCGATCGAGGTCTGGTACGGCGAGGCCAGGCCGCGGACCTGATCGTGGTGGATCCGCTTCGTGTGGCCGACACCGCGACCTACGACAACCCCCGCTCGCTCGCCGTCGGCATCGACGACGTGCTCGTTTCCGGCGTACCCGTGTTGCGGGAGGGGCGGCTCACCGGGAAGGCGCCGGGGCGGGCCCTGAGGCCGGCGTGATCGTCGCGGTGCCGCGCGGGCATCGGGCTGGGGTGGTTGGTCGAGTACGATCCACCGCGGAAGAGACGAATGAGCCGCTAAGAGGCGGAACGGGGCGCCCCGCACGGCGGTGGTGACAGCGAATGGGACGGCAAGGCCGGCCCGGCGAGAAGCCGGCCGGGCTCACGAGACGAATAGGGGGCGACGTGGATGTCGCAGGCCGCCTCGACCTACCGGACCTTCAGGTCGACTGGCGTACCAAGGGTTTCCTGCCCATCGAAGTCCGCGGTCCGGGTGACGACGGCTCCCTGACCGGCGGCGGGGTGGCCGCCGGAGATCGGTCACTGTTCGACGGCTCGTTCACCTGGCCGATCATGGTCGCGAAGCGCTCCGCGCTGGACCACAACATCGCCACGCTCGCCCGATTCTCCCGGGAACACGGGTTGGCGCTCGCGCCGCACGGCAAGACGACCATGGCGCCTGCGCTCTTCCAGGCTCAACTCGACGCGGGAGCATGGGGGATCAGCGTGGCGACCGCCGCGCAGGTGCGAATCTGCCGGCAGGTGGGCGTTCCGCGTGTGCTGCTCGCCAATGAGATCCTCGACGGCGGCGCGCTCCGCTGGCTCGCGCACGAACTCGGGCGAGACGTGGGCGATGCGGGGGAGCAGGACGCGCGGCAGCCCTTCGACTTCCTCTGCTTCGTCGATTCGTTGGAGGGCGTCCGGATACTCGATGAGCACGCGGGCGCCGTCCCGTTCGGTGTGCTCGTCGAGCTGGGGCACACGGGGGGCAGGTCGGGCTGCCGCGGCCTGCCGGAGCTGATGAAGGTGGCTCAGGCCGCGAGCGAGGCGAAGGGGGTCAGGCTCGCCGGTGTGGCCTGTTATGAGGGCACCCAACCGGGGGCGGAGGAAGTCCGGGCGTTCTTGCGTGAGCTCGTGAAGGCGGCGGAGACGGTCGCGCCGCTCGTCGAGGGCGAACTGATCGTCTCCGCGGGTGGCAGCGCGTGGTTCGATCTGGTGGCCGACGAACTGGCCTCCCTCGCCGGCGAAGTGCTCGTCATCCTGCGGAGCGGGGCCTACATCGCCCACGACGAGGGCTTCTACCGGGAACGCACGCCGTACACCCGGAGCGGTTCTCGCGTTGCGGGGGCGGAGATGCGCGGCGAGTTGCTGCCCGCGCTGGAGGTGTGGGCGCAGGTGCTGTCGGTGCCGGAACCGGGCCTCACGCTCGTGGGCATGGGCAAACGCGACGTGCCCTATGACCTGGACCTGCCTGTTGTCCGGGCGGTCCGCCCCGCCGCGCGACCGAGCGGCGTAAAGCCGCAGGACCTGACGGTCGTGAAGATCACGGATCAGCACGCCTACCTGACGGGGGAGGGGCTCCGCCCGGGTGATCTCCTGTCGTTCGGGATCTCCCACCCGTGCACGGCGTTCGACAAGTGGCGGGCCATCCCAGTGGTGGACGACGACTATGCCGTGATTGATTTGATCAATACGTATTTCTAGGAGTTGTGAACATGGGTGGCAAGCAGGAGATCCGTACGGCCGAGGGGGCTGCGCCGGTCGGGGCGTATTCGCAGGGGCTGGCCGTCGGCGATTTCGTCTTCACGTCGGGCATGGGTCCGCTGGACCCGGAGACCGGGCAGGTCGTCGGCGACGACGTGGCGGCCCAGACGCACCGGACCATGCAGAACCTGGGGGCGGTCCTGGCGGCCCACGGCCTGGGCTTCGACGACGTGGTGAAGGCGACCGTCCACCTGCAGAACCTGAAGGAGGACTTCGCCGCCTACAACGAGGTCTACAAGTCGTATTTCACGCAGCCGTACCCCGTGCGCACGACCGTCGGCTCCGACCTGATGAACATCCTCGTCGAGATCGACTTCGTCGCCTACAAGGGCCGGTAGGCGGCGAGAAGGGTCGAAAAGGATGGACACCGCTCTTTACGCCTTCGTGGAGGATCTTCGCAGTGAAGGCGTGGACAAGGTCCTGGACCGCGTCTCGGCGTGCGGCGTGCAGGGCGTGACCATCGCCGCGGCCTACCACCAGGCCAGGGACGTGACCCCGCACGGCTCGTCCCGCGTGACGGTGCGCCGGGACGGCGTGCATTTCCCGCCGCCGGAAGACGTCTTCGCGGGCCTGCGCCTGGTGCCGCCGGTGCAGGACGGGGCCGCTGAGGAGCCGCTCACCGAGTTGCGCCGCGCCTGCTCCGAGCGCGGCCTGCGGATGCACGGCTGGACGGTCTTCCTCCACAACGCGACGCTGGGTCTCGCGAACCTCGACGTCACGGTGCAGAACTGCTTCGGCGACCGGGGATCGCCCGCCGACCTGTGCCCGTCCCACCCGGACGCGAGGTCGTACTCCGTCGCCTTGGCGCGGGCGGTCGCCCGCCAGGGGGTGGACAGCGTGGTGGCCGAGTCGCTCCATTTCGGCACCTTCGCGCACGGCTATCACCACGAGCGCAACTTCGTGGCGCTCGGCCCCATGGACACGTTCCTGTTCGGTTTGTGCTTCTGCCGCCACTGCATGCAGCGGGCGGTCGATCTGGGGGTGAACGCCGAGGTCGCCAAGGAAGAGTGCGGCCGGATCGTCGCCGGGGTCCTGGACGGCGATCCGCCGGCCCAGGGCGAGGTGACCCGCGCCGCGCTCACGGCGTACGCGGGCCCCGAGGTCGTCGCCTACGCCCGGGCGCGCTCGGAGAGCGTGACCTCGCTCGTGGCCGAGGTGTCGGCCGCGGTCACGGCGGAGGGATCGCGGCTGTCCTTCGTGGACTCCACCGCGTCGATCAAGGGCTACGCCGACGGGTTGCCGCCCTCGGGACTGGCGGCGCACGACGCGTGGCAGATCGGCGTGGACGTCGTCGCCCTCGGCGACCTGGTGCCGTCGCTCGCGGTGCCGGCGTACGCGAGGGACGCGGCCCGGGTGGCCGACGACATCGGCGCCTACCAGAGGTCGGTCGGCAAGGACTGCGAGTTGCGTGCGGTGTTGCGGCCGGGTCTGCCCGACACCGACTCGGCGGACCGGCTGGCCGCCAAGGTCCGCGCGGCTCGGGCCGCCGGAGCCCAGGCGGTCGACTTCTACGCGTACGGCCTGGCGCCCTTCGAGGTGCTCGACCGGATCCCCGGAGCCCTCGCCTGAGCCCGGCCCGAGCCGGGCGGAGGCTCAGGCCGACTCGCGGATGACCAGCTCCGTCGGCAGGATCACCGGCGCGGCCGGGCCGCCCTGGAACAGGCCGAGCAGCAGCCGCACCATGGAGCTGGCCTGCTCGATGATCGGGTGCCGGACCGTGGTCAGCGGAGGCTCGGTGTAGCGGGCCGCCTCGATGTCGTCGAACCCGACCACCGCGACGTCGTCGGGCACGCGCCGGCCCGCCAGCCGCAGCGACTGGAGGGCGCCGATGGCCATGAGGTCGTTGCCGATGAACACGCCGTCGAGATTGGGGTCGTCTTCGAGAAGCTGACGCATGGCGATCGCGCCCGACTCGCGGGTGAAGTCGCCGATCGCCACGATCGAGCGGCGGTCGGAGTCGCGCAGGGCGTTGCGGTAGCCGGTCAGCCGATCCTGCCCGCCGATCATGTCCTGCGGGCCGGCGATGGTGGCGATGCGCCTGCGGCCCTGCTCGAGCAGGTGCTTGACCGCCTTCTCAGCCCCGCCGATGTTGTCGTTGTCGACGTACGGCATGGGCACGGGGACGGCCGGCCTGCCGTACGAGACGGTGGGAAGGCCCATGCGGGCGATGGCGGCGGGCAGCGGGTCGGCGCCGTGCATGGAGATGAGCATGACCCCGTCGACGTGGCCGCTGGCGATGTAGCGCTCGATCCGGGAATGGCTCTCGGGCGAGCCGGCCAGCATCAGCACGACCTGCTTGTCCGAGGCCTCCAGTTCGAGGCTGGCCGCGCGGATGACGGTGGAGAACATCGGGTCGTCGGAGAAGACCCGGGTCGACGGCTCGGAGACGACCAGGGCGATCGAGTCGGTCCGCTGGGTGACCAGGCTGCGGGCGGCCGAGTTGGGCACGTATCCGAGCTCGTCGACGGCACGCATCACCGCGTCCCTGATCTGCGGCGTCACGGTCACCTGGCCGTTGACGACCCGGGAGACCGTGGCGCGGGACACCCCCGCACGTGCGGCGACCGCCTCCAGAGTGGGTCGTTTTATCCGCCCCCCTGTCGACCGTTGCATCTGATCCCCTCCCGCATACCCCACAGAGCGCCGTTCCCGGGAACGCGCCAATGCGTCTCGACTGCGCCTCTACCTGGGCCGACCGGCCCTGGTTGAGATTGTCCTGCAGTTGACCATACGAGAGCGACCATACGAGATGGTCACGACGCTTCTCATCCGAGCCCGGCCGGGCCGTCCCAGCGCCCTTGCGGGCACTCGTGACCGGCGGCGGGATAGAGAGCGCTCTCCGGGCGTGAAGAAAGATTTTTCTCCGTGTTGACACAGAGTTTGCAGACATTTAGCGTCAGCCGCGCTGAGAGCGTTTCCCGACTGTTACCCGCGCCTTCCGTCGGTGTTATGGCGCGCGCCAGGTCGGCCGCACCAGCGCGGAGGAACATCGCCCACGCCCACCTCTCCGGGTTCGGTGGACATGCGTACAGCTGTGGAGATCACGACCTGGCTACGTCCTGCGCGCGGAGCGTGACCACCGGCCATCATGGAGACGCGGCCTGCGCGGGTACTCATCCTCCTCGCGCAGGCCGCTTCATGCCGTCACCCGATGATCAGCCGGTCGGTTCCACCGTCGGCTGCCCGGGTGACGGGAACCCCGTCGGGAATGCCGGCGGCGACGGCGATCCGGTTTCGAAGCCGGTGGGCGAGGGCGACACGGTCGGCGAGGCCCCGGCCCCGGGCGCAGCGGCCCACGGTGGCCACGGGGGCGACGTCAGGTCCGTGAGCACGATCGCCCTGGAGCCTTCGCCCTGGCCCTTGCTGATGACCCAGACCTTGTGTCCGGTCGTGACCCCGCTCAGCCCCGAACGGCCGGCACAGACGCGGGTGTTGTCGTCGATCGCGTATGTGCGGGCGAAGCCGTCCTCGCTCCTGACGGCGACCTGGCTCTGCGAGATCGAGGTCACGACGCCCGTCTGCGTGGTGACCGTCTCGTAGCCGCCGCCCGGCTTCGGAACGACCAGCTGGCCGTGGATGGCGCCGAAGGGACCCTGCATCTCCTGGGACGGCGACGCCGTGGCGCCCGGAGCCGGGCTACCGGTCTCCATGCCGGTCGGGCTCGGCTGCGCCTGGGCCTGCGTCTGGACGGACTCCGTGCTGCCGCAGGCGGCCGCGCCCAGGCCCGTGGCCACGACGAGCGCCGTTCCGGCTCCCAGAATGAGCCGGAGCCGCGTTTCCTTGCGAGGCGCGCCGCGCGGGAACTGCGGCGGTCTGAATCCGGGATCAGGCATCGAAATGCTCCTCCCCGTCGCTGGTGCGGCCACCGGACTTCGAGAACGTGAAAACCGCGATGGCAGGTTGCGACGGCGTCGCGAACAGGTGAGAGCCCGCCACTGGCGGGACTTCCGGGATGCTCCGGACTGCGCTGCTTCAGACTGACGTGTTCTGAAAACGGGTTCGCTGAAGGAATTACGAAATTCCGAGAATTGCGGCCCGCGGTTCCGGGCCTCTTACTTGCGGGATTACCCCGATGGCAGACTATTTCACCGACTTGTCGGTAAAGTCATCATCTGCTGTTAATCGACCTAATTGGGGGAATCAAGCGTTTCCCTTGGCGAGGTCACGCACGATCTGGATCAACTCGGCCGGGTCGAATGGCTTGGTGAGATAGGCGTCGACGCCGATGCCCAGGCCACGTCTCCTGTCGTCCTCCTGGGCCCGGGCGGTGATGAGCACGACCTTGATGTGACTGGTGCTGTGATCGGTACGCAACCGGGTGGCCGTCTCCCAGCCGTCCAGGCGCGGCATCATGACGTCGAGGGTGATGACGTCCGGATCGACGTCGTGAACGCGGTCAAGGCAGTCCTGGCCGTCATGGGCAGTCTCGACCTCGAAGCCCTCCAAGGTCAGATTGACCGCGATCAGCTGCCTGATGACCTCGTCGTCGTCCACGACCAGCACTCGACCCATAAGCTCACTCACGGGCGCAAAGCTAACTCCTGAGCGGGTGTTCACGTGCGGTTTTGGGGATCTGCGTGCGCGCGGGCCCCGCAGGGCCGCCTATCGTGGTGAGAAAGCCCCGCGAGTGCTGGTAGCCTTGTCACTCGTTGAGCCCCCTTAGCTCAGGGGATAGAGCACCGGCCTCCGGAGCCGGGAGCGCAAGTTCGAATCTTGCAGGGGGCACACGATCTTCATCAGCGGATCTAGCTGCTGATCAGGGCGAAAAATGTAGAAACGGGCGGAACTCCAGTCACGGAGTCCCGCCCGTTTTCGTTGAGGCTCGCTGGCAGTGGACCATTTGTGGACCGGCCCTTGCCGACCTGGGCGTCAGCAAGTCCACCGCCACACAGCACTTCAGCGTGCTGCGGGAGGCGGGCCTGATCCGGCAGTACTACGTCGGGACCTCGGATGAACCCGCCGCGCCGAGATTTGACGAGGCGTTCCCCGGCCTGCTCGACGCCCGCACCGGTCAGCTGGAGAAGAAGACCTGACGCTCCATCGCCCTGTCGTCGAAGGACTCCAGCTGAGCCTGACCGTCGGGGGCGAGGGTGTCCAGCATGGTGTGCAGCAGCGCGGTGCACAGGACCGTGGGGCCGGCGTGGGAGTCGAACGCGAAGTCCGAGCTGACCGGGGCGAGCAGGACCTCGTCCGCGAGGTCGGTGAGCCGGCTCACCGGCTGGTCCGTGACGAGGGCGACCCTCAGCCCGGCGCGCCGCGCCCAGAGGAGCCCCTGCGCCAGCTCGCGCGGGTAGCGCGGCAAGCCGATGGCGAGCACCCATTCGGCTCCTGATTCGGCCGCTCTGCTCAGCCGGTCCTCCAGGATCGAGCCCGGGACGTCCAGTACGCGTACGTCCGGGAGCACCTTCTCGGCGAGGTAGCCGAACAGGTGCGCCAGCGGCGCGGAGATCCGCAGACCCACGACCACAAGCGGACGCGAGGCGGCCAACCGGCCGGCCACGCGTCGAAGCTGGCTGGGGTCGCCCAAGCCGTCCCGCAGCCGCTCCAGGTCGCGGATCTCGGAGTTGACCAGTTCCTGGATCTCGTTGAAGCGGTCGTCGGGCGCCACCGGCCGCAGATCGCCGAACACCGACGTACGCAGCGCCTCCCGGAACTCCGGGAACCCGCCGAACCCGAGCGCGGCGGCGAAGCGGGTGACCGACGGCTGGCTGACGCCGACGCGCTCGGCGAGGTCTGCGCTGGTGAAGAAGACGGCCTCCTGCGCGTTCTCCAGCAGGTAGCGCGCGATCCGGCGTTGTGAAGGCGAGAGCCGGTGGCCGTCGAAGAGCGCGCGCAGGTTTGCGACGATCTGGGACGCGTTCAGCACCGCGAGCGGCCGGCCGCTTTCTGGGACGTGCCTCATCCTGGAACACTTCCCTTCTCCGTGGACTGACGGAGCCGGTGATGACCCACCGCCCCGGCGCCGCCGTGTTGGGCCGCCCTACTTCATGAATCGCCAAGCGCGTGACGGATATAACGCCGCCGGGCGGCCCCCGTGGGGACCGCCCGGCTCGCTACCTGTGGGATGAGGGGGTTCGCCTAGTTCTTCGGGCCGTTGCCGTTGAACCGTTTCTTGCACTCCTGCAGTCTCACGTCGACCTGCTCGCCCCGGTCGACGGTGACGTGCACGGTCTCGAGGACCTCACCGGTCGGACGGGCGCAGGTGAGCGTCCAGCTCTCCTTGATGAAGTTGCCCGGCCCGGTGGCGACGACGCCGGCCGCGGTGTACGCCGGGGCAGGCCGTACGGACGGATTGACGTGCCAGGCGAACTTGCCGTTCGTCGGGGCGATCAGCGTCGACTCCAGGTGGGTGGGGACCTTCTGGGGCGGGTCCAGGACGTTGTTCGCCTGCTGGATCGGCGCGGTCCATAGGTCGAAGTCCTTGGCGATCTTCAGGACCGCGCCCTTCGGTGCCTTGCCTGTGATCACGGAGTGCCCGGCCGGATCGGCCGCGTACTCCAGTGCCACCATGAACGCCTCGCGGTTCGACTTGCCCTCGTAGCGACCGGTGCCCGTGTAGTCCTCGATCACCTCGGGGTAGGTGTTGTTGGTGGACTGGGTCTTCATGATTTCGTAGGTGAACCCGAGACCGCGGGTCGCGTAGTACGACCAGTCCGGGGTCTCACCGGTCGTCTCGTAGTCGAAGCCCGACTTCATGCCCGTGTAGCCGTTCGCAGCCGTGATCGCGTCGGTCAGGGCGGCGTACACGGCCTCGTCGGGGGTGTCGCCCGCGCGGATCTCCAGCGGCGGGCGAAGCACGGTGTGACCGGAGGTGTGGTTCGTGATCAGGACCGTGACCTGGTTGTTCTTGGTCAGGTCCATGATGTTCTGCACTTCGGGCTCGGAGCCGGGCCCCGGCCCGCGATTCGTCGCGTTGGAACCGGCGTTGCTGCCCCAGCCGAAGGGGTAGTTGCGGTTGATGTCCACACCGGCGCTGCCGGCGCACGTCGGGGACAGGCCGCAGCTCGTACGCCGGTTGATGACGAACCCGTCGACGTTGACGACCGGGACGAAGATGACCCGCGCCTGGTCGAGCAGGCGCGTGACCTGCGGGTCCTTGCCGTCGTTGTTGATCAGGTCGTACGCGAACTCCAGCGTGTGCTCACCGGAGGGCCACTCGTTGCCGTGGTGGACGCCCATCATGAACAGGACCGGCTTGCCGTCGGCGGCGTCGACGTGGTGGGTGACCTCGATGCCGTACACCTCCCGCCCCTGGCGGGTCTTGTGCGGCAGCGTGATGTGCTTGACGAGGCCGGGGTGCTGGGTGCTCAGCGCCAGCATCTCGTTGTTGTAATCCGTGATCGTCCGGTAGGTGGTCCGCCCGCTGGGCAGGCTCCCCACCTGCTGCTGGACGACCGCCTGGGTGTCCGCCGTACCGGAGACGCTGGCGCCGGCGGCCGGAATGCCGAGACCTCCCAGAAAAACGACGCTCAACGCCAGCGTGAGAGCGCGTTTCTTGGCGAGAGAGGAAATGAGGGGGGACGTGCCTCTTGAAGGCATACTGAAACCTTTCTCAGCCACGGAAGAACAGGAAACAGAAACGCGTCCTTTTCTCCGGGCCGCCTTTCGGTAGTATGCGACGCCCCCCGAACAGCCGCTGACTGCAAAGTTTCAGTTAGTCTGATTGGGTGAATGTGAACCTGTCAACCCCATCGCCGCAGGCCTCTCTCCGCACGTACACGGAATGGGGCAGGTGCTTTTCCGGAAACAACTCCGCCACGTAAACACCAGCTTCGCTGGGCCGCTGCTCAGGCGGGTTGGAGCCGACGCAGGCGCAGGGCCGGCGGGAACTCCGGCTCGGGGAAGACGCCCACGCCGTTCCCCGGCTCGATCAAGCAGTGCTTCTCCGGCAACCACGCCGCGATCTACGTCCGGGGCGCGACGCGGGACTACGTGGCGAACTCCGCCGACCAGATCCACCCCCGGTGCCGTGCAGCCATAGGATCCCCCCGTTCGCGAGATTCGCCGATCAGGGGACTTCATGGCGCGTATCAAAGCCAGGAGTCAGCAGGTAACGGGCACGCGCGGGGTGGATGGAACGCGCAGCGAGTCGCTCCTTTCGTACGGCTGTTGAAGCAGAGCCACGTCTCAGTCGCGCTGAGCTTATGTTTGGTCGGGAGAGGCCGGCGCGGAGGAACGAGCTTCGGGAGTAACTGAAGGGCTACGGTTTCAAGAGCGCACAGCCTCTTGAGGAGTCTGTGAAGAAGTATTTGGGGAAGATCCGCCTTGCCCTTCCTGTGCTGAATAAGCTGAACGACCTCGGTGGACCGCAGTCCAAATTGCAACGGCAGACGAACCACGCGGTGGAAACGGTCAAGCGCATGGGACTGCTCTGAGCGGTTCACAAATCTTGCGGGGGGCACAAGATCCTGGTCAGCGGAAACGCGTGCTGAGGGGCTGGCACCAGGCGGGTCTCCAATCTCATGGGGCCCGCTTCTTTCGTTCCCGGCGCCACCTGCGCGGGCGCGTCCCGCAGAGATACCCTGGCCCGGCCATACTGCCGTCCCGAGGTCGATACTGGACACGTGACGGACTGACCGGCCAAGAGCCGACGTGGGCGGCGTGCGCCCCAGAGATTTTTCCAGGGCTGTCACAGGCCGGCTAGCTGTCCTGTCTTAGCTGGTGACCGGGGGCGTTCGAGTGCCCCGGGGGACAGGAAGGCACATCATGAAGATCGTCGTAGTTGGCGGGACCGGCCTCATCGGGTCGAAGCTCGTGACAAAGCTGGGGGAGCACGGTCACGAGGCGCTCGCGGCGGCGCCGAGCACCGGCGTCAACACTCTTACGGGGGAAGGCCTGGCCGAGGTGCTGGCGGGCGCGTCGGTGGTGATCGATGTGTCGAACTCCCCGTCGTTCGAGCGGGCCGCGGTGCTGGAGTTCTTCGAGACCTCCACCGGCAACCTGCTCGCGGCGGAGGCGGCGGCGGGCGTCCGTCACCACGTCGCGTTGTCGGTCGTGGGTACGGAGCGAATGCCGGACAACGGTTACTTCGCGGCGAAGATCGCTCAGGAGAAGCTGATCGAGAAGTCGTCGATCCCGTTCTCGCTCGTGCACGCCACCCAGTTCTTCGAGTTCATCCGGAGCATCGCGGACGAGGCCACCGACGGCGACAAGGTGCGGATCGCTCCCGTGCTCTTCCAGCCCATGGCGGGCGATGACGTCGCGCAGGCGGTCGGCCGGGTCGCGGTGGGGTCTCCCCTGAACGGCAGGGTGGAGGTGGGCGGGCCCGAGCGGTTCCGGATGGACGAGTTCTTCCGCGAGGCTCTGGCCGCCTGGGGCGACCCGCGCCAGGTGGTCGCCGACCCGCAGGCGCAGTACTTCGGCAGCGTGCCGGGCGAGCGCACGCTGGTGCCCGGTGACGGCGCCACCCTCGGTCAGATCCGATACCGCGACTGGCTCGACCGGACCCCCACCGGAAAGTAGATCTACGAGAGGTAGTTCCATGCCGAAGTCGAGATCCACCGCGTGGCAGACGGCGCTCACCGTGGTGCAGGAGGCAGAGCCGCCTTTCATCCCGGAGGGCGCCCACGGGATGACCGTGGTCATCGAGTACCCGCCCGGCGATCCCGGAGCGCCGCCGCACCGGCACTCCGGTCCCGCTTTCGGCTACGTGCTGGAAGGCGAGATGCTGTTCGAGTTGGAGGGCGAGCCGGAACGGGTCGTACGCGCCGGCGAGGCGTTCTGGGAGCCGGGCGGCGACGTCATCCACTATCAGGACGGCAACAACCGCGACGACATCCCGCTCCGCTTCACCGTCACCATGCTGTGCGAGCCCGGCCAGCCGATGCTCACCCTGGTGGACGACGAAGAACTCGCGCAGCGCAAGGACCGCCGCGCCCCTCGCCCGTCCTGACCGCGGCCACTGTCGCGGCATTGACGGCAGTAGGCGCCCACTTTCCAACCCAGCCGGCAAGAGTTTCGTGCTGCCCGCAGGCGCCCGGGTTCGAGCTGCTCGATCAGATCGACCAGTCCGACGACGCGTCGCTGTCATGGTCGCGACGTGTCGAGCAGCTCGCCGCGGTGGTGGTGACCCTTCGCCTGACTCCCGCCTGCGCGCCGGCAGGCCGTGAGCCTCCCGCCAGATCATCGTGCGGCGCGAGGTGCTGGAGGACGGCTCCCGGCCCGGCGATCACATTGCGTGAAACGCCCGAAATGCCCCTGGCGCCCCCTTCCGACAACCGAGGTATGACACGAATGAAAGACTCACAGCCGCAGGGGGCCGTCGCTGCCGCCTCATCGGCACGGATCGACACGCTCGACAATCTCCGCGAGCACCTGCAGTGGGCGATCGAGCTGGAACACGCGACCTTGCCGCCGTACCTGTGCGCGCTCTACTCGCTCGACCCGGAGCGGAACCCGGACGCCGTCGAGGTGGTGGGCAGCGTCTTCATCGAGGAGATGTTGCACCTGGCGCTGGCGGCGAACCTGCTCAACGCCGTCGGCGGCAGCCCGCGGCTGGACACGGCGGAGATGTTGCCGCCGCATCCCCGGCCGATGCCCCACGGCGACCGGTCCCTGGAACTGTCACTGCTTCCGTTCGGTGCCGAAGCGCTGGAGATGTTCCTTCGGATCGAACAGCCCGCGCCGCCCGCCGGTCCGGCGGAGGGCGACGGCTACGAGACGATCGGGCAGTTCTACGCCGCCATCGAACAAGGACTGCGCCACCTGTGTGACCGGCTCGGCGAGCAGGCGGTCTTCAGCGGTGATCCGACTCGCCAGGTGAACGCCGGGCACTTCCGGCACACCGCCGGGCAGCTGATCGCGGTTACGGATCTGGCCTCCGCGCTGGCGGCGCTGGAGGAGATCGTCGAGCAGGGCGAAGGCACCTCCCGCGGCGAGGTCTGGGACGGCGACCAGGACGTCTTCCATCCCGATCGGGACGAGGTGGCGCACTACTACCGGTTCCAGGAGCTCAAGGCCGGGCGGCGCTACCGGCGCGGTGACACCCCGCAGTCCGGGCCCACCGGCGAGGAGATCTCCGTTGACTGGGCCGCCATGCGACCGATGCGGCACAACCCACGTGTGGCCGACCACGCGCCGGGCAGCGAGATCCGTACGGCACAAGAAGAGTTCAATCGCATCTACTGCGCCCTCCTGCACTTGCTGGAGCAGGCCTTCAACGGCAGCCCGACGCAGATGGCGGACGCCACCCGCACCATGTTCGCGCTCAAGGCCCGAGCCCAGGCCCTGATGCAGATGCCCGACGAGGACGGCACCACGGCCGGGCCCACCTTCGAATACGTGCCACCTGAGTCGCGCTGAGCACGCGTCGACGACTGGAGCCGAAGGTCGATCGCCCCGTCCGGAGCAAGAAAGGACGCCCTCCGTGGGGAGCACCAAGGAAGAGTTCATCGACTCGCGGTTCATGGAACCGCCGTGGGAGGACACGCCGGCACCGTCCCACCTCAGTGCGGCGCTCGATCCGGCGCTCGATCCGCTTCCGCCGGTCAGGCCGGCCGGCTCCCGGTTCGAACGGGCGCCGGCGACCCGAGTGGGCGGTCTGCCCGGTCCGGTGCGAGACGTTCTGCTCGTCGCGGCGGTGGCCTCCGTCAACGAGCTCCCCGAAATCCTCGCCGCCGCCGCTCTGCTGGCCGGACGAGACGTGGGCGTCGACGTCCTCGACCGGGCGAGGGCGGCCGGGCTGCTTCACTTCGACGAGATGCACGTGCACTTCCGATCCCCGCTGGTTCGCGTGGGCATCTTGCGCCGCGAGACGGTGCCACGCCGTCAGGCGGCCAACGCCGCGCTGGCCGCCGTGCTCTCCGGCGAACCCCACCGCCGCGTCTGGCACCTCGCGCAGTCGATCGTCGGCCCCGACGACGATGTCGCCGACGAGCTGGAGAGCAGCCACCGGCTTCACCTCCGGCACGGCTGGATCATGGCAGCCGTGCGGGTCCTGGAACGCTCCGCGCAGCTGACCAGCGATCCGGCGGTCCGCGGCCGGCGGCTGCTCATCGCGGCCCAGCACGCGTTATGCCTGGGCAGGGCCGGTGTGACCGACCAGCTCCTCAGGGCGGCGGGGCGCTACGTGTTGTCCCCGCTGGACCGCACCCGGATGGAGTGGCTGCGCGAGGTCGCCAACGACGGTGTTCCCGGTGACGCGACTCGGGTGGCCGAGTTGTGCGACGCCGCCGAGCGGGCGGCCCACGCTGACGACCACGACCTCGCGCTCGACCTCCTGCTGGGAGCCGCTCTGCGGTGCTGGTGGGCCGACGCGGGTTCCGCCGCCCGTACGGCGGTCGTCCGTACGGCGGGCCGTCTGGACGCGGACCTTCTGACCGGGACCGGCGGCCGGCCTGCCGACGCGCGGCTCGTGGCCACGCTGGCCGTCGCCGCGCCGGTCACGTCCGGTGCGATCGTCATCGATCAGCTCTCGCGTGTGGCCGTGGAGAGCGTCACGGACTCCGGCGACATGCACGTGCTCGGACTGGCGGCCCATGCCGCCGGCGACGACGTGCGCGCCTCCGACCTCCTGGACCGCTCGGAGGCGAGGCTGCGCGAGCAGGAGCGGGTCTGGCCGCTGGCCCACGTTCGCGGCACGCAGGCCCTGGTGCGGCTGTCGACCGGAGACTGGGATCAGGCCGCGGACGCCGCGCAAGAAGGACGCCGCCTGGCCGAACGGACGGGCCAGCCGATCTGGACCGCGGTGGCGCTGGCCGCGGAGGCGATGGTGACGGCCCTGCGCGGTGACGCGGCGCCGGCACTCGATCTGGCCGCCCAGGCCGAGCGCCTTGCCGGACGAGGACGCCTCGACCGTGTCCTCGGCTGGGCGCGGCTGGCCCGCGGGTACGCGTGGATCAGCGGCTGCCACTACGCCGAGGCCTACCAGGAGTTGCTGCCGCTGTTCGATCCGCGGGGGTCCCGCCACCACAGGCGGGAGCTGTTCGCCGGAGTGATCTTCCTGGTCGAGGCGGCCACCCACTCCGGCCATCACGACGAGGCCCGGGCAGTTCTCGCGGGCCTGGAGGAGATCGCCGCCGTGACGCCGTCGCCACTGCTGCACGTGCAGTTGCTCCACGCCCGAGCCCTGCTGGCCGACGACGACGAGGCCGAGAGCCGCTTCCTCGCCGCGCTGGGGGAGGACCTGACCCGCTGGCCCTGGGTCAGGGCCAGGATCGAGCTGGCCTACGGCACGTGGCTGCGCCGCCGGCGCCGCGTCGCCGAGTCGCGGGCGCCGCTGCGGGCTGCCCAGGCCACCCTCGACCTGATCGGCGCCTCCGCCTGGGCCGAGCAGGCCCGCGCCGAGTTGCGCGCCGCCGGGGAACGCGCACCCTCCCCGGGCCCCGCGGGCACCGACATGCTCTCGGCACAGGAGCTCCAGATCGCCCGGCTCGCCGCCGAAGGCATGACCAACCGCGAGATAGGCCGGCAGCTCTACCTGTCGCCTCGCACCGTGGGCTCGCACCTCTACCGCATCTTCCCCAAGCTCAATGTCACCTCGCGCGCCCAGTTGTCGGCTCGGCTCGCCTCGCTCTGAACGTACGGAAAAGCAGGCTCCGGTCACCACCGTCACCCGACTTCGTCGATGACTGCGAGCGGTGGCGAAAGTCGTCGCGTCATTGCAGTCGAGTGACGGATCTCCGGGGCACAGGGCCGCTTCTAGGGTCGAAATCGTGAAGGGGACGAAGGAACAATGAGGCATCTCACGCGGCACTTCCCGCTGGACGGCACGGTCATCCCGCTCGGGACCCCCGACTCGCTCGATGCCGGCATCGTCGGGGACGGCGCCGCGCTGCTGTCGCGAGCCCTGAGCCTCGGACTGCCGGTGGCGAACGGGTTCGTGGTGACCGTCGGCTTCGAGGGCACGGGCACGCTGCGCGCCGTACGGCAGGCGTGGACGCACGCCAGGGGCCCGGTGCGCATGGCGCTCTCGGTGAACAGCGCGTCAGGCCACGGCTTCGGGGCAGGGCCCCACTTTCACAACGGCAGCACCTGGAGCGGCCTGCTCGACGGGCTGTGCGACCTGCTCGCGCACGACCAGCTGGAGAACCCCCACACGCACTGGAGGCCGTGGAGCATCGTCATCCAGCGTGTGCCGGCCGTACACCGTTCGGTGCTCGTCATGGGCGGCGACCCCTTCGGCTCCGGGCGAGGCATCAGCATCTGGACGAGGGCCGCCGAAGGTGACGATCTGGGCGAACGCCTGACCTGGCGGCGGCGCCGGCGGCTCCGCGCGCTGGCACGCGAGGCGGCCGGGCTGCTCGGTCACCCCGTCGACCTCGAGGTGGTCTACGACCGCCAGGGGATCGCCCGGATCGTCGACTGCAGGCCGTACGGCACGGCGCCCTGGAACCAGAGGTGAGGATCGCCGGGTTCGCCGCCAGCCTGCGCGCGGCCTCCTACGTCCACCGGCTGCTGGTGGCGGCCGGACACGAGCTTCCCGCGGGAACGCGCTTCGAGGTGTGGCAGGGCCTGGACCGGGTCCCGCCCCGGACGCGGCGGCCGTCGCCCGTTCCGCCGGCGCTGGACGGGCTGGTGGGGACGCTCGCCCAGGCCGACGGGCTGATCCTCACGACCCCGGGCCACAGCCTGCTTCCCCGCCAGCTCGGCGACGCCCTCGACTGGATGGCGGACGTGCCGGGGGGCGGCATGCTGAGAGGGCTGCCCGTGGCGCTGGTGAGCGCGGGGGCCAGCACCATCGAGTCGATGTGGGCGCAGGTCGGGTTGCACCCGGTCCTGTCGCAGGTGGGCGCCGTCGTGCGCGGCGTGGAGCTCACGATCGCGCCCGGCAGCCCGCAGTTCGACGCCGCCGGGCGGCTGCTCGCGGGCGAGACCCGTGACCGGCTGCGCGCCGTCATCTGCGCGCTGTGGACGGGACCCGCGTCATCTGGCCGCCTCCATCTGGGCGCGCAACGGCAGCCGGGTGGTGACGTTGATCCACAGGGCGTGCAGGAAACCGGCGGGCCACACGAGAAGAACCACGAACAGGCCGATCATGCCCTGGGCGGTTTCGCCTTCGGACAAGCCCACTTCCGGTGAGGTGCCGAGGAGAGTGAAGCCCGTGACCGCCGCCACGAGATAGGCGACGGTCATGAGCAGCCAGGACAGGCGTCTGTGCCTGGCGGCGATGTACGCGAACGACATCCAGGTGCCCAGCCCGAACAGCAGGGTGGGCGCCAGCCACAGGCTGTGGACGAACGTCCACCTGGCGCCGCGTGGACGGCCGCCCGTCGTGCTCCGCTCGGACACGACGTACGGCTCAGCCGGCTCCAGGCGGCTGAGCCGTACGAGGACGCGGGAGTAGAGGAGCATGCCGCTGCGGCCGGCCGCGTCGGGGTCGACGTCGCCGAGCGGCTTCGGCTGCGTGACGTGGGGGAGGAGCCGGTCGTAGGTCTCCCGCGCCCCGGAGGGTCGCCGCTCGGGCTCCTTCTCCAGCAACTGCATGACCAGCGCCTCGAGCTCGGGAGGCACGTCCTCACGGCCCAGAGGTGCGGGGGTGTCCAGCAGGTGTTTGTGGATGAGTGCCCCCGGCGAGGTCGCCTCGAAGGCGGGTCTGCCCGCGAGAAGTTCGTACAGCACGCAGCCGAGCGCGTACAGGTCGGTGCTCGGGGTCGCGTCCTTGCTGTGCAGCTGTTCCGGCGCCATGTATGCGAGAGTGCCGATGGTCTCGCCCGTGCTCGTGATGCGGGTCACCCCCGCCTCGTCGAGCACGGCGGCGACCCCGAAGTCGAGGACCTTGACGGTGCCGTCGCGGGTGAGCATGACGTTCTGCGGCTTCACGTCCCTGTGGACGAACCGGCGTCCGTGGGCCGACGCCAGCACCGCCGCCATCTGGGCCGCGATGCCGGCCGCCCAGGCGACGGGCAACGCTCCCTCCTCGGCGACCAGGTCGCCGAGGGTGCATCCCTCGATGAGTTCGAGCACGAGGAACAGACCGCCGTCGTAGGTTCCGGCGTCATGGACGGCGGGCACCCCGGGGTGCTGGAGGCCTGCCATGACGGATGCCTCGCGGGCGAACCGGCGGACCAGGTCGTTCGGCTCCGCTCTGCCGGCCAGCACCTCGTCGGTGAGGAGTTTCACGGCGACCCGGCGCCCGAGCCGCTGGTCCTCGGCCTCCCAGACCTGGCCCATGCCGCCACGGCCGAGCGGAGTCAACAGCTCGTAGCGTCCGGCCAGAACCAGATGCTCCGCCACCATCGATCTCCTCAGCGCTGCGGCGCCGTGCGGCGTCCAGGCCCGCCTTGCGGGGCCCCCAAGACGTTATCGTGATTGGTCACCGATGTCGTGATCCATGCTCGGCATGAGGGTGCCTTCGGCGACACCGTCGGCCAGCAGCCTGGCCATCTCCGCGCCCAGCGTCGCGGTCGAGCGCAGCGCGGACTCGAACTCCGCCATCCGCCGGAACACGGCGCCGTGGCGGCGCTGTTCCTCCAGCGGCAGCCGCGGGACGCGGGCGCGGCGCACGTCCACCCGGCCCGTGCCCCCGGTCGTCTGCACGGTCGAGGATCGGGCGTTGGCGGAGCTGGACAGCACTCCGGCGAGGAAATGCGGGTCGAGCTCGGCCGGATCCACGCGCAGCAGCGACAACTGGGGGCCGAGCAGGACGCCCTCGGTCTCGATCACCCGGGCGGCGAACCGCGGGCCGACCACCGCGACCACGATGTCCCCGGACTGGGTGGCGATCCACCGGGTGTCGGCGGACGCGACCCTCCCCGAGGCCGGGCGGCCCTCGATGACGTCCTCCGCGGTGAGCAGCGGCACCCCGTCGCCGTCGTCGTCGGCGTCTCCCCGCAGCGGGGCCTGGTGGACGGTGAGATGGCCGATTCTGGCGAGCTCGGAGACCGGGACGTACCGGGACTCCCTCTTGTCCTGCGCGGGGGCGACGTCCGGCACCAGGCCGCCGAGCCGGCCGAGGAGCCCGGCCAGCCGGTCGTGAGTCTCGCCGAACCGCTCCGCCGTGCGCCCGGAACCCGGGGCGGTCAGATGGCGGGCGGGGGTGAGGTCCACCTCCTCGTCGAGCAGGTCGATGATCGGTACGGCCCTGCTGACCGCCGGTTCGTCGTGCCCGGCATCGTCCCCGTAGGACTCCCAGGTGGAGACCACCGTCTCCTGGTCGGAGCTGTCGATCATGAGGATGGTGGCCGGAGTGCCGCCTTCGGGCCGTCGCAGGAGCCAGATGTGCTGGTTCGCCGACAACGCGACGACGGCGCGCAGCGCCCCGGTGCGCAGCAGCTGGGCGCGGATCCTGCGGCCGGGCCTTCGACCGGCCGCGACCGCCGGCATGAGGATCACCGCGTGCCCGCCGGGCGCCAGGTGGGTCAGCGTGTGCTGCACCCATGCCAGCTCCGGCTCCAGCCTCGGGGGCAGCCCGTACTCCCAGCGGGGGTCGGCGGTCAGCTCGTCGTGCCCCCACGACCGCTCGTGGAAGGGCGGGTCGCACAGGACGGCGTCGGCCAGGGTCGTCGGGAAGGCGTCGGCGCGCAGGGAGTCGCCCGGCCGCACGATCGCCTCGTCGCGGCGCTCGCCGTTCCGCAGAGCCAGCCGTACGGAGGCCAGGAGGGCCGCGTCGGGATCGACGTCCTGGCCGAGCAGGGTTCGCGGGGAGGAACCCTCCTGGGATGCGGCGATCAGCAGTTCACCGGTGCCGCAGGCGGGGTCGAGGACGGTCTCGGCGTCCCCGGCCAGCGCCGCCATCAGGCGGGCGACGTCGGGAGGGGTGGTCGAGTCCCGGCGGCCCTGAATCTCCTTATAGCGGTTCAGCAGGAACTCGAAGGCCTCGGACGGGCCACGGTCGGCGGCCAGCTCGGCCACCGCCTCCGCCGCACCCGGGCGGGTCGCGGCGGCGCTCGCGTCGATCAGGGAGCGCGTGGCGCTCCCGAGCACGCCCGCGAGCCGCAGGTCGTCGCCCGCCTCCGTGCGCAGCTGCTGCCAGGCCCACTCCTCCAGGGGAAGCTCCCTGAGCTTGCCCTGCCGGCGCAGCCAGGCCTCGACCTCGGGGAGGGCGAACATCGGGCTGATGGGTGTTCCGCCGACGGGCTGGGGGAAGTCCGCGTGGCGCCGGCGCCAGTTGCTCACCGCGGCGCGGCGGACCCCCGCCAGCCGGGCGATGTCCGTCGCGCTCACCGTCGCTTCATCCCGCACGCCCGGCTCCTCCTCGCATCGCGGATCTTGCGACAGCCTAACCCCAATGGGTGCTCCCTTGACACACCTCGTGTAGTTGTTAATTCGATGCACATATGCTTTGCTAGCGAATGTTCAGAACGAGCGATCCGCCTAGTTGATTTCTTCAACGGCGACGGCATCCGTATGGAGACACCCCGAAAATGAACATCCCTGTGCACAGCCGCCTCCGCATGCGCACCGTCGCTGTCGGCCTGGTCGTTCTCACCGCCGGCGGCTGCGGGGGCACCGCCGGCGGTGAGAAGCCGGCCGCGGGCGCCCCGAGCTCCACGGCCCCTGCGGTGAAGGTGCTGAACGGGACGCAGCTCAACCATCTGCTGCTGCCGGCCAAGGCCATGCCCAAGGGCTTCACGATCGACCCCAGCGGCACCCAGAACTCCGGGAGCGATCTCACGCCCCGCACCGACGAGCCCGTGCCGGCGAGCAAGCTCTGTGGGACCTTCCTCGAGACCGCGTGGATCCGCGTCGCGGGGATCGGCCAGGCGGCGTTCGCGCAGAACCAGTACGTGGGTCCCGACGGGAACGGCCAGATCGCCCAGGAGATCGACAGCTTCCACGGCGAGGACGCCGAGAAGGCGATGGCCCAGGTGAAGAAGGCGCTCGCGAATTGCGCCTCGTTCACCTCCACGTCGGACGGTGCGACCGCCAGGGTCAAGATGGTCAGCTCCAAGCTGCCCGGCGTCGGCGACGAGGCCGTCAAGGTGATCCAGAGCTCGCCCGACTGGCAGGGCGGCGAGACGCTCGTGGCGGCGCGGACGGGCAACGTCGTGGTGACGGCCTTCTACAACTCCGTCGGCGCGGACAAGGGCTCGGCCGTCGTCAAGATGACCAAGACCATCGTGGACGGCGTCGAGAGCCGCACGGCGAGCTGACCCGCCGGAACCGCGATCGGCGGATCAGGTCGTGAGATCTGGTCCGCCCTCAGGCGGGGAAAAGGTCGTCCCGATCCCGTGAAGCCCCGGTTGACCTGGGCTGACACCGAGTCTTGCTGAACCGTTGACGTCGCCGTAGCACGTATGTAACAGTTGGCCAGTCCGGTGCAAGATCCCATCAAAGCCCTGTTAGTTTCTCTGCATTTTCTCGCAACTTGCGGCAGGAAAGCACTGCGTCCGTGCATCCGCCCCCGGCCCATCCTTGGAGAGGCCTTCGGTGATGTCGGCATTGGCAGTGCACGCACGCTCGCCGCCAGCTCGCAGCGATCGGAGGGTGCTCGGCACCCCCTGGTTAACGCTGACCGGCTAGGCCGTACGCGTTCGAGCGCGGAGGTTCTCGATCTCCCGCAACTCCCTGTCGTTCCAGACGAGAGATAGAGAAACGCATGAAAAGGAAGAAATTAGGGTTACGGCTGATAGGGGCGGCGCTGGCGACCGGCCTG
The DNA here is from genome assembly GCF_016863335.1 of Planotetraspora thailandica. GTDB lineage: Bacteria > Actinomycetota > Actinomycetes > Streptosporangiales > Streptosporangiaceae > Planotetraspora > Planotetraspora thailandica. Next base: position 23,902 of record NZ_BOOR01000009.1, read on the forward strand.
CTCGTTCTGGCCGGACCGGTTCTGCCGGCCTCAGCGGCAGGCCCCAACCTCGCGGCTGGCAAGACCGTTACGGCGAGT
>NZ_BOOR01000010.1 GCF_016863335.1 Planotetraspora thailandica
CAACAGCCGACACCAACCGATCCCGGGCGTAGATCAGCTCCTGAGCCTCAGCCAAACACGCGGCCGGAGACTCCGGCACCTCCCCCAACGCCAACTCCGACGCGACCTGCCGGATCTCCCCCACGACCACCCACGACCTGCGTCCTGAACCACCAGGAGAAGCGTCGGTGGATTCGTCGGGGAAATGGCGACCGGTTCGAGGAGGCTGGGCATCCCCGATGAACTCATGCTCACCGTAGCTATCGCCCTGGTCAGGGGAGGAAAGGCCACCTTCGGCGCGCTCTTCCATGGGCTGCTCAGGCTCCACGGCGTGAGCGGAGGTTCCGTCTGACCACAACCACGAGCGCCTTGCCTTGGCCCACCAAACGGAATCCGACTCATCCGGCACTCGCCCCGCCGGCTCACGGATCTCGAAGAGTTCCCCCACGCCTGCCACACCTCCCCCGCAGATTCGAAAATCTGTCTGAATAATTTCAGAAAAGAGGAGCTCGGACAACCCATACCGGCGAGTAAATCGAGAGAAAATCCGGCACGGAATATCGCCACCTAGCGGGCATATAACTAATTAGGGGAATTTCCTAGCTATACATGAACGCACATTTATGTCCGCTCTGATCCCTATCACTGCTCGTCGCCTAGCGCGGCACCTAGTGCCTGTCGCGCTACGGGCGATCGATGAACTGCCGGCTCCGAGAGCTACCGGTCGGCTCCGCGCCCTGGTCCCAGCTCCGGGCTCCGGGCTCCGGGCTCCGGGCTCCGGGCTCCGGGCTCCGGGCTCCGGCGAGACTCTGCCAAGGCCCTGCCCAAGACATCAACCGCGGTCGCAGCGAAAGGCACCCCTGAATCGCTCGCCACTACAGCGCCGATCCGCCGATCCGCGACGGACTCATTCCACCCGTCACGAAATTCAGGAAAATATCAGGCACTCACATATGCCGATATTTCCGAAAAAGCCGCACCCCGCGAGCCCGACGATCACGCCGCAAAAGCCCGGCGGCCCCAATAATCAAAGGCCCCTGAACCCCAAACTCGACGCCCCGCAACCCAGACGCCCTCAGTCCCGCACCCGCCACCCGCCTACCAGCCACCCGCAACGCCGACCACCCCGACGGGCATCACAGACAGGCACCGCAGACAGGCGCCGCAGACATCGTCAGCAAGTTCCCGGGCTACTGCGTACGTGCAGGACACGCACACAGTCCCGGGAACAACAAACCCCGCGTCAGGAGGCTTCGAACGCCCGGCTGACGGCGACTCGGGTCTCGTCCATGGATCCGTGCGACACTTCGCGAAGCACCGAGGTCATGTCGACGTCGGGCATCCCGCAGGCGACGGCGAGATGCCACGGAGAAAGATCGCCGTCGACGTTGAGCGCGAACCCGTGACTGGTGACGTAACGGCTCGAACGCATGCCGATCGACACGATCTTCCGCCCGGTGCTCTTGGTCCAGACGCCGGTCAGCAGCTCCGACCCGGGAGGGGTGTCACGCCGCTCGGCCGGCACACCGAGCGCGGCGAGGGCCTCGATCAGCCGCAGCTCGACCTCGCGGATGTAATCGACGACGCCCTCACCCGTACGCAGCTTGACGATCAGGTAGCCGACGAGCTGGCCGGGGCCGTGGTAGGTGAGCTGGCCGCCTCTCCCCGTGGGCACGACGGGGATGCCGTGCGAAGGGTCGGGGAGGTGCTCCTGCGGGGTGCGCTTGCCGATGGTGAAGACCGAGGGGTGACTGAGGAGCCAGAGCGTGTCCGGCCGCTCGTCGTTCTGCCGTTCCTCGACCAGATGGTCCATGCGTTCCATGGCCTTCTCGTAGTCGACGAGCTCGTCGTTGATAAGCAGCAGCGGTCGTTCGCGCATCGTCACGTCACCTTTCCAAAAGCGAGCATAGGCGCTGGTACGGCGTGCCGCTCAGCGCCCCCTCACCCTCGCGACAGCCCGCCATGAGGCGGCAGGGAGGGCTCAGTAGTGATGGCCCGAGTCATAGACGGAGTGGTGGCTACGCTCCGGGGCCTTCGGAACGAAGATCCACATGATGATGTAGAGGATGAACTGCGGGCCGGGCAGCAGGCAGGAGAGCAGGAAGATCAGCCTCACCATCGTCGGCGGCATGCCGAAGCGCTCCGCCAGTCCGCCGCACACGCCCGCGATCATCTTGTGTTCCCTGGACCGGTACATCCGTGATCCTCCTTCGTCACCCGTTTAAACGACCATCGAGGATCACCCGTTCCGCCCAGAACCCTGACAAAACCCTGAGCCGGCGGCTCGGGGTTCTAGTGAGGAAGATCGCGGTAGCCGTACAGGGTGCAGGGGTTCATGGACACGCCCCACTGCACGTACACGCCCCACACCCACTGGGCGGCACGGACGGCATGGGCCCGGATGCCGTCGAGAAGCAGCAGCCACGCCGCCCAGCCGATCAGCAACACGCCCCAATAAGAGATCAACCGGTAGAGCAGCACGACGGCGGCCGCCGCACCTCCGCCGACTCCCGCCCCGATGAGCGTGGCGGCCAGGCCGACCTCGGCGATGCCCAGTCCTCCGGGGATGAGCAGCAGCACCGCGGCGGCCTTGGCCGCGACGTAACCGAGCAGCACCGTCTGCGGCCTGACATGCACTCCGGTCGCCGCGCACACGGCGGCCAGGCAGGCGATGTCCAGCAGCCAGTTGGCCATCGCCAGCGTGGCCAGGATCAGCTGGTCACGCCTTGCGAGCCGTACGGCCTCGCGTGCCGAGCGCAACTGGCCGACCATCGAGGGGAATCGACGCCCCAGCCGTTGAGCCAGGCCGCGCGGCCGCACTTTGACGAGCACCACGACGGTCAGCGCCACCGCCGTGAGTGTGAACAGGGCGACCGTGCGGATGGACGGCTCCCCCAGCACGGCGACCACGCCGAGCACGGCGAAGGCGGCGGTCGAATACAGGGCGCTGAGCACGAGCGTGGCGGCGATCAGCGGCGTCGCCGCCCCGAGACGGGCGAACTGGCGGGTGGTGTAGGCGATGCTGACGACCTGCCCCGCCGGCAGGCTGTTGGACACGGCGTTTCGGGCGTACGTGACCGCAACGGCCCTGGGGAAGGTCACGCGCGTGCCGCCGATCGTCAGAAGGCGGCGAATCAGGCGGGCGAAGGTGTTCATGGACATGATCTCGGCGACGATGCCCACGGTCAGCCATGCCGGCTGGAGCCCGGACATGGCTCCCCAGACATCGTCGACGTCGGGGAGGCTGCCTTTGAGGACGAACACGGCGAGGCCGATTGCCCCGACCACCAGTGTCGCTCTCAACCAGCGAGGCATTTTCACCCCTTTTATCACGCTACACACCCATTAATGCTGTACGGCTCGAGCCTGGCAAGGACCTCTCAGGCATCACCCGCCCCACCATCGTGACTCGGTCCGATGAGGGGGCCGACGGCGGGGCGGCCGCAACCACCCAGCCTGAAACGCGGGAACCCGCCAAGCTCTCACCAGGAACGAGCCATGCGCGTCACGGCGCTATTCCGGATACGACAAACCGTGACAAAGGTCTCTCCGCGAAGCCTCGTCAGGCGACGAGCACCGACCGGTCCGTGACGGCGTGTTCCGCCCGCCTGCGTGGTGCGGCCAGGGCGAACAGGCCGAGCAACGCCCACGCACCGAGCACGAGCAGCGGTGAGGCCAGCGCCGCACCGCCGAAGTGCACGACGCTCGTGACCGCCTCGGCGGCCGAACCGAAGGGCAGAACATGGCCGACGGCGGCATACCACTCGGGGATGAACCGGGCACCGAGCGGGCCTCCGCTCGCGGGCAGGCCGATCAGGATGATCAGTAGTGCGGAGAGCGCCACACCTGCCGGGCCGATCAGGCGCAGGAGTCCCGCCGTCACCAGGCCGACGGCCAGCGTGATACCTGCGGACGTCGCCGCCAAAGCCAAGAACCGCCCCGGCAGGGCGTCGAAGACGACGTCGGCCAGCCAGGCGTTGGCCGTACCGATGACGACCGCGGCGGCGGTGAGCACGGCGAGCCTTCCCCCGAGGCCGAGCCCGGGCGCCACTCGAGAGATCAGCGCCGCTGCGGCGATGCCGGGAAGCACCAGCGTGACCACGTAGAAGATGCCGGATATGCCGCCCGCATCTCCCGGCGGCAGCGGAAACGCGTCCTCCACGGCGAGCGGCCGGCCCTGAGCCTGGGCGGCGGCCTGGAAGGCCTGGGTGATGGCGGTCGAGGCCGTGCGGCCTCCCGCGCTTGCGACGACGAGCTTCCCCGACTGGGGCATGAGGACGGCGTCCACCTCACGCTCGGCCAGCGCGTCGCGTGCGGACTGTTCGTCGGCGTACGGCGTGAGCGAGAACGCGCCCGGCGCCCGGCTCGCGAGCGCGGCGGCGATCTGGCCTGCCACCTGGGGTGGCCCGACCACGGCGATCGGCAGGTCGTGGGGCTCCGGCCGGTGCAGCGCCCCGAGGAAGGAGGCCGCCAGGAGCAGTCCGAGGCCGGTGACGGCCCCGATGAGGGCGATCAGCTTGCGCATCGTTAATTCTCCATGTGTTGACTTCAACGATGTTGAGTTCAACATAGATGAATTCAACGTGGTTGAATAGCCCGATGGAGAACAAGACCGGCCGGCGCCCCGGATCCCCGCAGACGCGCGAGGCGATCCTCGACGCCGCGATCGAGGCGTTCACCCAGGCCGGATACGCGGGGACCACGATCAGAGGGGTCGCTCGCACGGCAGAAGTCGACCCGGCCCTGGTCATGCATTTCTTCGGGAACAAGGACGGCCTGTTCGACGCGGCCATCAGGTCGGGCGGCCTGCCCCTGCGCGAACTCGGCGACGTACTGGAGGGCGACGTCGACGGACTCGGCGAACGGCTGATGCGCCGCTACCTCTCCTTGTGGGAACACCCCGAGCACGGGGCCCGGCTGCGCGCGATCCTCAGCTCCGCGGCGTCGTCCCCGGCGGCGGCGGCGATGCTCACCGAATTCCTCACCAACGAGGTGCTGCAGCCGCTCGCCGAACAACTCCGCGGCGGCGAAGCCGAAACTCGCGGCATCCTGGCCGGATCGCAGCTGATCGGCCTCGGGTTCGCGCGATATGTACTCAAGGTGCCGCCGCTGGCGTCACTCGATCATGATCAGCTCGTTGCCTGCGTCGCCCCGGTGATTCAGCGCTATCTGACGGGCGATCTTCCCCTCGTCTAGCCATATAAGGTATGGCTAAGACGTCTTGGGAGATTACATGGATATTTCACACCTTCAGGCGCAAAACCGACTCATTCTGCGCCAGAAGATCACCATGATGGTGAACAGGTATGTCGTCCATGTGGCCCAACCCGACGACTCCGAGGGTGCGGTGGTGGCATTCGCCGAGCAGAAGCGGATGGCGCTGAAAGAGCAGGTGACCCTTTTCACCGACGAGTCGCGCCAGCAGCCCCTCGCCGGATTCAAAGCCCGCAAGGTTCTCGACCTGGCCGGCGAATATGACGTGGTGGACGGGCCTGGCGTCGAGATCGGATCGTTCCGGAAGAACTTCGCCAAGTCGCTGCTGCGCTCGACCTGGAACCTCCAGCAGCCCGGACTGCCGACCCTGACCGGCCAGGAGCGCAATCTCCCTGTCGCCCTCCTGCGGCGTTTCTCCGACTCTCTGTCGTGGCTGCCCTATCACTTCGACTTCGGCATCGGGGCGTCCCTCGCCTTCTCCGTGACCCGCAAGTGGGGCCTTCGGGACCGGTACCTCATCGAGATCCACGACGACCGGCTCGACCGCCGGCTCGTCATCGCCATGGCGGTCGCCCTCGACGCCCTCCAGGCCCGCTGACACTCCACGGGCTGCGGGCCCAAGGGAATTGCCCGCGACCCGCATCATGTTGTATTGATTGACTTGGTTGACAGCAGTCAGCAGTTCCCCCTCCCTCCCAGTTGCGCGTGATCATGCAGAAGTTCGCGCACATGCGCATTGAGCTGGGCATTCACGCATCGTGATCATGCAGTAGTTCGACGCCTTCCGCGCCGACCAGCGAAAACGCCGAGCGTGATCATGCACTGCGCCGTCTCCGGCGCCCTTCGCGGTGAGATTTCCTCCCGCTGACGCTTTCCGCGTTCCCGCCGTACGGTCCCGCCTGCCGCGCCGTACGGCATGGCGCCGTACGCCATGTGCCATGTGCGCCTTTTCGCGAACTCATGCACGCGACCTCACACACATCCAAAGGAATCGATCATGACAACTCCATCGACCATCCCCCGTTCCCGGCCGCCCGGCTCGCGCAGGTCCGGCCGTACGGCCAAGCAGACCCCCGAGACCACGCCGATCAGCGGCCTGGTAGCCGCCTCGGCGAAGAACATGTTCGTCCGCGCGGGCGGATATCTGCCGGGGCCGAAGGACGTCGCCGTGCCGCCGGCCCTGGTCCACGATCACGGGTTGCGGCCGGGCGACGTCGTGCGCGGCACCGCGCAGAACGGCCGGCTGATCGCCGTCACCGACGTGAACGGCAGGCCGCCCGGCGAGGAACGCCCGGACTTCGCCGATCTCATCCCCATTCATCCCACCGAACGGCTCCGCCTCGAAACCGTTCCCGGCGTGGTCTCCACTCGCGTCATCGACCTGCTCGCACCGATCGGGAAGGGCCAGCGCGGGCTGATCGTGGCTCCACCCAAAGCGGGAAAGACCGTCCTGCTTCAGGCGATCGCCAACGCGGTGACCGCCAACCATCCCGAATGCCATCTCATGATCGTGCTCGTCGACGAACGGCCGGAAGAGGTGACCGAGATGCGCGAAGCCGTCCAGGCCGAAGTCGTCGCCTCCACCTTCGACCGGCCGGTGGCCGATCACATCGCCGTCACCGAGCTCGCGATCGAGCGGGCGAAACGGCTCGTCGAACTCGGTCACGACGTCGTCGTGCTGATCGACTCGATCACGCGGCTCGGCCGCGCCTACAACATGGCGGCCCCGAACGGCGGCCGCATCCTGACCGGCGGCATCGACGTGCGAGCCGTACATCCGCCCAAGCGTGTGCTGGGTGCGGCGCGCAACATCAAGGACGGCGGGTCGCTGACCATCCTGGCCACCGCGCTGGTCGAAACCGGCTCGAAGATGGACGACAACCTCTTCGAGGAGTTCAAGAGCACCGGAAACATGGAGCTGCGGCTCAGCCGAAGCCTGTCGGAGAAGAGGGTCTTCCCGGCCGTGGACGTCGCGGCGTCGGGCACCCGGCGCGACGAGCTGCTGCTCGACCCCGCCGAGCTGGCGCTCGTGTGGAAGCTCAGGAAGGCACTGCACGGCCAGGACACGTTCGAGCCGTTCCTGGCCGCCATGCGCAACACGGGCTCGAACGCCGAACTGCTCGTGTCGTTGCAGAACGCCTGAGTGGGGTGCCGGGAAGCCGGAATCGTACGATCACACCCATGAGCCAGTGGCGCGTCCTCATCGAGGAGAACATCGGCGGCACCGATCGCAAGGAATGGCGGGTCTCCGACATTTACGAAGTGATGGGCGAGCGCGAGGAGGCCCGCGCGATCGCGCAGAAGCTCGCCATGACGCACACGCCCAAGCATCCGATGTTGCCGCAGGAGCGGGCGGTGTACCGCATCAACGACGACATGTGGCTGACGATGGTCATCGGCGCCAAGGCCCGCTACCACTACCGCGTCACAGTAGCCGAGCTGATCTACCGCGGCTGACCCCGCCCACCCTTGGTGGTGATCACGCAAACACCCCACCCTTGGTGGTGATCATGCAGAAGTTCGTGATCAACGGCGTCGACCTGGCCTTTTCCACTCCGTGATCACGCAGAAGTTCGCCCATCACCCAGCCGACCTGCGCAAAGACAATTCGTGATCATGCAACACTGACGGCACTGCATGATCACGAAAGGCGTCATCCCAGCTCAAGCCGTATTTCGTCGAACTTCTGCATGATCACGACACAGGTTTTCCCAGCTCAGCACCCATCCCGCCGAACTTCTGCATGATCACGCGGAAAAGGGGGTCAGGTGCCTATCGGGTGCCAGACGGTCTTGGTCTCCAGGAAGGCGGTCATGCGATCGGTGCCCGGGTCGGCCAGCCAGTCGATTTTGGCGGTCGGTGGCCGGAGAACCCGCTTGAGGTTCTCGGCGGCCAGCTCCTCGCACGTCACCGCCAGCTCGGCGCCCGCCCCCGTCAGGTCGATGGCGTTGACGTCCATGTGGCCCGCGAGCCACGGCGCGATCTCGGCCGCCGACCCCGTGAGGATGTTGACCACACCCCCGGGCAGGTCGGAGGTGGCCAGCACCTCAGCCAGCGTGACGGACGGCAGGGGCGCCCGCTCGGAGGCGACCACCACGCAGGTGTTGCCCGTCACGATCACCGGGGCGATCACACTGATCAGCCCCAGCAGCGGCCCCTCTCCGGGAGCCACCACGGCGACCACGCCGGTCGGTTCGGTGCTGGACAGGTTGAAGTACGGACCGGCGACCGGGTTGGCCGATCCCCGGATCGCGCCGATCTTGTCCGACCATCCCGCGTACCACACGAGCCTGTCGACGGCCGCGTCCACCAGCTCCCCGGCTTTGCGCACCCCGACTCCGTCGGCGTCCACTAGCTCGGCGACGAACTGGGCCCGGCGCCCTTCCAGCATCTCGGCGACGCGGTAGAGGATCTGGCCGCGGTTATACGCGGTCGCGGCCGACCAGCCAGGGAACGCCTTGCGGGCGGCGGTCACCGCGTCCCGGGCATCTTTACGGGATGCCTTGGACGCGTTCGCCAGGAACTCCCCCTTTGACGAGTTCACGACATACGACCTTCCGCTCTCGGACCGCGGAAACGCACCCCCGATGAACAGCTTGTACGTCTTGCGTACCGCCAGGCGCTCACTCATCGAAGGATCCAATCTGGAGTGGACGGGCGGGCTGGTAGGTCTGGCCGCACCGGCAGACGCCGCCGCGATGGGCGAACCAGCCGTTCCGTACGGCGAAGCGGTTGGAGCGGAGCGCACGCGAGTAGCCCTCGCCCGCCCCCGCGGTCATGCGGCGTGTGAGGCGGCGGCGCCTGTGGTCGTCACACTGCAAGGTAGGCCTCCAACCCGTGGCGCCCGCCCTCGCGGCCGTAGCCCGACTCCTTGTATCCGCCGAAGGGCGAGGTGGGGTCGAACTTGTTGAACGTGTTGGACCACACCACGCCGGCCCGGAGCCGGGACGCCATCCACAACATGAGCGACCCCTTCTCGGTCCAGACGCCGGCCGACAGCCCGTAGGGCGTGTTGTTGGCCTTCTCGACGGCCTCCGCCGGGGTGCGGAAGGTCAGCACCGACAGCACGGGGCCGAAGATCTCCTCCCTGGCGATGCGGTGCGACTGGGCGACGCCGGTGAAGATGGTCGGCGGGAACCAGAACCCCTTGTCGGGAATCGGGCACGCCGGGGACCACCGCTCGGCGCCCTCGGCCTCGCCGGCCTCCGACAGCTCCCGGATCTTGGCCAGCTGGGCGGCGGAGTTGATCGCGCCGATGTCGGTGTTCTTGTCCAGCGGGTCGCCCAGCCTGAGTGTGGACAGCCGCCGCTTGAGCGCATCCAGCAACTCCTCGGCGACCGACTCCTGCACGAGCAGGCGTGAGCCCGCACAGCAGACGTGCCCCTGGTTGAAGAAGATGCCGTTGACGATGCCCTCGACCGCCTGGTCGAGCGCCGCGTCCTCGAACACGATGTTGGCGGCCTTGCCGCCGAGCTCCAGCGTGAGCTTCTTGCGCGACCCGGCGACCGAGCGCGCGATGAGGCGGCCGACCTCGGTCGACCCGGTGAAGGCCACCTTGTCCACGTCGGGATGCGCGACGAGCGCCGCGCCGGTCTCTCCTGCGCCGGTCACGATGTTGACGACGCCCGGCGGCAGGTCGGCCTGGCGGCAGATCTCGGCGAAGGCCAGGGCGGTCAGCGGGGTGGTCTCGGCGGGCTTGAGCACGACCGTGTTGCCGCAGGCCAGCGCGGGGGCGATCTTCCACGCCAGCATCAGCAGCGGGAAGTTCCACGGGATGACCTGCCCGGCGACGCCCAGCGGCTGCGGCGAGGGGCCGAACCCGGCATAGGACAGCTTGTCGGCCCACCCGGCGTAGTAGAAGAAGTGGGCCGCGACCAGCGGCAGGTCGACGTCGCGCGACTCGCGGATCGGCTTGCCGTTGTCGAGCGACTCCAGGACGGCGAGCTCGCGGGCGCGCTCCTGGATGATCCTGGCGATGCGGAAGATGTACTTGGCCCGCTCGGAACCCGGCATGGCCGACCACACGGCGAACGCCTTGCGCGCAGCCTGGACGGCCCGGTCGACGTCGGCCTCGCCCGCGACGGCGACCTCGGCGAGCACTTCCTCGCTGGCGGGGTTGACCGTCTTGTCGCGGCCTTCTCCGAGGGGATCGACCCACTCACCGTTGATGAACAGGCCATAGGACGGCCTGATGTCGACGATGTCCCGCGACTCCGGCGCGGGTGCGTATTCGAACATGGATGGCCGCCTTAGTCCAAAGTGAAGTAGTCGGGGCCGGCGTACCGGCCGGAGGCCATCTTCTGCCGCTGCATCAGCAAGTCGTTGAGCAGCGACGACGCACCGAGCCTGAACCAGTCCGGGTCGAGCCAGTCGGGGCCGGCGGTCTCGTTGACCAGCACCAGGTATTTGATCGCGTCCTTGGTCGTCCGGATGCCGCCGGCGGGCTTGACGCCGACCTTCCTGCCTGCCGTACGGAGGAAGTCACGCACGGCCTCCAGCATGACGAGCGTCACGGGCAGGGTCGCGGCCGGGGAGACCTTGCCGGTCGAGGTCTTGATGAAGTCGGCACCGGCGATCATCGCCAGCCAGGACGCCCTGCGCACGTTGTCGTAGGTCGCGAGCTCGCCGGTCTCCAGGATCACCTTCAGGTGCGCGCTGCCGCAGGCGCCCTTCACCGCGGCGATCTGCTCGTAGACCGTGAGGTAGTCGCCCGACAGGAACGCGCCCCGGTCGATCACCATGTCGATCTCGGACGCACCGGCGGCGACGGCGAGCTCGGTGTCGGCGACCTTGACCTCCAGCGACGACCGGCCGCTCGGGAAGGCCGTGGCGACCGACGCCACCTTCACCCCCGAGCCCTTCAGAGCCTGTACGGCTGTCGCGACCAGGTCGGGGTACACGCAGACGGCGGCCACCGCGGGAACGGAGGGATCGGTCGGGTCGGGGTGGATCGCCTTGGCACACATCGCCCTGACCTTGCCCACCGTGTCGGCACCTTCGAGCGTGGTGAGGTCCACCATCCGGATGGCGAGGTCGATGGCTTGTCTCTTGGCCGTGGTCTTGATGGATCGCGTCCCCAGCATCGCGGCCCGGGCGTCCGCGCCGACCCGGTCGACACCGGGAAGGCCGTGCAGGAACGCTCGCAGCGTCGACGTGGATGCGGCGACCTCCGCGAACGGAGTAGTCGTAGTTGACACCGAACCAGCATCGCCGACCAGTCCGAATGATTCCAAACTGACCAGCGCCGAGCCTCCAACGGGTTTTTTGGCAAGTCTGCCCGAAGTAAGCCCCTAGATCGGTCTAAGGCCGCCCAATGGCCCGCCTTAGACGTCCTAGGCCCATGGATGCGCCGGAGATAGGACATCCGCCCGATGTGGGGGTGTGGGCCTTAGACCGAACCTTGAGTGTGTAGAGGAAAGCACACCACACAGGGAGCCAAGGACATGGGTCCGGAGCTGCAGTACCAAATGATCATCAACCGAGTGGCCGACCTCCGGGGCGAGGCCGCGGCCCACCGGCTCGTCCGCGAGGCCAAGGCGGCCAGGAAGGCGCGGGAGCGCTCCAGTGAGCGTCGCCAGCGCGGCGCCTTCGGCAAGCTCGACGTCTCGTGAAGCCCGTCACGAAGCCCGGCCGGATCCTTCCCGGCCGGGCTTTTCAGCCCCCCTGAGCGCCACCACGTAACAAACCAGGGGAAACGCGGCAGAGGGCATGAAATGCTGAACGACATGACGCGCCGGGCAGTAAGCCCCGTCTTCGTCGGGCGGGAGACAGAACTCGAGACTCTCAAGGAGACGCTCGACCAGGCCAGGAAGCAGACGACCGCCGCCGTCCTCGTCGGCGGCGAAGCGGGCGTGGGGAAGTCGCGCCTGGCCAACCGTTTCCTCGAACAGGCCGCCCAGGAGGGCGCCCACGTGCTCGTCGGGGGCTGCGTGGAGCTGTCCAGCGAGGGCCTGGCCTACGCCCCGTTCACCGCGGTCGTGCGGCAGCTTGTGCGGGAGACCAGCGCGAGTGAGGTGGCCGCCCTCCTGCCGGAGCGCGCGGCCCGGGAGCTGGCCCGGTTGCTCCCCGAGTTCGGCGAGCCCAGCGCTGAAGACAAGAGCGAGTCGGCCCGTGCCCGCCTCTTCGAGATCATCCTCACCTTGCTCGAACGGCTGGCCGAGCGGCGGCCAGTGGTTCTGCTCATCGAGGACATCCACTGGGCCGACCGGTCGAGCCGCGACCTGATCGCCTTCCTGAGCCGCAACCTCAGGGCCGCGCCCGTCTTCATGGTGATGACCTACCGCTCCGACGAGCTGCACCGCACCCATCCGCTGCGGCCCGTGCTGGCCGAGCTCGCCCGCGTGGACGGCGTCGTCCGCGTCGACCTGCCCCGTTTCACGCAGACGGAGGTCGCCGCGCAGATGGCCGGCATCCTCGGCGTCGACGCCGACTTCGCCCGGGTGGGCGAGGTGTTCGAGCGCAGCGGAGGCATCCCGCTGTTCGTCGAGGCCCTCCTGGAGCACGACAACAGCTCCTTCCCCGAATCACTCCACGACCTGATCATCGGCTCGGTCGAGCGGCTGCCCGAGGAGACCCAGCGTGTGCTGAGGATGGCCGCGGCCGGAGGAGTACGGGTCGGTCACGCGCTGCTCGCCGCGGTCAGCGGCCTGTCGGATGACGATCTCGAGGACGCGCTGCGGGCCGCCATCGCGTCCAACGTCCTCCAGGTGACCGACGACGGCGCCTACGTGTTCCGGCACGCGCTGATCCGCGAGGCCGTACACGACGAACTGCTCCCCGGCGAGCACGCGCGGATGCACGCGAGGTACGCCGAGGAGATCGAGAAGGACCGTACGCTCGTCCCGCACGGCCGGGCGGCCATCGAGATCGCCCACCACTGGTATTCGGCGCGCAACGACCTGTGGGCGCTCATCTCCGCCTGGGAGGCGGCCCGCAAGGCGGCCAGGTCGTTCGCCTACACCGAGCAGATCCAGCTCCTCGAGCGCGTCCTCGTCCTGTGGGACAAGGTGCCCGACGCCGCCGAGCGGATCGGCGTCGACCACACGACGGTGCTGGAACGGGCGTCCGAGGCGGCGTACCTGTCCGGCGACATGGAGGGCAGCACCAAGTTCGTCCGGGGCGCCATGGCCGAGCTCGACGAGCAGACCTCTCCCGAGCGGGTGGCCGAACTGCTGGTGCGGTCGGCCAACATCAAGCACGCGAGAGGCAAGCCGGGCTCACTCAACGATCTCCGGCATGCCGAGAGCCTGGTGCCCCACCCGGGTGACATGCGGACCTTCGTGCTGGCCCGCCTGGGGTCGGAGCTGATGTTGTCCAACCAGGTGGCCGAGGGCACCGCCGTCACCCAGGAAGCGATGCGCGTCGCCCGCGAGAGGGGCGACGAGAAGCAACAGGCCGACCTTCTGATCAACCTGGCGCTCGGCAACTCCATCTCGGGAGATCTCGAGACCACCTACCAGACCAACCAGCGCGCCCTGGCCCTGGGCAAACGGCTGAAGTCGCCGCGCATCGTGCTGCGCGCCCTGGCCAACAACGTGGACGCGCTGGACAACCTGGGCCGCTCCCACGACGCACTCGCCCTGGCAGCCGAGGGGGAGAACCTCGCGCGGCAGTTCGGCAGATATCGCCACCAGGGCGTCTTCATCGCCAACAACCGCGCGGAGGCCCTGGACTCCCTCGGGCGCTGGGACGAGGCGATCGAGGTCATCGACCGTGCCATGAAGATGGGCCCGTCCATGCGGAACAAGTGGCACATGATGCGGATCAGGGCCGGCATCGCCATCGCGCGGGGCGAGGAGGATCTCGCCGAGAAGACCCTGAGTGAGGTGGGCGTCTTCTCCTCCCAGCCCGTGGAGTGGACCCAGGAGTGGATCTACAACCTCAGCCTCCGCCTCTCCTGGCATCTCCTCCAGGGCGAGCCGATGAAGGCCGTGGAGGCCACCGAGGCGGCGCTCACCAACCCGCCGTTGTCGCAGAAGGCGATGCTGGGCTGGCGGTTACTCGCCTTGATCCGGCACGTGTGCGACACGGCCTCCCCCCTTGACCCGCAAAGGGCGGCCGCCCTGCTGGCCACGAGCGACACGCTGGTGGAGGGGATGTTCTGCTACGGGCCGGTGAGCGAGGCCTTCCGGATGGTCTACCGGGCCGATTTCGCCGGGGCGGCGCAGGTGTGGAAGCGCCTGGAACGCCCCTACGGCCAGAGCAAGGCGCTCCTGCTCGCCGCCGCCGCCGACGCCCTGGCGGGCGAGCGCGACGAGGCGCTGGCGAGGCTGCGCGAGGCGCACCCGCTCGCCGTGTCCCTGCGTGCCGCCCCGCTGGCGGGCCAGATCGAGAATCTCGCCCGCCGGGTCGGAGGCACCCTGTCCGATCCCGTACGGCAGGCCGCCTCCGATGAGCAGACTCCGCTGACCCCGCGGGAGCTGGAGGTCCTCCGGCTCGTGGCCACCGGGCGGAGCAACCGCGAGATCGCGGCCGAACTGTTCATCTCGGCCAAGACCGTCAGCGTGCACGTGTCGAACATCCTGCCCAAGCTGGGCGTCTCCAGCCGCGGGGAGGCCGCCGCGGCGGCCCACCGGCTGTCTCTTCTCAGCTGACCGCGGGGATCAGGCCAGCGGGGATCAGGCCAGCGCCTCCACGAGCAGGATCAGGCCGAAGACGACGAACGCGGCGGCCGCGCCATATCTGATCCACTTTTCGGGGAGGTGTTTGCCGAGCGCCCGGCCGACGAGGATGGCCAGGGCGTCCGCGGCCACCATCCCGACCGTCGAACCGAGCCACGTGCCGAACCATCCGTGCTGGGTGGCCAGCGTGATGGTGGCCAGCATGGTCTTGTCGCCCAGCTCGCTGAGGAAGAAGGCGACCGAGACCGCGACAAGCGCCGTGTGCCGGGTCCTGGCCGCCTTGCCCGACTCGTCGGCCGTCAGCTCGTCGCCACGCAACGTCCATGCGGCGAAGCCGAGGAACGCGAGCCCGGCGACCACGGAGATCGCCTTGGTCGGCAGTGCGTCCCCGATGAGGCCACCGAGGCCCACGCTCACGAGATGCACGACGGCCGTCGCGATGGTGATGCCGGTGAGCACCGGTAAGAGCTTGAACCTGGTCGCGAACGTCATGGCCATGAGCTGGCTCTTGTCGCCGAGCTCCGCCACGAAGATCACTGCCAGGGAGATCCAGAACGCCTGCACTGGTCGCCTTTCCTCATATGCGACCGGGCCTGCGCCCCTCACCCGGGGAGTTCCGGGCATGGCTTCGACCCGGCAGCATGGCTGTCGGGCCGAAAGTCTCGTCCGCCGCGTGGGCTCCACGACCGGGCCTTTCGAGCCGGGGGGCTCGGGCCAGTGTGTCGATCAGTGGATTGTGGACTACTCCCCTTCGGGTGGTTTCGTCAGAGTCTACGGCATGGCGTCAAGCCGTCAGAGGGAGATCCCCACCATGACCGGCTCGTTCACCAGGACGACGCCGAACTTCTCGGCCACGCCGTCCCTGACCTCCCGCGCGAGGGCGAGCAGGTCTCCGGTGGTCGCCTTCTCCGCCGGATTGGTCAGTGCCAGCGTGTGCTTGGTCGAGATGCGCACCGGGCCCCGCTCGTAGCCCTTGGGGAAGCCGGCGTGCTCGATCAGCCAGGCCGCGGGCACCTTGACCGTGCCGTCGGGCATGTCCCACCGCGGATGCCCGGGCGCGCGCGCCTCCAGGTCGGCCGCCTCCTCCCGGGTGAGGACCGGGTTGGTGAAGAACGATCCGGCGCTGCGCGCGTCGGGGTCGGCCGCGTCGACGACCATGCCCTTCCCCCGCCGCACCTCCAGCACGGCCTCGCGCACCCCGGCGGTGGGCACCCGGTCGCCGAGCGCCACCCCCAGCCGGTCGGCCAGTTCCCTGTACGCCACGGGGCCTGACAGCTCCGAACGCTCCAGGGAGTAGGTCACGGCGAGCACGACATTACGGTCCGGGTCACCCTTGAACGTGCTGTGCCGGTAGGAGAACCCGCACTCGGCGGCGGTGAGGTCGCGGATCTCCCCGGTCAGCCGGTCGTAGACACGCACTCCTGTGACCGTCTGTGAGACGTCCTGCCCGTAGGCCCCGACGTTCTGGATCGGCGTGGAGCCCACCAGGCCGGGCACCCCGGACAAGCACTCGACGCCCGACCAGCCTTCCGCCACGCAGCGGGCGACCAGGGCGTCCCAGTCCTCCCCCGCCTGCGCGGTGACACGGACCCGGTCGCCGTCGTGCTCCGCGTCGACGCCCTCGGTGAGCACGCGCACCACGAGGCCGTCGAACCCGTCGTCGGACACCACGAGGTTGCTGCCGCCGCCCAGGATCAGCACCGGCTCGCCCCGGCGGTCCGCGCCGGCGACGATCTCCACCAGTTCGTCCTGCGTCCGGGCCTCAGTGAAGGCGCGGGCCGGACCGCCCAACCGCAACGTCGTGTACGGCCCGAGCCGTACGTCTGCCAACCGCTCAGCCATGGGATTCCTCAGGACGGGTCAGGACAGCTGGACGACGGCCCGGGCCTTGGACAGGACCCGCGCGTCGCCGGACCTCGCGTTGAGGGCGACCACGACGCGCTTGTCCTCGAGCTTCTCCTCGATGATGCCGCTGATCGTGATCGTGGCCCCCTGGTCGTCGTCCGGGACGACGACCATCGAGGAGAAGCGCACGCCGTAGTCGACGACGGCGGCGGGGTCGCCCACCCAGTCGGTGACGAACCGGCCGCCCTCGGCCATGGTGAACATGCCGTGCGCGATCACGTCGGGCAGCCCGACGGACTTGGCGTGGCGCTCGTTCCAGTGGATGGGGTTGAAGTCGCCGGAGGCGCCCGCGTACATCACCAGGTTGACCCGGCGGACCTGGTAGGAGGCGGCCGGGATCTCCTGGCCCACCTGGACCTCGTCGTACTTGATCGTCGCAGCCATGGTTAAGCCGCCCCTCCTCGCTCGACGATGGTGTTGTAGGTCCGGCAGACCAGTTCACCGCCGGTGCTGGTGACGTCGCTGCGGATGGTCAGGAACTCGTTGCGGCCGACGCTGCGGATCTCGGTGACGGTCGAGGTGCAGACGAGCCGATCGCCGGCGTAGACGGGCCGCTGGTACTCGAAGCGCTGCTCACCGTGGACGACCATGGCGTAGTTGAGCCCGAGATCGGGATCGGACAGGGCGCCGCCTGCTCCCGTCAGGGTGAACACGATCGGGAAGGTCGGCGGGGCGACGACGTCGGGGTGCCCGGCCGCGACGGCGGCGTCCTTGTCGTGGTAGATCGGGTTGTGGTCGCCGATCGCGGCGGCGAACTCCTTGATCTTCACGCGGCTGACCTCGTAAGGGGCGGACGCCTCAAATGTCCGCCCGACGAAATCGCGGTTCAAAGCCATGAGGTCGCGCTCCTTCGCGGCTGAAGAGCTGGTTGAGCCGAAGGTAACAGAACAAAGTTCCGCTGACACCCCGGCGGGTCTCCACCCTAGCGACCTGAGGACCAGGGATGATCCGTCGGCTGGCGCCAACAAATGAAGGCCTCAGCCTGTATGGACACGACAAACCGGCGATCCCATGACAGAACCGCCGGTTGCTCGTATGAAGATGTCCTGAAGCGTGCTGAAGCTTCCCCGTAGACCTCGCTGAGCGTCTCAGCGAGTCTCACAGCGCGGCCGGCAAAGCCCCCTCGACAGCCGCGACTGGAACGACCAGCAGGTCCCGCGAACTAGCGGGTCTCGCGGTGGGGCTGGAGGCACTTGCCCAGTCCTAGGGACACAGTGGGCAGTACTTCTTCCTCACCGGCAGACCAGACGAACTAGCGGGTCTCGCGGTGGGGCTGGTGGCACTTGCAGTTGGGGCAGTACTTCTTCAGCTCAAGCCGATCCGGGTCGTTACGCCGGTTCTTCCGCGTGATGTAGTTGCGGTGCTTGCACTCCTGGCAGGCCAGCGTGATCTTAGGCCTAACGTCGGTGGCAGCCACGTGGGAGTGCCTTTCTGCGTTCGGGACTACTGGACAACCCCGGCCTGATCACCTTTGAGGGGGACCCGGCTGGGGTAGTAGCGGAGGCCGGACTTGAACCGGCGACACAGCGATTATGAGCCGCTTGCTCTGCCTGACTGAGCTACTCCGCCTGGACCGGAAAAACTGGGACCGGCCACGCAAGGATACCCGACCCGTACGGCTCTTGCGCACGCGAGAGCGAACCATGATCGGGAACGGCGAGTGAGGAACCCCACCAAGCCAAAAGCCCCATCCGAAGAACTGATCGAATAGGACTCCCGCACCGGAACCTCGAACGGAATCGACTCGCCGATCTTCTCTTCACATGCGAGTGAAGGAGCCTGCGACCTCATCCGAAGCGGGCTTCGGCACGTCAGCCATGCTACACGGTAGCTTCGCCCCGCCGCGCTCCGCAGGCTTTGAGAGCGGTCACGCGCAGAGATCGCATACTCGCCGCGCGCGCAACCCGGCGCGGGCTGTACGCCATGCCGATACCCGCGCCAGCTGTGCCCGGGTTGTCGTCGCCTGGGTTGTCCGGTGGCAAGGCAGGGCCGAGGTTTGGCGTGACAGCACGGCGGGCTACGAGGTCCCTGAGCACGGCAACGGCACGGATGCCTTCCTCCGAGACCTGCGGTTCGGGCACCAACTCGGCATCACCTGCGCGTCTCCCAGCGGATCAACGGCCGCCGACTCCTGATCGCCTACTGCAGGACGCCCGAGGACGTGGCTACCCACATTGACCTGGCTGATCTTGTTGAAGTGCGGGAGCTTCCACTGCCGGCCGAGCGATCCGGCTGAGCTCGTTCCAGGCGTCGAGCGGGTTGGTGGCCGTCTGCCACCAGGGGTCTCGCCGAAGAGCCGCCGTGTGTTCCGAGAGGGCGGCGCGGGCTTCCTCGACCTGCCCTTAGAGGCGTACTCCGAAGACGACCACGAAGGCCTACGCACCGAGCTGATCATGGTAGCCGCGGGTGTGGGGCCGGCCGAGCGCTCGGCCGGTCCCACCCGCGTGCATTGACTACTCGAGCGCCCCGCCCTTGGCGTGGTCGCCCGAGCCAGTTGTGCCCCCAATGTCGCCGTTGTTCGCCGGATTACACGCGGTCCCCGGGATGTCGGTGTCACCGGCGTAGGAAACTACCTGGAATCCGTAGTTGGCGATGATCGCGTCGGAGTCGGCCGAAGTGATCTTCGACGAGGGTCCGGCGAATACGGCCGCCAGCGCGGAGTCGTACTTCGCGTTGCCGGTCGTGATCCGTGCGGTCTCCACCACGTTGTAGACGTCACGGCCGAACGTGGCGTTGGCGTAGTAGTCCGGGTCGGGGACGAGCTTGGTGACCCCGTTCGTGGTCACTGACTTCGTTGCCGCGAGCGGGTCGCCCAACAAGTCCTTCAGCGGCGTGCCGAGGCGGGTGCCCAGAGCGTAGGCCAGGTCGACGTGTGACGTAGTCACGTGGTTGCGCTGGGCGATCCACTGCGCCGTGGAGAACGGCACGATCTCGCCGGGGCTGTCGACGATGCCGTCCGCCTTGTTCGCCTGCGGAGTCGGCTTCACGTAGTCACCGAGCGTTGTCTCGGTCAGACCGATCGCATCGAGGAAGGGGTCGCGCGTGTCCGAGCAGGTCGGCAGGAGCGGGGTCACGTCGACGCCACCGGCGGCAGTCTTGGCCTGCGCAGCGGTGTTGGCCGAGTAGATGTTCCTGAGCTGCGGGAGCGTCAGGTTGCTCAGGCCCGCGCCGTTGTACGCGTAGGTGAGCGCGTCGCGGGCCATCGGGATGAACGTCAGCGGCGCGCTCGGACCGAGATCGCCTCGCGCCTTCGGGCCGCGCCAGGAGCGGGCGAAGTCAAGCAGGCCAGTGATGGTGCCGCCAGGCGGCGCGGGGCATGTGACCGTGCCGACCCAGAGGCCCGCGTCGACCGAGCGACTGAGGGCCGTGATGCCGTTGCCGCTGTTCGGCCGCGTGAAGCTGATACCGCCCACCGTGATCGGGCTGGGACCCGTGGCGTCGAAGGACACGACGCCGTCGAGCGGGGCGAGATCTGCGGTGAGGGCGTTGAGCACGTCCTGGGTGGTGTCCGAGCCGACGCCTACGATGTTCGTCGCGCTGACGGTCGTGCCCGGCGCGGGCTCGGCCATGGCCGGCGTAGCAGTGAGCACGAGTGTGCTCGCGGCTGTCGCTGCAAGCACGGCAGCGATACCGTTACTCTTACGCACTTGTGATCCTCCCTTTCCTGGAGGGTCGAACCGGCGGGCGCGTTTCCCGCCGGGGCGTGCACTGCCACCGGGTTCCGTCCGGTGGCAGCCCGGCCGAGGATCCGCCGCCTGTTCGACGGTCCTCAACAGGTCTCTGGGGGCCGGGGATGGCGCGTCCGGTTCACGGCGCATCATCCCCGGTCCGGCGGCGCAGCCGCCCGAGCAACGGGGCCGCGGCTCTAGCCAGCAGTCCGAAGACGAGCAGATCCGGCACAGGGCGGCTCGCAGGGCACCGGGGTCATCGGGGGTTGCCGAGCGCGCCAACGGGCCGGCCGCGAAGCCCGCGCCCCTGCGGCATCCCGGCCTTCCACCCGGACCACGTCGCCTGGATGCCCATGGTTGACGAGGTTCTTGGTCTGCGAGATGGCCGTCAGCCCGCGCAGGCTTGCGTCGGGTGGTCGGGGGGAACCTTGACGATCACCGCGGAGCCGGTGAGACGATCGCCGCCCTCCGGCGCTTCCGCACTCGCTGGGCACGGTGTCATCAACCCGGCCGCCGCCAGGACAAACGTGGTCACGGCGAGCGCTGCCGCGATCGCGCGCGCGGGAGACGCGCGCTAGCCGAACCACATGCTGTGCAACTGTCACGAACACGACCTTCACCCTTCCTACGGGCTCACGGACGTTCCGACCAACAGCACCTCGCCTCGATGTAGATTCCCACAATTCAGATTGTCGCTGACTACCTGCCACATCCGCGATGGCCGACGGGAGACCCTGGATGGACGGCTTGGTGAACGGCGCATGGCAGCTGCGCTGGGGCGAGCTGATGGGCCTGCAGCCGCAGTACGTCCAGCTTGGGAAGATCCGCGTCGACTGGCAACTGGAGGACCTGGATGGCCGAGGACGGGGTGCCGGAGATCCTCCAGGCGGACCGGATGGGGCACGCCGTGCCAGGCATGCGCGGCGTCTGCACGCACATCTCGGACGGCATGATCGCGGACCTTCTGAAGGCCCTGACGGCCCGCTGGAAGGCCTCCCTGGTTGAGCGGGTGGCTTACTCGCCGCACTCGCCGGTGGCCATGCTGGACGACCTGCTGGCGCCGTACCGGCGGGGGCGCCGCAATCCGTCGCGCAGAAATCGCGCAAAAACGCAGAACGCCCCATCCGGATGATCTCCAGATGAGGCGTTTCAGGCTGTTCTAGTGGGGAGCCCCCAAACGGAATCGAACCGTTGACCTTCTCCTTACCATGGAGACGCTCTGCCGACTGAGCTATAGGGGCCTGTCGTAGGGGCTTTCGCGCCGCGGACAGGTGCAACCTTACACGGCGCGACTACCGATGCGAAATCAATCTCCGAGTCCTTTCCCGCACGCCTTGCTCCGTTCACGGAGTGGGCAGGGTGCCGGTCAGGTCGGCCTTGTCTCGCTGGTCCTGGGGCAGTTGCGCCGTGATCTCGTACTTCGTGAAGTAGCCCTTGCCCTTGACCGCGGCGACGTTGCTCAGCGTCACCGTGGCGGTGTACGGCGTGTCCATGCACTGCGGAAGGCACCAGCTGCCGGTGAGCTCACCCGATCCCGCCGCCCTGGTGGGCCCCCAGCTCTGCCAGGTCACCCCGTTGAGCGTGCTGAACTCCGAGACCGTCAGATCGCCGGGCTTCTGGTCGCTGCGGCCCTCTTCCGCGCCGTACAGGTTCAGGACGTAGACCGGGGGCTCCTTCGCCGAGCCGGGGGCGGCGCAGGCGACTCCCAGGATCAGCAGGCCCGCGACACCCGCGGCCGGCAGACGGCTCACGGGCACGCGCACCGGGACGGGCATGGTGGGCAGGCGCATAGGTTCCCCCCTCACGGGTTTGTGTTCCCCCGACGCTAGAGGGGTTACGCCTCACGCACCCGCGACTCTCGCACACCGTGACGATCGGATCACGGGAAGATCCGCCGCGGACGACTACCGGGAGGCCGTCCGCAGGTCGTCGCCCCGGCGCGGGAGCGGGATCACCTCGCAGAGGTCGGCCAGGTCGACGAGCCTCGCGACCTCCTCCACCGACACGCAGTCGGCGACGAGCACGCCTTTCCGCTTCACGCGGAGAACCTGGCGGCCCTGGTGGTCCACCGGCACGATCTCGTACCCGTCAGGTCCCACCCACCGCCTGTTCATAGCTGGACAAGCTAGCCGCTTTCCCCTCCCATTACGCGAAATGACACGCGCCTCACTCCTGTTCGGTGAGCGGCCGCCCGAACTCCCATCCACGGGCCAGCAGCGCGTCCACCTCGCGTACGGCTCTAGCCAGCCGTTCTTCGGGCAAGCCCGTGACGATCACGTGGGGAAGATCACGGTCGGCCAGTTCGCGGCGGATGCGTTCGTCCATGCGCTCGCGGATGTGCTCGCCGTCCCGCCAGCCGTCCTGCTCGAACGGCACACCTTCGACGGAGGTGTGGATCCACAGGTCGTGCCGGGCCCGTTCGTGCATCCGCGCGACCTCGGCCGATCGGGCGCCGAGATAACGCTCGTGCCACAACGACGTGGCCAGAGCGTCGGTGTCGCAGACCAGCACGGGAGAGCCCACCCGCGCCGCCGCGTCCTCCCACGACAACTGCCGCTCGGCGATCGTCGTGAACTCCTCCGAGCCCCATTCGAGGTCGTCCAGCCAGGGCTCGGGCTCGCCGTTCCGCTTGGCCGTACGGCGGGCCGCGGCGAGCTTCTCCTCGCAATAGGTCCTGCCGTACTCGGGGACCCAGCGGGTCGCCGCCCAGACTCCCCCGCGCGCGGCGAGGCTCGCGGCGAGCGACCGGGCGAGCATCGTGGTGCCGCTCGACTCGGCCCCCACGACCACGACGCGGCGGGCGAGGTAGGCCCGGACCGGCGGGCTGAGCCGGGGCCACGCCGCCGGCGGATCCGCCCGGACCATCGTTCCGCTGACCGGATGACGCTCACGCCCGGGGTCGACCGCCACGTGCGCCGCCCCGAACCTGTGGGCCAGTTCGGGTCCGTACGGCTCGGAGGAGAAGACGGCGTCGATCGCCGGAACCGTGCCGTGCGCAAGCGCCAGCGCGTGCCGGAACACCTCGACGTGCGCCTCCCAGATCAACGGGTCGTCGTAGTCGATCTCGACGTCGTCCATCACGGGCGCCACCACGACGTTCGGTTGCGGGTGCGCCTCCCGCAGCCATGCCGTACGGCGGGCCAGCGGGATGGTCTCCACGCTCGACGCGGCGACGACGACCGTGAGCAGGTCGCACCGGCCGGCCGCCGAGTCGATCAGGTGATGGTGACCGGCGTGCGGCGGATAGAACTTGCCGATGACCAGGCCGTGCCTGAAGGGGCCGCTCATGCCGCCACCGCCACCGGCCGCGCCGCCGTCGCTCTGCGCCAGGCCAGCAGGCCGGCGACGCAGAGCCCGAGGAAGATCAGGTAGAGCGCACTGGTGAGGTAGAGGCCCTTGTAGGCGTAGAGCGGGATGTAGATCACGTCGACGGTGATCCACAACCACCACGACTCCAGAAGCTTGCGGCACTGGCCGTAGGTCGCCATGAGCGACAGGGCGGTCGTGAGGGCGTCCCAGAACGGCACGACGGAGTCGGTCCAGCGGGCGAGCACGACCGTGAGCGCGGCCGTCGCCGCGGCCCCGGCGACGACGAGCCAGCACCACTCGGCCAGGCCCGTGCGGGAGACGGTCAACCTGGCGCCCCCGGCGCCGCCGTACAACCACTGCCACCAGCCGTAGAGGCCGAGGAGCACGTAGACGATCTGCAGCGACGCGTCGGCGTACAGCCCGGCGGAAAGGAAGACGAGCCCCAGCAAGACGACGTTGGCGATGCCGACCGGCCAGTTCGCGATGTGCTGGCGGACGGTCAGCCACACGGTGAGGATTCCCGTCGCGAACCCGAGGAGCTCCGCCCAACTCGTGGACACGCCCCAAAGGGTGAAAGCGGGCTCCAGTAAAGGGCCCATCAGGTCGTTCAGCGCCACCGCCGCCTCCTAATCGTCAGCATGACGATAACAGGCGATCATCAAGCACGAAATATGACAAAAGTCGACAGTTGGCGACGTCATCAATCCGGTTTCCGAGGCCCTCTGGCCAGGGCCACATCGGCGAAGGAACACCCGTCACGCACTGTGAGGTTAGCGCCGACTTAAACGGCGTTAGAGCAGTCTTAAATCCATCGAATTGGGCTCATCGGATATGTCGGAATCAGACAACTAACGAACCGATGCCCTTAATACATCACAAACAGATATCACGATCTACCTTGCCTTGGAACGTGACGCTAATATCAGGTTCGCCAGATGTGCCCCCCACATGGTCCTCCGGTGTGCGCGGCCCCCACTGGCATCAGGCTTCAGGCGCACTCGGGGAGTGCGCCTTCTCTCACAGGGGACCCATTTGAATCCTGCTCAGGGCGGCAGGAGAAGCACCGGCGCTCGCCGTGCGCTCTCCGCTGCGATCATCGCACTGGGCCTCGTAGCCACGACCGCAGGCACCACCGCCTCGGCGTCCACGACCACTGGCTCGGCATCAGTCATTGGCGACCGTACGACTCCTGAAGCTCGCTTCCAGGAGATTTCCGCAGTAGTCCAGAAGTACGGCTACACGGAGAAGACGGCCTCGCCGAATCGGCCGACACCACCGGCTACCTCGCAGAAAACATCGAAAAACTCTACGTTCACCCCCAAGCCCTCGATCGTCGGTGGCTCCACGACCGCCATCACCGCGGCACCGTACATGGTTCAGCTGTGGTACTTCCTCAGCGATACCGAGGCGCTGTTCTGCGGTGGTGCGCTGATCGCCCCCAACAAGGTGTTGACGGCCGCTCATTGCGTCTCCGGCCTGGACTGGTACAACAACGGCGTGATCGTCGGCAACACGGCCAATGTGCCAACCGACACCCTTCCTCCGAACGCCAAGCTGTCCTTCGTCAAGCGGCAGTGGTCCAACCCGTCGTACAACGAGGCGAAGACCGACAACGACGTGGCCGTTCTCACGCTGGACGGGACGTTCCCGATGGCCACGGCGAAGATCGCTGCCAGCACGGACACCGCCCTGTACAAGGCCGGCACCAACGCGACGGTCTACGGCTGGGGCAACACCACCTCCGACCCGAACGACCCGGGATCGGACGTGCTCAAGAAGGCGACCCTGCCGATCCAGGCGGACTCCACCTGCAACTCGGCCCTCACGGGCGACTTCATCGCGGGCCACATGATTTGCGCCGGCCCGGTCGCGACCGGCGACGACGCCACGACGACCACCACCTGCTCCGGTGACTCCGGCGGTCCGCTGGTGGTCGGTGGAAAGATTGTCGGCATCGTCTCCTGGGGAATAGCGCAGTTCGACGAGTCCGGCACCGTGACCAAGGAATGCGGCATCGCCGGCACGTACCCGGTCTTCACCAAGGTGTCCACCTACACCGGCGTCACCCTGGCCCGGGTCTTCGACACCGACTGGAACGGCGACAGCCGGGCCGACGTGTTCGCCCGCGCCTCCAAGGGCGGCACGGCGCGGTACTTCAAGGGCGCCACCCTCACGACGTACTCCTCGGCCGGCAGCGGCTACAGCTCGTGGAACAAGGTCCTGCAGACCGACCTCAACCGCGACGGCATCGTGGACTACGTCGTGCGGACCACCACCGGCGCGCTCTACTGGCGGCACAAGTCGGGGTCCTCGTTCGTCAACACCAAGCTCTCGTCGAGCTGGGGCGCCGTCAAGCAGATCATCACGCCCGGCGACGTGACCGGCGACGCGCTGCCCGACCTGATGTCGGTGACCTCCGCCGGCTACCTGTACGTCTACCCGGGCAAGGGCAACGGCACCTTCGGCGCCGCCAAGAAGCTCAGCACCGGCTGGCTCGCCTACTCCCAGGTCGTCGGGCACGGCGACTACAACGGCGACGGCAAGCCCGACCTGCTGGGCCGCACCTCCAAGGGCGCGCTCTACCTGCACGCCGGCAACGCGAGCGGCACGTTCACCATGAGCTCCCGCAAGCTGGTCGGCAGCTCCACCACGTTCGCGTCGGCCAAGTACATCGTCACCCCCGGTGACGTGACCGGCGACGGCAAGTCCGACCTCGTCGTCGTGAACAGCGCCGGGTCCATGTACCTCTGGAAGGGCAACGGCAACGGCACCTTCGCGTCGCCCGTCAAGACCAAGACCGGTTTCACCACGTACAACCTCTTCGGCTGACCTCAGCTGACACGGGCGCGCCCGTCGCGGGATCTCTCCCGCGGCGGGCGCGTCGTCGTTTCGCGGTCAGTGCTCGTCCTGCCGCCTGTACGGATCTCGCATCGCCAGTGCCGTGCCGTACGGCAGGCCGTCCCGGCCGGCGACCGAACGCAAGATATGAACCGGCCGAACCGCCCGGCAACCGACTTTCTACCCTTGGCCGAGGAGGCAGGCGTCGGCGATTCGCGAGAAGAGGACCGCATGGAGTTCGCATCGGGCGAGAACCAGTGGCAGGCGCGCTTGGGCAAGCTCAGGGATGCCGTACGCCAGGAACTGGTCACCCGTCAGCTGGAGCCGTACCTCCCCGACGCACCGGCGCGCGTCCTGGACGTCGGATGCGGGCAGGGCACCCAGGCCCTGCGGATGGCGGCGCGCGGGCACCGGGTCACGGCGCTGGACTCCTCGCGGGAACTGCTCGCCCGGCTGACGGCCGCTTTAACGCCCGATCTCGACGTGGAGGTGGTGCACGGCTCGGCCGAGGAGCTGCCCGCCGGCCCCTTCGACGTCGTGATGTGTCATGGCGTGCTGATGTACTTCGACGACCCGGAGCCCGTGATCCGCTCGATCGCCGATGCGACCGCACCCGGCGGCCTGGTCTCCCTCCTCGTCAGGAACGGCGACGCCTTGGCGATGCGGCCAGGCCTGTCCGGCGACTGGGAGACCGCATATCGGGCGTTCGACGACATGATCTACAGCAACCGGGTCGGCGTGACCGCACGTGCGGATCGGCTTGCCAACCTTCGGTCGACGCTGGCTCGTCATGGATTGTCGGTCCGTGAATGGTACGGCGTGCGGGTCTTCACCGATCTGGCCCCCGACGACGCGTCCGTACCTGAAGACTTCGACGCGCTTCTCGCCTGCGAGGAGCGGGCGGGCCGTACCGACCCGTACCGCGGGGTCGCCGCACTGACGCATCTGATCTCCCGCCGCGATCGGTAGCGGCGCCCCCCGGCGCTACGCTTGATCACTGCCTTCGGGTACGCCTCTATGGCCGGTTTCGCGGCTTTGGCGAACGAGGCCACGGCCTCCCAGGCCCTCACCATCACGCCTTGCTTGAAGGGATTTCCCCCACCATGGCCCTTGCCTGGCACCCCATCACTCCCGCGCTCGTCAGCGCCGTGACCACCCTGGCCGACTCGCCATGGGACCGGGACGCTCTGGACGCCGCCTGGTTGCGGTCGGGCTGGCCCGCCCCTCCCGGCGGCTCGGTCATCGGGCGTGTCATCGATGACCTGAAGGACCCCCGGCTCGCCGTCGGCGATTGGGACGTTGACGTCCGCTGGTCGGACGACGACGAGGTGACGGGCTTCGCGGTGGCCTTCGCGCTCTTCTACGAGTCCGACGATGAGGACGCCGACGACGACCCGGATCTCGACGAGTTCCCCCAGCACACGCCGTCCGACCAGTGGGAGGTCGACAAGTCCGCCGACCGTGAGCAGTTCGACGCAGTCTGGCAGGAGGCTCTTGAGACGCTGACCGAGCACCTGGGAGAACCGGAGGTCGTCGGCGAGCACGGTGACGAAGACGAGGACGACTGGCACAACGCGGTCTGGCGCGCCGGCTCCCGGCTGGTCGTCCTCGCCCAGGGCGAGGACTTCTCCTCCTACAGCCTGTACGACCAGGCGGGCCTGTACGTCCTGGACTTCCCCGCCGAATCGCGCATCCCCCGCGGCGACGGCCTGTACGAACTCCTCGTGGGCGACGGAGAAGACGAAGACTGAACGCGATCACGAACAGGGCTTTCGGGGCCGATCCGGGCCCTGTTCGTATGGAAGGGCCGCCACTCGTTCGATTCCGCCTCGTGAGCGGACGGCCAAGGGCGCTGGCCGCCAACGCTGGGCACGGCGGCTCAGTCCTGTGCCCTGACCACACGCTCGGCCGCGCCCTCTCAGCGCTGTCAGCCGTACCAAACCACGTGAATGATTTCCACCATGCGGCGGTACTCGATGATCAAGTAGCTCACCATTCCCGACCCGCCGTTCCCGAACGTCCGCGTCCGCATTGGCGCGTCAGGTCTCTCCCCTACGAAGGGTTTGCCATTCCACGGGGCGACCTGCAAGAACACGGTCACTTCATGGAAGGGGACAAGGGCCTCGGCCGGAAGTGCTGTGATCTGCTCTTCTACGACCTTGCTCATGCCGACCGTGTACATCTAAAGATCCAGCTTCACACCAAGCTCGGCGGCACGCTCGGCAAGAACGTCGCGAAGCGGCCTGCCTGACACCTGCTCTCCGCGCTCGATCTGATCTCGGACGCGCACAGCACGTGCGAGAACCTCTTCGTATTCTCCGCTCGCCTTCATCCTGGCCACGTGCCACCAGTGGGCCAGGGTGTCGTTGACAGGTGCGAGGTCCAGTTCCTCCATGGCCCTGGCCATAATCTGCCGGTAATCCTTGTCGAAGTGGTCGCGATCCTCTGGAGGCAGGCATGCGCGGATGTTACGAGGGCTCCTGTCGACCTTCAAGGATTCGATGATCTGCTCAAGCGTCCGAGCCGTGGGCAGCTCATGTGGCTCGGCGGTCATGTCGTCTTCTCCCTGTTGAGAGTGCCGCCTGCGGCACGCGAGACCCCTGTGGATCTGGCGTCTACGCTTTCGAGCTTAGCCGTCCGCCGAAAGCGGCGGCACCGGCTTCTGGCTTTCGGCCGCCATCGGACTGGAGCGCCTGAACCCCCTGGTCCCGGCAAGCTTGGGCCGGAGCGCGGGGCTCCTGTTCTCCAGGAGCGCCCGCCTGATCCGTCCGTCTGTGAGGCGTGGAGGAAACCTCAGATCTCTCCGGTGGTGCGAGCGGGCAGCCCCTCCTGCTCCGCGATCGGGCCCCACAGCTTGACGAACGCGGTCTTGGACTTGGTGGCCTTCAACGAGGCCGTGGTCCCGGCGTCGTAGAAGGGATCCCCCGCGGTCTTCCCCTTGCAGTGGAGAGCCTGACGCTTCTGCGCCCATTTCAGGTACGCCGCATCGGCCTGCTGCGACGCCGTGAGCGCATCCACGAGATGCCGCTTCAGAGCATCGCCTCCGTCGAGCGCGTCGACTTTCAGCTTCTTCGCCTGCTGGACCTGCGAGGCTCGCTGCTGGGTGACCCGCTGGAGCGTCGCGACGGCCTGGCCGGGCTTCGAGCAGTGCAGCATCTGGCTGAGCCCCTGCTGGAGCTTGCCCCGACTGGGCTTGCTCGCATCGAGGACCTTGTCGATCGCCGCGGCCTGCTCTTGTGTAGCGGCGTCCTCCGGCGCGGAGGAGGCCGTGGAGCCGGCTGAGGTGGTGCCGACAGCATCGTTTCCCGGCCCACCGTAGGCCAGGAAGGCGGCGACGCCGACGACCACGACAGCGGCGCCGATCCCCACCAGTTTCCACGGGACCTTGAGACCCGTACCGGACCGCCCGGCCTGCGCCGGGGCCGGATTGAACTGTCCCGGATCGTACGGTGCCTGGTTGTAGAACGCCGGATCGTACGGTGCCTGATCGTAGGCGGCCTGATCATAGGCGGGCTGGTCGTGCGGGACCTGATCGTAGGTGGCCGGGGCCATCGGCGCCTGACCCATCGGGGGTGGACCCATGGGAGGCGGGCCCATCGGCGGCGCCCCCATGGGAGCCGAGCCTGCCGGAGGCCCGCCGAAGGCCATGGTCTCGGCACCGCCCGGAGGCGGGCCCATCGGAGGCGGGCCCATCGGCGCCCGACCCATCGGCGGCGCCCCCATGGGAGCCGAGCCTGCCGGAGCCCCGCCGAAGGCCATCGTCTCGGCACCGCCCGGAGGCGGGCCCATCGGAGGCGGGCTCATCGGCGCCTGACCCATGGGAGGCAGCCCCACGGGAGCCGGGTTGGCGGAAGCCGGGCCGACCAGAGGCGCATCGAACGCCATGGTGTCGCCACCACCCGGGATGGCCACCTCGTCGCGCACCCACCATGGCCAGTTCGCTGGAGGCGCCGGCCAGCTCGGGTCCGGCCCAGACCAGGTCGGAGCCGGGATCCAGTCTTTGGGCGGAGCAGGCCAGCCGGGCGGGGGGTTGAACCGCCACTCGCCACCGGGCCGCGGAGGGATGTTCAAAGCCGCTCACCTAACGGGGACCAATGCTGATCGTTGGAAGTTTAGCCGCATTTACCCCGTCTAGGTCGATTGCCCCCGGCGGCATCGTGGCTGCGCTCGGCTTCCCGCGACACATGATCGGAAAGCAGAAAGAGGCCTGGCAGGGCTCTGAACTGGGAAAATCTCTGGCGCCAGGTCCAGGGTTCGAGCCTGGGGAGCTTGCGCGACGGCTTCGCCGTAACCACGGAAATAGTCGGTCCTCAGCGCACGATGGTGCCGAGCACCTCGTTGAACGCCTCCGTGGAGCTGGGGTGGGTGTAAACGGCGCCGCGCAGCTCGGCCGCCTTGATGCCGTGCCGCATGGCGAGCGCGACCGTGTTGATCAGCTCCTGCGCGTCGATGCTCAGCAGCGCCGCCCCGAGGATCTCGTCCGTCTCGGCGTCGATCACGAATTTCATGACCCCGCGGGTCTCCTCGACGACGTACGCGCGAGGCATGGCCACGATGTCGGCCACCAGCTCGCTGGCGATCTTCACGTTGCGGCCCTCCTCGCGGGCCCGCCTCTCTGTGATGCCCACGGTCGCCAGCGGCGGGGTCATGAAGAGTGTGTTGGGGATCGCCACCCGATCCGCCGTCGAGCGGCGACCCTCCCCGACGAGCTGATCCATGACGATGCGGCTGTCGTCGAGGGAGACGTAGGTGAACTGCGGCCCGCCGTTGACGTCGCCGAGGGCGAAGATGTGCGGCCGGCTCGTCCGCAGGTACTCGTCTACCTCAATCGCGCCGCGATCGGTCGTGCGGACACCTGCGGCCTCGAGCCCGAGATCACGGATCGCCGGCGCGCGCCCGATTGCGGCGAGCACGGCGTCGGCCTCGATGGCCTGCCACCTCCCGTCCTTTTCGTAGACGACGATCGTCACGCTCTCGCCATCGCTCACCTCGGTGACGCGCACGCCCGTGACGATCTCGATTCCCTCACCCACGAGGATGCCCTCAGCCACGGCGGCGACGTCGTCGTCCAGCCGGCCGAGGATCTCGGGAGCCGATTCGAGCACGGTGACCTGCGAGCCGAAGCGGCGATATATCGAGGCGAACTCAATGCCGAGGTAACCGCCGCCGATGATCGCGAGCCGCTTCGGCAACTCCGTCGTCTGGATGAGGTCGGCACTGGTCACGACCCGCTTGCTGGCGCGCATGCCGGGGATGTCGGGGACGATTGGCTCGGAGCCGGTATTGATCAGAATGGTCTCGGCGGTGACGGTGAGCCTGTCCTCACCCGCCCCGACGGCCACGGTGTGCGGGTCGACGAACACGGCCCGGCCGGTGACGACCCTGACGGTGTCGGCGCCGTTCAGCGCGTCGTAGTTGCCACCCCGGAACCGCGTGGTGAGCGCCTGGACGCTGCCGACGGCCCGCTCGTACCACTCCTGCGGAGAATCGTCCGTACGGCGCTTGCCGGAGTGGTGCACGAGCGCCTTCGTCGGCACACATCCCACATTGGGGCAGGTGCCACCGTACATGCGGTCCGACTGCTCCACGAGCACGACGTTCCTGCCACGGCGGCCCATCTCGGCGGCCACGGTCTTGCCGCCCTTACCGAAGCCGATGACCAGGACATCGGCGTGGAGAACGTTGTTGAGGGTGGTCATGACCTCAGTCTTGAACACCTACAATTGAGCGCATAAGACGGATTCGTCTCACTTTTCTTCGCGAGCGTCTCATCATGGACTGGATCAGTGAGATCGTCCGCCTGGCGAGACTGCAGGCGTTCCTGGACAAGCGTTGCCTTCTCTCCGGCGCGACGACGATGGACGTGCCGGCGTACGGCACGGGCAACGCGGCCTTCCACCTGCTACTCGAGGGCGCGTGCACGATCGAGGTCGCCGATCTGCGCATCGAGCTGACGGCGGGCGACGTCGTGCTGCTACCGGGCGGACAGGCCCACCGCGTCCGGACGGCCGGTGTGGGCGGCCAAGGTGTCGTCGAGGAGCCGGGTGACACCTTCCAGATCATGCGCAGCCAGTCGGGGGAGGTCATCATGGACCTGCTCTGCGGCCATTACACGTTCGGCTCCGGCGCTGGGGCCATGCTGTTCCGGAGCCTGCCCGACCCGCTGCAGGTGTCATTCGCGCAGGCCGATGAGATCGTGTGGATGCTGAGCACGCTCATGCGGCAGGAGGCGCGCCACGACGGGCTCGGCACTGGTGCGGTCCTGTCGTCCCTGTGCAACGCGTTGCTCGCCATGGTGCTGCGGGCATCGCCGAGCCGGTTCGTCGGGGCGCCCGCGTGGACCGCCGCCGACGATCCGCGGCTCCGGCCGGTCATCGAGGCGGTGCTGCAAGATCCAGATGACGACTGGACGGTCGCGCGTCTGGCCGAGGTGGCCGCCATGTCGCGGGCCACGCTCGCCCGCAACTTCTTGCGGTCCACGGGGCTGACGGTGGGCGAGTGCGTCACGCAGATCCGGATGATGATCGCGGCCGAGCACCTCATCGAGACCGACCTCACCGTCGCCGCGGTGGCGGCCGCGGTGGGGTACGACTCGGAATCCGCGTTCAACCGGGCTTTCCGCCAGGCCACGGGTTCCACCCCGGCCCGTTTCCGCCGCACCCACCAGGGCTCCTCCTGACGGGCGCGCTGCGGCCCGGCTCGGTCAGGACTGCCGCTGAAGGCAACGGCCCCGTCCTCAGGTTCAGGACGGGGCCGTTGCCGCTGCCGAGCGCGACTCGATCGGGCTTACAGGAAGAGTTCCCGAGGATCGAGGTCGTAGGTCGCCTGCCAGCCCGGCTTACGTACGATTCCACCCTTGCCCGTGCCCGAGAAGAGATTGAACGAGCCGAGGCTCACACTGGCGTACGCCTGGAAGTAATCGTTCTTGGCGTCGCCGTCCACGTCCCCGACCGAGAAGAGCTCCCAGGCTTGGGATATTCCGCGGGAGAGCAGGGTGCGCTTGCCGAAGCGGCCCTTGCCGGCGCCGTGGTAGAGCCACATGTTGCCCGAGCGGTCACGGGCGACGATGTCGTCCTTGCCGTCGCCGGTGAACTCTCCAGGGCCGAAGAGCGCGGTGATCGTGTTCCAGCCGTGAGCCGTCGCGATTCGCCTGCCGAAGCCGCCCTTGCCGTTGCCCGGATAGACCCACAGAGTCCCCGTGCGGTCACGGCCCATGAGGTCGTTCTTCTTGTCGCCGGTCACGTCGCCGACTGCGGCGATCAAGGACATGGTGTTCCAGCCGTGGGCAAGCAGCTTCCGGGCGCCCAGGTGGTTCCTGCCGTTGCCGGGGAAGAGGTACAGGTCGCCCTTGGCGTTACGGGCGATGATGTCCTCGCGTCCGTCGCCGGTGTAGTCCCCGTGCCGGACGATCACGTTCATGCTGTTCCAGCCCGCGCCGAGGTCCACCGGCTTCGTGTCGTCGCCGGGGAGAACCCACAGGTGCCCCTGCAGAGAGCGCATCAGTATCTGGCTCTGGCCGTTGCCGAGGAAGGAGCCGAACGGCTTCGGCGTTCCTTCCGGGCTGTCGTACTGCCGATACCACTCGTGGTACTGCTTACGGGTGAGGCATTCGTGCCAGGTAGGGGCAAGGACCACCGAGCCGTAGTGGTGCCGCCACTTGGACTGCGAGAGCACCGCGTCGATCCCATCGGACTCGTACGCGGGGTTGGCCGGGTTGATGATCGAGGGAGCGGCGACCTTGATGGACGACGAGGTGTAGTTTTTGTCAGGCCACAGGCAGGAGTAGTTCCTGGTCCGATTGATCCAGCCGACCGCATTTCGGCCGGCCGCCCCGAAGTCGGACTGAGAAGTTCGGTATTTCCACATGGTGCCCGTGCCGTTGTAGCCGCTGAACAGGCAGAAGTAGCCCCATGGGCATCGAGCCCAGCCATTGCTGGACGCCGAGGCCGAGGCTGTCACCGTTCCACTTATGATCGCCGCCAGGGCCACACCGGCCGCCACGAGCCGTGCCAGCCGCCGGCGTTTGAAAGACTGCCGCAAGAGGGGCTCCTTTATTTCCGCTTTACGCTGCGGAGCAACATACTCTTGGGGCCCTGGATTCGCGATCATTAATGTGAACGCTCCAAGAAGACCGCCCGTACGGTGACGGAAATCGGCCGGACGATCCACGAGACGTGGAGAAGGCCTCATGCGTGGAGATGAAGGAGGGGGCCCGCTGGTGCCGCAGCGAACCCCCCATTTCCTTTGATACCTCTGCCTGCGTAAACATCAGCGACATCAAAGAGCCCCGCGAAGCGGTGGCAGTACAGACAACGACCTGGGTTGTTTCTGTCTAGGACTCGTTGTGGTGAGTGCGCCGTAGGCGACGTCACCCGTCACCGGCCGGCGGTCACACGTCCCAGGTGACCGGGAGGCTCTTGACCCCGTAGATGTCCGCGGTCTCCGGGCGCAAGTCGACCTCTTCGGCCGGTACGGCCAGGCGCAGCGTGGGGAAGCGGTTGAGCAGCGCGGGGAAGGCGACCCGCATCTCGACGCGGGCCAGCTGCTGACCCAGGCACTGGTGGATGCCGTGACCGAAGGCCAGGTGCCCGGTGGCCTGGCGCTGGATGTCGAGGGCGTGGGGATCGGCGAAGCGCTCGGGGTCACGGTTGGCGGTGTTGTACGACAGGATGACCGCCGAACCGGCCTTGATGGTCTGGCCGCCCACCTCGACGTCCTCCAGTGCCGTCCTCGTGAACGTCTTGGCGACGCTCAGATACCGCAGCAGCTCCTCGACGGCCTTGTCGGTGAGCGCGGGGTCGGCGCGCAGCGCGGCCAGCTGCGCCGGGTTGCGCAGCAGAGCGAAGGTGCCCAGCCCCAGCATGTTCGCGGTGGTGTCGAACCCGGCCGACAGCAGGATCAGGCTCATCCCCTGCAGTTCCTCATCGGTCAGATCGCTGTCCATGAGGTCGCTGAGCACGTCGTCGGCGGGGTTCGCACGCTTGGCGGCCACCAGCTCCGCGAGGTACTGCTGGGTCGCGGTGTAGGCCGCAATCAGGTCCTCGTCGCTTGTCTCCCCGCCGAGGAACGCGTCGATCTGCTCCTGGAAGCGCGCCCTGTCCTCGTACGGCACCCCCAGCAGCTCACAGATCACGATGACGGGGATGGGCTTGGCGAACGCGGTCACCAGGTCCGTCGGCGGCCCGGCCTTTTCCATGGCGTCCAGGTGGTCGGCGGTGATCTGCTCGACGCGCTCGGTGAGCTGCCGCATCCGCCGTACGGTGAACTTGCCCACCAGCGGTTTGCGGTACCGGCTGTGCTGGGGCTCATCCATCAGCAGGAACTCACCGGGCGGCGCCGGGGGGAACTCAATGCCGCTGAGGTCCATCAGCGGGTGGTGGCGCATGAGCTCCTTGCGCGAGCTGAACCGCGGATCGGCCAGGACCGACCTGACCAGGTCGTAGCCGGTGATCAGCCAGCCCTCGTGTCCGTCGGGGAAGGGGAAGCGGCTGATGGGGCTGTGCCGGCGGGCCTCGATCAGCTCTGCCGGTGGGTCAAAGGGGCAGCCGGACTGACGTGCCGTCGGCAGCGTCGTGACGGTGTGTTCCATGGTCATTCCTCTTATCGGCCTGGGTTCTACTCGCGATGGTTCGTGTTTTCTCCGCCACGCTGATCTAGATCAAGAGCACGGCCCTAGGAGATCTTGCGGCGGTAGGTGTTCATGGCGAAGAAGTAGGCGACGATGAGGATGCCGACACACCAGGCGAGGGCGATCCAGATGTCGGTGCCGACCGGCTGCTGTGTGAACAGGTCGCGGATGGCGTTGACGATCGAGGTCACCGGCTGGTGCTCTGCGAAGGCGCGTACAGGACCGGGCATGGTGCCGGTGGGCACGAATGCCGAGCTGATGAACGGCAGGAAGATGAGCGGGTAGGAGAATGCGCTCGCGCCGTCCGCGGACTTCGCGGTCAGACCGGGGATGACGGCGATCCACGTCAACGCCAGGGTGAACAGGATCAGCATGCCGGCGACCGCGAGCCACGCCAGCACCCCCGCCCCCGAGCGAAAGCCCATGAGCAGGGCCACGAGCACGACGACCACCAGCGAGATCGAATTGGCGACCAGCGAGGTCAGCACGTGCGCCCACAGCACGGACGACCGCGCGGTCGGCATGGACTGGAAGCGCTCGAAGATGCCGCTCTTCATATCCAGGAAGAGCCGGAATGCGGTGTAGGCGATGCCCGAGGCAACCGTGATGAGCAGAATGCCAGGCAGCAGGTAATTCACATACGAAACCGACCCCGTGTTGATCGCGCCGCCGAACACGTAGACGAATAACAGCAGCATGGCGATCGGCATGATCGTGGTCGTGACGACCGTGTCCACGCTGCGGGTGATGTGGCGCAGGGACCGTCCCAGCAGGACGGCGGTGTCGCCGAAGAAATGCTTGGTCATCGTTGTTCCTTACTCTGTCGGTGCCGACGTTGCGGTCATTGCGGTGTCGCCGTTCTTGCCGTCGGCACCCACGAGCGCGAGGAAGACGTCCTCGAGGGTCGGCTGCTTTTCGACGTATTCGACCTTGGCGGGCGGGAGCAGTTGCTTGAGCTCGGCGAGGGTGCCGTTCACGATGATCCGGCCCTCGTGGAGGATCGCGATCCGGTCGGCGAGTTGTTCGGCCTCGTCCAGATACTGCGTCGTGAGCAGCACCGTCGTACCCCGGTCGGCGAGTTCCTTGACGGCCTGCCACACCTCGATGCGCGCCTGGGGGTCGAGCCCGGTCGTCGGCTCGTCGAGGAAGATGACCGGCGGATTGCCGATCAGGCTCATCGCGATGTCGAGGCGGCGGCGCATACCACCCGAATACGTCGACACCTTCCGCGCGCCTGCGTCTGTCAGCGAGAAACGCTCGAGCAGATCATCCGCGATCTTGCCCGGATCCTTGAGGTGTCGCAGTCGGGCGACCAGCACGAGGTTCTCCCGCCCGCTGAGGATTTCGTCAACCGCCGCGAACTGCCCGGTGAGGCTGATGGACTCTCGCACGTCCGCCGGTTGCGTGGCGACGTCGAAGCCGTTGACGCCGGCCGTACCCGCGTCGGCCTTGAGCAGCGTGGAGAGGATCTTCACCACCGTGGTCTTGCCCGCCCCGTTCGAGCCGAGCAGGGCGAAGATGCTGCCCCGCGCCACGTCGAAGTCCACGCCGCGCAGCACCTGCAGTTCCTTGTACGACTTCTCCAGGCCCTGCACGTGGATCGCAGGCCCTTGGGCCTCGTTGGCTGTCATCCGAATATCCGTTCTCTGTTTCGTCACGACTTGTCGCCCGCGACCCGATCGATGGTGTTGGTCAGCCGTTCCCGCTCCCGGCTAATCCACTGACTCTCCGGGTAGTTCCGAAGAAATGCCTCGGCGAACTCCACGGGCTTTTCCCCGACGACTTCGCGGATCGGGGTTCCGTTCGCCGCGTTCTGTTCGAAGAGATCGGCGAGATCCTCCAGCATCGCCAGCAGGCTGTCCGCCTTCCCCGGCCCGAAGAACTGCATGTACCGCTGCAGCGCATCGATCGTCGTTTGATAGTTCGCGGGAAGTTGTTCCGTACGCGCCTTGTACTGCCGGTAGCGCCTCTTGTCTTCGATCGGCCCTGTGACCATTTCCAGGTACTGCTGGTAGCGCTTTTTCTGATCGTTCGATCCTGTGGCCATGTCTAATTGCCTCTTTCGCGGAGCTGTTCGAAACGGACCGATGGTGGAATGCGGTCCTGTTGGTGCCGGGGGTATCCGGATTGCTCAGGTCGGGTCGCTCGAGGGGATCGCATCCGGCCTTGAGGCCGCGATCGCTGAACCGTTCATGGATCCACCATCGCCGACCGCCCTGATACCGGGCCGTTGCCGTCCTGACGCGCCGCTGACACGACACCCCCATGGTCGACGGCAAGCGCGAGGGCTGGTCAGATTGGGTCACCCGGCACCGCGGCATCGCGACCTGCCGCGCGGAGAAAAACGGCGAATCCCGCAACGTCTCTTAACGGTCGGGCCTTTCCAAGCTCGCCGTGAGGCAGGTCACACCGGGATCTTCTCGAAGCAGTTGTCGATTCCGTGGCACTCGCGCGACGAACTCATGAGGCATGAGTGCCGCCGCCCGCCGGTGCCCGGCGCGGATGGCGGGAGAGGAGTCGACGATGAGCAGTCATGAGGGTCCCGCGCCGCGGGCCGGTATGCGGGAGTGGATCGGGCTGGCCGTGCTGGCCCTGCCCACCCTGCTGGTATCCCTGGACATGTTCGTGGTGCTGCTGGCCCTGCCGCACATCAGCCGGGGCCTGCACGCCAACAGCGTCCAACAGCTGTGGATCATTGATGTGTACGGCTTCATGGTGGCCGGGTTCATGATCACTATGGGCACCCTGGGCGACCGGATCGGCCGGCGTCGGCTGCTACTTGCTGGTGCCGCCGTGTTCGGCGTGGCCTCCATAGCTGCCGCCTGGTCTGCCAGCGCGCCGATGCTGATCGCCGTCCGGGCGCTGCTGGGCGTCGCCGGTGCCGCGCTCACCCCGTCGACCTTGTCACTGATCACCCACATGTTCCGGGACCCCCGGCAGAAGGCGAGCGCCATCGGGGTCTGGGCGGGATGTTTCACGGTGGGTGCGATCATCGGCCCCATCGTGGGCGGGGTGATGCTGGAGCGCTTCTGGTGGGGGTCGGTCTTCCTGCTGGGAGTACCGGCCATGGTGCTGCTGCTGGTCGTCGGACCGGTGCTGCTGCCGGAGTACCGGGACGAGGCCGCCGGTCGGCTGGACCTGCCCAGCGTCGTGTTGTCCCTCGCCGCCGTGCTGCCCGCCGTCCAGGGCCTGAAGTCGTTGGCGGGGGACGGCTGGCGGGTCACTCCTGCCCTGCTGGTGGTGGTCGGGTTCGCGGTCGGCGTGGTGTTCGTCCGGCGGCAGCGTCGGCTCGCCGACCCGCTGCTGGACCTGCGGCTGTTCGCCGGCCGTACGTTCAGCGCCACGCTGGGCAGCATGCTCGTGTACTCGATGCTCTCCGGCGGCACCATGGCCCTTGTGGCGCAGTACTTCCAGCTCGTCGACGGCCTGTCCCCGCTGCGCGCCGGCCTTGCGCTGGCACCAGGCATGGCGGCGTCCGTGGTCGGGTTCCAGATCGCGCCGCTGCTGGCCCGCCGGATCCGGCCTGCGCATCTGATCGCCGGCGGCGTCCTGGTCACGGCCGCCGGGCTGCTTGTGATGACCCGGTCCGGTACGTCAGGTCCCATCGTGCTGATCCTCGGCTTCCTGATCAGCTGCCTCGGTACCGCTCCCCTGGTCACGCTGGGCACCAACCTGATCATCGGCGCCGCGCCGCCAGAACGGGCCGGCTCGGCCGCGGCGATGGGGCAGACCGGCGGCGACTTCGGATATGCGCTGGGCGTCGCGGTACTCGGCAGCGTCATGACCGCCGTGTACCGTGCCCGGATCCCGGCCGATGCCCCCGCGGCGGCCCGGGACGGCATCACCGGCGCGATCCAGGCGGCGCACCAGCTGCCCGGGCAGGCCGGCGCGGCCCTGGTGTCCGCCGCGGACCGGGCGTTCGCGGCCGGGCTGCACACGGTGGCTGCGCTCAGCGCCGCGATCCTGGTCGGTGTGGCGATACTGCTCGCTACCACCCTGCGGCACCTGCCGCCGCTCGGGCGCCCGCAACCCGACCCCACGTCGGCCCAGACGGCGCCCGTGGAAACCGTCCACTCAGGAAAGGAACTGCCATGACCCAGTACGCGATCCTGCTTTACACACCGGCACCGGCGGATATGGCCGACATGCCGGTCGAGGAGCAGGAGGCCCACATGCGGCACGCCGCGGAGGCAGAGGACCTCGGCGGACATGTGGTCACCGGGTTCGCGCTGCAACCCAGCACCACCGCCACATCAGTGCGCGCAGACACGGTCACCGACGGGCCGTTCATCGAAGCCAAGGAGGTCATCGCGGGGTTCTACATCCTCGAAGCGCAGGACCTGGACCACGCCCTGCAGATCGCCAAGCGGAACCCGGCCACCTGGCGCGGCGGCGTCGAGATCCGTCCGCTGCTGGGATGACGGACAGAGCGGCAGAGGTACGCGAAGCCGTCGCCGAAGCGCACCGAGCCCAGTGGGCGCTGGTGCTCTCGGCGACGGTCCGTCTTGCCCGCGACCTGGACCTGGCCGAGGAGTGCGTGCAGGAGGCGTACGCCCAAGCGCTGGCCGCCTGGGCCCGGGACGGTATCCCGGACAACCCGGCCGCCTGGCTGGTCACCACGGCCAAGCGCCGGGCCCTGGACGCGATCCGCCGGGAGCAGGTGTTCCGGGCGAAACTGCCGCAGCTCCTGGTACCCGACGAGGCCGGAGCGCCGGACGCGGCCGGCGGCCACCCGCCCGCCCCCGACTTCATCGACGATCCGGCCGACTACATCCCGGACGACCGGCTGCGCCTGGTGTTCACCTGCTGCCACCCGGCGCTGGCCCGGGATGCCCAGGTGGCGCTCACCCTCCGGCTGGTCTGCGGGGTCGGTACCGGCGACATAGCCCAGGCGTCCCTCGTCTCCGAGGCGACGATGGCGGCCCGGGTCACCCGGGCCAAGAAGAAAATCACGGCGGCGCGCATCCCGTTCCGGGTACCCCAGGGCCGGGACCTGCCCGAGCGGCTGGACGCCGTGCTGTCGGTCATCCACCTGCTCTACACGACCGGGCATACTGCGCCCTCCGGCGATCAGCTGCTGCGCGCCGACCTGGCGGACCGGGCGCTGCACCTGAGCCGGATGCTCCACGCGCTGATGCCCGATGAGCCGGAAGTATCCGGGCTGCTCGCACTGCTGCTGCTCACCGACGCCCGGCGGGCCACCCGTACCGACGCCCAGGGCCGACTGCTGCGCCTGGCGGAGCAGGACCGTACCCGCTGGGACCGGACGGCGATCACGGAAGGGCGAAACCTCATCCTGCGCGGCATGCGGCTGGGCCGGCCCGGCCGGTATCTTCTGCAGGCCGCGATCGCTGCCCTGCACGCGGATGCGCCCAGATACGAAGACACCGACTGGCCCCAGATCGTCAGCCTCTACGACCGGCTGCGGCAGGTCTGGCCGTCCCCGGTGGTCGCACTGAACCGGGCCGTGGCGCTGGCCATGGCCGCCGGCCCGGGTACCGGACTGCGTGAAGTGGAGGCCCTGGAGAGCGACCCGCGCCTGGCCGGGTACCACTACCTTCCCGCGATCAAGGCGGACCTGCTGCACCGTCTCGGCCGGCACGCCGAGGCCGCCACCGCCTACCGGGCGGCCCTAGACCTCACCGACAACGCCGCGGAACGGAAATACCTGGCCGGCCGGCTCCGGGAAGTGACCGGGCCGTAGTCAAGGACAAGTCCCGGACCGTCTTGTGCGTCCCTCAGCCGCTTCCTCGGCCACGAGGTGGCGAACGCCCGCGGTGGTCATCTGCAGGTGCGATCAGCTATCGGCAACGCGGTCTCACATCGACACGCTGAAGCTTGCGCGGGCCGCCAGAGCGAGCAGCCGTGGTCGGGCAGCTTCTCATTCGCCGCGTGCCCGACCACGCCTGCCTTCGTTCAGCCCTGTACGTGGCCGACGGCGTCGAGGACGGCGGCGGCGACAGCGTCCGGCTGGGACGCCCCGATGGCGTGAGAGGCGCCCGCGATCTCGCGGGTTCCACGCGAGCCGGCGCGTTCGCCCATGAACCTCAGCGCCTCGGCCGGGATGTTGAGGTCGCGATCACCGTGGACGAACCAGGACGGCTTGGTACGCCAGCCCGGCTCGCTCACCGTCAGCTCGTCGGTCAGCGCCTGTTCGGTGACCGGGCGCTGGGTCGCCGCCATCAGGGCGGCCTCATCGGCGTCGAGATCGGCGCAGAACTGGTGGTGGAACCTGTCCTCGGCGATCCGGAACTCGTTGCCGCCGGAGGAGACCGGGTAGGCGACCAGCGCGCCACCCAGGCTGCTGCCCTCGAACTTGCCAGACAGCACCAGCGCGCTCTCTCCGAGCTCGGGTGCGAAGGCGGCGACGTACACGAGGGCCTGCACGGCGTCGTTGCCGGCCGCCGCCTGGCTGATCACCATGCCGCCATAGGAGTGGCCGACCAGGACGACCGGCCGTCCGATGCCGGCGATCACGTCGCGCACGTAGGCGGCGTCGCCCGCCACGCTCCGCAACGGGTTGGCCGCCGCGACGGCGGTCAGCCCGCGGCCGTGCAGACGCTGGATGACGCGGTTCCAGCTCGCCGACTCGGCGAAGGCGCCGTGGACGAGGACGACGACGGGCTGTTCTGTGGTGGTCATGAGTTCGCCTTTCCAGAGATCAGGGCGGCCTCGAGTACCTCGATGGCCTGGGCGACGGCGGCGCCTGCCGCCGCGGTCGAGCGGACGGGGTTGAGCATCATGAAGTCGTGCAGCGTGCTGTAGCGGACGCTGGTGGTGGGCACCCCTGCCGCGGTCGGCTTGCGGGCGTAGGCCTCGCCCTCGTCGCGCAAGCACGTCGTTTTCGTCAACGACGACGAACGCGGGGGACGCGGCCCCGCCCCTGGGGCGGGGCCGCGTGCGGGTTCAGCGGACGGACTTGGCGGCGGCGACGATGACGTCCACCACGGCCTGCGGCCGGGACAACATCGACAGGTGCGACGCGGCGACCTTGGTGATGTGGCTGTGCGCCCGGTTCGCCATGGTGACCTGCAGCGACGGCGGCAGGATGCCGTCCTTCGTGCCTAC
Source organism: Planotetraspora thailandica (assembly GCF_016863335.1). Taxonomy (GTDB): domain Bacteria; phylum Actinomycetota; class Actinomycetes; order Streptosporangiales; family Streptosporangiaceae; genus Planotetraspora; species Planotetraspora thailandica. The sequence goes on from NZ_BOOR01000010.1 coordinate 43,230, forward strand.
CAGGTACCAGCTCGGCAGCGTCTTCCAGGCGGGCGGCCCGGACGGCTCCTGCAGCGCGCTCAGCGCGATCGGGCGCTGCTCGGCGGCCAGCCGGGCGGCCGTGGCGGCGGGCAGATCACCGGCGAACGCCTGCGGGAACACCGACTGCTTGATGTAGAGGTCGACGTCTCCGGCCGGCGCCCCAGGGTAGGCCACGACGTCGAACAGCGCGCTCGGGTCGCCGCCACCCTGCAGCCCGAGGACCGTCTCGCCCTCGTCGGGCGCGAACGCGTTGACGTAGACGAGCGCCTTCACGTCGGGGTCGGTGCCGGCCGCGTTGGTCACGACCGCGCCGCCGTAGGAGTGGCCGACCAGGACGACCGGGCCGCTGGTCCGCTGGGCGAGGAACGCCGACAGGTACGCGGCGTCGCTGCGGAGCCCGCGCAGGGGGTTGGGCGCGGCGAGCACGGTGTACCCAAGCCGTTGCAGCCGGCCGGTCACGTCCGACCAGCTCGACGCGTCGGCCCAGGCGCCGTGCACGAGAACGATGGTCGGCTTCGGGCGATCGGGACGGCTGGCGGCCGATGCCGGGGCGCCGAGCGCGAACAGGGCGAGGACGGCCAGCGCGATCATCACACCGCGCCGGCGGAGGGGGTTCATCATGATGGATCCAGCTCTCAGTCGAGGAGGGCGAGCAGGTGCCGGGTGAGTTCGGCCGGATGTTCTTCGAGATCCAGTGGCCGGAGTCCGCGATCACGTCGCCTTGACCGGTCGTCCTCATGGAACCGCGCCGGGGCGGGCCGCCGAATCAGGGAAACACCCCAGTGTGTCCACAGGCCGGGGATCAGCCGGCGGGGCCGTCCTTGAACAGCTCGCGCAGCTGCCGCCGGGAGGTGAGCCGCAGCGAGCACGGCACGGGCCACCTCGAGCGGCGTGGTGCCGACCGTGTGCTCCAGCGCGACCATGGCGGTCTCCATCGCCTCCCGGAGCATCACCCGGGTCCCGATCGAGGAACGTGCGGGGGCGTTCAGGCTGGTCAGGACGCATCTTGGAGGAGCGGAGCGAGTTTGCGGCGGGAGGTGATGTCGAGTTTTCGGAAGATCTTGTTGAGGTGGTATTCGATGGTCGAGGTGCTGAGGAACAGGCGGGCGGCGATTTCGCTGTTGGTGGCTCCGGAAGCGGCGAGGGTCGCGATCTGCTTTTCGCGGGGAGTCAGGGCATTGGCGTTGGGGGCGGTTCGTTTGCGGGGGTGTTCGCCGGTCGCCGACAGTTCGGCTCGGGCTCGTTCGGCGAACGCCGCGGCGCCCATTCCTGTGAACATCTCGTAGGCCGTTCGCAGCTCCAGGCGTGCGTCGCTGCGGCGCTTGCGCCGCAGGAGCCACTCGCCGAACAGGAGGTGGCTTCGCGCGAGTTCGGTCGTGATCCGCGTGTGGCCGAGCAGCTCGATCGACTCGCGGTAGAGCCGCTCGGCGTGCTCGTCGTCGACCATCAGCGCCCTGCAGCGGGCGAGCAGGCCGCGGCCCCAGGCGGTGTCAGCGGCCAGGGCACGCTCCTCCAGACGGGTGAGGGCCGCCTTCGCGGCGACGTGGTCGCCGCTCCGTACTCCTGCCTCGACGATCTCGTGCAACGATCTGGTGCCGGTGCCCGGCCTGTCGGCCTCGAATGACGGAAGGACGCAGGCCAGCGCTTCGGCGTAGCGGCCGAGGCTCAGCTCCAGCACCGCCAGGCTGTTCCTGGCGAAGTCGACGAGACCGACGGTCGAGCCGGTCCGCGCGGCGTCCGCCAGCGCCCGTGTCTCGGCCTCTCTACCGCTCCATGCCAGTAGCTCGATCCGTTGGATGTCTCCGGAGGACGACTGTCCGATCATGCTGGAGAGATCAGCGAGCTCGTCCTGAAGCGCGCCCGCCGCTGAGAACCGGCCCGCGCGCAGCTCCCACATGGATCCGACCATGAGTGTGGTCCGCAGAGCGCCCAGCGCTCCGTTCTCGCGATCGAAGGCTTCGAGCCGCTTCCACGCCCGCCATCCTCCCTCGTCGTCCCACACGTCTTCGGACGCGAACATGGCCACGACCGCCAGCGGCAGGCCGTCCTGGGCGAGGCTTCCGTCCGTGTGCAGGGCTTCCAGCGCGCCGCGCAGCAACGGCACGGCGGGCCGGTGGCCGACGGCGATGCGTGTGGCGTAGGCGTTGAGCAGCAGGTCGGAGAAGGTCGGTTCCCTTGACTCCATCGCAGGTGACGCCAGCACCGCGCGAGCGAGACCCTGCGGGGTGACTCCGACGGAGCGGTCGTATGTGATCAGAGCCACCTGGAGTGCTTCGAACATCATTTTCCGCGCCAGACGGGGATCCAGGTCGGCGATCGACTCGGCAGCGTCCAGGAGAATCGCGGGGGTGGCGGCGACCCGGCCGAGGTACAGCTCGGCGGTCGCCCTGATCTGCCGCGCACGGGCGCGCAGCACGGGACGGTCCAGGCCGAGCTCGGCACGGCCGAGTATCTTCCGCGCCGCGACCGGATCCCCGACCACGACGTAGGCGTGTGCGGCCGCGACGAGCCGCGCGGCCTGATCGCGGGCATCGGGAGTGAGCTCCGCTGCGCGGGACAGGAAGGCGGCCTGTTCCGCGTGGCCGCCGCGGGAACGTGCGTGCTCCGAGGCTCTTTCGAGCTCCGCCGCGACCTCTTCGTCGAGGCCGATCGTGGCATGCGCGCGATGCCACGATCGGCGGTCCCGGTCGCGATCCGGATCGCTCACGGCGGCGAGGGCGGCGTGGACGCTGCGCCGCTCGACCGCGTCGGCGCCCCGGTAGACGGCGGAGCGGATCAACGGGTGCCGGAAGTCCAGGGAGCCGTGGTGGGTGAGAACGCCCGCGGACAGCGCGGCGTCCGCCGCGCTCGCGGCGATCCCCAGGTGAGCGGCGGCCCGCCAGAGCAGCGACTGGTCTCCGGGCGGCGCGGCGGCGACCGCGAGGAGCAGGGTCCGGGTGTCCGCGGGGAGGGCCTGGATCTGCTGCAGGAAATGCGTTTCGAGGAGCCGGCCGACCGGGAGAGGGTTGGGCAAGGGGGCGCGGCCCGACAGCTGCTCAGCGGTGAGCGTGCGGGCGAGCTCGATCAACGCCAGCGGGTTGCCGCCGGTGCCGGTGACGATCTTCGCGGCCACCGCGTCGTCGAGACGTCCGGCGACGCTCGTCGACAGCAGCCTCCCGGCATCGCCATCGGGCAGCCCGGACACCGTCATGACGGGTAGCCCGTCGAAGAGGGCCGAACCGTCAGAGCGCGGGCGGGTGGCGAACAGGAGCCCCACGGCTTCGGCATGGAGGCGGCGAGCGACGAACGCCAGGGCTTCGGCCGATTCCCGGTCCAGCCACTGCACGTCTTCCACCACGCACAGCAGGGGCTGGACCGAGGCGGCATCGGCGAGAAGCGTGAGAGCCGCCATGCCGACGAGGTACCGGTCGGCCGCGACTCCGGCCACCTGGCCGAACGCCGAGCGCAACGCGTCGCGCTGCGGGGTGGGAAGGCTCTCGATATGAGGCGACCAGGGGCGCAGCAGGCGGTGCAGCGCGGCGAAGCCGAGATGCGCCTCGGACTCCACACCGACGATCCTGACGACGCGGACATCCGGACAGCCCGTCGCGGCCTGATCAAGGAGCCGGGTCTTGCCGGTCCCGGGTTCGCCGACCAGTACCAGCACGCCACTCAGCCCTTCCTGGACGCCGGCCACAAGGCCGGCCAGGACGTGTTGTTCCTCGATGCGGCCGATGAGCGGCCGGTCGCGGGCGCCGACCGGCAGGCCCCTGCTCATGCGCCTACTCCCTTGCGGTCTGAGCGGACACCACTAGCGAGGATCTGGCCCCGCAACTCGGCGTCCCGCCCCACGAGGTCCACGACGATGCTCACTTCGTACCCCCCGTTCACGCCTCGACCGGGTGCTCGGCGATCGTCGGCCGGGCCGTGACGGCGCGGTCGGACAAGCCCTCCGCGAGAAGCGCGAGCACGTCGTGCGTGACGGCCGTCATCAGACGGCTGCCTGGCGGATGAGCTCGGCGACCACGGCGGGCTGTGAGACGTAGACGGCGTGGCTGCCGATCGCGTCGACGACGAACGATCCGGCGCGCTCGGCCATGACGCGCTGGGCCGCCGGCGGGATCATGCGGTCCTCGGTGGCGACGAGGTACCAGCTGGGCCTGTGCCGCCAGGCCGGCTCGTTGACCGCCCCGGCGAGGGCGTCCACGCCCCAGGGGACCTGCGCGTCGGCCATGAACGCGGCCAGTTGTGCGGGCAGATCTGCGGCGAACGAGCCGTGGAACCTGTCACGGTCGAGATAGAGGAAGCCGTCGCGCGGGGGCAGGATCGGCGCCACCGGCGCCCCGGGCGGCGGGTCGGCGATGAGGGTGCCGACCGACTCGCCCTTGTCAGGGGCGAACGCGGCGATGTACGCGAGCGCCGCCGCGTTGGGGTGGGTGCCGGCCTCGCTGATGACGGCCCCGCCGTAGGAGTGGCCGACCAAGACGGCCGGGCCGTCGAGCACGTCGAGCACCCGGCGGGTCGCGGCGACGTCACCGTCGAGCGACAACGTCGGGTTCTGCACGATCCGGACGTGGAAACCGTCCGTGGTGAGCTCGTCGTAGACGCCCTGCCAACCGGATCCGTCCACGAAGGCGCCGTGCACGAGCACGACGTTCTTGATTGTCGTCATGGTCGCTCCTGACGTGGATGGACGGACAGGCTTGACGCCTGTCCTGTGCGTTCAATCCAAGTCGCGCGGAAGGAACCAGACCATGCACAACAGCAGGAAGAAGTTCCACACTCAACCGGCTTTCGGCGGCTGAGGAGAAGCGGCCGCAAGGTCGCGGCAGCGGCTGCTCGCCTCGGCGTCGTCGATGGCCTCGTACACCTCGGCCGCCCGCGCGTAGGCATGGCGGCTCTCGCCGGTCCGGCCCTCGTCGGCCAGCAGGGCCGCCAGTGTCTCCAGGGAGCGTGCCTGCGGGACGGGCAGCTGAGCCTGCTCCATGAGGCCGATCGCCTCGGTGAGCTTGGTGATCGCTTCGGCCCGGTGGCCGAGCGATCCCAGACATTCGCCGACGCGGGCAAGCACGATCGGCCGGAGGAACGCCGCGACGCTCGGCGTCATCCCCGAGCGGTCGTCGTTCAGCAGTGCCAACAGAGCGAGGTACTGCTCCAGCGCCTCGGTGTGGCGTCCCGCGTCGCGCAGACAGGTGCCGAGGGCGCCGAGACAGTGGCAGTACCGATCCATGTCGCCGTTGGCCTTGTGGATCTGCGCCGCCTGGGTTTCCGCCGCGATGGCCTCATCGATCCGCCCGAGCCGTCGGAGCGCGCCTCCCGCGTGGTGGTGGGCCAAGGCGATCTGCACCGTGGCACCACTGCGGGTCGCCAGGTCTATCGCCTGGGCTGTGTAGCGCAGTGTGGTCTCCAGGTCCTCTCGCGGCACCAGATGGACCCAGGCCAGCATGTTCAGTTGTTTGGCCTGCCGGGCGGGATCTCCCAGAACATCGGCGGCCTCGGCACCGAGGGTGAACACCTCGTACCAGTGCGGCGCGTGCATCCACTGATCGGAGAACCAGTTCATTGACTCGGCGCAGTCGAGGACGGCGGCGAACCGGCCGATGCTCGCCATGTGGCGTAACGCGCCCAGCCAGTTGTCCACGTTCACGCGCAGCCAGTGGTCGGCCTCCTCGGGGGAGGACAGGTGGGCGAGGTCGGGATCAGGCCGGTCGGGACGGCCGTATGCGGGCTCGAACCACCGCCCGGCAGTGGTGGCCATCCGCAGCAGCCACGACGTCACCGTCTCGATCAGAGCATCGCGCTCGGTCGCGGTGTCCTCCGCCTGAAGCCTGTCGCGGGCGAACAGCCGGACCAGGTCGTGGAAGCGGTACCGGCCCGACGCGCCGTCCTGCAGCAGACCGAGGTCGACGAGCTCGTCGAGGGCGTCCCAGGCATCCTCGGCCGAAATCCCGCCGGCGACCGCGGCCAGAGCGGCGTCGAAGTCCCGGCCCGGCACCAGGGCGAGCCGGCGGAAGACGCGCCGTGCGGACACCGCGAGCTGCTCGTACGACATCCCGAACGCCTTGGCGATCTTGAGGTCACCGGCACTGAGCTGCTCAAGCCGGCGTTCCTCGTTCGCCAGCCGGGCGACGAGCTCGGCGGCGCTCCAGCCGGGACGGCTGACCAGCCGGTTCCCGATGATCCGCAACGCGAGAGGCAGCCCGCCGCACAGCTGCGCGAGCTGCGTCAGCGCCGGTTCACCGTCCGATGCGGAGCGGTCGCCCACAATCCCGGCCAGCAGTTCGGTGGCCTCGGCCACGGGCAGGGGTCCCAGGCTGAGCCTGCGCACCCCCTCCAGACCGGCCAGCAGCCGGCGGCTGGTGATCAGGACCCTGCCGTGGCTGCCGCTGGGCAGCAGTGGCCGGATCTGCTCCTCGGAGGCGGCGTTGTCGAGCACGACCAGAACGCGCTTCCCCTCAAGCAACGACCGGTACAAGGAGGCACGCTCAGGAACGTCATTGGGGATTTCGTGATCCGCGACGCCGAGCGCACGAAGCAGCAGCGCCAGAGCCTCCCCGGCGGCGACAGGGTGCGGGGACATGCCGAACAGATCAAGGAAGAACACCCCGTCCGGAAACTCGGACCGCAGGGCATGGGCGGCGCGAACGGCGAACGTGGTCTTTCCCAGACCGGCGGGACCGGTGATCAGCCCGACGCCGGCCGCACCCGGCGAGGCGCCCGCGCGCACCAGATCGTTCGTCCAGGCCAGCTCGGCGGCCCGGCCGGTGAAGTCGCCGACGGATCGGGGCAGCGCGCACAGCCCGGTCGGGCGGGTCCAGTGATCCCGCAGGCGGCCGTCCCGCGCCAGCTCGATGAGCTGCTTGCGGGCGCTCTCATCGAGAGCGAGTGCGTCCGCGAGGGCGGTGACGGTTCGGTGCTGGGGTCCTCTGCTGCGTCCCCGCTCCATGTTGGACAGGCTTCGGGCACTGACCCCCGAGGCTTCGGAGAGCTGTTCCAACGTGAGACGCGCCGCGTGCCGATGGCGGCGCAGCACCTCCGCGAAGCTGAGTGGATCGGTGATGGGGACCACTCCCTTCCCCGTTGCGGTCTGAGCGGACACCACTCGCGAAACCGCTGAGGCGGTGATCTCCTCTATCAAGAGAAGCACCGATGCCCGACCGGGACACTAGGGACGGTCCCTAATCGTCGGTCCCAGGGTCGGGCCGGGCAAGGCTCACGAAGAGCGAAGGGCTTCGGCGAGCTGGCGGCGGGAGGAGATGCCGAGCTTGGCGTAGATATGGGACAGGTGGTATTCGACCGTCTTCTGGCTGACGTAGAGCTCCGCCGCGGCTTCCTGGTTCGTCCGTCCGCTCGCGATGATGTGCGCCACCGAGAGCTCGCGTTCCGTCAGCGCCGACAGCCGGCTGGGATCCCGTTCGAAGGCCGTGAGCCCGCTCGCGGACAGATCGGCCTCGCACCGCCGGACGAACGGCACGGCGCGCAGCGTGCTGAAACGGCCGTGAGCCTTGTGGAGCCACGCTGCCGCATCTCGTCGCGACGTGGAACCGGTGGCCAGGAGAAGCCTTCCGTAGGCGTGTTCCACGATGGCCCGGTAGAGGGGCGCGGTGTCGGTGTCCGTGTCGGCGGCGACGGCCTGCTCATAGATCGCGAGGGCGTCGTACGGACGGCCCTGGGCTTCGGCGAGCTGACCGCCCAGTCTGGCGATGACGACCCCGAGGTAGCCGTTGCCGTCGTAGGCCGCCCGCAGTTCACGCAGTGCCACCGCTGCGGCGTCCACCCGTCCGGTGCCGGTCAGCGCCTCGATGAGCAGCGACTGCTGCCACAGCCAGAAGGGCTTGTACAGCAGGCGGAATCCGCCGTTTTCGGCCGTCCCGTCGAGCAGCGGCCGGAGCGAGCGCAGCATGGCCGTGTAGTCGGCCTGGGCCTGGGCCACGGTCGCCGCCGCCAGGGACGAGTAGACGATCTCGCCTGCCGCGTCGAGGGACTGCGCGATCCGCGCCAGGTCGTCGAGGTGTCGCCGTACGATGTCCCACTCGCCCCGGCCGGCCTTGACGCAGACGGCCGCGAAACCGGCCGGTGCCTCGCCCACCAGCTGGTCCTGTGATGCCGCGACGTCCAGGGCCCGCTCCGCGGTGGATTCGCTCTCGTCCCAGTCGCCGGCGAGGTAGTGGACAACGGACAGAAGGGAGAGCGTCAGGGGGCCGAACTTGGATCCGGCTCCCTGCTGGTCACGTTGCGCCACGATCTGGAGATCGGCGCGCGCCGCGGAGAGCTCGCCCAGGAACAGACGCATGACGCCGCGAGTCGCCAGCGTGTCGAGATTGTCGTTGCGCACCGTGGTGCCCTGGACCGGCAGATGCGCGAGGTCCTGCAATGCCGCGCGCGGACCTTCGTGCCAGAGCCGGCCGGTCGCCAGGGCCGCGCGGGTGAAGTCGGTCGTGGCCGGGTCGAGATCGCCTATCGTCAGGGTGCGACGGGCGATCTCCACCGTCTCGGCGCCCCGACCGCGCCAGAGCGTGATGTTGGCCAGGAAGGTGCCGGCCAGTACGGCGACCCAGCCGGGCTTCGGGAGCGACAGGGCCTCCTGCCATGCCTGGGTGAGGTGCGCCTCGGCGGTGGCGAACCGGCCCGCCATCATGTCCAGGGTCCCCAGGACGCAGCTGCGCAGCGGCCCCGGCGAGCAGTCCTCCACCTGCTGCCGCAGGTTCGCAGACCAGCCGGGCTGCATGGTGAGCAGCGACTGGGCACAGGCGGTGAGCAGCCGTCGTTCGCGATCCGCGCGGTCGACCGACAGAGAAGAGGCCCACAGGAGGCGGGTGGCGGCCACGGCGTTGCGTCCGCTCGCCGCCTCCTCCATTCCGGAGCGGTCGAGCTCGTCGGAGAGCCGGGCGTCGGTCGTCACGGCCGCCGCGACCCGATGGGCCCAGCTGGCGGCCGTACCCACGAGCGCAGCCGCACCGGCGTGCAGGAAGCGACGCCGTTCGGGGGTTAGCGCCTCATAGATCGTGTCGCGCTGGAGCGCGTGCACCAGGACGACGGGGCTCTGAGGTTCCTTGGGCCACCACAGCGCGAGCCCGGCGGCCAGAGCGGGCCCGAGCGCGCGCGCCGGGTCCGGGAGGTCGGCGAGCCGACCGGCCGTCGACAGCGGAACCTGCGCGTCCAGCACCGCCATCGCCTCCAGCAGGTCGCGGGACTCCTGCGGGAGATGGTCCAGTTGCGCCCTGATCCCGACCTGAAGCGATCGCGGGACGGGCCAGCGCTCCAGCACGCCGTCTCGCAGCACGTCGGCGGGAATCTCCGCCAGCACCGTCCGGACGTACAGCGGGTGCCCCCGGGTGTAGGCGTACAGCCGGTCGGCCAGGCCCGGCGCCAATCGGCCTACGATCAGGGCCTGCGCCAGCTGCGCGATCTCGCCGCCGCCGAGCCCGCCCAGATCGACCTTCACCGTCCGCTCCGACGACCGCAGCAGCCTCTCCAGCGTTTCGCCGGACGCCTCCGCCTCCGGCCGGGTCACCAGAATCGTCAGGACCCGGTCCGCCCAGAGACGGCGCAGAACGAAGCCCAGCGCCTGGACCGACAGCCGGTCCGCCCACTGGACGTCGTCCACGATCACGGCGACGGGGTTCCCGGACTCCTGCAACGCACCCAGCAGGAGCAGCAACTGCCCGCCGACCACGTGCGGATTCGTTCCCGCGGGGGGACTCTCGGCCAGCAAGGGGAACTGTTCCAGCACCGCTCGGCCCACATGCCGGGTCAGCTGTCCGATCACGCCGTAGGGCAGGTCGGCCTCCGATGGGTCGCCGATCGCCCGGAGGACCCTGAAGTCGTCCAGTGACGCGGCGAACCGGCGCACGAGGGCGCTCTTGCCGATCCCGGCCTCACCCTCGATGACGGCCAGCCAGGAGTCCCCTGCCCTGACCTTGCCCGCACAGTACCGAAGGCGGTCGAACTCACGCGTACGGCCGACGAACAACTCGTCCACCGCATCAGGGTCCACGTGCCCGAAGCCCCCAGTACCAGTCGTCACGGAACGCCCCTCTTGTCACCTCCGACACGAGCATTCCGTCGGAAACCGGACGAAAGATCTCATGTGCTCCGAAGTTAGGAAACCACACCGCCTGTGGCAAGCACCGCGGGGGACTGTGGTCTTTCCCTGATACGAAGCCTCCGGTGCCGGTGTTCTCCTGATGCGACAGACAAGGACCCGCACCTGGAAGGGCACCATGACGACACCGATCCCCGTCATCTTCATCCACGGCCTTTGGCTGCACGCCACATCGTGGACCCCCTGGATCGAGATGTTCGGCGACGCGGGCTACGCGCCGTCCGCCCCCGGCTGGCCGGGTGACCCCGATACCGTGGCCGAGGCACGCGAGAACCCCGAAAGCATCGCCGACCACGGCATCGACGACGTCGTGGAACACTTCGCCGGGATCATTCGCACCCTGGACACCCCGCCGATCCTCGTCGGCCACTCCTTCGGCGGAATGATCGCGCAGAAGCTGCTCGGACAGGACCTGGCCCGCGCCGCCGTCGCGATCGACGCCGCGCAGATCAAGGGCGTCCTGCCGCTCCCGCTGTCCGCGCTGCGCGCCACGCTGCCGGTGTTCAAGAACCCCGCCAACAAGCACCGTGCGGTCTCGCTGACCGCCGAGCAGTTCCGGTTCGCGTTCGGCAACGCCATCTCCGAGGCCGAGTCGGACACGCTGTATGAGACGTGGACGATCCCCGCACCTGGCAAGCCGCTGTTCGAGGCGGCCGCCGCCAACTTCAACCCGCACTCACCGGCCAAGGTCGACACCGCCAACCAGGGACGCGGCCCGCTGCTGCTGATGACCGGCGGCAAGGACCACACCGTCCCGGAGACCGTCGTCCGCGCGACGCTCAAGCAGTACCGGCACTCCGACGCCGTCACCGACATCACCGCGTTCCCCGACCGGGGCCACTCGCTGACCATCGACTCAGGCTGGCGCGACGTCGCCGACACCACGCTGACATGGCTGCGCAAGCAGTCCCTGTAGGACCGTCCGCACGCTCTGGAGGGGATTCGACATGGATCTCGGACTGACCGGCAAAACCGTGATCGTCACCGGCGCAGGCCGGGGCATCGGCCTGGCCGTCACCCGTGCGTTCGTCCGCGAGGGCGCGGCCGTCGTCACCGGCTCGAGGGATGTCTCAGCAGAGCTGAAGGAGATGGCAGACGCGGGGAACGTGCATCCCGTCGCCGTCGATCTGCGCGATCCGCAGGGGCCGAGCACGCTCGTGGAAGCGGCGGTGTCGGCCTTCGGCGGTCTGGACGTCCTGGTCAACAATGTCGGCGCGGTCCATCCGCGAACCGGAGGGTTTCGCTCGATCACCGACGAAGACTGGGACGCGACGCTGACGATCAACTTCCTGGCGGCCGTCCGCGCGACTCGCGCCGCGCTGCCCCACCTGGTGGAACGCGGCACGGGCAGCATCGTCACCGTCAGCTCGGTCAACGCGTTCCTGCCCGACCCGCTCGTGATCGACTACAGCGCCGCCAAGGCCGCGCTGTCCAACTTCTGCAAGGCGCTCTCCAAAGAGGTCGGGCCGTCGGGCGTCCGCGTCAACACCGTCAGCCCCGGGCCCGTCGCGACCGATCTGTGGCTGGGAGGCGACGGGGTCGCCTCAACCGTCGCGCGCGCCACGGGCGGCAGCGCGGAAGCCGTCGCGGAACAGGCCGCGGGCGATGCCGTCACGGGACGCTTCACCCGGCCCGAGGAAGTCGCCGACCTCGTCGTGTTCCTGGCCGGCGCCCGGGCCGGGAACGTCACCGGCGCCGACTTCACCATCGACGGCGGTCTCGTCAGCACGCTCTGACGTCGACCGCTCAATATCTCTTCACCCTGGAGCCATCGATGCGTCCTTCCCTTCGCCTGTCCAAACCGCGCGGTCTGGCGCTGCTCGCCGTGGCCGCGGCCGTCGGACTGGCATCCGTCGTCGTCACCGGGCCGGTGAGCGCCGCTTCGCCCACGTCCGCCCCCTCCGTGAAGGAGCAGATGCCCGCTGGATTCTCGGAACACAAGGTGCAGGCCGGCTCGGTCGGCATCGACTACGTGATCGGCGGCCACGGACCGACTCTGGTCCTGATCCACGGATACCCGCAGACCTGGTATGAGTGGCGGCACATCATGCCGGCCCTGGCCGAGCACTACACGGTCATCGCCCCCGACCTGCCCGGCGCCGGACGCAGCGACGCCCCGGCGGCCGGCTACGACAAGAAGACGATGGCCGCGGAACTGCACGCGCTGCTGGTGCGGCTCGGACGGGACAAGGATCTCCGCATCGTCGGGCACGACATCGGCACGATGGTCGCGTACTCCTATGCCGCCGCGCATCCGGCGGACGTACGGAAACTGGTGCTCAGCGAGGCACCGATCCCCGACCCCAGCATCTACTCCTTCGCGTCACTGACCGCGGACGGTCCCGGCGCGTGGCACTTCGGCTTCTTCGCACTCGCCAACGGTCTGCCCGAAGACCTCATCACTGGCCGCGAGACCGCGTGGACCGGCAAATTCATCGAGAATCTCGAGGTCCAGAAGGGCGCCGTCACTTCGGACGATGTCTCGGTCTTCGCCGGCTACCTGCGGGACAAGGCGCACCTCGAAGCGAGCCTCGCGTGGTTCCGTACGCTGCCGCAGGACATGGCGGACAACGCCGTCTACCGCAAGCACAAGCTCACCATGCCGGTGCTCGCGATCGGCGCTTCCGGGAGCCTCGGCTCCTTCGTGCCCGACCAGGTGAAGCGGTACGCGAAGAACGTCACCGGCTTCGTCGTCCCCGATTCCGGCCACTGGATCTACGAAGAACATCCCGACGAGATGACCCAGCGCCTGCTCACCTTCCTCAAGTAACCGCCGATCGCCATGGTTCCTCCCCCTCGGAGGAACCGCCATGGATCTTCAACGGCCCGGCCACCCTCGTCGAGGCCGGAACCGCGGTGGCCTGCTGGACATCTGCAAAGCGCTGTCGAAAGAGGTCGGTCCGCGCGGCGTGCGGGTCCACCACGGTCAGCCCTGGGCCCGTGGAGACCGATCTGTGGCTGGACACCGGCGGGGTGGCCGAAACCGTTGCGATGCACCCTTTTGCCCAATTTGCCCACTGAGAGCCGGGCTCGATGGTCCAGCAGTCCGGTACCACTCTGAAAGGCCATTTTCTTATGAGTACACAATTGTCCATTGGCGACCTTCGAGCGGCCGTGACCGGTCCCGTCCTCCTACCGGAGGATGAGGGCTACGTGGAGGAGCTTCGCACTTACAACCTGACCGTGGTGCACACGCCGTCCGTCGTGGTCGGCGCCGAGAACGCGGCCGACGTGCAGGCCGCGGTGAAGTTCGCCGCGGCTCATGACCTGCCGGTCGCGGTGCTGGGCGCGGGTCACGGCAGCTCGGTGTCGTCGGCGGGCTCGGTCCTGATCACGACGCGGCGCCTCACCGGGCTGGCGATCGACGAGGGTGCTCGCACGGCCCGGGTCGAGGCGGGCGTCCGCTGGGCCGACTTCATCGAGCAGGCAAGCAAGGTCGGTCTGGCGGGTCTGAACGGTTCGTCGCCGACGGTGACAGTCGTCTCCTACACCCTGGGCGGAGGTCTGGGGCCGTTCGGCCGCAAACACGGGTACGCCGCCGACCACGTCACCGCTTTGGAGGTCGTGACCGCGGACGGCCAGTTGCGGCGCGTCACCGCGGAATCCGAGCCCGACCTGTTCTGGGCGCTGCGCGGTGGTAAAGGCAACTTCGGGGTCGTGGTGGCGATCGAGTTCGACCTGTTCCCGATCCGCAGCTTCTACGGCGGCGGCATCTTCTTCCCGGGCGAGCTATCCGGGAAGGTGCTGCACCTGTTCCGCGAGTGGGCGGCCGACGTGCCGGAGGAGATGTCAGGCTCAGTCGGGTTGTTGCACCTGCCTCCGTTGCCGTTCGTGCCGGAACCGCTGCGCGACCGGCTGGTGGCCCATCTGCGGATCACGTACCTCGGAGACCCGGCGGAAGGCGAACGGCTGGTCGCGCCGTTCCGGGCACTGGGCGAGCCGATCATCGACGCGGTCGGCGAGATGCCGTACTCGGCGGTCGCGGCGGTACACAACGACCCGGTTGACCCGCTGCCGTTGTTCGAGCATGGTGCCCTCCTGAGCGAGTTGCCGGCGGAGGCGGTGGACGAATTCCTTCGGCTGGCCGGCCCGGACGCGGCCTCGCCGCTGGTCCTGGCCGAGATCCGTCACATGGGCGGTGCGCTGGCCCGGCCGCCGGCGGTGCCGAACGCGGTCGGCAACCGCGACGCGACGCTCTTCAACATCTTCCTCGTGGCGGCGGGCGGCCCGCCCGACGCCGAGGCCCTGCACGGCTACGAGCAGACGCTGATCGACGCCCTGGCACCGTGGTCGACCGGCCGCCGGTATCTGAACTTCATGTTCGCGGGCGACGCGGAACCGCAGACCGCGGCGTTGGCCTGGTCGGAGGAGGCATATCCGCGGCTCCGCGAGATCAAGCGGCGGTACGACCCAGCGAACCTGTTCCGAATCAACCACAACATCCCGCCCACGAACTGACGAGAGCTGCGGATGTAAGGGGCGCGAATGCGGTGCCCGGAATCGAGCGACTCGTGCGGGTACGGAAGATGGTGCGGAGCCGCCTTGCCTACTCAAACGCGACCCACAGGGCGGTAGATGACCGTCAGGCCAGGTCACGTCCACCGGTGTACGCGGCCGTCCACGGCGATAGTCACCCAGGTAGTCCGTTCCGGGCTGAAAATCGGGATTAGTTGCCCGCCGACGTCGAGTGTCTTTGGTCCGTTGAGGCCGTCATTAGGGCCTGCATCGAAGTCCCCGTCCAGCCTGATGGTTGCGGACGTGTCGTAGATCGACAATGAGCGAGGTCTCCGGTAGGTGGTTAGTCGACCATGACAAACCGAACACTGGAGACCTCGTGGCCACCTGAGCGGTGGCGAGGCGGCGCTGGGGCGCTCGCGCGGCGGGCTGACCACCAAGGTGCACCTGGCCTGTGAGCAAGACCAGAAGCCGCTGTCTATCCTGCTGACCGCCGGTCAGCGCGGGGACAGTCCGCAGGCCAACCGCGCCTACCTGCGGCGACGCGGCATCAAAGCCACCATTCCGAGCAAGGCCGATCAGGACGCCAACCGCCGCGCCAAAGGGTCCACGGGTGGCCGGCCCCTGGCATTCGACCCTGAGGTCTACCAACAGCGCCACGCCGTCGAGCCCGGCGGTCCCCCTGCGCAACGACGGAGGCGCACCTGAGGCCTTCCACCACGATCGAGGCGGACCGGCCCTCGACAGTGGCGGCTCCGGGTGGAGCTGCCGTCACCTTCGCCCAAGCAGTGGAGGCCTTCCTCTCCCGTCCAGGCCTGAACGCCGAGACCGTCCGCTCCCACGGACAGACTCTGACGCGGTTGCGCCGTCACCTTGGCGACGACACCCCGTTGCCCAAGGTGACAGCCGCCCAGGTCGCCGAGGCCTTCGCCGCCGCGTGGGGCGAGGCGGCGTCCGCGACCTGGAACCGGCACCGTGCCGCCATCCGGTCCTTTTTCGCATGGGCGGCCCAGGAGCGCGGCTAGGTCGAAGGGGATCCGGCGGCAGGGCTGCATGTCCCCGGAAAGCAAAAGAGGCCCCGTAGGGCCTCTGAGCTGGGAAAATCCCTGGTGGCAGGTGCAAGGTTCGAACTTGCGTAGGCTGAGCCGACGGTTTTACAGATGCCGCATCGAGCTTCTCCACCGCCCGCAGCAACTCACCCTGGACAGTCTCCGCTTGTCCCCGACGTGGCACGTAGGTCGTCCAAACGTGACGGGCATCAGCAAAGTAGTTCGGGTCCATGCAGGCGACCGTACAACCCACGCCTCCGGCGGGGGCACTCCGGCTCCGGGGTGATCGTCAAGGGCCTGCTCATAGTCACTGGCCGTAGACGGCTGAGGTAGAGGAGAGGAATCTGCGGGCCGCACGAGACGCTCCCGGCTGATGCCAATGCAAGCGATCACTCGCGCCCGTCGGGAGAAAGAAAGAGCTGAAAGTGATGCCCGTCGCCGACGCTCGCGGCGGTGATCCGCCATCATCCGGCGGACGAGGTCCACGAGTGCCAAGGGCTCGGACCCAGACGCCCGCCTGTGCCCCGCGGGGACGTTCAGCCTTCAGGCAACGCCTCCAGGCCGTACTTCGCGAAGAGGTCGAGCATGTGCCCTTGGAAGCGTTCTGGGCCCCAGGTCGGGACCTGGACGCCCGGCTCCGGGTCGTCGCCGCCTTCCAAGAACAATCCCTCGGAGCCTCCAGGTGTGTAGAAGAACAGCATCCTGGCTGTGTGGAGTCCGACGTTCTTGAAGCGGTGGCGCACGCCGCGCGGGCAGTGGACTAGGTCACCGACCCCTGCGGTGAACGTCCTATCACCGTCCAGGAACTCGAGTTCTCCCGCAAGCAGGTAGAACGTCTCGTCCTGGTCGGCATGGGTGTGTGCTACCGGGCCGCCGCCTGGCGGAACGGAGGCTTCCACGACACCCAGCGATCCTCTCGTCTGCGCGGCCGTCAGCTTCACCGAATAGACGTCGCCGGAAAACCACTTGGTACGCCCGCCGTTGACGGGTACGTAGATGCCTCCGGGAGTGGTGGCAAGATCATCCGCTTCTGGGGAGATGTAAAACGTCATGTTCATCCTCTGTGAGTAATCGAAGGAACCGAGTGCTGCAGCAACGGCAGACCGGTGGCGGCCAGCGAAACCCGGACACGGCTCCCAAAACATCACTGGTTCAACGTGAGGCACATATGTGACTGACATGTGTCACCCGCAGTTGGGTGTTGCAGCACGGGCACTACGCGCCCCGGTAGTCCAGCACCACGCCGTAGTCGCCCGACAGCGCGTCGGGCAGGGTGAGTTCGGCGCCCCCAGGCAGCGAGACGGTCAACTCCGGGAACCGGTCGCCGGGGTTCAGGACGGTCATGAGGGCTCCTCGAGGTCGCACCACACCGGGTCGCGACCGGCATGGCTGGCAGACAAACTGCGGAAGGGCCCGGCCCCACCCGGACCCCCGCATCCTTAGAATCCGCCGGACCGCAGTTCTTACCTTGAGATCGCCGAGTTTCGGCTCCGAAGGTCGTACGAGGCGCGAACACCGCACTCAGATGCGCTGTCATGGGCACGGCGCGGCATAGGTGGCCACGCTGGTGCGGACCCATCCGCGACCAGCTGACCGCTGGGGCCTTTCGCGCGCAGCACGCCTGGGTCATCGATGCCCTCCAGGCGAATATCCAGCCGCCTCCGACCTCCTCGGCCAGACACGACGGGGACTAGCTTTTCCTTACGTGCGGGGGCCTCGTGCATCGGAGACACCGCATGACCGCCGGGCCATTAGCGGGCCATTAACCAGGGTGACGAGGAGGCAACCACGGTCACTCAGGACCGGTCTCACGCCCAGGTCAGCACCCCTAACAGCCGTGATCCATACGCTTCCCAAGCTGACAGCCCGGGAACTGCCCGAACCCTGGGTCTCCTTTCCTGAAAGCCTTGAACCGGGGAGGAAACGGGCGGGTCGCCATGCGGTTACTGTTGCTTCGCATGACTCACACCGAGATCGAGATCAGCGCGGAGCTCGTGCGGGATCTGCTGCGTGACCAGCACCCCGACCTGGCCGATCGCCCGTTGCGGCTCGGCGCGCGTGGCTGGGACAACCAGCTCTGGCGGCTCGGCGACGACCTCGCCGTCCGGTTGCCCTGGGCGACGCAGTCTGCGGACGCGCTGCTGCGTAAGGAGCACACCTGGCTGCCCGTCCTCGCCCCGGGCCTTCCTCTGCCGGTACCCGTCCCGCAGCGCCTCGGCGAGCCCTCCGCTCTGTTTCCACGACCCTGGATCGTCACCACCTGGGTGCCGGGCGAGCCTGCCGACCGCGCCCCCGTCACGCGCGCCACGGAGGCTGCCGACGTCCTGGCCGCCTTCCTGACGGCTTTGCACCAACCCGCCCCCGATCAGGCGCCCGCTGGCCGGGACCGCGGAGGGCCGCTGGCCGACTACTCCGAGGGGTTCGTCAAGGGGCTCGCCTCGGCCACCGAGATGGGATTGATCCCCGACCCGGACGCCGTCCGCGCGGTCTGGGACGACGCCGTCGCCGCGCCCGACTGGACAGGCCCGGCGCTATGGCTCCACGGCGACCTGCATCCGGCCAACGTCCTCACCGCGGACGGCACCATCTGCGGCGTGATCGACTTCGGCGACCTCTTCGCGGGCGATCCGGCCTGCGACCTCGCCGCCGCCTGGAGCCTGCTGCCGGACGGCGCCGCCGACCGCTTTTATGACGCCTACCAGCCGGCCCCGAACGCCGCGACCCTGCGCCGCGCACGCGGATGGGCGGTACGCCGCGCCCTCGGCGGCATCCATATCGGAGAAGCCGGCGTCCGCGGCCGCCCAGGCGGCAAGGCTACATGGGGCCCACCCGCCCACGCCGCACTGCGACGCCTCATCGCAACCGCCCATCGCTGATCGATCGCCTCTCCACACGCTCGAATATCTTCGCGCCGGTCCCCAGACATCGGCATGCTGCGGGTCTACCTGCAGGGCAGTTCAGGCGACGGTGGCGAACCCATTGTGGGAGCCATTGGGACGGACGATGCCGGATCGAGCCGTACGGATCTGAACAGCCGCGGTGTCGTCGACCAGCGGCGCGAACTGATTCGGACGCCGCTGGAGATCGTTTGGGAACCTTGTAACAGAAGGCTCGCGGAGCGCCTCCGGGGCGTGGATACGAGCTTGATCACGTGCCACAGGCGTGCCATATCCCACGGGAAACAGCGGGGAATCATGGTCACTCACGGATCATGAACAAAGAAGCCCCCGACCGGCATTTCTGCTGATCAGGGGCCTCTTTAGGCTGGTGTGGCAGGTGCAAGGTTCGAACTTGCGTAGGCTGAGCCGACGGTTTTACAGACCGCTCCCTTTGGCCACTCGGGCAACCTGCCGTGACACCGCTGA
Organism: Planotetraspora thailandica; assembly: GCF_016863335.1. GTDB lineage: Bacteria > Actinomycetota > Actinomycetes > Streptosporangiales > Streptosporangiaceae > Planotetraspora > Planotetraspora thailandica. The sequence continues at coordinate 62,204 of NZ_BOOR01000010.1, forward strand.
GTGCAGCGCCAGGAAGAAGGATAGCGGACTTCCACGCTGCCCGTGACGCCACTTTGTCCCAGGGCGACCCGGACGAACACGAAAATAAACGCGCCTTGACCGGCCCGGAGAGCCATAGTTGACCCATGATCAGATGGGCCGAGGCCGGTGACCTCGAAGATCTTGTCCGGCTGGAGCTCGCCGCCGACGGCATGTTCGCGCCGCTGGGCATCGTCTTCCCTCCGGGCACGACGATGATCGAGGAGTGCGACGATCCGGCCCGGGTGATCGTCGCGGGCCGGCCACCGGTGGGATTCGCCATGCTCGGCGTGGTCGACGGCCATGCGCACCTCGATCAGCTTGCCGTACACCCCGATCACGGGAGGCGGGGCATCGGAACGGAGCTGCTCACCGCGGCCTGCGACGCGGCGGCCGCGACGGGAGCCGCCGCCATGACACTGACGACCTTCCGCGACGTCCCGTGGAATGCGCCCTGGTACGCCCGGCGCGGCTTCGCCGTACTGGCCCCTGAGGAGTGGGGGCTCGAGCTGACCGCGCTCGTACGGCACGAGCAGGCGCTGGGCATCGACCTGGCGCCCCGTGTTGTCATGCGCAGAGACCTCTGATCACGCCTGGGCCACTAATCTCAGAAGGCAACGAGGAGAGGACACGGACACCGATGGCCGACAGCAGTTTCGACGTCGTCAGCAAGATCGACCGGCAGGAGGTCGACAACGCCCTGAACCAGACGGCCAAGGAGGTCGGGCACCGATTCGACTTCAAGGGCACAGGAGCCGAGATCTCCTGGTCGGGCGACAACATCGAGATCAAAGCGAACAGCGAGGAGCGTGCGAACGCGGTCCTCGACGTGTTCAAGGAGAAGATCGTCAAGCGAGGCCTTTCGCTGAAGGTTCTCGACTCGGGCGAACCGAGGCTGTCCGGCAAGGAATACCGGCTGACGGTCGCCCTCAAGGAGGGCATCGACCAGGAGAACGCGAAGAAGATCTCGAAGCTCATCCGCGACGAGGGGCCCAAGGGCATAAAGGCGCAGATCCAGGGCGACGAGCTCCGCGTCACCAGCAAGAAGAAGGACGACCTCCAGGAGGTCATCGCCCTGCTAAAGGGCAAGGACCTCGACATCGCCCTGCAGTTCACGAACTACCGCTAGCACAGGGGCGCCGACCTGGCGTTTCATCGACGAGTGGCCTTGTCAGGGCACATGCCGGGCACACGGCCCAGGGCGTCGTCAACGATGCGCCGGGTCTTCTCATGAGGCTCAGGCCACTCCCCCACGTAGGTATTCAGCGTGATCGTGGGAGTGGCATGGCCTAGCGCCATCTGTACCGTTTCGGCGCTTGCGCCATTGTGAATCAAGAGTATGGCGAAGTAGTGGCGGAAGGAGTGCAGCCCCGTTCCCTTGGGGATATCGGCTGCATCACGAGCTGGTGCCTAGATGTGCGCCCAATCCGCGCGGTGGATGGGGTTGACCGTCGAGCTGAGGAAGAGCAGCTTCGCGAGGCGACGCCGAGGGTTGCGCAGGTCAGTCTCATCGTCGATCTCGATCTCAACGGGTGAGTAGCGCTCAATGTGCCGCTTAAGAGCCCACACCACCACGTCGGGTAGCTCGACTGTGCGAACCGATGTCTTGGGTCTTGGGCGGCCCAAGACAAGGCTTGCGCCCAGCTACGCAGACAAGCTGTTGACGTACGTCGATCTCACGCCGCAAAAAGTCGATCGCGTCGAGTTCCAAGCCGGTGATCTCTCCACCGCGTAGACCGCATCCCGCCGACGGTCGCACCTGGACCATGGGCAGATGCGGTTGTGGGGTGGCTGTGGTGTCCATGGCCAGGCTGGTGGTAGCGACGCGGTTTCAGTCAACCGGATCGCGGTGTGTGGACGCGATCGCGCTGGACAGCGTCGGGTGGATCGTGAAGCTTTGGTCCAGGCCCGTGATCTGCAGCAGGCGAGTCATCAGAGGACTCGGTCCGGCGAGCCGGAGCGTGATGCCGCGCTGCCTGGTACGGCGCTGGATGCCGACCAACACGCGCAATCCGGACGCGTCGCAGAAGGACACATGGGACAGATCGAGGATGAGTACGTCCTCGGACCGTTGGAGCGCATCGCGTAGGCGCATCCGTAGTGCCGGGCTCGTGGCGATATCGATTTCGCCATGGAGTCCGACGATGGTGTGGGCGAGCCGGCAAGCGACCGGCGGACGCGCGCGCGTATGAGCCCCGGAGTAGGGGTTGTTAACAAATTTCAGGATCACAATGAGTCGGCTTCCTCGGTCTTCTAACCGTGTCCGCTATCGCCGCGGGCGACGCCGACTCTGATGCCAACGCACAAAAAGTCCTCGGTGTCTTCAAACTATCCGCCAAAGTCGCCTTAAATGGGCGCAAGTCAGGCAACATTATGGAGATCTTAGACAAACGCCGAGATGCCAAACCCGCAGGTCAGAGGCCACATCGGCGCTTCAAGGCTGGTCGGCCACACACCGTGGCAGTTCACGAACTACCGCTAGCGACAGCAACGCCGACCTGGCATTTCATACGGGTGGCTTTTCAGGGGACACGCTCAGGCCACTCCCCACGTGGATATTCAGCGTGATGAGGAGAGTGGCATGGGCCTTTTGCCATCTGCGCCGTCTTCACGCTTCCGCTGTCGCGCATGAGGAGTGCGGCGGAAAAAACGCAGGCCGACAGGTCCTGGCAGGCTCAGCGGCGCCGACCGGCAGGGCCTGTGTCCGGCAGGATGATCGCATGACGGTGCAGAACGGCAACCGGTGGAATCACAACATCCATTACCACCCCCGCATCCTGCGCGCTGTCCCCGATGGCTCCCGGCGCGCCCTCGACGTCGGCTGCGGCGAGGGCATGCTCGCCCGGGAGCTCCGGCAGGCCGTACCGCACGTCACCGCCATCGACCTCGACGCGCCCAGCATCAACCAAGCCCGCAAATATCCGGACAACGTCGACTACATCCTCGGCGATTTTCTCACCCACCCCTTCGAACCCGCCTCGTTCGACGTCATCGCGTCGGTGGCCGCCCTGCACCACATGGACGCCGCCACCGGCTTGGCCCGCATGCGCGACCTGCTGCGCCCCGGAGGCATCCTGGCCATCGTCGGCTTGGCCCGTAGCGTCATGCCCAACGACCTGCCGCGCGACCTGGCCGGTGTCGTCGTCGGCACCTTCCATCGCGCCAGGAAGGGCCACTGGGAGCATCCGTCCCCCACAGTGTGGCCGCCTCCGGTGACGTACCCGCAGATGCGAGCGCTGGCCGCCGAGATCCTTCCCGGGTCCCGATATCGCCGTCACCTCCTGTTGCGTTACAGCATCGTCTGGCGCAAGCCACAGGGCTGACGAACGGGACGACCACGCCCCAGCAAGGCGTCCAATCGCTTTTGTATTTGTTGACCTCTGCCTTCTTAGGCTGTCCGGTATGAGGAGCGCTCTTGGTGAGTTCCTTCGCGCTCGGCGCCAGACCATGGCCCTCGACGAGGCGGGCCTGCCGAACGATGGCGACCGCCGCCGGACGCCTGGGCTGCGCCGCGACGAGGTGGCCCTCCTGGCGGGTGTCAGCCTCGACTACTACACGAGGCTGGAGCAGGGCAAACAACGCCGTCCGTCGGATCAGGTGCTCGACGCCCTGGCCCAGGCGTTCCGCCTTGACTGCGAGGAAACCGAGCATCTTCACCAGCTCGCCCGTGCCCGGCCGCGTCACTGCGGAATCGACGGCGAGGATGACCAGGTCGACCCCTACGTACTGCGGCTTTTGAACACGTGGGACCACGGACTGGCGAACGTGCTGAACCGCCGAACGGACGTGCTGGCCAGAAACCGGCTGTCTGCCGCCCTCGCCGAAGGGTTCGAGCACACCGACAACTTCATGCGCATGCTTTTCCTCAGCCCGGCGGCCCGGCGGTACTGGCCGGACTGGGAACAGGAGGCCCGTTCCATGGTCGCCCACCTACGCGCCGCCGTAGGAGCGAACCACGGTGATCGATCCCTGCTCGAACTGGTGGAGGAGGTCTCGGAGGGCAGCGAGGACTTCCGGCGGATTTGGGCTCGTTACGACGTGCGGTCCAGGCGCCACGACGTCGTTCGCGTGCGCCATCCTCTTGTCGGGGAGGTGGCCCTTCGGCTTGAGGGGTTCTCCATCGACAACGCCCCCGGCCAGCGTCTTTTCACCATGCAAGCCGAGCCCGGCAGCGCCTCCGAGGAGGCTCTGCTCAAGTTGAGCGGCACACGGCCCCCGGCAGCGTCCATGACGATTCCATGAGAGTGGCGCCGGCCCCGCCCCGCATGCCGATGCCCCACAGCCACGCGCCGACCCCTGCCCGCCCGTCGCCTCTCCCCCGGGGCCTCGCGACGAGCCTCTCTCAAACGGTCATTACCGGATATAACCGACATCTACTGTGGCTACCGTTTCCCCTGGGCCCACCGTTCTCTTTGGGAATGGCGCCAAGAGTTCAGTCGGAAGACAATGCGAAACAATGTGCCTCTAAACTGCGCATGCAAGTAGTCCGGTTTGCACCACAAAGAGGAGGCCTGCGTGGCTCCCTGGTCCACCTTCCCTCGATCCGCCGCGATCGGCGCGACGACTCTGGCGGTCGTCCTCGTCGCCTCCGCCTGCGGTGGCGGGTCCAGTGACACGTCCACGGCCTCCCCGGCTGCCGGGGGCGTCAAGCTCGTCAAAGCGGGCAAGATCACGACTTGCACCAACATCCCCTATGAGCCGTTCGAGTTCAACCAGGGCGACAAGGTCGTCGGGTTCGACGTCGACATCGTCGACCTGGCCGCCAAGAAGCTGGGCGTCACGCAGGACATCGTCGACATCGACTTCGCCGCCATCAAGAGCGGCGCGGCCATGAACGCCGGCAAGTGCGACGTCGCGGCGGCCGGCATGACGATCACCGACGAGCGCAAGCAGAACATCGACTTCTCCGTGCCGTACTTCGACGCCACCCAGTCGCTGATGGCGAAGAAGGACAGCGGCGTCACCTCGCTCGACGACGTCAAGGCCAAGAACCTCAAGCTGGGCGCCCAGGCCTCCACGACCGGCCTCGACTACGTCAAGGGCAAGGGCTTCAACCCGGTCGAGTACGCCGACTCACCCAAGGAGCTCCTCGCCCTCCAGACCGGCCAGGTGGACGTGATCGTCCAGGACCTCCCAGTCGTGCAGACCTGGCTGAAGAAGCCGGAGATCGGCGCCAAGTTCGCCCAGGTCGCCAGCCTCAACACCGGTGAGCAGTACGGCATCGGCATGAAGAAGGGCAACACGGCCCTGGCGCAGGTCATCAACGACGCCATCACGACCGCCAAGGCCGACGGCACCTACAACGCCATCTACAAGAAGTGGTTCGGCACCGAGCCCGGTGCCCCCGCCGGCGCCGCCCCGTCCGCCTCGCCCTCCACCACCCCATGACAGACACGGCCGGCGAGGAGGCACCAGCACAGAAGCCGCGGCTCAGCCCCCGCCAGAGGCAGCGCGTCAGCCGTGGCATCCAGTACGGCGTGCTCATCGCCCTCGTCATCGTGGTCGCTGCGCTGGCCGACTGGGCGGCCATCCGGCAGTCGTTCCTCAACCTCGATGTCGCGAAGCAGGACCTGCCCGACCTGTTCACGGTGGCGCTGAAGAACACCGTGATCTACACGATCAGCGGGTTCGTCATCGGCTTCGCCGTCGGGCTGGTGCTGGCGCTCATGCGGCAGTCCTCCGTCGGGCCGTACCGGTGGATCGCGGCGGCCTACGTCGAGATCTTCCGCGGCCTGCCGGCCCTGCTCATCTTCCTGATGATCGGCAGCCTCCCGCTGGCCTTCCCCGGCTTCCAGGTGCCCGGCGACGTGTACGGCCAGGCGGCGCTGGGCCTCGGCGTCGTTTCGGCCGCCTACATGGCCGAAACGTTCCGGGCCGGCCTGCAGGCGGTGCCCAAGGGCCAGATGGAGGCGGCGAGGTCGCTCGGCATGCCCCACCTGCGGGCGATGGTCTCGATCGTGATCCCGCAGGCGATCCGCATCGTGATCCCGCCGCTGACCAACGAGCTCGTCCTGCTGTTCAAGGACTCCTCGCTGGTGTTGTTCCTGGGCGTCACGGCCACGCAGGTCGAGCTGGCCAAGTTCGGCAACGACCAGGCGTCTACCTTCGCCAACCCGACGCCGATCCTGGTGTCCGGCCTGACCTACCTGCTGATCACGATCCCTCTGGGGTATGCGGCCCGCCGCCTGGAGGCACGCCAGGGAGCGAGCCGATGAGCACCGTCGAGATCAGGAACCTGCACAAGTCCTTCGGCAAGCTCGAAGTGCTGAAGGGCATCGACTTCAGCGTCGAGAGCGGCCAGGTCGTGTGCGTCATCGGCCCGTCGGGCTCGGGCAAGTCGACGTTGCTGCGCTGCGTCAACCTGCTGGAGCAGCCCACCTCGGGCCAGGTGTTCGTCGACGGTGTCGAACTCACGCACCCCGACGTGGACCTCGACGCCGCCCGGCGGCGGCTCGGCATGGTCTTCCAGCAGTTCAACCTCTTCGCGCACCTCACCGTGCTGCGCAACGTCACGATCGCCCAGGAGCGGGTGCTCAAGCGCCCGCGGGCGGAGGCCGTACGCATCGCGCGGGAGAACCTGGAGAAGGTCGGGCTCAGCGAGAAGGCCGATTCCTACCCGGCCCAGTTGTCCGGCGGGCAGCAGCAGCGGGTGGCCATCGCCCGTGCGCTGGCGATGAACCCGTCGCTGATGCTCTTCGACGAGCCGACCTCGGCGCTCGACCCGGAGCTCGTCGGCGACGTCCTGCAGGTCATGCGGCGCCTCGCGGAGGACGGCATGACGATGCTGGTCGTCACGCACGAGATGGGCTTCGCCCGCGAGGTCGCCGACCGCGTGGTCTTCATGGACCACGGCGTGATCGTCGAGGACGGGCCGCCGGAGCAGGTCATCGCCGATCCGCAGCACAACCGGACCAGGGAGTTCCTGCGCCGCGTGCTCCATCCCGGCGTGTGAGTCTCAATCGGGGGTGACCGCGGCGACCACCGACGCGTGCACGCTTCTCAGCGTCGTGTCGAGTGTGGCCGCCGCGGCCCCTCCCCCGGGTACGGCCAGCAGTTCGGGGACGGGCCGCAGGCCCAGGGCCGTCCTCGTGGCCCCGATGTTGCGTCTCAGCGCTCCCCGGGCCGCCCGTGCCGTTTCGTCGCCGCCCAGGTCGCCGGCCATGGGCCCGCAGGAGGCCAGCAGGTCGACGCAGTCCGCCAGGCCGGCCCGCCGGGTGAGCCCCCAAGTAAGCCGGCGCCAGGCCAGGCCGGGTTCCGCGGCGACCCGGAGCCCGGCCACGCTCGTGTCGAAATCGCGCCGCCGATCCTCGTCGGGCTTTTCGAGCAGCGCTCCGAGCGCGGCCAGGGTCGTGGCCAGGCGCTTGCGCATGACCGCCTCCGTCTTGATCGGGAGCAGGAGCCACGCGGGCAACACGCCGCACAGGCACCCGACCACGACCGCGGCCAGTCTCTCCGCCAGCACCTCCCCGCCCCCCGCCTGCCCGGACAGTCCGTACAGGATGGCGAGGATGCTGGTCACGCAGAACGACCAGTACACGTAGTTGCGGTCGCGCAGGGCGAGCCCGGCCAGGAGATAGGCGAAGATCAGTACGGCGGCCGGCCAGCCGTGCGGGACGATCAGGCCGCTGAGCAGGGTGGCCGTCGCCGTCCCGAGCAGGGCGCCGCCCGTGCGCTGGACGCTCCGGTGGACGACGTGACCCCGCGAGCGCGCGCCGACCGACACGGTGAAGGCGCTGATCACCACCCAGGCCCAGTGGCCGAAGAGCAGATGCCCCGCGCAGAACGCCAGGGCCAGCGCCGCCGCCGACTGCGCGGCGAACCTCGTGTGCACCGATCCCGCCGCAGGCTCGCGGGAGGGCTCTCGAGCGGGGGCACGAAACGAGGTGATCGTGGTCCAGGCGAGCGCCACGAGACCGGCGACGACCGACCAGAGCAACGCGCTCCACGGGTCGTGGCCGACGGGCACCGGCACGATGAAGAGCCCGAGCAGGGGGAACAGCATCATGCGCCCGATCGCGGCAGCCCGGGCGCCGTATCTCCTCAGGTGGATCGAGACGAAGACGGCGGCCACGAAGACCGCCTCCCCGGGGATCGGCGCCCAGTGCATGAGGGCGCCGATCAGGCCCGTGACCGCGATGACCGGCACGACCAGCAGGGAGCCGCGCCCGGCCCGCATGCGGTCGAGGGAGATCGCCAGAACCACACCGAGCACGATGACGCCGAGCGGCTCCCGCTCTCCGGCGGCGAGCACGGCCAGCGTCGCGGCGGAGCCCACCGCGGCGATGAAAGATCGGGGAATTCTCATCAGCACCTACGTAGGACTTCGCCCATATTGACCAGTTAATACCAAGGAGAAGCGTAGGATCTACTCGATGAACGAGCAAGAGGGGGCGGCAACCGTACGGCGGGGCGCGATGCGGCTCGCCCGGCGGCTGCGCATGGAGAGACCGGCGGGGAGCCTCAACGGGACCAAGCTGAGCGTGCTCGCCGACCTCCACAGGAGCGGCGGCATGACGCCGACGGAGATCGCGGCGGCCGAGCACGTCAAGGCCCAGTCGATGACCCGGGTGCTCGCCGACCTGGAGGGCGAGGGGCTCGTGGCGCGGCATCGCGACCCGTCCGACGGGCGGCAGTGGGTGGTCACGCTCACCCCGGCCGGGCGGGACGCCCTGGTCGAGGACATGGCCCACCGCGACGCGTGGCTGGCCGCCGCCATCGACGGGCATCTGTCCCCCGCCGAGCGCCACCTGCTCTACATGGCCGGAGAGCTCATGGAGCGGCTCGCCGAGGCCGGACGATCACCTGTGTCCGACACCACCCTCCCTGGCCGTTAACGCCCGGTACCCCCCGGGTTATGGTCGCGGCATGGGGAAGATCTATGAACGGATCACCGACCGCCTGCGCGACTTCATCACCGGCCAGCCGGTCTTCTTCGTCGCGACCGCCCCCGAGAGCGGCGGCCACGTCAACGTCTCACCCAAGGGATACGCCGACACCTTCGCTGTCATCGACGACACCACGGTCGCCTACCTCGACCTGGACGGCAGCGGAGTCGAGACGATCGCCCACATCCGCGACAACGGCCGCGTCACCCTGATGTTCTGCGCCTTCGGCGGCTCGCCCAACATCGTGCGCCTGTACGGCACCGGCCGTGTGGTGACCCCTCTGGACGACGACTTCGACGAGCTGATCAAGCTTTTCGGCCCGCATCCGGGCGTGCGGTCGATCATCGTCGTGCGCTGCGGCCGCATCAGCGACTCGTGCGGCTTCTCCGTGCCGTTCATGAGCTTCGACGAGGACCGGACGCTGCTCGACGAGTGGGCCGGCCGCAAGGACGTGCAGCAGAAGAGGGCCTACCGCTCGAAGAACAACCGGGAGAGCATCGACGGGCTGCCCGCGTTGCGCGCGGAGGAGACCGACCCGGTCGCCCGGCACTCCTGACGGGATCAGCGGCGGTAGCCCGCCATCCGCTCCAGGCGGGAGATCCGCTCGGCGATCGGCGGGTGGGTGGAGAACAGCCTGCCGATGCCCGCCTGCCGGAACGGGTTGGCGATCATCATGTGGCTGGCGGAGGCCAGGCGCCCGTTCTCGGGCAGCGGAAGCTGGCGGATGCCCATCTCGATCTTCCGCAGGGCCGAGGCCAGGGCGAGCGGATCGCCCGTCAGCCGGGCACCGGACTCGTCGGCGGCGAACTCGCGCGAGCGGGAGATCGCCATCTGGATCATCGACGCGGCGACGGGCCCGAGGATCATGACGAGCAGGGCGCCGAGGACGCCGGGGCCCTCGTCGTCGTCGGAGCCGAAGAACAGCCCGATGTACCCGAAGTAGGTGATCATCGTGGCGAGGGCACCGGCGATCGAGGAGATCAGGATGTCGCGGTTGTAGACGTGCGAGAGCTCGTGCCCGATCACGCCCTTGAGCTCACGCTCGTTGAGGATGCCGAGGACGCCGTGGGTGACGCAGACGGCGGCGTTGCGCGGGTTGCGGCCCGTGGCGAACGCGTTGGGCTGCATGGTCGGGGAGATGTAGAGCCGGGGCATGGGCTGGCGGGCGTCGTAGGACAACTCCCGCACGATCCGGTAGAGCACCGGCTGCTCGACCTCGGCGACGGGCCTGGCCCGCATGGCGGACAACGCGATCTTGTCGGAGAAGAAGTAGGCGAGGCCGTTCACCACGAGGGCCACGATCAGCGCGAACCGCACGCCCCCGCCGCCCCCGAGCCAGGCCCCCAGCACCAGGATCAACGCGGACAGCGCCCCCAGAAGGACCGCGGTACGCAGGCCGTTGTGGTGCACGCCTCCTCCTCACGGTTTGGTGCGTTCAGCCTTACTAACGCCTACGGCTCGGCTGAACGTTCCCGGCACAGGCGGTCAGGCCACTGCGGCCAGGACCACCTGCGGGACGACGGAGAAGACCAGGGTGACCGCCAAGGCGACGCCCACGGCGGCCGCGACGGGCAGTGACCTCGGCCTGCCCGCGACCTCGCCGGCGGCGGCCGGGGTGAAGAGCTTGGCCGTCCAGGCGATGTAGTAATACAGCCCGATGACCGTGTTGACCGCCATGACGACGGCGAGCCAGCCGAGCCCGCCGTCGACGATCGCCCGGAACACGACCACTTTGGCGAACAGCCCGGCGAGGCCGGGGGGAAGCCCGGCCAGGCAGATGAGCGAGAAGGCGAGGGCCGCTGCGGCGGCGGGGCGACGGAAGATCAGCCCGCGGTAGTCGTCCAGAAGGTCGCGCTCTCGCGCCCGGGAGACCAGCATGACCACGCCGAACGCCACGAGGTTCATCGCCGCGTAGAACACGAGGTAGGCCACTGACGCGCCCACCGCGACGTCCCCGCGAGCCACTCGGGCGAAGACGGCCAGTGGGGCGAGGATGTAGCCGGACTGGGCGACCGACGACCAGGCGAGCACCCGTACGGCCCGGCGCTGCCGGAGCGCGAGGACGTTGCCCGCGGTCATGGTCAGCGCGGCGACGACGGCCACGACGGGAGCCCACACGGCCGCCTGGGCCGCCAGCGCGGTCGTGAGGACGAGGATGAGCCCGGCGAACCCGGCGGCCTTCGAGATCACCGACAGCAGGGCGGCCACGGGGACGGGAGCGCCCTCGTAGACGTCGCCCGCCCAGGAGTGGAACGGCACCGCGGCGACCTTGAAGGCGAACCCCGCCAGCACGAGGACGGTCGCGACGGCCGTGACAGGCCCGAGCCCCGTCGGGGCGCCGGTGTTGAAGAAGGCGGCCGTCGGGACAGGTCCGAGCCTCGCCGGGGTGCCGCCGCTGAGGGCGGTGGCGATGTCGCTCAGGTGCACCGAACCGGTCAGACCGTAGAGGAGGGACACGCCGAAGAGCATGATCGCGGTGGAGACCACGGACACAAGGAAGAGCTTGAGCGCCGCCTCGGAGGCGCGGCCGTCATAGCGCCTCATCGCGGTCAGCGCGAAGACCGGCAGCGACACCAGTTCGAGCGAGACGACCAGCATGATCAGGTCGCGGGAGGCGGCCAGCAGCACCGCCCCGGCCAGCGTGCACAGCAGCAGGAAGTACCACTCGCCGACCGGGAGGCGCCCGCCCGCGAGTTCGGCCATCGACATCAGGACGACGACCAGCCCGGCGGTCAGCGCCAGCCCGGCGAAGATCAGCGCGAACCGATCGAGCACGAACGAACAGGACGTACCCGCATGGACGAGCTCCTCCGGCGCGTTGATGAACACGTTCAGCGTCACGGTCATCCGCGCGGGCATCGGCGGGGGCGTCGGCAGAGCTGGGGGCACGCAGAACGTCTGCCACCACCCTCCCCGCACGGCCTGAGCCGCCGTGACACCGAGCCCCGCGACGACGCCGCCGAGTGTGACCAGGCCGAGCAGCCGGCCGGAGCCGGGGCGGTGGGGCAGGAAGGCGTCCAGCACGAGCACCAGCCCGGCGACCAGCGCGAGGATCAGCGGGACAGCGATCACGGTGTAGTCGATGGACTGGATCACCCGGTCCCACCTCCGATGCCGAAGATCGCGTGTACGGCGGGCGTCGTCAGCGCGAGCAGGGCCTTGGGCCACACACCGAACGCGATGGTCAGCGCCACGAGCGGCAGCCACGCGGCCAGTTCGTGGGCGGTCACGTCCCTCATGGGGATGGCGCGCGGCGGGCCCGCCTCGGCCACGGCCGTCCCGGTCGCGACGGGCTCGATCGGCTCGTCCGGCCCGAGCACCACCCGGATCTCCTCCGCCGACGCCAGCGCCGGGCCGACGGGGACGGTCTCACGCGCCCTGCCATGGGTCACCCGCGACAACATCACCAGGAAGTAGGCGGCGGTGAGCACCGTGCCGACACCGCCGACGGCCATGAACACCAGGAACAGCGGCCGGGACAGCCCGGGGGCGGGCTGGAACGCCCCCAGCAACGCGAGCATCTCCCCCCAGAACCCGGCGAGCCCCGGCAGCCCCAAAGAGGCCACGCAGGCGAAGGTGAGCAGGGAGGCGACGTACGGCAGGCGGCGGAGCATGCCGCCTCCCAGCTTCATCAGGTCGGCCGTGCCGTACCGCTCCTTGATGCCGCCGACCACGAAGAACAGCAGCCCGGTGATCAGACCGTGGGCGATGTTGCCGAAAAGCGCCGCGTTCATGCCCACCGGGGTGAGCGTGGCGAAGCCGAGCAGCACGAACCCCATGTGGCCGACCGACGAATACGCGATCATCCGTTTCAGGTCGCGCTGGGCGAGGCAGGCGAGCGAGCCGTAGATGATGCCGATCACGGCCAGCGCCCCCAGCCAGGGCGCCAGAGCCTCCGCGCCCTCGGGCAGCACGGGGACGGCGATCCTGGCGAAGCCGTAGGAACCCATCTTGAGCAGCACGCCGGCCAGCAGCACCGAGCCCACCGTCGGCGCCTCGGTGTGGGCGTCGGGCAGCCACGTGTGGAGCGGCCATATGGGCGTCTTGACCGCCAGCCCGATGCCGATCGCCAGGAACGCCACGATCTGGGCTGACCTGGCGATGCCCGACCCGTGGCTCGCGGCCAGGTCGACCATGTCCAGCGTGCCCGCCTGCGCCCAGACGACCAGCAGGCCGAGGAGCAGCACGGCCGAGCCGAGCAGCGTGTAGAGGATGAACTTGACCGCCGCCGCCCGCCTGTCGCGGCCACCCCAGATCGCGATCACGAAGTACATCGGGATCAGCACGACTTCGAAGAAGACGAAGAAGACGAGCAGGTCGAGCGCGAGGAAGGTGCCGATCATGCCGACTTCGAGCACGAGCAGCGTGAACACCAGCGCCCGCGTCCGGCCGGCCTCCGGCGGGTGCCCGGCGAGGTGGAGGAAGCACAGGAACGTCAGCAGCGCGGTCAGCACGACGAGGGGCAGCGAGATGCCGTCGATCCCCAGGTGGAAGCGCAGGCCGAGGCCGGGGATCCACGGCAGGTCGGTCTGGAGCTGCATACGTCCGGCCTGGCCGTAGTCGAAGACCGCGGCGACGGCCACCGCGATCGCGAGGACCGCCGCGGAGACGGCGACGCCGTAGCGGCTCGCCGTCCGCCCGCTCACGGCGACCGTTCCGGCGGCGCCGAGCAGCGGAACCGCCGGCAGCAGGATCAGGAGCCAGTTCATGCCAGCACCACCGCCGCCACCGTGATCAGCAGGAGACCGGCCAGCAGGCCCGTGACGTACAGCTGGGTGTTGCCGTTCTGGGCCAGCCGTACGAACCCGGACAGGCGTATCGTCAGCCGGCCGGAGCCGCGGACGGCGCCGTCGACCAGCTGCCCGTCGGCCCTGGCCACGGCACGAGCCAGCCGGAGCACCGGGCGCGCGAACAGGGACCGGTAGAGCTCGTCGACGTAGAACGCCCGCTCGCACACCACGCGGAACGGCCCGAGCATGCGGGCGGGGTCCTGGCGCGGGGCGCTCCGCCAGAACGCGTAGACGCCCCCGGCGCCCAGGAGCGCCACGAGCAGGCTGACCGCGGCCGAGCCCCAGTCGACGTCGGGGAGACCGGCGAAGCCCAACAGCAGGGCGGGTACGGCGAGCACGCCGACGGGCCAGAGCATCGACTTCGGCGCCTCACGGCCGTCGAAGACGTGCGCGGTCCCCGGCGGGGGCTCGGGCAGCGGCTCGACCCGTGACGGGCCGAAGAAGGTCCGCAACCAGGCGCGGGCCGCGTACGCGCCGGTCACGCCGACCGTCAGCAGCGCCGAGCCGTACAGGAAGGGCTGGGCGGGGCCGTGGGAGTGCTCGATGGCCGCGATCACCGCGTCCTTGCTGAAGAACCCGCCGGCCGGCGGCAACCCCATCAGGGCGGCGAACCCGATCGTCATCGCGGCGAACGTGAACGGCAGCGCGGTGCGCAACCCGCCCATGTGGCTCATCCGGTTGGAGCCCACGTGGTGGATCACCACGCCCGCGCACAGGAACAGCAGCGCCTTGAACGCGCCGTGCGTGAGCAGGTGGAAGATCGCCGCCTGGTCCGAGCCCGCCGCCAGGGCTGCGGCCATGTACGCGAGCTGGCTGATCGTCGAATAGGCCAGCACCCGCTTGAGGTCGTTCTGCGCGAGGGCGGCCAGGGCCGCGCCCAGCATGCCGACGGCGGCGACGACCCCGAGCACGTCGAGCGTCGGCTGCGCGCCGAGGAACAACGGATAGAGCCTGGCGACGATGAAGATGCCGGCCGCGACCATGGTGGCCGCGTGGATGAGCGCGCTGATCGGCGTCGGGCCTGCCATCGCGTCCGGCAGCCAGGTGTGCAGCGGCGCCTGGGCGCTCTTGCCCGCCACTCCGGCGAGCAGCAACATCGTGGCCGTGACCAGCGTTCCCGTGGGGATGTCGGCCCGCAGCACGTCGCCGATCCTGAAGCTCCCGGCCGCGACGCCCAGCGTGAAGATCCCGAACAAAAAGCCGACGTCGCCCAGCCGGGTGACCAGGAACGCCTTGACCGCCGCCCGCGAGTTGGCCCGGTCCTCCCACCAGTGCCCGATCAGGAGGTAGGAGCACAGGCCCATGATCTCCCAGCCTGCGTAGAGCACGATCAGGTCGCCCGCGAAGACCACCAGCGACATCGCGCTGGTGAACAGGCTGATGAAGGCGCTGTAGGACGGATAGCGCGGGTCGTCGCGCATGTATCCGACCGAGTAGACCTGCACCGCCAGCGCCACCACGGCCACGAGCATGCCGAGCAGCACCGACAGTCCGTCGGCGCGCAGCGTGAAGGAGATCGGCACCGAGCCCGTCTCGACCAGCGTGAGCGTGCCCTCGGTGGCCCCCGGGAACAGGCCCGACCAGAATTCCCCGCCCGACCAAGACACTGAACCCCGCGGCAGCGCGCCGGCCGACCACACGGCGAGCCATGCGGTGAGCGCGAGCGAAGCCGACGCCGGGACGATCGCTGACCACGCCGCCCTGCGGTTGGCGACCCGGTTGCTCTCCTCCGTACGGCTGCCGCCGCGCGGCCACCGCGACCCCAGCAGCCCCGCGACCGCGCCCGCGAACGGCAACAGGACGATCAGGGCGACCACAGTGATCATGAGCGGTCCTCCGCGGGGGCGTCCCGTTCGGACAGGTCACGGAGCCGGTCGACGTCGATGCTCCGCCGGTTGCGGAAGAGGGCCAGCACGATCGCCAGCCCCAGGCCCACCTCCGCGGCGGCTATGACGATCACGAACAACGTGAGCACCTGGCCGCTGTGGAGCCGGTCTTTCAGCCACACGTCGAAGACGACGAGGTTGAGGTTGACCGCGTTGAGCATGAGCTCGACCGACATCAGCACGAGGATCGCGTTGCGCCTGGCCAGCACGCCGTACACGCCGATCGAAAAGAGCAGGGCGGACACGACGACGGGATAGACGACATGCATGTCAGCCCACCGCCCCCGCCGGGCGCGGGCCGGTCATTCCCGGCCCTTGATGTCGGTACGGGACAGGACGATGGCGCCGATCAGGGCGGCGAGCAGGAGCACCGACAACGCCTCGAACGGCAGCACCCACGTTCTGAAGATGCTCGACCCCAGCTCCTCGGCCGACCCGCGGCCGGGCTCGAGCGGCGTGTAGGCCGCGCCGAACCCGGCGACGACCACGCTCACCAGCAGGGCGGCCGTCGAGACGGCGACGAGCCCGGCGGCCCACCGGTTGCCGGAGTCGAGGTCGGCCGACCGGCCGATGGGGGCCCGGGTCAGCATGATCCCGAAGAGCAGCAGCACCACGATCGCGCCCACGTAGATGAGGACCTGCACCCAGGCCACGAACTCGGCGGTCAGCACGAGGTATCCGCCGGCCAGCGCGCCGAAGCAGACCACCAGCCACAACGCCGCGTGCACCAGTTGCCTGGTCGTGACGACCATCAGCGCGGACCCGAGGGCGACCAGGCCGAGCAGCAGGAACACGATCTCCGGCCCGCTGGGCGGCCAGAGCCCGGGCGCCTCCGATGTCACGCGTCCTCCTCTGGCCCGTCCTTCTTCTTCGGGAGCGACCCAGGGGGCCGGATGGAGCGGATGTCCCGCATGGGACGGGGCGGTTCCCGGCGCGGCGGCGCCTTCTCTGTGACCGCCTTCTCCGTGGCCGCCTGCTCTGTCGCCGCCTGCTCTGTGGCCGTCTGCTCTGTGGCCGTCTGCTCCGTCGCCGTCTGCTCCGTCGCCGTCTGCTCCGTCGCCGGGGCGGCCTCCCCCGTACGGCCGGCAGGCCTGGCCGTACCACGGGCGGGGCGGGACGCGGCGGCGATCTCCTTGGGCGGCTCGGCGCTCACCTCGTGCGGCGGCGGAGGCGGCACGGTGGCCGCCCACTCGCCGAGCCGGTCCTTCTCGTGCAGGAGATCGCGGATGTCGTATTCGGCGTACTCGAACTCCGGCGACCAGAACAGCGCGTCGAAGGGGCAGACCTCGATGCAGATCCCGCAGTACATGCACAGGGAGAAGTCGATCGCGAACCGGTCGAGCATGTTGCGGGCTCGCGGCCTGCCGCCCTCGGGGGCCGGCAGGGTCTCCTTGTGCGAGTCGATGTAGATGCACCAGTCGGGGCACTCGCGGGCGCACAGCATGCACACGGTGCAGTTCTCCTCGACCAGGGCGATCACGCCCCGGCTCCGGGGAGGCAGGTCAGGCTTGACCTCGGGATACTGCTGCGTCTCCGACTTGCGCAGCATGTGCCGCATCGTCACGGCAAGCCCCTTGGCCAACCCCTCTCCTGGTATGCGCGCCATGTGCAACATCATGGCGCACAAGTGCCGACACGTGAATCCGTGATGAGGTCCTATCGGTTATCCACAATTTCCACAGGTTCGGCAGCGCATTATCCACAGAATGTGCAAGCCGGACGCCCCTGAAGGGGGTCGGCGACCCGTGACAAACATCAGGGGTCTAGTCACGATTCACGACACTTACCCACGAAACCCGCTGTTTCTAGTGTCGAAGCCATGGACAACAGCACATCGCCGGCAGTCGAGTTCCGCGGCGTGAGCAAGCGGTACGGCGCCACGCGCGCACTGAGCCGGGCCGGCTTCACGGTGGCCCGGGGAGAGACGGTGGCCCTGCTCGGGCACAACGGCGCGGGCAAGTCCACCGCCGTCGACCTCATGCTCGGACTGCGCCGCCCCGACGAGGGCGACATCAAGATCCTGGGCATGTCGCCGGGCCAGGCGGTGGCGAGCGGCCGCGTCGGCGCCCTCCTGCAGTCCGGCGGGCTGCCGGACGGCGCGACCGTGCGCGACGTGGTCCGCCTCGCCTGCGGGCTGTACGGGGGCAGGAGGCCGGTCTCCGAAACCCTCTCCCTCGCTGGACTGGCCGATCTGGCCGGCCGCCAGGCCGGAGAGTTGTCGGGCGGCCAGTCACAGCGGCTCAAATTCGCCGTCGCCATCGCGGGCAGGCCGGAACTGCTCTTCCTGGACGAGCCGACGGTCGCCCTGGACGTCGAGGCGCGACGGGGCTTCTGGTCGGTGGTCCGCGGAGCCGCCGACCAAGGGGCGAGCGTCGTGTTCGCCACCCACTACCTGGACGAGGCCGACATGTTCGCCGACCGCGTGGTGGTGCTGAGCCGCGGTTCGGTGGTGGCCGACGGCGGCCCGTCGACCGTCAAGGCACTGGCCGGCGGGCGAACCGTCCGCTGCGTCCTCGATGCGCCCGATCCGCGCCGCCTCCTCGCCCTTCCTGGAGTGCAGGACGTGCAGATCCACGGCAACGAGGTGATCCTGCGCACCGGCGACGCGGACCAGACCGTGGGAGCGCTGTACACGTCGATCGGTGGCGTCCGCGACCTGCAGGTCACCGGAGCAGGTCTCGAAGAGGCTCTTATCGCCCTGTCGTCCGGAAAGACGGCGTAATGTTCTTCTTCATGCGATTCGAGGCGGTCCGCGCCTTGCGAAATGTCAAGTATCTGGTCTTCCTGATCGCCGTGCCGGTGGGCTTCTACCTGCTGTGGGGCCGGCAGAGCGGCGAACAGGACGGGATCCAGATCTCCGCCCTCGGCCTGGTCGCGATGGCCGTCTACGCCGCGACCGGCGGAGCGTTGATGGCCGCAGGCGGCGGGGTCGCCGACGACCGGGCGCAGGGCTGGCTGCGCCAGCTCAAGGTGACGCCTCTCCGCGACGCGCAATGGCTGGGCGGCAGGATCGTCCTCGGCATCATGATGATCATCCCCGGCGTCGCGGGAGTTTCGCTGGCGGCCCTCCTCGCCGGCCACGTCCATCTGCCGCCCGCGCGGTGGGCCGCATTGATCGGCCTTCTCCTGGTGGGATCGGTGCCGTTCAGCCTGCTCGGCCTGTTCCTCGGGCTGACCCTGCGCGGCAAGACCGCACAACTGGGCCTGGTCGTCGTCTTCTTCGCCCTCGCCGCGCTCGGCGGCGTCATCGGCTCGGGTTCCCTGCCGGGAATCTGGGAGAAGGCACGGCATCTCACTCCGTCGTACAGCCTCCTCCAGGAGGGGAACGCGGTGATCGCGGGCCACGCGCCCGCGGCGGCCGACGCGGGAGTCCTCGGCGTCTGGGCGCTGGTGGCCGCGGGCGCCGTGCTCCTGCGCTGGCGGCAGAACTCGGGGACGTGACGCACGTGAGCGACGGAGCGCAGACCCGGCGGGCGTGGCTCGCCGGGATCGGCGCCGTTTCAGAGCCGGAGACGCACGCGTCCGACCAGGAGATCGCCTCCGTCTGGTCGGCGCGGAACTGGTCGCGCTTCATCCTGATGATCGCGGCCACCGTGCTGGCCGCCGTCATCTACGTCAGCGATCGGCCTCCGGTGTGGGCGGCCGTCGTCACGATCACGCTCGCGGTGCTGGCCTCCGCCCTCGGCGTGCTCACCAGATTCATGTCCGGCAGCCTGGGCCTGCGGTGGAGCGTCGCGTTCGGCGCACTGGTCGTGCTGACACTCGGCCTCGAAGGTGTGGCCGGCTTCGAATGGGCGGTCACCGTGTCGTGGGCCACCGCGGCCGCCGGCTGGAGGAGCGACGGGAAGTCCCGGCCGATCATCCTCGGCATCGGCCTGGCCGCCTTCGTGCTCGCGGTCGCCCGCGGCGCGGATCTCGGCGCCGCCGTCGTCCTCGCGGGGTTCGTCCTGCTCACCGGAATGTTCTCGGCCCAGGCCCGCAGGAGCGCCGAGTTGATCGAGGAGCTTCAGCGGACGCGGCAGGAGCTGGCCAGGCTGGCCGTCGTGGAAGAGCGCAACCGGATCGCGCGTGACCTGCACGACCTCGTCGGGCACAGCCTCTCGGTCGTCGCGGTGAAGACCGAGCTCGGGCGCCGCCTGCTGCCGATCGACACCGCCAAGGTGGAGGCGGAACTGAAGGACATCGACACCATCGTCCGCCGCGCCCTCGCCGAGATCCGCCAGGCCGTGACCAACTATCGGCAGCCCACGCTGGCCGCCGAGTTGTCCTCCGCCGTCCAGGCCGCGGCCTCCGCGGGCATCGACTGCCGGGTGAAGTCGCCCGATTCCTGGGATCTCCCCGTGTCGGTGGAGGGCCTGCTCGCCTGGACGGTGCGTGAAGGAATCACCAACGTCCTCCGGCACAGTGGAGCGTCGTCGTGCGCGGTCACGCTGTCGCTCGACCCGGTCGTCTCCATCGAGATCATCGACGACGGTTCACGACCACCCGACACGCAGCGGCAGGGCAACGGCCTGATCGGGTTGAGCGAGCGGGCCCGGGCCCTCGGGGGCTCGCTCATCGTGGGACGCCCCGACGAGGGGGGCTTCCGGCTGCGCGTGGAAGTGCCCAAGGAGAAAGCATGACGATCCGCATCCTCCTGGCTGAGGACCAGACGATGTTCCGCGGGGCGATGGCGGCCTTGTTGGCCCTCGAACCGGGCTTCGAGGTGGTCGCGGACGTCGGGCGCGGAGACGAGGCCGTCGGCGCGTGTGAGGCCTTCCGCCCCGACATCGCCCTGCTCGACATCGAGATGCCCGGCGTCGACGGGCTGGAGGCGGCCCGCAGGATCCGTACGGCGGTGCCCGGCACGAAAGTGATCATTCTCACGACCTTCGGGCGGCCGGGATATCTGCACGCGGCGCTGGCCGCGGGCGCCAAGGGATTCCTGCTCAAGGACACCCCGATCACCGAGCTCGCCGTCTCTATCAGGAAGGTGGCCGAGGGCGGCCAGGCGGTCGACCCCGCGCTCGCCGTCGCCGCGCTCAGTGAGGGCGCGAGCCCGCTCACCCCCCGCGAGACCGAGGTCCTGTCCGCCGCGCGCGGCCACGGCACGATCGCCGACCTCGCCCGCGACCTTCACCTGTCGGCCGGGACCGTGCGCAACCACCTGTCGGCGGCCATGCAGAAGCTCGGTGCCCGCACCAGGGCCGAGGCCGTCGACATCGCCGCCGCCAAGGGCTGGCTGTGAACGCCGGTCAGACCATGAGGACCTTGATCACGCCGGTGAGCGCCAGTTGAAGCAGGGCGAGCGGCACGAGGCCCACCCAGGCGAGCTTCTGGAGCTGGTCCTCACGCAGCCGGGGGAAGCTCACGCGGACCCAGATCACCACGAACGCCAGCACGAAGACCTTGATGAGCGTCCACACCGGGCCGGGAAGCAGCGGCCCCTGCCAGCCCCCGAGGAACAGCACGGTCGTCAGCGCGGACAACACCACGATGCCGGCGTATTCGGCCAGCATGAACAGGGCGAACCTGATGCCGGTGTATTCGGTCATCGGGCCCATGATGATCTCCGAGTCGGCGATCGGCATGTCGAACGGCGGCCTGCGCAGCTCGGCGAGCCCCGCGACGAAGAAGACGACCGCCCCGATCGCCTGCCACGGCAGCCACCACCACCGCCACTGCTCGGCGATGCCCTCCAGCGACAGCGTGCCCGCGGCCATCGCCACGCTGGACGCGGCCAGCACCAGCGGCAGCTCGTACGACATGAGCTGCGCGGCCGACCGGATGCCGCCGAGCACGCTGTATTTGTTGGCCGACGCCCACCCCGCCATGATCGAGCCGAGCACGCCGACGCCCATGACGGCCAGCACGAAGAACAGGCCGGCGTCGATGTCGGCGCCCACCAGCCCCGGGCCGACCGGGATCACGATCAGCACCACAAGGTACGGCACGAGCGCCACGGCGGGCGCGAGGGCGAAGACGCGGCGGTCGGCGGCGGCCGGGATCACGTCCTCTTTCTGGGCGAACTTCACGCCGTCGGCGATGAGCTGGGCCCAGCCGTGGAATCCGCCCGCGTACATCGGGCCGAGGCGCGACTGCATGTGCGCCATGGCCTTGTGCTCCATCTGCCCGACGATCAGCGGCAGCACGAGGAAGGCCGCCACGATCACGACCAGCCGTAACGCGACGTCGAGGACCTCAGCCATCACCCCCGCCTCCTCCGGCCCAGTCGGCGGGCACGCCGGGCGGCAGCATCTTGCGGCGGCTCGGTGAGCCGTGGTCGGACTCGCCCGGCTCCTTGGCGCCCGGCCAGGCCTTGGCCACGCGGGCGGCGAGCACGAAGTCCTTGCGGAGGGGGTGACCCTCAAAACCCTCGGGCAGGAGCAGCGGACGCAGGTCGGGATGCCCTTCGAAGATCACGCCGAACATCTCGAAGGTCTCCCGCTCGTGCCAGTCGGCTCCGCGGAAGACGCCGGTGACGCTCCGCAGCCGGGGGTCGGCGCGGGGCACTCGGGTGCGGACGAGCAGGTGAACCTTGGCCGCCGGGTCGAACACGTGGGCGACGACGGCGAACTCCTCCGGCGGCTCGTCGACCCCGGTGAGCCAGTCGAAGAACTCGAATCCCTCCGACCTGGCGAAGGCCAGCACGTCGGCCCAGTCTCCCGGCTCCACGTCGGCCACGACCTGGCCGAAGGAGTCGGAGATCCGGGCGCGGGAGCCGTACCGCGCCTCGATGGCGGCGCCGACGCTCACGAGGCGCCCCCGGGGAGGTAGCGGTCACCAAGCGTCTCGGCCGCGATCTTCTCCTGGAGCTTCATGATGCCGTGGAGCAGCGCCTCCGGCCGGGGCGGGCAGCCGGGCACGTAGACATCGACGGGGATGATCTGGTCGACGCCCTTGGTGACGGAGTAGGAGTCCCAGTACGGCCCGCCGGAGTTGGAGCAGGCTCCGAACGAGATGACGTATTTGGGGTCGGGCATCTGCTCGTAGAGCCGTTTGACGGCCGGGGCCATCTTGTCGGTCACCGTGCCACTGACGATCATGAGGTCGGCCTGGCGAGGACCGTTGGCGAACGGGATCACCCCGAACCTGATGAAGTCGTGCCTGCTCATCGAGGTGGCGATGAATTCGATGGCGCAGCAGGCCAGCCCGAAGTTGAAGACCCAGAGCGAGTAGCGCCGGCCCCAGTTGAGCACGAACTTCATCGGTTTGGGCGCCAGGCGGGAGACCGGGCCCACCGTGGGCATCGGGAGATCGACAGCCATGGGGCCATTCTCCTCTCCACGGCGCTCACGTCCAGGCGAGCACCCGCTTGCGCCAGGCGTAGAGGATGCCGAGGGCGATGAACGCCAGGAACGCGAACATCTCGACCAGCGTGGTCATGCCGAAGCCGGGCGCGGCGAAGACGGTCGCCCACGGGAAGAGGAAGACCGCGTCCACGGCGAACACCACATAGAGATACGTGAAGACGTAGTAGCGGATCTGGGACTGCGCCCAGCCCTCACCGACGGGGTCGACGCCGCATTCGTAGGTCATCAGCTTGTCGGGAGTCGGTCTGCTCGGCCGCAACATCCGGTTGGCGAACAGGCCCCCGGCGAAAATTCCCACACCGATGAGCAAAAGGACGACGACTGCGCCATATGAGCTGAAATATCCGGTCATCTTCGCCTCCGCCCGGCAGTGGCCGCGTTTCGATCATAACGCGTACGGCCAGGCGGAACCACTTGCCGATCACGCTGCTACCTGCGGAAACGCGATCGCGGCCGACCGAGATCGCGTTGGACGGGAGGCTGACGGGCTCACGGCGGCGGCCAGCATATAGTTAAGGATCGTGACCCGAAAAACGCTCTTCGCTCGCTTGCACATTGACCTGTGCCGGTCTGCGGCGAGCCTGTGTCGTCCGGACCGATCACGAGCGTGACGCCCCCGCCCCCGGCGGCGTCCTCCCCCGAGCGGGATCACCCGGGCCTGCCGCGAGATCGCGGCGGCCCCGACAGTCCGCACGCCAATGATTCGCACGACGGAAATAGAGCGTGGCCACGATGGATCTAGCATGGAAGTGAGAACGTGCCTCAAGGACAGACGCCTGGGCGCGTCGAGGAGGACTGAGCAGCTGTGACCAAGCAGGTGCAGCAACTCGACCGAGTGATCATCCGCTTCGCCGGCGACTCCGGAGACGGAATGCAGCTCACCGGCGACAGGTTCACGTCGGAGACGGCGCAGTTCGGAAACGACCTGTCGACCCTTCCCAACTTCCCGGCGGAGATCCGCGCCCCCGCGGGAACCCTTCCCGGAGTGTCCAGCTTCCAGCTGCACTTCGCCGACCACGACATCCTCACGCCGGGCGACGCGCCCAACGTGCTGGTGGCGATGAACCCGGCCGCGCTGAAGGCCAACCTGGGCGATCTTCCCCGCGGCGCCGACATCATCGCCAACACCGACGAGTTCACCAAGCGCAACCTGCAGAAGGTGGGCTACGCCGGCAATCCCCTCGAAGACGAGTCGCTCAGCGAGTGGCGGGTCCACGCGGTGCCGCTGACGTCGCTGACCGTGCGGGCGCTCGAAGGCTTCGAGATCTCGAAGAAGGACGCCGAGCGGGCCAAGAACATGTTCGCGCTCGGGCTGCTGTCCTGGCTGTACAACCGGCCGACCGAAGGCACGGTCAGGTTCCTCGAGACCAAGTTCGCCAAGAAGCCCGACATCGCCAAGGCGAACGTCGCGGCCTTCCAGGCGGGCTGGAACTACGGGGAGACGACCGAGTCGTTCTCCGTCTCCTACGAGGTCAAGCCGGCCAAGCTCGACCCCGGCGTCTACCGCAACATCTCGGGCAACCTGGCCCTCGCGTACGGCCTGATCGCGGCCTCGGTGCAGTCGGGCCTGCCGCTGTTCCTCGGCTCGTACCCGATCACCCCGGCCTCCGACATCCTGCACGAGCTGTCCAAGCACAAGCGGTTCGGCGTGCGGACCTTCCAGGCGGAGGACGAGATCGCGGGGGTCGGCGCCGCGCTGGGCGCGGCGTTCGGCGGCGCCCTCGGCGTGACGACGACGTCGGGCCCGGGCATCGCGCTCAAGGCCGAGACAGTCGGCCTCGCGGTCACGACCGAGCTGCCGCTGATCATCGTGGACGTGCAGCGCGCCGGCCCGTCGACCGGCATGCCGACCAAGACCGAGCAGACCGACCTGCTGATGGCCCTCTACGGCCGCAACGGCGAGTCTCCGGTGCCGGTGGTGGCTCCCTCGACCCCGTCGGACTGCTTCCACGCCGCCATCGAGGCCGCCCGGATCGCGCTGAAGTACCGCACGCCGGTCATGCTCCTGTCGGACGGCTACCTGGCCAACGGCTCGGAGCCGTGGAAGGTCCCGGACATGGAGGACCTGCCCGACATCTCGGTGGAGTTCACGGCCGAACCCAACGGCGAGGACGGCGCCTACCTGCCGTACAAGCGTGACACCGAGACCCTGGCCCGCCCCTGGGCGGTTCCGGGAACGCCGGGTCTGGAGCACCGCATCGGCGGCATCGAGAAGGCCGAAGGCACGGGCAACATCTCCTACGACCCCGACAACCACGACAAGATGGTGCGGCTGCGCCAGGCCAAGATCGACGGGATCGACGTTCCCGATCTCGTGGTGGACGACCCGGACGGCGACGCCCGCGTTCTGGTCCTCGGCTGGGGCTCCACCTATGGCCCCATCGCCGCGGCCGTGCGCCGGGTGCGCAAGACCGGGGCCAAGGTCGCCCAGACCCACCTGCGCCACCTCAACCCGCTTCCCGCCAACACCGGCGACGTGCTGCGTTCCTACGACAAGGTGCTGCTGCCGGAGATCAACCTCGGACAGCTGGCCATGCTGCTGCGCGCCCGGTTCCTGGTCGACGTGATGGGTTACAACCGGGTTCGCGGGCTCCCGTTCAAGGCCGAGGAACTGGCCGCCGTCATCCAGGACGTGATCGACAGTGAGTAGCACGGAATCGCTCAACGGCAAGGGGCTCGCACTGATCCCCAGGGCCGACGCCGCGCAGACCATGAAGGACTTCAAGTCCGACCAGGAGGTGCGCTGGTGCCCCGGCTGCGGCGACTACGCCATCCTGGCCGCGGTGCAGAGCTTCCTGCCCGAACTCGGGCTGCGCCGCGAGAACATCGTGTTCGTCTCGGGGATCGGCTGCTCGTCCCGCTTCCCCTACTACCTGAACACCTACGGGTTCCACTCGATCCACGGCCGCGCGCCGGCCATCGCGACCGGGCTGGCCACCTCCCGCCCCGACCTGTCGGTGTGGGTGATCACAGGTGACGGCGACGCGCTGTCGATCGGCGGCAACCACCTGATCCACGCGCTGCGCCGCAACGTCAACCTCAACATCCTGCTGTTCAACAACAGGATCTACGGTCTGACCAAGGGGCAGTACTCCCCCACCTCCGAGATCGGAAAGATCACCAAGTCGACGCCGATGGGGTCGCTGGACCAGCCGTTCAACCCCATCTCGCTCGCGCTCGGAGCCGAGGCCGGCTTCGTCGCGCGAACCATCGACTCCGACCGCAAGCACCTCCAGAGCGTCCTGCGCGAGGCAGCGGCGCACAGGGGGACCTCGCTCGTCGAGATCTACCAGAACTGCAACATCTTCAACGACGGCGCCTTCGACGCGCTCAAGGACCCCGCGACCCGCGACGAGATCACGCTGCGCCTGGAGCACGGGCAGCCGATCGTCTCGGCCACCAAGGCCGTGCGCCGGGCCGCCGACGGCGGCATCGAAGTGGTCGACCGGGCCGGCGTGGACGAGGCCGAGATCCTCGTGCACGACGCCCACCGGCCGGATCCGTCGCTGGCGTTCGCGTTGTCGCGGCTGGACGCCCCCGCCTTCGACCATGTGCCGATCGGGATCTTCCGCAGCGTCGACCGGCCCTCGTACGACTCGCTCATGGCCGAGCAACTGGCGACCGCGGTCGCCGAGAAGGGTGAGGGGCGGCTCGATGCGCTGCTCCGCAGCGGCGACACCTGGGAAGTCGTCTGACCGACGGCAGCCACGCCCTTCGATGGCCCCTGTGCGCGGTGAGCACAGGGGCCATCGTGCGTAAGAAAGCCGCCTTCGACGGCATTTGATCCGAGACCAGAACGGTTACGTTCGTCCGCTCTTGCCCGCTTGCCGATGGCATACTTCGAATCCGTGCCGCACGGTGATGAGCCGCGGGCCAGTGCCGATCACTGCGAGGGAGAGCTCCTTGGAGCTGTACAGCGACGGAAATCACACCGCTCTGCGCTATTTAGGACACGCCGGATTCATCGCCTCGCACCGAGGTGTCAAGCTGCTCATCGACCCTTGGTTTTTTCCGGCATTTCTCCACTCCTGGTTCCCCTATCCCAACAATCGCGATCTGCTGGACACCGTGCGCGACGAACGGTTCGACTTCCTTTACATCTCGCACGCCCATGAGGACCACTACGACGAACGCCTGCTCCGCATGCTGGACAGGTCCATCACGGTGATCGTCCCGAAGTACCGCTCGAAGATCATGGTCAAGCGGTTCTCTGCGCTCGGGTACGAGAACGTGGTCGCGCTGGGGCACAAGGAGTCCTACGAGCTCACGCTCGGTTTCACCGTGACGATGTACCTCGACACCAGTCACAAGGAGGACAGCGGGCTGCTGCTCGACCTCGACGGCTACCGCTTCCTCGATCTGAACGACTGCAACACCCCGATGTCCGAACTGCCCGGCGACGTCGACCTGCTCGCCGCCCAGTACTCGGGTGCGATGTGGTACCCCAACTGCTACGACTATCCGCCGGACGTCATGCGCAAGAAGGTGGAGACGGTCCGCGGCGATCTGCTGGACACTCTCTACCGCAAGGTGAGGATCACCGGGGCGAAGGCGTACCTGCCCTCGGCCGGCCCGGCCTGCTTCCTCGACCCCGAACTCGAGGCGTACAACGACCGCGACGCGACGATCTTCCCGCAGTGGGAGGACGTCGCCGGCCTGTTCGCCGCCGCCTGCCCCGAGGTCGGCGTGCTGCGGCTTTTCCCCGGCGACACCGTGCAGCTCGCCGACACGCCCGTGGTGGAACGCACGCCCGGCGCGCGGACGTCCGAGGACCTCGCCTCCTACCGCGAGCTCCGCCGCGACGAATGGAGCGCCTTCTACGACGAGCCGGCCGAGCCGGTGACCGCCGAAGAGATCGAGGCGTACTTCGCCAAGCTGCAGAGCTGGAACAAACGTTTCCTGAACGACTTCTCCAAGGACATCCGCCTGGTCGCCGACGGACGCATGTGGGACGTGCGCCTGGGCCGCCTGGCCGAGCGGTTCGTCATCGAGGGCGAGGAGCCGTACGACCCCGAGTACACGCTGCTGCTCTGCCCGCGGACGATGAGGGCGATCATCGAGGAGCGGACCGGCTGGGAGGAGGCCCTGCTCTCGATGCGGGTGGGCCTGCACAGGGAGCCGGACGTGTTCGACCTGACCTTCATGAGCCTCCTGCGGTACGGCAACCAGCCCGTCCAGACCATGCAGATGCTCAGGGAGCGGCAGAACACCGAGACGATCGAGCGCGACGGCCTCCGGATGCAGCGCTACTGCCCGCACGCCGGGGAGGACCTCACCCACGCGACCATCTGCGACGGCATCATCGAATGCCCGCGGCATCACTGGAAGTGGGAGGCCGACACCGGCACGTGCGTCGACGGAGGGACGTTGCCGCTCCGGGTCGAGCCGCTGGATCAGCCTGCGGTTCCATGACAAAACTGTCCGATTTCGAGCCGCTGTCGAATAATGTCACTCTGCCGCTGATCAGTTCTCCTCTGCGATAGTTTGGCCGTCGCGTTGGAACGTGCCGAGAAGCGGGAGAACAATGATCACCGGGCGTCACATCCCCTCCAGAATAATGGTCAAGGTACGCATATGAGCCGTCTCAGCGCATTGCGCAGCCGTTTCGTGGACGCACCCGATTCCCTCGGGGCCAAGGCGCGAGCACGCCGCTGGCAATGGTTCGCGCAGAGCTTCCCCGGGCTGGAAGACATGTCAGTGATCGACCTCGGTGGCACGGCGAGCGCCTGGCTCCGAGCCCCCATACGGCCTGCCCACGTGCAGATCGTCAACCTGGAGACGCCCCCTGCGGATCTGCCGCCATGGCTCAAGGCCGACGTGGCCGACGCCTGCGACCTCCCGCAGAACATCCTCGGCACCAAGTACGACCTGGTGTTCTCCAACGCGGTCATCGAGCACGTCGGAGGGCACCTGCGCCGGCAACTGTTCGCCGACGCCGTGCACCGGCTGGCCGAACGGCATTGGGTGCAGACGCCCTACCGCTACTTCCCGGTGGAGCCGCACTTCCTGTTCCCCGGGTTCCAGTACCTCCCGATCGCCGCGCGCACCGCTCTGCTCCGCCGCTGGCCGCTCGTGCACACCCCCACCTCGGACCGCGACGCGGCGCGCAACATCGTCATGGAGGTGGAGCTGCTCAGCATCACCGAGATGCGGCACTACTTCCCCACGTCCCAGATCCGCTTCGAACGGCTCGCGGGCATGGTGAAGTCAGTCATCGCCGTCAGCGCCAAAAGTTAGCCCACCTCTTCCTCCAGGGGATTTCCGCCCCCAGGCAATCGCCCATGCCGGGCGCACCATGAAGAAAGGCGCCGGGATCCCCGGCGCCTTTCTTTTCGGCGGATCGTACTCAGATCACGGTCATCCCGCGGAAACGGGGCTGCCGTTCTCCCATTTGTTGCCCGACCACACGTTGCCCGAGCCGTTGTCGTCGTAGTGAGCCACCGGGCCGAAATAACCGCCCTTGGACCACACCTTGCGGCTGAAGACGTTGTTCACGATCTTGATGTTGGAGGAGGTGCCCTTGTCGCCGCCTCCGCCGTAGACCGTGTAACCGCCACCGGCCAGGAAGTTGCCCTCGACCGTCACGTTGCGCACCACGCCGAAGTCCTGGAACAGCGCGACGGCGCCGGTCTGGTCGAGCGTGTTGATCACCGTGTTCCCGCGGATCACCAGTTTGGCCCCCGACGGCGGCCCGCTCGTGCACATGATCATGTCTGTGTGGTCGCCGGAGTAGTAGACCGGATCATGGATGTAGGAGTCCTCGATCAGGCCCTGCTCGGTCAGGATGCCGTTGCTGATGGTGTGGATGTCGACTCGCCTGACGGTCAGGTCGCCACCCTGGTTGAGGATGCCGAACTGGGTCCGCTGCTTCCCGTTCCCGTAGACCTCGGAGTCCTCCACGGTGAGGCCACGGTGACCGCTCCGCTGGATGATGCCCCAGTCCCCGGGGGCGGCGGCGACACGGGTGTTGCGAATGGTCACGTTGTCGGCGTCCACATTGATCTCACCCCGGACGTACTGGCCGTCGATGACCGTGCCGTCCTTGGTGACGGTGATCGAGCCGCGCTCGTCGAGCTTCACCCCCGAGGGAACTCCGGTGGTGGAAGCGCTCGGCCAGGAACCGCCGGGAGACGTGGGCTGCTTCGTCGGGCCGGAGGAGGCGGGTGGTTTGGGAGGCGTCGAAGGCGCCCTCCTCGTCGGCGTCGGCGAGGCGGACGGCCGGGCCGGCGGGGTGGGCGTTGGGGACGCCTGCGACCCCTGCCCGTTCTGATACCGGACTTCCCGATGCTGGAATATCACGTCGACGAAGTAACTCACCTTCGTCGGGTGCTGATGCGACGGGAAGGACGTGCGTTTGGCGACCGAGTAGACCCCCGCCTTCGCGGTCAGCGGGCCGGAGGTGATCGGCTTGGCGAAGACGCCGCGCTGGACGACGTACCCGCCGTTCCTCGTGTGGTACGACACCGTGTAGTCACGGCCCGTCCTGATGGGCACCGGCTTGGAGAACATGGCCTCCTGCCAGCCGCTTCCGGTCTCTCCGGTGAAGGTCACCTGGGCCAGGAGCTTGTGGCCGGAGTCCCACAGGCTGCCGCGATGGGTGCCCCGCTCGGACGCCGCCTTGTAGAAGCGCATGCCCGTGACCACACCGTCACGGCTCGCGGAAAAGCGCGTGCCCAGTTCCAGGGACGCCTTCTCCGACCTCTGTGAGACCTTCACCCCCGCCCCCGACCAGATGCTCGACTCCAGCGTCACCTCGGACATGACGGGCCGGGTCTTCGGGGCCGAGGTGGGCGGCGCGGTCCCCCGGTCGTCCCGGGTGAGGACCACCACCGTCGCCGTCGCCCCCAGCAAAGCGCCTGCGGTCAACAACGACACCCATCCCGGAACAGGCCATCGGGACGATCGGGCATGTCTCCTCGAGGCGGATGCCGCGTCGCGTTCCGCGCGCGGCTCATCCACCTGCCATTCCTCGCTCACTGGCATAAGCCTTCACCTCCCGGCGTGGGCGGGTGCCGGACCCCGCCCATGTTCGGCGCGAAGCCATTGTTGCGGTTGTGAAACAATGAGACAACTAGAATGGCATTTCGTTCCTCTATATCCCGATCAATCGGTATCGGTGCTGAGATTCCGGCGAACTTAATCAATGGTGAACAACGTTCGAAATCCGGGCTGATGTCCACAACCTGCCCGCGGTGATTTTCCCCCGCGCCGGCACTAGCCGGCAGGCGCCGTCATGCCAGAGCGTCGGAAATCCCGGCTTCGCGCAGTCGTCCCTGGTAATCGCGGCAGTCGTCGTACCGCGGCAGCAAACCTGTGGCCTCGGCCTCGGCCAAGGTCGGAGCCGCCGCGTCCTTGGGGGAAAGCAGCGGCTCGACATCCGCGGGCCAGACGATGCCCAGCTCCGGATCGAGCGGGTGAATCCCGTGCTCCCGAGCAGGCGCGTAGGGCTCGGAACAGAGATAGATCACCACGGCCTCGTCACTGAGGGCCATGAAGGCGTGCCCCAGTCCCTCACCGATGTACACGCCCTTGCGGGCGCGGTCGTCGAGCTCGACGGCCTCCCAGCGGCCGAACGTCGGCGAGCCGGTCCTGATGTCCACCACGACGTCCAGTACCGCGCCGCTCACACAGGTGACGTACTTCGCCTGCCCCGGCGGCACGTCGGCGAAATGCACCCCTCGGAGGACCCCCTTGCGGGAGATCGAGCAGTTGGCCTGCGCGAGCCGCATAGGATGCCCGGCCGCATCGATCAGGCGGTCCTCCCGGTACCATTCCAGGAACGATCCTCTTTCGTCGCCATGAATGGCGGGTGTGAACACGTAAGCGCCTGAGATACTCAAAGGATTCACGGACAAAGCGTCCCACAATCACACACCTGCCGCCCGGGCGCACGGCTGACTCTCCACAGCCCCTGCTTTCCTCGGCCCATCGGGTAAACCGATCGCCCCCGACCGACGTCCTTGGGATTGGTTCCACGCTCTGCGTGCCACCTTGGGCATCAGTCGACATCAACCCCCCACGTTGGAGCGTCATGATCTTACCCAGAGCCTTACGCTCGCCTAAATACGCCGTCACCATGGTGATGGTCAGTCTGGCGGCCATGCTGTCAGTGCCCAGCACTCCCGCAGCGGCCGCCGGCCCCTGCGGTGCGGGGGGCAACCCGATCGCCTGTGAAAACGATCAGGACGGCAGCCCGCCCTCGGAGTGGGAGACCAACCCCCACGGCACGGTCGAGGGATACGGCGACCAGATGAGCGTCAACGTCGGCCAGACGATCAACTTCAAGATCCGCTCGTCGGCGCTCAACCTGCAGGTCGACATCTACCGCATGGGGTACTACCGCGGGGCCGGCGCCCGGAAGATCACCTCCGTCCCCGCCACCACCTCGGTGTCGCGCAACCAGCCGACGTGCCCGACGAACGCCACGACCGGCGAGACGGAATGCTCCTGGGGGACCGTCGCCAACTGGCCCGTTCCCAGCACGGCCGTGTCCGGCATCTACTTCGCGCACGTCATCCGCACCGACACGCAGGACGACGCGCACATCATGTTCGTGGTCCGCAACGACGCCAGCACCTCCGACCTGCTGTTCCGCACCTCCGACAGCACGTGGCAGGCGTACAACTCGTGGGGCGACATCCAAGCCACCGAGGACAACCCGAACAAGCAGCTCAACAGCCTGTATCGGGGCGACAGCGTCGCCGCGGCGGGACGTGCGGTCAAGCTGAGCTACAACCGGCCGTTCAACACCCGCGAGGCGACCCCCTGGGGCCGTGACTTCGTCTTCGCCAACGAGTACCCGATGGTGCGCTGGCTGGAGGCAAACGGCTACAACGTGACGTACGAGGCCTCGATGGACGCGGCGCGGGCGCCGTCCTTGCTGCGCAACCACAAGACGGTGATGTCGGTCGGCCACGACGAGTACTGGTCGGCCGAGGAGCGCACCGCCTTCGAGAACGCCCGCGACAACGGCGTCAACCTCGCATTCTTCAGCGGCAACGAGGTCTACTGGAAGACGCGGTGGGAGGATAACTACCGCACGCTGGTCTCCTACAAGGAGACCCACGCCAACGCCAAGATCGACCCGATGGCCAACGTGTGGACGGGCACCTGGCGTGACCCGCGCTTCAGCCCGCCCGCCGACGGCGGCCGGCCGGAGAACGCCCTCACCGGCACCTTCTTCAACGTCAACTGCACGGACTCCTCGGCCGGCTGCCCCGCCATCCCGCTGACGGTCCCCGTCGCCGACGGCAAGATGCGTTTCTGGCGCGGCACCCAGGTCAGCCAGCAGAACACCGGATCGATCAGCATCCCCGGCATCGTCGGATACGAATGGGACGAGGACGTCGACAACGGCTCCCGCCCGGCCGGCCTGGTCCCGATGTCCACGACGACGGCGACGGCGGACCAGGTGATGGTCGACTACGGCACCAACGTCGGCCAGCGAAGCGCGACCCACCGGCTGACCCTCTACCGCGCCCCGAGCGGAGCCCTGGTGTTCGGCGCGGGAACGGTGCAGTGGACCTGGGGCCTGGACGGCGAGCACGACAGCTACGACGACACCGACTACAGCAACCAGAACATCAAGCAGGCGACGGTCAACCTGTTCGCCGACATGGGCGTGCAGCCCACGACGCTGCAGTCCGGGCTGAACACCGCGACCAAGTCCACCGACACCACGGCCCCGACGGCGACGATCAGCGCTCCCGCCACCGGCGCCACCCTGAACAACGGCTCGACGGTCACCGTCAGCGGCACCGCCGCCGACGTCGGCGGCCAGGTCGGCGCCGTCGAGGTCTCCACCGACGGCGGCACCACCTGGCACCCGGCCACCGGCCGTACCAGCTGGACCTACTCGTGGAAGGTCGGCGGCATGGGCGCGACCTCCATCAAGGTGCGGGCGGCCGACGACAGCGGCAACATCGGCACGGCGACGACCAGGAACGTCACGGTGCAGTGCCCGTGCAGCCTGTTCAACCCCTCCACCGTCCCCGCCACCCCGTCCACCGACGACAGCTCCCCGATCGAGGCCGGCGTGCGCTTCCGCTCCTCGACGAGCGGCTACGTGACGGGCGTGAAGTTCTACAAGGGCACCGGCAACACCGGCACCCACACCGGCACGCTGTGGACGGCCGACGGGACCGCCCTCGCCACCGGCACGTTCGCGGGCGAGACCAGCACCGGCTGGCAGACGCTGAACTTCAACTCCCCGGTCCGCATCAACGCGAACACCGACTACGTCGCGTCCTACTACGCCCCGAACGGCCACTACGCCGGGGACGCGGACTTCTTCCGGTACAAGCCCACGGTCAACGCTCCGCTGACCGCGCCGATGGCCACGGAGACCCAGGGCAACGGCCTCTACCGCCTGGGCGCCGGCTTCCCGACGGAGACCTACAACGGCAGCAACTACTGGGTCGACGTCGTCTTCTCGGTCAACGACGTCTACCCGCCGGCCGTCACCTCCGCCGCCCCCGTGGCCGGCTCCTCCAGCGTGCCGACCACGGTCAAGCCGTCGGTGACCTTCGGTGAGCCGATCATGGCCGGAACGGGTGTCGTCACCGTGAAGGACTCCACCGGCGCCGCTGTGGCGGGCTCGGCGTCCCTGAGCACGGATCGCACCTCGCTCACCTTCACGCCGACGGCGTCGCTGGCGCCAGGCGAGCCGTTCACGGTCTCGGTCTCCGGGACCAAGGACGACGCCGGCAACGTCATGGCGCAGCCGTACACCTACACGTTCACCACGGCGAAGGCGTCCACGCCGGGCGTGTGCCCGTGCAGCCTGTGGCCGGACGGAACCGTCCCCACGGTGCCAAGCGCCGACGACTCCGGTTCCGTGGAAGTGGGCGTGAAGTTCCAGGCAAGCGCGGACGGCTACATCAACGGCATCCGCTTCTACAAGGGCCCCGGCAACACGGGGACGCACACCGGCACGCTGTGGTCGTCCTCCGGCCAGGAGCTCGCCACGGGGACCTTCGGCAACGAGTCGACCCTGGGCTGGCAGGAGATGCGGTTCTCCACTCCGGTGCCGGTCAGCAAGAACACCACCTACGTGGCGTCGTACCACGCGCCGAACGGCCACTACGGATCCACCCCGCAGGGCCTCGCCTCGGCCGTGACGGCCTCCCCGCTGACCGCCCTGGCCAGCGGCACGAGCGGTGGCAACGGCGTGTACGCCTACGGCACCACCCGGGTGTTCCCGACCAACGCGTGGAACGCGACCAACTACTGGGTGGACGTGGTCTACACGAAGGCGGCCGACACCGCTGCGCCGTACATCACGGGCAAGTCGCCCGACCACGGCAGCACCGGCGTCATCACCGGCTCCGCGATCAGCGCGACGTTCAGCGAGCCGATCCAGGACGGCACCGCGACGGTCACCGTGAAGAACCAGGCGAACGCCACGGTGGCGGGCACCGTGACGCTCAACCAGGCCCGTACGCTGCTGACGTTCACGCCGAACGCCGCACTGGCGCAGAGCACCACCTACACGGTCTCGGTCAGCGGCGCCAAGGACGACAGCGGCAACACCATGACCGCGACCTCGTGGTCGTTCACGACCGGCGGAGCCGCGAGTTGCCCCTGCTCGATCTGGTCGAGCAGCTCGGTCCCGGACAACCCCTCCAACAACGACTCCAGCGCGGTCGAGGTCGGGGTGAAGTTCTCCGCCGACATGGACGGCACGATCACCGGGATCCGCTTCTACAAGGGCACGGGCAACGCCGGAACCCACATCGGCAACCTGTGGAGCTCCACGGGCACCCTGCTGGCCACCGGCACCTTCTCCAATGAGTCGGCCACCGGCTGGCAGACGCTGACGTTCGCCACGCCGGTCAGCATCACCGCCGGCCAGATGTACGTGGCCTCCTACTTCGCGCCGAACGGCCACTACGCGGGCGACACCGGCTACTTCAACGCCGGGTCCTACGACAACTCGCCGCTGACCGCCCTGGCCAACGGCGGCGCCGGGGGCAGCAACGGGGTCTACCGGTACGGCTCGTCGTCCGGCTTCCCGACCAACACCTACAACGGCGACAACTACTGGGTGGACGTGCTGTTCTCCCCGGCAGGCTGACAACTCACCCCTCTGATCACCACGAAAGGAACCCACGTGACGTCGATCGGCCTTGCCGTCATCGGTGCGGGTTACTGGGGCCCTAACCTCGTGCGCAACGCGATGGCCACTCCGGAGCTGCGTCTGGAATGGCTCTGCGACCTCGATGAGGACAGGGCGAAGGCGGTGCTCGGCCGTTACACGACGGTGAGGCCGACGACGTCGGTGGAGCAGGTGCTGGCGGATCCGGCGGTGGACGCGGTCGCCATCGCCACTCCCGCCCGCACCCACTTCGACCTCGTCCAGGCGGCACTCAACGCGGGCAAGCACGTGCTGGTGGAGAAGCCGCTCACTCCGACGTACGCGGAGGGCGCCAAGCTCGTCGCGCTCGCGGAGGAGAAGGACCGCGTGCTCATGCTCGACCACACCTTCTGCTACACGCCGGTGGTACGCCGGATCAGGGACCTGATCGCCTCCGGCGAGCTGGGCGACGTGCAGTTCGTCGACTCGGTCCGCATCAACCTCGGTCTGATCCAGCCGGACGTCGACGTGCTGTGGGACCTCGCGCCGCACGACCTGTCGATCCTCGACTTCGTGCTGCCCGAGGGCGTCAGCCCGCTCGCGGTGGCCGCGCACAGCTCCGACCCGATCGGAGCCGGACGGCCGTGCCTGGCCTACCTGACCCTCTGGCTGTCGTCAGGGGCCATCGCGCACGTCCACGTCAATTGGCTCAGCCCTACGAAGATCCGTACGACCGTGATCGGCGGTTCGCGCCGCACGATCGTGTGGGACGACGTCAACCCGGCCCAGCGCCTCGCGGTGTACGACCGGGGGGTCGACCTGTCGACCGCGGGTGCGGACGAACGCCGCGCGGCGCTCATCTCCTATCGAACCGGTGACGTCGTCGTACCCGCACTTCCCGAACGAGAAGCCCTGCGCGGCGTGATGAGCGAGTTCGCGGCGTCGATCAAGGAGCGACGGGCGCCGCTCACCGACGGCAGGTCGGGCCTCCGGGTGCTCGCACTCCTGGAAGCCGCGGGGCAAAGCATCCAAAATGACGGACAACGAATCGACCTTGGGGGCCCCATCCGATGATTAAAGACAGCCGCTGCCTGGTGACCGGAGGCGCGGGCACGATCGGCTCCACCATCGTGGACCAACTGCTCGCCGCGGGCGCCGGAGAGGTGGTCGTGCTCGACAACTTCGTCCGGGGCCGCCGGGCCAACCTCGCCGCCGCGGAGGCCGCAGCCTCCGGCTCGGCCCGCCTGCGCGTCGTCGAGGGCGACATCCGCGACACCGCGCTCGTGCGCTCGCTCATGCAGGGCATGGACCTGGTGTTCCACCAGGCCGCCATCCGCATCACGCAGTGTGTCGAAGAGCCGCGTCTGGCCATGGAGGTGCTGGTCGACGGCACCTACGAGGTCGTGGAAGCGGCGGCCGACGCCGGGGTGCGCAAGTTCGTCACGGCGTCCACCGCGTCCGTGTACGGCCTGGCGACCACGTTCCCGACGCGCGAGGACCACCACCCCTACGGCAACGACACCCTGTACGGCGCCGCCAAGGCGTTCAACGAGGGCCTGCTGCGCAGTTTCCACGCCATGCGGGGCCTCGACTACGTGGCCCTGCGCTACTTCAACGTGTACGGCCCCCGGATGGACATCCACGGCGTGTACACCGAGGTGCTGATCCGCTGGATGGAACGGATCGACGCCGGCACGCCGCCGCTGATCCTGGGCGACGGCCTGCAGACCATGGACTTCGTCTACACCGAGGACATCGCGCGCGCCAACCTGCTGGCGGCGGCCGGCGACGCCACCGACGAGGTCTTCAACATCGCCAGCGGCACGGAGACGAGCCTGGTCGGCCTGGCCGAGGCCCTGATGTCGGTCATGGGCGCCTCCGACCTCGGCATCGAGTACGGCCCGGCGCGCGCGGCCACGAACGTGACCCGGCGTCTGGCCGACGTGAGCGCCGCCGCCGAGAGGCTCGACTGGAAGGCGGAGGTCGACCTCGAGGAGGGCCTGCGCCGCCTGGTGGCGTGGTGGCGCGCCGAGAAGGACGCCGCGAGGGATCGGTGAACGGGCTGCTCGTCTACGCGGGGGGCACCGCCTACGACGGGGTCAGGGGCACCGACCAGCAGGTGACGGACCGGCTCAGCGAACTGACGGACGTCCTGTACGTCGACCCGCCGCGGTCGATGCTCAGGCGGGCGCCCGGCGACCGATGGGGCGCCGGGCTCACCCCCGTCCGGGACGGACTGTGGCGGCTCACCCCCGTCGCTCCCCCCGGTGGTTACCGGCCGGGTGCGGACCGGGTCACCGCGGCGCTCGCCCGCCGGGCCGTCCGGCGGGCGGCACGGCGGCTCGGGCGCCAGGTCACCTCGGTGATCGCCTCAGGCAGCCTCGACGTCCTGGGGGCCGTACCGGGGGCACGCACACTCCGTTACGTGACCGACGACCTGACCGCCGGTGCGTCGCTCATCGGCATGGCTCCCGGGCAGCTCGCCCGGACCGAGTCCCGCATGGTGAGGCGGGCCGACCGGCTCGCGGTCGTCTCGCCGGACCTGGTGGAACGGGCCCGCTCGATGGGACGCGAGGCCACGCTGGTGCCCAATGGTTGCGACAGCGGCGCCTACCTCGGCGTGGACACCGCACCGTGGCCGGAGGATCTGCCCGCAGAACTCGCGGACGCCCCGGTGGCAGGCTTCGTCGGCCACATCAACGGGCGGATCGACATCGCCCTGCTGGAGGCCGTCGCCGACGCCGGGCACCCGCTGGTACTGGTCGGCCCGCGGGCGCCGCGCTATGAGCCGGAGCGTTTCCCCGCGCTTGTGAGCCGTCCAGGCGTGCACTGGGTGGGCGCCAAGCCCTACGACGCCCTGCCGTCCTACCTGCGGGTGATCGACACAGGACTGACGCCGTACACGGACAGCGCCTTCAACCGGGCGAGCTTCCCCCTGAAGACGCTGGAGTACCTCGCGGCCGGGCGAGGGGTGGTCTCCACGGACCTGCCGGCGACCCGCTGGCTGGACGCCGGAGACCTGGTCCGTACGGTTGCCGCCGGGGAGGGCCCGCGGGCGTTCGCCGAGGCCGTGCGGACCGAACTGGCGACGGCGCGGACCACCACGCTGGTGGGCCGCCGCCGGGCGCTCGCAACACTTCATGATTGGAGCGAGCGGGTCCGCATGATCGCGGACCTGCTCGACATCGACATGGCGTCACAGACGTCGAAGGAGGTGGCCGGGCGATGATCCCGGTGATGCGGCCGTGGCTCGGACCCGAAGAGCAGGCGGCGGTGGCCGAGGTGATCTCTTCGGGCTGGGTCGCCCAGGGGCCTCGTGTGGCCGAGTTCGAACGCGGCTTCGCCGACCGGGTCCAGGCGGGGCACGGCGTGGCCGTCTCCTCCTGCACGACGGCGCTGCACCTGTCCCTGGTGGTGGCGGGGATCGGCCCGGGCGACGAGGTCGTGGTGCCGTCGTTGTCGTTCATCGCCACGGCCAACGTGGTGCGGCACGCGGGCGCCGACCCGGTGTTCGCCGACATCGACCCGGCGACCGGCAACCTGACCGCCAAGACCATCGAGGCCGTCCTGTCCCCGCGTACCCGCGCGGTCATCCTCGTCCACCAGGCGGGGGTGCCCGCCGACGTCGACGAGGTCCGCACGGCGCACCCCGGCCTGACGATCGTCGAGGACGCCGCGTGCGCCGCTGGATCGTTCTACAAGGACCGCCCGGTGGGCGCCGACTCCCCGCTCGCCGCCTGGTCGTTCCACCCGCGCAAGCTCCTCACCACGGGCGAGGGCGGCATGATCACCCTGGCGGACGCCGAGATGGCGGCACGCGCACGCCGGCTGCGGGAGCACGGCATGAGCGTCAGCGCCGCGGACCGGCACGCCGGGGGCATCACCACTCCCGAGCAGTACCTCGAGGTGGGATTCAACTACCGGATGACCGACCTCCAGGCGGCGGTGGGGCTGGTCCAGCTGGGCCGGCTGGACGAACTGGTGGAGCGCAGACGCGCCCTCGCGAGCCGTTACCACGCGCTGCTGGGGGACATCCCGGGGTTGCGCATGGTCGCCGATCCCGATCACGGCCGGACGAACTACCAGTCCTTCTGGGTGGCGCTGCCGGACGACTTCCCGCTGGGCCGCGACGAGCTGATGGCGTTCCTCTCCGAGCACGGCGTGTCCGCGCGGCGCGGGATCATGGCCGCCCACCTGGAGCCGGCCTACGCGGACATGTCCGACGCCGAGCTTCCCGCCACCGAGTGGCTGACCGCCAACTCGCTCATCCTGCCGCTGTTCCACACCATGACCGAGGCCGAGCAGGACCATGTGTCCGAGGTGATGCACGCCGCCGCGGCCGGAAGACCGGTGCGCACCCGATGACACGTCGCATCCTCGTCTACCCCCACTCGATGGAGGTGGGCGGCAGCCAGCTCAACGCCGTCGAACTGGCGGCGGCCGTACAGAGACTCGGCCACGAGGTGCTCGTGGCCAGCGAGCCGGGACCTCTCGTCGACACCGTCAAAGCGTTGGGGCTCGAACACCACGAGCTGGACCTCAACCGGCGGCGGCCGTCGCGGAGCACGATCCGCCTGCTGCACTCCCTCGTGGAGTCGCGGGGGCTCGACGTGGTGCACGGCTACGAGTGGCCGCCCGGTGTGGAGGCGTTCTACACGGCGCTGCGCGGGTCCGGCGCGCCGGGGGCCGGGCGGCCGGTCGCCGCCGTGTGCACCGTCATGTCGCTGGTGGTCGCGCCGTTCCTGCCGCCGTCCCTGGCCATGGTGGTCGGCACGAAGGAGATCCAGCAACGCAACCTCTCCCGGTTCCGCAGGATCCATCTGATCGAGCCGCCCGTGGACGTCGTGGCCAACGCGCCGGACCATCCCGTCGGCGAGTTCCGGGACAAGTACGGCCTGACGCCCGGGCCTCTGGACATCGTGGTGGTCTGCCGGCTGGTGCCCGAGCTGAAGCTGGAAGGCATCCTCACCGCGATCGACTCGGTGGGCAGGCTCGCGGCCGAACTCGACCTGCGGCTGACGATCGTGGGCGACGGCACCGCCCGCGCGCAGGTCGAGGAGCACGCCGCAGCAGCCAACGCCGCGGCGGGCCGTCGCGTGGTGGTGCTCACCGGCGAGCTCGCCGACCCGCGCCCCGCCTACGCCGCCGCGACGGTCTGCCTCGGCATGGGCGGCTCGGCCCTGCGCTCCCTGGCGTTCGCCAAACCGCTGATCGTCCAGGGTGAGCACGGTTTCTTCGAGCTGCTCACCCCCGACAGCGAGCCGTTCTTCCTCGCCCAGGGCTGGTACGGCCTGGGCGACGGCCGGGAGGAGGGCCCGGCCAGGTTCGAGGCGGCCGTCCGCAGGTTGTACGGCGACGCGGAGCTCCGCCGCACACTGGGCGAGCACGGCCGGAACCTGGTAGTGGAGCGTTTCAGCCTGGAAAGCGCCGCTCGAGTCCAGCTGGACATCTACGAGCAGGCGCTCACCGAGCCGCCGTCGGCCGGGGACTCGTTCGGCGTCGCCCAGGGTGTGGCCGCCTACAAACTGCGCCGCCGTTACCAGCGGTTGCGCGGCACGCACTCGCGCGACGATTTCAACGCGGTCGCCAAGGAGCGCGGGTGACCGAATCCCCGCCCACGTCCACGGAGCCGGGCGACCCCTCACTCAAAGCACGCGCCGGCAGAGCCGTGGGCTGGAGCGTGCTCAGCACCATCAGCGCCCGGTTCGGCACGATGGCCATCGGCATCGTGCTGGCCCGGGTGCTCGGGCCGCTCGAGTTCGGCACCTACGCGGTAGCCCTCGTGGCGTTGCTGGCCATGCTCAGCATGAACGAGCTCGGGGTCAGCCTCGCGGTGGTCCGCTGGCCCGACGACCCCCGGAAGATCATCCCCACGGTCACCACGATGGCGACGGTGTCGAGCCTGGTCGTCTGCGGCCTCGTGATGATCGCCGCACCGGCGTTCGCCGACGCCATGGGCAACCCCGCGGCGACAGGCCCGGTGCGGGTGCTCGGGCTGAGCGTGCTGATCAACGGCGTCG
The DNA here is from genome assembly GCF_016863335.1 of Planotetraspora thailandica. Taxonomy (GTDB): domain Bacteria; phylum Actinomycetota; class Actinomycetes; order Streptosporangiales; family Streptosporangiaceae; genus Planotetraspora; species Planotetraspora thailandica. The sequence continues at coordinate 104,170 of NZ_BOOR01000010.1, forward strand.
TCTCCACCTCGGCGGCGCTCATGCAGCGGGAGTTCATGCAGGGCCGCAAGGCCATCGTGGACCAGGTCGACAATTGGACCGGCGCGGTGGTGTCCCTCAGCCTCGCGCTGCTCGGTCTGGGAGCCATGAGTCTGGCCGTGGGGCGCCTGTGCGGATCCCTGGCCGGGGGCTCGCTCTGCGTGGTGTTCGCCCCCCACCGGCTGCGCTTCGGGTTCGACCGCGAGGTCGCCCGGCGGCTGCTGCGCTTCGGCATCCCGCTGGCCGGCTCGTCGCTTGTGGTCTTCGCCGCGGGCTACGTCGACCAGATCCTGGTCGGCCATCTGCTCGGCGCGGTCGCTCTCGGCTTCTACGGGATCGCGTTCAACCTGTCCGGCTGGCCGATCACCGTGTTCTCCCAGCCGGTGCGGGCGGTGGCCCCGGCCGCTTTCGCCCGTCTCCAGCACGACCGGCCCGCGTTGAACCGCGCCTTCCTCACCACGGCGGGCCTGCTGGTCGGGCTCACCGCGCCGGTGTGCCTGCTCCTCAGCGGGAGCGCGCCCGCGCTGATCCGGTTCGTGTACGGCCCGCAGTGGGAGCCCGCCGCCGAGGTGCTCGTATGGCTCGGCGTCTTCGCGAGCCTGCGCATCCTGTCAGAGCTGATGTACGACTACCTGGTGGTGCTGGAACGCTCTCGGGCGGTCTTCGGCATCCAGGTGCTGTGGCTGTGCGCGGCGGCGCCGGCCGTGTACACGGGCATCCAGATCGGCGGGTTGACGGGGGCTCCCATCGCGCTCGTCGCGGTGTCGGCCGCCGTGGTCATCCCCGCCTACATCGTTCAGGTCGCCCGCACCGGCGTCGCCACCGTGAATCTGCTCGGCAGGTTCCTGCCGGGTGTGCTCACCGCCCTCGCGGTGTTCGCGGCCAGCACGCTGGCCGTACGCATGATCTCCGTCGACCTCCTCGCGCTGGCCGCCGCGGGCGCGGTGGGCGTCGGAGCGGTGGCGCTGTACGGCTACCGCAACCGGAACGTCCTGCGCAGCGTGAGGGAGGCGTGATGACCCCGCTACTCATCGTCGGGGCGGGCGGCTTCGCCCGGGAGACCGCACAACTCGTCCATGCCGTCAACGACGTGTCCCCCACATGGGAACTGCTCGGGCATCTCGACGACGACCCCGCCAAGCACGGCACCGCGGTCGACGGCGTACCCGTCCTCGCGGGCGTCGACGAGGCGGCCGCGTGGGACGACGCGATGATCGTGGTCTGCACGGGAAGCCCGCGCGACTACGCCAGCCGGGCGCGCATCGTCGCGCGGCTCGGCCTGCCTCCGGAGCGGTACGCGACCCTCGTCCACCCCGGCGCGCACGTGTCCCGCACCTCGTCGATCGGACGGGGATCGGTGGTGATGGCGCAGACAGTGCTGACCGCCGCGGTCTCCGTCGGCGCGCACGTCACCGTCATGCCTCATGTCACGCTCACCCATGACGACGTGGTCGGGGACTTCGCCACGCTGGCGGCCGGCGTGCGGCTGGCAGGCGGCGTGCTCGTCGAGCCGGGCGCCTATCTCGGTTCCGGCGCCCTCGTACGGGAGACCCGCACGATCGGTTCCTACGCCCTCGTCGGCATGGGCTCCGTCGTCACCCACGACGTGCCATCCGAAGAGGTGTGGGCGGGAGTTCCCGCCCGTTTCATCCGCCCAGCAACAGTCATCCACGGAGCACAGACTTGATTCCCTTTGTCGATCTGCGGGCCGCCCACGCGGAGGTGGCCGATGAGATCCTCCAGGGCTTCGACCGGGTCCTGCGGGACACGGCGTTCGTCCAGGGGCCCGATGTCGCGGCCTTCGAGGAGGAGTTCGCCCAGTTCTCCGGGGTGCCGCACTGCGTCGGGGTGGGCAACGGCACCGACGCCATCGAGCTCGCCCTGCGCGCCGCGGGCGTCCCCGCGGGCAGCGAGGTTGTCCTTCCCGCCAACACGTTCGTGGCGACGGCCGAGGCCGTGGTCCGGGCCGGTCTGCGGCCGGTGCTCGCCGACTGTGACGACCACCTGCTGCTCGATCCGGCGGCGGCCGCCGCGGCCGTCGGCCCGGACACCTCCGCGGTCATCCCCGTGCACCTCTACGGCCAGCAGGCCGCGATGGGGGCGCTCTACGAGCTCGCCGAGCGCCGGGGCCTGGTCGTGATGGAGGACGCCGCGCAGTCCCAGGGCTCCGCCCAGGAGGGCCGGCCGCCGGTCGGCCTGGCCTCGACGAGTTTCTACCCGGGCAAGAACATCGGCGCGTACGGCGAGGCGGGAGCCGTGCTCACCGGCTCGGCGGAGCTGGCACGCGCCGTACGGCTGCTCAGCAGCCACGGCAGCGAGGTGAAGTACCGGCACGAGACGCTGGGCTTCAACTCGAGGCTGGACACCCTGCAGGCGGTCGTGCTGCGGGCCAAGCTGAAGCGCCTGGCCGACTGGAACGAGGCGCGCCGTGCGGCGGCCGACCGGTACGGAAAGCTGCTGTCCGGGATCGCCGGGGTGCGGCTGCCGGCCACCGCGCCGGGCAACCTGCACGTGTGGCACCTCTACGTCATCCGGGTGCCCGAGCGGGACAAGGTCCTCGCAGGGCTCCAGGAGGCCGGGGTCCAGGCGCAGATCCACTATCCGGTACCGGTCCACCTCCAGCCCGCCTTCCGCGACCTCGGCCATGGTCCCGGTGACTTCCCTGTGGCGGAGGCGGCCGCCGGAGAGATCCTCTCGCTTCCGATGCACCCCCACCTGACCGCCGGCCAGCAGGAGCAGGTCGCGGAAACCCTCGATGAGGTGCTCCGCCGGCTCTGACAGCCGAGCACGGGGAGCCAAGCACGGGGACCGGGCCACCGGAGGGCACTCGCCGCTGCGGCCCGGCGTCCCCGTGCCGCAGCGGAGGGCCGGCCGGGTGCTCGCGGTTCCCGTGGCCGCGCCGTCAGATGACCGGCTCGGCCGTCACGCGGCTCACCTGGGTCTGCAACCGCCACAACGCGCCACAACATCCGAGGATCAGAAACATCAAGTTGGTGATCATCGGGAAGCTGAAGGCGTCGAAGGTGCCGAAGCCGAAAACCGCGACCGCCATGGATGCGGCGAAGCACTGGGCGAGGTGGCGGGTCTCCTCGTCGGTCGCGACGCGTCTTGCGCCCCGGGCCAGGAGCCAGCCGGAGGCGAGGAAGACCAGCAGCCCGACCAGGCCCACCAGGCCGGTCTCCAGCGCCGACATGAGGTACTGGTTGTCGATGACCCGGTAGACACGCGGCAGATAGGTCGCGAATCCCTGCCCGAACAGCGGGCGTTGCGATACCGCCTGGACGACGGCGTCGTAGTCACCGGTGCGTGTGGTGGAGTTCTCGTCCGACCCGATCACGGAGATGAGGTTCATCACGGTGCCGATGAGCCCGGGGATGAGCAGGCGCATGATGATCGAGGCGAATCCGAAGATCAGCACCGCGCGCAGCCGCCACTCGGGCCGCCAGGTGGGCAACAGCACCACCATGGCGACGAACAGGCCCAGAATGGCGGACCGCGACACGCTCATCGGCAGCACGCTTCCGATGAGCGCGACCGACACCCAGCGCCAGCGGCGTTGCTGCGGAACGCGGCAGTAGATGGCGCCGTGGAGCGCGAGCGGCAGCACGGCGGCGAGAACGACGCCGAGCTCGATGGGATGGGTGGCGGTCCCCGCCGGCCGGAAGAATCCCTCACGCTCGAAGAGCACCGACGACCCGTTCTCCTGCAGGCCGGGCAGCGCGAGGTACTGCGTGAGCTCCATGCCGGTGAAGAACTGGAACATCGCCACGATGGCGGGGAAGGTGGCGCCCAGGACGATGCGCTGCCGCAGCGTCTCCAGCCGGTCCATGGTGGAAACGCCGTCCGCGGTGACCAGGGCGATCCCTGCCCATCCGGCGACCAGCACGAGCCCGAGGTCGGCGGCGTTCAGCTCGTCGGACGAGACCGGCCGGGTCATGCCCGCCACGTAACTCGCGAGGACGGTCAGGCAGAAGAAGACGATGACCGCACGCACCGGCTGCCGGTCGCGGATAGGCGTCCACCGAGGAGACAACGTGGACAGCAGGTACCACACCAGCAGCAGCACGGCGACCATGGACGCCGGTGAGCCCGCTCCCCCCAACGGGCCGACGACGTAGCGGGCCGGCATGACGAACAGGATGACCAGGAAGAACGACAGAATCGTCACCGGGTCGGCGTTCATCCTCGCCCTGGACCGGCGGGACAACGGCCGGCGAGGGGAGGCGCGAACCTCCTCCGACGTGGTCGTCACCGACCTGGCCTGGTGGGGTCGAAGATCACGGTCGGCTCGTCCTCGGGCCCGCCGCCCGACGACGGGCGCTCGGTCTCGGACTGGCGCCTCACCTGATCCTCCGGCTTGCCCTTTCTGCCCGCCCCGTCACCCGATCGGGACGAGGAGGCGTCCCGGGCCCTGTCCTTCTCGTCGTCCGACCAGACGTAGAGATCCTCGTGCGCCTTGATGACGGGCAACGGCGCGGTGTACCCCTCCTCGTAGCCGCGCGGCTCCGGCGCTTCGATGGGCTTGCGTGCAGACGGCCTGCCGCGCGAGGGACCTGAGGAACGAGCGAGGGCGCCGCCGGCTGGACGGGAAGAGCGGGACGGGTACGACGAGACGGCCGGGGAGGGATGCCCCGGCCTGACCGCCGCCGTCTGGTCCGTCTGGTCCGTCTGCCCGGCTCTCCTGCGCTTCTGCGCCAGCGACTCCAGGAACAGCGGCACACCGAGGGTCAGCAACATCCCGCCGGCGAAGATGATCACAAGCATCCTGATCTTCTTCTCGGGGGTGAGCTCGGCCATGTCGGTGGAGGTGACCAGTTCGGCCCGGATCGTGGCATCCGGCACGATGGCCGACTTCCGCTGCATGTCGGTCAGGCGAGACTGGCTGAGCGAGGCGAGCCGGTCCATCGTCGACTGGGCGATCTTGGGGTTGGGAGCCGTGGAGGTGATCTGGAGAAGCGGCCCCTGGGAGTCCTGCGCCAGACCCACCGTGTAGTCCGCCGTGTTGCCCTCCTGCTTGAGCATCTCCGTCGTGCGCTCGTCGCTCATGCCCCGCGAGATGACCTCGGCCGTGATGGTCAGGGAGCTGTCGAACGCCAGCCAGGGGTTGCCTCCCACAGGCTCGGAGCTCTTCCTGGAGGATAGGAAGACGACGGTGGCGTTTGATTCGTACTGCCAGGGAATGGCGAACAGCCCCCCCACCGTTGCCGCGACCGTGACGATGAACATGGTCAAAGTCACCGGCCATCGTCTGAGCAGCGCTCGCAACGAATCAAGCAGGTCCATAGTGCCCCTTCACCCCTGCCCGCCCGGCCACGCGTGCCACCCTACCGGGCCGCGAAGGTAAGGACGCGCGAGAGCCCCGCCTCGTTGTCATCGCCATCAAGTGTTTCCCCTACATGCCTTTTTCGCTAGGCCCGTCCCAAAACTTCACAGGCCTATGCCACGATGTTTCGGTGCGACGGCGATTGGTCATACGGTGCTGCGGCCTGGCGCTAATCCTTCTACTCGCCGCCTGTTCGGCACTGTGGGTTAGATACTGGTCACCTATTTACCAGAGTTCTGTCACTGTCGCGTTCGCAACCGAGACGAACGACGCCAAAGCGTCAGACACCTTCACCGACAACCACATCTACATGGCGCTGACCATCGCCCACTATTTCGACAACCCGGCCACCATAGACGAACTGCGGCGCCGGGGGGGCACCGCCGCCTTCCACTACGACGTCGCGCACTGGGGCAACGAGGAGCTCCCCGTCTACGGCCAGCCGTACGCCACCCTGCAGGCGCTCTCCAGCGATCCCAAGAAGTCGATCGACACCCTCAACCAGGCGCTCGCCATGCTGACCGAGAAGGTGAAGAGCCTGCAGACCTCCGTGGGCGCCACCGGCAAACTGATGATCGACTGGGAGCCGATCGGCGCCGTCATGGGGCCGCAGCGCCAGAGCCTCCAGAGAAGCCGTGCCACCGTCGCCATCGGCCTGATCGCCCTCCTCGCGTCCGCCGCGACGATCTCCTTCACCCGTGACCGGAGCAGGGAGCGGCCCCTCGGGGAGCCCCGCACGCGCAAGCGCACGACGACCGGGATCCGGACGAGGCAGCCGAAGCCCGCGCGGACCGGCGCGGGCTCCGCACGCTAGATGTCCCGTAGAAGCAGGTGGCCACGCCCGGGCGCCCCTCTGTGACCGTTCCGCCGTCCTACGAGCTGGAGTCTTCCTTGCCTTCCCGCCCTCTGACCTTGTCACGCTCCCGTCCGCTGTCGCGCCCGCTCACGTCGCTCGTCGCCGTCCTCGTGCTCGGCGTCGCCGCCGCGGGCTGCGGCGGCGACGGTGAAGCGGAGGGGTCTCAGCCGCCGGTCCCCTCGCACGCGCCGCTGGCCGGCAACGTCTTCCCCTCCCCCACGACCACGGGTGTACGACCGGGCACCCCGCTCAAGCAGGTCGGCGAGACGACGGTGGAGAACGACGGAGCCGTGGTCGAGAATCTCGAAGTGCACGGAAGGCTCAACATCAAGGCCGACAACGTGACCGTGCGCAACGTCCGGGTGATCGGCGCGGGCGACTGGTCGATCATCCAGGCCAAGGGGGCGTCCGATGCGGTGATCGAGGACTGCGAGATCTCGGGCGACGGCGTCACCAAGGCCCAGTGGGGCGTCCTGAACCAGGGCGGCTACATCACGGTCCGCCGGGTGAACATCCACACCGTGTCGAACGCGATCGGCACCGACCACGGCCTGATCGAGGACTCCTACATCCACGATTTCAAGGAGTTCCCCGGTGACCACGTGACGGGGCCGCAGAGCAACGGGTCACCGGAGAAGGGCCTGTCGCTGACGATCCGCTACAACACCATCCTGAACCAGCTCGCGCAGACCTCCGCCATCTCGCTCTACCAGGACTTCAGCCGTGCCCACGACGTGCTCATCGAGCACAACCTGCTGGGAGGCGGCGGATACACGGTGTACGGCGGCGACGGCAAGTTCGGCGCGACGACCGACATCCGCATCGTCGACAACGTCTTCACCCGCCGCCTGTTCCCGAAGGGCGGCTACTGGGGGCCGCTGTCGTACTTCGACGCCAAGGGCAAGGGCAACCGTTTCGAGGGCAACGTGTGGGAGGGGACCGGCGAGCCGGTCGCCCCCTGATCACATCGCGGCGGGCGAGTAGGCGTCGCGGAGAAGCAGCGTGGGCCGTCCTGACCCGTCGGCGGGCACCGCCCACACGTCGGACGTGTCGTCCCGCAGCTTGCTGTACATGACCGTGTCGTCGTCGCGCCAGGCCACCTGGTCGTCCACGCTCACGGGCTCGGAAAGCGGGGTCTCGCGGCCGGTCCGCAGGTCGAGCATGTACAGGTGCCAGGGGTCTGCCTGGCCGCCGGTGCGCTTCTTGTAGACGACGCGGGTGCCGTCCGGGGAGAGCGAGGGGCACTCGGCGTTCTCCCTGAGCACCTGCAGCCGGCGTCGGGCGAAGTCGCCCTCGACCAGATACGTCCTGCCCCCGGTGGCGACCGTGGCGTAGAAGCGGTTGTCGTCCGACGCGAAGGTCACCCCCCAGTAGTTCACGTCGGCCGCCCGCAGGGTGCGCCCGTCCTTCTCCAGGGTGAAGTCCTCCAGACTCTTGACGAGCGTGCCTGTGCGGGTGTCCAGAATGCCGGTACGAGTGGAGAAGCCGACGCTCAGGTAGGAGTCGCCGGCGACGAAGAAGGTCCACGCCGCCATCCGCCCGCTCGGCGACACCCGCGCCCTGCTGGGCGCCCCGGACAGGGGGATCTTCCGCAGCTCGCGGAAGTGGTCGTCCACCACGATGGCTTCGGAGTTGGTGACCAGGCCGGGGTTGTCCCGCAGGCACAGGCCCGTCCCCGCGGCCGCGTAGAACCGCTTGCACTGCAGCCCGGTGGCGCGTGGCTGCCCCTGACCGCCCTCGGGCACGGCGAAGACCTCGCCGCTGTCCCGTGAGGGTCCCGCCCGCACCATGAGCAGGTCCCCGTGCTCCAGAGCGGTCGCCTGCGGCGCCGGCGCGGAGTTCACCGCGGCGGGCAGGGCGACGGTCTCCGACCTGGCGCGCAGGACGTACACGACCGCGGCGGAACCGAAGAGCAGCACGGCAACCGCAAGGATCAGCACCCGGGCGCGCGTGGAGAGAGCCGAGACGTTCACATCGGCCCGCTCAGATGCCCGTCGTGCTCGGTGTAGACCTCATCGGTCTTGGGGCAGCGCCACCGTCCCTGCGCCTCCTCCTGCAACGTCACTCCGGCCCGGCCCACCCAGCCGATACGGCGGGCCGGGACGCCCGCGACGAGCGCGAAGTCCGGAACATCCCTGTTCACCACGGCTCCCGCCGCCACCAGCGCGTAACGGCCGATCGTACGGCCGGCCACGACCACGACCCGGCCGCCGAGCGAGGCACCCTCGCGGACCACCACGCCCTGCGCGGTCCAGTCGTCGTTGCGCTTGAGGGTGCCGTCCACGTCGGTCGAGCGGGGGAACACGTCATTGGTGAGGACGGTGGCCGGCCCGATGAAGACCCCGTCCTCCAGCACCGCCGGCTCGTACACCAGCGAGTAGTTCTGCACCTTGACGCGGTCGCCGATTCGCACGCCCGGCCCGACGTACGCTCCACGGCCGAGAATGCACTCCTCACCGAGCACGGCGTCCTCACGGACCTGGGCGAGGTGCCAGATCATGCTGCCGTCACCGATCTGGGCGCTCGGATCCACGTCCGCGGTCGGCGCGATTCGTGGTTCGGTCATTGGAAACTCCCATTCGCGGGGATACTTCGGAACTATGACAAGCGCGAGCGTCATCATCCCGGCCCACAACGAGGCGCGGGTAATCGGCCGGCTTCTTACGGGCCTATTAGGGGAGGCGACCCCCGACGAGTTCGACGTGGTCGTCGTCGCCAACGGCTGCGACGACGACACCGCCCAGATCGCCCGTGACCATGGCGCACGTGTGATCGAGACGCCCATCCCCTCGAAGAGGGAGGCGCTCCGCCTCGGAGACGAGGCCGCCGCCGGCTTTCCCCGGATCTACGTGGACGCCGACGTCGAGCTGACCACCGCCGGCCTGCGCGCCCTCCGCGACACGCTGACCGGCTCCTCCGGGCCGCTCGCCGCGGCGCCGGACAGAGCACTGGTCCTGCGCGACCGGCCATGGCCGGTGCGGGCCTACTACGCCGTCTGGACGCGGCTTCCTGCGGTGCGCGAGGGGCTGTTCGGCAGGGGCGTCATCGCGGTGTCGGAGGAGGGCAACCGCCGCATCATGGACCTCCCTCCGGTCATGGGCGACGACCTCGCCGCTTCGCTCGCGTTCACCCCCGCCGAGCGCAGAGTGGTCCGTACGGCTCACGCCGTCATCCACCCGCCCCGGACCCTCGCCGACCTGCTGCGCCGCAGGGTGCGCGCCGTGACGGTCGTCGCCGAGATCGACCAGGGCCCGATCGGCCAGGGTCCGACCAGCGGGGGGCAGCACGCCCGCACCGGCCTGTCGGACCTGGCCGGCATCGGCGGGCGTGCCCCCTGGCTGCTGCCGCACCTCGGCGTCTTCCTCGCCGTCACGGTGGTGGCGAGGGCCAGAGCGCGCCGCGCGGTGAAGGCGAAGGACTACACCACGTGGCTGCGCGACGAGAGCAGCAGGATCTGACCGGCAGGGCCGGTTCCCGGCTCCGCGCCCGGCCCGGCCGGCGGGTCCGCTAACGGGCCTTCTTCTGGACGTACTCCTTCACCACCATCCAGGCGAACCGCGTGTTGGTGGACAGGTAGCGGGGGCCGAGCCGGACCGGCTCCTGCAGGAGCCGGTAGAGCCATTCGAAGCCGAGCTTCTGCCACAGGACAGGGGCTCGGCGCACCTTCCCCGCGAACACGTCGAAGGACCCGCCCACGCCATGGATCACGCCCGCCTTGATGTCGTCGGCGAACCGGGCGAGGAAGATCTCCTTCTTGGGGGAGGTCATGCCGAGGAACAACAGGTCGGGCCGGGCCTGCCCGATGAGCGCCGCGACCTCCCCGGCCTGCTCGTCGGTGAAGTAACCGTCGCGGGCCCCCGCGACGACCAGCCCCGGATAGCGGTCGCGCACCTGGGCGACCACCTGCTCCACCACCTCGGGCCGTGCTCCGAGGAAGTAGGCGCGGTAGCCGCGCCTGCCTCCCTCCTCCATCAGCGAGGTGAACAGATCGATACCGGCCACCCGTTCGGGAAGCGGCTGGCCGAGGACCCGTGAGGCCCACACGACGGCCTGCCCGTCGGCGACGACGAGGTCGCACGAAGCCACCGAGTCGCGAAGCACGGCGTCGTGGCTCATGTGCACCGTCTTGGCGGCGTTCACCACACCGATGCTGAGATTCTCCCGATTCTCAACGGCAGTTACGCATCTGGCGACGGTCTGCTTCAACGTCAGAGCGTCGAGAGAGAGCCCGAGGAACTTGCTGCGTGCGGCTGTGGCGGTCATTCCTGCTTCACTCCTTCGTGCCGGCCGTGTCGCGAGGCAGCGCGAACCGCCAGGCGTAGAGCAGCCACCCCAGCTCGTAGGGACGGCACTCATGGTCGACCGCGAGCGGCGGGTAGATGCGGTCGAGCATCGCGATCCGCGACCCCTGGTTGATCGCGGTGGCCACGGCGCGCACACCCCGGACGATCTTCTTGGGGTCGTCTCTCGCGGCCTTGCGCCATGTCAGATCGAGCTCCTCGACGATCAGCTCGTCGTCGACCTCGGGCCGGGACGTCATCCAGCTGAGGCCGAGCGCGATCTCCTTCATGTAGGAGGTGCCGCCGGCGTCCGCCAGGTCGAGCAGCGCCATGGGGGCCATCGAGAGCTGGTGCACGCTGTAGACGGGGTAGCCCTCGACCACACCGCCCGTCCGGGCGTCGTAGTGCCACCACCACTGTCCCTGCGCTCCCTGTGCTGCGCAGATGCCCGCGGCGATCTGCTCGGCCGCCCTGGCCGCCGCCTCGTGCCCGGTGTGGGCGTGCAGGCGGGCCAGGGCCTGCAGCGGATAGACCTGGTCGGCGAAGCAGCCGACATGGGCCCGGTACCAGGACGCGGGGCCGATGACGTGACGGTAGAGCCGGTCGTCGCCCAACCCTGCGAGCAGCCGGTCACCCGCGTGCTCCATCCGCGCGCCGAGGTCGTGCGCGTCGCCGAGCACCCGGTGCGCGGCGACCACCGCGGCCAGCGCCCACGACACCTCGACGGTGTAGACGGGATCTCCCGGCTTGGTCGCGGCTTCGAGCTCGGCCAGCCGGGAGAGCGCCCTCGGAAGCTCCTGGTGCCCGCTCTCCGCGGCCGCCCACGCGATGAGCGCGGCGTCACCGAGGTTGCTCACTGCGGGGAGGCCGGAGATGAGGTTCCCGACCAGGTCGAGGACGGTGTCACCGGCCAGGGCGGCGCGCTGGAGGTCCAGCGGAAGCGGGGCGACGCCGAGCGCCACGATCGCGCTGTAACGCACGCTGCGCCCTTCGGGCACCGCCGCCCACCGTCCATCGGCCTCACGCCTGCCTCGCCGGGTGAAGACGAACTCACCGTTGACGTAGCCGGGAGGAAGCCCGCGGATCGACAGGCCGACCATCCGGTCGACGAGTTCGGCCGCAGCGGTATCGATCTCGGCGAGCGCACCGAGACGACCCTCATGGCGGGTCATCGCTCACCCTCCAACCTTGTGATCAGCGAATATCGAGGTGTCTGACGTATGGACCGGCGGGCCCGCCGGCGAAGTGAGGTCATGACGAGCGGGCATCCCAGCCTCCGGACCACTCGGCCCGCACGGCCCACAGGCCGGCCCAGTCGCCGCCCTTGACCGTGGGCCGCCCCTGCCGCCCGGCGTCCGGGGACGCCACCCGGCGGCTCAGCGTGGCCCTGAGCCACACGCCGAACCGGAGGAGGAAGCTCCCGAGCGCCCGCGTCCCGAACGGGAAGTGCCGCCGGACCACGGTGGCCTTGCCCGTGAACAGCAGGATCATCTTGCGGAGACTCGAGGAGGACATGCCGCCGGGGTGGACGAAGACCGCCCGGTCGGTCACCATCGGCCGGTAACCGGCTTTCCGCGCCCGAAGGCACAGGTCGGCGTCTTCGCCGTACATGAAGATGCGGGTGTCGAACCCGCCCACCTCATCCCAGAGGCGGCGGCTGACGAGCATCAGCGCTCCGGTGACGATCGGCACCTGCCGTTCGCCGGTCCACGTGGTGGGGGACTCCGGGTCGAACAGCCGGTGGCCGGGGAAGACCGTGGACAGCCCTGCGGCGAAGCAGAGCATCGACCAGAGCGTGGGCCGCCCCCACCACGACCTGGGGTCGTTCTCCCCCGCCTCAGTGACGCAGCGGCCGCCGACGATCCCGGCGCGGGGGTGACGCTCCGCGCACTCGGCGAGCTGCGCGAACGCCTCGGGCCGCACCTCGGCGTCGGGGTTCACGAAGACGAGGTGACGTCCCGTCGCGACGCCGGCGCCGGCCGTGCAGCCCTCGGCGAAGCCGCCGTTGACATCCCTGGCGACGACCTTCGCCCACGGAGCGGCGGCCTTCACGACCTCCACGGTGTCGTCCGGGGAGTTGTTGTCGACGACGATCACCTCGCCCGACGTCCCCGCGGGCAGGGACTTGATCGCGCCCTCCACCGCGGCGAGACAGCGCGCGATGTATCCGGCGCTGCGATAGGTCACGATGATCACAGACAGGTTCATCCGCGTGCCTTCCTGAGCAAGACGACGGCGAGGGCCACTGCCAGGCACAGAGCCACGCCCATCACCTGGACCGCAGTCTGCGGCCCGCCTTCCGTCCACAGCGCGCCGAACGCCCACGAGGCGACCATCAGGGCGAGCGCCTGACCGGTCTGCACCACGGCCAGACCGGTCGCCCGGTGTTCCTCGGGGAGCAGCGGACCGGCCAGCGCGCTGACCACCCCATCGGTGGCCGCATAGGACGCGCCGCGCAGGGCCAGCACGGCGAAGAGGATCGTGTAGCCGGGCGGAAGCAGCAACAGCCCGTAGCACGCCAGCAGCGCGACGTATCCGCCGATCACGACGGTGGAACGGCCGACGCGGTCCGCGAGCCTCCCGAACGGAACGGCGGCGAGGAGGTAGAAGGCCGAGACCCCGACCGGGAGCAGCGGCAGCAGGTTGGCGTCCATGTCCAGGCTGCGCTGCAGCACCAGGTAGAGAAACGAGTCGCTGATGGTGACCAGCGACAGCGGCACCATCGCGATCAGTACCCGGCGGAACGGCCGGTCGCGCAGCAGAGACACCGCTCCGCGCAGCGAGACCTTCGGCCGTTCGCTCGCCTCGCCGCCCGGTTCGCGAACGAACAGCGCCAGGACCAGCACCCCGATCACCGCGACGCAGAAGCTCACCACGAACACCGCGTTGAAGTTGGTGGTGCTTCCCACCGCCGCGATGACACCGAACGCCGCGAGCGGTCCTATGAGCGCGCCCGCGGTGTCCAGCGCCCGATGCAGGCCGAAGGCACGGCCCTGGGCCTCGGGGGGCGCGCTCAGCGAGATCATTGCGTCGCGTGGCGCGGTCCGCAGCCCCTTGCCGGTCCGGTCCAGGCCGACCACGAGTCCGATCAAGGGAACGGAACGGCCCGCCAGGAGGAACCCGACCTTGCAGACGGCCGACAACCCGTAGCCGATGCCCGCGACGAGCTTGCGGCGGCGGAACCGGTCGGCGACATGCCCGCCGACGAGCCGGAGGACGGCCGTCGCACCGGTGTAGACACCGTCGAGCAGGCCGAACAGCAGCGGGCTCAAGTGAAGCTGGTAGATCAGGTAGAGCGGCAGGATCGCCGTCACCATCTCAGAGGAGACGTCGGTGAACAGGCTGACCATGCCGAGCGCGAGGACGTTTCCGGTGAGGACGTGCCCCACGCGCGTGCCACGAGCCGCAGGCGTGGACGCCCCGGCCTCACTCATGCCCGGTTCCGAAGGCTCCTTCTGCGAGTCGCTCTTGCGGGTCTCCGAGATGTACATCAGGCGCCGCCCGCCGCCATGGAGGGCCATGCCGCGTGCAGGGCGTCACGCCAGTGACGGATCGGGGCGATGCCCGCCTCGGCCCAGCGGCGGTGGCCGAGCACACTGTAGGCCGGGCGCGGGGCGGGCCGCCGGTACGCCGCCGAGCCGACGGGCCGTACCCGGTCCGGGTCGGCTCCGAGCAGCGAGAAGACCTCACGGGCCAGGCCGTGCCAGGTGGTGCTGCCCGAACTGGTGCCGTGGTAGATCCCCGGGGGCGCTCCGGAGCCGGCCAGCGCGACGATCTGCTCAGCGAGGTCGACGGTCCACGTGGGCTGGCCGTGTTGGTCGTCCACCACGTCGACCGTTTCCCGCTCGCCGGCGAGCCGGGCCATCGTCTTGACGAAACTCGGGCCGGCCGTGCCGTACAGCCAGGCGGTGCGCACCACGTAGCCGGTCTCCGGCAACGTCTTGACGACCGCCTGCTCTCCCGCGAGCTTCGTCCGTCCGTACGCGTTGAGCGGCATGGTCGGAGCGTCCTCCGCGTACGGCTCGCCGGCGTCGCCGCCGAAGACGTAGTCGGTGGACGGCTGCACCAGACGCGCGCCGACGTGGAGGCACGCCTCGGCCAGGGCCTGCACGGCGCCGCCGTTGACGGCCAGCGCCTCGTCCTCCCGCGTCTCGGCCTCGTCGACGGCGGTCCAGGCGGCGCAGTTGACCACCACACCGGGGCGGACCTCATGGACGACCCGCTGGATCGCCGACGCGTCGCGAAGGTCGAGCCGGGATCGCTCCAAGGGCACGACCTCGTGCCGACCGGCCCGTAAGACGGCCACCAGGTCGGTGCCGAGCATGCCACCGGCACCGGTGATCAGCCATCGGGTCATCGTTCGCTCTCGGGGGGTCTGGAGAACTTCTCGGGGCTGGGAGAGTCAGGGGCGGGCGGCCTTGAGAGGCCTCCACCAGTCGGCGTTGTCGGCATACCAGCCGACGGTGGCGGCGAGACCCTCGTCGAACGGGACGCGAGGCTGGAAGCCCAGTGCCCTGAGCTTGGAGTCGTCGAGCGAGTAGCGGCGGTCGTGACCTTTGCGGTCGGCGACCCGCTCGACCATGTCCCAGCCCGCGCCGAGTGCGTCGAGCAGCCTCCCGGTCAGCTCCACGTTGGTCAGCTCCGCCGTACCGGCGATGTGGTAGACCTCTCCCGGCTCGCCGACCTCCGCGACGAGCCGGATCCCGCGACAGTGGTCGTCGACGTGGATCCAGTCCCGCACGTTGCCGCCGTCACCATACAACGGGACTTTTCGTCCTTCGATCAGATTGGTGATGAAAAGCGGGATGACCTTCTCCGGGAACTGGTACGGCCCGTAGTTGTTGCCGCATCGGGTGATCGACACCGGCAGCCCGTAGGTGATCGCGTAGGCGCGAGCGATCATGTCCCCGCCGGCTTTGGCCGCCGAGTAGGGCGAGCGCGGCGCCGGCGCGGCGTCCTCCGCCCACGACCCGGTCTCGATCGAGCCGTAGACCTCGTCGGTGGAGACCTGCACCACCCTGGGGACGCCCGCGTTCAGGCAGGCCTGCATCAGTGTCTGTGTGCCGAGGACGTTGGTGCGCACGAACGACGCCGCGCCCTCGATCGACCGGTCGACGTGGGACTCCGCGGCGAAGTTGACGACCAGGTCGTGACCGGGGACCACGTGCGCCAGCAGATCGGGGTCGCAGATGTCCCCGTGCACGAAGTCGAACGCCCCGGAGACCGGCTCGAGATTGGCCATGTTGCCCGCATACGTGAGCGCGTCCAGGACGGTGATCTTGTCGCTTGTCTCCGCGACGGCCGTACGGACGTAATGGGACCCGATGAAGCCGGCGCCACCCGTGACGAGCACTCTCATTGGGATATCTGGACCTTACTGTGATCGCCGAGCACGAGCCGGTGAGCCCGTGGCGTGTTGGGAGCGGGGGTGACCTCGACGTCGTGTCCGATCAGCGAGGCCTCGACGCGGCGCACTCCGTCGATGGAGGAGCGGGCCAGCACGATCGAGTACTCGATCTCGCTGTTGTTCACGCGGCAGTCCACGGCGATCGAGGTGAAGGGGCCGATGTAGGAGTCCGCGACGACGGTGCCGGAGCCGATGACGGCGGGTCCGACGATCCGGGACCCGCTGACGACGGCGCCCGGTTCGACGACCACGCGGCCGACGAGTTCGGAGTCGCGGACGTCGCCGTCCACACGCGGCTCCAGCGACTCCAGGACGAGGCGGTTGACCTCCAGCATGTCGGTCACGTTGCCGGTGTCCTTCCAGTAGCCCGTGATGAGCGTGGACTGAACACCGCGGCCCGCGTCGATGAGCCACTGGATGGCGTCGGTGATCTCGAGTTCGCCGCGCGGCGACGGTTTGAGCTCGGCCACGGCGTCGTGGACGGCGGGAGTGAAGAGGTAGACCCCGACCATGGCGAGGTCGCTCTTCGGTTCCCGCGGCTTCTCCTCCAAGCCGATGACCCGGCCGTCCGCGTCGAGCTCGGCCACACCGAACTGCCGTGGATCCGTCACTCTGGTCAACATGATCTGCGCGCTGGGCCGCTCCGCACGGAAGCGCTCGACCAGCGCGTCGATCCCGCCGACGATGAAGTTGTCGCCGAGATACATCACGAAGTCGTCGTCGCCCAGGTAGTCACGGGCGATGAGGACGGCATGCGCCAACCCGAGCGGAGCCTCCTGACGGAGGTAGGTCACCTGAAGGCCGAAGGCCGAGCCGTCCCCCACCGCGGCTTCGATCTCGGCCTGCGTGTCCCCCACCACGATGCCGACGTCCCGGATGCCCGTAGAGGCGATGGATTCCAGCCCGTAGAAAAGCACAGGCTTGTTGGCGACCGGAACGAGCTGTTTCGCCCGGGTGTACGTGATGGGGCGCAGTCGCGTACCCGAACCACCGGCGAGTACGAGGGCTTTCACGTCAGTAGGCGCCTTCCCCGCGGGTGACCGCAGACCATGTCTTCCACAACACCTGGAGGTCCAGCATCAGGGACCAGTTTTCTACATAGCGTAGATCCAGCCGGACCGACTCGTCCCAGGACAAATCAGATCTCCCACTCACCTGCCACAAGCCGGTCATCCCAGGTTTCACTACCAGACGACGGCGGACGTCCACTCCGTACTGCGCGACTTCGGCGGGAAGGGGCGGGCGGGGGCCGACGAGCGACATCTCGCCGCGAAACACGTTGAGCAGTTGCGGCAGCTCGTCAAGGGAGTAGCGGCGGAGGAAGCCGCCCACGCGAGTGATTCTTGGATCGTTCCTGATTTTGAAGAGGACCCCGTCCGACTCGTTCTCCTCCAGCAGGACCTGCTTCAGCCGCTCCGCGTCGGCGACCATCGTGCGGAACTTGAACACCCTGAACTCCCGGCCATGGCGACCCACCCGGGTCTGCCGGAACAACGCGGGACCAGGGCTGGTGGTCCGAATCAGGAAGGCGATGAGCAACATCGGCACGGACAGGAGCAGCAGCGCGACGGATGCCACGATCTTGTCGAACGCGCTCTTGACGAGCTGTCGCATGCCGTCGATGTCGGGGTGCTCCACGTGCAGCAGGGGCATCCCGGCGACGGGCCGCACGCTGATACGAGGTCCCGCGACGTCCATGAGCGCCGGAGCGACGAAGAGGTCCGCGCCTCTGGACTCGATTCCCCAGGCGAGCCTGCGCAGCGCCGTGCCGTCCAACTCCGGGCACGCCAGAACGGCCACCGCGTCGGCGGAGACCTTGTCCACGACCGTGGGCACCTCGGTGAAGTCGCCGAGCACGGGAATCCCGTCGACGTCGAGGTGCTGCGAGACGTCCTTCCCATAGGGCAGGCACACGGCGACGACCCGCATGCCGTGGTACGGCTGCCGCCTGAACGTCATCACGAGGTCCATCACCGACGCACGGTGCCCGACGGCCACGACCTGGCGCATGTACTGCCCCTTGGAGTGGGCCCGGTGCAGGCGCCTGCGCATCTGGTGGCGGAACACGAGGGTGAGGAGGATCGCCGCCGGGAACATCGCCAACACATAACTTCTGGCGATCATCGTCTGGGTGGCGTACGCGCCGATGGCCACCGCGGCGATCAGGCCCACGCCGCCGTTGGTGACCGCACGGAACTCGGCCGTGCCCTCTCCGTGGGCGCGCTTGCGATATCCGCCCGCCAGCCCCATGGCCACGGGCCAGATCAGCGCCAAGGCCACACCGAACGTGACGTCGTATGCGGGAATGAAGACGCCGAGCCAGATGCGAGCCATCTGGACCGCCGCCAAGGCGGCGACCGCGCAGAGCAGGTCGCCGGCTACGAGCATTCTCAGGTACGCCGTCGTCCAAGCGCTGGGCGACGCCCGCACCATGTCGTCCCGGAGAACGACAGGTACGTCGGATAACCTAGCGCGAGCTTCCATCTCACCACGCCCTCGGTCAGTGGACTGTGCAGGAGATTGACGTCTCGAGCATCCCAATGGTTGACAGGCAACCCGCGCGTTACATGGCGGGTGCCCAGATCGATATTAGAAAGCGACCGGGCGGCATGGAACGGTTGGCACTGGCCACAATCGGCCGTTGCTAGGCGGACAAAACGGCTTGACGGAACGGTCCAACGATGCCTCGGCTTGGAACTGTCAACAGAAAAGCAGCTATTGTTCACCTGCCGGGAACGCCTTGGGAAGATAGCACGGCTTGCCCCGGAATCGTTCGCACCCTACCCCCCTGGGGGCCTCGCAGTGACGTCAATTGAAGCCCTCCTCCAGGCGCAGCCCGATCCGCCACCCAAACGACGGCGTTGGCGCAGAGTGCTGATCATCGCGACGCTCGTCGTGCTCGTGCCACTGGTGGCGGCCGTCGCCCTCGTCCTGCAGCGCCAGCACGTCTACGACTCCAACATCAAGCGTGTGCAGCAGGTCTTCCCCGAGGAGTCGACCCGGCCGGCCAAGGTGATCGGGGCCGCCCAGAACTGGCTGGTCATCGGCTCGGACCGGCGTCCGGGCGAGGGCGGATTCCAGCGGTCGGACACCATCATGATCGCCCACATACCTGCGGACAGGAAGCACGTCTACCTGATCGGCATCCCGCGCGACTCCTACGTCACGATCCCGGGCCACGGCAAGGACAAGATCAACGCCGCGTACGCCTACGGAGGCCCCAAGCTCCTCATCAAAACGGTTGAAACACTAACAAAGGTACGAATCGACCATTTTGCCGCATTGGATTTCAACGGCTTCATCACGATGAGTAAGGCCCTGGGAGGCGTGGACGTCTACGTGGCACGCGACGTCTACGATTCCGCGAACAAAGTCACCTGGAAGCAGGGCACCGTTCACCTCGACGGCGAGCGGGCACTGCTTTTCGTACGGCAGCGCTACGGCCTTCCTGAAGGGGACTTCGACCGCATCAAGCGGCAGCAGGCGTTCCTCCAGGCCATGGCCAAGAAGGCGATCAGCAAGGGCACCCTCACCAACCCCTTCGCGCTCGACGAGTTCCTCCAGTCGCTGACCAAATCCATAACGGTTGATTCGGGCGTGAGCATCGGCACCCTTCGAGACCTGGCGCTCGAAATGCGCGACCTGCGGGGCGATGACATGTTGGCGACCACGATCCCCGTCGCGGGCACCGGAATGGTCAACGGCGCGAGCATCGTCCGGCTCGACACGAAGGAGGCCACGGCGCTCTCCACCGCCGTCCGGAACGACACTCTCGACGACTATTTCGCAGACCAGGGTGGCCTCAACGAAACGTCGCTCGTTCAATAGCCGCTCAACGGGCCCAGACCCGGACTAAATTCCAGACATGTCCGTACGCATCGACCGGCGCGGCCCGGTGACCACCGTGATCCTGCACAGGCCGGAGGTCCGCAACGCGGTCGACGGCCCCACGGCGGCGGCGCTGGCCGCCGCGTTCCGTGACTTCGAGGCCGACGCGTCCGCGTCCGTCGCGGTGTTGTGGGGGGACGGCGGCACGTTCTGCGCCGGTGCCGACCTCCACTCGCTCGGCACCGACCGCGGGAACCGGGTCGAGACCGAAGGCGACGGGCCCATGGGGCCGACGCGGATGCGCCTGACGAAGCCGGTCGTCGCCGCGGTCGAGGGATTCGCCGTCGCGGGAGGGCTCGAACTCGCCCTGTGGTGCGACCTGCGTGTCGCGGCCGACGACGCGACCTTCGGGGTGTTCTGCCGCCGGTGGGGCGTGCCGCTCATCGACGGTGGCACCGTACGGCTGCCGCGGCTCGTCGGCGCGGGCCGGGCGATGGACATGATCTTGACCGGCCGTGCCGTACCGGCGGGCGAGGCGCTGGAGATGGGCCTGGTCAACCGGGTGGTCCCGGCGGGAACGGCACGCGAGGCGGCGGAGGAACTCGCCGCCCTGATCGCGGCGCTCCCCCAGGCGTGCCTGCGCGGCGACCGGCTGTCGATGCTGGAGCAGGAGGGGCTGGGAGAGGACGAGGCCATGGCGGTCGAGTTCCGGCATGGCCTCTCGTCGCTGGAGGCGCTGCGGTCGGAAGGGTTCGAGGGGGTGGAACGCTTCCGCGCCGGAGCGGGCCGGCACGGCACCTGACGTCGGGGCAGGCCTGAAGGATGGCTCAGTCGTATTCGAGGTCGGGTAACTGCGTCGGAGGATCAGGACTCCGCCATACGACGACATAGGCGTCGCCGGCGCTTTCCACGGCCGTGCTGAGCCGTTCGAGGTCGAAGTCGGGCAGATATCTCAGCCGCGCGAGGAAGCCGGCGTCGGTCGCCGACCGGGGGACGACGCAGCCCTCACCTTCGCGGTCGAGAAGGACGATGAGGACGTCGGGCCGGCCTTCGGCCGGTGCCAGGCCGCCGACCCGGACCTCCACGACGTCCTCCCATGCGAGGGCCTCGACGCTGCCGTCGGCGTAGTGGCGGGTGACGCCCTCTTCGGTGACGTAGACATAGGAATCCGGCACTGCGTTGCCGTGCATGGCCGCGATTGTGACGACTTGAAGGCGTTCGGTGCAAGACCGATGCGCGACCCGACTCGGCTCAGGTTCGACGCCAGTGCAGATGCTCCCGGATCGCCCGCTTAGCCGCGTCCTGCGGCCCCTCCGCGATGACGCGCAGCAATTCGCGGTGTTCGGTGACGAGCTCGTGCCGGTCCCCGTAGGCGTCGCGCAGCCGCACGAGGCCCAAGCGGGTCTCCGCGGCGAGCGACCCGTACAGACGGTCGAGGCGCGGGCTGCCCACCGCGGCGATCAGCGCCTCGTGCAGCGCCATGTGCTCGGCGACGACCGCGGCCCACGGGGCGCCGGCGTCGAGCGCTCCCATCCGGTCGAGCGCGTGTTCGGCGCCGGGGACGCGGCGGCCGGCGAGAGCCCCGGCCATCAGCTCCTCCAGGGGCAGCCGCACGTACATCAGGTCGGCGAGGTCGGCCGCGGTGACCTCGGGAACGTAGGCGCTGCGGTTGCGCTCGCGGCGCAGCAGCCCTTCGTGCACGAGTACGGCCAGGGCCTCGCGGACGGTGGGCCGGGCCACGCCGTACCGCGCGGACAGTTCCTGCTCGGGCAGCGCGGCCCCGGGGCCGATGTCGCCGGACAGCACGCGCTCGCGAAGCGCGGCGGCGAGCGCCTCGACGGTGGAGACGGGCCTGAGCGTGGTCACGGACCCGAGCCTAGAGCCGCGGGCGACGGCTCGGAGGCGACGGCCCTGCCCGGAAGCACGGCGGGAAGCGCGACGACGACGAGGCTGAGCCCGAGCAGCGCGAGGCCGCCCCAGGAGATCGGCGACAGCTGCTCGCGCAGGACGACGAGGCCGAGCAGCGCCGCGACGGCGGGCTCGGCGAGCGCGAGGGTCGCGGCGGTCGCCACGGGCGTGGACCGCAGGCCCCTCCCATAAAGGAGGTAGGCGAGCGCCGTCGTCGCGCAGCCGAGGTAGACGGTGACGAGGAGTTCCCGCGGGTTCGCCGGCCATCCGGCTCCCGTCGCCAGCAGGACGGGCAACATGATCACGGCTGCGCCGCCGAACAGGACACCCATGACCACCGGCGACGGAGTTCCGCGCCCGATCGCCCGGGCCGCGACGACGGCGTAGAACGCGTACAGCAATCCGCCGAGCAGGGCGAGCGCGATCCCCGCCGGGTCGGCCCCGCCCATGCCCGCCCCACCCATGACGAGTACGGCACAGCCGGCGATGGCGGCCGTCGTGCCCAGTGCCCAGCGGCGGCTGGGCGGGGTGCGCTCGATGAGCCATGACAGTAGGCCGGTGAAGACCGGGCCGCTGCCGATGGCGACCACGGTGCCGATGGCCACGCCCGTGCGCTGGACGGCCGCGAAGAAGCACAGCTGATATCCGGCGACGGCCGCCGCGGCTGCGGCGAGCCCCCATGACCAGGTCGACGCGGACGGCGCGGACCTTCGCGACGAGGCGGCCACCAGGGCGAGCACCGCTCCGCCGAACACCAGGCGGGCGGCGGCCAGCGACACCGAGTCCGCCTCGGCGAGGGCGCCCGCGGTGCCGGCGGTGCCCCACAGGACTGCGGCGGCCACCACGAGGACCGGTCCCGATCGCTGAGTCATGCAAGTATTGTCTGACAACTAGACAGAGGTTGGCAAGACTGGAACCAACACGGCGAACTGGAAATAGAGGGAAATATCTTCAAATGGGGCACTTCTTGTCCCGAACTCGCACATATGCGCCGTCTACCTGCGCACCGCTCGCCGAACTCTCCATGGCGCGCTCACAGGCGTCATCCCATGGCGTGAATTGTCCGAACTTGCTAGGACAAATCCTTGGTTTCCCAGGTCACCCATTGCTAGTGTTTCGCCACTAATAACACATGTGTCTTCGAAACGGGTGGGGCCATGGCCGGTCGGAAACGTTCCATTCGTTTCAAGATTTTCGCGATCTTGCTGGTTCCGCTGACGGCCCTCGCGGTGATCTGGGGGTTCGCCGCAACGCTCACCGTTCAAAGCGGGGTCGAACTGCTCAGAATCCAGGCCGTCTACGACAACGTCGTGGCGCCCACCCAGGGTCTGCTGCAGGAGATCCAGCAGGAGCGCACATTCACGGCCGCGTTCCTGGCCAAAAGATCCGGCTCCAAGGCCGACCTCGAAGCTCAGCGCCGCCGCGTGGACACCGCCGCGGCGAACCTCGCTCGCATGTCGCAGAACGCGCGCGGCCAGACCCCTCCTGCCATGTCGGAACGCATCCAGGAGCTGATCACGCAGGTCGGCAAGTTTCCCGGCCTGCGCAGCCGCGTCGACGACCACGGTCTGTCCCGCCTGGAGGCGATCGAGGACTACAGCGCCGCCGCCGAGGTCGGCTTCCAGGCCTACGACCGGCAGATGATCTCCCCCGACATGGACCTCATCGAGCAGACCAAGGCCGTCATCCTGGTCGACCGCAGCCGCGAGGTCATGAGCCAGGAGGTGGCGCTGATCACGGGTGTGCTCACCGCCGGACGGTTGTCACCCGACGAGCGGGACGCCCTGGCCGGCATGGTCGGCAAGCGCCGCCTGCTGTACCAGCTGGGAACGAGCCAACTCGACGCCGAGCTGATCAAGGGCTTCGACGACCTGAACGCCTCGCCCCTCTACGCCCGGTTCCTGTCGATGGAGAACCAGATCCTGGTCGGGGTGCAGTTCAACGCGCGGCTGCCCATCGACGCGCGCACGTGGCACACGACGGCCGGCACGACGGTGAGCGGACTCACGCAGATCAGCGAGAACGCCGGCAAGACGATCGCCGACCGCGCGACGCCGCTGGCGATGGGCGTGCTGTACCGCATCGGCCTCGCCGGCGCGCTGGGGCTGATCGCGGCGGTCGCCGCCCTGCTCATCTCGGTGCGGATCGCCCGGGGGCTCACGACCGAGCTGGTCGGCCTCCAGCGGGGCGCGCGCGAGCTGGCGGACAAACGGCTGCCGAGCCTGGTGCGGCGCCTTCGGCGTGGTGAGGACGTGGACGTGGCGGCCGAGACCACTCCCCTGGTCTCCCCGGGCGACACGACCGAGGTCGAGAACGTCAGCGCCGCCTTCACCTCCGTCCACCACACGGCGGTCGAGGCCGCGGTCGGCCAGGCGGAGCTGCGCAAGGGCGTCGGCAACGTCTTCCTCAATCTGGCCCGCCGCAGCCAGTCGCTGCTGCAGCGCCAGCTCTCCCTGCTCGACGGGCTGGAACAGCAGGTCACCGATCCCGACGTGATGGACAAGCTCTTCAGCATCGACCATCTCACCACCCGCATGCGCCGCCACGCGGAAGGCCTGATCATCTTGTCCGGCGCCCACCCGGGCCGCGGCTGGCGCACCCCCGTCAGCCTCTTCGACGTCGCCCGCGCGGCCACCGAGGAGGTCGAGGACTACCTGCGGGTGAGCGTGACCGTGCCGCAGGGCCCGGCGGTCGTGGGCGGCAGCGTCACCGACCTGGTGCACCTGCTCGCCGAGCTGATCGAGAACGCGACGATCTTCTCGCCCCCGCAGACCCAGGTCATCGTGCGCGGCGAACTGGTGGCGCGAGGGTTCGCGATCGAGATCGAGGACCGCGGGCTCGGCATCAGCCCCGAGGAGATCGCCCAGCTCAACGAACGGCTCGCGGATCCGCCGGAGTTCGACCTGGCCGACAGCGACCGGCTCGGCCTGTTCGTCGTCGGGCTGCTGGCCAGGCGGCACAACGTCCGCGTCTCATTGCGGCCCTCGCCGTACGGCGGGACCAGCGCGATCGTGCTCCTCCCCAAGGAGATCGTGGTTGAGCGCACCCCGGGCGACCACTCGGTGGAGCGGCTGCTGCCGCCGCGGCCCACGCCCCCGCCGATCCTCGCACTCACCCCGCCCCCGGCCGATCTCGCGGCCGATCTCGGGACCGGCTCTCGGACCGGCCCCGGGCCCGGAGCCGACAGCTCGCTGCCCAGGCGCGTACGGCAGGCCAATCTGGCGCCGCAGCTTCGTGAGGAGCCGCGCCGCGACGTCTACTCCTCCTTCCAGTCGGGGTGGCAGCGCGCCCAGGAGGAGGAGTCGTGACAGAGGAGGACTTCGGCCCGCTTCTGCGGCCGTACACGCTCACGCGAGGCCGGACCCGTCCCACCGGGCCGGAGTTCGACATGATGACCATGATCAGGACGGCTCCGGCCGCCTACTCGAACACGGCGGGCCTGGCGCCCGAGCATCTGAAGATCCTCCAGATGTGCCTGGCCCCCGCCTCGGTGGCGGACGTGGCCTCCGACCTCGGTCTTTCGCTCAACGTCGTGCGCATCCTGCTGAGCGACCTGCGCGACAAGGGCCTGATCACCGCCCGGCCGCAGGCGACGGTCGCCCAGCTTCCCGAGGAACGCCTGCTCCGCGAGGTCATCCAGGGTCTCCAGGCGCTCTGAGCCCGCGCGCCCGTCACGGGGTCAGGCGTCAAGAGAAGGCGTAACACTCCACCTCGGCACGGCGGTAGGTCAGGCCCTGCCGTACGGACTCGGTGACGCACGCCTGCTGCTTGGGGCTGAGGGACAACGGGCCGCACACCGTCACACTCGAATAGGTGCGGCAGTCGAGCGAGGGGTCGAACGTGCCGACGCGATAGTTCAGCTTCACCTCCGACCTGCACTCGGCTCGCGCCTGCGCCGTGTCCGCGTAGCGGCACTGGCCCACGAGGATCTGGAACTGCGCGCTGCTGACCTCCTGCTGGCGGCCGCCGGCGCGCGCGCCGGTGGCCATCGCGAACGTGACCACCGCACCGAGCAGCGTCATCGCAGCGAGCGCGGCGACAGCGACGATCTTCTTCATAGGCGTCCCCCCAGAGAGAGACGTACCCGGGGAACGGAAAGCCCGCCCCTCGGCACATTCCGGATATATCCGGTATCGGAGGGAGTTGACTTGAACTTAAGTTGATGTTGCAGACTCCCCCTATCGAACGCCCCATCGAATGCGGGAGGAGTCTCATGCGCGCGGTTTGGTTGAAGGAGTTCGGCGGCCCCGAGGTGCTGGTCGCCGGGGACGCGCCCGATCCCGTGGCCGGCCCGGGCCAGGCCCTGGTCGAGGTGGAGTTCGTCAACATCACCTTCGTCGAGACGCAGATCCGCAGGGGCGGATTCGGGCCGTTCGAGCCGGAGCTCCCGATGATCCCGGGCAACGGCGTCGGGGGCGTGGTCACCGCCGTGGGCCCCGGCGTCGACGACGCACTCGTCGGCACGCGGGTGGTCAGCGCCACCGGCGGCTCGGGAGCGTACGCCGAGCTCGCCGCCGTGGACGCCGCCGGCCTGATCGCGGTGCCCGGCGCGGTGGCGCTGGACGACGCGGTGGCCTTGCTGGCCGACGGCCGTACGGCGATGTGGCTGATCGGCGCGGCCGCGCCGCGCCAGGGAGAGCGGGTGCTCGTCGAGGCGGCGGCCGGGGGTGTCGGCGGCCTGCTTGTGCAACTCGCCCGTACGGCAGGGGCCACGGTGATCGGAGCGGCGGGAGGCCCACGCAAGGGTGAGGTCGCCCGCGGCCTGGGTGCGCACGTCGTCGTGGACTACCGCGAGGACGGGTGGGCGGAGCGGGTCCGCGAGGCGGTCGGCGGACTGGACGTGGTCTTCGACGGCGTCGGCGGCGCGATCGCCCGGTCGGCGTTCGGGCTGCTCGGCCCGGGCGGCCGCATGCTGAGCTTCGGCATGGCCGGCGGCGAGTGGGCGCCGATCTCCCAGGAGGACGCCGCCGAGCGCGGGGTCGGCCTCGTCCAGGGGGCCCAGGTCACCCCTGAGCTGTCCCGGTCGCTCACGGAAAAGGTGCTGGCGGAGGCCGCGGCGGGCCGGGTGCGGCCCACGATCGGGCAGCGGTTCCCCCTGGAGCGGGCCGCCGACGCCCACGCGGTCATCGAGTCGCGGGCGTCCGTCGGCAAAACCCTCCTGACGGTGCGCTGAGCGGTGGCTGCCGGAAATCCCTTGGACTATTCGGAAGGGCCACTGTCAGCCTGGGGACGTGACAGAAACATGGACATTTGACGAACTGGTGGCCGACGCCGAGTCCGTCCCCGTCGAGGGCTGGGACTTCTCCTGGCTCAACGGGCGGGCCACGGAGGAGCGCCCGTCGTGGCGCTACTCGCGGCTGCTCGCCGAGCGGATGCCCCATGTGTCGTCCGCGCTCGACATCCAGACCGGGGGCGGAGAGGTGCTGGCGGGCGTCCCATGGCTGCCGTCCGTGACGGTGGCGACGGAGTCGTGGCCGCCGAACATCGTGCGCGCCAGCCAGCGGCTGCGCCCGCGGGGCGTCCCCGTCATCGCCGACGACGGCGGTGTGCGCCTGCCGTTCGGCGACGACGCCTTCGACCTGGTGATCAGCCGTCATCCCGTGGTGACCTGGTGGGACGAGATCGCCCGCGTACTGCGGCCCGGCGGGACGTATCTGTCCCAGCAGGTCGGGCCGCGCAGCGTCGTGGAGCTCACCGAGCACTTCCTCGGCCCCCGGCCGGCGAGCTCGGCGCGCGACCCCGAGGCCGCGCGGGCGGCGGCCGAGGCCGCAGGACTCGAGGTGGTGGACCTCCGGCTGGAACGGCTGCGCACGGTCTTCAACGACGTGGGCGCCGTGGTCTACTTCCTGCGGAAGGTCGTCTGGATGGTCCCCGGCTTCACGGTGGAGAAGTACCGCACCGAGCTGAAGGCTCTGCACGACCGCATCCAGGCCGAAGGCCCGTTCGTCGCCTACGCCACCCGGTTCCTGATCGAGGCCCACAAGCCTCAGTGATGTCCCACGACCGCCGGGTCCTCCCAGGAGATCCGGTATTCGTACATCCACGCCAGCGGATCCCGCTTGGTGAGCTGCCGCATGAACACCGGCATCGCGAGGTCCCGGACGAACGCGCCGACGGGCCCCGGAGCCTTGCCGCTCCCGTTGCGCCTGCCCTGCGCGACGACGCGTTCCACCCGCCGTCTCCTGAGCCGTTCGAAGGCGGCGAACGCGTCGCGGGGGCCCGGGTTGTCGCGCAGGCATTTGGCGAGCACCACCGCGTCCTCGATCGCCATGGACGCCCCCTGGCCCGCCGAGGGGGAGGTCGCGTGGGCCGCGTCGCCCAGGATCACCATGCCGTCGTTGGACCATTTCGGCACGGCCGGGAAGTCATAGGTCTCCCAGGCCGGCATGACATCGTCGGTGGCGGCGATGATGTCGAGCATCGGGCCGTGGTCGTCCGCGAAGAGCTCGGCCAGCCGTGACCCCCACTCGTCGGAGGAGGTCGCCGCGAGTTCGCCGGGGGTGAGCTCGCGCCGGCTCGGCGGGTTGGCGAACCACCAGACCTCCCCGTCCGGATGGATCAGATAACCGAAGAAGCACCTCTTCCCGAAGATGAAATGATTCGTCCCCGTCCGCCCGGGCACGGTGATCCCCCGGGCGAAGCCGCCCGTGTTGAGCAGGCCGACGTGGCGGGCCCGCGGCGCCCCGGGATCGATGATCGTGCGTGTGCGGGAGCGCAGGCCGTCGGCGCCGATCAGCAGGTCGCCCTCGGCAGACGTGCCGTCGGAGAAGACCGCCCGCACGCCTGACGGGGTGATGGACGCCTCCTCCAGGCGCTTCCCGTAGTGGATCGGCACGCCTCGCCGTACGGCCTCGTCGCGCAGCACCTGGTAGAGGTCGGCGCGCCTGAGCGTACGGCTGGGCTGCCTGACGGTGCCCAGCACCTTGCCCCGCGCGTTGCTGATCTGCATGAGCGAGGAGTCCATGCCCAGGTCGCAGACCAGGTCGCGCAGGTCGAGGGTGCGCAGCGCCTCGAGCCCGTTGAGCGCGATCGTGAGGAAGGCTCCCACCCCCTCGGATCCACGGTCGTAGGCCTCGTAGACGTCGCTGTCGATGCCGGCGCGCCGCAGGGCCATGGCCGTCACCGGCCCGGCGATGCCCCCGCCGATGATCAGAGCTCTTTTGGTCATGAGATGACTATACATAGAATAACTAACGCTGCCCAGGGGTGACCCAGTCGGGTCTAAGTACGATGGAGGCCATGTCGACGCGGCGATCACCTCTGGCCATGGCCTTGCTCTCCCTGGTCGGCGAGGCGCCGATGCACGCCTACCGCATGCAGCAGCTGATCAAGGAGCGGCACAAGGACGACGTCGTCAACGTCGCGCAGCGCAACAGCGTCTACCAGACCATCGACAGGCTTCTCCGCGACGGGCTCATCGCCGTCCTTGAAACGTCGCGGGAGGAGAACCGCCCGGAAAGAACCGTCTACGAGCTCACGGGCGCCGGCCGGGAAACCCTCCTCCAGTGGATGCGGGTAATGCTGTCCACTCCGGCCCGCGAATTTCCCGAGTTCCCCGCGGCCCTCGCCTTCCTCCCGGTGCTGCCGCCCGCTGAGGCGCGGGCGGCGTTGGAGGAACGGCTCACCGCGGTGGAGGCGAGGGTGTCGGCGCTGGAGGCCGAACTGGGCGGCGCCGCGAAGTTCCTGCCCCGCGTCTTCCTCGTGGAGACGGACTACCAGGTGGCCGTCCTCAGGGCGGAGGCCGAATACGTCCGGGGCCTGATCGAGGACCTGCGCACCGAGCAGGTCACCTGGGATTACCGCCTCTAACCCACGACCGAGCCGCAGGTGATGTTGATCGCGGAGGCGGTGATGGCCTGCGCGCGATCGGACGCGGCGAAGGCCGCGACGTTGCCGACGTCCTCAAGGGAGGCCGCTCGCCCGAGCATGGTCCGCCCGACGATGTCGTCGACGATCGCCTGGCGGGGGGCGAAGTCCTCGGGGAGGACCTCGGTGATCCCGCCTGTCTGCAACGTCACCGCGCGGATGCCGTACGGACCGAGCTCGCAGGCCAGGGAGCGCCGCAGCGACTCCAGTGCGCCGAACGCGACCTGCAGGCCGCCCAGCCGGGGCAACGGGTCGCCGTACCCGCCGAACATGAGGATGACGCCCGACCGCTGCTTCATCATGTGACGTGCCGCGGCCCTGGACGTGATGAACATCGTCCGCACGGCGGTGAGCACGGGTCGCTCGAAGTCCTCAAGCGACATGTCGGCGAGGGGGGTGCCCTGGACGTCGCCGTGCGAGATGAGGTTGAAGGAGATGTCGAGGCTCCCGGCCCGCGCGACCACCGCGTCGGCGTGCGCGTCCACCGCCGCCTCGTCCAGAGCGTCGACCTGGGCCGTCTCGGCCTGGCCACCCGACGCGCGGATCTCCCCGGCCACCGCGTCGAGGCGCTCCAGGGTCCGGCCGGCGAGATGCACGCGCGCGCCCTCGCGGGCGAAGACGTGGGCGACGGCCGACCCGATCGCGCCGCCGCCACCGTAGATGACGGCGTTCTTACCTTTCAGCAACATCCGTTCCTCCTGGTCACCGGTGGCAGGGTGCGAGCCGGCTCGCACCCTGCCGACCGTAGGTCGTCGTCAGCCGTTCTGGAGCCGGGCCAGCAGCTCCTCCAGGCGCGCGTCGGAGTCGCGCACGCCGTGCTCCATCCCGGAGGCGACCATCCCGTCGCGGTCCTCGACCGACTGGAAGGTGGACACCGTGCGCACGAACGTCTTGCCGTCGCGCTCCTCGAGGGTGAGCGACTCCAGGGCGACGTGGCCGGGCACGCCCTCGAACTCGAAGGTCTGCACGGTGTAGTCCGGGGTCGGGGTGCCGTGGAAGACCCCGTGGAAGCCGTACTCGTTGCCCTCAGCGTCGGTGCTCACGTAGCGCCACCTTCCTCCGTCGCGGACGTCGAACACATCGATGGTCATCTTCAGGTCGCGCGGGCCCAGCCACTGGACGAGCAGGTCGGGGTCGGTGTGCGCGCGGAAGACCAGGTCGCGCGGCGCGTCGAACTCCCGGGTGATGATGATCTGCGACTGTCCGGGCTCCGCGGTGATCTGCGTGTTAGCCATTGTCTTCTCCCGTTGATCGGTCGTCCTTCGCCTGCAATGCCGCGAGCAGCTCATCGAGCCGCTCGTGGCTCTCGTCCCAGAACCGCTGGTATCGGGCCAGCCAGGTGGTCACCTCGCGAAGCGGCTCCGCCTCGAGATGGCTGAGCCGCGCGGTCGCCCGCCGCGTCCGCGAGATCAGGCCCGCGGACTCCAGCACCTTGAGGTGCCGCGAGATCGCCGGCTGGGACATGTCGAACGGCGCCGCGAGCTCGGCGACGGTCGCGTCGCCATTCGTCAGCCGCGTCAAGATCGCCCGCCGAGTGGGGTCGGCCAGCGCCTGAAACACGAGGCTGAGCGGGTCGGTTGCCATTCATAACCACCTTGTTTTAAAACGAACATGTTAAATATCGCCCTGCGCGCCGCCCGTGTCAAGGGCTCCGGCCGACTGGACCAAGACGTTAGAGTTCCCTCATGTTCTCCGCGTTCTTCGTGAGGATCCGCCGCTCCTAGCGGCGGCCCGGCTCGCACCCTCGCCAGTTCGGCTCCCGCCGCCATCGGTGTCATTCGCCGGTGCGGTGTTTCGTGCCGCCCGGCTCCACCTGGGCCCACGCGGAGCGCATCCCATGCATCACCCCTATCAGGGCGGACGGCACGAGCTCGGTCAGAACTTCCTCATCGACCGCTCCGTCATCACCGCCATCGAAGAACTGGTCTCCCGTACGGCGGGCCCCATCGTCGAGATCGGCCCGGGCGACGGCGCCCTGACGGTCCCGCTCAGCCGGTACGGCAGGCCGATGACGGCCGTGGAGATCGACCCCGAGCGGGCACGCCGGCTGGCCCGGCGCACACCCGGCAATGTCGCCGTCGTCAACGCCGACGTGCTGAGGTTCCGCTTTCCCCCGGCATCCGCACGTGATCGTCGGGAACGTCCCCTTCCACCTGACGACGCCCATCCTCCGGCGCCTCCTTCCGGCCGGCCACTGGCAGGCAGCCGTCCTGCTCGTCCAGTGGGAGGTCGCCCGCAGGCGCGCGGGAGTCGGCGGGGCCAGCATGCTGACAGCCTCCTGGTGGCCGTGGCACGAGTTCGAACTGCACCGCCGGGTGCCCGCCCGCTCGTTCCGGCCGGTCCCCTCCGTCGACGGAGGCCTGCTGACGATGACCCGGCGGCCCGTCCCCCTCGTCGGTGAGCGCGGGCCGTACCAGGAGTTCGTCCGGCAGGTCTTCACCGGCCGCGGGCGAGGGCTCGGCGAGATCCTCCACAGGACCGGACGCATCGACCGCGTCGCCGTACGCGAATGGATGCGGGACGCCGGGGTCATGCCGCACGCGCTGCCGAAGGACCTGACGGCCGCGCAGTGGGCGTCGTTGTGGCATCAGGCCGGGCCTTCCCGGCGCCCTCACGCGAGTTCACAGTGAGGGGTGACGCGAACTCTCGCCGGAGTGGGTGGTCGACGTGACCCTTTTCGAATCGGACCGCAAGTTCAAGGCACTCGTCGAACTGATCGAGTCGGAGGAGCGGCGGGAACGCTGGATCCGGTCCGACCTCGCCCGCGAAGCGCTTGACGGCGGAGATCTCGACCGCGCCGTCTCCATTCTCGAGGGTCTCCTGAGCGAGATCGAGGAAGGACCTCGGGACGCGGCGGACCCGTTCATCCTGGTGGTGACCGACCAACTGGCGGCGGCCTACCTGTTCGCCGCCCGGCACGACGACGCGCTGAATCTGCACGAACAGAACGTGGCGGAGTGCCGGGAGCTGCTCGGACCCGACCATCTCCTCACCCTGCACTGCCAGGACAACCTCGCGACCACGTTGTCCCTGGTCGAGCGGCACGACGAGGCGATCACCCTTCAGGAGGAGACCCTCGCCGCCTATCGCCAGACCCTCGGAGAGGATCATCCGGACACGCTGACCTGCCAGTGCAACCTGGCGTGGTTCCTCTTCAACGCCGGGCGGGAGGAGTGCATCGCCCTGTACGAGCAGACGCTCGCCGCCTGCACCGAGGCCTTGGGCCCCGACGACATGCTGACCGAGTCCGTCGCCGAGTTCCTGGAAACTGCACGGGAGTACCTCGACGACGAGGACTGATGTGATTTTTGGAGTCGTTTGTAACACTTGAGGGTCTCGGCCCACTTCCTGGTGTTGGAGCAATTACCCGGGACGAAGGGGGGCCAGGCGGTGACGGACGACTCACAGCGGTTCACCACGATGTATGACGAGTGCCGGCAGCGAGTCTGGGCCTACGTGGTCAGTCAGGCGGGCAGGCAGATCGCCGACGAGGTGGTGAGCGAGACGTTCGCGATCGCCTGGCGGCGGTTCGACGACATACCGGAGCCGGCCCTGCCGTGGCTGCTCGGCGTGGCCCGCAACGTGCTGCGCGACAACATCCGCGCCGAGATGCGGCGCGAGTCGCTCGCCGGCGAGCTGCGCGCATGGACGGAGGAGGACCACGCCGATCAGGTGGCCGAACGGCTCGCCGTCATGAACGCGCTCGCCTCGTTGAACCCGGACGAGCGCGAACTCCTGATCCTCGTGGCCTGGCAGGGGCTCACGCCGCGCGACGCGGCACGCGTCATCGGATGTTCCGCCGCGACCTTCCGTGTACGGCTCCACCGAGCTCGCAAACGGCTGGTTCAGGCGATGAAGACGGCACCGGCGGTCCGGCCCCAAACCCGGGTGCGCAATCTCAGTGAGGAGTGGTCATGAACCCGATGGATCAGCTGAGGGCGGCTCGCCCCGCCCACCTCGACACCCCGGTGGACGAGGGCACGAGGGCCGCCGAGCTCACCCACGCCATGGCGCAGTTCAGGCCGCAGAAGCCGGCCCGCACACGGAAGATCGCCAAGCCGGTGTGGGGTCTCGGCCTGGCGGGCGTCGCGGCGGCCACCGCCGTCGCCGTCGGGGTCACCGCGACCGGCGGCGGGACGCCGTCGCCGAGCTCCCCGGCCGTCGCCGCACCTCAGGGCGGCAAGCCGGCTGCGCAGCTGTCCGCCAAGCAGCTCCTGCTCGTCGCGGCCGAGTCGTCGCTCAAGGCACAGCAGGGCAGCGGCGCGTACTGGTACATCGAGAGCACGGGCGGCAACGCCCAGCAGGTGGGCACCAAGGTGCACTACACGGTGAACAGCCTCGGCCGCAGCCAGACGTGGATCGCCCGCTCGCCGAAGCAGGACAGCTGGTGGGTGTCCCAGAACCTCGGCACCAAGCCCGCGCCCGGCTCGGAGGCCGCCTGGAAGCAGGACGGCTCGCCGACCAAGTGGACGGTGACCGTGACGAAGAACGGCGGCCAGGGGAGCCTGATCGTCGAGGCCAAGGGCGGCAAGCCCTTCGGCAACACGATCAACGTCGGCGACAAGGTCGCCGACCTGGCCGGCAAGAACGTCTCGTTCGCAGAGCTGCAGAACCTGCCCACGACCGCGGCCGCGCTGAAGGCGCGTCTGCTGAAGGGGTACACCGGCAACAGCACCGAGGCCGACGTGCCGCAGGACAAGGACGCCTGGCTCTTCCAGGTGACATCGGGACTGCTGAGCGACATGCCTGTGAAGCCGGCCGTCCGGGCCGCGGCCTACCAGGTGCTCGCCGGGCTGGACGATGTCCGGTCCCTCGGTGAGGTGACCGACACCCTCGGCCGCAAGGGCCAGGGCATCGGCAGGGCGGAGAGCTGGCCCAACGGTCAGTACGAGCGGCAGCTCATCATCGACCCGCAGACCGGCCTTCTGCTGACCGACCAGATCGTGGCCGTGCACGCCGGTGGCAACTGGGCCGGGGCGAAGCCCGGCACCGTGGTCAACTGGAACTCGATCGTCAAGGCCGAGTGGACCGACCAGAAGCCGGTCAAGCCGTAACGACCGGCGGTTCCGACGGGGGAGGGGCGATCGCGGCCATGGGCCGCGGTCGCCCTTTCGTCATGCCGACAGCCGGCGAGGGCCGGCCGTCCTGGAATTTAGGAACGATTGTTCTTGACTGTTTGTTCCTAAACTTTTACGATCAAGACATGGGACGACCAAGAGGATTCGACGAAGCCGCCGTGGTCCGCTCGGCGGCCGAACTGTTCGCTACGCGTTCCTACGACGGCATCTCCATGGACGAGCTGGTGACCCACCTCGGTGTCCACCGCAACAGCCTCTACAAGACCTTCGGGAGCAAGCGCGGGCTGTACCAGGCCGCGCTGACCTGGTCGCTGGAACACGAAGTCGCCCCTCTGATCGGCCGGCTGCAACGTTCCGGCGACATCGCCGCAGCGTTGCGCGTGGCCCTGACCGAGCCGGGCGCCGAGACGGGATTGAACCTGCTTCTTCTGGCCGCGGTCGAACGCGCACCGGTGGACGGCGAGGTGGCCGAGCAACTGGACAAGGTGCTGGCCGCCTTCGATGAGGCCGCCCTGCAGGCGGCCGACGCGAACCTCCCGGCCGGCGACGCCGACCGCACCGCTGACGGCGCCAAGGCCGACCTGGCCTTCGCGCTCACCGCGACCATCCTCGGGCTGCGGCTGCGCGCCCGCGCCGCCGGGTCCGGCGCGGGCGACGGCGGCGCCACGGACATCCGCCGAGCGGGCGCCGCCCTGGCGCACCATCTCACTCAGTCATAAGGAGAAGGACATGGCGAAGATCAGCATTGACGGTGACGACCTGGTGGTTGAGATGGAAGGTCTCGACAAGCTGTGGGCTCTCAAGAGCCGGTTGGCCATCCCGCTGACCAACGTCCGGGGGGCCACCGCCGACCCCGGCATCATCAGGGAACCGAAGGGCCTGCGTGCGCCCGGGACCCGCATCCCCGGCCTCATCACCGCGGGCACGTTCCACATCGACGGCGAGCAGGTGTTCTGGGACGTCCATGACGCGGCCAAGGCCGTCGTCGTCGAACTGGCCGACGACCGCTATGCCCGGCTGATCGTCGAGGTCGCCGACCCGCGCGCCACCGTGGCGCTCGTCGAGGCGGCCTTGGCGGCGCGGTGAGCGGAACGCGACAGCCCCGGTGCCGTCCGCGACGGCACCGGGGCTGCGTGCTGTGGACCCTTCACACGGGTCAGGGGCTGACGTAGGTGGGCTGGTTGGCGGCCACGATGTGCTGGTGGAAGGTGAAGACGTTCGGGTCGCTGGGGTCGATCTCCGCGCTCACCCAGTGGTTCTGGTCGCTGCCGAAGGTCTGGACGCGGGTGACGTTCTCGATCACCTGGTTCTTCGCGTCCGTGAGGGGCTTGTCGATCTTGAGGAAGTGGCTGTCGCCGTTGACCAGCAGCACCTGACCCGGGAAGCCGATGGCCAGCTGGGCCAGCTTCTTCTTGGTGTCGGCGAAGTGGGCGGTCGGCTCCGTCCACATGTCGGCCTGGAGGGTGATGACGATCGCCTTGGAGTGCGCGGCCTTGGCGGCGGCGAAGCCCTTGTCCAGCCAGTCGAGGTTGGCCGCGTTGCGCGCGGTGTATTCGGCCTGGTCACCGTCGATCTGCTTGCCGCTCGCGTCGAACTGCGGCGCGTTGTTGTCGCTGCCCGGGATGTTCAGGCCCACGTAGGTCACCGCGCCGTACTGCCAGCGGACGTTCTCGGGGAAGGCCGCGGACTGGCGCTGCAGCGGGAACGTCCGCTGGCCCAGGGACCGGGGCGTCGAGGCGAACATCTTGCGCACGAGGGCAAGGCGCTCGTTCGGGTCGTAGCTGCCGTTGTTCGCGCGGTCGCAGTCGGTCCACTCGTTGTCGCCGGGGACGTAGACGAGCGGCCGCCGGAACGAGGCGAAGTTCTGCGCCGCCAGGTCGTACTGCGGCTGGTCGCAGCGCTCGCTGCCGTTCTTGATGTCGCCGTCGAACACCGTGAACTGGATGTCGCGGTCGGCGTTGATCTCCTTGATCACACCGGGGAACTGGGTCCGTCCGATGTCCCCGTACGGCATGTCACCGATGAGGGCGATCTCGTAGGCGCGGTTCGACACGGCCTGGCCGTGGCCCTGCGTCGCCGCGCTGCTGGCATTGGCGACGAGCGCCGAGCCGAGTAGCACCATCGCGCCCATGGCTGCGACGGCCAACGTTTTGCGCATTACGGTCCTCCAGATACGGCTTGTGATAAGCGGAAGAATCCCAGTACGTCCGCGTAGCAAGCAGGCGACGACAGGCGAGATTTCTGGTTAACTGACGACAAATGCGCCTATGAATATCTTCTGAATGATCACGCGGACCGAAGCTCGCCGTTCCGTGCCGGCCGGGCAGGGCGACGGTCATATCACCCGCTCCGCCAGGAAGTCCTCCCAGGTCCGCTTGCCCAACTCGGCTCCGTCCAGAGGCAGGTTCGCGCCGGCCCGGTATGCGCGTGCGGCCTGGCCCGGAGTCGGGACGGGCATGATCAGCCGGTGCCTGCCGCCTGCCCTCAGATAGCTACGGGCGAGGTCTTCCATCGGATACACGCGTGGCCCGGCGATGTCGGGTACGAGGCCGCCCGGCTTTCCGAGGGCGAGCTCGACGAGCCGGGCGGCCACCTCGCCGGAGTCGACGGGCTGGAAGCGGACGCCGGCGAACGTCGGCAGCACGGGCAGCGGCAGCTTGGCCATCTGCCCCAGCGTCATGAGGATCCAGTCGTGGAACTGGGTGGCCCGCAGGGTGGTGAAGGGCAGTCCGGAGCCGACGATGATGCGCTCGGCTTCCCGCTTTGCGGCGAAGTAGCCGAAAGCGGCACGGTCGACGGCGCTGACGACGGGAACCCGATCGGCGCCGACGACCGAGATGTACACCAGGTGCGCGGCCCCCGCCCCGGACGCCGCCCGCACCAGGTTCTCCGCCTTGACCTCGTCGCCCTTGGCGCTGCCCGCGCAGTGGACGATGATCTCGGCACCCTGGACGGCGGCGTCGAGCCCCTCACCGGTCGACATGTCGCCGGTCACGAACTCGATGCCGTCCCGGGACTCGTGGCCGCTCCTGCTGAGCACCCGCACCGTGCGGCCCGCGTCCCGCAGGAGCGGTACGACGAGGCGCCCGAGAGTGCCCGTACCCCCGGTGACCAGAATGGGCGACGTCATGGCTTCTCCAAACCCCGGGGCCGATCGCCCCGGTCACATCAGCGGGATTTTGCGGGTCTACTGCTGGGACACCCCGGGAGAAGGGAATGTGACGCGGTGAATGAGGGCGAGTGGCTGACGGAGCGTTTCGAGGAGCATCGGCCGCGTCTGCGTGCGGTCGCCTACCGGATGCTCGGCTCGGTGAGCGAGGCCGACGACGCCGTGCAGGACGCCTGGTTACGGCTCAGCCGTACCGACACCGGCGGCGTGGAGAACCTCGGCGCGTGGCTGACGACGGTGGTGGCACGCGTGTGCCTGAACGTGCTGCGCTCGCGTGAGAGGCGGCGCGAGGAGCCGCTCGAGGTGCACATGCCCGACCCGATCATCAGCCCCGAGTCCGGCGCCGACCCGGAACATGAAGCGGTGCTGGCCGACTCGGTCGGGCTGGCGCTGCTGGTGGTGCTCGAAACGCTGACACCGGCCGAACGGCTTGCGTTCGTGCTGCACGACATGTTCGCCGTGCCGTTCGAGGAGATCGCTTCGATGATCGAACGCTCCCCGGACGCGGCGAGGCAACTCGCGAGCCGCGCGCGCCGCAGGGTGCGGGGGCAGGCCCCGGCTCCCGACCCCGATCTCAGCCGTCAGCGCGACGTGGTCAACGCGTTCTTCGCCGCCGCTCGCGACGGCGATTTCGACGCGCTCGTCGCCGTGCTGGACCCCGACATCGTTCTCCGGTCCGACGGCGGCGCCGCCCGCGCCCGCTTCACCGTAATGATCACCGGCGCGCGGGCCGTGGCCGCGCAAGCGATCACTTTCGGGGGGCTCTCCCCGTTCGCGCGGCCGGCGTTGGTCAACGGAGCCGCCGGCGTCGTCGTCGCCACGAACGGACGGCCGTTGTCCGTCATGGCCTTCACCGTCACCGACGGAAAGATCGTCGCCATCGATGTGCTGTCCGACCCCGAACGCCTGAGCCGGCTCGACCTGACGGTCCTGGACAACTGAGGCGCATGGTGAGTCGCGGCGTCGCCCGCCGTCATGTCCCCTCGGCGATCAGGCCGGCCTCCCGTGCTTTTACGGCGGCCTGCACCCGATCCGCAACGTGGATCTTCGCGAACACGTTGGACACGTGATTGCGCACGGTCTTCTCGCTGAGCACCAGCCGCCGGGCGATGTCGGCGTTGGAAAAGCCCCGGCCCACGAGGGCGAGCACCTCCACCTCTCGCTCGGTGAGCTGCGGAAACGGGCCTTCCATCCGCCGGCGGACCGCCGATCCGGTCAGGAAGGCGAGCGCCTGGTCCGCGATCGCCCGGCCGAAGACCACCTCCCCGGCGGCCACCGCGTGGATCGCCGCGACGATCCGTTCCTGATCTGCGCCCTTGACCAGGTAGCCGCGGGCGCCGGCGCGCATGGCGGCGAAGAGCCGTTCCTCGTCCTCGTGCATGGTCAGCACCAGTACGGCGATGCCGGGGTGATCCGCGAGCAGCGCACGGGTGACGTCGATGCCGCTGCCGTCCGGCAGGTGGAGGTCCATCAGGACGACGTCGGGCCCGCATTCGCGGGCCACCGCGATCGCCTGAGCGGCGTTCGCGGCCTCCCCGACCATCTCGAGGGAATCCTCCCCGCCCAGCACGGCTCGCAGGCCGGC
The DNA here is from genome assembly GCF_016863335.1 of Planotetraspora thailandica. Taxonomy (GTDB): domain Bacteria; phylum Actinomycetota; class Actinomycetes; order Streptosporangiales; family Streptosporangiaceae; genus Planotetraspora; species Planotetraspora thailandica. Next base: position 143,488 of record NZ_BOOR01000010.1, read on the forward strand.
GCGGAAAACCGGATGGTCGTCGACGATGAGGACCCGGGTCATGCGACACCTGCCTGCGTCCGAGGCGTGGGTTCTGCCGGAGCGGATACGGGCAGAACGGCGGTGATCACCGTACCGCCGGCCGTGGCCGCGTCGAACGTGCCCCCGAGCTCCGCGGCCCGCTCGGCCATCGAGGCGAGACCGACCCCGCCCGCCGGTCCGGTCCTCTGCGGGAGGCCCACCCCGTCGTCCACGACCCGGATCGTCAGCGAGGTCCCCAAATCGATGCTGACCCGGCAGTCATGGGCGCGGGCGTGCCGCACGGTGTTGGTCACGGCCTCCATGACGATCCGGTAGGCGGCGACCTCGACCGCCGCCGGGAGCGCGTCGAGTTCCTCCGGTCCGGAAACCGTGACCTTCAGCCCGCCGTCGCGCGCGGTCACCGCCTCGGCGTGTTGTCGCAGCGCCGCCATGAGGCCCAGCTCGTCCAGCGCCGCGGGGCGCAGGTCGTGCACGATACGGCGCACCTCGTTGAGCCCCGACCGAGCCTCTCCCTCCAGTCCTCCGAGCAGGTCCGCCAGCGACGACCCTTCCCGTTGCGCGGTCCGGGCTGCCGCCCCGATGCCCAGTGCCATGCCGGCCAGCGCCGGCCCGAGCCCGTCGTGGAGGTCATGGCGCAGGCGCCGACGCTCCTCCTCGCGGGCCAGCACCAACCGCTCCCGAGAGCGCCGCAGGTCATGGGTGAGCTGTACGGCGGCGACCGCCGGACCGACCTGGGCTGAGAAGGCGGACAGCAGCGTCGTGTCGGCCACATCGAGTGCGCGCTGCCCCGGTCGCAGTCCGACGACCAGGGTCGCCACCAGGGAGCCCGCGGAGTGCAGCGGCACCTCGTGGCAGATCTCCGGCCGCTCACCCGCTTCGGCGGCGGGCGCTGAATCCCCGGGGAAGAACACCGCCGCGTGCGGCACACGCAGGCTCCTCCGAACCGTCTCGACGACCGCCGCGGGCACATCGTCAGGATGGGGCGCGGCGGCGAGACGCTCGCCGAGGCGGGTCATGGCCGTGTACGGGTCGCGTCGTTCGCCGTACACCGCCCGGTCGGTGATCCGCTGCACCGCCTCCCGTACAGGAGCGAGGAAGACGGCGACGGCGACGGCCGCCACGACGGCGCCGATCCCCGCGCCACCGAGGGTCCGCCCCAGGACGCCGACCCCGAACGCGAAGACGCCGACGATGAGCAGCGACACCAGGGCGTACCCGACGGTGCGCGACAGCAAGAGGTCGCCGTCGAACCAGCCGTGCCGCAGGACGGCGGCGGCCAGGCACAGCGGGAACGCCACCGTCGTCGCGAGCGACAACAGCCAGCCGACCTCGAACAGCGCGGTGACGAACAGGCCGAGCAGCGCGACCAGGAACCAGCCGAGCTGGCCCCGCTGCGGAGGCTCCGCCCGCCACCAGCGCACGACCAGGCCGACCACCGAAGTCACTCCCGCGCCGACGATGGCGATCAGGCCGACGAACGCGACCGGCGCGGTCTCCCATCCCGGGGCGTACGGGTGCGCCAGCCCAGGGTAGACGTCGACCAGGAACTCGCGGCTGAACAAGCCACCGAGCGACAACGCCGCCAGCCCGAACGCGGCCAGCCACAGCACGGGTCGCCACCGCCGCGACGGCAGCTTCCCGGTCGGGTACAGCAGGGCGATCCATCCCAACCCGAAGCCGACCGCGGGCAGCCAGATCGAGGCGGCCACCGGCGCGAGCACCTCAGCGAGGGTGCCGACGAGTCCGGGCTGGGGCAGCAGCTCGTCGACCACACTGACGAGTGAAACGGTGACGGCGTTCAGCACGGCCTCCGTGAGCAGCAGCCAGCCGAACCGGTTGGCCGGCTGGCCGCGCAACACCAGGATCGCCGCCACGCCGAAGGCCGGCGCCAGCACGCTCTGCCGTAGCTCGGATCCGGTGGCGAGCTCCGCGAACAGGTGTCCCGCCCGTACGGCGAGGAGGAGGCCGAGCACGACGGCGAGTGTGCAGGCGGCGGTGACCACGGTGGCGATGCGCGCGGCCCGGGAAACGGTCGGCACAGGCCCTCCTCTCTCTAACGGCGCCTCAGTGTCCCTTAACCGTCGATCGTGCGGAAATCACGCCATAGGCCACACCCACGGTGCCGAGCAGCAGGATCGCGTGCGACATCGGCACGAGGCCGAGGAAGTCCACCACGAGGAAGACCACGATGAGGGCGGGAGCCCAGCGGGGGACGGCCTTGGACATCCACAGGGCGACCATGAGCAGCACCAGCCCGAGGAACATGCCGACCAGCATGCACAGGAACACCATGGTCGCGAACGAGCTCTCGTCCAGCGCCGTGAACAGCGCCTCCACCTGCGCCGCGTCGCCTCCGGACGCGGCGACGCCGCCGAACACGGCGTACTCCGTACCTTGGACGGCCGCCACCGCGGTCACCGCGAGCACGCCCAGGGCCGCACCGATCATGCTCAGTCGCGGAGCACGGCCGCGGGCCAGCGCCGCGAAGACGACCAGCATGCCGATCAGCGTAGGTACGGCGAGAAAGCCGACGATCTTGCTGGTGTTGAACGCGTCGAGGTTGCCGGAGATCCAGGCGAAGCGCTCGGCATCGTCGGCGCTGGCAGGTTCAAGAAGTTCCTCTGCGACCTGGAGCGCCGGGCCGAGCACGAGCGCGGCGGCGGCGCCGATCCGCAGCGGCAGGCTCCAGCCCTGTTGCGGCCGGGGGGTCGGGGATTGGGGGTCCCGCAGCATCGGGGACTCGCTGACGGACATGGCTTCCTCCTCGGTCCGGGCCGCCGGTGCGGCGGCCGTCGCGGAGGAGCATGCGCCCGGAGGCGTCCCGGGCGCCTGAGTCCGCTGTCCCGACCTCGGCGTGGGACAGCGCGTCTTCCTACGGTCAGTTTCCGCTCTGTGGCCGCAGCAGTGCACGCCGGGCGGCGTCAAGGAGCCACTGTTCGGCCCTGGCGTAGGACCACCCGTTGTCGTCGACCAGGGTGAAGAAGCCCGCATAGCCGAAGTAGAACCACAAGATGTCCAGAGCCTCGGCGGCGTCTACGCCGTCCCGGAGCACGTTGAGCTCCGCGAGGCGCCGGGCGGCGATCGCCGTGCCGTCACGGTAGCGGCGGGTGGCGACGGCGAGGCCCTCCGCGGCGGTGGCGTCATGGGGTGCCGTGGTCAGCACCACTCGCATGATGTCGCCGTAGTCCTCCCGCATCCGCCGGGTGATCCCGGCGACCACTTGCAGGATCTCGGCCCCGTCCTCGGACTCCGTCAGTTGCTGCTGAGTCTTCTCGACCTCGGGTGCCACGGACCACTGGTCGACCAGGATCCGGAGGAGCCCCTGCTTGCCGCCGATGACGTACACGGTCGCCGGGGAGACGCGGGCGGCGACGGCGATGTCGTCGACCTTCGTCGCGAAGTATCCCTTCTCGCTGAACAGCCGGCGCGCCTCGTCGATGACGGCACGCCGCGTGGCTTCCGCGTACTCCGCTCTGCGCGACGCACGGCGGTTCGCCTCGCCAGTCCCCCCACCGGTGCCCTTTCTCACAGCGCGAGCCTACGGTGCGGGCGGGCTGGACGAGCCTGCCGGGCCTCTTCGCACTCTCTCCGGCAGGGGCCGGGCGAACCGCAAGTCGGCCCGCTCGGTGATTGCCGGAACCTGGATGCGGGCGTTTCATGGGTGGGCGACGCCCGTCAGGGCCTGGCGTCCCCTGGATTATCAGTGTAATGATGTAATCATGGAGACGCTCTTCGAGCACGCCGGCGGATACGAGGGTCTGCACCGATTCGTCGAGATCTTCTACGGCAGCGTCCTGTCCGACCCCCTGCTGCAGCCGTTGTTCGGGGCCGGCCGTCCCGAACACGTGGCCCACCTGACGGCCTTCACCGCCGAGACCTTCGGCGGGCCCGACACCTTCACCCAGGAGATGGGCGGATTCCTCCGGCTGATCGACGCCCACCGTGGCCTGGGGATCACCGAGCCGCAGCGGCGCCGTTTCGTCGAGCTCTACATGGCGGCCGCCGACGAGGCCGGACTGCCGGCGGACGCCCCGTTCCGCGAGGCGCTGCGTTCCCACGTGGAGTTCGGCTCGCAGGTGGCCATGCAGAACTCGCACGCGGAGACCGACGACCAGCTCCACCCGTTGCGCGAGGTCCCCCACTGGGACTGGCCCGCGTCCTGACGGCGCCCTGGCCGGGCTCAGCTTCTCGTCCGCCACGTGGAGGGCGCCCAACTCGCTAGAGCTACACTCCAGCGAGTAGAACATTCCCCACTGTTGCGACCTTCCATCCAGTTACAAGAGGGCCGCTTCTCCCCACGAGGTGGACACCATGAACGAAGAGACCTCAGCCATGTCGGCGGCCCGAGAACTGGCCGGACAGCTCGACCCCAGCCGGGTGGTGACGTCAGGCCCGGCGTACGACGACACGGTCCGAATCTGGAACGGCGCCGTGACCAGCCGGCCGGCCCTCGTCGTACGCGCCAGGACGCCGGAGGACGTACAGGCCGCCGTACGCGCGGGCCGCCGCCACGACCTGCCCCTGTCCGTACGCTCAGGTGGCCACGACTGGGCCGGGCGCAGCCTGCGGCACCGCGGACTCGTGATCGATCTCACGGGTATGCGGCAGGTCGCCGTGGACGCGGACGAACGTGTGGCCGTCGTGGGCGGCGGCGCCACCGCCACCGACGTCGTCGCCGCGGCGGCTCCGCACGGATTGGTCGCCGTCACCGGTACGGTCGGCAGCGTCGGCATGGCGGGCCTGACCCTCGGTGGGGGGTACGGCCTGTTGAGCGGGCGCTTCGGCCTGGCGGTCGACAACCTTCTCGGCGCCGACCTCGTCCTCGCCGACGGCCGGCTGATCAGTGTGGACGAAGACCACGAGCCGGAGCTCTTCTGGGCCATTCGCGGTGGCGGGGGCAACTTCGGAGTCGTGACGTCCATGCGCATCCGGCTCCACACTCGCGACCGGATCCTCGGAGGCCTGATCGTCTACCCGTGGGCGCAGGCCACCGAGGTGCTCGAGCGCCTGAGCCGAATCCTCCTCGCCGCGCCCGACGAGCTGACCGTGCAGACGGTCGTCCTCACCGGCCCCGGCGGTGAACCGGCGCTGTTCCTCGTGCCGGCGTGGAGTGGTGATCTGACGGCCGGCGCCGTGCACATCGACAAGCTGCAGCAGCTCGGAACCCCTCTCCTCACGCAGGTGGCTCCCATGACCTACGGCGACCTGCTGCACCTGAACGACCCCCTGGGCGAGGTCACGGGACGCCACTACACCGCCCGCACACAGACGGTGGCCGGCATGACGCCGGGCGTCATCGCCGCCATTGTCAAGGCAGGGGACACCGTCACGACGCCGCTGTCGGGCATGCCGTTCCACCACTTTCACGGCGCCGCAGCCCGGGTGCCCGTCGAGAGCACCGCGTTCGGCATCCGGCAGGACCACTTCATGGCCGAGATCGTCGCGGCGTGGGAACCAGGCGACGGCACGCCCCACCGGGCGTGGACGGACTCGGTCGCCGAGGCGCTGGCGGCCGACGCGCTGCCGGGCGGCTATCCCAACATGCTCGGACCCGACGACCACGCACAGATCGCGCACGCGTACGGCCCCAACGCCGCGCGGCTTCTCGCGGCCAAGTCGCGTTTCGACCCCGACGGGGTCTTCTCCGCCACGTCTCTTCCCTCCACGGCCGGCTGATCGCCTGCTCAGCCGTCGGCCACGGACTTTTCTCGAAGTCCGTGGCCGACGAGGGACGTCGGCGGATCAGTGTGCGTGGTGCAGGTGATGGCTCTTGGGCAGCTTGTAGCCACGGTCGGCCATGATCTCGCGGAGCCGGTCCGGATAGTCGGTGATGATGCCGTCCACGCCGGCATCGATCATGGCGTTCATCGTCGGCTTGTCGTCCACGGTCCACGGGATGACCTTGATGCCCAGACTGTGCGCCTCGTCGACCAGTTGCCTGGTCACGTAGGGCCGATACTCGGGATCGGTCACCGTGCTGCCCTCCGGGTCGCCGGGCAACGGCGAGAACGCCGAGGCGCCGAAGGACTTGATCGCCTTAAGCGGGTCGCCGCCGAAATCGTCGAGATCGAGCCCGCCGAGCCATACCTCGGTTCCAGGCACGCCCTGGTAGTCGGGGTTGGTCAGCGCCACCAGGGGCAGCCGCGGCTCGACCTGGTGCATCCGCATCAGGGCGCCCCAGTCGAAGCTCTGGATCGTGACCTGCTTCAGCATGCCCGCTTCGCGGATCTCGCGCGCCGCTACCTGGACGAACTGCTCACGGGGTGCCGTCTCGGTAGGGGAACCCGCCTCGAACTTGGTCTCGACGTTCATCATCACGTCTTTCGCGTGATAAGCCTTGACCAGGTCGAAAACCTCAGTGAGCAATGCCATGTGCGCCTTGGGCGCCGGCCGCTGCCCCGGGAACTCGGGCAGTGTCTGCGAGCCGCAGTCCATGGTCTTGATCTGCTTGACCGTCAGATCCTTGATGAACTTCCCGACGTAGGGGAACTCCGGATCGCTGGCGAAGGCGGGCGAGGTGTCCTTGCACTTCCGGCCGTCGATCTTCCGGTCGTGCGATACGACCGCCTCACCGTCCTGGGTGATCTGGATGTCCAATTCGAGGGTGCTCACCCCGAGCTCGAGCGCGTTGGCGAATGCGGCGAGCGTGGACTCCGCCACGAGCCCGGCTCCACCCCGGTGCGCCTGCAGGTCGAAATCGTGCCTGAACTGACCGTGGACGCGGTCCGCGGGCCTGCCGGGATCGCCGTCCGCCGAGGCGATGCCCGGTGTCGCCGCCATCACACCTCCGACCGCGGCCACCGCCGCGACCCTGCGCCATGCACGCATTGCTTTCCACTCCTTGTGCCGTGCCACGGCCGGGCAGTGATCACCCGTCCGGCGACCAAGATCTAGGAGCAATTCGACACCGTGCGAGACAGAAGCTGTAAGTAGGACGAACGTTGCATGAGCATGCCCTGTGAAAGCACGACTCTCACTGTCTCGCCGCGTCATGGAGTGCGGTGAGCAGTCCGTCGAGGGCGGGCTGGCCCAGTGAGGCCTCTCGCACGGCCGCGTGGATCGCCCTGACAGGCTCGGGATTGCGCACCCTGCGGATGACGACGGCCGGATGGCGGTTGGCCAGTCCGATGTCAGGGATCAGGCTCAGCCCGAGGCCGGCGGCGACGAACCCCTGCGCGGTCGGGTAGTCATCGCTGTCCACCACGAAGTTGGGACTGAAGCCTGCCGCGGCGCAACTGTCGAGGACCGCGTCGAGGCAGGGGCCGGGCCGCTCGCTGCGTACCCACGGCTCCTCCGCCAGGTCGGTCAGGTCGATGAGACGTTTCGCGGCCAGCCGGTGGCCCTTGGGGAGGGCGACACGGTAGGGATCGTCGAGCAGGTGAAAGAGGCGAACGCCATCGTGGCGGCGACCGCGGGGAGCGACCACGATTGCGAGGTCCGCGTGGCCTTGCGCCACCTCAGGGAGCGGGTCGTCAGGATCGGTCATCTTCAGGTCGATCCGTACGCCCGGGTGTTGCGATCGGAGCCGGGTGATCGCAGGCGCCAGCAAGGTGGCGCCCGCGGTGGCGAAGTAGCGGATCGTCAGCCGTCCGGCGTGTCCGGCCCGCAGGTCGGCCAGCGCGCTCTCGGCTTCGGCCAGTTGCCTGCCGATGACGGCCGCGTGCTCGGTGAGCAGCCGTCCGGCAGCCGTGGGCCGCACGCCCCGCCCGACACGCTCCAGCAGCGGCATCCCCGCCTCCTTTTCCAGCGCGGCCATCTGCTGGCTGATGGCTGAAGGCGTGTAGCCGAGGTTGGTGGCCGCGGCGGTCACCGAGCCGCTGGTGACCACCGCGCGGAGGATCTGCAGGCGGCGCACGTCAAGCATGTAGAACAGCTTAAAGGAGCTGTAGAAGTCTTCACTTGTCCTACCGAATTGGGATCGGGCAGCCTGAGGCCTGAATCCAAGGGACAAGGGGGCTCTCCGGTGCGTATGACGGTACTCGCGCTCCTGTGGGGCTCGGCGTTCCTGTGGATCAAGCTGGCACTGAACAACGGGCTGACCCCGGTCCAGATCACCGTCGCGCGTTCGGCGCTCGGCGCGCTCGTGCTGCTCGCCCTGGCCTGGACCGCACGCCAACGCCTCCCCCGCGACCGCGGCACGTGGGCTCGTCTGACCGTCGCCGCCTTCTTCTGCAACGTGTTGCCCTTCTTCCTGTTCAGCGTCGGCGAGCAGAACACCGACTCCGGAGTGGCGGGAGTGCTCAACGCGACGACCCCGCTGTGGTCCCTGCTGATCGGCCTGGCCATCGGCACCGAGCGCGGTCTGTCGTCCGTACGGCTGGCCGGGCTTCTGCTCGGGTTCTTCGGAACGTTGCTGATCTTCGCGCCGCGACAGGAGCACAGCCTGCTGAGCTGGGGCGCCCTGGCTCTGCTCGCGGCGGCGGCGAGCTACGCCGTCGCCTTCGCCTACATGGATCGGCGGCTCACCGGAAAGGGGACCGCACCCCTCGCCCTGTCCGCGGCCCAGCTCATCGCCGCTACCGTGCTGAGCACCCTCGCCCTGGTGGCCGGCGGTGCGGCGGCCGAGCCACAGCCGCCGGGCCTGCTCGCCGTCGCCGTCCTCGGCGTCTTCAGCACCGGAGTCACCTTCTACCTCAGCTACCGCCTGATCGCCGACGAAGGCGCCACCAGTGCGGCCACGGTCGGTTACCTGCTGCCGGTCGTCTCCGTGGCGCTCGGGGCGATCGTGCTGGACGAGGCGCTCAACCTCCGCGTCCTGACCGGCATGGTCGTCGTCCTGGTCGGCGTCGGCATGACACGACGCGCCGCGCGCACACCCGCACCGACCGCCTGAACGGGAACCATGCATTCCAACTCGGCCTGGGAGAACCCCGGCTTCCGCGCGCTGTTCACCGCGACCACCCTGAGCCAGCTGGGCGTCAACATCAGCTACGTCGCCGTCCCGCTCGCCGCGGTGTCCGCCCTCCATGCCGGCCCCGGTCAGGTCGGGGCGCTGGCCGCACTCAGCACCGCCGCCTTCCTCCTCATCGGCCTGCCCGCCGGCGCATGGGTGGACCGGATGAGGCACCGGCGGGTACTGATCACCGCAGATGTGGCCCGGGCCGGGTTGTCCCTCTCCATACCGCTGGCCTGGTGGTTCGACTCGCTCACCCTCGCTCAGCTGTACGTGGTCGTCCTGCTGAACGGTTGCGCCACGGTCTTCTCCGACGTCGGCTCTCAGAGCGTGCTGCCGCGGCTGGTCCGCCGAGACGGCCTGGTTCAGGCGAATGCCGTGATCGTCAGCCTCATCGCCGCCGGAAACGTGGCCGGACGGGGTGCGGGCGGCGCGCTCGTCCAGTTGCTCACCGCGCCTGTGGCCCTGGCCTGCACCGCCGTCGGCCACTTGGCCTCGGCGCTTCGTCTCATGGCCATCCGCGGCGTCCCGCCCGCTCCCGCCCGCGCCGAAGCACCCGTACGGCTCGCCGCGCAGATCATGCAAGGGCTGCAGCACGTCTTCGGAAACAGGGAGCTGAAGGCACTCGCGCTCACCGCGACCTGCACCAATCTCGGCTCCTCGATCGTCAACACCATGCTCCCGCTGCTGTTCACCCGGGAACTCGGACTCTCGGCAGGCGTGCTGGGCCTGTTCTGGGCCGCAGGTGGAGCCGGCCTCCTGCTCGGTGCCCGCTTCGCCCGCTCGGTCTCCCGGTGGCTCGGGTACGGCCGGGCCCTCGGTCTTGCCGGTCTGTGCCTGGCGCCCGCAGGGCTGCTGGTGCCGCTCGTCGGGCACGGCCCCTGGCTGTGGCTGGCCGGGACCGGCTGGTTGCTGGCGATGTTCAAGACGGGCATGGACAACGTGCTGGGGGTGAGCCTGCGGCAGCGGATGACGCCCGATGACCTACTCGGCCGCATGAACGCGACCTTCCGCTTCTTGCTGACGGGCGCGCTCGCGGTCGGCTCAGCCGTGGCAGGGGTGACCGGTGAACTGGCCGGGCCCCGCGCCACACTCTGGCTGGGCGGCGCCGTACTCGCGACGGCCTTCCTGCCGGTCTTCCTGTCACCGGTGCGCAGGCGCCGGGATCTGCCTTCGGCCGAACCGCACCGGGTGTGACGGCGGTGCCACATCGACCCTGTGGAAGGTGCCGCTCCAGCTCACAGACTCAAGGGGCGACAGGCTTCGGCCCCTTCAAGAACGGCTCCGACCCTCGATCGAGGACCGGCAAACCTGGCGATCACCGGGCACGCGACGCTGGTGCCCATCGGTACGCGATGCCCTCATCGAACGACTCGATCTTTCAGAGCTGCCCGGGAAGCAGGGTGAGCGCGTCGAGGTGGCGGGGGCGAACGACGGTGAAATGGCGGCGATCAAGGGTTGCCACCTGAGACAGTCCTAGACGCTCGGCGATAGAGATCACAGACGCATCAACCGCGCCCAGCGGGAGGCTGGCGTACGTCGCCACGAGATCACCCATGCGGGACAGATCCTCGTTGGTCAGATCGACCAACACCAACCCGTTCCCGAACGAATTCAAGAAGGCGGCTTCCGCCTTGCTTCCCTGCCGCTTCTCGACCAGTTGGCAGACCTCGGTGACGACCGTCGCGGGAACCAACAGCGGGCCGGGATGGGAGCGAAGCAGGTGAGCACAGGAGGCGTGGTGGTCATCCCGGACGTTGATCGCTGCTACCAATGGCCCCGAGTCAATGACGATCACGAAGAGTGATTGTCCTCCGAGCGGAGGATCTCCTCTGACCGTTCCGCGAAATCGGGTTCCGCTTCCAGCATGCCGATGAAGGGCAGATCACGAATCGCCGGCTCCTCGTTGAGCTGATCACGAACGAGGCGCAGGAGAGGGGCGACCTTCTCCTCGGGCAACCGATCCACCAAATGGTGGAGTTCCTCGCGCATCACGCTCATGCATCGAGTCTAGCCAGATGGCCGCAGCCAGCAGGAGAGCCCACGACCCGGGACTTCCAAGCCCAGTGAGCCACTCGGCTCCTCCGAAAAGATCACTACCTTCGTGGCGTCATGCCGAAGGGTTCGAGTTCGCCTTTCGCGAGCGAAATGACGAGACTCTCGGCCTCGTCCACATCCCGGTACTCCAGGATCTCCCCGCTGTCCTCCAGGAAGGCGACGTCCGCCGGGAGACGCAGCCTGGTCTCAGCCATGCCCGGGTGGTACCACTTATCCGTACCAACGCCGGGCCGGCCGAGTGCGAGCTGCCCGTGTTGCGTACGGCTACCGGCAGAAGACCTGTGTGGTGACGGAAAGGCGGGGCGTGCATGTGAACACACCCCGCCTCTCAAACCGGGTCAGCTCTTGCCGGCCACAAGCCGCGTGCTGGACGCGTGGACGGCGCCGTCGCCGGCGAACGACACCGACGAGCCGCGCCAGTTCACGGCCGGCACGGTCGCGCAGCCGTCATAACCCGTGGTCAGGTCGATCGACTTCTTGCCCTTGCCCTTGGCCAGGTGCACAGTCTTGCCGGGGAAGCCGAAGCCGTTCTCGGCGTTGACCAGGCACACCTCGTCGCCGTGCGCCTTCTCATGACGCTGGACGACGAGCTTGGAGTCGACCGCCTCTCCGGCCGCGGCCACGATGAGAGCAGGCTGGTTGGTCTGCACTCCGTCGGCGCCCATCGAACGGGCGAGCTGGAACTGGGCCACTTCCTGGTCGGCACCGGCGTCGTAGGCGTGCGGCATGACGACCGCGCACGCGTCATGGGCGGCGGCGATGGACTCGGGCGAGTACTCGGCCAGGGTGGAGCCGTAGACCTTGGCGACCTGCCCGATCTCGTAGATCAAGAAGCCCGGCTCCCACGCGCTGCGGTTGTAGATGATCCGGGCACCGGGCTCGGCGATCAGGACCCGCGGGTCGCCCGAGTTCCAGATCGACTCTTCGATGAGACCGTACTTGCCGACGAGCTCGGCGAGCTTGCCCTCCTCGGTCACCGACCCCTTGACGTCGAGTTCGATGCCGCGGCCGGCCCGCTGGGCGAGGGCAAGGATCTCGTCCAGCGAGGCGATCTGCGCCGGGTCGTACGCGCCGCCCTTCCAGGGCTCGTAGTCGGCGGCGTTGAGGGCGCGCACCTCGTCGTAGGTCAGGTCCGCGATGTTGCCGGTGCCGTTGGTCGTACGATCGACCGTGGAGTCGTGCAGCGCGACGAAACGGCCGTCCTTGGTCTGCTGGACGTCGACCTCAACCATGTCGACCCCGTACGCGAAGGCGTACTCATACGACTTCAGGGTGTTCTCGGGAGCGAGCGTGTTGGCGCCCCGATGCGCGGAGATCAACACGTTGGCGGAGCCCTTGTCCGGGGTTCCCGCGTGGACCCAGCGCTCCGGCTCCGGCACCTGATCGCACACCGGCTGCTTCACCAGCGGCTTCAACGCGGCGATCACTTGCCGCACCTGCTCGACCCGGGGGTCGTCCTCGGCGTGGGCGCTGGCGTTGCCCGCGACCAAACCCGCCGTTATCACAGCGACGGCGGCCAGCGACCGCACGGCCCGGCGTGCAGTGGGGAACGTCATGTCCGATCCTCTCGACGATCTCAACAACCCGTCGAGCATTCCGATGTCGCTGGACCCATCGATGAATCGTCCTTGACGCCCAAACGGCATATTTACGACTTTTTTATCTATCGCCCTGACTTGTCCCGGTCATGGGCTCCAAACCGAAGCACTCACGATGGCTGGATCTGCAAGGTATGTGTCCTTGCAGCCATCCCTACGGACGGCGGAGCATGGCGACATGCCTCATCGCGTCGTGATCGTGCTTTTCGACAACTTCCAGTTGCTCGATCTCGCTGGCCCGGCTGATGTCTTCTCCGCGGCCGGCCTGCTCGATCCGAACGCCGACTACCGCGTGGAGGTCACCGCCGTCCGCCCGGAAGCCGTGCGCTCCTTGTCCGGCGTCACCGTGACCGCTGAGGCGCCGCTGCGAAGCGTGAAGGGCCCCATCGACACGCTGCTGGTCGTCGGTGGCCTTCCGGGCCACATGGTGGTCGCCGAAACGGCGGCACTGGTCCCGGAGATCCGGCGACTTGCCGGGGAGTCGGACCGGCTCGGATCCATCTGCTCGGGCACGTTGCTGCTGGCCGAGGCCGGCCTGCTGGAAGGGCGGCGGGCGACGACCCACTGGGCGGTGGGAGACCTGCTCTCCCGCGCGCATCCGAACGTCCAGGTGGACGCCGACCGCATCTACGTACGCGATGGGAACGTCTGGACGTCGGCGGGGGTCACCTCGGGGATCGATCTCGCTCTCGCGCTCGTCGCACACGACCACGGGCACGATCTGGCCAGGGAGATCTCCCGTTGGCTGGTCGTGTACCTGCAGCGACCAGGCGGGCAGAGCCAGTTCAGCACACCGCTGAACGCACAGACTCCGAAGCGTGAACCTCTGCGCGATCTACAGGGGTGGATCGAGGAGAACCTGAACGCCGACCTGTCGCTGGAGGTCCTCGCAGAACGCGTGAACACCAGCGTCCGCCACTTCTCGCGCGTGTTCAGGGCCGAGGTCGGTGTGTCACCCGCACGGTACGTCGAGCACGCGCGGACGGCGGCGGCCAAGCGACTGCTCGAAAGCACCGATGAGCCGCTCGATCGGATCGCCACCCGGGTCGGGCTGGGAACGCCCGAGACCCTTTACCGCGTCTTCCACCGAAACCTCAAGGTCTCGCCTGGTGAGTACCGGCGCAGATTTCACGACAAGGAGCGCTGATATGCATATCGCCATCCCCCTGTACGCAGGCTACGACGCCATGGACGCGCTGGGACCGTACTTCGTGCTCCGGAACATCCCCGGCGCGACAGTCACCTTCGTCGCTGAGCGGCCGGGCGTCATCCCCGATGAGGAGGTCACCCTCACCGCGACCGCCTCCTTCGCCGACGTGCCGAGACCCGACGTCGTGGTGGTGCCGGGCACCAGAGACGTGAAGCAGAGCATTCTGGACGAGGCACTGATCCATTACGTGAAGACGGCGCATGCCACCACCACGTGGACGACCTCGGTATGCGTGGGCTCACTCGCCCTCGGCGCAGCAGGCCTGCTGGAGGGAGTCAGGGCGACCACTCACTGGGTGGCCCACGACCTGCTCGTCCAGTTCGGGGCGCAGCCGGTCGACGAACGCTTCGTCCAGGACGGCAAGATCATAACTTCGGCCGGAGTGCTCGCCGGCATCGACATGGCGCTGCACCTCGCATCCTTGCTTGCGGGCGAGGACATGGCCATGGCGATCCAGCTCGGGTTGGAATATGCGCCGCAGCCTCCGTTCAACGCCGGAACGCCGAAGACCGCCCCCGAAGAGATCACCGCTTTTGTGCGCTCCGTCTTGAGGCCTGCCTGACGGGCCACCCGTCGTCAGGTGCGAGGAAGGGCCGGCCGAAACCGGCCGGCCCTTGCTCGATCAGTGGGCTGTTGTCAGCGTCCGAACGTCTCGCACCGTGTGCCGACGTTGGCGTTGTTGCCGCCACCGGCCTGCGCCGCGTCCGAGCCGGCACCGCAGTCGACGGTGTCGTTGCCGCTTCCGGTCGCGATGGCGTCGTTGCCGCCGCCGGTGGTCACCGTGTTGTTGCCTCCGCCGGCGTTGACCGTGTCGTCGCCGTCGCCGGTGGTGATCTGGTCGTTGCCCGAGGCGGTCGCCACGGTGTTCGCGCCGGCGCCGGCACGGACCACGTTGTTGCCGCCGCCCGCGTCGATCCAGTCGTCGCCGCCCGCCGTGGTGATCGTGTCGTTGCCGCTTCCGGTGACGACGCAGTCGCTGCCGCCGTTGCCGTTGACGGTGTCGTTGCCGCCGCGCCCGAGGATCAGGTCGTCGCCGGCGGTGCCGGAGATCTGGTTGTTGCCCGTCGTGGCGACGATGACGTTCTCGATCGCAATGCCGGTGCACGCGGTCGCGGGCACGCCGTCCGCCCGAACGCTGACGGTCCCGGTCTGCCGTATGCCGCTCAGCCCGGTGACCTTGCCGCCGGCTGACGCCTCGGTGTAAGTGACCGATCCGCCTTCTCCGACAGTCAGGGTGATCGGCGTGCCGTTCACACTGACCGTCACGACGGCCTGCTCACCGTCGACGGTCGTGACCGTACTGGTCTTTCCGGAACCCGTGAGCTTGTACGAGCCCCGCCCCAGCTTGATCGTCGCGCCGCTCCCCGCCAACTGGAACTGCGCAGGAACGGAGCCGGCGCCGACGTTCACCAGTATCCCGCCGGGCGTGTGGGCGTCGGAGACCGTGAGCGTACGGCCGCCCCGGCTCAGGATGCTGCCCGACGTGGTGCCGCCGAGGACGGCGTCGGAGAACGTCTGGTTGGCCGGGTCGTCCGCGTGCGAGGTGCCCGGCGGGAACGTCACGTCCACGTCGTCGTCGATGCCGTCGTCGTCCGCATCGAGATCGACCACCGTGCAGTCGAGCGTTCCGCTGCGCAGCGCGTGCCCGTCGTCGTTGCTGTCGTCGGACCAGAAGACGGGCTTGTGGCCGTCGACGCACTCCGCCTGAGGCGCGATCGCGAACCCCTCGTTGTTGAGGTTGGCCATCGAGCCCGGCCGCTCGTACACATGGCTGACGGTGAACTTCCCGTCGGCGTCGATGTCGAGGGTCGCGGTGCGGCCGTTGCAGGTGTCGTCGCACACCGCCCAGAGGTGGTTCGTCTCGGGCTCGAATTGAAGGTCCATCACGCCGGGGAACCCGGTCGCGATCGTGGCGACCCGGGTGAATCCACCGCCGTTCTGGTCGAGCGCGTAGGCGTAGACGGTGCCGTTGGCCTCGAGGCCGACGAAGAACAGGCCGTCGCCGTGGCCCGGGTAGGAGCCCGGGTCATAGGCCTTGCCGGTGTGCTCGTCGACGAAGCCGTGCGAGGTCAGGAACGAGTCCGGGACCCAGGAGATCGCTTCGAGGCCGCTGTTCGCGCCCACCGCCGGCAGATCCGCAGTGAGGTTCCACTCCTTCGTGGCGGTGAGGCCGGCCGCCGTACCGGACGGGTCGAAGCGGAGCACCTCGGGACGGCTGACGCCGCTGTTGCCGTTGTCGCGTTCGGTCGAGACGAACACGCCGCCGGCCAGACCGGCTGCGGTCAAGGTGACGCCCTCGGAGTCGGGGTCGCCGGTGCCGTCCGGGTAGTGCAGCTGCTTGCCCGTGTTCCAGCCGTCGGTCGTGGAGGGCGTCCACTTGGTGCCGTCCCACTCCAGGCGGTAGAGCGTGCCGGGACCGTTCTTCACCGCCCAGAGCACGCCGGGCGTCGCGCCGCCGGATGCCTCGTAGGCCAGGCCGCTCATGTTGGTGCCGAAGACGTTGGCGTCGTCGGCGGTGGCCACCGCGGCGCCGCCCGGCCACGGCGAGGTGGAAACCTGACCGGGGCACGCGTTCGCCGCGCCCTTGGTGGGTGCGGTGGTGGTCACGAACTGGCCGGTACCGTCCGGGCACCGGCCGTACGTGGTCGCGGCGTGAGAGGTCCAGCTGTAGGAATCGACGAGCGTCGTGCCGCCCGGCAGGAACAGACGGGCGGAGTCCGCACCGCCCAGACCGAAGACCGGATCGACGTCCAAGGCCAGGAAAGCACCGGCCGCCATCGTCGTACCCGCGGCGATCGTGAACGCGTGAGTGTCGTCGTTGTCCTTGACGACCCAACCCGAGACATCCACGGCAGCCACACCGGTGTTGACCAACTCGACCCAGTCACCCGGCGTACCGCCGTCGGACTCGACCTCATTGATCTTCACCACCGACGACGGCGTGCCGCAGTCGTTCGCCGCACCCTTGGTGGGTGCCGTGGTGGTCACGAACGCACCCGAACCGTCCGGGCACCGGCCATAGGTCGTCGCGGCGTGAGAGGTCCAGCTGTAGGAATCGACCAACGTCGTGCCGTCCGGCAGGTACAGGCGGGCGGAGTCCGCGCTGCCCAGACCGAAGACCGGATCGACGTCGAGGGCGAGGAAGCCACCGGCCGCCATCGTCGTACCCGCGGCAACGGTGAAGACGTGCGTGTCGTCGTTGTCCTTGACGATCCAACCCGAGACGTCTACGGGAGCCGCACCGGTGTTGACGAGTTCGACCCAGTCACCCGGCGTGCCACCGTTGGACTCGACCTCATTGATCTTCACCACCGACGACGGCGTGCCGCAGTCGTTCGCCGCGCCCTTGGTGGGTGCCGTGGTGGTCACGAACGCGCCGGTACCGTCGGGGCAACGGCCGTACGTCGTCGCCGCGTGGGCCGTCCACGTGTACGAATCGACCAGCGTCGTGCCGTCGGCCAGGTACAGGCGAGCCGAATCCGCACTGCCCAGACCGAAAGCCGCTTCGACGTCCAGCGCCAGGAACGCGCCGGCCGCCACCGTGGTGCCCGCCGCGATCGTGAAGACGTGGGTGTCGTCGTTGTCCTTCACGACCCAACCGGACACATCCACGGGAACCGCACCGGTGTTGACCAACTCGACCCAGTCACCCGGCGTGCCGCCGTTGGACTCGACCTCATTGATCTTCACCACCGACGACGGTGAGCCGCAGTCGTTCGCCGCACCCTTGGTCGACGAGGTCGTGGTCACGAACGCGCCGGTACCATCCGGGCACCGGCCGTACGTCGTCGCCGCGTGGGCCGTCCACGTGTAGGAATCGACCAGCGTCGTGCCGTCGGCCAGGTACAGGCGAGCCGAATCCGCGCTGCCCAGACCGAAAACCGGATCGACATCGAGAGCCAGGAACGCACCGGCCCCCATCGTGGTGCCCGCCGCGATCGTGAACGCATGACTGTCGTCGTTGTCCTTCACGACCCAACCGGACACGTCGACAGGAGCAGCACCGGTATTGACCAGCTCGACCCAATCACCCGGCGTACCGCCGTTGGACTCGACCTCATTGATCTTCACGGTGGACGGAGCCACATCGTCCGCCGAGGCAGGTGGTGGCATCGCAACGAGAAGCGGAACAGCGGTCAGGAACGCGACCGCCAATTTGATTGGCGTCGGCCAATTCTTGCGCAACGTTGATGTCCTCTTCACGGGTCGCCGCAGCGGACCATGGGCAGTACTCCGCGAGAAGCCTCCGGCATCTCGGCAACGGCAGCACAAATGTTGAAAGAACAGTGGGTAAGTGTCCGCTCGGAGTTGCCCGGTTCTACGCCGGTGCTTTCCGACCAACCGGAAGGGGATCTTCCCCGTCTCCAAAAGCTTGATCAGATACGGGCGGGAGAATTCAGCATGTCCGCCGCCTCCTGTGTCGCCAGTTCAGCATGTGACGGTATGACGGTTACGCCTCTCCAGCCGCATGGGCGAGATGAACGCGAGCAGACGCAAGCGTGAGTGGCTTCCCTACGCTTACTCCGTCCCGAGGCGTGTGGTGATCGTTCGCAGCGCCTCAAGAAGGTCGTGGGCCGAAGGGGCGTGATCGGGATCGACGAGCCACTGTGTCGCCATCCCGCCGAGGAGTGCCTGGTAAAACGAGCCGACGGCCATCGCCTTCTTCTCGTCCACGGCCGGGTCCAGATCCTCAAAGAGTGTCGCCAGCCCTAGCCTCGCCTGCCGGTTGGCAGTCGCGAACGCCTCCCGCAACTCCGGCAGGCCGTCCATCTGGGCGATGAGCTCGAACTGGATGGCCCAAAGGGGTCTGAGCCTGGCGTAGGACTCGATGATCCGTGTCCACGTCGCCTCGAATCGCTGCGCGGGCGTCCCGTCGAGCGAGGTGTCGGCGGCAAGGGTCAGCTCGAGCTCCTTTCCCCATTCCTCCATCGCCTCGATGAGGGCCGCATTGAGCAGCGCCTTCGTCGATCTGAAGTGGTAGCCGATGGAGGCGAGGCTGGTGCCGGCGGCCGTCGCGATGTCGCGGGCGGTGGTGCCTGAATACCCCTTCTCCATCAGGCATTTCTTGGCGCCCGCGAGCAGGTCTTCCCGGTTTCCCATGCTCAGAGCTTAGCCGATCGTGGGACAGACGTCTTGGACAATTGTGCTAGACAATCGAGTGAGACGTTTGTACAGTCCAAGGCATGACGAACATCCTGATCTCCGGTGGAAGCGTCGCCGGAGCAACGCTGGCTTACTGGCTGCGCACGTACGGGCTCAACCCGACTGTCGTGGAGCGCGCACCCTCGTTGAGGGAAGGCGGCTACAAGATCGACATTCGGGGAGCGGCGCTCGACGTCATCGACCGCATGGAGCTGAAGGACGAGGTACGGCGGCACAGCACGGACATGCAGATCGCCCGGTTCGTCGACGCGAAGGGCAAGCAGGTCGGGACCATGAGCGCCCAGCTATTCGGCGGCCGTGAGGGCGACGACGTCGAGATAATGCGCGGCGACCTCGCCCAACTCCTGTACGCGGCGACCAAAGACGACGTCGAGTACATCTTCGACGAATCCATCACAGCCTTACGGGAGACACCCGAAGGGGTGCAAGTCACCTTCGAAAGCGGCCATCAGCGGATGTTCGACCTGGTGGTGGGCGCCGACGGCCTGCACTCCAATGTGCGCGCGCTGACCTTCGGGGAGGAGTCCCAGTTCCTCCATCACCTTGGGCACTACATCTCGATCTTCACGGTGCCCAACCATCTCCACCTGGACCGCACGGAGATGATGCACCCGGCCGCAGGCAGGAGCGTCGGGATGTACAGCACCCGGCAGAGCACCGACGCCAAGGCGCTGTTCCTCTTCTCCTCGCCACCGCTGACCTACGACCGCCGGGATGTCGCCCAGCAAAAGAAGTTGCTCGCCGAGATCTTCGCCGACCAGGGCTGGGATGTCCCGCGCCTCCTCGACGCCATGGGGAACGCGCCAGACTTCTACCTGGATTCGATCAGCCAGGTGCGCATGGACCAGTGGTCATCGGGCCGAGTGGCCCTCGTGGGCGACGCCGCCTACGGTCCCTCACCCGCGTCTGGTCAGGGCACCAGCCTGGCTCTAGTTGGCGCCTACGTTCTGGCGGGCTCCCTTGCCACCGCCGGCAGCGACCACGCCGCTGCATTCGCCGCCTACGAGCGCGAAATGCGGCACTTCGTCGAGGAGAACCAGAAGCTCGCCGCGAGCAACCTCAAGGGCATGGTGTTGAAGTCGGCGGCACAGATCCGGTTCCAGATGCTGATGCTGCGGCTGATGCCGCATCTACCGGGGAAGAACCGCATGATCGAGCGGGTCACCGAACCGATCCGCAAGGCCGCAACCGCGATCAAGATCAAGGATTACCGAGCGCCGATTGCATAGCTCGAATGAAGGCGCCGCACAGGTTCGGATCGCGAAAAGATGAACGAGGCTTCCGAGCTTCCCGACCGTCGCGACGAAGCTTAGGACGGGAAGCTCGTGACGCTCTCGATGGAGCCGCTGGAAGGCTGACGTGCACGCTCGGTGCTTACGATCGCCGGCGATTGCGGCGGCAACGATCGGACCAATATCGACGACCATCACCAGGCCGACCGGGCAGGCGACGCCCGTGCCGACAGACCCGCAATATCCGTTGGGTATGGAAGAGGTGCCACTGGCAGCAGTCCTGCCACTAAGGACATATTTCCTCCTTGGCAGCGGCGTCACGACCGGCGGTGCCTCGACTTGATGTAGTCGTTCACCCACTTCTTGCTGCTCCGCCACATACCGTCGTCCCCCTTGACCGCACGGAGTCGTCCCCGTGCGGCAGCGACCCGGAGCGCGTTTTCGGTCAGGTCGCGCGTCGCGAGAGCGGGTAGGGGAACAAGCTTGACCGGACCGGCCACCGCCGGCATGACGAAGCGGTACAGATTCGTCGTCACGCTGCGTGCGATGAGTTCGCCCAACGGGCCGAACTCGTTGCTGTCGGCTCGACGCATCGCCTGGAGGTACTTGTCGCGGTCGCGCTTATAGATGATCGCTGGTGGATATCCGATTCGGCAAAGGATCAAGTTGAGCACCAAGCGGCCCGTCCGTCCGTTTCCATCGAGGAACGGGTGTATCTGTTCGAATCGGTTATGAACGCCGGCCAAGCGTTCGGGTAGGGCTTCGTTGGATGCACCGCGAAGGTCATCGACCGCCTTTACCCAGTCCCGCATCCGGGGGTCGACTTCCGGCCATGGCGGCGGCTTCATACCTCCCGGGAACTTAGCGATCTCGTGCTGTCGATAGTTCCCTGGACCCTCGGCGGAGGTGGCATGAGGATGGGGGTCTACGGCCCACACGAGCGACATGGCGGCGTGGTGTATCTGACGGACCTCCTGGAGCGTGATGAGGTCTCCGTTTTGCCAGTCTCCCGGGTCCAGCGCCTGCCCGTACACCCACTTCGCGGCGTCGCCGTAGCCCCTTACCTCCATGTAGTCCCTGAGCGGCTTCGCTCCGACTGCCCTGCCCTCCTCAAGGAGCTTCTCGACCTCTTGCAGCACGAGCGTGTTGCCCTCGATCGCAGTGCTGTTATGGGCCTCCTGGTGCCAGATGTCGGACCAGATGTCCTCCGCCTCAGCGGGCGAAGGCAATCCGCCCAAGCGATCACGGAGCTCTCGAACGGCCTCGTCGAGGCGCTGATACACAGCCGCCCTGGACGGCCTGCCCGGTCCTGACACCGACACCCCAAATGATTTTGTTCGGCTGGGTCGAATTAACTGTACCGAACAAAATCGACTTGGGTTGTTCGTCGCAGTCAAAAGAAAGGAACCGAACAACTAGCCTGGCGATCCGCACACGTCTGCCCCGCTCATACTGAGGTCCATCGTCCGGCTTCCTAACATTCGCCGCCCCTGGCGGGTCACATAGCTTGACGCTGGTGCCGCCCAACCCGCAGTAGCCCTTTACCGGACGGCGCACATTTCAGCCGTGAATGCCGACGAGAGCTAGCGGGACTTTGAGCGGAACTCCGCCCAGAGATCGACGGCCTCTTCCAGGTCGAGTGCCGCCACATCCTCCCGGGCCATGCCGACTGTGTAGATCAATCGATTGGCAAGCCAGTCGGGTACCGGCTCGCGCGCTGGCGTCTCATCGATTCGGATGTGGTCGGTGAAACCACCCAGACGGTCGATGACTTCGCCGAGGCGAACAACGTCGGGCCGTGAACCTCCGGCCGCGCGGACTCGTGCCTGGGCTTCGGCATAGACCTCGGCGTCGGCCCTCTCCCCAACCGCCCAGATCTCACAGATCTCAACCGTCTTGTCCTCGGTGATCCGGTAAACGATCCTCCACGTGTTCCGCCCCACGACGAGCTTGCGAAACCCTGTCAGCTCACCGCCCAAGGGATAGCCCGCTTCAGAGTTCTCCAGTAGAAGGAGGATCTTCTTAAGGACCTTGGGTACGGCGTCCGGGCCGATTCTGCGGAGGTCATCAATGGCCGCGTCAGTAAATACGACGTCGGACACTGCTACTCGTCTTCGTCCGGGAGCATAGCCAGCGACTCACGCGTATGCCCGAAGGCGGACAGGACCTCGTCCAACGACGTCCGCCGCCCCGTGTCCGTGGCAGCCCTGACGAGAACCAAGGCAAGATCCCGCAGATCTGCTGCGGCTTCTTCCAGTTCGTTGAGACGTCGCATGCTCACGACGGCTGCGATCGGTTGGTGCCGGCGGGTCACCACCAGATCCGCACCCTGCTCCGCGTCAGCCACCAGACGTGCCACACCACGCTGCGCGGCCTCGGTGACCGTGAGCTCGGTCGCGTCATGGAGAACAGTCATACAAGAACTGTATAGATAGATATACAGAAGAACAAGTGATCGACAGTGCGTCTCGAGTACTGACCTGAAGGGTCACATAGCTTGACGCTGGTGCCGCTGAGTGTTCATTGCCAGGTGACCCGTGAATCTCAGACTCCGACGACCTTGACGGTCTTTCCACAGAGCGTGGACATGTCATCCTCATCCGAGGTCAGAACGATCACCGCCTGATCGCACGCAGGGCGAGCGCATGCTTTCAGCTAAGGAACTCGAGCGCGTCCAAGGCATGCCGCCGATGGAGCGGGCTGGCTGGAGAAGGTCAAGGTCGTTCTGTCAAGCGCACAAGAACTGGCTATCGGCTGATCTTGTCGACATGGACCACTTGTATCCGCTCGTGACCCGCCGTCAGGGCGGTCAGGTGCGGCACGTCGGATGTGACGATCACGACAGGACCCTCTTGTGCCAATGCCGTAGCCGCGACCATGGCGTCGACAGCTTGATCAGTGGACATTCCCGCCGTCCCGATCAGCTTGCCGGCCTGCTCCCCTATTTCACGAGTGACCGGTTCGACCACCACACCACCGAGAACGCGAGATACCCCCGCGTCACGCGGCGTGCCTCTCAGCGCTTCGGCCAAAATGGCGGCGGACGTGAGGACGCGCCGTCCATCTAGGTGCGCGGCATGAAGCCGGACGTACATCGCCCTGTCGGTCGCCGCCCGCGAAAGACCTTCGTTGTCGAGGACGAGAGCACCGTGCTCACGCGGACTGATCCGCCTCCGCTGCTTCACACGCTCGGCCACTCTGCCCGTGCCGCCGCCAGCTCCTCCTCGGTCACCGGCCCATGAAGCTCTCGAAGATCTGCCACCAGATCCCCCAGTCGGTCATGCTCCAGTTGACGAACCAGCGCATGCGTAACGTACGCCGATACATTGCCCTGTCCGGCCCGGGCCCGCAGTTCGGCGGCAACGTCCGCAGGCACGGTGATGCTCATCTTGTCGGTCCTCATCGGCTCACCCATCCACCAATCCTACCCGTAGTAGGATCACACTGCTCGGGGTCGCCGGAAGTCCTCACCGAAAACGAATCCGAACCTGCTCATCTGAGCCATTGAAGAGCCGGGCCTGCTGACGAGCCGCCCCTCACACTTGGAGCATGGCGTTCGACGACGAGACTCCCAGTGCTTCAGAGGCACTCGACGAGGTGCAGCTTCCCCGGCACCTCGCCGCGCTGGTCGGCGCACTCCAGGGGCCGCCGGACCTCGGCGCCCGCCATGACCACTACCTCACCTATCCTCACCACGAGGAGCCACGCGGAGCGGTCACGGCGTGATCCTCTGCGACACGGGGCCCCTTGTTGCGGCATTCAACAGGGCGGATAAAGATCATGGGCGCTGTGTGCGGTTTCCGGCGCGAAACTGGACGCGACTGGTCGTCCCCTCGCTTGCCGTGACCGAGATATGCCACCTGCTGTCTGACCCGGTTCGGCGTGGCAGTTCCGCCCTTGCCGCCGAGTTCTGCGCTGCAATCGCCGACGACGAACTCCGGGTTATCGAGGTAACACCGCACGACTACCGTCGAATCTCCGAATTGCTCGCCGCATATGCGTCGCTGCGGCTCCAAGCGGTGGACGCATGCGTGATCGCCCTGGCCGAGCGCTTCGATCTTCGCGAAGTCGCAACTCTCGATCGGCGGGACTATCTGGTCGTTGCCCCTCGCCACGGGCAATGACTCACGATCTTGCCTGGCGACTGATCAGTCCTCGCCGAAAACGACTCTGGCCCTCGATCAGGACCGGGCGAGCCGGGCGATCAAGGGCCAGTGGTGTTCGGGAAGGTCACGCCTCGCCGGTGGTCAGGCCGACCGGGCAGGCGACGCCCGTTCCGCCGATCCCGCAGTAGCCGTCGGGAACCTTGAACAGGTACTGCTGGTGGTAGTTCTCCGCAAAGTAGAACTCGCCGGCGGGGGCGATCTCGGTGGTGATCTGCCCGTATCCCGCCTTGGCCAGCACGTCCTGGTAGGCCTCCTTCGACGCCTCGGCGGCCTTGGCCTGCTGGGCGTCGCGGGTGTAGATCGCCGACCGGTACTGCGTGCCGACGTCGTTGCCCTGGCGCATGCCCTGCGTCGGGTCGTGCGCCTCCCAGAAGACCTTGAGGAGCTCCTCGTAGGAGACCTCGTTCGGGTCGAAGACCACCCGTACGACCTCGGCGTGCCCGGTCATGCCGGTACACACCTCCTCGTACGTGGGATTGGTGGTGTAACCACCCTCGTATCCGACCGACGTGGAGTAGACGCCCGGCGTCTGCCAGAACTTCCGCTCCGCGCCCCAGAAGCACCCCAGGCCGAACTCCGCGATCTCCGTCCCCTCCGGGTACGGCCCGGCCAGCGGTGCGTCCAGCACAGCGTGCCGCGCGGCGACCGGCATCGTCTCAGAACGGCCCGGCAGCGCCTCCGAAGGGTCCACCATCGATGTCTTGTTCCGGCCGAAGAGCCAGCCCATGTCGAACCTCCATCCGCTCCGACAGTCCCAACCAGACGGGTGGTCGTGTTGTTCCTGACGTAAGCAGGCCTTAATAAACGGACATAGCAATACTTATTTGCAGTAAACCTTGTTTTCAGTAAAAATGCACGCATGCAGGAAACGCGCCGGGGGATCATGTACGGCATCGCCGCCTACGTCATGTGGGGGCTGTTCCCGCTCTACTGGCCGCTGCTCAAGCCGTCCGGCGCGGTGGAGATCCTCGCCCACCGGATGGTCTGGTCGCTGGTCGCGGTGATCGCGGTGCTGGCCGTACGCCGCCACTGGGCCTGGTTCCGCACGCTGACCCGCCGCCAGTTCGTGCTGCTGGCGCTGGCCGCGGTCACGAT
Organism: Planotetraspora thailandica; assembly: GCF_016863335.1. Taxonomy (GTDB): domain Bacteria; phylum Actinomycetota; class Actinomycetes; order Streptosporangiales; family Streptosporangiaceae; genus Planotetraspora; species Planotetraspora thailandica. The sequence goes on from NZ_BOOR01000010.1 coordinate 168,924, forward strand.
CTCGGTCAACTGGGGCACCTACATCTACGCCGTCAACAGCGGCCATGTCGTGGAAGGCGCCCTGGGCTACTTCATCAACCCCCTGGTCAGTGTGCTCTTCGGGGTCGTGATCTTCCGTGAGCGCCTGCGTCCGTTGCAGTGGGTCGCGGTGGGGCTCGGCGGCGCCTCCGTGATCATCTTGACCCTCGACTACGGCCGGCTGCCGTGGGTCGCGCTCGTGCTCGCGATCAGCTTCGGCACCTATGGTCTGATAAAGAAGTCGGCCCAGGTCGGCAGTGCCGAGAGCCTGACCGTCGAGACCCTCGTGCTCCTCGTGCCCGCCCTGGCATATCTGATCGTCCTCCAGGCCGGCGGCAACGCGACGTTCGGCCATCACGGCTTCGGGCACGCGGCCCTGCTCGTCTGCTCCGGAATCGTCACCGCCGTCCCGCTTCTCGCCTTCACGGCTTCTGCGATCCGGGTCCCCCTCGTCGTCATCGGTGTGCTGCAGTACATCGCACCGGTCCTGCAGTTCCTGTGCGGCGTGCTGATCGTCCACGAGACCATGCCGGCGAGCCGATGGGCCGGATTCGCCGTCGTATGGCTGGCGCTGACCGTCTTCACATGGGACGGCCTGCGGTCCGCCCGCGCCGCACGGCGCGCCACGCCCGCACCCGCCGCCCTCGAGTCCGTCTGACGCCACTACCCCCGCGGGAGTAGGGAATCCGCCTCCCGCCGGGCGACGACGGCGCGGCAGGCCGGGACGAGGATCGGTCCCATGACCAAGCACTTCCGTTTCGGCGTGGTCGCGGGTTTCGCGCCGGACGCCGGCAGCTGGACGGCCCTGGCCCGGCGAGCCGAGGATCAGGGCTATTCGACCTTTCTCGTCCCTGACACGCTCGGCACGCTGCCCCCGCTCCTCGCCCTCACCGCCGCCGCGACCGCCACCACGACCCTGCGCCTGGGCACGTTCGTGCTCAGCGCGCCCTACCGTCGCCCGCAACAGCTCGCCTGGGAACTGGCCGGCCTCGACTTCCTCTCCGGCGGACGGCTGGAGCTGGGCGTCGGAACCGGCCGCGCAGCAGCCGAGACGGAGGCGGGGCTGCTCGGCATGCCGTACGGCACGGCGGGCCGACGCATCGAGCAGATCGAAGAGCTGATCGCCGAGGTGAAGGCCGCGTTCGGGGGTGAAAGGCGCTTCACGGGCGCGATCCAGAAGGATGGGCCGCCCCTCCTTCTGGCCGCCGCGGGCGAACGCATGCTGACCCTCGCCGCGAAGGAGGCCGACAGCGTTACGTTCGCGCTCCCCCCCGCGGCCCCGCCGCACTCCCTGCACCGGCCCCTCGCCGTGCTCGAAGAGAAGGCGGGCGCGCGGTTCGGCCAGATCGAGCTGAGCCACAACGTCCACCTGGTGGGCGACGACCCGCCGCCGTGGCTCGTCCCGCTGCTCCACGGGGCAGGGCCGGGCTCCCTCGCGGTGCTCGACGGATCGCCCCGGGAGATGGCCGACACGCTCCTGCGCCGGCGGGACGAGCTGGGGATCTCCTACGTCACCGTGAACGCGGTGTTCGCCGATGCGTTCGCCCCGGTGGCCGATCTGCTCAGCGGAGCCTGATCAGCCGGAGCGCTCGACCACGTAGTCGCACAGGGCGAGCAGGGCCGCCCGCGCCGGGATGTCGGGCAGCCCGGCCAGGGCCGCCTTGGCGCGGTTGGTCCAGCGGATCAGCTCCGCATGGGCCTGGTCCATCGCCGGGTTGCTCCGCAGCAGCGTCAGCGTCTCCTCGACGTCCGCCTCGGCCACGGGGCCGGACAGGAGCGTGCGCAACCGGGCGTCGTCCGGGTCCTTGGAGGCCAGGGCGTAGAGCACGGGGAGCGTGCGGACACCCTCACGCAGGTCGGTCCCCGGGGTCTTGCCCGAGTCGGCGGTCGGCGCCGCCACGTCGATGAGGTCGTCGCCGAGCTGCCAGGCGACGCCGATGGCCTCGCAGGCGTCGGTCACCCGGTCGATCACCTCGGGCGGCGCCCCGGCCAGCATCGCGCCGAACTGCCCGGACGTGGCGATCAGCGAGCCGGTCTTGTCGGTCAGGACCTGGATGTAGTGCGAGACGGCGTCGACGCCCTCGGCGGGGCCGATCGTCTCTCTGATCTGCCCGCGAACCAGGCGGGAGAAGGTGCGGGCCTGGATGCGGATGAGCTCCGTGCCCAGATCGGCGAGGATCTCCGACGCCTGCGCGAAGAGATAGTCACCGGTGAGGATCGCGATGGTGTTGTCCCACCGGGCGTTGGCCGACGGTGAGCCGCGCCGTACGGGCGCCTCGTCCATCACGTCGTCGTGGTAAAGCGTGGCCAGATGGGTCAGCTCGATCACGACGGCCCCGGGGACGACCCCCGGGGCGTCGGGGTTGCCGAACTGCGCGGCCAGGAGCAGGAGGGTGGCGCGGAAACGCTTGCCGCCCGCCTCGAGGAGATGCTTGGACGCCTCCGTGACGAAGGCGTCCTCGCTCTCCACGGACGAGCGGAGCATCTTCTCCACCGCCGCCAGGCCGTTCGCTAGGTCCTCGGCCAGCTGCTCGTCGATCTGAGGGATGTCCACAACGGGCGGCGCGGCCATAGAACGGGGCTCCTAACGGACGAACAACGAGTGCGCAGCGTTTTGCGCCAGGTCGAGCACGGGCTGCGGGAAGACTCCCAGGAATACGGTAGCCAACGCCGCAACACCGACGACAAGCGCGGTACCCCGGGACGGCAGCACCACGGACGGGCCGTCGGCGGCCGGGTCGCTGAAGAACATCAGCACGATGACGCGCACGTAGAAGAACGCGGCCACCGCGGACGTCACCACACCCACGATCACCAAGGGCAGCGCCCCGCCGGAGACCGCCGCCTGGAAGACCGCGTACTTTCCGAAAAAACCGCTGGTCAGCGGGATTCCCGCGAAGGCGAGCAGGAAGAAGGCGAAAGTGCCGGCCAGCAGGGGCGAGCGCTTGCCGAGCCCGGCCCAGCGGGACAGGTGCCACGCCTCGCCGCCCGCGTCCCTGACCATGGTCACGATCGCGAAGGCGCCGACGGTCGTGAAGCCGTAGGCGACCAGGTAGAACAGGATCGCCGACAGCGACGCGGAGTTCTGCGCGGCGGTGCCGGTCGCGACCACGCCGACCAGCAGGAATCCGCCGTGCGCGATCGAGGAGTAGGCCAGCATGCGCTTGATGTCGGTCTGCGTGATGGCCAGGACGGCTCCCACGATCATTGTGAGAATGGCCACACCCCACAGCACCGGGCTCCAGTCCCAGTCAAGACCGCCGAGAGCCACCCAGAACACCCGGAGCAGGGCGCCGAACGCGGCCACCAGGGTGCCCGACGCCATGAGCGCGGTGATCGGGGTGGGTGAGCCCTGGTAGACGTCCGGCTTCCATGCCTGGAAGGGAGCTCCACCGATCTTGAAGAGCAGTCCCACGCCGAGCATCGCCGCGCCGACGTAGAGCAGGGTGTCCTGGCCGCCGACGGCGCCGAGAGCCGTGCTGATCTTGGCGAGGTCGACCGAGCCGGCGTAGCCGTACAGCAGGGCCGTGCCGTACAGGAAGAACGCCGAGGAGAATGCGCCGAGCAGGAAGTACTTGACCGCGGCCTCCTGCGAGAGGAGGCGGCGGCGCCGGGCCAGGCCGCACAGCAGGTACAGCGGCAGCGACATGACCTCGAGGGCCACGAACATCACCAGCAGGTCGTTGGCCGCGGGGAACAGCAGCATGCCGCCCACCGCGAACAGGACCAGCGGGTAGACCTCGGTGTGCCCGGCCCCGGCGTGCAGGGCCTGCTCCTCCTCGGCCGAGCCCGGTACGGCGGCGGCCGCCGCGACGAAGTGGTCCTCGTCGTTGATCAGCAGCACGCTCACGAACGCGAGCACGAGGATCGTGCCCCAGATGAACAGCGACGGGCCGTCGACGGCGACCGCGCCCATCGCGGCCGCCTTGGTCGGCACGCCCTTGACCACCTGCCAGATGGTCAGGCCGAACGCCGCGGCAAGGGACAGCAGGGTGATCGGCAGATGGATCGCCGAGCGCAGGTAACGCGGGGCGAACGCCTCCACGAGCACGCCGACGATCGCCGCGCCGAAGACGACCAGCATCGGCGCGAGCTGGGCGTACTCGATTGTCGGCGCTGGAATGTTGCCGTTCACTGGGCCTCCTTGGCAACGGGTACGACCGCGGCCGGATCGCTCACCTGCACGGTGGTGAGCGTGCTCTTGACTGCTGGGTGGATCATGTCCAGCAGCGGTTTGGGATAGAACCCGAACACGAGAAGCAGCGCGAGCAGCGGGGCGATGACCCACTTCTCCCGCACGCTGAGGTCGGGAAGCTTCTTGACCGACTCCGCGGTGGGCCCGTTCATCGTGCGCTGGTACATCCACAGGACGTAGATCGCCGCCAGGACGACACCCGTGGTGGCGATGATCGCCGGGACGAGATAGCGCTGGTAGGTGCCGACCAGGACCATGAACTCGCTGACGAAGGTGCTCAGGCCCGGCAGGGACAGGCTGGACAGACCCGCGACCAGGAACGTCCCGGCGAGCACCGGCGCGACCTTCTGCACGCCGCCGTAGTCGGCGATGTACTGCGAGCCGCGGCGGTGGATCAGGAAGCCGGCGATCAGGAACAGCGCGCCCGTCGAGAAGCCGTGGTTGACCATGTACAGCGTCGCGCCGGCGCCGGCGTTCGTCGTCATGGCGAACACGCCCATCGCGATGAAGCCGAAGTGCGAGACCGACGTGTAGGCGATCAGGCGCTTCATGTCGGTCTGCCCGATGGCCACGATCGCGCCGTACACGATGCCGATCACCGACAGCGTGATGACCAGCGGAGTGAAGTACTTCGCGGCGTCGGGGAACAGCTCGAGGCAGAAGCGGAGCATTCCGTACGTGCCGACCTTGTCGAGCACACCGACGAGCAGGACCGCCGCGCCCGCTGGAGCCTGCGCCGCCGCATCGGGCAGCCAGGTGTGGAACGGCCAGAGCGGAGCCTTGATCGCGAAGGCGATGAAGAAGCCGAGGAACAGCCACTTCTGCGTGTTCACGTCCTGGATGGTCCCGATCAGGTCGGAGAACATGAACGTGTGCTTGTCGGCGATCGAGTAGAGCGCGATGACCGCCACGAGCATCAGGAGCCCGCCGAACAGCGAGTACAGCAGGAACTTCACGGCCGCGTAGGACCGCTGGGCCCCGCCGTACGATCCGATCATGAAGTACATCGGGATCAGCATGGCTTCGAAGAACACGTAGAAGAGGAAGACGTCGGTCGCCGCGAAGACGCCGATCATCATGGCCTCGAGCACGAGCAGCAGCGAGAAGTACGTGCGCACGGATCGTTTGCCGGCCTCGGCGTCATGCCAGGAGGCCAGCACGACGATGGGCACCAGCACGACCGACAGCAGGATCAGCACCAGGGCGATGCCGTCGACGCCGACCGCGTAGTGCACCCCGAAGGAGCGGATCCAGACGTACTTCTCGACGAACTGGAACTTGTCGCCGTTGGGGTTGAACCCGACCGCCATCGCGATGGCCAGGGCCAGCACGACCAGCGACACGCCGAGCGTGAACTGCTTGGCGAGCTTGTCGTTGCGGACCAAGGTCACGCCGAGCGCGCCGAGCACCGACACGCCCATCAGGATTGAAAGCCAGGGCATCACAGGTTCCCTACGACGAACCAGGCACCGACCAGGACGGCGGCACCGACGAATATCGACAGCGCGTACGAGCGGACGAACCCGGTCTGGACCTTGCGCATCCGGCCCGACGTCCCGCCGATGAGGGCGGCCAGGCTGTTGACCAGGCCGTCGATCCCGCGGTTGTCGAAGAACACCGCCAAGCGGGTGAGCCACTGGCCGGGGCGCATGAACAGCGCCTCGTTGAGCGCGTCGCCGTACAGGTCACGCCGGGCGAACGTGGTGAGGAACGAGCCGCGGGGCGCCACGGCGGGCACCTCGGCGGAGCCGTACCTGACCCAGGCGAACCCGGCGCCGACCGCGACGAGCGCGAGGGTGACGAGCCCGGTGGGGCTGAACGGGGCGAACGACGGAAGCTCCTCCGGGCGGCCGACGGCCGGCGCCAGGAAGATCATGAAGCGGTTGCCCAGCACCAGGAACGCGCCCAGGACGACCGCACCGACCGACAGGATGATCAGCGGCCAGGTCATGACGGCCGGAGACTCGTGCGGGTGGGCGTCGGCCTCCCAGCGCTTCTTGCCGAAGAAGGTCATGAAGACCAGGCGCGACATGTAGAAGCCGGTGATGCCCGCGCCCAGCACGGCCAGCCAGCCGAGGATCGCGTTGTGCTCCACCGCGGTCTCGATGATGCCGTCCTTGGTGAAGTAACCGGACAGCAGCGGGAACCCGATGATCGCCAGGTAGCCGATGAAGAACGTCACGAAAGTGATCGGCATGAGCTTTCTCAGCCCGCCGTACTTCCGCATGTCCACCTCGTCGTTCATGGCGTGCATGACCGAACCGGCGCCGAGGAACATGTCGGCCTTGAAGAAGCCGTGCGTGATCAGGTGCGCGATCGCGAACGCGTAGCCTGCCGGGCCGATGCCCGCGGCCAGCATCATGTAGCCGATCTGCGACATCGTCGATCCGGCGAGTGCCTTCTTGATGTCGTCCTTGGCGGTACCGATGATCGCACCGGCGAGCAGCGTGGCCACGCCGACGATCGTCACCACGAGCTGCGCGGTGTCGGTCGCCTGGAAGATCGGGCCGGACCGCACCACCAGGTAGACGCCGGCGGTGACCATGGTGGCCGCGTGGATGAGGGCCGAGACCGGGGTCGGGCCCTCCATGGCGTCGAGGAGCCACGACTGCAGCGGCAGCTGGGCCGACTTGCCGCAGGCGCCGAGGAGGAGCAGCAGGCCGATCGCCGTGAACGGGATCGACCCGCCCTTCGCGATCCCGTCGGCCACACCCGCGTACGACACGGAGTGGAACGTCGCGAAGATCGTGAAGATGCCGATCGCGAGGCCGAAGTCGCCGACGCGGTTGACGATGAACGCCTTCTTGGCCGCGGTGGCCGCCGAGGGCTTGTGCTGCCAGAACCCGATGAGCAGGTACGACGCGAGGCCCACGCCCTCCCAGCCGACGTACAGGCCGAGGTAGTTGTCGGCCAGCACCAGCAGGAGCATCGCCGCCACGAACAGGTTCAGGTAGGCGAAGAAGCGCCGCCGGGCCGGGTCGTGCGCCATGTAGCCGATCGAGTAGATGTGGATCAGGGATCCGACAAACGTGATCAGCAGGCAGAACGAGATCGACAGAGGGTCGACCAGCAGCCCGATCTTGGTGATGCCGGGAATGAGGTCGTAGAGCGACACTCCCCTCCGGCGCTCACCGGGCGCGAAGCCCAGAAGCTGGAAGAAGGCCAGCGCCGCGACGACGAACGCCGCGACGGACATGGCGACGCCCAGCAGGTGACCGAACCTGTCGGTCCTCCGTCCGCCCAGCAGGAGGATGGCCGCTCCGAGCAGAGGCAGAGCGATCATCAGCCATGAGGCCCCGATCACTCCACCGGAGTGCTGGATGATCTCAGCGGGTTCCACGGCCACCTCTTAGTACTTCAGCAGGCTGGCGTCGTCGACGGACGCGGACCTGCGGGTTCGGAAGATCGTCACAATGATGGCCAGGCCGATGACGACTTCGGCGGCGGCGACGATCATCACGAAGAACGCGATGACCTGGCCGTCGAGGTTGCCGTTCTGCCGGGCGAAGGTGACGAACGCCAGGTTGCAGGCGTTGAGCATCAGCTCGACGCACATGAACACGACGATGGCGTTGCGCCGTACGAGCACGCCGACGCCGCCGATCGCGAACAGCAGCGCGGAGAGCACCAGGTAGTGGGTTGTCATTCGCCGTCCTCCTCGCCGTGCGGGCGGGCGCCGTTCCCGTTGGCCCGCTCGCTCACGGTCTCCTCCTGGAGGATCCGCTCGACCTCGGGGGCCAGCTTGCCCTCGGAGGCTTCATAACGGGCGACGACACGGTTGACGGACAGCGGCGAGACGGTGCCGTCCGGCAGCATCGCCGGCATGTCGATCGCGTTGTGCTGGGCGTAGGTGCCGGGCCCGGGCAGCGGAGCGGGGTTCTTGCCCGTCTGGCCGAACAGCACGAAGCGGGCCCGCGACAGGTCCTTCTGCGTCGGCTTGGGCTCGGTGCGCTCGCGGTGGGCGAGCACCATGGCGCCGAGCGCGGCCGTGATCAGCAGGGCCGAGGTCACTTCGAACGCGAACACGTGGCGCGTGAAGATCAGCGCGGCGAGGGCCGGCACATTGCCGCCCGCGTTCGCGTCGGCCAGACCCACCGGCGCCGTGAGAGCCGCGTTGCCGATGCCGAGGCCGAGCAGGACCGCGAAGCCCAGCCCGGCCACGATCGCCCAGAACCGCTGTCCCCTGATCGTCTCGACCAGCGAGTCCGACGAGTCCACGCCCACGAGCATGAGCACGAACAGGAACAGCATCATGACCGCGCCGGTGTAGACGATGATCTGCACCGCGGCCAGGAACGGGGCGTCCTGCACGGCGTACAGCACCGCCAGCGAGAACATGACGACGCCGAGCATCAGGGCCGAGTAGACCGCCCGGCGGCTGAAGACGAGTCCGAGTGCGGCGGCCACGGACACGACCGCCAGCACCCAGAACGTGATGGATTCACCCATTGCTACGACCCAACCGGTAGTAGTCCTCCTCGGACTCGCCGAGGCGCATCGGGTGGGGCGGCTGCTCCATTCCCGGCCCGAGCGGAGCGAGGAGCATTTCCTTGGTGAAGATCAGCGATTCGCGGCTCGAGTCGGCCAGCTCGTACTCGTTGGTCATCGTGAGCGCCCGGGTGGGGCACGCCTCGATGCACAGACCGCACAGGATGCACCGCAGATAGTTGATCTGGTAGGTGCGCCCGTACCGCTCACCGGGCGAGTACCGCTCGGTCTCGGTGTTGTCCGCACCCTCGACGAAGATGGCGTCGGCGGGACACGCCCACGCGCACAGCTCGCACCCGACGCACTTCTCCAGACCGTCCGGCCACCTGTTCAGCTGGTGACGCCCGTGGAACCGCGGCGCCGTGGGCCGCTTCTCCTCGGGATAGTTGACGGTCACCGGCTTCTTGAACATGTGGTGGAAGGTGACGCCGAATCCCTTGATCGGGTTCAGCCAATCAGTTGCTCCCACTGGTCACCTCCTTGGCCTCGGTGTGAGCACGCGCCGCCGGCACGACTCCGTGGTAGTGCGGCAGGTCGAGCGGCGGTACGGGGAATCCGCCCGCCGCGGGCTCCTCGCGGAGCTGCTCGAACTCGTCCTCGACCTGGGCGACCTTGGCCTCCTTGCGGCGCTGGTTCGCCGTGTCGAAGCGTAGCCAGATCGCGAACGCCCCGATGATGATCACGGCGCCCAGCGTCAGGATGGCCGAGCGGTTCGCCTCGGGCAGGCGCAGGGCCTTCAGGGTGGCGAAGATGAGGATCCAGCCCAGGTTGAGCGGGATGAGCACCTTCCAGCCGAAGGCCATGAGCTGGTCATAGCGGATGCGGGGCAGCGACGCGCGCACCCACACGAAGAAGCCGAACGCCAGCACGAGCTTGCCGAAGAACCAGAGCATCGGCCACCAGCCGGAGTTGGCCCCGTCCCAGATCGAGATGGGCCACGGCGCGTGCCAGCCGCCGAGGAACAGCGTGATCGCCATGGCGGAGACCGTGAAGACGTTCACGTACTCGGCCAGCATGAACATCGCGAACTTCAGCGACGAGGAGTACTCGGTGTGGAAGCCGCCGACGAGCTCGCCTTCACCCTCGGGCAGGTCGAAGGGCACGCGGTTGGTCTCGCCCAGCATCGTGATCGCGTAGATCAGGAACGACGGCAGCAGCGTGAAGACGTACCAGGACGGCGTCGGGATGTGCAGCCCGAAGACGTCCCAGGTGCCACCGCCCGCCTGCTTGGCGACGATCTCCGAGGTGGACAGCGTGCCCGCCTGGAGGAACACCGCGACGAACGACAGGCCCATCGCGATCTCGTAGGACACGACCTGGGCGCTGGAGCGCAGACCGCCCAGGATCGCGTACGGCGAGCGGGAGCCCCAGCCGGCGAGCACGATGCCGTAGACGCCGATCGAGGCCGTGGCCAGGACCAGCAGCACTGCGACCGGCAGGTCGGTGAGCTGCAGCGGCGTCTTCACGCCGAAGATCGAGACCACCGGGCCGAACGGAACGACCGAGAAGGCCAGGAAGGCCGGAACGGCGATGATGACCGGGGCCAGGAAGTAGATGACCTTGTCCACCGTGCGGGGCATCAGGTCTTCCTTCAGCCCCATCTTCAGGCCGTCGGCCACCGACTGGAGCAGGCCGAACTTGCCCGCCCTGTTGGGGCCGTAGCGGTGCTGCATGCGCGAGATGAGCTTGCGCTCGGTCCACACGCCGAACAGCACGCCCAGCATCAGGAAGACGAAGATGAAGAGAGCCTTGATGATCGACAGCCACAGAGGATCGTGGCCGAAGTCACTCAGGGTGGGCGCGGGGTTGTTCACGAGACGCTCCCGATGGTTACGACGTCGCCCGCCGTGGCGCGCAGGTCGCGCGTCACAGAAAGGCCGGCCGAGTTCGACGGCACCCACACCACCCGGTCGGGCAGGTCGGCGATGCGCACCGGCAGGACGGCTCCGTCACCGACGGTGATCTTGTCACCGTCGGTCACCCCGATCTCCGCGGCCGTGGCCTCGGAGATCAGCGCCTCCGCCGGGCGGGCGGTCCCGGCGAGGTACGGCTCGCCGTCCTGAAGCCGGCCCTCGTCGAGCAGCAGGTGCCAGGTGGCCAGTACGGCCTGGCCGGCCTCGGGTGCGTGGGCCGTGAGGCCGCCGGTCACGGAAGGAGCGGCCGGGCGCGTGCCCCGCCAGGAGCCGAGCGCGCCGAGCTCGCGGCGGACGGCGGAGGCGTCGGGCAGGCCCAGGTGCACGTCCATCTGGTCGGCGATCGAGACGATCGCCCGCAGGTCGCTCATGACGCCCGGAACGGCGGTCGCCACTCCGAACGAGCGGCCCCTGCCCTCCCAGTCGACGAACGTCCCGGCCTTCTCGGCCACGGCGGCGACCGGCAGCACCACGTCGGCCCGGTCGGTGACCGCGCTGGCGCGGATCTCCAGGCTGACGATGAACGGCGTGTTCTCCAGGGCGGCCAGCGCCTTGGCGGGGTCGGGCAGGTCGTACGGGTCGACACCCGCGACCACCAGCGCGTCCAGCCGGCCGTTCAGAGCCGCGTCGATGATCCCCGCGGTGTCCCGGCCGGGAGTGGCGGGCAGGGCCGAGACGTTCCAGGCCCTGGCGACCTCTCCCCTGGCGGCCTCGTCGTCCACCGGCCGGCCGATCGGCAGGAGGCCGGGCAGGGCGCCCGCCTCGAGCGCGCCGCGCTCACCGGCCCGCCTCGGCACCCAGGCGATCTTCGCGCCGGTCGCCTGCGAGAGCCGTACGAGAGCGGAGAAGGCGCCCTCGGCGGTGGCCAGGCGCTCGCCGGCGAGGATGATCGAACCGGCGGGCAGCAGGTCGGCGCCGGAGGCGACGAGCTCGCCGAGCACCTCGGCCTCGGCGCCGGGCGCCGTGCGGATCAGCGAGCCCTTCATCTTGGCCAGGCCGGGCGTCGCGAACGGCGCAAGCGCGTGGACCTTCAGGCCCTTCTTCCTGGCGGCCTTGCGCAGGCGCAGGAAGACGATGGGCGACTCCTCCTCGGGCTCGAAGCCCGCGAGGAGCACGGCCGGGGCCTTCTCCAGGTCGGCGTAGGAGACCTCGATGCCCTTGCCCGCGATCGCGTGAGCGAGGAACCTCGCCTCCTCCTCGGAGTGCGGCCGGGCGCGGAAGTCGATGTCGTTGGTCTCCAGGGCGATCCTGGCGAACTTGCTGTAGGCGTAGGCGTCCTCGACCGTGAGGCGGCCTCCGACCAGCACACCGGCCTTGCCGCGGGCCCGCGCGAGCCCCTCGGCGGCGGCGGCGAGCGCCTCGGGCCAGGAGGCCGGGACGAGCTTGCCCTCCTCGTCGCGGATCAGCGGCGACTTGAGCCGGTCGGGCTGCGTGGCGTACTGGAAGGCCCAGCGGCCCTTGTCGCAGTTCCACTCCTCGTTGACCTGCGGGTCGTCACCGGCCAGGCGGCGAGTGACCTTGCCGCGCCGGTGGTCGGTGCGCTGGGCGCAGCCGGAGGCGCAGTGCTCGCAGGCGCTCGGCGTCGACACCAGGTCGAACGGCCGGGAGCGGAACCGGTAGGCGGCGCCCGTCAGCGCGCCCACCGGGCAGATCTGGACCGTGTTGCCGGAGAAGTAGGACTGGAACGGCTCGCCGTCGGCGACGCCCACCTGCTCCTTGGCCCCGCGGTCGAAGAAGTCGATCAGCGGGTCGCCGGCGATCTGGTCGGAGAAGCGGATGCACCGCGCGCACTGGATGCAGCGCTCGCGGTCGAGCAGCACCTCGGTCGACAGCGCGATCGGCTTCTCGAAGTGCCGCTTCTCCTCCTCGAACCGGCTCTCGCCCTGCCCGGCCGACATGGCCTGGTTCTGCAGGGGGCACTCGCCGCCCTTGTCGCAGACGGGGCAGTCGAGCGGGTGGTTCAGAAGCAGCATCTCCATGACGCCCCGCTGCGCCTTCTCCGCGACGGGAGAGGTGAGCTGGGTCTGAACGACCATGCCCCCGGCGACCTCGATGGCGCAGGACGGCTGCGGCTTGGGGAAGCCCCTGCCGTTGCCCGCGTCGGGGATGTCCACCAAGCACTGGCGGCAGTTGGCCGCCGGGTCGAGCAGCGGGTGGTCGCAGAACCTCGGAACCTGGATGCCAAGCAGCTCGGCCGCCCGGATGATCAGGGTGCCCTTCGGGACGCTGACCTGGAAGCCGTCGATGGTGAGCGTGACAAGGTCGACCGGCTGCTCGACCGGCCCCGCCGAGGTTGTCTGTACTGTCATGCCTTACCCCACACAGTTGACGCGGCGGGATCGAACGGGCAGCCGCCGATCTCGAAGTGCTTGAGGTATTCCTCGCGGAAGTGCTTCACCGACGAGTGGATCGGGCTCGTCGCGCCGTCGCCCAGGGCACAGAACGAGCGGCCCAGGATGTTGTCGGCGATGTCGGTGATGGTCGAAAGGTCGTCCTCGGTGCCCTGGCCCTTCTCCAGGCGCTTGAGCACCTGCTTGAGCCAGTAGGTGCCTTCGCGGCAGGGGGTGCACTTGCCGCACGACTCGTGCGCGTAGAACTCCGTCCAGCGCAGGACGGTACGGACCACGCACGTCGTCTCGTCGAAGATCTGCAGCGCCCGGGTGCCGAGCAGGGAGCCATTGGCGCTGACCGACTCGAAGTCGAGCGGCACGTCGAGGTGCTCCGCCGTGAAGATCGCGGTGGAGGAGCCGCCGGGCGTCCAGAACTTGAGCTCGTGGCCCTGGCGGATGCCGCCGGCCATGTCGAGCAGCTCGCGCAGCGTGATGCCGAGCGGGGCCTCGTACTGCCCCGGCCGGGTCACGTGGCCGGACAGCGAGAAGATGCCGAAGCCCTTGGACTTCTCGGTGCCCATCCCGGCGAACCAGTCGGCGCCCATGGACACGATGCTCGGCACGCTGGCGATCGACTCGACGTTGTTGACCACCGTCGGGGAGGCGTACAGGCCGGCGACCGCCGGGAACGGCGGCTTGAGCCGCGGCTGGCCGCGGTAGCCCTCCAGCGAGTCGAGCAGCGCCGTCTCCTCGCCGCAGATGTACGCGCCGGCGCCGCTGTGCACCACCAGCTCCAGGTCGAAGCCCGAGCCGAGGATGTTCGTTCCGAGGTAGCCCTTCTCGTACGCCTCGCGCACGGCCGCCTGGATCCGGCGGATCACGTGGAGCACCTCGCCGCGCACGTAGATGAACGCGTAGTTGGCCCTGATGGCGTAGGCGGTGATGATGACGCCCTCGATCAGCGAGTGCGGGTTGGCCATCATCAGCGGGATGTCCTTGCAGGTCCCCGGCTCCGACTCGTCGGCGTTCACCACGAGGTAGTGCGGCTTGCCGTCGTTCTGCGGGATGAATCCCCACTTCATGCCGGTCGGGAAGCCCGCGCCGCCGCGTCCGCGAAGACCCGAGTCCTTCACCATCTGGATGACGGCGTCCGGCTCGATGGTCGTCAGCGCCTTCTTGGCCGCGGTGTACTCGCCGTAGCCGTCCAGGGTGAACGCGTTCGGCACGTCCCAGTTGTTGGTCAGGACCGGCGTCAGCTGTGTCATCGGTCGCTCACCGCTCCTCATTCGTGTCTGCGTCGCTCGCGGGGGCCTCCCAGCCCTTCGCCCTGGCGAGCTTCAGGCCTTCGAGCGAGGGGCCGGCCGCAGCCGGGCCGTCGCCGGCGAGGCCGTCGGGGAAGCCGGCCAGGACCCGGGAGGCGTCCTTGAAGGAGCACAGCCTGCCCGGTCCGCGCGTCGGCACGACGTTCTTGCCGGCCCGCAGGTCGTCGACGAGCTGCTTGGCCGACTCGGGAGTCTGGTTGTCGAAGAACTCCCAGTTGACCATCATCACCGGCGCGAAGTCGCAGGCGGCGTTGCACTCCAGCCGCTCCAGCGTGACCTTGCCGTCCTCGGTGGTCTCGTTGTGGCCGACCCCGGCGTGCTCGCTGAGCTCGGACCAGATCTGGTCGCCGCCCATGACCGCGCACAGCGCGTTGATGCAGACGCCGACGTTGTACTCGCCGGACGGCTTGCGCTTGTACATCGTGTAGAAGGTCGCGACGCCGACCACTTCGGCCTTGGACAGGCCCAGGATCTCGGCGCAGAACTCCTGGCCGTCGTCGGACACGTAGCCGTCCTCCGACTGCACGAGGTGCAGCAGCGGCAGCAAGGCCGACCGCGGCTTGGGGTAGCGGCCGATGATCTCCTTGGCGTCCGTCTCCAGACGCTCACGGACCTCAGGTGAGTACGTCACCGGTCCACACCTCCCATGACGGGGTCGATCGAGGCGACGGCCGAGATGACGTCGGCGATCATGCCGCCCTCGCAGGTCGCGGGCACCGCCTGCAGGTTCGTGAAGGACGGGTCGCGGAAGTGCACCCGGTACGGGCGCGTCCCCCCGTCGCTGACCACGTGCGCGCCGAGCTCCCCGCGGGGCGACTCGACCGCCGAGTAGACCTGGCCGGCCGGCACGCGGAAGCCCTCGGTCACCAGCTTGAAGTGGTGGATCAGGGCTTCCATCGAGCTGCCCATGATGTGCGCGATGTGGTCAGGTGAGTTGCCGAAGCCGTCGGGGCCGAGCGCCAGCTGCGCCGGCCAGCCGATCTTCTTGTCCTCGATCATGACTGGGCCGTTCTTCAGCGGGCCCTGGAGCCGGTCGAGCGCCTGCTCTATGATCTTGAGCGACTCCTCCATCTCGGCCACGCGGACGAGATAGCGGCCGTACACGTCGCAGGAGGTCTCCGTCGGCACGTTGAACTCGTAGGTCTCGTAGCCCGAGTACGGCTGCGACTTGCGCAGGTCCCAGGGCAGGCCCGCCGCCCGCAGGATCGGCCCGGTGATGCCGAGCGCCATGCAGCCGGTGAGGTCGAGGTAGGCGACGTCCTTGGTCCTGCGGGTGTAGACCGGGTTGGCGTCGAGGAGCTTGCGCATCTCCTTGATCCTCGACGGCATGACCTTGAGGAACTCGCCGATCTTGTCCACGGCGCCCGCGGGCAGGTCGACGCTCACGCCGCCCGGCCGCACGTAGGCCATGTTCATCCGCAGGCCGGTGATGTACTCGAACAGGTCGAGGATCATCTCGCGCTCGCGGAAGCCGAAAAGCATCGGCGTCGTGGCGCCCAGCTCGAGGCCGAACGTCGCGATCGCCACGAGGTGCGACGAGATGCGGTTGAGCTCCATCATCAGCACCCGGATGGCCTGAGCCCGATCCGGGATCCTGTCGGTGATGCCGAGGAGCTTCTCCACGCCCAGGCAGTACGCCGTCTCGTTGAAGATCGGCGACAGGTAGTCCATGCGTGTGACGAACGTGACCCCCTGGGTCCACGTCCGGAATTCCATGTTCTTCTCGATGCCGGTGTGCAGGTAACCGATCACCGTGCGGGCTTCGGTCACCGTCTCGCCGTCGAGGGTCAGCACGAGCCGGAGCACGCCGTGCGTGGACGGGTGCTGCGGGCCCATGTTGATGACCAGGCGCTCTTCGGCCGAGTCCGTCACGGCCTCGACCAGTTCGTCCCAGTCCTGGCCGGCGACGTCGTACACGCGGCCTTCGGTCTCGGTGGTGCTCGTCACGACGCTCTCCTCGCTCGGCTCGCCGACTCCTGACAGGCGGCAGTGCTGTGCTTCCTCACGAGTACGACCTCCTCTGGTCCGGCGCGGGGATCTCGGCGCCGCGGTACTCGACCGGGATTCCGCCGAGGGGGTAGTCCTTGCGCTGCGGGTGGCCTTCCCAGTCGTCGGGCATCTCGATGCGCGTCAGCGCCGGATGACCGTCGAAGACGATCCCGAAAAAGTCGTAGGTCTCCCGCTCGTGCCAGTCGTGCGTCGGGTAGACCGGAACGGTGGACGGGATGTGGGGGTCGTCGTCGGGGCAGGAAGCCTCGACCCTGATCCGCCGGTTGTGGGTGATGGAGCACAGGTGGTAGACCGCGTGCAGCTCAGCGCCGGTCTCGTCCGGGTAGTGGGCACCGGAGACGCCGAGCGACAGCTCGAACCGCAGCGCCGGGTCGTCGCGCAGGTGGCGCATCACCTCGACCAGGTTCTCCCTGGCGATGTGGAAGGTGGCCTCGTCGCGGTCCACGACCACGCGCTCGATCGCGCCGCCGAACGCGGGCTCGAGGGCGTCGGCCACCTCGTCGAAGTACGACCCGTACGGCCGGGCCGACGAGGGCAGCGGCGGGCGCCGCACGAGCAGCCGGCCGTATCCGGAGGTGTCGCCACTGCCCTCTACGCCGAACATGCCGGTGCGGGCGATGGCCGCCTCTTCCGGCGTCGCCCCGGGCACCTCAGGGAGGTTGTCGGTGCTCATCTGTCGGCTCCCTGGTCGATCAGCGGCAGCGTCCGCAGCGCCTGGAGCTCGAGCTCGTCGATCTGCTTGGCCCGGTGCGCGCCGAACTTCATGTTCTGGATCTTGTCGTGCAGCTTGACGATGGCGTCGATCAGCATCTCCGGCCGCGGCGGGCAGCCGGGCAGGTAGATGTCGACGGGCACGACGTGGTCCACGCCCTGCACGATGGCGTAGTTGTTGAACATGCCGCCGCTGGAGGCGCAGACGCCCATCGCGATGACCCACTTGGGCTCGGCCATCTGGTCGTAGATCTGCCGCAGCACGGGGGCCATCTTCTGCGAGAGCCGACCGGCGACGATCATGAGGTCGGCCTGGCGGGGCGACGCCGAGGCGCGCTCCATGCCGAACCGCGCCAGGTCGTGCGTGGGCCCGCCCGTCGCCATGAGCTCGATCGCGCAGCACGCGAGACCGAACGTCGCCGGCCAGACGGAGTTCTTCCGGGCCCAGCCCGCCACCTGCTCGACGGTGGTGAGGACGAACCCGCTCGGGAGTTTCTCTTCAAGGCCCATGGCTAATCCCAATCGAGACCGCGACGGCGCCAGACGTAGGCGTACGCCACGAGGACGGTGACGATGAACAGCACCATCTCGACCAGCCCGAACAAGCCGAGCTTGTCGAAGGTCACCGCCCACGGATAGAGGAAGATGATCTCGATGTCGAACACGATGAACAACATCGCCGTGATCATGTACTTCAGGGGGAACCGGCCACCGCCGACCGGCTGGGGAGTCGGCTCGATGCCGCACTCGTAGGCGTCCAGCTTGGCGCGGTTCCAGCGTTTCGGCCCGGTGAAGGGCGCGATACCCACGGAGAACACGGCGAATCCCGCCGCGAGGACCGCGAGCACCAGAATCGGCACATACAGCTCCATGGCTACATGTCCTCGCTTGGTCGGTGGAATAGGACGGTCGGGGCGGGCTTCGGCGCAGCGATCCCCGTACCCGCGGTCTCGGGGAGACCGCCGGAGATTGCTGCTGTGATGGAGATCATGCGCGCGGAGCCACCTTGGACAGGGCGTTGATGATGCGGTCGGAGGCGTCGCCTCGCCGGTCTGTGAGATTAGCGAGAAGTTTCAGGGCGAATCTCATCAGGGTCGGGTGTGGAAGCCCGTGCCGCGTGGCGAACTTCATCACCCCGGGCTTGCCGATCGCCTCGACGAACAGCCGGCCGAGAGTGAAGTATCCGCCATAGACCTCTTTGAGGATACGCGGGTATTCCTGCAGGACACGCTCACGCTGGGCCGCGGTCGTCCGGGACAGCGCCTGGACGATCACGTCGGCGGCGGTTCTGCCGGTCTCCATGGCGTAGGCGATGCCCTCGCCGTTGAACGGGTTGATCGAACCGCCCGCGTCGCCGACGAGAACCAGGCCCCGGGTGTAGTGCGGCTGCCGGTTGAACGCCATCGGCAGCGCCGCGCCCCTGATCGGGCCGGTCATGTTCTCTTCGGTGTAGCCCCACTCGGCGGGCATGCCCTTCACCCAGCGCCGCAGCAGGTCGCGGTAGTCGATGTTCTTGAACGCCTCGCTCGTGTTCAGCAGGCCGAGGCCGACGTTGGAGGTGCCGTCTCCCACGCCGAAGACCCAGCCGTAGCCGGGCAGCAGCCGGTCGCCGTCCCAGAGTTCGAGCCAGGACTCCAGATAGTCGTCGTCGTGCCGCGGGCTCGTGAAATACGTCCGTACGGCCACGCCCATGGGGCGGTCCTCGCGCTTGTGGAGGCCCATCGCGAGGGACAGCCGTGAGGAGTTGCCGTCTGCGGCGACGACGAGCCTGGCTCCGTAGGAGACCTCTTCGCCGTCCTTCTTGGCGGTGACGCCGACGATGTGGCCGCTGCGCTCGTCCAGGATGGGGCCGGTGACCGTGATGCCCTGGATGAGCGTGACGCCGTTGTTGGAGGCGTGCTCGGCCAGGATCTGGTCGAAGTCCATGCGGGTGCGCACGAGCCCGAAGTCGGGGTAGCTGTGCAGTTCGGGCCAGTCGAGCTCCAGGCGGAGGCCGCCGCCGACGACGCGCAGGCCCTTGTTCCTGATCCAGCCGGGCGCGTCGATGTCGACGCCCATCCCGATGAGCTCCTTGACCGCCCGGGGCGTGAGGCCGTCGCCGCAGACCTTCTCCCGGGGGAAGTGCGTCTTCTCAAGGAGCAGGACGTCGAGCCCGGCCCTGGCAAGGAAGAATGCGGCAGTCGCCCCTGAGGGGCCCGCACCGACGACGATCACGTCGGCGTCCGCTGCTCTCCGCTTCGCGCGGTCTCGCTCGCTCACGGGGGACCTGTCCCTGTCGAAGGAAGGAAGGTCTCGAGTTTGTGGACCTTCGTGCCTTTGTGAACCACTTCACAAACTTGTCGCGCCGAAGTCTAACCCTTATCCCGGGCACGATGTCAGAGGGGGTGACGCTAAGGATTGACGCCCTCCGGCTTGACCGCCCGATGGAGCGCGACGATGCCGAAAGAAAGGTTGCGCCAGGCCACTTTCCGCCATCCCGCCTTCTGGATGACGGCCGCCAGCGCCGCCTGGTCAGGCCAGGCCCGGATCGACTCCGCGAGGTACTCGTACGAGTCGGGATTCGAGCTCACGGCCCTCGCGACCTGCGGCAACAGCTTCATCAGATACTGCGTGTAGACCAGGTCGAACGACTTGACGGGCGGCCGGGAGAACTCGCAGATCACCATGCGCCCGCCCGGCCTGGTCACCCTGAGCATCTCGCGCAGCGCCTGGTCGGTGTCCGCCACGTTCCGCAGCCCGAAGGAAATCGTCACGGCGTCGAAGACGTCGTCGGCGAAAGGCAGGTGCAGAGCGTCGCCTGCGACGAAACTCACTCCCCGGACGCCTCCGCCGTACAAGCCGGAGCCGCCGCGTCGCTCCACCCCGGTCCGCAACATTCCGAGAGAGAAATCACAGGCGATGGCCCGCGCCCCCAACATGGTGAAGGCGTCGGTCGAGGTGCCGGTGCCGGCGGCCAGGTCGAGGACCAGTTCCCCCGGGCCCGCGTCGATCGCGGCGGCGGTCGCCTTGCGCCACAGGCGGTCCTGCCCCATCGAGAGGACGTCGTTGACCAGGTCGTACCGCCGGGCCGTGCGATCGAACATCGCGGCGACCTCGTGCGGCTGCTTGTCCAGCGATGCGCGCGTCATGCACGTAAGCCTAGGCGGCCGGGCAGTGGGGGCCTCACCACCGTCGCGCGATGAGCGGAACGTAGTTCATTGATTACAGTCCGTCTGCTAGAACTTTGGGAATGCTCGCCAGAACCACATCGCTCGCGGTCGCCGCCCTCGTCGCCCTCGTCGCCGTCCCGGCCGAGGCCGGCATAAGGCAGGCCCGCGTCGTGTCGGCGAATCCGGTCGACAACACCCCGCACGTGCTCGACGGCATCGTCAACGCCTTCGCCCTCGTCGGCAACACGGTGATCGTCGGCGGCCGGTTCGGCGCCGTGAAGGAGGCCCGCGGCAACGAGGAGATCCCCCGGGCCAATATCTTCGCCTTCAATCTCTCCACTGGCCGGGTCCTGCGTGACTTCGCCCCCGACCTGAGCGGCGGCGCCGTGAACGCCCTGGCCGCCGGTCCGGACGGCACCGTCTTCGCCGGCGGCTCGTTCGTCGCCTCGGAGCGGGGCCTCGTCCGCCTGCGGGTGACCGACGGCTCCCCGGTGGCATCGTTCTCCGCGCCCGTCTACGGCGGAGACGTGTACAGCCTGGTTCGGCAGGGCGGCAAGCTCTACGTCGGCGGCGACTTCTACCGCATCGGCAGGACCCTCCGTACGGCACTGGCCCGGGTGGACGTGGAGACGGGAGAGACCGATCCGGCTTTCACGGTCACGCCGGAGGGCGGCCCCAGTTCGGCCGTCAAGGTCTACGCCATGGCGGCCACGCGCGACCGGCTCGTGGTCGACGGCTCGTTCGGCACGCTCGACGGCCTGCGCAGGCCGCAACTCGGGGTCATCGACCTGACCACGGGACAGGTCGCCGACTGGCACACCGACGCGTACGCGACGGCGTGCAAGCCCGACTTCCCGTCGTACGTCCGCGGAGTGGACGTCTCCCCTGACGGGCGATATTTCGTGGTCGTCACGACCGGCGGCCCCTTCCCCGGCACCACGAAGCTGTGCGACTCAGCCGCCCGCTTCGAGACATACGCCAGGGGGGACCAGATCCGCCCGACATGGGTGAACCTCACCGGAGGCGACTCGCTGTACTCGGTGGCGATCACCGGGTCGGCCGTATACGTCGGGGGTCACCAACGGTGGCTCGACAATCCGATGGGGGCCGACACCCGCGGGCCGGGCGCGGTGAGCCGGCCGGGCATCGGGGCGATCG
Organism: Planotetraspora thailandica; assembly: GCF_016863335.1. Classification (GTDB taxonomy): domain Bacteria; phylum Actinomycetota; class Actinomycetes; order Streptosporangiales; family Streptosporangiaceae; genus Planotetraspora; species Planotetraspora thailandica. The sequence goes on from NZ_BOOR01000010.1 coordinate 190,218, forward strand.
ACCCCGTGACCGGCAAGGCGCAAAGTTGGAACCCCACCCGAGAAAGGGGAATCGGGGTAAAGGCGTTCATGACAGTAAAGAAGGGGCTTTTGGTTGGAAGCGACACGACGAGCCTGGGACGTGAGTACCATGCCCGGGTCGGCATGTTCCCGGCGACCTAGTTCTCCCCAGATCCCTGGCGTTTCCTGGCGATCCGCTCACTCAGAGCGTCACGCTGTTTCGACAGCAGGACGTAGCTGACCACCCCGCTGACCACAAATGCGGCGGCGAGCAGCAAGTAGGTGCGCAGGCCCACGAGATACAGGACGGCGAGGGCGACGGCGAACAGGCCGAAGCGTGAAAGGGTGTAAACGACTACCGGATGCACAGCGTCGAGGTTACGTCACCTTCCCGAGATGTAGGTCTCTCTTCGCATCTGGCGCGAGCACTGCTAGTGTTCACGACACGGCGCTTTTGTAAAGAAACACCCATCAGCGCCCCAAAGAGGCTCTATCATATAACAATCGGGCACTGAGCCGGTAACATCCCGTGATCTTCTATGAAAACCACGGATAAATCAGGCTTCGCTCGGCACACTGGTTACCTGTCCGCCCGCTGCAGGACGCGGGATGCGAGGGGGAGAGATTGTGGAGAGTAGCAGCGAGCGACTGCTGACCCCTGGAGAGGTTGCCGCCCTCTTCCGGGTCGACCCGAAGACCGTGACACGCTGGGCCGCGGCGGGACGAATCAGCAGCATCCGTACCCCCGGTGGGCACAGGCGGTTCCGCGAGTCGGAAGTGCACGCCCTCCTACGTGGCGAGGACGTCCTTACGGCCGACCGGCCGAACGGCGAATCGCCGCGGATCTGACGCAAGCGCCAGCATTCAGGTGATCCTGCGCGCTACCCAGATAGCGCAGGGTCACCCGAGTCAGCCCGGCCGTCCTGCCCGGCCTGGTCTCATACGCGTCATTCCTGCTCGGCCTTGAAGGCCAGGAACTCCCGCTCCAGCTCGTCGTTCTCCTCGCGCCACCTGCGCCGCCGCGCGGACTCCTCGGCCTCGGTGATCGACTCAGCCACCCATCTGTCGTAGTCCGGCTCGCCTGGAGCGATCTCAACGTACGCGTTGCCGATCAGGCGCCCGTCATCGCTGGTCAGTGATTGGGGCACGCGCAGTGTCCCGTCACCGAGCCGGATCACGTACATCCCGATCACCTAGATTCCGTAGCGCCTGTTGAAGAAGAGCATGACGTTGAGCGCGGTCCGGGTGTCGCCGCCGAGCATGTCCACGAGGGCCGGACGCTGACGCGACGCGATCGCCGCGAAGGCGTCGGCGAAGAACTCCTTACGTCCGAGACCGCCCCGCTGCCGGTGGAACGCCGAGGCGAACATCGGCAGGCAGTCCTCGTAGAGCGCGGCGAACTCCGGAGAGTCCGACACCCACTCTCCCGGACTCGCGTCCACGTCGTCCAGCGCATGCCCGACTTCGTGCATCATCACGTCCGGCGTCGGGGACGGCCGGTCCCCAACCACGATCTTGCGGTCGCCGTACGCGCCGGCGCAGATGTCCCAAGTCGCCCGGCCCGACGGGAGAGGGGCTCCGCGCAGGTAGCCCATGTCGTCGAGGTCCGGCACGCCTCCACGGCCGATGTAGATGCCGTCGAGCCCGATGGCCAGCTTGGCCTTGATGCCCTCGGGCAGGCGCGCCAGGCTGTCCACCGCCCGTACCGCGTCAGGGGAGGGCGGCCCGTCGGCGGCGTCCCACTGGCGGTAGAGGACCCGCTCCAGCGGCCCGCAATACCGCCGGCCATCCCTCAGGTCGGGCATGTCCGGATGATGAGGCTCGGCGCGTACGGGCTGGTCGTCCAGCTCGAAATCCCGCCACGTGTACTGGGGCCGGTCGTCGACCACCGGAGCGGTGACCGTGTGCGCCCTATCCACGGAACGCTCGGCGTCCCAGAACCGGCCGGTCTCCTTGGAACGCTCGTTCTCCCTGGGACGTCCGGCCTCCTTGGCGGATCGCCCCGGAGCGTCCGTCTCGCGGTGTGACGACGCGTACGGCCCGCGCTGCCACCACCGCGGTCCGCGCCGGTGGCGTCCCCTGTCGCCCGGCTCCGCCGCCATCGCACCCCTCGCGTGTCCGATCGCCGTTTCTACCGGTCCACCGTACGTTGCCGTCCCCGCCTCGTCACGCAGAATGAAGTACGGCTATCGCCGCGCAAAGACGATCACATGTCGATATGGCTTACCGTGTGGACATGCCTAGCGTGATTCTCGGTCTGGCGCTGCTGGCCTTCTGGCTTTACTGCCTCTTTGACGTGATCACGAGTCCCGAGCAGGAGGTCCGGAGACTGCCGAAGGTGCTCTGGGTCGTCATCGTGGTGCTGCTCGCCGCCCTGGGAGGCCTGCTCTGGGTGCTCCTCGGGCGCCCGCGGCAGGGGGACTCGGTCGCCGGAATGTACGGCGGATATGGAATGGCTGAGCATCTCAGCCCGGCGCCCGAAGCCGAAGCCCCCCGTGGCCCGGACGACGACCCCGAATTCCTCCGCAGCCTCGACCGCCGCCTCCGCGACGAAGACTGAAGCCTTGGGGATGACCACAAAACCTTGAGGTGATCATGCAGAAGTTCGCCGACACGCCCTCCGACCTGCCCCCTCCCTCGCCGTGATCATGCAGAAGTTCGGAAGCACGCCACCTGACCTGCGACGCTTCTGTTCGTGATCATGCAGAAGTTCGTCGATTGGGCAGCCGACCTGCGGAGACGCTTTTCGTGATCATGCACTACTTCGCCGTCGACCCCGCCGACCGGCGCAAACAGCACTCTTGATCATGCTCTCCGCCGGCAATGCCGTACGGCAACGCCAAAGCACGATCACGAATGACATCGATGCAGGTCGAGGCGCATACCGGCGAACTTCTGCATGATCACGAATCGCGTCGTCGCAGGTGGACGCCACAATCCCCGAACTTCTGCATGATCACGCACAAGGGTTGTGCACCTCAGACCCCCCTCGCGCGAACTTCTGCATGATCACGCGCAAGAGGGGGGTGTGTGGGGGGTTACTTGGGGAGGTCGGCGTAGGAGTGGAGGCCGCTGAAGAACATGTTGACGCCGATCAGGTTGAACAACAGGCAGCCGAAGGCGATCAACGACACGATGATGGCGGCCTTGCCCCGCCAGCCGGCGGTCGCACGGGCGTGCAGATACGCGGCGTAGGCGACCCACGTGATGAACGCCCACACCTCCTTGGGGTCCCAGCCCCAGTAGCGACCCCAGGCCCGGTCAGCCCACATCGCTCCCGCGATGACGGCGAAGGTCCAGATCGGGAACGAGATCACGATGGCCCGGTGCGTGATGCGCTCCAGGTCCTTGCGCGCCGGCAGGACCGAGGCCACACCGTCCTTCCTGATCAGGAACAGGATGGCGGTGACGCCCGCGAGGATGAACAGGCCGCTGGCGACGATGGCGGCGGTGACGTGGATGGCGATCCAGTAGGAGTTCAGCGCGGGCATCACCGGCCCGGCCTGGACATGCAGGAAGAGCACCGCGAACCCGAGCCCCAGCGCGGCCGTGAGCGTCACGAAAGCACCGAGGAACCGGATGGGCTGGCGGGTCATCAGCACCAGGAACGCCGTCACGGCGGCAAAGCAGATCGCCACCACGAACTCGTACATGTTGCCCCACGGCCACCGATCCACGGCGATGCCGCGGGTCAGGATGCCGGCGAGGTTGGCCGCCCAGCCGATCCACGAGAGCAGGACGGCGATGCCGCCCGCCTTGATGGCCCAGGCCTCCGGCTCGACGTCCGCGGGCTCCTCCGTGCCGGTGGGAACGTCATCCGACGCACCGCCCCCCACGGTCACCGGTTGCCGCTTCGGGACGACGGCGACCGTCCGGACCCGGCCGAACGCCAGCTCCAGCGCATAACCGATCATGGCGGCGAGATAGAGAAGGACCGTCGCCAGGATGAGCTGGTCGCTCAGCGTGGCGAGTCCCCCGTTGACCTGGGACGACATTTCTACTCCTCGTCGGGGCCGGTTCCCGGCTCTGTGGGTGAGGCTGCGGCCCGGTCCCCGGCCTGAGGAGCCGGAGGAGCCTGAGAATCGGGAGAATCCGGAGAGTCCTGAGAGTCACGGAGGAGGGCGACGAGCCCGGCGAATTCCTCGGAGAACGCGCTCCCGTCCCCTTCCGTGCGGGTCAATCCTCCCACCGCGACCTTGCGGCCCGTCACCCGGACCCAGACCCTGCGGCGGCGGACCATCAGCGAGAGCACGAGGCCGATCACGGCGACCGCGGCGGCGACCAGAGCGGGGATGCGACCGGGGTCGCGGGTCACCTGGATGGTGATCCATTCCTTGACGCCGGTGAACTGCACCTTCCCCGCACCACCGGGCAGCTCGAAGGTGCCACCGACCAGGAGCGGGGCGTGAGGCGGCTCAGACATGTTGAGGAGCGGTTCCATCCCCGTTGCGTCGAGCACGTAGACCGACTGGGGCTGCCCGGAGTTGAGGCCGAGATCTCCCTTGTAGGCCGCGTAGACCTGGAGGCTCGGGTTGTCCGCACCGGGATAGATCGACCACCAGGTCTTCCCGTCGGTCGCGGTGGTCGGGAAGAAGCGGGCCGAGATCCCGAGCTGGGCCGGCTGCGCGTCCGGCACCTTGATGGTGCATTCGGAGGTGTAGGTCGCCTGGTCGTCGACGAGGCACGGCACCGGCCCTTCGTAGGCCACCTGCCCCTTGCCGTCGGTCACCTTGACGACGGGGGCGTAGCCGTGCCCGATGAGGTAGGTCAGCGTGCCGTTGACGTCGAGGGGATCGTTGACCTTCAGTTCGACGTCACGGGGAGGCGACGACGGCGTGTCCTTCACCGAGAGCTTCGCGCCGTAGTCGAGCGGCTGGCCCAGTTTCTCGCCGGAGTCGACGTACGTCGCGTGGAAGTCCTTCAGCGTGAACGAGAACGGTGCCAGCGATTCGGCGGTCACGCGCTGCCCCGGCATGAACCGGTCGTAGGCGGCGACCGTATTGGCGAAGCCGTCGCCTTCGACGACCAGCACGTTGCCGCGGTAGCCGTACAGGCCTCCGGCGCCGACCGCGAACAGCAGCCCGAGCAGGGCGAGGTGGAAGAACAGGTTGCCGGTCTCGCGCAGGTAGCCCTTCTCCGCCGCCACCCAGTCGGGGCCGGTGACGACGCGGAAACGCTTCCTGCGCAGCCTGGCCGCCGCTTCCTCGACGGTCAGATCGCCCTCGAAGGCTTCGCCGTACGGCAGGCGTGTGAGGTTGCGCGGGGCGGCGGGCGGCTTGCGGCGGATCTCCTTGACGTGGGTGAACGCACGCGGAAGCACGCAGCCGGCCAGCGAGATGAACAGCAGCAGATAGATGGCGGCGTACCACGGCGAGGTGAAGACGTCGAAGAGCTTGAACCTGTCGAGCCACTCCGCCTCGGTCGGGGAGTTCTGGAAGTACTGCGCCACCTTGTCCGGGTCGACGCCCCGCTGCGGGAAGATCGACCCGGGCACCGATCCGAGCGCGAACAGGAAGAGCAGGATCAGCGCCGTGCGCATCGTGGTGAGCGTGCGCCAGCCCCAGCGCAGCCAGCCGATCACCCCCAGGCCGACCGGCCGGGTTGGCTCCTCGGGCGCCGTACTGCCGATGGACGTCTCGGCGGGCGTTCGGGTGTCGGGTGGCAAGGTCATCAGATCACCGGTTCGAATCCGCCGACCCACCCCTGCAGGCCGGCGATGAGGTCGCCCCAGAGCCCCGTCACGAGGAGCAGGCCGACGCAGACCAGCATGGCCCCGCCGATCCTCGTGACGACCACCGTGTGGCGGCGCACGGCCTTGAACGCGTGGAGGGCCTTGCGATACGCGAGCCCGGCCAGCACGAACGGCAGGCCGAGACCCAGGGCATAGACGAAGGCGAGGACGGCGCCCCTGGCGGCGCTGCCCTGGTCGACCGACAACGTGAGCACCACGGCCAGCGTGGGCCCGATGCAGGGCGTCCAGCCGAGCCCGAACACCACGCCCAGCAGGGGCGCTCCGGCGAGGCCGGCCGCGGGGAAGCGGCGGATCCGCACGTCGCGGTCGAGCCCGGGGATGAGCCCGATGAAGGCCAGGCCCAAGACGATGGTCAGCACGCCGAGCACGCGGGTGATCACGCCGGCGTTGCCGAGCAGCACGCCGCCGATCCCGCCGAACAACGCGCCGCCGAGCACGAACACGGCAGCGAACCCGAGCACGAACAGGCCGCTGCCGAGCACCATGCGGCTCCGCTTAGGGTCGCCGCTCATCCCCGTGACGTACGACAGGTAGCCCGGCACCAGCGGCAGCACACATGGGGAGACGAACGACACCAGCCCGGCGAGCAAGGCGATCGGGAGGGCGAGCACCAGCGATCCGCTGGCGACGGCGCCGCCGAGGTTACTCATCGCTCACCTTGGTGACCGCGTCGAGCAGGTCCTTGTATTTGACCGCGCCGAGCGCCCGGGCGGCGATGCGGCCCTGGCTGTCGATGATCAGCGTCGAGGGGATCGCGGCCGGGGGCACGGTGCCCTGGAACGAGAGCAGCACGGTGCCGCTCTTGTCGAAGATGCTGGGGTAGCCGATCTGAACCGTCCGGTCGTAGGCCTGCGCCGAGGCCTGCAGGTCCTTGAAGTTGACCCCGACGAACTGCACACCCTTGGCCTTGGTCTCGGCCGCGACCTCCTTGAGCGCCGGCGCCTCGGCCCGGCAGGGCGCGCACCAGGAGGCCCAGAAGTTGAGCACGTTGACCTTGCCCGGCGTCAGCTTGGCCGTGCCGCCGTCGATCGTGCCCCCCTCGACCGCGGGCGCCTTGTGGCGGTCGGCCACGGGGAAGACCTGGACCTTGCCGTCTCCGGCCACGAAGCGCGTGTCGCCGGGGCTGGAGGACGCCTGATTGCCCGCGCAGCCCGCGAGGACTGTCACGGCCAGAGCGGCGATCACAGGCAGGCTTTTAGCGGTCACGGGAGGAGGATCTCCTTGCACTACAACCGGTAGAGCTGCCACTCTACCGACGACATGGGCTGCTGTGGTCGGCGGGTCAGGCCCCCGGCACCGCGTTGCCTTTGACCAGGGACCCCGCGGGTTCGCTGTATCCGACGCTGATGAGACGGCCGTTCTCGAAGGTGAAGCTGGTGAGGCTGGCCAGCGCGCACTGCCGGCGGCGCGGGTCGTGCCACAGGCGCCGCCCCTCGGCCGCGAGGCGCATGACCCAGATGGGCAACTGGTGGCTGACGAGCAGGGCCTCGTGGCCTCGCGCCTGCTTGCGCGCGTCGTCGACGACCGACTTCATCCGGGCGACGATGTCCCGGTACGGCTCGCCCCACGACGGCCGGAACGGGTTCCTGAAGTGACGGTACTGGCCGGGAGTGCGGAACACCCCCGATTGGCCGGCCATCGACAGGCCCTCGAACACGTTGGCCGCCTCGATCAGGCGATCGTCGAGCTTGACCTCGAGGTTCAGCAGGTCGGCCGAAGAGGCCGCGGTCTGCTGCGCCCGTTCCATGGGCGAGCTCCACAGCTCCACGATGTCCCTGCCGGCGACGGCCTTGGCGACCATCTCGGCCATCAGCTTGCCGTTGGCCGACAACGGGTAGCCGGGGAGCCTGCCGTACAGGACCCCGGCGGGATTGTGTACCTCGCCGTGGCGCAGGAGGTGAACGATCGTGGTCTCAGTCATGGCCGTGACAGCCTACCGGCCGACGAGATCCGCCCTCCGCACGCAGGGCCCTACTCGCCGCCCATGTCCGCGCAGGTGGAGCGCAGGGCCTCCACGGCCGCCCGGATGGCCGGACGGCGCGCCGCGTCCGTGCGCCACACGGCGTACAACCGCCGGACGGGGCGCGGCTGGATCGCCACCACGCCGACGGTGCTGGGCAGAGGGCCGCGGCCGAGGCGCGGGATGAGCGCGCACCCGTGGCCCTCGGCGACCAGCGCGATCTGGGTCGGGTACTCGTCCGCCATGCAGACGATCTCCGGTTCGCGCTCGACTGAGCGCAGCAAAAAACTCAGGAAATCGTGACATACGGTGCCGGGAGAGGAGCTGATCCAGCTGTCGCCGGGAAGGTCGGCGAGCTGTGCCTCCCTACGGCCGGCCAGCGGATGGCCGGCGGGCACGATGACGTCGGCGATGTCGTCCATCAGCGCGGCGCGGGACAGGCCGTCGGGCATCGCCATCGGCCGGTTGAGCCAGTCCTGGACCACGGCGAGGTCGATCTCTCCGCGTGAGACGTCTCTGAGCTGCCGCTCCGGTTCGCGCTCGTAGAGCGAGATGGCCAGGTCGGGATGGTTTCTCTTCAGCGCGGAAAGCGTGCGCGGGACGATGCCGCGCGCCGCCGTCGGGAAGGCCGCGATGGTCAGCCTGCCCACCACCGCGCCCCTGAGGGCCTCGAAGTCGGCTTCGGCGGTCTCCACGAGGGCGAGGATCCTCTCCGCGTGGTCGGCGAGCAGCCCGGCCGCGTCGGTCAGCTTGACGCCACGCCCGTTGCGCTCGACGAGGACCGTGCCGGTCTCCCGTTCGAGCTTGGCGAGCTGCTGAGAGATGGCCGACGGGGTGACCATCAGCGCGTCCGCCGCGGCGCCCACGGAGCCGTAGACGGCCACCGCGTGGAGCGCCTTCAGCCGGTTCAGGTCCAACATGTAGCCAGTCTAAACCAAGCACCTAAGAAAATCTTGCTTGTGCTCAACAATTAAGCACCGCGAAGATATAGGCATGCGAATCTTCAACAAGATCTTCATTAAGCCCGCTCCCCGGACCACCCCACAGGTCTCCTACCTGGAGACCCTTGCGACCAACGCCCGGCACAGCCGTACTCGCCGCCCCTTCCCGACCCGCTGAGGTCACCTGTCACGGGGACGATTCACCAGACGACACCCCGTGATGGCAGCGATGCTGCGGATGTGAGCAGCTCACTCGAATACCGGCCAGCGCCGCCTCCGAGGGGATGGACCGCCGACGACCTCGATCATCTGCCGCCAGAAGGCCCGAATGGCGAGCCCGATTTCTTCCGGCACGTCGAGCTGATCGACGGGGCCCTCGTTGTCAGGTCCCCCAGCGACGGTTCCACCAGCGCGTGATCCGCGGCCTGACCGAGCAGCTCGACATCCAGGCTCCCGGCGGGCTCTGTGCCGTCGACCAGATGGACGTGAAGCTCGGGCCCCGCATGCGCCCCTGCCCAGACGTCCTCGTGGTCACCGCCGAGGCGGCGGCCGACAACGAGCGCACGTTCTACACGGCCGCGGAGGTACGACTGGTCGTCGAGGTCGTCTCCCCCGACTCCGTCGACCCCGACCGGAAGACCAAGCCGCAGCGGTACGGCGAGGCCGGCATCCCGCATTTCTGGCGAGTGGAGGAGAACGACGGGCAGCCGGTCGTGTACGTGTACGAGATCGACCCGGCCGGCGGCGTCTACGGCCTGACCGGGATCCATCACGAACGGCTGGCCGTGCCGGTCCCCTTCCCCGTCGAGATCGACCTCGGCGTCCTGCTCAAATAGCCTGGGCGGCCGCCTTCGCCGCGAGAGGCAGGGCTTCGGCGACGCGGGTGAGCGCCTCGTCGTCGTGGGCCGCCGACAGGAACCACGCCTCGTACGCCGAGGGCGGCAGGTAGACCCCCTGGTCGAGCATGCTGTGGAAGAACGCCCGGTAGGCGTCGGTGTTCTGCGTCTGCGCCGCCGCGAAGTCGGTGACCGGCCGGTCGGTGAAGAAGATCGAGAAGAGGTTCCCGGCCCGCTGCAGCCGATGGGGCACCCCGGCGGCCGCCAGGGCGTCGGACGCGGCCCTGCCAATCACCAGGGCCGCCGCGTCCACCCGGTCGTAGGCGTCGTCGTCCAGGGCCCGCAGCGTCGCCAGGCCGGCGGCGCAGGCGATCGGGTTCCCCGACAGCGTGCCCGCCTGGTAAACGGGTCCCTCGGGGGCGAGGGCGGCCATCACGTCGGCCCGCCCCCCGAACGCCGCCGCGGGAAGCCCGCCGCCCATGACCTTGCCGAAGGTCAAAAGGTCGGCCTCCACGGGATCGATGCCGTACCACCCCTCGGCCGAGACCCGGAAGCCCGTCAGCACCTCATCCATGATCAGCAGGGCGCCGTGCTCGGTGCACAGCTCGCGCAGACGGCTGTTGAACCCGTCGGCGGGCGGCACCACACCCATGTTGGCCGGGCACGCCTCGGTGATCACGCAGGCGATCTCGAACGAGCGGAACGCCTCCTCGACGGCCTCGATCGCGTTGTACGGCAGGACGATCGTGTCGGCGGCCGACGCCCCGGTCACGCCGGGGGTGTCGGGCAGCCCGAAGGTCACCACGCCCGAGCCGGCCGAGGCGAGCAGCGCGTCGACGTGCCCGTGATAGCAACCGGCGAACTTGATGATCTTCGACCGGCCGGTGAAACCCCGGGCCAGTCGTACGGCCGACATGGTCGCCTCGGTTCCGGAGCTGACCAGGCGGACCTTCTCCACCGGCTCGACCCTGGAGACGATCTCCTCGGCGAGCAGGACCTCGCCCTCGGTGGCGGTGCCGTACGAGAAACCGCCGGCCACGGCCTCCTCGACGGCCGCGACCACGGCGGGGTGGCGGTGGCCGAGGATCATCGGGCCCCACGAGCACACGAGGTCGACGTAGCGGTTGCCGTCCACATCCGTGATGTACGGCCCCTGACCGGAGGCCATGAAACGGGGGGTGCCTCCGACGGCGCCGAAGGCGCGCACCGGGGAGTTCACCCCGCCCGGGACGATCTCACGCGCGCGGGCGAACAGGGCCTCGGAGGTCTGGGTTCGAGTCACGCCCCCCAGATTAGAGGCCGCGCAGGCCAGCGGCCGTACCGGATCAGGCGTCGAGGCGTCACTCGAACGCGTCGGCGAGCTGGTCGAGCACCCGCAGCGGATCGGGCAGCGGCCGCCCGTCCGGGGGATGGATCCAGCTCACCGCCTCGCCGGTCGCCAGCGTGGACGGCGGGGCCAGCACGTAGCTGTCGCGGCAGTGCCAGCGCAGTCCGGGCGTCTCGTCGATGGTCTCGGGGTCGGCGTCGAGGTGGCACGACCACCATTCGTCCTCGTCGTCGGGGGCGCCGCGGGTGGCGACGAAAAAAAGGACCCGGTCGCCGTTCGCGGCGACCGGGCCCTTTTCGAAGCCTGCGGCGTCCATCGCTACCAGCGCGGGAAGGCCCACCGCGGCCGGCACGTCGAAGACGTCGAACACTCGTCCGGTGGGCAGGATCACGTTGGCGTCTGGCTCCTGCTCCCACCACCGCGTCAATAGCGCGGTGTCCGTCGTGGCCTGCATCTGCCAGGCGGGAGACAGGGGGTGCATGCCCGGCTCTGGACAGCCGATCCGGTCACAGGAACAGGCTCTGCCCCCTTCGCCGGATGGATGGGCACCGACGGCCGTCGCCCAGCCGAGCTGGGCGTATTCGAGCACCGATGTGATCTTCCGCGGCGCTCGGTGCGCACGCCGTTTCGTGCGACGGGCCAGCGGTACCCCCACCATTGGTGCTCCTCCCCACAGGAACGTGCTCCGATAATGCCCTGCCCGCCCTGATCTTCGCAGCGCGACCCCCCGGAATGAACGGTCAGGATAGTCCGCGCGCGACTTCCGTCGCCCAGTAGGTCAGGATGAGGTCCGCGCCCGCACGGCGGATGGCGAGAAGCGACTCCATGATGATCCGCTCCCTGTCGATCCAGCCGTTGGCCGCCGCCGCCTCGACCATCGCGTACTCGCCGCTGACCTGGTAGGCCGCGACCGGCACCTCGACCAGGTCGCGCACCTGGCTCAGGATGTCCAGGTAGGCCAGCGCCGGCTTGACCATCACGATGTCGGCGCCCTCGGCCAGGTCGAGCCGCACCTCGCGCAGCGCCTCGTCCGCCGATCCCGCCGGGTCCTGCTGGTAGGCGTTGCGGTCGCCGAACTGTGGAGCGCACTCCGCCGCCTCGCGGAAGGGTCCGTAGAAGCCGGAGGCGTACTTCGCCGAATAGGCCATGATCGGGATGTCGGTGAAGCCCTCGGCGTCCAGCGCCGCGCGGATCGCCCCCACCTGGCCGTCCATCATGCCGCTCGGCGCGATCACCTGCGATCCCGCGCGGGCTTGGGCGACCGCGGCCGAGGCGTAACGCTCCAGCGTGGCGTCGTTGTCGACCTCGCCGGTCTCGGTGAGCAGGCCGCAGTGCCCGTGGTCGGTGTACTCGTCCAGGCACGTGTCGGTCATCAGGACCAGCTCGTCGCCCACGTCGGCGGCCAGGTCGCGCAACGCCACCTGGACGATGCCGTCGGGGTCGTCGGCGGCCGAGCCCCTGGCGTCCTTGACGGCGGGGATGCCGAACAGGATGACGCCGCCCACGCCCGCCTCCGCCGCCTCGTGCACCGCCTTGCGGAGCGAGTCGCGGGTGTGCTGCACCACGCCGGGCATCGACCCGATCGGCTGCGGCTCGGTGATGTCTTCCTTGACGAACACCGGCAGGATCAGCTCCGCCGGGTGCAGCCGCGTTCCCGCGACCATGCGGCGCAGCGCCGCCGTACGGCGAAGCCGCCGCGGCCGGGCCACCGGGAACTGGGCGATGTCCGCCGTCTGCGGGACGTCTCGGGAACGCACTGTGGAAACTCCGCTCGGGGTTCGGAACGCCTTGGACGCCACCAAGACCTTTATCGGGTCAACACGCCCGGGAGGGGCGTGTCATCCCGACGTCACTTCACACCGGTGTGCTCCACCGGTCTGCTGCTGCGGGGCCGGCTCACTTCACCCGGCGGCGTGCGCCTCTACGGGTCTGAGACGGCCTGCGAGGCACTTCCCCGGCCGAGATGGCCGCATGCCGCTGTTTTGCACCATAGTCCGCCAGAGCGGCGGCCAGGGCCGAGGCGGACGGTTTGTCGGCCATGACGTCGACCCGCAGCCCGGCCTCCTCGGCGGCCTTGGCGGTCTGCGGCCCGATCACGGCGATCACCGTGACGTTGTGCGGCTTCCCCGCGATGCCGACGAGATTGCGCACCGTCGACGACGACGTGAACAGCACCGCGTCGAAGCCGCCGCCCTTGATCGCCTCACGGATCGGCGCGGGCGGCGGCGCCGCACGGACCGTCCGGTAAGCGGTGACGTCGTCGCACTCCCAGCCGAGCTCGATGAGCCCGGCCACGAGCGTCTCGGTCGCGATGTCGGCGCGGGGCAGCAGCACGCGGTTGATCGGGTCGAGCATCGAGTCGTACGGCGGCCACTCGGCGAGCAACCCCTCCGACGACTGTTCACCCGTCGGCATGAGGTCGGGCTTGACCCCGAACTCGACGAGCGCCCGCGCGGTGGCATCGCCCACGGCGGCGACCTTGAGCCCGGCGAACGCCCGCGCGTCGAGGCCGTACTCCTCGAACTTCTCCCGCACGGCCTTGACCGCGTTGGCGCTGGTGAAGGCGACCCACTCGTAACGGCCCGTCACCAGGCCCTTGATCGCCCGGTCCATCTGCTGCGGGGTCCGCGGCGGCTCTACCGAGATGGTCGGCACCTCCTCTGGCACCGCGCCGTACGACCGGAGCTGCTCCGACAGACCCTCCGCCTGCTCCTTGGTGCGCGGCACCAGCACCCGCCAGCCGAACAGCGACTTGGTCTCGAACCACGACAGCCGCTCGCGCGCGGAGACCGCGTCGCCCACGACGATCAGGGCCGGCTCGGTCATGCCCGCGTGCTTGAGATCGGGGCCGAGACGACCGAGCGTCGACACGACCGTGTACTGCTCCGTCGTGGTTCCGTCGCTGGTCACAGCGACCGGGGTGGAGTCGGGCTTGCCCGACGCGATCAGCGCCTTGCCGATGGCCACGGCCTCGGCGACGCCGTTGTAGATCACCAGGGTGCCCTCACACGCGGCATGCGGCGCCCAGTCCGTGGTCTGCGACGCGTCCACGACGCGGAACTCCGGCACGCCCGGCGCCGCGGGGATGCCCGCGTACGTCAGGACGGCGGTGGCCGGCGGCACACCCGGAACGATCTCGAACTCGACGTCGGCCTTCGCGCACGCCGCCACCTCGTCGCTCACCGAGGAGAAGAACGACGGGTCTCCAGGGCACAGCCGCACGACGGTACGGCCGGCCTTGGCCTGCTGGATCGTCCGGAGCGAGACCGAGTTCTCGGCCGCGTCGGGCGAGATGTCCATGACCTCCACGCCCGGCCGGCAGTGGCGCAGCAGCGAGCCGTACGCCTGCCGGTCGAGGACGACGACGTCGGCCCTGCCCAGCAGGTCGGCGCCACGCAATGTGAGCAGGTTCTCGTCACCCGGCCCGGCGCCCACGAAGGCGACGAACCCGGTGCCGACCTGCTGGTTGTGACTCGCGGAGCTCAATGGGCCTGCTCCCCCATCAACGTGTCGGCCCCTTCAGCGATCATGGAGGCCGCGAGCTCGCGGCCCAGGTCCATGGCCGCCGGAAGAGGTCCGGAGGCGGACTTGCGCACTGACCGCACGCCGTCGGCGGCGACGACAACGGCGGTCAGATTCAGAATGTGCCCGTCACCGGACGCGAAAGCACCTACCGGTGCCGCGCAACCGGCCTCGAGGGCGGCGAGTACCGAGCGCTCGGCGGTCACCGCGGCCCGCGTGTGCGGGTCGTCGAGAACGCTCAGCAGCTCGACGAGGTCTTTACGGGATGCCAGGCACTCCACGGCGAGAGCTCCCTGCCCCGGGGCCGGAAGCATGGTCTCCACCTCAAAGATCTCGGAGATCTCTGTGTCGCGCCCGATCCTGCCAAGACCGGCCGCAGCCAGGACGACTCCGTCGAACTCGCCAGATGTCACTTTACCAATGCGTGTGTCCGCATTTCCCCTGATCGGGAGGTAGTCGAGGTCCGGGCGCAGCGCGCGGAGCTGGGCGACCCTGCGGGGCGACCCGGTGCCGATCTTCGCGCCCGGCGGAAGGTCCGCCAGTTTGCCGGTGGCGACGAGCGCGTCGCGCGGGTCGTCGCGGGGCAGGATGGCGGCGATCACGATCTGCTCGTCCTGCGCGGTCGGCAGGTCCTTCAAGGAGTGCACCGCGAAGTCGATCTCGTCGTCGATCAGCTTGTTCCGCAGCTCGCTGACGAACACGCCGGTGCCGCCGAGCTGGGTCAGCGCGGCCTTGGTGACGTCGCCGAAGGTGGTGATGCCGACGAGATCCACCTTGCGTCCGGTGGTGTCGGTCAGCCGGTCGGCGACGGACTGCGACTGCGTGGTCGCCATCAGGCTCTTGCGTGTGCCGAGCCGCAGGGGCGCGCTCACCGGCCCGCCTCCGTGTCCTCGGTGCCCTCGTCCTGCGTGCCCTCGGCGGCCGTGACGTCCACTCCGGAGACGGCGGCTGGAGCCTTCGGATCCAGGTCGAACAGCTCGCGCAGCGCCTCCGCGTAATGATCGCCGCCGGGGGCCGCGGCCAGTTGCTTGACCCGCACGGTCGGCTCGTGGAGCAGCTTGTCCACGACCCGCCTGACCGTCTGGGTGACCTCATCGCGCATCCGCGTATCCAAACCCGGCAGGCGTGACATCAGCCGGCCGATCTCCGCCTCGACCACCCCGGCCGCCTTGCTGCGCAGGGCGATCACCGTCGGGGTGACCTTCGCGGCGCGCTCCGACTCCAGATATGCCGTGACCTCTTCGGCGACGATCGCCTTGACGGCGCCGATCGCCTCGGCGTGCCCGCCGTCACCGGCGCCCGCCCCGAGACCGGCCTGCTGCATCGACTCGAGGTCGACGAGCGTGACCTTGGGGATGACCCGCACCGCCGGGTCGACGTCGTGCGGAAGAGCCAGGTCGAGCAGGAAGAGCCCACCGTCTTCACGGTCCCGCATGGCGTCCGCGACGGTCTCCGCCGTGATCACGCGGGTGCCCGCGCCCACGCACGAGATCACCAGGTCGGCCTTTGCGAGCTCCGCCGGCAGATCGGCCAGTTCGACGGCCCTGCCTCCGACGGTCTCCGCCAGCCGTACGGCACGGGCGTGGGTGCGGTTGGCGATCACGATCTCGCCCGCGCCGGCGCGGGACAGCGTGGCGGCCGACAGCGCGCTCATCGAGCCGGCGCCCACGACCAGGGCGCGCTTGCCGGCGACCGGGCCGATCACCTGCTCGGCCAGCGTCAGCCCCACACCGACGAGGGAGGCGCCGGCACGGTCGATGTCGGTGTCGGCGTGCGCGCGCTTGCCGACGCGCAGCGCGTGCTGGAAGAGCTCGTTGAGCGACGTGCCCGCGGTGCCCTGGTTCTGGGCGAGGCGCAGGGCCGAACGGACCTGCCCGAGGATCTGGCCCTCGCCGACCACCATCGAGTCGAGGCCGCAGGTCACGTTGAACAGGTGCTGGACGGCGCGGTCCTCGTAATGCACGTACAGGTGCCGGCCGAGCTCGTCCTGCGGAATGCCCGAGTGCGCGCTCAGCAGGTCGCTCATCGCGGTCACACCGGCGTGGAAACGATCGACGTCGGCGAAGATCTCGACGCGGTTGCACGTGGAGACCACCAGGGCCTCCGACACGTGATCGCTCTGCCGCACGTCGTGCAGGAGCTTCTCCAGCGCGTCACCGCTGACGGTGACACGTTCCAGAAGCGCCACGGGGGCGGACCGGTGGCTCAGCCCGACGACGAGGAGGCTCATGAGCTCGCTCCGATCGATCGCTCATTCACAGGTTCCACCCCGTCCGGCCACTCCTCGGCCATGATGGGCCCTCCACTAGCCTTGCGTTGCTCGTGGAACGCAAGTATCTGCAGCTCGATTGATAAATCGACTTTACGGACATCTACGCCGTCGGGCACATTCAGCACGACGGGAGCGAAGTTCAAGATACTCGTGACTCCCACTGCCGTGACCCGATCGCAGACATGCTGGGCGGCCGCGGCCGGTGTCGCGATCACCACGATCGAGACCGAGCGGTCCGCGATGACGGTCTCGAGCGCGTCGGTGTGCTCCACGACGAGACCGGCGATCTGGTCGCCGACCACGGCGGGATCGGCGTCCAGAAGCCCCGCGATCCTGAATCCCCTTGAAGCGAACCCGCCGTAATTCGCCAGAGCACGCCCGAGATTACCGACTCCGACGATGGCGACCGCCCAGTCCTGGGTGAGACCAAGCTCACGGGAGATCTGGTAGATCAGGTACTGCACGTCGTAGCCCACGCCGCGCGTGCCGTACGAGCCCAGGTGGGACAGGTCCTTACGGAGCTTCGCCGAGTTCACCCCCGCTGCGGCCGCGAGATCCTCCGAGCTCACGGTGAGCGTGGCACGCTCGGAGAGCCCATTGAGGGCACGCAAATAAAGCGGCAGTCGGGCGACGGTCGCGTCGGGAATGCCGCGATCGCGTGCTTGCGGAATACGGCGAGTCACGAGCCGGTGCTCCAGGGGGACGGACGGCCGGTACGCCCCCGGCCGCACGAGCGGATGCGACGGATTTACATCAAGGTTAGTGCCTTTGTGAAGCGGTGCACAAAGTGAGTGCCCGTTAACTGTCCCAGGACAGGCGGCCGCTCGCGAATCCGGCCCGCGCGGGGCGGCATAGGCTGTGGCCATGTCCGCTCACCTGATCACCCTGCTCGGCAAGCCCGGGTGCCACCTCTGCGACGACGCCCGCCAGGTCGTGGAACGTGTGGCGCAGGAGCTCGGCGTGCCATGGGAGGAGCGGGACATCACCGCGTCGAAGGAGGACCAGGAGCGCTACTGGGAGATGATCCCGGTCGTCCTCGTCGACGGCGTCCAGCACGACTACTGGCGGGTCGACGAGTCCCGCCTCCGTACTGCACTGCGTTGATGGCCTCGCCTCCGGCGAGGCGGGGTTAGCGCTGGGGCAGGGCGGTGACCTTGGCGGCGTTGACGGCCAGCTCGATGACGTTGGTCGCCAGGACGAGCGGCTGGCGCTCGGTGGCGAAGCGCTCCATGTGCGACTGCCGCTGGTGCTCGGAGAAGCTCACCTCGTCGCGATAGAGCTCGTACACGATGCGCTGCAGCGGAGCCGACTTCACCGCGTGGCAGACGAAGATCAGCGTGTCCGGCTCGTTGCGCAGCACGGCCTCCACGGTCTCCTCCGCCAGCTTGTCGAACGCCTCGCCCGAGCCGTCCATCAGCGTGAACACCGTGAGAATGCCGTAGGTGCTGGGCGCGGGCTTGACCGATGCGGGGGGCATGGCCGCGGACGCGGAGACGCCCTGCCGTGACGCCGCGGCGCCGAAGACGCCGCCCGTCTCCTGGGGGAACGACGGCGGGCCGTCGGTCACCGGGAACATCACACCCGTCGCCGGCATGTCATGCGGCACGGCAGGCGGCGTCATGCCGAAGTCGGACGGCAGGGAGGGCGCCAGCGGATCGGACGCCATGAGGTGGCCGGTCATCGGGCCGCCGAAGTCGTCGAGCCGCGGCCCGTGGCCCGGGAAGCCGTCCTGCTGCCGCATACGGCTGGCGCGCTCGGCCTCCTCCTCCGCCTGCAACTCCGCGACCAGATCGCCCAGGCCCGAGCGCCGCGGCGGAGGCGGGACGGTCTGCGTGACCCCGGCTCCGACCGGCATCTCCCGATGAGCGGAGGCGACACGCTGGTCGGAGGGGTTCCGGCGGCCCCGGTCCTTCCACTCTTCCGGCTCGTCGTCCTCCTCGTCCTCGTCGTCTTCGTACGGCGCGAGCGGCCGGGACACGGCGTACCAGATGCCGCCGGCGGTGGCCGTCATGAGCACCACGACCAGGATGCCGGGCAGCCCCAGCTCCAGGGCGACGGTCAGGGCCATGCCCGCGGGGGCGAGCACGACGGCGGCGTTCATGTTGTCGATGTCGACGTCGTCCCCGTCACGCCAGCTCAGGAGGGCGATGGCCAGGGAGATCAGCAGCATCAGGATGACCAGGCCGTGGACTCCGCGCAGCAGCCACTCGGGCCAGATGTCCCAGTGGTCGCCTCCCTTGGGCAGGGCCTTGCTGAACGCCCCGCTGACCGGATCGAGCAGCATGATCACAGAGCCGATGACGGTCAGCGCCGTGCCGAGCAGCCACCCGAAGATACGGGACGACCCCTTGTCGGCCAGCAGTTGGAGCAGTCCGACCGATAGCCACAACGGCGCCAGCAGCGAGCCGGTGATCTGAGAGATCCGGAAGGTGCCGGATCCGAATCCCGTCAGCAGCCCGAGCCCGGTGGCCCCGAGCGACAGGGTCAGCACGACCGTGGTGACCGTCCACGCGATCAACCAGCCGGTGGCCTCTTCGCGGAGACGTCCGATGAGGACGGCGGTGGTGAACCCGGCGGTCAAGGCGCCGGCGAACGCTATGAAAGCGACAAGGACATCCATGATGGACACCATGCTGCCGGACTTTGCCACCCCCCTGGTACCCGGATGCGGCAAACGCCACCGAACGTCCTGACGAGATGACGGGATCCGTTACGTGTTGTGACTGCAGCCCTCGGATGGATTGTGTAATTTGCCGATGATTTCTAGAGTGTTCGAGCACGCCGACTCCCCTTCCCCCAAGGGACACCGGATGCCGAACACATGGCCGTTGGCCAGGCTGTCCCCTCCAGCCGCCGTCGGAACAGCGCCCCCCGCGCGCTCCGTCGACCCCGCCGCAGGCGAGGACACGGAGATGCGGGAGCTGGTCCTGCGCGCCAAGACGGGCGACACCGAGGCGTTCGGCGTGCTGTACGACCGTTACCTCGAGTTGGTGTATCGCTACGTCTTCTTCCGGGTGGGATCCCACGCGCAGACGGAGGACCTGACGAGTGAAACGTTCCTGCGCGCGCTGCGCGGCATCTCGGACTTCACCTGGCAGGGCCGCGACTTCGGCGCCTGGCTGGTGACCATCGCCCGCAACCTCGTGGCCGATCATTTCAAGTCGGGCAGGAACCGCCTCGAGGTGACCACCGCCGAGGTGTTCGACCGCCCCCTGGACGGCCCGCACATTCCGGAGAACGCCGTCGTCACCAACATGGTGAACGAGCGGGTGATGCAGGCGATCAAGCAGCTGGGACCCGAGCAGCAGGAGTGCGTGATCCTGCGTTTCCTGGAGGGTTTGTCCCTCGCCGAGACCGCCCTGATCATGAACAAGAAGAGCGGCGCCATCAAGGCGCTCCAGTTCCGGGCGATCAAGGCCCTGGCGCGGTCGCTGGCGAAGGACCTCCGTTAGTGCGACTGCCGTAACCCCGGCAGCGTCTCATCGTTGGGCATGTGGCAGGAATAGATCATCATTCGGGGGACGGGCGGGAGCGTTGCTCATGGGCTGGTCGCGAGGCTCGCACCGGCTGCGCGGAAGGTCGGCGTCTCGTAGACGCGGCCGCGTCGCCGCACGCCTCGCCGATCTCGGGCTGACGTTCTCCGGGCCAAGCACCGAGTTTCGCGCGAGGCTCCGGGAGGAATTGCTGCGCGCCCAAGCCGCCGAGCGCGTGCCCGCCTCGCAGCCCCCGGCCGACCAACCGCGCCCCCGGCGCCGCCGTTCCCTTTTCGCGCGCCTGCGCCCGGCCATCGTCTTCACGGCGCTGCTCGTCGGCATGTACGGCATGGGCATCAGGGCCTACCACTCCGTGCCCGGCGAGACGCTCTACCCCCTCAAGAGGGCGGCGGAGGCCACCCTGCTGTCGATGGCGTCGGATGACACCGAGCGGGCCCAGCGGGAGATGGGGGCGGCCCGGCTGAGGATGGCGGAGACCGAGTCCCTGGCCGGCTATTCGAACCCGAACAGCGGAAAGCTCATCGAGCGCACACTCGACGACATGGAGACCACCACCCGGTCGGCCCTGGGCCGGGTCGAGCGGCACGATAAGGCCGCGAACGTCGAGGCCCGGAACTTCGCCGAAGATCAGCGCGACGCGGTCGAATCGCTGCTGCCGAAGCTCGATGGAGAAAACCGCAAGAAGGCTGGCAAATATCTGAGATATATCGATAAGTTCGCGGTTTCCACCCGTTGACACGTCATGCGCGCTCCGTTTGGGGGTGACCCGCGACGGTTAAGCTGATGTGTCATGAGGCGGCTAATGCGACGGCGAACAGCGGCGGAGACCGCGGGCGAGGTGGCGGCGGCCGCAGCGATCTCGGCCCCGGCGGCGGCCCCCGACCCGACGGCGGCGGCCTTCTTCGACGTCGACAACACGATGATGCGCGGCGCCTCGATCTATCACTTCGCCCGGGGTCTCGCCTCGCGCGGCCTGTTCACCACCAGCGACCTCCTCAGGTTCGCCGCGGGCCAGGCGTGGTTTCGGGTCAGGGGCAACGAGAATCCCCATCACATCGCCCGCGCCAAGGAGATGGCTCTGGCCTTCGTCGCCGGGCTCAAGGTCGACGACGTGGTACGGCTCGGCGAGGAGATCTACGACGAGGTCATGGCCGACCGGGTGTGGTCCGGGACCAGAGCTCTCGCCCAGGCTCATCTCGACGCGGGTCAGCGGGTGTGGCTGGTCACCGCGACGCCGGTCGAGCTGGCCCGTGTGATCGCCCAACGGCTGGGGCTCACTGGAGCGCTCGGGACCGTCGCGGAGACCTCCGAGGGCGCCTACACCGGCAGGCTCGTCGGCGACCTCCTGCACGGCCCCGCGAAGGCCGAGGCCGTCCGGGCCCTGGCCCGGCGTGAGGGGCTCGACCTGTCGCGCTGCTCCGCCTACAGCGACTCGGCCAACGACCTGCCCATGCTCTCCCTCGTGGGCCACGCGTACGCGATCAACCCCGACAGCGAGCTGCGGGAGTACGCCCGCGAGCAGAAATGGGAGATCCGCGACTTCCGTACGGGACGCAAGGCCACGATGATCGGCCTGCCGATCGCGGCGACGGCGGGTGCCATCGCCGGTGGCGTCGCGGCCGGGATCGCGCTGCGCAAGCACTACCGCTCGTCCTGACCGGACGGCGGCACGGCCGGAAGACCGTCAGAAGAACGGCGGGAAGGCCGGGCCGCGACGCAGGCGCAGGGCGTCGAGCTGATGCTGGATCGCCTCGCGCACCTGGTCGGTGAGGTTGAACACCACAAGGGGGTCGTCGGCGTCTGCGGGGTCGAACGTGTCGGTGCGGATGGGCTCGCCGAACTCGATCAGCCACTTGGACGGCAGCGGGATCAGCCCCAGCGGTCCCAGCAAGGGGAAGAACGGCGTCACCGGCAGGTACGGCACGCCGAGCATCCTGGCCAGCATCGGAAAGTCGCCGATCTTGGGATAGATCTCCTCGGCCCCCACGATCGCGCACGGCACGATCGGCACCCCGGCGCGGATGGCGGCGGTCACGAAACCGCCCCGGCCGAACCTCTGCAGCTTGTAGCGCTGCGAGAACGGCTTGCCGACGCCCTTGAACCCCTCGGGGAAGACCCCGACGAGCTCGCCCTTGCGCAGCAGCCGGTCGGCGTCCTCAGGCGTCGCCAGGGTGTGCCCGGTCTTGCGGGACAGGTGCCCCAGCACCGGCAGCTGGTAGACCAGGTGGGCGCCGAGCAGACGGACCGCCCGATGCGCCTCGTCGTGCAGCGCCACCTGCATCATCAGCGCGTCCACCGGCAGGGTGCCGGAGTGGTTGGCCACCACCAGGGCGCCCGAGTCGGCCGGCACGTTGCGCACGCCGAGGGTCTCGACCCGGAACCAGTGCCGGTAGATCGGCCGGATCAATTCCAGCAGGACCTTGTCGTTGAGCTCGGGGTCGAAGCCGAACTCGTCGATCTCGTAGTCTCCGGTGACCCTGCGGCGTAAGAACGCGAACAGTTCGGCCAGCCGTTCGTCCGCCGACTGCGGACCCGAGCCGTTGGAGCCGGATGCGCTGCGTGCCGCGGAGATGGGGATGATCTGTGCGTCCTCGCCGGAGACGGCGTCGGAAGCCGGAATTTCGCTCACCGCCTCGTCATCAGTCCGGACAGCCATTCGACCATCGCGAGGGGCCACCGCCCGGCGATGCCGTGTGACCGGAGGAAGTCGTCGAACGCGGCGGCGGTACTGAACTTGGGTTTCCAGCCGAGCGCGGCGGCCAGCCGGGAGGAGTCCACCGCCCGGCCGTGGCTCATCAGAGCGAGTTGCTCCGGTGAGAAGTCGACCACGCCGGTGTTGCGGGCGAACACGCCGAGGGCCTCGAACGCGGGCGACGGGACCGGCACCGTCGGGCGGCCGGCCCGCCGGACGCACTGGGACAGCAGCAGGACCCCGTCTCCGGCGACGTTGAACACCCCGGGATGATCCTCGAGCGCCATCCTGCACAGCACCTCGACCGCGTCGTCCTCGTGCACGAACTGCAAGCGAGGGTCGAAGCCGAAGACGGTCGGCAGCACGGGCTGCGAGAAATACCTGGTCAGAGGCGAGTCGACGCGCGGGCCCATGAAGTTGGCGAACCTCAGAGTGGAGGTCGCCACGTCCGGACGCCTGCGCGCGAAGCCGCGGACGTATCCCTCGACCTCGATCGCGTCCTTGGCATAGCCGGTGTGGGGCACGTCGACAGGCTCGGTGTCCTCGGTGAACACCGCGGGAGCATGCGGCGAGGAGCCGTATACGGCCGTGGTGGAGCGCACCACCACCCGGCGCACCGTCGCGGACCGCTGGCAGGCCGCCAGCAGTTGCATGGTGCCGATGACGTTGTGCTCCATCATGGCCGAACGGCTCTTCGCCGGGCCGCTGACCAGGCTCATGTGCACCACGGTGTCGACGTCCTCGGCCGCGATGACCCGCGCGATGTCGGAGGTCCGCAGGTCGATCCTGACGAACTCCGTACGGCCGAGCGGCAGACCGCCGTCACGGGTGGGAGAAGGCGGCGGCGCCGTGTCGACACCGATGACCCGGGCGATCCCCGGGTCCGCCGCGAGAGCCCCGGCCACCCGAGCGCCGATATGACGACAGACCCCGGTGACGAGCACGGTATGGGTCACTGTCGCCTCGCTGTGTGGTGCATCTCCACTGCCGGTTAGGCCGGTCGACGGCCTGTGGGTAGCCGTTCCTCGGCCGGTCCACCGCCGGCTTCACGGGGTGGCGACGGCCGGTGCACGGTCGCCCGGTCCCTCAGGACCGGTGCGCGCTCCGTGCCGACTACTTCTTGTTACGCCGCTGAATGCGCGTCTTCTTGAGCAGCTTGCGGTGCTTCTTCTTGGCCATGCGCTTACGGCGCTTCTTGATCACAGAGCCCACGGGACCCCCAGGTGAAGGTGGTGTCAGAACCGGCGCGCGAGCGCACACCGGCTCAACAGCCTACCGGCGATCCATGGTAGATCGCCCCTTCCCGGGGGTCCGGCAAGGCTCGAGCGGACCATGGGCTCCGTGAAGTCATGATCCGAGCCGTGGAGCGTTTCACCCAGCCTCGATGAACGCGTCCCTCAAGTAGTCGTGGACGGCCTGCTCAGGCACTCTGAAGGAACGACCGACCCTGATGGCCGGCAACTCGCCCGAGTGCACGAGCCGGTAGACCGTCATCTTGGACACCCGCATGACGGTGGCAACTTCTGCGACCGTCAGAAACTTCACCTCGCTGAGAGGTCTTTCGCCTGCACCCATCGGACGCCTCTTCCGCACGTGTTTCCGGGTTATCCCCACTGGTGCCATCGCTCACGCACGTGTACTGCCGTCAGCGTAAGCCGGGACTCCGAGTAGGCAAACCCCCCATTCCATCAGTCACCGGAGCCTTCGCCGTCAAAATCGAGATATTCGCTGGCAGCAGCCGGGCCGTGCCCCTCGCCTCAATCTTGGAACGGACCAACTTCTCTCACATTAGAGTCGCCCAGGATCACAAAAAAGTTGGCAAACGGTCGACACACTGGTGGAAAAGCGGGCGCGAAATGCCCGAATTGGTACGGCCGGATTCGGGGGGTCACAGCTCCCGTGTGACACGATCCACAAGATATGCGGTAAGCGGACCGTAATATCGTGGCAACACGTTGTCGTCGAGTGGCACGGTGACGCCGATCTTGCCTTCGGCCTCCCCCACGAACAGCGCGGGATCGTTGGAGTCGGCGAAACCGACCGTCTCGATGCCGGCCTCCCCGGCCGCTCCGGCCCAGCCGTGATCGGCGATCACGAAGTCGGGACGGTCCTCGGCGATCATCGCGCGCATCGGGTGGGGATCGTGCGTGTGCACCAGGTTCCCCCGCTCGCTGACCATGGCGACGCCGTCGAGGTAGCGGATCTTCCGGTGCCGGCCGAGGCCGGCGCCCGTGTAGCCCCATCCCTCGGCCGGGGTCAGCAGCGTCGCTCCGTGGGCCGCCACCAGCCTCGCCAGGGCCAGATGGATCGTGAGCAGACCCGTCGGATGGCCGGTGGCGACGACGACGCGGGCCCCGCCCCTGCGCAGCATGGCGGCGATGCGGTCGGCCATCTCCTCCAGGGCGTCGATCGTCCGGTCCGGATCGATCGTGTCCTGGCCCTCACGGTGGCGGCGGTCGGGCACCACGCCGGCCTTCTTGGCCATGAGTTCCAGCACGTCGGGGAACGCCCAATCGCCCTCGAACGTGAGGCCGAACATGTAATGGGGGTCGCGAAGCGCCAGCGAACGGTAGTGGTCGAGGTTGTTCTCCCGGCTGGTCGCCACGTCGCCGGCGATCTTCGTGCGGATCAGATGGGTGCGCAGCTCTTCGCGGGAAGGAGGGGAGGCGGGCTGACGGGTCACTATCGCTACAGCGCTCCTCGGCTGGTCATGATTCCTGGGGACGGCCCGCCGCACCCGAGCCCGCGGCTCACGGCACCGGATCGAGCCCGTGGAAGGGGAACACCGCGGTGCGGGCCGCGAGGATCGCCCTGTCGACGGCATCAGACGGATCGTATCCCCGGCCGATGTCCTGGAACTCCGGGTCGCGGCCGTCGGTCATGGTCAGCGGCGCCGTCTCCCCCGTCCGCAGTTTGACGAAGTCGCGCCAGCTCTGCGGGGTCTCCGCCGCGGGATCCACGGGAGCGCCCGCGGCCTCGGCGATGAGATGCGTCCAGGCCCGCGGCACCACCTGCACGAGCTCGTAGCCGCCGCCCCCGGTGACGACCCACCGCCCTCCGGCGGCCTCGTGCGCCAGCCGGTGCAGCGCGGCGTAAGCCGTACGCTGCCCGTCGAGGCTGAGCATGAGGTGCGCGAGCGGGTCGAGCGCGTGGCTGTCGCAGCCGTGCTGGGTGACGAGCACGTCGGGGGTGAACTCTCGGACGAGGGGCGGCACCACGGCGTGGAAGGCACGCAACCATCCCGCGTCGCCGCAGCCGGCCGGGAGCGCGACGTTGACGGCCGTGCCGTCCGCACCGGTCTCCCGGGCGAAGCCCGTACCGGGGAACAGTGTGGCGGGGCTCTCGTGGAGGCTGATCGTCAGAACCCGGGGGTCGTCGTAGAACGCCGCCTGCACGCCGTCGCCGTGATGGACGTCCACGTCCACGTAGGCGATCCTCGACGCCCCCTGGGAGAGCAGCCAGGCGATGGCGATCGCCGGGTCGTTGTACACGCAGAAGCCGCTCGCCGTGGACGGCATCGCGTGGTGCAGCCCTCCGGCGACGTTGACCGCATGCTCGGCCTGGCCCGTCCATACGGCCCTGGCGGCCTCCAGGCTGGCCCCTGCGACCAGCGCCGACGCCTCGTGAACTCCGGCGAAGGCCGGGTTGTCGGGCGTGCCGAGACCCCAGCGCAGGTCGGGGCGGCCGTTCAGGGAGACGCCCTTGACCCCCTCGATGTAGTCGCGCTCGTGCACCAGGGCCAGTTCGTCGTCCGTCGCGGGGACGCAGCCGACCACCTCGACGGCGTCGAGCACCCGGAGGTCCCGGGCGAGCGCCATGGTCAGCTCGACCCGTACGGGCGCCAGCGGATGCCCGGGTCCGAAGTCGTAGGAAATCAGTTCGTCGTCCCAGACGACCCGCACCGCCTGACTCATGTCCGCGACGGTACCGCACGGGGATCGGGCCGAGTCGGCCCCGTCCGATCATTCGGTAGGCACGGCTTATTCGGCACGGAGTGCGACGACCGGGTCCAGCCGTCCCGCCCGCCTGGCGGGGGCGACTCCGAAGAACACCCCGACGCCGACCGAGACCCCGAAGGCGAGCACGATCGACCACCACGTGATGGCCGCGGGGACCGGGCTCACCGCCTGGACCAGCAGCGCACCGCCGACGCCCGCCACGATGCCGATCGCCCCGCCGATCGTCGTCAGCAGCACCGCCTCGATGAGGAACTGCCACAACACGTCGCGCTGGCGTGCGCCGAGTGCCTTGCGCAGGCCGATCTCCTTGGTGCGCTCCCGCACGCTGACCAGCATGATGTTGGATACGCCGACCCCGCCGACCAGCAGCGAGATGCCGGCGATGGCTGCCAGGACGCCGGTCAGCATGCTGAGGACCGTGCCGATCGTGCCCAGCAACTGCGTCTGCGTCACCGCCGAGAACTTCTCGTCCGGATAGCGCGCGTCCAGGGCGGCCACGACCTTGCGCTGAAGGGGCTCGATCTCGTCGGGCCCGGTCGCGCCGACGGCGATCCCGTTGATCCTCAGCAGCCCGATGAGCCGCTGCGCCGTGGTGACCGGGACGTGCACCTCCTGGTCGCGGGCGACGCCGAACGTCGATCCGACGGTCTCGTAGACGCCGATCACCCGGAACCGCACGCCCGAGATCGTCACCTGACGCCCGACGGGGTCGACGTCGCCGAACAGCTTGGCCGCGACCTCCGAGCCGAGCACGGCCACGCGGCGACGGGTGTCGACGTCGGTGGCGCTCATGTAACGACCGCGGCGCAGCGGGCGGTCGAAGATGTTGGGCATGTTCTCGTCGGTGCCGGTGAGGGTGGCGAACACCTCGGCCCGCCCCACCCGCACCGGCTCGCCGGAGTTGACGGCGACCGTGACCTTGGAGGGGTCCCCGACGACGCGCCGCACGTAGGCGACGTCGGACAGGTCGAGCCTGCTCTGCGTCGGCGCCGCCCCCAGGCCGACCTGGCCGGGTACGACCAGGATGATGTTGCTGCCGAGCCCGGCGATCTCGCTTTCGACCGCGTTCTTGGCGCCCGTGCCGATGGCGACGAGGATCACGACCGCCAATACGCCGATGATCACACCGAGCATGGTCAGCGTGCTGCGCAAACGGTTGACGCGCAGGGCCTCCAGCGCCATGCGCAGCGCCTCCGCCGTCCTCATTTCCCGTCTCCCTCGCTCGCCGCCGCAGGTGCCGTACGGGTTCGGGTGTCACGCTCGATGAGCCCGTCGCGCACGTGGATCTGGCGGTGTGCACGCGCCGCGACGTCGGGCTCGTGCGTCACGAGCACGACGGCCACGCCGCTGTCGGCGTTGAGGCCCTCCAGGAGGGCCATGAC
Source organism: Planotetraspora thailandica (assembly GCF_016863335.1). Taxonomy (GTDB): domain Bacteria; phylum Actinomycetota; class Actinomycetes; order Streptosporangiales; family Streptosporangiaceae; genus Planotetraspora; species Planotetraspora thailandica. The sequence continues at coordinate 218,354 of NZ_BOOR01000010.1, forward strand.
CTCGTCGCCGTTGCGGGTGTCCAGGTTGCCGGTGGGCTCGTCGGCCAGAACGACCTTGGGGTCGCCGACCAGCGCCCGTGCGATGGCCACCCGCTGCTGCTCACCGCCGGACATCTGGGACGGCCGGTGGCCGAGGCGATGCCCGAGCCCCACGGCCTCCAGCGCCTTTTGCGCCCTGGCCCGCCGTTCGGATCTCGCCACTCCGCGGTACACGAGCGGCAGCGCCACGTTGTCCAGCGCGGGCGTGCGGGCCAGCAGGTGGAACGACTGGAAGACGAACCCGATGGTCTCGTTGCGCAACTCGGCCAGCCGCGTGTCGTCGAGGGTGGCGACGTCGACGCCCCCCACCCGGAGCACTCCCGAGGTGGGCCGGTCGAGACAGCCCAGCAGGTGCATGAGCGTGGACTTGCCCGAGCCCGACGGGCCCAGGATCGCCACGAACTCCCCCTGGTCGATGCGCAGGTCGACGCCGCGCAGGGCGTCGACGGAGACACCCTCCAGGTCGTACGACCGGGTCAGTCCGATCGCCTCGAACGCCGGAGCGGCGCCGCCCTCATGCGTTTCGCGGGTCATGGCAGGGTCTGCGCCTGACGGACGGTGTCGGCGCCCTTCACGACCACACGCTCCCCCGGCGAGACCCCGCTGAGGATCTGCACCGTCGACTCGCCCTGGGCCCCCAGCTTCACGACGCGGCGCTCGGCCTTGCCGTCCCGCACCGCCCAGACGATGGTCTCCCTGCCGCTGGTCACGATCGCCGACGCCGGTACGGCCGTGGCGTCCGCGGCCTGCCGTACGGTGAGCCGGACGACGGCGCTCATGCCCGGTTTGGGGTCGGGCGCAGAGCTCTGGTCGTCGTAGACGCCGGCTCCGAGCCGAAGGCGTACGGGATAGCTGACCCCGCCGGTGGCGCCCTCTTTCGGCGTGACGCCGACGCCCGTCACGGTGGCCGTGTAGGTCGCGCCGGTCACCGCGTCGAGCTCGGCCTCGGCGGGCGTGCCGTCCTGGACCAGCAGGACGTCGGTCTCGTCGACGTCGGCGGACAGCGTGAGCTCCGACACGTCGGTGACGGTGACGATCGTGTCCCCCGCGGACACGGGGACGCCGGTCGCGACCGCCCCCGCGGACCGCCCTGACGGGGTCGGCCCCGCCGCCGCGCCCGCCTGGCCGGCCAGATCGGCGGGCAGCTGCCCGAGGAGGCCGCCCAGGCCCGCCGCACCGGCTCCGGAGGAGGCGCCTCCCAGCGTGACCACGCCGTCGAAGGGCGCCCTGATGACGAGCCCGTCGACCGTCCGCTTGGCCGCCTTCACCGCGACCCTGGTCTGCGACCTGGACGCGGCCTGCAGCGACGACATCGATGCCGTGAGCCCGCTAAGGCTCGTGCCGACCTGGCCGCTGACCTGCGAGACCACCTGATTGACCGACCTGCTGAGTCCGGCGGCCACCTCGCCGAGCGCCCGGCGCTGCGCCTTCTGCTGGGCCTGGGCGGCGTCGATGGCGGCCATGAGCTGGGCCTTGATCGCGCGGTCCCCGACCTGGCCCGCCGCCTTCCTCGCCCGGGCGAAATAGCGGGCGGCCTGGGCGTCGTAGGACGCGGGGATCCTCAAAGGGGGCAGGCTGACGGACGTCCGGACGCCGCCGGCCGAGACGGGCTTCGACGCCTGCTTGTCGGCCTTGCGCGCCTCGTCGAGCTGGTCCTGCGCCTGGGGTGAGCGGATCCTGGCGAGGATCTCGCCCTTCTCGACGGAGTCGCCGTCCTCGACGTAGAGCTTGGCGATCGTTCCGGAGGCCGGTGTGGTGAGGGCGGCGGTGGCGCGTGCGCCCACCGTGGCGGGCGCCTCGACGACTTCGCTGACCGGCGCCCGAGTGACCTGCGCGATTTGCACCACCGGTGTTTCCGGAGAGGAGCACGCGGCGACCGCGACAAGAAGAATTAGCGGGGGAATTCCGCGACGTAATGCCACTCAATCCATCGTAAACGACCCCCTTCGTGTGATCCTGCAGAAGTCCCCACCCCTGGATGGGAGTGGGGTGTGATCATGCAGAAGTTCGGCGATGTGTGCGGTGAGCTGCGCGGATCCATTTCGTGATCATGCAGAACTTCAGCCGGAAGCCTGTCGACCTGCGGAAATTCGCGAGCCGATCATGCAAATACGATTTTTCGCCTAAAAACACTCATGCAGGCATATTTCACAAACTTGAGATCGGGCCTTGCGCGTGTTGGAAGTGGGACGCCCGGCGAAGATCGGCGCGGCGCGATCCAGATGACAGGAGCGGGGTAAGCCGAGGGGCTTACGTCAGGATGGCCGGCGGATGGGACTCGCTCCGGCCCTCCGACATCTGCGAAGGTGGCGTGTTCACCGTGACAGGGCTCACCACATTTGGAGTTCCGATAGCCTGCCCGAACAGGGCACCCTAAGGCAGTTGAGGCAAGTCGCATGCATATAGCCGTTTACGCGGAAACCCCCATCGCCGTCCGCATCGCCGCAGCGCTTCGGGGAGCCGATCAGAACCGGGAACACACCTTCACGATCGTCGCGGCCGAGTCCGCCGGTCGGGCCCCGTGGATGGATGGGGAACTGCCGGTGCACCGGCTGTTCCGGCCGGGGGAGCCCGTCGGCTTGGCGGACCTGCCGTACGAGACCGGGTCCCGGCTGCGGCGGTTCGCGGAGGAGAACGGCGTGGACCGGATCGTCCTGCTGGACGACCAGTCCCCCTCCGGAGCCCGGGTCGCGGAGGCGGCGAAAGAGCGGTTCCCCGTCGTCCTGGTGCAGGACCGGCCGCTCGACTTCCGGTACCGCGACGTGCGCGCCGCGCACCGTGAGCATGCTCTGCGGTGGGGGAACAGCGGGCCGTCCGCGGTGTGCGTGTGGGGACCGTCCACGCACCGCGCGCTGACCCACCGGACCTGGTCGGATGACATCCCGGCGGTCATCACCGGAGCGCCCGGATACAGCGACGACCCCGAGCTGCTCCGCGTCGCGCGCACCCCGGCGCAGAAGGGGGCGGCCGCGCCCGGTGCCCCCCTGCGCGTGCTCGTGCTCGACGACCTGCCTGACATCGTCGCGGCGCTGCAGCCGTACGGGCAGGTCGATGTCGTCAAGGAACTGCCGGAGGCCCGGACACTGTCCTCGTACAGCTTCGTGGTGGCCGCTCGCGCCGCGGTCTGGCCGGTCGTGCTCCGCGCCGGAGTGCCCCTCGTCCATCACATGCCCGAGAACCAGAACAGGCTGTTGCCGACCATCAAGCACCCGCTCATCCGCAACACCGCGTCGGCCGACGAGCTGGTGCAGGTCGCGGTGCGGCTGATGACGGAAGGCTCCTTCGCGGGCAACCCGACGGGTGAGCCCGTGGAGCACTTCCTCGCGTTCGGGAACGACTGCGCCGCGCGCGTCCTCCAGACGGTCGTGGACGCCGAGCCGGTGCGGCGTACGGCACGGCCGCCCGCTGTGACGACGAACCCCGTTCCGGCGGCCGGCGCAACGGGCCTTGCCGACCGGGCGCTGGCGGACATCCGGGCACGGATGTGGCGCCCCCGCTCGCTCGCCGTCCTCGGTACGGACTTCGGGTACGTCACCGGGGTCGCCCTGCCCATCCTCACGTACACCCAGGACCTGGTCTCCCGGGGTCCCGTCGACGTGCGCTACCTCGACATCGGCGCGTTTTCGAACGTGGGCGCGATCCTGGACGCCATCAAGGGGTGCGAGCGGATCCTGATCAACGGCTTCGGATTCTTCTGGCGGCACTGGCTCGGCAACCGGGTGGCCCGTGCCCTTCTCGACAGCGGCGTGCAGGTGTCGGTCTACGTGCACGTGACGCAGTACACCTTCGAGAAGGAGGCCGCCGCCAGGGGCGAGCGTCACGAGGGTCTGCTCGAACTGCTGCCGCGGCTGCGGTTGCTGTGCGTCTCCCAGGCCCAGGCCGACTACTACCGCAAGCAGGGCGCCGTGGACCCGGTGGTCGTCTACAACACGGTGCCGCGCGATCCGGGCGTACGGCGGGCCCGGCCGGAGGTCGCCGCCGAGCCGAGGATCGTCATGGTCGGCACGGTGCAGGACCGCAAGGGCGCCGACCTCTTCTCCCGTGTGGCGGAGCGGGCGGCGGTACTCGGGCTGCCGTGGCAGTTCAGCTGGTTCGGGCACCGCTTGGGCGCGTTGTCGGACCGGACGCTGCTGTCCGAGCACGTCGAGTGGCGTGGCGCTCTGCCCCGCAGGCGTATTCGCGAGGAACTCGCCGACAGCGACGTGCTGTTCCTGTCCAGCGAGGACGACCCCATGCCGCTCGCCGCGATCGAGGCCGTGCAGCAGCGCCTGCGCATCGTCAGCCACCACGGCGTCGGCACCCACGAAATCCTGTGCGGGGTGGGTGGCTACCGCGGATTCTCCGAATACACGCCGGACGCGGCGCTCACCGCGCTGGGCGAGGTACTCGGCGACGGGGTCGACCAGGACGGCTACGCCGAGGTCCAGGAGCTCTTCGACATCACCTGCTTCGGCGAGCGGATGGACACGGCGCTGGGACTCGTGGGCGTGGACAGGTCGGCCGCGCCGCCCGCCGAGCCCGTGCCGACCGTGTCGCCGATGGCCGACCGGACCCCGGGCGCGCATCTCACGCATGTGCAGAAACTGGTCGCCGCGGGGCGGGTCGCGGACGCGCTGAAGTACGGCGAGGCGGTGCTCCGCAAGCATCCGATCCTGGAGCTCGACCGGACGTTGGCAGGGCTACGTCCCGGCTCGCGGAAATGACGCACCTTCGAAACGTGGCGCCACCCCTCGTCTGCCGAGGGGTGGCGCGACCCGCACGGCGGGACGGCTGGACGGCGATACGCGCAGTGGAGGAATGATTAGGAAACTTTCCAGTTAGACGGCATGATGTCCGGGAAGATACGGACATCAGGGGGCGAAGTGGCGCAGGCCGTACAGATCCCGCACGACGCGCGCCGTACCGGACTCTGGCACAGAGATTTCGCGCTTTACTTCGCCGGGCGGGCGATCTCCATCCTCGGCGACGCCATGCTGCCCGTCGCGGTCTCCTTGGGCGTACTGGGGGCCGGATACGGCCCCACGGGAGTGGGATTCGTCCTCGCCGCATGGATGGCCCCCGTCGGCGGCCTCATCCTCTTCGGCGGGGTGTTCGCCGACCGGTTCACCGCCCGCCGCATGATGATCGGGGCCGACCTCGTCCGCGTGGTCACTCAGTCGATCATCGCGGTCGCCTTCCTTACCGGCAGGCCCTCACTCGTCCTGCTCATCGTGCTGTCCGCGCTCAGCGGGGCCGCGGCGGCGATGTTCCAGCCCGGCGTGAGCAGCATGGTGCCCCACATCGCCCATGACGTGCAGCGAGCCAACGCCACGCTCCGGGTCGCCGACGCCATCGCCCAGCTGTTCGGGCCCACCCTGTCGGCCCTGCTCGTGACCTTCGGAGGCGCGGGAGTCGTGTACGGCTTCAACGCCGCCACGTTCGCCGTGAGCGCCGTCTGCCTGCTGTCGCTGCGCGTGCGCCCCCCGGCTTCGCTCGCACGCGGTACGTCGATGGTGAGGAACCTCCGCGAGGGGTGGACGGAGTTCCGGTCCCGCACCTGGATGTGGTCGGTCATCCTCGTCTGGGTCTTCTACGGCGTCTTCGTCTTCGGTCCGGTGACGCCCCTCGGCGCGGCGGTGCTCACCCAGGACCTCGGCTCGAAGACGTACGGCTTGATCATGTCGGCCGCGGGAGCGGGCACGGTCATCGGCGGCGTGATCGCCATGTGGTTCAAGCCGGCGCGGCCCCTCGCGGTCGGAGCGGTCGTGATGACCGTCTTCTTCCTGGAGCCGCTGGTCATCGCCATGCACATGCCGGCCGGCGTGGTCGCGGCCGGGTTCGCCGTCAGCGGCGCGGCTTGGGCCTTCTGGTCGGTCATGTGGGCCACGAGCATCCAGACCAAGGTCACCCCCGATGTGCTCAACCGCGTGACGGCCTATGAGGTCGGCGGTTCCGTGCTCAGCATCCCGATCGGGCAGGCTCTGTCCGGGCCGGTCGCCGCGCGTGTGGGAGCCGACCACGTCTTGCTGTTCGGGTTCGCCGTGGGCATCGCCGGCATCGTCTGCCTGCTGAGCCTGCCCGCCGTCCGGGGCCTCCGTAGAACCTGAGGCCCCGGCCACGCTCGGTAGGCTGCGGAACTGACCTCGGCTGTAAGGACATTGGCATGATCGCGATTTTGGGTACCGGCAAGATGGGCGAGGCCCTCCTGTCCGGGCTGGTGCGTGCCGGGCTTCGACCCGACGAGATCACGGCGACCACGCGGCGCGCCGAGCGCGCCGACGCCCTCAGGGAGCGCTACGGCGTGCAGGTGGCCGGCAACGCCGAGGCGGCCAAGAACGCCGAGACGCTCATCCTCGCCGTGAAGCCGCAGGACATGGCGGCCCTGCTGGCCGAGATCGCCCCGCACGTCTCCGCCGGCAAGCTGGTCATATCCGTGGCGGCGGGCATCACCACCGGCTTCGTCGAGGCCCGGCTCGGCGACGAGGTGCCGGTGGTGCGTGTCATGTCCAACACCCCGGTGCTGGTCGATGAGGCGATGAGCGTCATCTCGGCCGGCGCGTACGCCTCCGAGGCCCACCTCAAGCGCACCGAGAACCTGCTCTCCCCGGTCGGGAAGGTCCTGCGCATCCCGGAGTCGCAGCAGGACGCCGCGACCGCGCTGTCCGGCAGCGGCCCGGCGTACTTCTTCTACCTGGTCGAGGCCATGGTCGACGCGGGCATCCTTTTGGGCATGCCCCGGGCGGCCGCGCTCGACATGGTCACCCAGTCGATCGTCGGCGCGGCGATCATGCTCCGCGACTCCGGCGAGCACCCCGTGATTTTGCGGGAGGCCGTGACCTCGCCCGGGGGCACGACGATCTCCGCCATCGCCGAACTGGAGCGCCACAAGGTGCGCGCCGCCTTCCTCGCCGCGATCGAGGCCGCCCGCGACCGCAGCCGCCAGCTCGCGTCCGGCTGAGGGTCGCCACCAGAGGGGTCAGGGGGTTCTGCGGGGAAGGGTGGCCGCGCCGAGAATGAGGGCGAGCAGGGCGGCCCCGGCGACGACGAGGACGTCCCGCCAGAACTCGCCGCCGAGCTCGGCCCCCATCACGGCGGTCTTCATCGCGTCGATGGCGTACGACATGGGCAGCACGTTGGACACCCACTCCAGGGCGGTCGCCATCTGGTCGCGAGGGACGATGATGCCGCCCAGCAGCAGCTGGGGGATCATCACCACCGGCATGAACTGCACGGCCTGGAACTCGCTGCGCGCGAACGCGCTGCACAGCAGGCCGAGCGCGGTGCCGAGCAGGGCGTTCAGCAAGGCGACCACGACCAGCGGCCACAACGGTCCCGCCGGCTCCAGGCCGAGCCAGGTCAGGGAGACGGTCAAGGCGAGCGCCACCTGGACACAGGCCGTCAGGCCGAACGCGATGCCGTACCCGAGGAGGAGGTCCAGCTTGCCGAGCGGGCCGGCCATCAGCCGCTCCAACGTGCCCGACGTACGCTCACGCAACGTGGCGATCGACGTGACCAGGAACATCACCAGGAACGGGAAGATGCACAGCAGCACCGGCGCCCACTGTGCGAACGTGCGCCGGTCGTCGATGACGTAGTAGAGCAGCACGATCACGAGCGTGGGGACCAGCACCATGAGCGCCACCGTGCGGTGGTCATGGCGCAACTGGGTCAGGATCCGCCGCGCCGTCGCCAGCGTGATCGCGAAGTTCATGCCGCCGCCCTCTCCTCGATGAGGCGCAGGAACGCTTCTTCCAGATCCGTCGTCCGGGTGTGCCCGCGCAGTCCTTCCGGGGAGTCGTCGGCGAGGATCTCCCCGTCACGCATCACGATCAGCCGCTCGCACCGCGCGGCCTCGTCCATCACGTGGCTGGAGACGACCAGCGTCACCCCGCGCGCGGCCAGGCTCTGGAAGAGCTGCCACAACTCCTGGCGCAGCACCGGGTCGAGACCCACGGTCGGCTCGTCGAGCACCACCAGTTCGGGGCTTCCGAGCAGCGCGACGGCGAGACTGGCCCGGTTGAGCTGGCCGCCGGACAAGGTTCCGCCCAGCTGGCCGGCCGCGTCCGACAGGCCCACCTCTTCCATGACCCGGTCCACGTCCGACTTCGGCGCGTTCAGCACGGCTGCGAAATAGCGCAGGTTCTCCCGCACGGAGAGGTCGCGGTAGACGGCCGGATTCTGGGTGGAGTAGCCGATTCTGCGGCGCAGGGCGGGGCTGCCGGCCGGCTCGCCGAGCACGGTGACCTGCCCTCCGGACACGATCTGCACGCCGACGATCGCGCGCATGAGGGTTGTCTTGCCGCAACCGCTGGGCCCCAGCAGGCCGGTCACCTGGCCTCTCGGCACCTCGAACGTGAGCCCGTGCAGCACCTCGGCGCCGCCGCGCGTCACCCGCAGCGCCTGTACGGCTATCGCGGGGCTCGATGAATTCATCATGCGTTGAAATTAGAGTCCATGCCGCCGGCCGTCAACCGGGGGGTTGAACTCAGGCGCCCCGCGATCCGTCAATAGGGGCATGGGAAAGCTCTGGCTCGTGGCACTCCTGCTCATGGTGGTGGCCTGTGGCGAGACCACACCGGGCCCATCTGGCTCGTCGGCCCAGCCGAGCCGGCCTGTCAGTGGGCATCCGAGCTCCGGCGGCTCAGCCGAGCCCGGCGCGACGCCGTCCCAGGCGACGCCCGTGGGCAACACGATCGATCCGCACAAGACGAAGTGGCTCAGCGCCGAGCCGACGGACGGCGGAAAGGCCCTTCTGCTCACCTGGTGGTCGGGCGTCGAGCCGTGCACCGCGCTCGACCGCGTCGACGTGTCCGAGAGCGCCGACCAGGTCACCGTCACCATTTGGGAAGGCAAGGACCGCCGTCATCCCGATGCGGTGTGCATCGCCATCGCGATCAAGAAGCAGACGAAGGTGAATCTGTCCACCCCCCTCGGCAACCGCAAAGTGATCGACGGCGCCAAGCACTGATTTCCCTGCCCCGCGTGATTACAGCCTCCGCATGATCACAGCCTCGCGCGTGATCATGACCCCTCCGCGTGATCATGCAGAAGTTCGGGCGCACCTCCGTTGACGTGCTCCTTCATGGTTCGTGATCATGCAGAAGTTCGGACAACCACTCACCGACCTGCGACATCACTGTTCGTGATCATGCACAAGGGCCGAACCGTACGTCCTTGCAACGTGACCCGCTCCTCCAAGAGCCCTGGCGAGACGGCACACGAGCACGGGCCATAGAAGTCCTTCAGGAACGATCAGTAGTGCGCAACGGATCCCGATACGCCCCATTGCATGATCACGATTGGTGTTCTCGCAGCTCAACCCGTGCGCGCCCGAACTTCTGCATGATCACGAATCGTGGACCCCCAGGTCATCGGGCATGCAGCCGAGGTTCTGCATGATCACAAACATGGTTGGTGCACGTCGGCGCCATGAACACGAACTTCTGCATGATCACCCACAAGGCACGCGTGATCGCCCACAACCCTCGGAACCACCCACCGGGGAGATGATCATGGCGAAAGGGGAATGATTGCGGCACCCTGAGGGTTGAGCCCCATAGACTCAAGACGTTTGACAAAGCCCTCAAGGCTCTCCCACTATTGAGTCCGACCAACTCAACTTTGACTACAAGGACGTACTCATGGCACGTGCGGTAGGTATCGACCTGGGGACGACCAACTCCGTCGTCTCGATCCTCGAGGGCGGTGAGCCCGCGGTCATCGCCAATGCGCAGGGTTCGCGGACCACGCCGTCCGTGGTCGCCTTCGCCAAGAACGGCGAGGTCCTCGTTGGCGAGGTCGCCAAGCGTCAGGCGGTGACCAACGTCGACCGGACCATCCGTTCGGTCAAGCGCGAGATGGGCACCGATTGGACCGTCGAGATCGACGGCAAGAAGTTCACCCCGCAGCAGATCAGCGCGTTCGTCCTGCAGAAGCTCAAGCAGGACGCCGAAGCCTACCTCGGCGAGAAGATCACCGACGCGGTGATCACCGTTCCCGCCTACTTCAACGACTCCCAGCGCCAGGCGACCAAGGAAGCCGGCCAGATCGCCGGACTCAACGTCCTGCGCATCATCAACGAGCCCACCTCCGCCGCCCTTGCCTACGGTCTGGACAAGGAGAAGGACCAGACGATCCTGGTCTTCGACCTCGGCGGCGGCACCTTCGACGTGTCCCTGCTGGACGTCGGCCAGGAGGACGGCCACGGCTTCGTCGAGGTCAAGGCGACCAGCGGTGACAACCACCTCGGCGGCGACGACTGGGACCAGCGGATCGTCGACGAGCTGGCGACCCGGTTCAAGAACGCCCACGGCGTCGACCTGGCCAAGGACAAGATGGCCCTGCAGCGGCTGCGCGAGGCCGCGGAGAAGGCCAAGATCGAGCTGTCCAGCCAGACCGAGACCACGGTCAACCTTCCCTACATCACCGCCTCGGCCGAGGGCCCCCTCCACCTCGAGGAGAAGCTGACCCGGTCCGAATTCCAGCGGATCACCTCCGACCTGCTCGAGCGCTGCAAGGGCCCCTTCCACCAGGTCATCAAGGACGCCGGGATCAAGGTCTCCGACATCGTCCACGTGGTGCTCGTCGGCGGTTCGACCCGCATGCCGGCCGTGTCCGAGCTGGTCAAGGAGCTGACCGGTGGCAAGGAGCCCAACAAGGGCGTCAACCCTGACGAGGTCGTGGCGATCGGCGCCGCCCTCCAGGCCGGCGTGCTCAAGGGCGAGGTCAAGGACGTCCTGCTGCTCGACGTCACGCCGCTGAGCCTCGGCATCGAGACCAAGAACGGCGTCTTCACGAAGATCATCGAGCGGAACACCACAATCCCGACCAAGCGGTCGGAGGTCTTCACCACCGCCGAGGACAACCAGCCGTCGGTGCAGATCCAGGTCTACCAGGGCGAGCGCGAGATCGCGGCTTACAACAAGAAGCTGGCGACCTTCGAGCTCACCGGCATCGCCCCGGCTCCGCGCAACGTCCCGCAGATCGAGGTCACCTTCGACATCAACGCCGACGGCATCGTCAAGGTGAGCGCCAAGGACCTCGGCACCGGGAAGGAGCAGTCGATGACGATCACCGGCGGCTCCGCGCTCCAGAAGGACGACATCGAGCGCATGATGCGCGAGGCGGAGACCTACGCGGAAGAGGACAAGCAGCGCCGCGAGGAGGCCGAGGTCCGCAACAACGGCGACGCGCTGGCCTACCAGACGGAGAAGTTCCTCCGCGAGAACGGCGACAAGGTCCCGGCCGACGTCAAGACCGAGGTCGAGGACTCGCTCGCGGAGCTGAAGAAGGCGCTGGAGGGCACCGACACGCCTGCCATCCGCGACGCGTCGGAGAAGCTCGCGACCGTCAGCCAGAAGATGGGCTCGGCCATCTACGCCCAGTCCCAGGACGGCGCGGCGGCCGGCACGGCCACCGCCGGATCCGAGCAGGCCAAGTCCGATGACGACGTCGTCGAGGCGGAGATCATCGACGACGAGCCGAAGCAGGAGGGCGGCAACAAGTGACCCCGCGCGAGAACGGTTCCGAGGAGGAGCCGGTGATCCGCGACAAACGGAAGATCGACCCAGAGACCGGGACGGTCCGCCGGCCCGCCGGTGAGGCGGCCGACGAGGCCGCTCCCGGCGGCGAGGAGACGCCGCAGGCACCGGCCGACAGTTCCACGGCCGGTCTGCTCGCGGAGCGGACGGCCGACCTGCAGCGGCTCCAGGCCGAATACAGCAACTACCGCAAGCGGGTCGAGCGAGACCGGATCGCCGTCAAGGAGCACGCGGTCGCAAGCGTGCTGAGCGAGTTCCTGCCCGTGCTGGACGACATCGGCCGGGCCCGTGACCACGGTGAGCTCACCGGCGGGTTCGCCAAGGTCGGCGAGTCCCTGGAGGCCGCCGTCGGCAAGCTGGGGCTGACGACGTTCGGCGCGAAGGGCGACCCGTTCGACCCGACCGTGCACGAGGCGCTCTTGCACAGCTACTCGGCCGACGTGACCGAGCCCACCTGTATCGAGATCCTCCAGCCCGGTTACCGGATCGGCGAGCGCATTCTGCGCCCGGCGCGTGTCGCCGTCGCGGAGCCCGCGGAGGACGACGAGCCTGTGGTGGTCGCCGATCTCGGCGACTCCGCCGCCGAAGACCGCAGCAGGTCTGACGAATCCGGCGACAACTGAACATTCGGAAGCCTCTCCCGATCATGCAGGATCGGGAGAGGCGACCAGATCTTCCCCTTTCGTACGAAGGAAGCGATAGATGAGCACCAAGGACTACTTGGAGAAGGACTACTACGCCGTCCTTGGTGTGCCCAAGAGCGCGACCGGCGAGGACATCAAGAAGGCCTACCGGAAGCTCGCCAGGAAGTACCACCCGGACGCCAACCAGGGAGACGTGAAGACCGAGGAGAAGTTCAAGGAGGTCTCCGAGGCCTACGACGTCCTGTCCGACACCAAGCGCCGCAAGGAGTACGACGAGGCCCGCACCCTGTTCGGGTCGGGCGTCGGCGGGTTCCCCGGCGCGGGCGGCCAGCGTGGAGGCTTCAACTTCGACCTCGGAGACCTGTTCGGCGGCGCCGGCCAGCAGCAACATGGCGCCGGAGAACGGCTGGGCGACCTGTTCGGCGGCCTGTTCAACCGGGGCGGCGGCAGCGCGACGCGCACGACGCAGCGCCCCCGGCGGGGTCAGGACATCGAGTCGGAGGTCACCCTCTCATTCGGCGAAGCGGTCGACGGCACGACCGTGTCTCTCAGGCTCACCAGTTCATCCGCCTGCACCGCGTGCGGCGGCACCGGCGCGAAGGCCGGCACGACGCCCCGTGTGTGCCCCACCTGCGACGGCACCGGGGCGGCCAGCCGCAACCTGGGCAACTTCGCCTTCTCCGAGCCGTGCCGCGACTGCCGCGGCCGCGGGCTCCTGGTCGACGACCCCTGCCCGGTCTGCGAGGGAAGCGGGCGCGGCAAGAGCACCCGCACCATCCAGGCCCGCATCCCCGCGGGCGTGGGCGATTCCCAGCGCATCCGGCTCAAGGGCAAGGGAGCGCCCGGCGAGAACGGCGGCCCGGCCGGCGACCTCTACGTTCAGGTCCATGTGAAGCCGCACCCGGTCTTCGGGCGCAACGCGGAGAACCTGACGGTGTCCGTGCCGGTCACCTTCCCCGAGGCCGCGCTCGGAGCCGAGATCCAGGTGCCCACGTTGCACGGGATGCCGGTCAAGCTGCGCATCCCGGAAGGCACGCCGAACGGCCGTACGTTCCGCGTCCGTGGCCGTGGGGCCGCCCGCAAGGACGGCACCAAGGGTGACCTCCTCGTCACCGTCCAGGTGACGGTGCCGCAGACCCTCGACGACAAGGCTCGCGCGGCGCTGGAGGAGTTCAGGGACGCGACGGAGGGCACCGACCTCCGTGACGAGCTGATCAAGCAGGCCAGAAGCGAGTGAGCCGATGGATGCCAACTTCTTCAATCTGTCCGACGACACTCCTGTCTACGTGATCTCGGTAGCCGCCCAGCTGTCGGGGCTGCACCCGCAGACCCTGCGGCAGTACGACCGGCTGGGGCTCGTCAGCCCCGGCCGTACGGCGGGGCGCGGGCGGCTCTACTCCACGAGGGACATCGTGCTGTTGCGCGAGGTCCAACGGCTGTCCCAGGAAGATGGCATCAACCTGGCGGGCATCAAGCGCATCCTCGAGCTGGAAACCGAGGCGATGCGCCTGCGCGACGAGGTGGCCCGGCTCCGGGGAGAGCTGACCTTGATGCGGGCTCTGGTCCGCTACGAACTGCCACCTGCCTGATCTTCGAAGCGAGGGCATCAAACACATATGGACTACAAGCTCACTCAGAAGAGCCAGGAGGCCCTGTCCGGGGCGGTCCGCCGGGCATCGGCCGAGGGGAACCCCGAGGTCGCGCCCGTCCACCTTTTCACCACGCTGCTGAACCAGACGGGCGGCACCGCCGTCCCGCTGCTCGAGGCCGTCGGCGCCGACTGGAAGCGCCTGCGCACCCGGGCGGAAGAGCTGCTCGGCAGCCTCCCCAAGGCCCAGGGTTCGACCGTGAGCGCGCCGTCGACGTCACGGCAGCTGCACACCGTGCTGAACACCGCCGCGGCCCGGGCCAAGCGCCTCGAGGACGAGTACGTCTCGACCGAGCATCTGCTCGTCGGGCTGGCGGCCGACGGCGGCCAGGTCGCCGACCTGCTCAAGGCGGAGGGCGCCACCCCCACCGCGCTGCTCGACGTCTTCGAGAAGGTCCGCGGACACGGCCGAGTGACCAGCGAAACCCCTGAAGACACCTACCAGGCGCTGGAGAAGTACGGCGTCGACCTCACCGAGCGGGCCAAGGCCGGCAAACTCGACCCCGTCATCGGCCGCGACACCGAAATCCGGCGAGTGGTCCAGGTGCTGTCGCGCAGGACCAAGAACAACCCCGTGCTGATCGGCGAGCCCGGCGTCGGCAAGACCGCCGTGGTCGAGGGCCTGGCGCAGCGGATCATCGCCGGCGACGTGCCGGAGAGCCTCAAGAACAAGCGCCTGGTCGCGCTCGACCTCGGCGCGATGGTCGCGGGCGCGAAGTATCGCGGCGAGTTCGAAGAGCGCCTCAAGGCCGTACTCAACGAGATCAAGGAGAGCAACGGCCAGATCGTCACCTTCATCGACGAACTGCACACCATGGTCGGCGCAGGTGCGGCCGAGGGCGCCATGGACGCTGGCAACATGCTCAAGCCCATGCTGGCGCGCGGCGAGCTGCGCATGATCGGTGCGACCACCCTCGACGAGTACCGCGAGCGCATCGAGAAGGACCCCGCCCTGGAGCGCCGTTTCCAGCAGGTCTACGTGGGCGAGCCGACGGTCGAGGACACCATCGCGATCCTGCGCGGGCTGAAGGGCCGCTACGAGGCCCACCACCAGGTGCAGATCTCCGACAGCGCCCTGGTCGCCGCGGCGACGTTGTCCGATCGCTACATCACGGCACGCTTCCTCCCCGACAAGGCCATCGACCTGGTGGACGAGTCGATGTCCCGGCTTCGCATGGAGATCGACTCCAGGCCGGTCGAGATCGACGAGCTCCAGCGCAGCGTCGACCGGCTCAAGATGGAGGAGCTGGCCCTCGCCAAGGAGACCGACGAGGCGAGCATCCTGCGCCT
Organism: Planotetraspora thailandica; assembly: GCF_016863335.1. GTDB lineage: Bacteria > Actinomycetota > Actinomycetes > Streptosporangiales > Streptosporangiaceae > Planotetraspora > Planotetraspora thailandica. The sequence continues at coordinate 233,494 of NZ_BOOR01000010.1, forward strand.
GGACAAGCTCCGGGAGGAGCTGGCCAACCGCCAGGAGGACCTCAACGCCCTGGTCGGGCGCTGGGAACGGGAGAAGGCCGGGCTCAACAAGGTCGGCGAGCTGAAGAAGCAGCTCGACGAGGCGCGCAGCGCCGCCGAGCGGGCCCAGCGTGACGGCGACTTCGAAGCCGCCTCCCGCCTGATGTACGGCGACGTGCCCCGGCTGGAGAAGGACCTCGCCGAGGCCACCCGCGTCGCGGAGGAGGCCGAGGCGGAGCCGATGGTCAAGGAAGAGGTCGGCCCCGACGACATCGCCGAGGTCATCTCCTCGTGGACCGGCATCCCCGCGGGACGGCTGCTCGAAGGCGAGACGGCCAAGCTGTTGCGCATGGAAGACGATCTGGGCAAACGCCTCATCGGGCAGCGCCAGGCCGTTCAGGCCGTCTCCGACGCCGTACGGCGGGCCCGCGCGGGCATCGCCGACCCCGACCGGCCCACCGGGTCCTTCCTGTTCCTGGGGCCGACCGGTGTCGGCAAGACCGAGCTCGCCAAGGCCCTCGCGGAGTTCCTCTTCGACGACGAGCGGGCCATGACCCGCATCGACATGAGCGAGTACGGCGAGAAGCACAGCGTGGCCCGTCTGGTCGGCGCGCCTCCCGGCTACGTCGGCTACGAGGAGGGCGGCCAGCTCACCGAGGCCGTGCGCCGCCGGCCGTACACGGTCGTGCTGCTCGACGAGGTGGAGAAGGCCCACCCGGAGGTCTTCGACATCCTGCTCCAGGTGCTCGACGACGGGCGGCTCACCGACGGCCAGGGCCGTACGGTGGACTTCCGCAACACGATCCTGATCCTGACCTCCAACATCGGTTCGCAGTTCCTGGTCGATCCCAACCTCGAGAACGGCGCCAAGCGGGAGGCCGTGCTGGCCGCGGTCCGCGGCGCGTTCAAGCCGGAGTTCCTCAACCGGCTCGACGACGTGATCGTGTTCGACGCGCTCGGCACCGAGGAGCTGTCGCAGATCGTCGATCTGCAGGTGTCGCGGCTCGCGCGGCGGCTGGCCGACCGCCGGCTGAAGCTGACCGTGACCCCTGCCGCTCGCGATTGGCTGGCTTTGACCGGCTACGACCCGTTGTACGGTGCCCGGCCGCTGCGCCGGCTGGTCCAGTCGGCCATCGGGGACCGCCTGGCGAAGGAGCTGCTGTCCGGTGAAATCCGCGACGGCGACGAGGTAATGGTCGAGCTGGACGAAGCAGGGGACACGCTCAGCATTCAGCCTGCTCGGTAAGGTCTTTCCCACCATTGAGGCAAGCCGTCCCCGCACTTTTCCCTCGCTGCTACGTTCGGCGTTCGTCGGATTACCGTAAGCAATCAGGGGGACGTCGATGTCCAGGACATCGCGAAGTATGCGGGGGCGGTGCGTCGTTCTGGCGGCGGTGACCGCCGGGGTGAGCTGGCTCGCGACCGGCCAGGCGACGGCCGAGGGCGGCGTGGCCGCGGACGCCTGCCGGCCGCAGACGACGGGCTCGGCGGCGAGCCTGAACTACCTCACGCCGCCAAGTGGCGTGCTCAGCATCGCCGACACCGCCGGGGCGGCCGCGGGCCGCGGGCTCACCACCCTGCCCGGACGGTCCGCGGCCGGGTCCCCGGGCCGGACCCTTCCCGTGGAGAAGGGCCCCAAGCCCGGCCAGGACGCCAAGCAGACCCGGAACGTCAAGGAGACCCGGGAGGCCCGGAACGCACAGGCGCCCAAGGCCGTCGGCGCCCAAGGGACGACGACCACGCAGAACACGACAACCACGCAGAACGTCAAGGGGGCGCACGGCCCGAAGGCGGCGCAGGACGCCAAGACGGCCCAGGGAACCCAGCCCGCCCAGGGAACCCAGCCCGCCCAGGGAACCCAGGCCGCGCAGGGAACCGTGACGGCCCCGGCGACCCAGGGGGCCGGCAGCGCGAAGCCCGTGCAGGACGCCACGACCACCAAGAACGCCCAGGACGTCAAGGCCGCCTCCGGCGTGAAGAGCGGTCAGGTGGCCAAGGGCGCCCACGCGGACGGCACGATGGTCCCGCAGGCCGCGGCTGACAAGCCCGCCCACCGCGATCACCCGAAGACGCTTCCCGGTGCCGTCTCCAATGCACCGGAGATTCTTCCGGGGGTTCCGGGCGGGAAGGCGAACCCGGCCGGGGCCGCCACGAAGGCCCTGCCTGCGCAGGCCCCTGACGCGGCTCCCGCGATGAACGCCGCTCAGGACATGGCACAGGAGGTGGCCAAGCAGACCACCACCGGCGCCTCCTCCGCGGCCAAGGCCGCCGGCCCTGCGGCGAGGATGTCGATGGTCCCTCTCATGTCCATCGCACCCTCGCGGCCGAAGATGGCGAGCCAGGCGTGTGCGCCGTCGGCCCCGGTGTCCGCTGCCGAGCACCGCCCGAAGGCCGGCGACCACCGGGCGGGCCATGACGGCGCCGACAGCCACAGGGACGCCGGGACGCGCTCGGGCGCCGCGTTCCTCCCCGCCCATCCGCATGGCCGTCCCGAGCACAAGGTGCCGTCTACGGTCGTCCAGCCGGCGGACAAGAGGCACGGTGCACGTGACGACGCGCAGGGACGCCAGGACTCCGCCAAGTCGCACGACGGATCCGGGGCGACCGGCAGGTCCGCGGCCGACGCGGCGCGCAGGCATGACGAGGCTCGCCGGCACGGTCCCAGCAAGCACGGCGAGGCCCAGAGCCCGTCCGAGCAGCGCATCCAGGGGGCGAACTCGCGGACCGGCGTGCTTCACCCCAAGGCGCCCGCCCATCCGCAGGGCTCCTCCCCCGCTTTCCCGGGCGACATCACCGCTCCCGCGCTCGCCAGGACCGCGAACGCGCGTACGGTCGCGACGCTCGCGAGGAACGCGGCGGGAAGCCCGATCCTGCCCTGACCGCAGGGGACGACGCACGTCCCGGCCGGCGATCCGGCCGGGACGAAAGGGGCCGTGGATTACGGCCCCTTTTTCGTTGCCCGCACCCGATCGTCCGTCAGCCCACGGCCGGGGGTGACACGCGATCTGGTGTCAGCGGCTGACGTCGAGCAGCGCGTCGAGGTCGTCCTCGGGCAGACCGAGGTCGACGCGGATGCGATATCGCGTGCGCAGCAGGACTTCTCTCATCGTGCTGCCGTCGGCGCAGGCGAGCACCCCGTCGGTGGCCCATTCGTGGGCGCCGTCCAGATCGCCGTAGGCCACCAGCGTCTCGGCGACGGTGAGCGCCGTGGCCGGGTTCCACGGCCCCGTCTTGATGGCCGCGATGACCTCACGGGCCTCGTCGGCCCGTTCAAGCTCGAAAAGCGTGTCGGCGATGCCCGATCGCGGGTCGATGAGCACCTCGCCGCCGTCGTCGACGGCGCTGCGGAAACGCTCCAGCGCGACGTCCGGCCGGCCCGCCTGACGCCATTCCTCCGCCGCCAGTACGAGGATCGCCGCCCTCGACACCTCACCGGACTCGTAGCCCTGAGCCAGCGCATCGAGCTGGGCGGCGAGGGCACCGTGGTCATCGAGCAGCAGGGCCTGTTCGAGCAGTCGGTCCAGCTGCTCATGCGTCACATGTGCCACAGTGCCGAGGCTACCGACCATTGCCCGACTTTGCAGGGACAACCGCAGGCATTCACGAAGCAACGATTAGTACACGTTCGACCACGAATCGTGTCTCAGTACGGTTGACCGGGCATATTGCCCGCGCTGTGCTAAACGGAGCGGGCGGGGGAGCGACTGGTCATGTCCAAGCGGGTGATTGTGACACTTGCCTCCGCAGCCGTGCTGTCCGCCGTCGTTCCGGGCCTGGCGGGTTATATGGCCTCTCAGTACGAGGCCCTCGCGCAGACCCGCAAGGAACTGGCGCGGCTTCAGACCCAGCTCCGCATGGCCGAGTTGAACGTCGAACCGGCCGCCGCCGTGCCGTGCGGGCCGAACTCGGCCACGCAGAGCACCCGGGAGCTCCAGATGCCGCGGAACACTCACTCACGGCCGTGGCAGAACTCGGGATACATGCAGGATCTGTCGCCCACGATATGGAGCTCGCTCGCCGTCCCGGACATCGATCCCTGGTCGCGTGAGCTGGGACATCACCCTCACCACGGGGCACGGCACGTCGACATCCCCGGGGGCTGGCCGGCGTTCGATCACCCGGCGCCGGGGCGGAGCTGGCGCGAAAGATAACCGTGCACCAGCCCCCGCGCCTCCGCGAGGATCTCCGGAGTGCCGCTGGGGTCGTGCCGGAACGCGAGCTTCAGCACGGCATCCCCCGCCTCCATGGCGACGAGGATGGCACGGTCCACCTCCTCGCTGTCGACCAGGCCGAACTCCTCGAACAACAACGCGCGCAGGCGGCCCATGATCACGGTTCCGCTGTCGGCCACGGCGTCGACCGCGTCGAGGTCGAGGATGTCGCCGAAGTGGAGCGAGCGGAATCCGGGGACGGTGCGATGAAGCTCGACGTACTCGTCGATGATCGCGTCAACCGCCGCCCACCATCCGTCGAAGTCGTCGGTGATGAAGCGGCGGCCGACCCTCGCCACGAACAGCTCGACGTTCCTTCTGGTGAGCGCCTGGCTCAGGGCCCGCTTGTCGGGGAAGAACTGGTAGACCGAACCGATCGCCACCCCGGCCCGCTCGGCGACGCGGGTGGTCGAAAGCGCCTCGTATCCGCCTTCGTCCAGCAACTCCGCGCACGCGTCGAGCATGCGCTCGACCCTGCGGGCGCTCCTGCGCTGCGACGGCCTGCGACGCAGCGGTTCGTCAGGGCGAGGCGAGTGCGACGACGCCCGCCCACCTGAAAAACGTTCCACATCGTGTACGTGCTGGCTGGACACACGACCATCTTGCACGCTGGACGGCGCCCCGGTCAGGCCTTACTCAGCAGTCGTAGGGAAATGCCCGGCAACTCCCCTCCGTCGCATTCCGCACGATCAGGTTCCTTGTCCGGGCGTGGCGTCCAAGCCCGTGCAGCCGCGGAGGTTCTTGTAGCCCGCGAGCGCCTGTTGTCTGGCCGTACCGGTGTCGGGGATGGGGATGCCGCCGTTGATCCGGGCCGGGGTCCACGCGTCCTTGAGGACCTTCCTGCCGTTGATCGTGAGCGTCAGCACGCCCGTCCTGCCGGTTTCCGGCCCCCAGTTGTAGAAGGCGAAGTTGCCCAGGCCGTACTGCACGTAGGCCTGGCCCGCGTATCCGCCGCCGAGCAGCACGTGCGCGTGGCTGCCGACGATGACGTCGGCCCCTGCCTCGGCGAGGTCCGCGGCGAGGCCGCGCTGAACGGCAGTGGGGCAGGTGGCGAGCTCGGTACCCCAGTGGAGGAACACGATCACCGTGTCGGAGTTCTTACGGGCCTGCTGTACGGCTTGGAGCAGGCGGGGCTCGTTCTTGGCCGAGGCGAGGCCGGGTTTGTCGCCCTTCGCCGTCCAGGCGGTGACGAACTCGTCGTCGAGCACCTGGGTGGCGCCGATGATCGACACACGGTTGCCCTTGACCGTGGCCCGATAGGGCCGGTAGGCGGACGCCTCGTCCTTGCCGATGCCGATCACGGGGAACCTGGACTGCTTGATCGAGGCGAGGGTGTCACGCAGGCCGCTTTCCATGTAGTCCATGCCGTGGTTGTTGGCCATGGTGACAACGTCGACGCCGGCGGCCTTGAGCGCCGTGAACGCCGTGGGCGGCGCGCGGAAGGTGAACTGCTTGCCCGGAGCGGGGGTGCCGCCGGTGGTGATGGCCGTCTCCAGGTTGAGCGCCGTCAGGTCGGACCTGCGCAACACGTTCGCGATGGGGCCGAGCGCCGTACTCGGGTTGCTGTCGAGGCGGGTACGCAGCACTCCCTCGAAGTGCACGTCGCCCGCGAAGGAGATCGTGTACGCACGGCGCGCGGGCTTGGAAGGCTTCGGTTTCGCCGCGGGCGCGGTCGCCTTCGTACCCGCAGGTGTAGGGGCGTCTTCACCTTCGGCGGCCGTGCAGGCGGCCACGAACAGGAGGAGGAGAGCGGGGAGGAGGGCTCGGCTTCGCACGTTCCAGAGCATGCCATCTATTGCCGACATAGACGCGATGCAAAGGATTCGTCACGAAAGACTGGGAGAGTTCCTTTACTTGAATCATTCAGGTCTAGTGGCTAGCGTGGTGAGTGTGGGAGACGCCATCCGACTTCGCCAGGCGGGCTTGCGGGTAACCGCTGCCCGGCTGGCCATCCTTCAGACCGTGAGGAACGGTGACCATCTCGACGTGGAATCCATCCACCGCGGGGTGTGCGATCGCGTCGGACAGGTATCCCTGCAAGCCGTCTATGACTCGCTGAACGCGCTCCAGCGCGGCGGGCTGCTCCGCCGCATCGAGCCGGCCGGCAGTCCGACCCGGTACGAGACACGCGTGGGAGACAACCACCACCACCTCGTCTGCCGCGAGTGCGGCAAGGTCACAGACGTCGACTGCGCGGTCGGGCACGCCCCCTGCCTGGAACCCGTCTTCAACGCCGGGTTCCTCGTGGATGAGGCAGACGTCATCTATTGGGGCCTGTGTCCCGACTGCCACGCCGGCGCCGCTGAAGAAGCCGACACGCATACGCGCGTCACGCCCCCCGAGTCCGCATCCCTTGATGAGGAATCCCGGAGGACAACCCCATGACCGACAGGCCGACAACCACCACCGACGCTGGCATTGCCGCGCCCAGCGACGAGTTCTCGCTGTCCGTCGGCCCCAACGGGCCCCTGCTGATGCAGGACCACTACGTCATCCAGAAGATGGCCCAGTTCAACCGGGAACGGGTTCCCGAGCGTGTCGTCCACGCCAAGGGCGGCGGCGCGTACGGCGTGTTGCAGATCACCGAGGACGTCAGCCAGTTCACCAAGGCCGGCCTCTTCCAGAAGGGCAGGGAGACCGAGCTCTTCCTGCGCTTCTCCACGGTGGCGGGCGAACTGGGCAGCGCGGACACGGCGCGCGACCCCCGCGGTTTCGCGATCAAGTTCTACACCGAAGAGGGCAACTACGACCTCGTCGGCAACAACACGCCGGTCTTCTTCATTCGTGACCCCTCGAAGTTCTCCGACTTCATCCACAGCCAGAAGCGGCGCGCGGACAACCACCTGCGTGACAACAACATGCAGTGGGACTTCTGGACGCTGTCGCCGGAGTCGGCGCATCAGGTGACCTTCCTGATGAGCGACCGCGGCACGCCGAAGAGCTGGCGCCACATGCACGGCTTCGGCTCCCACACGTTCCTCTGGTACAACGCGGCCGGCGAGAAGTTCTGGGTGAAGTACCACTTCAAGACCGACCAGGGCATCGAGAACTACACCGCCGCGGAGGCCGAGGCGATCGTCTCGCGGGACGCCGACCACCACATCCGCGACCTGTACAACGCGATCAAGAACGGCGACCACCCGTCCTGGACGGTGAACGTCCAGATCATGCCGTTCGAGGCGGCGGCCGACTACCGCTTCAACCCGTTCGACCTGACCAAGGTGTGGCCACACGGCGACTACCCCGAGATCACGATCGGCAGGTTCGTCCTCAACCGCAACCCGGAGAACTACTTCGCCGAGGTCGAGCAGGCCGCCTTCGAGCCTGCCAACCTGGTGCCCGGCATCGGCGCGTCCCCGGACAAGATGCTCCAGGGCCGCCTGTTCTCCTACCCGGACACCCACCGCTACCGCATCGGGCCCAACTATCTGCAGCTGCCGGTCAACCAGCCGAAGGTGCCCGTCCACAGCTACAACAAGGACGGCGCGATGCGCTACAGCAATTCGAGCGACCCGGTGTACGCGCCGAACAGCGCCGGCGGCCCGGTGGCCGATCCGTCGATCTTCGCGGGCGAGAGCTACCACATCGCCGGCGAAATCATCCGCAGCGCCTACACCAAGCACGCGGAGGACGACGACTTCGTGCAGCCGCGCGCCCTCTGGGAGAACGTGCTGTCCGACACCGACCGGACGCACCTCGTCAGCAACATCGTGGGCCACGCGTCGGCCCCCGAGGTCACCGGCGACATGAAGAAGCGCGTGGTCGACTACTGGACCAGCGTGCACAAGGACCTCGGCCAGGGCGTCGCCCAGGGCCTCGGTCTCGCCTGACCCCCGTTTCCCTGAAAAAGTGTGCGGCTTGCGCCCGTTCTCCTGGGGCACAAGCCGCACGCGCGTTCTCGCGAAATCAGATGTCGAACTCGCCGTCTTTCACGCCGCCGATGAACGCGTCCCATTCGACCGGGGTGAAAACAAGGACGGGACCTTCCTGATTCTTGCTGTCACGGACGCCTACCTGGCCGCCGGGCAGGACGGCTATCTCGACGCACGCACAGTTGTTGGCGCTGCGGGTGCTCTTCCACCAGCCGACACCGGGCAGATCAGTTGAGTTCATGAATTCGGTCTCTCCCCTCGGAGGCGACCCCCGACGGGGATTTTCCGAGGCGGTTCAATATGGCTATCGCCAGCGACTTAGATGTTTTTCCACGCACTTGCGGGAGACCTCGACGTCGAGCGCCTTGGTCTCCAGATAATCGAACGCGACCTCGTAGCGGTACACGATGGTCTCGTCCTCCACCAGGCGTCCGCCGAGCAGTGCCTCCAGATAGACCACATCGTGGAAATCCGGAACCCTGAGATGGCTGAACGCACCGGTGTTGATCGGGTGCTCCGCGTCCAGGGGGAGAACCCTCAACTGCACGTTGGGGAGCATCGAGACTTCCACCAGACGTTCGAGCTGCTCGCGCATCACCTCGTCGTCACCGAAGCGGCGAAGCAGCACCGACTCTTCCAGCACCGCCGAGACCGTGAACGGGCTCCGCGTCGCGAAGACGGCCTCCTGCCGGGCCATACGAACCTCGATCCGGCTCCGGACGCCACCCGGCGCTTCGAGAGTGCTCCGCTGCCCGCTCTCCATCATGGCTCGGACGTACGCCTCGGTCTGGAACAGGCCCGGCACCACCTGGGGTTCCCAGTTGCGGGCACTCACAGCCTCCGCCTCCAGCCCCAGGAAGGTGATGTATTCCTTGGGCAAGGAGTCGCGATACTCCTCCCACCAGCCCTTTCGGGTGGCGTCCCGATGCAGGGCAAGCAGCTCGTGGCGCTGGCTGGAATCTACCACGTAGATCGACAGCAGGGCCTCGATGTCGCCTTCGCGCGGCGAGGTTCGCGCCGTCTCGATCCTGCTGACCTTCGCCGCCGACCACCCCAGGCGCGTCGCCACCTGATCACCGGTCAGGTCGGCACGCTCTCTCAGCCGGCGGAGCTCCTGGCCGAGTCTTCGCCGGCGAACCGTGGGACTGCCGTGGTCGGGCACCCAGGCCGACCTCCTTGGTCACGCCGCGCGGGCACGCGTCTCCTTCGAGGCTACTTCGCGATCATAATGCAAATTGCACCGAGAGATGCACCGCACGTCGAGAAGATCCTTGCAAGTTTCTTTTCGCCAAGTATTGCAGGGTTATCTCTCGTGGGTCACGATCGATACTGGAGAGATTCCCGGAATTTCGGGGAGGCGCCGATGATCACGCGGCGAAACGTCCGGCCGATCTCTTCGCGAATGACATCCGTTTCCGGCGGCGGCTCGACCGTACTCGGATATGGCGACACGGGGGAGGCGTCCGACCACAGAGAATCACCGTCCGCCTAGCGACTGCGCGAAGTCGCCCGCATCATGAATGGCCCGGACGCGGGCCCAGTAAAAGCCGGGCCGAAAGGCTGCCACCTGCCGACCCGGCGAGCAAAAACGAGAACTCCACCTCGAAGCCACCCGAAAAGGAGTCTCCATGCACAACCACGGTATCAAGTGGTTATTAGTAATCAAGACCCACATGAACATGGCGGATCGAGCTCTCTGCGCCGACCAGGACCGGTGGGCCTACCAGTTGCGATGGACGGTGAGCCGCACCGGCTTCGGCGCCCGCCATTACCGCGACCCCCGATTCGACCTCGTCCGCGAACTCGAGGAAGTCGGCCGCGCCTTCACCGCGTGAGGCCGGCCTTCACCGCGTGAGGCCGCACCGCACCCCGATCCAGCGCCGTGTCCCCGCGGACCACACCGGGAACCGGAGGAAGAGGCGCCGGACGGCAATGAGCGCGCCCGGACGCACCGCGGGGGCGTCGGGGCGCGGGGAAGCCCTAGAACTTCGTTCGGTTCTGGGGCTTCCCTCACGCCGGAGGCACCGCAAGGATGGGTCCATCTCCCGGACCCAGGAGGCCGTGACATGAAGACCGCCTACCGGACCTGCCCGCTGTGCGAGGCCGTCTGCGGCCTCACGATCACCCTGGACGACGACGGGCACGTGACCGAGGTCCGCGGCGACGGCGACGATCCCTTCAGCAAGGGGTTCATCTGCCCCAAGGGCGCCTCCCTCGGCAGGCTCGACGAGGACCCCGACCGACTCCGGGCTCCCCTCGTCCGCACCGGCGACCGGTGGCGGGAGGTCTCCTGGCAGGAGGCCTTCGCGGCCGTCGAACAGGGGCTCTCGCGGGTCCCCGGGCCCGGCCGGGCCGTCTATCTCGGCAACCCCAACGCGCACACCATGGCCGGAGCCCTGTACGGCCCGGCGCTCGCCCGCGCGCTCGGCAGCAGAAACGTCTTCTCCGCCAGCACGGCCGACCAGATGCCCAAACACGTGTCGAGCGGGCTGATGTTCGGCGATCCGATGACGATCGCGGTGCCCGACCTCGACCGCACCGACTACCTGCTCATGCTGGGGGCCAACCCGCTGGAGTCGAACGGGTCCCTGTGCACCGCCCCCGACTTCCCCGGCAGGCTCAAGGCGCTGCGCGCCCGCGGAGGCAGGCTCGTCGTGGTCGACCCCCGGCAAACGCGTACGGCCAAGCTGGCCGACGAGCACCTGTTCATCCGGCCAGGGACCGACGCCTACCTGCTCGCGGGCATCGCCCACACGCTCTTCGCCGACGGCCTCGTCACGGTGACCGCTCCCGTGGCCGGGCTGGACGAGGTCGAGCGCGCGGTAGCCGACCTGTCGCCGCTCGCCTCCGCCGAGGTCTGCGGCGTGCCCGCCGACGTGATCGTACGGCTGGCACACGAGCTGGCCGCGGCTCCCACGGCCGCCGTCTACGCCCGCATCGGCACGTGCACGGCGGAGTTCGGCACGCTCGCCCAGTGGCTCGTCGACGTGATCAACACGATCACCGGCAACCTCGACCGCCCCGGTGGAGTGATGTTCCCCCGCCCCGCGACCGAGGGCCCGGCGCGGCGGAAGCCGTACAGGACCGGGCGGTGGCACAGCAGGGTGCGCGGGCTGCCGGAGGCGAACGGCGAGCTGCCCGTGGCGACGCTGGCCGACGAGATCGAGACACCGGGCGAGGGCCAGGTGAGAGCCTTGATCACGGTCGCGGGCAATCCGGTGCTCTCCGCACCGAACGGCCCGCGGCTCGGCCGGGCGCTGCGCGGGCTGGAGTTCATGGTCAGCGTCGATCCCTACCTGAACGAGACCACCCGCCACGCCGACGTGATCCTGCCTCCACCGCGGGTGCTGGAGTCGGGGCACTACGACTTCGCGCTGCTGAATTTCGCCGTGCGGAACTACGCGCGCTACTCTCCGCCCGCACTGCCGCTGGACGGGCGGCCGTCGGAGGCGGAGATCCTCGCCCGCCTGGCCGTGATCGCCTCCGGTCAGGGCGCGGACGCCGATCCCGCTCTGATCGACGAGCTGATCCTCGATGGGATGCTGCGCGCGGCCGTCGCCGACGAGGGAAGTCCTCTCCACGGGCGCGACCCGGCCGAGCTGCGCGCGAGCCTGGAGGGCACGAGCGGCGCGGAGGTCCGGCTGGACGCGATGGTGCGGCTCGGCCCCTACGGCGAGTGGAACGGCGGCGTCCTGTCGCTACCCGAGCTCCTCAGGCATCCGAACGGGCTCGACCTGGGCCCGCTGGAGCCGCGCCTGCCCGGTGTCCTGGCCACCGCCTCGGGGCTGGTGGAGCTCGCGCCGCCCACGATCCTCGACGACCTCGTACGGCTGCGCGCCGGCCTGGGTCGCAGGGCGCCGGAGTTCGTGCTGATCGGCAGGCGGCACCTGCGCTCGAACAACAGCTGGCTGCACAACGTCGGCCCGCTGGTCGGCGGCACCAACCGCTGCACGCTGCAGATCAACCCGGCCGACGCCGCCCGGCTCGGCCTCGGTGACACGGCGGTGGTGCGATCGGCCGCGGGCGAACTCGCCGTACCCGTCGAGCCGACGGACTCGATCATGCCGGGCGTGGTGAGCCTGCCGCACGGCTGGGGTCACGACGGCGGTTTCCAGACCGTCGCGGGCCAGAACGCCGGGGTCAGCGTCAACACGCTCACCGACGAGACCGTGGTGGACCCGCTTTCGGGCAACGCCGTGTTCAACGGAGTGCCTGTGGCCATCACCGCAGGATGACCCGAGTTGTGAGGTCGGGCCAGGGGCGGGCAATCCCCGGAGAAGCGGGCGAGCGGTGATCACAGGGCGTTAGGCTTCCGACCGTGACAATCGCTCTCCATGAACGGCTGCAAGCTCAGATCACCTTCGCCATGGAGATCGACAAGCTCAAGCGCATCATCCGCCGGAACACTCTGATCGACGGATCCCGCCGTGAGAACGACGCCGAGCACTCCTGGCACCTCGCCATGATGGCGATGACCATGGCCGAGCACGCTCCGGAGGGGACCGATCTCGACAAGGTCGTCGCGATGCTGCTCGTGCACGACATCGTGGAGATCGATGCCGGCGACACCTACATCTACAACCGGGTGGCCGTGGAGGAGCAGGCGGCGCGCGAGCAGGCGGCCGCCGATCGGATCTTCGGAATGCTCCCCCCTGACCAGGCCAAACAGCTCAGGGCACTCTGGGACGAGTTCGAGGAGCGGGTGACGCCCGAGGCGCGCTTCGCCAAGGCGCTCGACCGGCTCGCGCCCATCGTGGCCAACCACCACAACGAGGGCGGGTCGTGGGCGCTGAACAAGGTGACCGGGCGGCAGGTGATGGAGAAGGTCCGGATCATCGAGGAGGGCTCGCCCGCCCTGGGGGAATACGCGGCCCGGCTGGTGGCGACCTCGGTGGCACGCGGCCACATCGAACCCTGAGCCTGCCCATGTTCACGCCCGTGACGGGCGGGTACGGGGTCGGTGTTAAGGGGGAGAAAGATGGAGAAGACGACCAGGCCACGACGGACGGGTCTGCTGCCTCGAATTGTCCCATCGCCGAACCTCCTCGAGGGGCTGGAGCGCACCACGACCCTCGACCGGCCCATCGCCGCGCTGGCCAAGGCGGTGCGCCGCAGGTTGGGGCCCAGCAGGCTGCGTGATGTGCTTCACGGCGTGCCTCTCGGCCATCCCCTGCATCCGGCGCTGGCGATGGTGAGCGCGGGATGCTGGATCGCGACAGCCGTACTCGACCTGACCCGGGCGGATCCGCGGGCGTCGCGCACCCTGGTCGCGGCCGGCCTCGGCACGGCGCTTCCCACGGCCACCGCGGGGCTCGCCGACTGGTCGGCGTTGCACCGGGAGCAGCAGCGGGTCGGCTTCGTGCACGCGATCATGAACCTCACGGCGACCGGTTGCTACGGCGGCTCGCTGCTCATGCGCCTGCGCGGGCGCGAACGGGCCGGGCGCGCCCTCGCCTTCGCCGGGCTGGGCGCGGTGTCCGCCGGGGCCTACCTGGGCGGCCACATGGCGTACCGCCAGGCCGCGGGGGCCAACCACGCCGAGTCGGTCAGCCACCTCGTCCCACTCGGCTGGCACGATCTGTGCGCGCTCAAGGACCTGCCCAACGGGCGCCCGGTGCGGCGGCGGCTCGGCTACATCGAACTGTTCGTTCTGCGCCTCGGCGACGGCGTGAGCGTCCTGGCGGACGGCTGCTCCCACCTGGCCGGGCCGCTTCATCAGGGCCGGGTCACCATCGAGAACGGCGAGCCCTGCATCGTGTGCCCCTGGCACAACAGCGTCTTCCGCATCGGAGACGGCTCGGTCGTGCACGGCCCGGCGACCTCGCGTCAGCCCGCCTTCCGGACCCGTTTACGGCACGACGGCGTCGTCCAGGTCAGGCCCGCCGACTGAACCCCACCGGCTGGACCCTGCCGACTGAGCCCGGGGGGCGTCAGACCTCGTCCGGTTTGGGACCGTCCGCCGGATGCTCCACCAAGGCGAGGATTCTCGCGGACATGAACCGCGCGGTGCGGACAGGCGTGCCCGTCCTGGTCACCTCGCTCACCTCGACGATGCCCCGGCCCGTGCTGATCTCGACGCGACGACCCGCCCGCGTCGCCGCTACCTCGTAGGTGCGCGGGGTGCCCCCCGCATCGATGACGATCTCCACCCGGTCGCCCTTCATAAGGGCATAGATACCCTTTTATGCCAGTAGTTTCACTATGGCGGCGACCCCAACGCAGACGATGAACACCCGCAGAACGACGGGCGGCAGTCTGCGCCCCACGCGGGCCCCGAAGAAGCCTCCGGCCGCAGAACCCACCGCCACCATCACCACGACCAGCCAGTCGACGTGCGCCACCGCGATGAACAACACGGCGGCGGTCGAGTTGACCGCGAGGGAGAGCACGTTCTTGGCGGCGTTGATGCGTTGCAGGTGGTCGTCGAGGAAGATCCCGAGCAGGCCGATCAGCACGATCCCCTGCGCGGCGCCGAAATAGCCCCCGTAGACGCCCGCCGCGAGCACCCCGACCCACAACCACAACCCCCCGCTGGGGTGGCCCCGCCGCCCGGTCAGCCACCCGCCGAGCTTCGGCTGGAGGAGCACCAGGACGCAGGCGATCACGATCAGCACGGTCACGATCACCTGGAACGCCTGCTCGGGAAGCCACAGGAGCAGCAGGCCGCCGGTCACCGAGCCGAGCACGGAGGCGCTGCCCAGCCGCAGCAGCCGATGGCGCTGGCCTTGCAGCTCGGCCCTGTAGCCCAGCGCACCGGTGACGCCTCCGGGCACCAGCCCGATGTTGTTGGAGACGTTGGCCACCACGGGCGGAATGCCCACGGCCAGAAGCGTCGGAAAGGTGATCAACGACCCCGATCCCACCACCGCGTTGATCGCACCGGCTGCTATACCGGCCCCGAAAACGGCGGCGGCGTCCAACGGCGTCAAAAGCGCTACTCCCTCGTACGGCTAACGCCAGATGGTAGGCGGCGGGCCGTACGAGATCGCGAGCGCCCCCCTCAGCCGGTGGAACCGTTCTGGTCGGTGCGCGCCTGGTCCTTGGAAGGAGAGAAGAGCCCGCCGAGGTTCTCCAGGACCTTGTTCATCTCAGAGGGGACGATCCACAGCTTGTTGGCGTCGCCCTTGGCGATCTCGGGGAGGGTCTGGAGGTACTGGTAGGCGAGTAACCGCTGGTCGGGTTTGCCCTCGTGAATGGCCTTGAAGACCATCGCGATCGCATCGGCCTGGCCCTTGGCCCGCATCGCCTGCGCCTCGGCGTCCGCCTGGGCCCGCAGCACGACCGCCTCCGCGTCGCCTTTGGCCTTGAGCACCGCGGCCTCGCGCTGGCCCTGGGCGGTGAGGATGGCGGACTGCTTCTGGCCCTCGGCGGCGAGGATGGCGGCACGCTTGTCGCGGTCGGCCCGCATCTGCTTCTCCATCGAGTCCTGGATGGAGGCGGGCGGGTCGATGGCCTTGAGCTCCACCCGGTTGACCCGGATGCCCCACTTGCCGGTGGCCTCGTCGAGCACGCCCCGCAGCTCGTTGTTGATCTCCTCGCGGGAGGTCAGCGTGCGCTCCAGGTCCATTCCGCCGACGACGTTGCGCAGGGTCGTCACGGTGAGCTGCTCGACGGCGACGATGAAGCTCGCGATCTCGTACGTGGCCGCCTTGGGGTCGGTCACCTGGAAGTAGATGACCGTGTCGATCGACACGACCAGGTTGTCGGAGGTGATTACCGGCTGCGGCGGGAACGTGACGACCTGTTCCCGCAGGTCGACCTCCACCTTGATCCGGTCGATGAAGGGGATCACGGCCGTGAGGCCCGCCTGGAGGGTGCGGTGGTAACGGCCGAAACGCTCGACGATGCACGCGGTCGCCTGGGGAACGATCCTGATCGCCCGGGCCAGCACGACTCCGATGAAGACCACGAGGACGACGGCGAGGATGAGCTGGCCCATTCGGCACTCCAGTCTGTGAATCCCTGACTGGAGAATATGCGGTTTCCGCTTTACGTGCGCTTTAAGCGCGCATTGTCAGTACGGCCGGGCGTACCAGCGTCCGTCCATGCTCCGGTCGAGCGCCAGGGGAACCCCGAAGGTGCGCGACAGGTTGTCGGCGGTCATGACGGACTCGATGGGGCCCTGGGCGACCGCGGACCCGTGGCGCAGCAGCATCGCGTGGGTGAATCCGGCGGGGATCTCCTCGACGTGGTGGGTGACCAGCACCATCGAGGGGGCCTTGGAATCACGTGCCAGCCCGCCGAGCCGGCGTACCAGGTCTTCCCTGCCGGCCACGTCGAGCCCCGCGGCAGGCTCGTCGAGAAGCAGTAACTCGGGGTCGGGCATCAGGGCCCTGGCGATCTGCACACGCTTGCGCTCGCCCTCCGACAGGGTCGAGAAGCGCCGGCGGATCAGGTGGGCGCAGCCGAGCTGGTCGATGAGCTCGACCGCGCGGGTGACGTCGTGGGAGTCGTACTCCTCGGTCCACCGGCCGAGGATCGCGTAGGAGGCGGTGAGCACGAGGTCGATGACCTTCTCGTCCGGCGGCACCCGCTCGGCGAGCGCCGCGCTGGCCAGGCCGATCCGGGTGCGCAGTTCGAAGACGTCCACCTGGCCGAGACGCTCGCCGAGGACGTCCACCGAGCCCTCGGTCGGATAGAGCAGGGCGCCCGCCACCTGCAGGAGGGTGGTCTTCCCCGCACCGTTGGGACCGATGATCACCCAGCGTTCGTCTTCGCGCACGCTCCAGTCGATCCCGCGCAGCAGGGCGGCGCCGTCCCTCCGTACGGACACGTCCTGAAACCGAAGCACCTGACCGCCCATGTGGACCCCCTCCCGCGAATGCTCCACCAACTATGACAGGCCCGAACACTTATCGTGGATCGGGTGCGCATCGATTCACCGATCTCCGCCACCCTGGTTTCGTGGGGCAACGCCTGGCTGACCGGCCACGTGGGCCTGGACGAGGCCGTGGACCGCGTCGAGCGGGCGGCGGGCCCCCAGGTGGTGGCAACGGGTGCGGATGAGGTCACTCTCCGCGCCTTTCTCATGGACAAGCGGATCGAGGGTCTCCGCTCCCTCCGACTGGCCCTGCCCGTACCCGGCGACCCTCTGGGGCTGACCGGTCCGCCCGTCTTCAACGGCGCGGCCGTAGACGCCGGCGAGGCGGCGATCGCCGTGCTCGCGGACGCGTGCGTCGGCCTCGTGCCGGCCGACGACCGCAGAGGGTCTTCCTATTCGGGCGTGCGCTGGAGCGCGTACGAGGCGTCGGCAGCCGTTCCCGGCCTTCCTTCGCTGGCCGAGGCCGAGCAGGAGCTGGCCGGCGCGATGCGGTCGGCCACCGAGGCGCTGCTCGGCGTGAGCGGTCCCGCGCAGGGCTTCCCCGCGCTCGATGCCCCGGGCGACACCCTCGCGCCCGGCTACCCCGGACGGGCCCACCGCGTCGGCGCCCTCGCCGCCCGGCTCGCCGCCGCCCTGCGCGTGGCCGACGAGCGCGGCCTGACGTCCGGGCAGCTCGCGGCGCGCAGCGAGGCCCTGCGCGAGCTGGACCGGGCCGTGCGGCGGGCCCGTGTGGCCGCCCATCACGCCATCGTCGAGCCCAGCCGGCCATAGACCTGACGGACGTCAGTCCAGACCGTTCCTGACGGCGAACAGGGCGGCCTGCGTGCGGTCCTGAACGCCGAGCTTCATCAGCACGTTGGACACGTGGGTCTTCACGGTCTTCTCGGCCACGAGCAGCTCACGGGCGATCTCCTTGTTGGACTTGCCCGCGGCGATCAGGCGCAGCACCTCCAGCTCGCGCTCGGTCAGGGCCGTCGCGGCCGGGGGTCCCGCCGGCGGGGCCCCCGTGGTGATCATGGCCTCCGCCGCCTCGGGGGCCAGCAGGACCTGCCCGCCGTGGACCGCGCGGATCGCCTGCACCAGAGCCACGGGGTCGACGTCCTTGTAGAGGAAGCCCGCCGCCCCGGCCCGCATCGCCGGGGCCACGTCGACGGGGTCGCTCACCGACGTCAGGACGATCACTCGTACGGCGAGGCCGCCGAGGCGCCCGAGCGCCCCGAGGCCGTCGAGCACAGGCATCTTGAGGTCGAGCAGCAGCACGTCGGGACACAGCGACTCGGCCATGGCGACCGCCTCGGCGCCGTCGCCCGCCTCTCCCACCACGGTGAGGTCGTCCTGCACGTCCAGGAACGTACGCAGGCCCTGCCGTACGACGGGGTGGTCGTCGGCGATCAGCACGCGGATCACAGCGGCACCTCGAGACGGATCGTCGTGCCCCGGCCGGGCTTCGAGACCACCGTGAGCGAGCCTCCGGCGGTCTCCGCCCTGTCGGTCATGGAGGGCAGGCCCAGACCGTGCACGCCCGCCTCGTCGAAGCCGCAGCCGTCGTCGGCCACCTCGAGCACCAGCCTCCGCGGGTCGTGCCGGAGGGTCACCGCGATCACGGTGGGCTCGGCGTGCCTCAGGGCGTTGTGGATCGCCTCCTGCGCGACCCGCAGCACGGCGACCTCGGTCGAGGGCGGCAGGTCGCCGGGCGGTGGACCGTCGAAGGCGAACGTGACGGAGGCGGGATGCAGGCGGTCGAGCGTGTCGGCGTGCTTGCGCAGGGTCTCGACCAGGCCGTGCCGGTCCAGATCGGCCGGGCGCAGCTCCACGATCACCGCGCGCAGCTCGGCGAGGGCCTCCCCCGCCAGCCGTTCGACGCGTTCGATCTCGGCGGCCGCGCGTTCCGGATCCGACCGCATCAGGGAGGCGGCGGCCCCGGCCGTCAGGCGTAGCGAGAACAGTTTCTGGCTGACCGCGTCGTGGAGCTCGCGGGCCACCCGGGTGCGCTCCTCGACGACCGTCAGCTCGCGGCTCCGCTCGTAGAGCCGGGCGTTGGTGATCGCGATGGCGGCGTGGGCCGCGAACATCGTCAGCAGTTCCTGGTCGGCCTCGGTGAAACCGCCCGGCGTCCTCTTGTTGGACAGGAAGACGATCCCGAGCACCTGGTCGCCGTCGCGGATGGGCACGCCCAGGAAGTCCTTGAGCACCGGGTGGGCCCGCGGCCACCACTCGAACCGGGAGTCCCTGCGGATGTCGGGAAGCCGCACCGGCGCGCCCTCGCGGAGCATCGCGCCGAGCATGCCGTGCTGTCTCGGGGTCGGCCCGATCGCCTCCCACTGCGCGTCGCTGATGCCCTCGGCGACGAACTCGGCGAACGCGCCCTGATCGTCGGGCACGCCCAGGGCGGCGTAACGGGCGTCGAGCAGGCAGGCCGCCGACCGCACGATGACCTGGAGCACCTCGCGGACCGACAGGTGGCGGGTGACGGCCAGCACGGCCGAGCTGACCGCGTGGAGCACCGCGTCCCGGCCGGCAACGTCGTCGATCTCGCTGGTTCCCTCCGGCACGCCTCACACCCTAAGCGCTGGGCCCCGCACGCGCCCTCGGTCGCCGGTCCTAGGGCGAACTGCCCAGGGCGCCGCCCGACCGCAGCCCGATGTGCGGGCCGTGCGCCGTTTCTAGCGTGAGGGCATGAAACAGGCACTCATCACCGGAGCTTCGCGGGGACTCGGGCTGGCCCTGGCCAAGGCCCTCGCCGCCGACGGATGGTCCCTGCTCCTCACCGCAAGGCACGAGGAGGACCTGATGTCGGCCGCCTTCGACCTCGGCGCCGAAGCGGTTGTGGGCGACGTCGCCGACCCCGCCCACGTGGCCAGGCTCGCCCAGGCCGCCCCCGAGCTCGATCTGCTCGTCAACAACGCCGGAGGGCTGGGGCCGGCCCCGCTGCCCGCGCTCGCGCACTACCCGCTGGACGGGCTGCGCGAGTTGTTCGAGACCAACACGATCGCCCCGCTCGCGCTGACCCAGGCGACCCTGCCCGCCCTGCGCAGACGCCGGGGCGCCGTGCTCAACATCTCCTCCGACGCCGCCGTCGAGGCGTACGAGGGCTGGGGAGGGTACGGCGCGGCCAAGGCGGCACTCGACCAGATCTCCCACGTGCTGGCCGCCGAGGAGCCCGAGGTCGCCGTCTGGTGGGTCGACCCCGGCGAGATGAACACCTGCATGCTCGCCGACGCGGTCGGCCCTCAGGAGGCCGCCTCGGCCCCGTCTCCCGACGTCGTGGCCTCAGCGCTCGCCCGCCTCGTCACGCTCCGGCCCGGCAGCGGCCGGTTCACCCGGGACGCGCTCGACGCGGCGACGGGAGCCCTCCGATGAGCACCGAGCTCGCGCACGGCCTGTCCGGCTTCACACTGCCACCCGACGTGTCCAACTTCGTGCTGCCGCACGATCTTGAGGCGCAGGAGCCCCCGGAGGCGCGCGGCCTCGCCCGCGACGAGGTGCGGCTGCTGGTCTCCCACCGCGACACCGGCGAGATCACCCACCACCGATTCACGGAACTGCCGTCCCTCCTGTCCCCCGGCGACCTGCTCGTGGTCAACAACTCGGCCACGATGGCCGCCGCCGTACGGCTGGACCGGCTGGCGGTGCACTTCTCGGGGCGCCTGCCGTCCGGGGAATGGCTGGTCGAGTTGCGGCGCCAGACGGGCGACGGCACGAAGCCGTACACCGGGGGCGCAGCCGGCGAGTGGCTGCCGCTGCCGGGCGGGGCCACGCTCCGGCTGTCCGGACAGCACACGCCCCGGTTGTGGCGGGCCGTCCTCGACCGCGACGTGCCGGCCTACCTGCGCGAGCACGGCGTCCCGATCCGCTACTCCTACGTCGGGCGGGACTGGCCGCTGACGGCCTACCAGACCGTCTTCGGCGTGCGGGACGGCAGCGCCGAGATGCCCAGCGCGGGCCGCCCGTTCACGACCGGCCTGGTCACCGAGCTCGTCTCCCTCGGCGTCACGATCGCGCCCGTCACCCTCCACACGGGCGTGGCCTCCCCTGAAAAGGACGAGCCGCCCTACCCCGAGTGGTTCTCGGTCTCCCGGAGCACGGCGGACCTGGTGCGTCTGACCCGTGAGGCCGGAGGGCGCGTCGTCGCCGTCGGCACGACCGTCGTGCGGGCCCTGGAGACGGCCGCCCTGGGCGGGGACGTCCGCGAGGCCGAAGGCTGGACCTCTCACATCGTCACCCCGGCGGGGGGTGTTCGAGTCGTCGACGGGCTGGTCACCGGGCTGCACGAGCCGCGCTCCAGCCACCTGATGATGTTGTCCGCGATCGCGGGCGAGCCGCTGCTGTCACGCTCCTACGAGGCCGCCCTGGGCGAGCGGTACCTGTGGCACGAGTTCGGAGACACGCACCTGATCATCTGATCCGCCTCAGGCGGCGACCGCCTCCCTGTGCGTCTCGACGACGCCCGCGCGCACCTGCGCCTCGGCGATCCTCGCGAGGGTCTTGCGGGCGTGGCGCGGGTCTCCGCCGCGGGGCACCTGCACCCCGGGGAAGAAGGTGACCTCGGCGACCAGGTCCTTGATGGCGATGACCCGCATGATGGACGCGATCAGCGCGTCGTCGCCGACGTAGCACGGCCCGGTCGACGGCACCTCGCCCTGCCGGAACCGCAGCGCCATCGGCCGGACGGGCACGCCCGCGTCGATGGCCGCCTGGAACACCGCGGGGCGGAACGTCCCCATCTCACGCCCGCACCACGTGGTGCCCTCGGGGAAGGCGACCACGGTGTCCCCGTCGCGCAGGGCGGCGGCGACGGCGTCGATCGCCTCCGGGAGGGCCGACAGGCGGTTCCTGTCGATGAACAGCACGTTCCCGCCCGCCGCCAGGGTGCGGATCACCGGCCACCGGCTGATCTCGATCTTCGACAGCAGCCTGCAGGGCGTGATGGCGGCCATCAGCAGAGGGTCGAGCCAGGAGATGTGGTTGCCGACGAGCAGCGCGCCGCCCTCCCCCTCGGGCACGGCACGCGCCTCCAGCGACCCGCCCACGAACGCGAAGCCCCTGCGGGCCTCGATCCTGATCCCCAGTGCCCTGACCAGCATCCTCGACCAGAGCATGGTGAACCTCGTGCGCTGTGCCGTACCGGCCAGACGGGCCGCGAGGGCCATCGGGACGCCCACGACGACGACGGCCAGCGCGCCCAGGATCCGCGCCGCCCGCCGCAACGGGCCGGCCACCTCGAGAGGCTCGTCCAGGCAATCCTCCGGCGCGCACGGGGAGACCGGGAACCACGGCGAGGTGGTTACGGGGAGGTGGACGATGGTGCTCACAACATGTCTCCCAGGAAGTGCCGCAAGTAGCGGGTGTCGAGGTTGGCCATCGACAGCAGGACGAAGAAGTCCGCGCTGCGGAAATCGGGGTCGTGGGCCGGGGCCCCGCAGATCCAGGAGCCGAGGCGCAGGTAGCCGCGCAGCAGTGCGGGGAGCACGAACCGTTCGGGCAGCGGGGCTCCGGTGTCCTTCCACGGGTTGTGCGGGGTGACGCGATACTCCTCGGGCCCGAAGTCCACCCGGCCGAGCACTCCGCCGGCGACGGCGCCGCCGTCGTCGAGCGAGACCGAGCAGCAGCCGGCCAGCCAGCCGTACCCGCCGCTCACCATGTAGTTGGCGATGCCGGCCCACATGAGGCCCATGACCGCGCCCGCCCGGTGGTCCGGATGCACGCAGGTGCGCCCCACCTCGACGAGGTTGTCCCGGACGCCCGCCAGAGCGCCGAGATCGAACTCGGAGTCGGAGTACAGCCGGTCCGTACGGCCCGGCGGGAGGAGACGGTAGGTGCCCACGACCGTGTCACCCTCGCGGACGAGCAGGTGATCGCAGTACGCGTCGAACCGGTCCACGTCCAGGCCCGACACCGGTGAGTCGAGATGCGCGCCCATCTCCTGGGCGAACACCTCGTACCGCAGTCGCTGGGCGGCTCTGACGTCGGCGGCGCTCTCGGCGAACCCGACGGTGTAACGACCAGTGTCAAGGGAGATCGTCATGGGGGGCGTCCCTTCCTCAAATGTCTCCGCCACCATGACGACATGACGAAATGACCGTGATCCCTCACACCGGCGGCAGTCAGGCGTCCGCATGGTGAACCTCGTGCACGAGCCACGGCCTCCGCCCAGTAACCTCAAACAACGTGAACCAGCGCACGCTCCTGATCACGCTGACCGGTCCGGATCGCCCAGGCGTCACCTCACGGTTGTTCACCGTCCTGGCCGGGTTCCCCGTGACCGTCGCGGACGTGGAGCAGGTCGTCATCCGTGGGCGCCTGACACTCGGCGTCCTGGTCGCCTACGCCGGGGGCCCGCCCACCGGCACCGGCGGCACGATCGGCGGCCTGTGGACGGCCGTCGAGCAGATCGCGTCCGATCTCGACATGGACCTGGAGATCGCGACCGGCACGGCGTCCCAGGAGAAGCGGCGGCGCGGCCGGCTGCACGTCACCGTGCTCGGCGCCCCCCTCCTGCCCGCCGCGATGGCCGGCATCGCGGGCCGGGTCGCGGCCAGCGGCGCCAACATCGACCGCATCGAGCGGTTGTCGAGCTACCCGGTCACGTGCATCGAGATGGCGGTCTCCGGGGCCGACCCGCGGGCCATGCGCGCGGACCTGGCGGCCGAGGCGGCCCTGCAGAAGGTCGACGTGGCCGTGCAGCGCAGCGGTCTGCACCGCAGGGCCAAGCGGCTGGTCGTCATGGACGTCGACTCCACGCTGATCCAGGGCGAGGTCATCGAGCTACTCGCCCGGCACGCCGGTTGCCTCGACGAGGTCGCCCGGGTCACCGAGCAGGCCATGCAGGGCGAGCTCGACTTCGCCGAGTCGCTGACGAGGCGGGTGGCCCTCCTGGAGGGGCTGCCGGACGAGGTCTTCACGAAGGTCGTCAAGGAGGTCGTGCTCACCCCGGGCGCGCGCACGCTCGTACGCACGCTCAAGCGGCTCGACTACCGCTTCGCCATCGTCAGCGGCGGCTTCACCCAGATCACCGATGCCCTGGTCGCCGACCTCGGCATCGACTACTCGGCCGCCAACACCCTGGAGGTGGTGGACGGCAGGCTCACCGGCCGCGTGGTCGGCGAGATCGTCGACCGGCCCGGCAAGGCCCGCGCGCTGGAGCGCTTCGCGGCCGAGTCGGGCATCCCGCTCAGCCAGACGGTGGCGGTCGGCGACGGAGCCAACGACCTCGACATGCTCGCGACCGCCGGGCTCGGCATCGCGTTCAACGCCAAACCCGTCGTACGGCAGGCCGCCGACACCGCGCTCAACGTGCCCTACCTCGACTCGATCCTCTACCTCCTCGGGATCTCCCGCGATGAGGTGGAGGCCGCCGACGCCGAGGACGGCGTCGTCTCCCGCTGGGACTGAGCCCGTCCAGGCTCAGGCCATCACGGCCTCGGGTTCGGGGGTCGCGAACGCGGAGGCGGCGGCGTCGCACAGTTCGAGTGTGTCCGGGCCCAGGGACCGAAGGGCCTGGTCCAGCGCCGTCGTGCGCAGCAGGGCCCGGCGGACCTCCGTACGCGTGTCGCTCGGGTCGGCGTCCAGCTCGGCCAGGCGGCGCTCGGCGAGGCATCCCACCGATGCGGACACCACGGCCAGCTCGCGGTCCACGTCTCCCCTGGGCGCGAACGGCTCCCCCGTCTGTACGGCTTCCGCGGCGTATGTCAGCCGCTTCGCGACCGCGTCGAGCACGTCAGGCACGTGGCCGGTGCCGGCGGGCGCTCGGGCGGCGGGCTCGTGGACGCCGGAATCTGGGACGCCGGGCTCGGGGAGCGCGGGCACGGCCTCCCCCCGCGAGACCGCAGTGAGGGACATGAGGTCGTCACGCACCCGCTGAGCCGCCTCCACGGCCTTCTGGGCGGCGCCGGGCGCGGTGCCACCCGGCTCATGGGCGATGTAGGTCAGCGCCTGGGCCACCGCGTCCGCGGCCAGCTCGGCCTTGGTGATCTTCAGCTCGGCCTTGTCCGCGGGCGTCTTCCCCCGGGTCATCCCGGCCAGCGCGCGGGCCGCCTCGGCATGGGTGGACAACATGTGGGCGACCCGGTCGGCGAGCCGTACGGTCTCCCCGCGGGGCCACAGCAGGCGTGTGCAGGCGATGGCGATGAGCCCGCCGACGATGGTCAGCACGATACGCGACTCCACGACGGCGGTGCCTCCGGGCAGCTGGAAGTCGATCAGCAGCAGGACGCACATGGTCATGAACGTCGACCAGTAGGCCTGATGGACCGACGCCATCCCGAAGGCGAGCGCCGCGGACACCCCGATGAGCAGCACCAGCCACGCCTGGCCGGGCGCGAAGTGCAGGATGCCCGCCGTGACGAGCCCGCCGGCCGTGCTCCCGCCGATCCTCGCCCACATCCGGGCCCGGGTCTCGCCGTAGGTCGGCTGCAACGTCACCAGGACGGCGATGACCAGCCAGTGGGGGTGTGGCGGGTGGAAGACCTCGATGATCGTGGAGGCGAAGGCCGTACCGAGCAGGACGCGCAGCGCGTGCCTGACCCGGGGGTTGTCGAAGGCGAGCGACGAGCGGAAGCCTGGAGGCACCACCGGCCGCACGGGCAGGGCCGGCAGCTCATAACGGGTCGAATGCAACCGGTGGGCGGCCTGCCGGTTGTCCGTGAGAGCACGCCTGATCCGCTCGGCGCAGTGCCCGATCTGCCGCAGGAGCACCAGAACCAGTAGCTCCCGCTCCCCGTGGGGGCGGTCGGCCCGCAACTCGTTCACTCGTGCCTCGAAGGCAGGGAGTGGATCGGGCACAGGCTCTTCGCCGATGAACGAGCGCAAGGCCAGCGCGACCGAGGCGGCCAGCTCGCGGAGCCCGGCCCGCTCCCCGGCGGCCGGGGCCCGTTCACGGAGCGCGTCCGCCAGGCCGTGCAAGGCCACCACCTCGTAGAACACCCGCCGGAGCGTGGAGACCACCTGCTCGCCCGCCCGCGACCGGCGTTGCCACCGGTGGCGGGAGCACATCACCTGGGCGTTGTCCAGCGCGTCGCCCGCCTTGTTCCTGAGGGCCTCCCAGTCGCCGGGGTCGTGCCCGGGATCGGCTCCGGCCTCCACCAGGTCGGCCAGCGCCTCGGCCGCCCGCGACAACGTCACCGCCAGCGGCCGGGTCCGCCGCCACGGCCAGGGCAGGGTGAGGAGCACGGCGGCCAGCAACCCGCCGAGCACCTGGAGACCCGTGTGCTGGGGAGGATCGAGGGGCAGCGGATTGGCCGCGGTGAGCAGCAGGGTGAGCGCGGGCGTGATGCCGATGGGCCGCACCAGCACGCCGAGCCCGCCGAGCGCCGAGGCCGCGGGCACGATCAGCCAGCTCTCACCCGAGACGAAGATGCCGAGCGCGGTCCCCACCGCCAGGGACGCCACGACGCCGAGCATGAACGGCCTGCTCACCCCGGCGGGATCGAGGATGGCCCGGCTGGCCACCAGCCACGCACCGAGCCCGACCGCCGCACCGCCGGACGGGTGTCCCGTGACGACGCCGACGGACAGGGGGATCACCAGCGCGACGGCCCCGGTCAACGCGAATCCAAGCGCGAGGCGCAGATCCGCGGGCCTCAGCGCCCGGACGATGTTCGCGAGCGGTATAGGCAGGTCGGCCCCCGGCGGATCAGGGATGGTGCATGCGAACCAGGCGCCCCGTACCCGGCGCCACGTCTTCCCAGGTCGCCGCCAGCTCGATCACCGCGAACGAGCCCGGGGAGAAACGATCGTCATCCGTACCTGTGAGGCTCACGACGAGCTCGTGGGCACCCGGGTTGTGCCCCACGAGCACGAGCGTCCCGACCTCCGCCTCGGTACGGCGAAGCAGTGCGAGCAACTCGTCGGGGTAGGCCTCGTAGATGTCCCGCTCGAATTCGATGGGCGCGTCGAGGCCGAGCAGCTCGGCCGTACGGCGGGTGCGGACCGAGGGCGAGGAGACGACGAGTTCGGGGCCGAGGGGCCTGATGAGGTCGCCGGCCTCTCGGGCGTTGCGCTCCCCCCGCGCGGTGAGCGGGCGTTCCCGATCGGCCAGGCCGGCGATGTGCTCGGCCTTGGCATGCCTCAGCACGATCAACGTCTTCACGTGGTCACCTTCGACAGCGGGCCCGGGTGCGTCATCCGGCCGCCCACATCGCCAGGCCGACGATCACCGCGAACATCGCCAGCATGGCCAGCAGGACCATCGCCAGCCCTCGGCCTCCAGAGGGTTCGTCCATAAGAGCCCAGTGTATGGAGAGAGGGCCCCCCATGGTCGTGGGGGACCCTCTCGTCACAGATCCGGACGCCGGACGACTCAGCTTCCGACGGGCTGCGGAGCCTGCTTCTCGTGGTCGTTGTCGTCCGCGGCGGGAGCGACGACCGTCCTCCGCTTCGACACGACGACCGCGCCCACGACGACCGCGACGGCGACCACGGTCGCGCCGATGCGGACGGCCGCATTGTCGGCGTAGGTGACGACTGCCGGAGCGATCAGCAGCGCGACCAGGTTCATCACCTTGATCAGCGGGTTGATCGCCGGGCCGGCGGTGTCCTTGAACGGGTCGCCCACCGTGTCACCGATGATCGTCGCCTCGTGGGAGGCGGAACCCTTGCCTCCGTGGTGACCGTCCTCGACCAGCTTCTTGGCGTTGTCCCAGGCGCCGCCGGAGTTGGCCAGGAACACCGCCATCAGCGTGCCGGCCGCGATCGCGCCCGCGAGGTAGGCGCCGAGCGGCGCGTACCCGAAGGCGAAACCGACGGCGATCGGGGTGAGCACGGCGAGCAGGCCGGGCGTGGCCAGCTCACGCAGCGAGTCACGGGTGCAGATGTCGACCACGCGGCCGTATTCGGGCAGCTCCGTGCCTTCCATGATCCCCGGCTTGGTGCGGAACTGCTCGCGGACCTCGAAGACAACCCGCTCGGCCGCCCGTCCGACGGCGCTGATTGCCAGGCCGGAGAACAGGAAGACCACCGCCGCGCCGATGATCAGACCGACGAGGACGTTGGGCGAGTCGATCGACAGGTTGAAGTTCGCAAACGAGCCCAGCGCGTCCTTGACGCCCTGGCCGGCCGTCGCCAACTGCCCCTCGACCGCCGTGCGGAACGAGCCGAACAGCGCGGTCGCGGCCAATACGGCCGTCGCGATCGCGATGCCCTTGGTGATGGCCTTGGTGGTGTTGCCGACCGCGTCGAGGGAGGTGAGCACCCGGGCGCCCTCGCCCTCCACGTCGCCGGACATCTCGGCGATGCCCTGCGCGTTGTCGGAGACCGGCCCGAAGGTGTCCATGGACACGATGACGCCGACGGTGGTCAACAGGCCGGTGCCCGCCAGGGCGACGGCGAACAGGGCCACGGTCACGTTGCCGAAGCCGAGCAGGAACGCCCCGTAGACCGCGCCGCCGATCAGCAGCGCCGAGTAGACCGCGGACTCCAGGCCGACGGAGATGCCGGACAGGATCACGGTGGCCGCGCCGGTGCGCGAGCTCTCGCCGATCTCCCGCACGGGACGGCGGTTGGTCTCGGTGAAGTAGCCCGTGAGGATCTGGATCGCGCTGGCCAGCACGAGGCCGATCAGCACCGCCCCGATGGCGATCAGGCGCGGGTCGGAGCTGAGCCCGGCGATCGCGGGGCTGACCCCGCTCAGCTCGGAGAAGCTCGACGGCAGGTACAGGAACGCCGCGACAGCCACGAGGACGGCCGAGATCGCCGCCGAGATGAAGAAGCCGCGGTTGATCGCCGCCATCCCCGACCGGTCGCCGCTGCGGGGCGCGGTCGTGAAGATGCCGATGATGGCGGTGATGACGCCGATCATCGGGACGATCAGCGGGAAGACCAGGCCCTCGGTGCCGAAGGCGGCCTTGCCGAGGATCAGGCTCGCCACGAGCATGACGGCGTACGACTCGAACAGGTCGGCCGCCATGCCGGCGCAGTCGCCGACGTTGTCGCCCACGTTGTCGGCGATGGTGGCCGCGTTGCGCGGGTCGTCCTCGGGGATGCCCTGCTCGACCTTGCCGACGAGGTCGGCGCCGACGTCGGCCGCCTTGGTGAAGATGCCGCCGCCGACACGCATGAACATAGCGAGCAGCGCGGCGCCGAAGCCAAAGCCCTCGAGCACGCTCGGGGCGTCGCTCTTGTAGACGATCACCACGATCGCGGCTCCGAGGAGGCCGAGACCGACGGTGAACATGCCGGCCACGCCGCCGGTGCGAAACGCGATCCGCATCGCGACCTTCTCACCGGACTCGCGGGCCGCCGCCGCCACGCGCACGTTTCCGCGTACGGCCAGCCACATGCCGATGAATCCGGTCAGCGCGGAGAAAACCGCGCCGATCACGAAGAAGACCGAGCGGCCGACGGCCACCCCGGTCGAATCAGCGGGCAACAGGAACAGCAGGAAAGGAATGATGACGACGAACACAGCCAGGGTGCGGAACTGCCGCGTGAGATATGCGGCTGCGCCCTGTTGTACGGCTCGCGCGATGTTCTGCATGCGCTCGGTGCCCTGACCTGCGGCGAGCACCTCCCGCACCAGGCCGCCCGCAACTGCGAGGGCCAAAAGGGCCACCGCCGCGACAACGATCACAAGTGTGAGATGAGAACCGCTTAGAGCCACCGATGTGCCTTCGTCAGCGGCTAGATAGGCAGACAAATCCGTCCTCCTCGGCCAGACGGGGTTTGGATCCTGCCCGGATGGCGCTGCTGACGGTGTTACTGCCTGGGCCTGCGGCGCACTTCCGGGTGGTTGGCAGTGCCGCTTCCGGTTGCATCCGCAATACCTTGGCCGGTGCCGGGGAGTCTACGCAGCGATGCGACGGATATGAAGGCCCATGCGCACGGTAATTAGGGCTGCGTCCAGTAATGGAACAAGCTTTGCCCCGCTATGTGGTCGTTTTGACCAGCTAAGTAAGGATGTGCGAGAGGAGGGTCGCTGTTGTTACACCACACCCTAAACCAGGATTTCAGTCGACCTCAATAGTCCGCCCCTAATCGCATGCAGCACCATTCACGGGACCGGACACAGAGGGGGTGCTTCGCGAGCCGCCGGGCAGAGGGAATCATGATCATATAGGCCGGGGATTCGGCCCGGCCGATATGCGTCACAGCCCGCCTATTCAGTGGCCGGCGGATTTCGGCGACACGCGTGGCCGCGACGCGAAAGCAGGCAGGGTGGATCACCGTGCATGGCCGGAGCCGACACAGGCAGGCCGATGCCGCCCCTGGGGGTGGGGCATCCGCCTGCCGGTCAGATCGCGGCGATCCCGTTGCCCGCTGCGGGCCAGCTCATGCGGATCCTCATGCCCTTAGGGCCGGGCTGCACTTCGACGTCGTCGGCGAGCCCCGCGATGACCGCCACGCCGAGCTCCGCCATCTCATCGGGGACAGACATGTCATCCATGTCCACGATGTACGGCTTCGGCTCCTCGCTTGGGGCGGAGTCGGTGACGGTGACCTCGAAGCGGCCCGCGTCGTCGCGTAACTCGATGCGGACCGGCTCACCCGGACAGTGAAGGCGGTGCGCCTCCACTGCCCGCGAGCACGCCTCTCCGACGGCGAGGCGAACCTCGTCGAGGATCGCCTCAGCCACCCCGGTGCGCCGGGCGATGGCCGTCGCGACCAGCCGCGCCGTACGCACATGGGCCGGCAACGCGCTGAACGTCAATTCGACGGTGGCCATGTTGCTCCTCGGCCGTCACTTGTCTCGGCCGTGGGCTTCCTTGGCCTCGTCGACCGAGGCGTAGATGCCGAAGACCTTCGTCAGACCGGTGATCCGGAAGATCTTCAGAATGCGCTCCTGCGTGCAGACGAGTTCCAGCGACCCGTCGTGCGCCCGGACCCGCTTGAGCCCGCCGACCAGCACACCAAGGCCGGTCGAGTCGAGGAAGTCCACCTTCTCCATGTTGACGAGCAGGTGGAAGTTGCCCTTGTTGACCAGGTCGATCAGCAGCTCACGCAGCCTGGGCGCGGTGTAGACATCGATCTCACCCTCGACATCGACGATGGTGAGACTGTCTTCGGAATGGTGGTCCAACTTCAGATCCACAGATCCTCCAGCGCCGTACTTGCGTAGGTCTCGATGCGGGTCGTGCATCCTGGTGGCCCCAGGACCATGACCCTAACGCGCGGCATTCAACCACGCTCCGACTCCGTGTCTATACGAAATCACGACTCCGGGCGACTCTCCCCGCAGATGGCAAACTGGAAACCAGTGACTGCGTTTACCTCATCACCGGAGCGAGCGGGCGCCCTCCTCGGCCGCCTGCTCGCCGTATCCGCACGCCAGCGGCGTGTCACCCATGTGGAGCATGTTCCAGCACGTCAGGCAGGTCAAGTCCGCTGGCCCGATTGGGCGGAGCCGCTACTCGTTACGCGCTTGGAGAACAACGGGATCTCCGGCCTGTGGCAGCACCAGTACGAGGCCGCGGAGCACGTCCACCGTGGCCGAAACGTGATCATCGCCACGGGGACCGCCTCGGGGAAATCCCTGGCCTACCTGCTTCCGGCGGTGACGGAGATCTTCTCCGGCGGCACCGTGCTCTATCTCACGCCGACCAAGGCGCTGGCCGCCGACCAGCTCAGGGCCGTACGAGGCCTGCGGCTCGCGCAGGTGCGGCCTGCCACGTTCGACGGCGACACTCCTGCGGATGAGCGGCAGTGGGTCCGCCAGCACGCCAACTACGTGCTGACGAACCCGGACATGCTGCATCGGTCGATCCTGCCGCGGCACGGGTCCTGGTCGTCGTTCTGGCGCCGGTTGCGGCTCGTCGTGGTCGACGAGTGCCACGGGTACCGGGGGGTCTTCGGCTCACACGTGGCGCAGATCCTCCGCCGGCTACGCCGGGTGGCCGCCAAATACGGCTCCCGTCCCGTCTTCCTCCTCGCATCGGCCACCGCCAGCGAGCCCGGATTGGCGGGAATGCGCCTGACGGGCCTTGAGATGGCCGAGGTGACCACGGACGCCTCTCCTCGGGGTTCGACCACCTTCGCCCTATGGGAACCGCCTCTGACCGATCTGCGGGGCGAGGGAGGCGCACCCGTCCGGCGTACGGCGACGGCCGAGACGGCCGACCTCCTGTCGGACCTCGTGGTCGAGAACGTCCGCACTCTGGCGTTCGTGCGCTCCAGACGCGCCGCGGAGACGGTCGCCCTGGCCGCCAGGCGCAACCTCGAGGAGATCGAGTCCGGCGCCTGGCCCGAAGCCGGCTCGGGCGATGGCGAGGCCCTCGATCGCCCGCCTGAAGAAGGCGAAGATCGGCTGGCCGATCGCGTGGCGGCCTACCGGGCCGGTTACCTGGCCGACGACCGGCGCGTGCTGGAGAAGGCGCTGCGCGCGGGGCAGATCACCGGACTGGCGACGACCAACGCCCTGGAGCTCGGCGTGGACGTCTCCGGGCTCGACGCCGTCCTCATCGCCGGGTGGCCGGGCACGCGCGCCTCCCTTTGGCAGCAGGCGGGGCGGGCGGGCCGCGCGGGCCAGGACGCCCTGGCCGTGCTGATCGCGCGTGACGACCCTCTGGACACCTACCTGGTCCACCATCCCGAGGCCTTGTTCGGCCGGCCGGTGGAGGCCATCGTCCTCGACCCGGACAATCCGTACGTGCTCGCGCCGCATCTGTGCGCGGCGGCCTCCGAGATCCCGATCACGGAGGCCGATCTCGAGATCTTCGGGCCGTCCGCCCGGGAGGCGCTGAACGATCTGGTCGCCCGAGGGCTGCTGCGCAAGCGGACGACCGGGTGGTTTTGGACCAGCCGAAATCGGGCCGCCGACCTCGCCGACATCCGCGGCTCGGGCGGGAGCCCGATCCAGGTGGTCGAAGCGAGCACCGGACGCCTTCTCGGCACGGTCGACGAGGCGTCGGCCCACACGACCGTGCACACCGGTGCGGTGTACCTCCACCAGGGTGAGACGTTCGTGGTCGACGCGCTCGAACTCGACGCCGGGGTCGCGCTCGTTTCTGCGGCGGAGCCCGAATATTCGACCTTCGCCCGGGACGTGACGGACATCCGGGTCATGGAGTCGCTGCGTTCCCAGGCGTTCGGCCCCGGCGAGCTGCACTTCGGCTCGGTGGAGGTCACCCGGCAGGTCGTCTCCTACCTCAAACGCCGTCACCATACCGGCGAGATGCTCGGGGAGGACCCCCTCGACCTGCCTCCGCGGACCCTTCGCACCCGCGCCGTCTGGTGGACGCTCCCCCACGAGGCCCTCGCCTCGGTGCTCTCGAACACCGACGGCAAGCCGATCGACCTCGGGGGCGCGGCCCACGCGGCCGAGCACGCCTCGATCGGCCTTCTCCCCCTGTTCGCCACGTGCGACCGATGGGACATCGGCGGCGTGTCGACCGAGCTCCATCCGGACACCGGCCTGCTCACCGTCTTCGTGTACGACGGCCACGACGGCGGCGCCGGGTTCGCCGAGCGCGGTTACGCGAAGGCGGCCGACTGGCTCACCGCCACCCGTGAGGCGATCGCCTCCTGCGAGTGCGAGCGCGGCTGCCCGTCCTGCATCCAGTCGCCCAAATGCGGAAACGGCAACGAGCCCCTCGACAAGGCCGGAGCCCTCCGTCTGCTCGGCGTGCTCCTCGGCTCCTGAGCGCGCCCGGACCGGCTACCGGCGACGGCGGCCGGTGTAGGGATCGTCGTCGTCGGGCGTGCCCGCCGCACCTGTCTGCGCGGACGTCCGGGAACGCTCCGGATCGGGGTCCGGCGAGCCGGCGAGCACGATGGAGGGGCGCCTGGCGATCGTGCTGGCCGTGCCCCTGACGGTCCTTCCCGGAGCAGAGGAGGGTGTGCCCGGGGTAGACCCGGGCGCCGTGGTGGCTTCGAGCTCGGCGGGGCGGCGCGGGCTCGCCGGCGGCAGGGCCGCGACGGCCGCTTTCGCCGTCCCTCCGGATCCGCCGGCCGCCGTCAGAGCCGCGACCGGCGTCAACGCGACGCCGCCATGAGCCTCCCGCCGCTTCATCCAGCCACGTATGCGGGAGCCCAGCAGCACGAGGAGCCCGGCCAGCGCCAGCGCTATGCCGTAGGCGGGCCCGCCGAGGAACGAACCCGACGATTCCTCACCGAGATCGTCCCCAGCCGTCCACTCGGCCGAGCCAGGCGGTGCGACCTCCGGCACGGCCGCGTCGTCATCCGAGATGTCGGGCAACGTCAGTGTGGTCTTCGAACCGTCCGTCGTCAGTCGCGGCAGCGCCTGGGGTGTGGCGCCGCTTCCGGCGGTGGTCGTCGGATCCGCGTGCCGCTCCGAGGGGGACGGACTCGCCGACGTCGCCGAGTGAGTCGGCTGGGGTGCGGCCGGGACGCTCACATAAGCGGCCGCCGAGTCGCCCGAGGTCAACGTGCCGCCAAGCCCGTCCGACCGTACGGCCCGCACGGAGAAGCCGACGCGCTGTGCCGTGGCCTGGGACGGCACCGCGAGACTCGCCTGGCAGGTCGAGCCTGAGCATGCCGTGGCGACCGGGAAGGATCCCGACGCCGCCGGGCTGGAGACCTCGTAGGAGCGCAGGTCGGGTTCGGTGCCCTTGGGCCAGGTGACCACCACGTCCGCACCTTTGAGCCCGGCCTCCACACCCGTGGGGGCGGCGGGAGGCCGACTGAGCGTGAAGGTCGACGTCGTGTAGGTCTTCTTGGTGATCTGTCCGCGCAGCGAAACGGTGAACACCCCGTTGGGGGCCGCACCCGGGTCGAACGACCCGCTGATCGGCTGCTTGAGCAGCCCGCCCTGGGCGATCCTGCGGAGGGACACGGACGGACCTTCGACATAGAGGCCCATGCTCAGCTGCAAGAGCTGGATCTTGGCAGAGACAGTCACCGGCCCGGATGTCGAGATGACCGCGCCGGGCTTCGGCGAGACGATCGTGCCTCCGTCGGCGCTCGCCGACGTGGCGCCGGCCACCAGCACGGACATGGTCGCGAGCGGCACGATCACCGCCGCCGAGGCCAGGCTGCGAAGCGTGATCACGGTCACCCTTCCCGTCGAGAGCCGACCAGAGCGCCCGATCCCGAGGAATCTCGGCGATGATCGGGAGCACCCGGAACCTTATTCCATCGCCCGCTCTTGGACGGAGTGTCCAAGAAGTCGTGATTCTTTCGCGACATAGTCACCCCACGTGTTTCCGGGTTGACTCGGGTCCGGGGTTGTTCATTCGTCCGCGCCGATCGGCCCCGCCCTCGCGACGGCCCGGGCCGTGCGACTGCCGGAAAACGGCAGGGTGAAACGCAGCGAGACCGCGACTTCGGTGATGCCGTCGACGACCGAGCACCGATCGACGCGCGAGCCGTTGGCGGTCGTCACCGCGTGGGCCCGTGCGCACGCTCCCTCGGACGTGGTGAGCGCGTGCGCCGCCGCCGCGAGCGCGGCCAGGTCGGCCGCGGTCTCAGCGCGGAGCCGCGCGGCACGCGCCACCCCGACATCCACGGCGACCACCGCGGCGAGCCAGACGAGCGCCATCATCGCGATCGTCCACACCGTGGCCGAGCCGCTCTGCCCCCGACGACCCGTACGGCAGGCCCGCCCCGGCAGGCCCCCCACGCCGGGACGCCCGATCCGCCTTGGGCTGCTACCGACTGGGCTTGCACGGCCGTCGCCGTTCATGGCAGCACCCCCGGCTCCGTGGAGGAGACGGCGGATGCGCTCACCTTGATCGGCGGCAACATACGGGCCCATCCCGGCTGGACGAGAACCGAGACGTCGACACGGGTGAACTCGGCCCCGGCGACGACCCCGATCTCCGCACCCGCGGGAGCCGACCGGGCGACCGCCACCCGGACGGCGCCGCCGGCCTCGCCCCGCGCCGCGGCCCGGGCACCCGCCCGAGCCGCGTCGACGCACTGGAGATGGATGCCGGCGATCGCCACGGCCCACAACGAGGCCGCCAGAACGAGCACCAGAGCGGGGAGCACCACGGCCGCCTCGGCCGTCACCGATCCGCGGTCCCGGGCCGGCGCAGTGGTGCGCCGCATGAATGAGACCACCGCGCCCGTCACGGACCATGGCCCAATCAGACGCGCACAGTTTCGCGGCACGTCCCGATCTCCTCTCCGTCATGCGGGGCCCGGCGCTCATACGCCCTCCGCCCCCTGGCCGTCTCGGCGAAGGCCCACCGGAGGGCGGCTGAAGGCGCTACCACGCCCCGTGGAAAGCCCCCGACCCCTGGGATCCGAGAGCCTGTGGAAAACCTGTGGATGCCGTGTGGACGGCGGATGGCTCATCCGGCCAGCTTGAGCGCCTTCTGGATCAGGGCGGTGAGCATGGACCGCACCTCGTTGCTCGTGACGATCTTGAAGAGCAGCGCGGCGAATCCGCAGGCGGCGATCGTGCCGACGGCATATTCCGCGGTGGACATGCCGGCCTCGCCCCGCGTGCGCGCGATGACCGTCCACCGCACGACCGCCCTCCGCACTCGGCTGCGCGCCGCGGAGACCGCCTTCGGAAGCCGGCCGAATGAGGGGAATCGCCGGACGGCTCGACGCCCGCCTGATGCCGTGGTCTTCGCCGCCGGCTCTCCGAAGCGGGCGGACTCCGCTCTCCACGTGACCATCGGTCCTCCTGACTCGCCGGGACGGACCCTCCGCCGCGGCCCGACGTCAGGTTGCTCGGTCCGCACGCACCCCCTCCGCCGCCCGGCATCGTCTGTGGACGGGCCCCTCTAGGAGCAGAACCTGTGGATTATCGATAACCCCAGGCAGGAAGGCCTTTTCTCGGGTTTCTCATGGCGCTTGTCCACAGCTGTGGACGGGGATGTCCACAATTCCACCGGCCGCCCGCGGCCTTTCGCTCCCGGGCGAACCGCAGGTGCCATATCAGGGCATGAGGATCTGGGCCGCGAGGCCGGCGATCACCGGGACCACGCCGAGAAGGACGAAGGCGGGCAGGAAACACAGGCCCAGGGGCGCCACGACGTGCACGCCGACCCTGCGGGCGGCGGCCGACGCTTGCGCCCGCGCGGCATGACGCGCGTCGTCGGCCAGCCGGGTCAGAACGTCGGCGACCGGGGCGCCGTTCTGCGCGGCTCTGATCATGGTTCGTGCAAGGGAAGCCAGCGGCGGCTCCCCTGCGAGGACGTCCCATACCTGTTCGGGATCGGCTCCGAGCCGCGTCTGCGCGCCGGCCCAGGCCAGCCGCTCTCCCAGGGGGCCTGCGACGGCCTCAGCGGTCACATCGATCGCCCCGCTCAACGGCTGCCCGGCACGCAGGCAGGCCGCCATGAGATCGACGGCGAAGGGCAGGTCGGCGGTGATGCGCTCGCGCCGGCGGCGGGCGTCGGCGGGTTCCCGGCGGCCGGCCGTCACGAACACGCCGCCTGCGACCACCGCCCCCACCACCACGCCGGGCACACCGCCCACGAACAGGGCGGCGAGCACCCCCGCGGGCGCGGCGACCACGAGCCCGGGCGGGAGCGCGGTGGCGCCGCCGTCGTCCGAAGGGTCACGAGCCGATCCTGAAATGGCGCGGAGCCGGTCGGCCGGTCGCACGGTGACGGGCCACGCCCACACCGCCAGCGCTGCGAGCGCGGCCACGAGCGCGATCACGACGCTCGACCTCGGGCAGGCACACCCTCCGCCCGGGCGGCGAGCGCACGTGTCCACCACACTCCGGCCGCGTCCAGCACAAGTCCTGTGACCAGGCAGGCGAATCCCGCCGGGCCTCCCAGCAGGAAGCCCACCGGGTCCATGCCCAGGCCGGCCGCCATGAGCACCCCCAGCACGGGCAGGCCCGCCAGCATGCGCGCCGTCGCCCTCGGCCCGGCGAGCTGTGCCCCCACGTCCTGCCGGTGGGTCTCCTCCTCACGCAGCGACGCCTCCACCCGCTGCACGAGCGCCACCAGGTCTCCGCCCACGGTCACGCTCACCCGCCAGCATGCGGCGAGCCGTACGAGTCCGTCGCCTCCCCAGGGCGGGGCGGCGCGCAGAAGCGCGGCGGGAACGTCACCGCCGTCCCTGGCGGCTGCCGCCACGGGAAGCAGCGCACCGTCGTCTGACCGGTCCGCGAAGCGCACCGCCATGGCCGCCCGCGCGAGGGCTTCGCCGGGCTGCCTCCCGGCGGCGAGTTCGGCGACGAGACCGTGACAGAGCTCGACGGAGGCGGCACGCCACGCCCTCGCCTTCGCCGCGGGGCGGGGACGCATCGCCGGAACCCGCCAGGTCGGGCGGCGCGGCCGGGACGCGCCGGCCAGCACGGTCAGCCTCGCGGTGGGAGCGTCGGGGCCGGCCAGCACCCAGACGGCGAGGCCTGCCGCGATCATCGCTACCGCGACCACGACGCCTCCGGGCAACTCCGTCTCAATGCCGCGAAGGCCGGGCCCGGGAGGCCGTTCCCGTCCCGGGTGAAGGTCAGGGCGGGGACGGCCGCGATCAGACCCGACGCCTCCCGCTCCAGCATGCAGATCTCCGCGACACGGCGGGGGCCGCCCGGCTCCCTGACGAGGTGGACGACCACGTCGAGCGCGGCGGCGATCTGGCTGTGGACGGCCTCGCGGGACAACCCGGCCGCGCAGGCGAGGGCCTCGAGCCGGGCGGGCACGTCGGCGGCGTTGTTGGCGTGCAAGGTGCCGCAGCCGCCCTCGTGACCGGTGTTCAACGCGGCCAGAAGATCGACCACCTCTGCTCCTCGCACCTCACCCACGACGAGCCTGTCGGGGCGCATGCGCAGGGCCTGCCGTACGAGATCGCGAAGACCCACGCCGCCCGCCCCTTCGAGATTCGGCGGCCGGGCCTCCAGCCTCACCACGTGGGGATGGTCGGGACGCAGCTCGGCGGAGTCTTCGACGAGGAGCAGGCGCTCCCCGGGCCCGGCGAGCGAGAGCATGGCCGACAACAGGGTGGTCTTGCCCGTGCCCGTCCCACCGGTCACCAGGAAGGCGAGCCGCGCGGCCATGAGGGTGCGGAGGACGGCAGCCCCAGGCCCCGCGACGAGATCCTCGATGGCGAAGACGCGGCGGGACGGCAGCCGGAGCGACAGGCAGGTGCCGTCGGGCGCGATGGGAGGCAGCACGGCGTGCAGCCGCACCCCGCCCGCCAGGCGCGCGTCCACGTACGGGCAGGCGTCGTCGAGGCGGCGCCCGGCCGCCGCCGCGAGGCGCTGCGCGAGCCGCCGGACCTCGTCGTCGCCGGCGAAGGTGACCGGCGTGCGGCGCAGCCCCTGCCCGTCGTCGATCCACACCTCGCGCGGTCCGTTGACCAGCACGTCGGTGACTCCCGGTTCGGACAGCAACGTTTCAAGAGGGCCGGCTCCGATGAGCTCGGCCTTGAGGACGCGGGCGATGGCGAGCACCTCGGCGTCTCCGAGCACCGCACGCTCGGCTCGAAGTGCCGCGGCCACCCCTGCCGCGGTGGGCGGGGCTCCGGCCCGCGAGAGTCGTACGCGCACGGCCTCGGCCAGCTCCGCGGAGACGGCCGGTCCGGCGCCGGTCATGTCGTCTGCGCGACGGGCGCTCATACGGCGTCCGCCCAGGTCATGACGCCAGCTTCGACAGCAGATCGGAGCAGAACCGCCCGAGCGGAGCCCTGCCGAGCGGAGGCGGATCGCCCCGGTCGAGCGTCTCGGCGAGACCCCGGACCTCGGGCAGCACGCCGGCGCAGGGCACATCGACGGTCGCGGCGACGACCTCCGGCGAAAGGCTCCCCGAGCGCAGCACCGCCCTGAGGTCACCGGTGTGGCGCCGCAACAGCGCCAGCGACTGGGCCGCCGCCAGCGTCCCCCTGACATCGGCCTGGACCACGACAAGCGTCGCGGTCGCCCGGGAGAGCGCCTCGGACTCGCTGTCGCCGACCGATCGCGGGAGGTCCACGACCACGGGATCACAGCCGCGCCGGGCCGCGTCGAGGACGGCGCGCATGGCCTCCCGGGGAATGCCGGTCGGCTCCCCCCGATGCCATGACAGGACGGTGAGGTCCCCGAACGTCGGAAGCGCGTCCTGGAGGGCGGAATAGCTGACCCTGCCCTCCCTGCCGGCGATGTCGGGCCAGCGGGCTCCCATGGCCTCCTCCTGGCCCAGCACGACGTCGATGCCCCCGCCCAGCGGATCGGCGTCGATCAGAAGCGTGCGCGCGCCTTCGCGGGCGGCCGTGAGCGCCAGGGACGCCGCCAGCACGGTGGCGCCCACGCCTCCCCTGCCGCCGGTGACGCACACGACGGTGCCCGACCTCGTCACAGGGTCGGCGAGCTCCCCGAGTTCTTCCACAAGCAGGCGCTCCGCCTCCGGCAGCTCGAGCACGGTCCGGGCCCCCAAGGACACGCACCGTCGCCACATGTCCGGGTCGTTCACGGCGCGGGTGACGAGCAGCACGTTCTGCCGGGGCGGCGGACCGGTCGCGGCGAGGTCGTCGGCGATCTCCCCGCCGACGATCACGAGCGGGGCGCGGGTCCAGTACGGCCGGGCGTGGGACGCCGTGCCCACAACGTCGATCTCCGTCCCCGCCGCCGCGGCGACGCGCAGGAGGTCGTCGAGAAGGTCCTGATCGTCGGTGATGGCCAAGGGCCGGTGCATCGGGCTCTCCCTGTCGGTCGTCGTCGGGAGAGACCACCTTGCGCGC
The DNA here is from genome assembly GCF_016863335.1 of Planotetraspora thailandica. Taxonomy (GTDB): domain Bacteria; phylum Actinomycetota; class Actinomycetes; order Streptosporangiales; family Streptosporangiaceae; genus Planotetraspora; species Planotetraspora thailandica. Next base: position 273,927 of record NZ_BOOR01000010.1, read on the forward strand.
CGGGGGAGTGCGAGCCGGTCACCGAACCGGGCTCTGTGGACAACGCAAGACCTGTGGAAAAGCGGCGGAGTCGGAACCGAACCGCGCGGAAATGAGGGCGACCCCCGCTTGGGGGGGAAAGCGGGGGTCGCCGACCGGTCCGGCTCTGGGGGGGTAGAGCCGGTCCCGTATTAGAAGAAAGTCTTAAACGCGAGGCCATCGCGCGGCAAGGTGCTCATGCTCGGCCTCCTCGTAATAGCCACACCGTATGCTGCCCGATCGATGCGAGGTTCGTCGAGCATCCTCTCTAATCTGAGTCAGTTTTTTTCACTGAGTCAGTCTTGCGCGTGGACATCAGCAGCCGCTTCGGGTATAGAAACCCGTCACGCTGCGTGAAATCCGTACCGGAACGGCAGAGCGACCCCTGACGCAGAGATCCCTCTTACCGTCATGAGACCACACGAATAGCTGTTTCCGGAAGACCGTGATCGACGGTAAAGGTCTTGGCACTGGGGTTTCCAAGCGAAGGAATCGGACGTAGAAAGGGCTTACGGGCCCATGGGCCCGGGTACGGCCACCGGGCACCCACGCGCGACCAGCCGCGGGAGGCGTGCCGAGACGGGCTAGACCCGATCCGGCAAATTCGAGGTGCACGCTTGGTAACCCGGCGTGACGTACAGGCGACGGCGTTCCATACCAGGGACGCCGTCCGCTTTGTCCGAGTAAATCCTGGTTTATCCGGTCTATTTTCCGCCGGGCCGGCGTTTTCCACAGCCGGTCTCCACGCCGGAGCAAGTCCGGCCTGTTTTCCATGCCGATCAGGTATGGCCGCATCTGAAGGCCTGTGCCGTACGGAACGGCCGTCAGCGCGATAGTGCCTCGCAGACGGCCGTGGTCTCACGGGCTCCCAGCACGACGGCGGATGCGCAGTGCCGCACCCACGCCGCCACCCCTTCTGCCGTACCGCCGAGATAGGCCCGCAGGTTCTCCGCGTACGCGTCGCCGAGATCGGCGTGGCCCACCTCCACCGCCACGAGCGACTTCGGGTCGAGCCCGTGCTCCACCAGGGTGAGCCGCTCCGCCGCCCGAGCCACCACACCGTCGACGACCCCGAACGGACGCAGGACGACGAGCTCCGCGTGCACGATCGCCGCGAGCACCACGGCCGGGGCCGTGGTCGTTCCTGAGACGAGACCCGCCAGCGCGGTCATCCGTACGGAGGCCTCCTCGGCACCGGGAGCCGGACCGAGCCCGAGCGGGTCGGCGGAGGTCGGCGTCGTCCTGGGCCTGCCGGGATCGGCCGAGACGCCCGTCGCGGCCAGGGTATGCAGCCGCGCGAGCACCTGCGGAGGCGCGGACCGCCAGATCTTGCCGAGCCTGCCGAGCTCGGCGGAGGCCCGCAACGCCCCCTGGACGACGGGGTCGGTCACGTCTCCGCGGCGAAGCGGCTCGAGCTCGGCCTCGGCGCCTTCGATCGCGGCGGAGGCGCGGGCGCCGCGCAGGGCGGACTCGGCCGACACCTCGGGGCTGCGGCGGCGCAACACGCGGTGACCGTAGAGGCGGTCGACCGCCTCACGCGCCTCCTGTACGGCCTGCGGAACGCCGGGCAGATCGGCGACGGCGGCCAATGGGTCCTTCACAGGGACCGACCTTACCGGCGGGTAGGCGTCGTTCGGCGAGCCGGTGAAGCCGCTGAGCGCAGGTGGGTACGGCTACTCCCTGGAAGTCCTCACATCGCATTAGATTTCGTGATGAAGCGAGCCGAACGCCGACAAGTGGGTGATCATGCTAATTGGTCCGCAGGCGCCCACGCCCGGGCCGGATTACTTGTACTTTGCGCCGGTGGCCTGGTGAAGTGGGACACGACACACCCGTAGCTTGGCCGAGGCGGCCGAAACGAAAGTGATTCCACAAAGCTGTGAAGGAGTACGGAGTGGCCCCCGAGATCCCCGGCCATGAGACCCAGGAGACGCTGTCCAACCTGCTGAGCGAGACGCGGCGGTTCGCCCCGCCCGCGGACCTGGCGGCAGCGGCGAACGTCACGGCGAGCGCCTATGAGGAAGCCACCCAGGACCGGCTCGCGTTCTGGGAACGCGCGGCCGACCGGCTGTCGTGGAACCAGCGCTGGGAGACCACTCTGGAGTGGAACGCCCCCTTCGCCAAGTGGTTCATCGACGGCAAGCTGAACGTGGCCTACAACTGCGTCGACCGCCATGTGGAAGCCGGCCGGGGCGACAAGGTCGCCTACTACTGGGAAGGTGAGCCCGACGGCGACAGCCGTACGATCACCTACGCCGACCTGCAGGCAGAGGTCTCCAAGGCGGCGAACGCGCTCGAGGAGCTGGGCGTGCGCAAGGGCGACCGGGTCGCCATCTACATGCCGATGATCCCCGAGCTCCCGATCTCGCTGCTCGCGTGCGCGCGCATCGGCGCGATCCACTCGGTGGTGTTCGGCGGGTTCTCCGCCGCCGCGCTGAAGAGCCGGATCGACGACGCCGACGCCAAGCTCGTCATCACCGCCGACGGCGGCTACCGGCGCGGGGCGCCGAGCGCGCTCAAGCCGACGGTCGACGAGGCGGTGGCCGAGTGCCCGGGCGTCGAGCACGTGCTCGTCGTACGGCGCACCGGCCAGGACGTCGCCGCGACCGACAAGGACGTGTGGTGGCACGACATCGTCGAGCGGCAGTCGCCCCAGCACGAGGCCGTGCCGCACGACGCCGAGGACCCGCTGTTCATCCTGTACACCAGCGGCACCACCGGTAAGCCCAAGGGCATCCTGCACACCACCGGCGGCTACCTCACCCAGGCGGCCTGGACGCACCACGCGGTCTTCGACCTCAAGCCGGAGACCGACATCTACTGGTGCACCGCCGACATCGGCTGGGTGACCGGGCACTCCTACATCGTGTACGGCCCGCTCGCCAACGGCGCGACCAGCGTGCTCTACGAGGGCACGCCCGACACGCCCCACCGCGGCCGGTTCTGGGAGATCGTGCAGAAGTACAGCGTGACGATCCTCTACACCGCCCCCACGGCGATCAGGACGTTCATGAAGTGGGGCGATGACATCCCCGCCAAGTACGACATGTCGTCCCTGCGGGTGCTCGGTTCGGTCGGCGAGCCCATCAACCCCGAGGCGTACGTCTGGTACCGCGAGCACATCGGCGGCGACCGCTGCCCGGTGGTCGACACGTGGTGGCAGACCGAGACGGGCGCCATCATGATCAGCCCGCTGCCCGGCGTGAGCGACGCCAAGCCCGGTGCGGCCATGCGGCCGCTCCCCGGAATCGTGGCCGACGTGGTCGACGACCAGGGCGTGTCCGTGCCCGACGGCGGCGGCGGCTTCCTCGTCGTCCGCGAGCCGTGGCCCTCGATGCTCCGGACGATCTGGGGCGACGACCAGCGCTACATCGACACCTACTGGTCGCGCTTCGACGGGATGTACTTCCCCGGCGACGGCGCCAAGCGCGACTCCGACGGCGACCTGTGGCTGCTCGGCCGCGTCGACGACGTGATGCTGGTCTCCGGCCACAACATCTCGACCACCGAGGTCGAGAGCGCGCTGGTCAGCCACCCGAAGGTCGCCGAGGCGGCCGTGGTGGGCGCGACCGACCCCGTGACCGGACAGGCCATCGTGGCGTTCGTCATCCTGCGCGGCACCGCGGAGGAGAGCGACGGGATCGCCGCCGAGCTGCGCGCCCACGTGGCGAAGGAGCTCGGGCCGATCGCCAAGCCGCGCCAGATCATGGTCGTGCCCGAGTTGCCCAAGACCCGGTCCGGCAAGATCATGCGCCGCCTGCTGCGTGACGTGGCGGAGAACCGGTCGCTCGGCGACGTCACCACGCTGACCGACAGCGCGGTCATGAACCTGATCGCCGACAAGCTCCCGACGGCCAAGAGCGAAGACTGAGCCGGATCCACTGAGGGGCGCGGGTGTACGACACCCGCGCCCTTTTCATCTGTTTTCGGAGATTTTCGGTAGCCTTAATGCAGGTATGCCGGAACATCCGATCGAGGCGTACCAGGCGGGGCCGTCCCCCCGGTGCGGCCCCGGGTTCGCGAGGATCAGCGACAACCTGCTTCACGTGCGCGTACGGACGCGAACACGCCATGATGTCTCGTAGTCGCAGATAGGAGATCGCTGATGCCCGAGGACGAATCGCTCGGCGCGCTGGTCGCTCAGGCCAGCCACCACATCTCGACCCTCGTACGCTCGGAGATCGAGCTGGCCAAGGCCGAGCTCAAGTTCGACGCGAAGCGGGTCGGTACCGCCGCCGGGCTGTTCGGCGCAGCCGCGTTCATCGCGCATCTGTGCTTGATCCTCGCCTCGTTCACCCTGGCCTACGGGTTGATCGCCCTGGGAATCTGGACCTGGGCCGCGTTCCTCATCGTCACTGGCGTTTACCTGATCATCGCCGCGTTGCTCACGTTCATCGGATATCGCCGGCTGAAGGGGTTGTCCGGTATGAAGCGCACAACCCGATCGCTGAAGGGCCTCAAGGAGGGTACGGCTCTCTCCGCCGAGCAGACGGCCCCCACCGCAGGGCAGGTGGGCGCGCACCGGGAGTCCGTCAGCGATGCCACGTGACGAGTCGCTGGTCCGGGTCGAGGGCCCCTGGACACACCGCGAGGTGCACGCGGGCGGCAACCGCTTCCACGTCGTGGAGGCCGGCGAGGGCCCGCTGATCTTGCTGCTGCACGGATTCCCCCAGTTCTGGTGGACGTGGCGGCATCAGCTCGTGTCGCTGCCGGCGGCCGGATATCGAGCCGTCGCCGTCGACCTGAAGGGATACGGCGCGAGCGACAAACCCCCGCGGGGCTACGACCTCCCCACGCTCGCCGTCGACGCCGCCGGCCTTGTCCGCGCGCTGGGCGAAACGGGCGCCGTCGTCGTGGGCCACGACTGGGGCGGCCTGATCGGCTGGACGATGAGCGTGCTCGACCCCAAGGTGGTGCGCCGGCTGGTGCCCGTGTCGAGCCCTCATCCGCTGCGGATGCGCACGGCGCTCCTGACGGACTTGTTCGGCCAGATGAAGGCCAGTGCGCACACCCTGGGGTTCCAGCTACCCCTTGTGCCTGAGCGCCGCCTGACGACTGATGGAGCCGCTCTGGTCGGGCGCATGCTCAACGAGTGGTCGGGCCCGGAGTGGCCCGCCGACGACGTCGCCCGGACCTATCAGGATGCGTTTCTCATTCCGGCCGTGGCGCACTCCGCGCTGGAGTATCACCGCTGGTTCGGCCGCTCCCAGTTGAGGCCCGACGGACAGCGGTACGCCCGCCAGATGCGCAAGCAGATCGAGGCGCCCACGTTGCAGTTGCACGGCGCCCTCGACACCTGCGTCCTCCCGCACACCGCCCAGGGGTCGAGCCGTTTCGTCGCCGCGCCGTACCGGTGGAGACAGATCGAAGGGGCCGGGCATTTCCCGCACGAGGAGCAGCCCGCCCAGTTCGACGCCGAGCTGATCGGCTGGCTCACCGATCCCGAACCCGACCGCTGACCCCACCCCGGGGGCGTGATCATGCAGAACTTCGCGGATGTGGCCGGTGACCAGCGCCCACCCCTGGCCGTGATCATGCAGAAGTTCGGTCATTCGGCCCTGACCAGGAAAAACGCGGATCGTGATCATGCAGAACTTCGTGTACGACCATCGTGAGCAGGCACAACATCGTTCGTGATCATGCAATGTGGAGGGACTATGCGTGACCGTGACGAAGCGGGCAGACCCCGCAGTTCCCGCCCTCGCGACGAGTACGGCAGACCGTTGCCCCGCGGCGAGGAAGGGGTGCCACGCATCCCGGACGACTACGCCCCGGATGCAGAGGAGGCCCTGGAAGAGGCCCGCCGCCTCCTCGCCGCCGAGCGCCCCTTCCACGCCCACGAGGTGCTGGAGGCGCGCTGGAAGACCGGCCCGGCCGACGAGCGCGAACTCTGGCAGGGACTCGCCCAGGTTTGTGTTGGTTTGACCCATATCCAGCGAGGTAATCCCGCCGGCGCCGTCGCCCTCCTCACGCGAGGGGCCGCCCGTTTCAGCACGTACGGCTCTCGCCGGCCGTACGGATTGGACCTCCGGGCACTGGCCCGGGCCACCGATCAGATCGTCGTCGAGATCGATTCAGGGGCGGCCGAGGCCCATGAGGCGATCTCCCGTATCGAGAAGCGCCTGCGCGACGTGCATGATCACGATTGACATTTTGCCTGGTGGGGGATTGCCGTCCCGAACATCTGCATGATCACGGGCTGCGTCTTGCCTGGTCAGGGCCCGAATGACCGAACTTCTGCATGATCACGATTCATGTTTTGCCTGGCCAGGGACAGACCAGCCGAACTTCTGCATGATCACGCCAGGGGGGGCGTCAGTCGCATTCCTGGGTGCTGACCCGGGTCGTGGCGGTGCTGCCGTCTTCGGCGTCGGGCTTCACCTCTGAGGCCGTGAGGGCGTATCCCGTCTCGGGTTCGTCCGTGGCGGCCGCAAAGATCACACCATAGACACGGCCATCGGTGCTGAGCAGGGGCCCGCCCGAGTTGCCCGGCTGGACCGTCCCCCGAATCGCGTAGACCTCCCGGTCGACCTTCCTCAGGTTGTAGATGTCGTACGACTCGGCCCGCTGCTTGACGCGGACCCGGGCGGCACGCGGGGTGAACCCGTGGCCCTTGGGATACCCGGCGATGATCGCGTTGTCGCGGCTCGCGGCGTCGTAGTCGAAGCGCAGCGGCGACACCTGGAGGTCGGGCACGTCGAGCACGGCGATGTCGCGTTCGGGGTTGTAGAGCACCACACGGGCGGTGTGGTTCACGCCTGTCGAGTCGGTGACGTGGATGTCCCGGGTGACCCCGGCAACCACATGCGCGTTCGTCATGATCTTGTGCGGGGCGTAGACGAACCCGGTGCCCTCGATGTGCTTACGGCAGGTCGGCGCGGTCCCCTGCACCTTGACGATGGCCTTGCGCGCCCGGGTAAGGCCGGCGCTCCCGCGAAGCACCCCCTCGTCCGGCGGCGGCACGTTCTGGCCACTGATCGACGTGAGCACCTGGGGCCATTCGGAGCCCACGAAGTCGTTCAACGGCCGCCATGCCCGGACACCGCTGGGAATCGCCTCATCGACGGTCTGCCAGACCACTGATCCGTTGATCTGCTCCTTGACCATGGTGATGCTCATCTGAACGAGCAGCGACCCGATCAGCCACGCGAAGAGCAGCACCGACAACCCGCTGGCCACCGAGCCGCCGAAGGCGTCGACCACTCGCGCAGGCTCCCAGGTCACGTGGCTGCGTACGACCGCCCCGATGGTGGAGAAGGCGAACTGGCCCACCACCGCCGCCAGGAACAGGATGACGATGGCGAGGAGCGCCCTCTCGATGTCCCCGCTCACGATCGCCCCGGCGATCGGCGGCGCGACGACCAGCCCGAGGACTGCACCGCCCGCGAACCCGACGAAGCTGAAAGCCCCGATGATGAAGCCCTGCCGATATCCGGATACGGCAAAGGCCACCACGAGGCCGATCAGTATGAGGTCCAGGAGATCACCGCGCACAGTTTCAACGGTAGCCACCCTCGCTCACAATCGTGCAGGCGTCCCGGAGGTCTGCTCGATATCGTGACGTCATGGGGGCATCGGAACCGCCATCCGACGGCGGAAACGGCGAGTCCGGCGAACGAGCAGACGGCCATGTGCCCGGCAGCATCGGCGATCTCATCCGGATGGCGCTCGCCGACCACGACCCGGACGGCACCGCGAGGTGGCAGGCCATCTCCGCGCTCCAGGAACGTGGAGACCTTGAAACGTTCACCGAGGCCAGGCGCCTGTGCGCGAGCTCTTCCGCCGACCGGCGCGTGCTGGGGGCCGACATCCTCGGCGAACTCGGCCGCGACCGGCCCTTCGCCGACAGAAGCCTCCCCGTCCTTCGCCATCTCGCCGTCACCGACGGAGATCCGCGCGTGCTCTACTCGGTTCTGATCGCCTTCGGCCACCTCCGTGACGGCCGCGCCCTGCCGTCCGTGATCGATCTGTCCACGCGTGACGATCCGATGATCCGGTACGGCGCGGCCTACGCCTTGCCCAATGTCATGGGTGACCCGCCCGACTCCGCCGGGATGGCCGCGCTCCGCCGTCTGGCCGCAGACCCCGACGGTGACGTCGCCGACTGGGCCTGTCTGGGTCTGACGCTAGCCGCGGGCGGCAAGATCGACGACTTCGGGCGGCACGTCTTCGACCCGTGACCGGTCCCACGGCTGCTCGAACCCCGCCGCCGCGAGCACGCCGTCCAGCACGCCCGCGGTGAATCCCCACACCAGCAGGCCGCGCACGCGGAACGCCGGATGCGGCATGCCGCCCACCGGGAAGCGCAGCATGAGCCGATTGGCAGGATCGACGAGTTCGGCCACCGGCACCCGTTCCACGGACTCCACCTCGTCGGGTGAGGCGGCGTGCACGGCACACGGGGTGTGCCACCAGCCCAGCACCGGCGTGACCCGGTTGTTGCTGCGCCACACGTACAGCTCAGGCATGGTCCCGACCACCTCGACCCCGGTGGGATCGAGGCCGGTCTCCTCCTCGGCCTCACGCAGGGCCGCCCCGATCGGGCCGTCGTCGCCCGGGTCCACGCCGCCGCCGGGGAAGGCGGGCTGACCGGCGTGCACGCGCCCGTTCGAACTGCGCTGGATGAGCAGGACGTCAGGCCCCTCCGGGCCCTCGCCGAACAGGAGCAGCACCGCCGCGGGCCGGCCGCCTCCGTTCGCGGGCGGCCGCAGGCCCGCCGGCACCCTGGTTCGTACGGCTCCCGCCGCAAGATCGGTCAACCAGCCCGGAACCACGAGCACCTCCGACGAACGCCGCCCGGGGGCACCCGGACCTGAGCGGACCAGCCTGCCGTACAACCACGGGAGCCCGCTGTGCCTTCCCACCCATGCGAATTCGGGATCAGGAAAACGGGCCGGTCTTGACCAATCGGGCGGCTTCCACTGCGTCGATGGGGCCCGTGCCGTACGAGGGGCAGAGCGCGGCGAGCGGGCACGCGCCGCAGGCGGGCTTGCGCGCGTGGCAGATGCGGCGGCCGTGCCAGATCAGGCGGTGGGACAACATCGTCCATTCCGACTTGGGGATGAACTCCCCGACCTCGCGCTCGATCTTCACGGGATCGGTCTCGGTGGTCCAGCCGAACCGGCGGGTCAGCCGCTGGAAGTGGGTGTCCACGGTGATCCCCGGGACGCCGAAGGCGTTGCCGAGCACGACGTTCGCGGTCTTGCGCCCGACCCCGGGCAGCTTGACGAGCTCGGCCAGTTTGCCGGGCACCTCGCCGTCGTACCGCTCGCAGAGCATCTGGGCCATTCCCATGATGCTGTTGGCCTTAGCCCGGAAAAACCCGGTCGACTTGATGATCCCCTCAAGCTCCGCTCGATCGGCGGCAGCGAAGTCCGCGGCTGTCCGATACTTCGCAAAAAGTATCGGAGTAACCATATTTACCCTTTTGTCCGTACACTGCGCCGAGAGGATCGTGGCGACCAGCAGTTCAAGGGGGTTGCCGAAGTCGAGCTCGCAGTGGGCGTCAGGATAGGTTTCGGCCAGGATTCGATTGATCCGCCGGGCACGACGGACCAGCGCGAGCCGCGACTCGACAGCCGACTGGACTTTGCGGGGCACCCCGTAAGCCTATGCGGAAGGCGTGGGTCACAATGGCTAAGCACGGAGCCGACGACCGAGCGCGAACCACAGTAAAGGAGGCACCGTGAGCACCGAAGAAGTACTGAGCAAGGCTCCCCTGTTCTCCGCGCTCGACCCTGAGAGCGCCGCGGCGCTGCGGACCAGCGTCACCGAAGTGGAGCTGCCGAAGGGACGCACTCTCTTCAGCGAGAACGAGACGGGAGACCGGCTCTACGTGGTGCTCGAGGGCAAGATCAAGTTAGCGCGCACCGCGCCCGACGGCCGGGAAAACCTTCTGAGCGTGCTCGGCCCGGGTGAGATGTTCGGTGAGCTCTCCCTCTTCGATCCCCGCCCTCGTACGGCTTCCGCGATCGCGCTGACGGACGTCAGGCTCGCCGGCCTCGGCCACGACGACCTGCGCCCCTGGCTGACCGGCCGCCCCGAGGTGGCCCTTCACCTGCTGCGCGCACTCGCACAGCGGCTTCGCCGTACGAACGACGTGCTGGCCGACCTGGTGTTCACCGACGTACCCGGCCGCGTCGCCAAGCAGCTGCTGGACCTGGCCGACCGATTCGGGAAGAAGACCGACGACGGCATCCGCGTGCATCACGACCTCACCCAGGAGGAACTGGCCCAGCTGGTCGGCGCCTCGCGGGAGACGGTCAACAAGGCGCTGGCCGACTTCGCTCAGCGCGGCTGGCTGCGCATCGAGGCCAAGGCCGTTGTGATCATGGACAGGGAACGCCTCTACAACCGGTCGCGCTAGAGCGACTTGAGGTAGTTGAGCTGGGCCGCGACCGACATCTCCGCGGCGGGCCACAGGGACCTGTCCACGTCGGCGTACACCATCTCGACGATCTCGCGGGCGTCTCTGGCTCCTTGCCGGATGGCCTCGCGGATCTGGTCGAGCCGCTGCCGCCGGTGGGCGATGTAGGCGTCGAGCACGCCGGCCGGGTCCCGCAGCACCGGGCCGTGCCCAGGCAGCAACGCCTCCGCCTCCAGGAGCTCCGCACTCTGCCGTAACTTGTCGAGACTGCGCAGGTAGTCGGCAAGGTCTCCGTCGGGCGCGATGACGGTGGTGCCGCGGCCGAGGATCGTGTCACCCGTGAGCATCGCCCGGTCCTCGGGAAGCCACAGGCACAGGGAGTCGAACGAGTGCCCCGGCGTCCCCACGATTCTGACCTCGAGGTCGCCGGCGGTGACCACGTCGCCGTCACCGAGCCCCTCGTCGCCGAGACGGTGCCGCGGATCAAGTGCCCGGACCGGAGCGCCCACCATCTCGGCGAACCGTGCGGCGCCGCCGCTGTGGTCCTCGTGTCCGTGCGTGAGCAGGATCGCCGCGACTCCGCGGTCTCCGAGATGATCCACCACCCGCTTGAGGTGGGTCTCATCGTCCGGACCGGGATCGACCACCAGCACCGCGTCCGATCGGCCGAGCACCCAGGTGTTCGTCCCGTCCAGGGTCATCGGCGACGGATTGGGGGCGAGAATGCTGGTCGCGCTCTCCGTGCCCGACCCGTCGGGGCTGCCGGCGGGGATACGCAGCCCGCTCACGCGCCGGCTCCGGGAACGCGGTAGTCGATGTCCGGCACGACCAGGACGATATGTCCGTCCACTTCGGCGGCGGACGGCATGAACGTCGTGATCTTCCGGTCTGTCGCGAACACGCGATCGATCCTCTCGAACACCGCCATCTCGGTCAATGTATGAAATGTCGGAGGCATGAGGTTGATCTCCCCGGCTTCGGCCTGCGCGAGCGCGTCGGCCGGCGTCGTCCACACCACCGTGTCCGCCTCGCCTCCGACGTCGCGGGTCCGCTGGCCCTCGGGGAGCGCCGCGATGAAGAACCGGGTGTCGAACCGCCGGGTCTCGATCTCCGGCGTGATCCAGTGGGCCCAGGCCTTCAGCAGGTCCGACCGCAGGACCAGCCCCCGGCGGTCGAGGAAGTCGGCGAAGGACAACGTGCGGGCGATCAGCGCCAGCCGGTCCGCCTCCCAGCCCTCGCCGGTGGTGTCCGCCACGACTGTTTCCGGATCGGGGCCCGCGAGCAGCACGCCCGACTCCTCGAAGGTCTCCCGTACGGCAGCGCAGACCAGAGCACGGGCCATCGGCTTGTCGACGTGGAACCGTTCGGCCCATTCGGCTGGCGTGGGGCCGGCCCATGCGATGGCGTGGTCGGCGTCCCGAGGGTCGACCGAACCCCCGGGAAAGACATAGGCGCCGGCGGCGAACGCCATCGTCGCCTTGCGTTTCAGCAGGTAGACCTCGAGAGGGTCGTCCCGGAGCAGGACCACGGTGGCGGCGTCACGCGCCGGTACGGGAGTGATGCGGCCTGCCAGGATGTCCCTCGCCCGCTGCCCGAGTTCACCCGGCAATGGAATGCCCATCTCCGCCCCTCCCACCAGAACATCCCTCGGTTACCACCCCCAAATGGTATTCACCCCCACCGCTTGGTGGTGATCACGCACAGTCCACGGGGGTCACAGGCCACGCTGGTGATCATGCACGCACCATGCGCGTGATCATGCAGAAGTTCGGCGAAAGCCGCGCCTGCCTGGCCGTACGCAGCGCGTGATCATGCAGAAGTTCGTACGCAACATGCGTGACCTGCGGCGACGAGTTTCGTGATCATGCACTTCGCCAATCACGGGCGCCACCTGCACAAACAAAATTGGTGATCATGCACCGGCGCCACCAGTGCATGATCACCAATGGAGAACCCCCAGCTCAAGACGCCCGACTCCGAATTACTGCATGATCACGAGTTTCGTCGTCGCAGCTCAGCGGCCATAACGTCGAAGTTCTGCATGATCACGCGCAGGGGGGCGCAGGTCGCCGATGCCCATCGCGAACTTCTGCATGATCACGCCCACAGGAAAAGGCATGATCACGCCGACGTGGTCAGGGGTGGAGTTGGGCGATCAGCTCGACTTCTACGGGGGCGTCCAAGGGGAGGACGGCCACGCCTACGGCGCTCCTGGCGTGCTTGCCCGCATCGCCGAAGACCTCTCCCAGCAGCTCGCTCACCCCGTTGACGACCTGGGGCTGACCCGTGAAACCGGGAGCGCTGGCGACGAACCCGACGACCTTGACGATCCTGGCGACCCTCGACAGGTCCCCGGCCACCGACTTCACGGCTGCGATCGCGTTGAGCCCGCACACGCGTGCCAGCTCCTTGGCCTCCTCGGGGGAGACCTCGGCCCCCACCTTGCCTGTGACGGCGAGTTTGCCCTCCACCATCGGCAGCTGGCCCGAGGTGTACACGTGGTCGCCCGTCACGACGGCGGGCACGTAAGCAGCCAAAGGAGCGACGACCTCGGGCAACACGAGCCCGAGGTCGGCGATCCGCTCTTCCGGGGTGGCCATCACTTCGGCCGCTTCATGTAGGCGACGAGCTGCTCGGGGTTGGGGCCCGGGACGATCGAGACGAGCTCCCAGCCGTCTTCACCCCAGTTGTCCAGAATCTGCTTGGTCGCATGCGTCAGCAGCGGCACCGTGACGTATTCCCACTTGGTCATGCGCACAGGCTATCGATGCCTCAGGCGTCGCCGCCGCCGCCCGCGCGATTCGTCCGGGGCGCCTCGATCGTGCGTGCGCCGTCGTCCACATCGGGCAGCTCGGCGGGGGTCTCGGCAGCCGGCAGGTCGTCGGGCGCGCCCTCGACCGGCTCGGTCTCCCGCTTCGCGTCCGGGGCCGGAGCCATCCGGTCGAAGAAGCGCAGCAACTCGACCGGCAGGGGCATGACCAGCGTGCTGTTCTTCTCCGCCGCGACCTCCACCACGGTCTGCAGCATGCGCAGCTGCAGCGCCGCCGGATCGGCGGACATCTGGGCCGCGGCTGCGGCGAGCCGCTTGGACGCCTGGAACTCGCCGTCGGCGGTGATGATGCGGGCACGGCGCTCCCGCTCGGCCTCGGCCTGGCGGGACATCGAGCGCTTCATGCCTTCGGGCAGGGCCACGTCCTTGATCTCGACCCGCTCGATCCTGATCCCCCAGGGGCCTTCGGTCGGCTCGTCGATGACCGACTTGAGCTTGGCGTTCAGCGCGTCCCTGTCGGACAGGAGCTGGTCGAGCTCGGACTGGCCGATGACCGACCGCAGCGAGGTCTGGGCGACCTGGGAGACGGCGAACAGGTAGTTCTGGACGTTGACCACGGCCTTGATGGGGTCGACGACCCGGAAGTACACCACCGCGTCGACGCGGACGGAGACGTTGTCACGGGTGATGCCCTCCTGCGCGGGCACGCCCATCGTGACGATCTGCATGTTGACCTTCTGCATCCGATCGATGATCGGCACGATCAGATGCAGGCCCGGGCCGCGTACCTCCGGTTGGATGCGGCCCAGCCGGAACGTGATCCCCGTCTCAAACTGCTGGACGACGCGGACACCTCGGGCGACCGCGATGACCACGAACAGGCCAATGATCAAAAACAATCCGAACAGCACCGACGCCATGGTCGGCACCTCCCTTTCGGCGCGGTCGGGGGGTGAGCGCCGAGGAGCCAAGTCTTATCAAACAGATCGCTAAGGCGTTCCGCTGGGTTCCCTAGGAAGACGACCGAGATGAATCGGCATGTGACCGTTGGGTAGCCTTCGATTTGTGGGCGATTGCAGGCCGGCCGACCGGCACATTTGCGGCGGGGCCTTCGCACCGATCCCGCGGACACAGCCGGAGGGGGCGACGTGAGCGGGCCGACCGGCGGCAAGAACGCGGCGCGTGACACCGACTGGGAGGGTGTGCGCCTGCATGTCGTGACCGGGAAGGGCGGCACCGGCAAGACCACGGTGGCCGCCGCCCTCGCCCTCGCCCTCGCCGCGGGCAACCGCAAAGTCCTGCTCGTCGAGGTCGAGGGCCGGCAGGGCATCGCCCAGGTCTTCGAACTGCCGCCCCTGCCCTACGAGGAGCGCAAGATCGCCGTGGCGCCCGGCGGCGGGGACGTGTACGCCCTTGCGATGGATCCCGAAGAGGCCATGCTCGACTACCTCGAGATGTTCTACGGCATCAAGCGCATGGGCAAGGCGCTCACCCGCATGGGCGTGATCGACTTCGCGACCACCATCGCCCCCGGTCTGCGCGACGTCCTGGTGACGGGCAAGACCAGTGAAGCCGTACGGCGGCGCGACAAGTCGGGCAAGAGGGTGTACGACGCGATCGTCATGGACGCGCCGCCGACCGGCAGGATCGCCCGCTTCCTCAACGTGACCCAGGAGGTGGCCGGCCTGGCCAGGGTGGGACCGGTGAAGAACCACGCCGACATGGTCCGCGGGGTCGTCGCCTCCCCAGAGACCGCGGTGCACTTCGTGACGCTTCTGGAGGAGATGCCCGTCCAGGAGACTCTGGACGGCATCGCCGAGCTTCGTACGGCCAAGCTCCCCGTGGGCGGCGTCTTCATCAACATGGTCCGTCCCACGGGCCTGCCCGAGGCGGTGCTCGAGGCGGCGTCCGCCAACCGGTTCGACAACTCCGAGCTCGCGCTCGGGCTCAAGGCCGCCGGGCTCGCGGACGGCAAGGCCGACGCCTCCCTGATCGCCGACGCCCTCGCGCAGGAGATCTCCGAGCATGCCTGCCGTACGGAACTGGAACGGCGGGAGCGGGAGACGCTGGAAGGCGCGGGGGTGCCGCTCTACGATCTGCCGTTGCTCGCGGGCGGCGCCGATCTCGCCGGCCTCTACGAGCTCGCGGAGGCCATCCACACCCGGGGCGTGGCATGACGGCCGCGTGCTCGTCCGGCCGCGCGCGAAAGGCTGACCAGTGACCAGGACCGCACCCGCGCTCGACATCGACGCGATCCTCGACGACGAGAGCACGCGCATCATCGTGTGCTGCGGATCCGGAGGTGTCGGCAAGACGACCACGGCCGCCGCGCTCGGTTTGCGTGCCGCGGAACGCGGCCGCTCGGTCGTGGTGCTCACCGTCGACCCTGCCCGCAGGCTCGCCCAGTCGATGGGCCTGACCGAGCTCGACAACACTCCCCGCCGCATTAAGGACGGCGGCTCGCCCGCCGACCCCGACGGCGTGAACGCCGAGAACGGCGGGGCGTTGCACGCGATGATGCTCGACATGAAGCGGACCTTCGATGAAATCATCGAGGCTCACGCCGACCCCCAGCGCGCGCAGCAGATTCTGAGCAACCCGTTCTACCAGTCGTTGTCGTCGAGCTTCTCCGGCACGCAGGAATACATGGCGATGGAGAAACTGGGCCAGTTGCGCCGTTCGGGTGACTGGGACCTCATCGTGGTGGACACGCCTCCGTCGCGATCGGCGCTGGACTTCTTGGACGCACCGGAACGGCTCGGCCGGTTCCTCGACGGGAAGCTGATCCGCATACTCACCGCACCGGCCAAGGCCGGAGGCAGGAGCGCGTTCAAGCTGCTCAACGCGGGATTCGGCATCGTCGCCGGGGTGCTGACGAAGGTGCTCGGCGCGCAGGTGCTCAAGGACATCCAGACGTTCGTGTCGGCACTCGACGCCGTGTTCGGCGGCTTCCGCCAGCGCGCGGAACAGACCTATCGGCTGCTGCAGGCGCCGGGCACGGCCTTCCTCATCGTCGCCGCGCCCGAGCGCGACGCGATGCGTGAGGCCTCCTACTTCGTCGAGCGACTGGCCGAAGACCGCATGCCGCTCGCCGGCGTGGTGGTGAACCGGGTGCACCAGTCACCGGCTCCGGCGTTGTCCGCAGCGCGAAGCCTGGCCGCCGCGGAAGACCTGGAGGCCCGCGGCGACCACGAACTGACGGCCGCCGTGTTGCGTCTGCACGCCGACCGCATGCAACTCGCCGCACGAGAGCAGCGCGAGCAGGAACACTTCACGTCGGCGCACCCCACGGTGCCGCTGGTCCAGGTGCCCGCGATGCCGGAGGACGTGCACGACCTGGTGGGTCTTCGGCAGATCGGGCGGCTGCTCGCGTCGTAGCGCGCACGAACTCTCGTCCTCACGACGGACGTTTGCGACGCGCGCGGAACGCATGACCGTCCTAACGACGGACGATTGCGACGCGCGCGGAACGCATGACCGCGACGTGCTGATGACGTGATGTCGCGCGGACCATGCGGACCGCGCGAGGCGACGGAGGGATGGAGGGGAGGCGCGCTTGCGCCCGCCTATGACATGAACGGCCGGGGGTGACGGCCATGGAGACGAGCTGACCCGACGTTTGTGGCCGGGCCGGAGAGCCGCAGGGTGTGCGGTGGTACCCAACCGGCGGTGAGGACTCAGCCGGCGATGAGCTCGTTTGTGCGTTCGTACTCTTCCTTGGCCGACTCGAGCAGGTCACGCCAGGAGTCGACGTCAGGACGCCGCCTCAGCAATGCTCGGCGTTCTCTCTCGGTCATGCCGCCCCAGACTCCGAACTCGATGCGGTTGTCCAGCGCGTCGGCGAGGCATTCCGTGCGAACAGGGCATCCTCGGCAGATCAGCTTCGCCCGGTTCTGTGCGGCGCCTTGCACGAATAGCGCGTCTGGATCCGCACCTCGGCAGGCGGCACGGGAGGTCCAATCCGTGATCCACATGTTCGACCCCACTCCCCTTAGGTGGTCAGTCGTCACTTCGGCCGACGGGCGCGGGCGTCGAGCCTCCTTGTTGCAGTTGCCGCAGAAGGAGAACCTACGCAAGGAGACAAGCCGACCGACAGTCCCTGAGGGGACCAATTTCTTACATGGTCATGTCAGGCCATGTGGCCGGGAATGACTAGTCATCCCCGCGTAGCGGTAATGCAATCCGGTGCGTTTAGTGCTGATCGTGTTACATCTCCGACGTACGCTTGATCCGTGCAAGCTAAGGGCAAAGCCAAAGCGTCCGCGTTCGGAAATCTGCTGCGGCTCATCGTGGCTGCAGGTGTTGCCGGTGCGCTCGCTGCCGCCGTCGCACTGCCTGCCGTAGGCGGCGCCGGCGTGACGGTCAAGGCCGCGACCGAGGCCCTGCGGCTGGCACCGGAAGACCTGAAGGAACCCCCGCTTCCCGAGAAGACGACGCTGCTCGACGCGAACGGCAAGCCCTTCGCGCAGTTCTACTCGCAGAACCGCGTCTCCGTCTCGCTGGACCAGATCGCGCCCATCATGCAGAAGGCGATCGTGGCCATCGAGGACTTCCGTTTCTACGAGCACGGCGCGCTCGACCTCGAGGGCACGGGCCGCGCGCTCATCAAGAACCTCACCACCGGCGGGGTGACCCAGGGCGGCTCGTCCATCACCCAGCAGTACGTGAAGCAGGTTCTGTACAACACGGCCATCACCGACAAGGAGAAGGCCGCAGCCGTCGCGCCCACGGTCTCGCGCAAGCTCAACGAGATCCGGTACGCGATGGCCATCGAGCAGAAGTACACCAAGGACGAGATCCTCAACCGCTACCTGAACATCGCCTACTACGGCGCCAGCGCGTACGGCATCGAGGCGGCGGCCCAGCGGTTCTTCGGCAAGCACGCCTCCAAGCTCAACCTGACCGAGGCGGCCACGCTGGCGGGAGCCGTACAGGACCCGAACGCGACCGACCCGAACCGGGGCAAGGCGGCCAGCAACCGCCTGCTCGAGCGACGGAACACGGTGCTCGACCGCATGGCCGAGCTGAAGATCATCACGCTGGACGAGGCGAAGAAGGCCAAGGCGAAGAAGCTGGGCTACAAGGACGTGCCGATCCCGGGTGGATGCGAGGAGAGCGCCTACCCGTACTTCTGCCTCTACGTGAGCAACGAGATCAGGAACGACCCGAAGTTCGGGAAGACGCCGAAGGCTCGCGAGGACTTCCTCAACCGCGGCGGCCTGACCATCAGGACCACGCTCAACCCGAGGATGCAGAAGGCCGCAGACAGGGGCATCAAGAAGTACGTCCACACCTCGGACAAGCCGGTGGCCTCGGAGGCGCTCGTCCAACCCGGAACGGGCGAGATCAAGGCCATGGCGTCCAGCCGCAAGTTCGGCGACAGCAAGAGGAGGAACGAGATCTCCTACAACATCGTCGCCGACTCCGACCACGGCGGCGGCACCGGATTCCAGGCCGGTTCGACGTTCAAGGTGTTCACCCTGGTCACCGCCCTCAAGGAGGGCCTGAAGTTCAACGACGGCTTCAGCGTCGGCGGCACGTTCGAGGCCCACGCCTACGCCGACTTCAAGAACTGCAAGGGGCAGGGCGTCGGAGACCCGGGTGTTCAGCAGCACAACTCCGAGGCCGGCGGCGGATTCATGACGCTGCAGACCGGGACCTGGAAGTCGGTGAACACCTTCTTCATGACGCTGGAGCGGAAGGTCGGCCTCTGCGACGTGGTCAGGACCGCCAAGTCGATGGGCATCAAGCGTTCAGACGGCACCAGGCTCCGTGAGGTCCAGACCTTCACCCTCGGCGCCAACGAGATGGACCCGGTGACGGTCGCCGGCGCGTACGCCACGCTCGGCGCCCGCGGCAAGTACTGCAAGCCGATGGCCATCACCAGCGTCATCGACCGGAACGGCAAGGCCACCAACTACAAGCCGACCTGCAAGCAGGCCATCGAGCCGGCCGTCGCCGACGCGGCCAACTACATCCTCGAAGGCGTGTTCACCAAGGGCACGATGTCGGGGGTGGGCGGCATCCCCGGGAGGGACGCGGCCGGCAAGACCGGTA
Source organism: Planotetraspora thailandica (assembly GCF_016863335.1). Taxonomy (GTDB): domain Bacteria; phylum Actinomycetota; class Actinomycetes; order Streptosporangiales; family Streptosporangiaceae; genus Planotetraspora; species Planotetraspora thailandica. The sequence continues at coordinate 293,138 of NZ_BOOR01000010.1, forward strand.
CAGGCGACCAGTCCCGCACCGTGTGGTTCGCGGGGTTCACGCCGCAGCTCGCCGGCGCGGTCAGCCTCGGCGACCCGCGCGGGCCGGTGAAGTATCCGCTCAGCGGCGAGACCATGAACGGGGTCCGCTACGGCTCGGTGTTCGGCGCCACCATCCCCGGCCCGATCTGGAAGGCCACCATGATCGAGGCGCTGAAGGGAATCCAGGCGACGTCGTTCGTCAAGCCGGACATGTCGCGGTTCGGCGGGTGTAGCGGCCTATGTGCGCCCAAGAAGCCAGAGAAGGAAAAGGGCGACGGAAACGGCGGCCCCGGCCGTGGCGGACAGGGCGGCCCTGGTGGGCCCGGCACCGGGAACCCTGGCGACCCCGGCAACGGCGGGCCGATCGTGCCGCCCACCCCCTGACCGGGCCCGGCAGACGCTCAGACGCGGAAGCCCTCTCCTGCGCTCGCAGGAGAGGGCTTCCGCGTGTCCGGCACATCCGCCCGGCTGTGCCGTACGGCCTCTTTGCGGGAAGCGGCTCAGCTCGCGAGCCGGTCACGCACGGCCTGGGCGACCCTGCCGCCCTCGGCCCTGCCGGCGACCTTGGGGTTGAGGATCTTCATGACCTGCCCCATGGCCTTGGGACCCGACGCGCCGCTCTCCGCGATCGCCTCGTCGACCAGCGCGCCGAGCTCCTCGTCGGACAGCTGGGCGGGGAGGTACTCCTCCAGGACGGCCTGCTCGTCGAGCTCCGCCTGCGCCTGCTCGGCGCGGCCCGCGTTGGCGAATGCCTCAGAGGCCTCGCGCCGCTTCTTGGCCTCGCGGGTAAGAACCTTCACGACCTCGTCGTCGCTGAGCTCCCGGGCCGACTTGCCCGCGACCTCCTCGACGTTGATCGCGGCCAGGGCCATCCGGATCGTCCGGAGACGCACCTCGTCGCGGGCCTTCATCGAGGTCGAAAGATCGGCCTTCAACTTGTCCTTCAACGCACTCATGAGTCCATCTTGCCGTGTCAGCGCCCTGATTCTCGCCACGTTATGTCGGAGGGACCGCGGCTGTCGGGCATCATGGCTGTGTGAGGAAAGCCGCCGCGATTCCCTTGTCCCTCCTCGGTCTCGGCGCTGCCGGGATCGCCTACGCCTCCGTCGTGGAACGGAACTGGTTCCGTCTTCGACGGTTCGACGTTCCTGTGCTGGCGCCGGGACAGCGCCCGATCAGGATCTTGCAGATATCCGATCTCCACCTCACCCCTGGGCGTACCAGGCTGATCAACTGGGTGCGGTCGCTCGCCTCGCTCAAGCCCGACCTCGTGGTCAACACCGGCGACACACTCGGCCACCCCGACGCGATCGGGCCGTACATGAGGGCCGTCGAGCCCCTGCTGGACCGGCCCGGCCTGTTCGTCTACGGGTCCAACGATCTCTACGCTCCGCGGCCCAAGAACCCCGCCCGCTACCTGTGGCGGACGTCCAAGGGGGACACGCCGCGGCAGACCATCCCCAACCTCCCCTGGGTGGAGCTGGGGGCGGCCATGACCGAGGCCGGCTGGCTCGACATGAACAACGCCACGGCCCGGCTCAAGATCGCCGATCTCGACGTCCACGTCGGCGGCATCCACGACTCGCACATCGACCGTGATCGATACGACGAGATCGCCGGTACGGCTCCCGCGGACGCGGACCTGCGGCTGGGCGTCATGCACTCGCCCGAGCCGAGGAACATGACCCGGTTCGCCCAGGACGGATATCAACTGCTGCTCGCCGGCCACACGCACGGCGGCCAGCTCTGCATCCCGTTCTACGGGGCCCTCGTGACCAACTGCGGGATCGACAGGGCGCGGGTCAAGGGTCTGAGCAGGCACGAGAGCTCCTGGCTGCACGTGTCCGCAGGCCTCGGGACCTCGCCGTACGCGCCGGCTCGGTTCTCCTGCCCGCCGGAGGCCACATTGTTGACCTTGGTCGCCCGCCGCCCTGCACGCTGACGCACAAGCACGCACAAAGTCCGCTAGACTTGCCGAGGCGCAGGGGCAATCGACCTGCGCACCGGGGTGTAGCGCAGCTTGGCAGCGCGCTTCGTTCGGGACGAAGAGGCCGTGGGTTCAAATCCCGCCACCCCGACCCAGAAGTACCAGCTGAGAGGCCGGTTCCGATCATCGGAACCGGCCTTCTGCGTCTCACCAGGCCATGAGGGCGGATCGCCGTATCCCCCCGCCTCCTGAAAAGCGGCAAACGCGGCTGTCGCTCGGGGAACTCGGTTCACGGGCAGCTGTGCCATGAGGAATTCGTCGAGCGACCACACGAGGTTCGGCTGATATTCGTCGGCCCCGCGTACTCGTAGCTAGCCCTCTCCCTATGCCAGAAAGCGGGTCGAACATGCCCGAACTCAGTCGCAGGACATTCCTCGTCAACGCCAGAGGTGCCGCGATCGCAGCCGGCGGTCTGGCCGTCGGCGCCGGCGCCCTGCGGCAGGCGACCCCGGCCTCCGCCGCCGCCACCACGTTCCCCTCCACCCCCTTCACCGTCGGCGTCGCCTCCGGTGACGCGCTGCCGGGCGCCGTCGTGATCTGGACGCGTCTGACCACCCAGCCGACCGAGCCAGGTCTGGGCATGGACGGCCAGGGCCCGATCCCGGTCGAGTGGACGGTCGCCGAAACGCCTGAGGCCCTCGACACCCGTCCGCATGCGACCGGTGTCTTCGTCGCCGAGCCGCAGCACGCCTGGTCCGTGCACGTCGACGTCACCGGCCTGCATCCGGACACCACCTACCACTACCGGTTCCGCGCCGGCGACTGGGTCAGCCCGGTCGGCCGCACCCGCACCACCCCGGTGCCCTCGGCCGACGTCCCGGTCCGCTTCGCGATCCTGAGCTGCCAGAACATGGCCAAGCCCGGGAGCGGGATCTTCTACTTCAACGGCATCGCCGACCTCGCCACCCGCGACGACATCGACTTCGTGGCGTACCTCGGCGACTACATCTACGACTTCGGCCGGCCGGGCCACCTGCCGCCCCGGCAGATCCAGTCGCTGTCGGACTACCGGATCCGGTACGGGCAGTACAAGTCGCGGCTGGCGCTGATGGACATGCACGCCCGGTTCCCCGTCTACACCGTGCCCGACGACCACGAGTTCTGGAACGACGTGCAGGGCCGCGCCCCCGGCATGACTCCCGCGGAGAAGGCCCAGCTCGCCACAGCGTTGCAGGCGTACTGGGAGAACATGCCGCTGCGCGGCGGCCCGCCGGTGCTGGACGCCGCGTCCGGGCTGATGCAGCTGACGCTCCACCGGCGCGTCAAGTGGGGCTCGAACCTCGATCTGCTGCTCACCGACGGGCGGCAGTACCGGGCCCCGGGCACGATCCTCGGGCGGGAACAACTGGACTGGCTGCTCGACATGGTCGCCGGTTCGCACGCCACCTGGACGGCCATCGGATCCGGCCAGCCGCTTTCGTGGTTCCCGAACTCGGGCGGCGGCTGGTCCGGCTTCGACGCTGACCGCAGCGCGCTGACGGACGCCCTGGCCAAGCGGCTGGCGGCCCGCCGGCACCGCGCTTTCAATCCCGTGGTGCTGAGCGGCGACACCCACCGCGGGATCGTCACGCACGTGCGGCAGCGGCGCAACGCGACGACCGCGCTCGTCGCCACCGAATTCGTCGGCCCCCCGGTGAGCAGCAACAGCGCCACCGACTACGACAAGAACGCCGACACCGGCGCCTACCGCGCCTCCTACGCCTACGCCCAAAACGGCGAGCTGAACGCCTACCGCGGCTACCTCGACTGCGCGCTCACCTCCTCGGCCTGGACGTCGACGTATGTGCTCGGCAACCAGGTGGACCGGCCGAACGGCACCGTGAGCGCGACCGACCGCTGGCAGCTGGACAACGGCGCCGAGGTCGGATCGGTGCGCCGACTCTGACACCGTGCGGACGTGCCCCGCTCCCGACGGGAGCAGGGCACGTCAGGCCGGCGGGCCGGTCATCACCGACCGCCCGGCGGCGAGTGAGTTGCCCACGGCCTGCCGCGCGGCCTCGTGTTCGGGGTCGTTGTAGGCGACTTCAGCCACCACACGTATAGGAGTTCGGGGAGCTGGTGGTACTGGCCAGGCTCCCGCACCGCGTCGACGGCTGCGCGGTACTGGTCCAGGAAAAGCGGCCGATACTTCTCCGGCAGGCTCGCCAGGATCACCTCGGGATCGTAGCGAGGATCGTGTATCGGCTAAGCGCTCATAGGGCCGAGCGTACCCCCCCGGCCCCGCAGGCTCCCGATCCTTCTGCCGTGGGAGAGCTTGGGAGAATTCTGAGAGAAACGATCTTGAGCGGCTGCTGACGGATAGACCCAGCAGAACGAGTGCACTGCACGGTCAGCGGCACGCCCAGTCCCCAGTCGGGCTGGGAGGGACGATCAGGGCCAGTACGGCTGCACCCGGTGCGCAGCGGCGGCGATGGCCGCGCCGTCGACCGTGGTGAAGGTCAGCGGCACATCCCAGGCGGGCCACTCCACCGCAAACTCGAAGGGCTCGGCCGGCGGCAGCGGCCAGAGCCACATGGTCCAGCCGAACCGGAACCTCCGATCGCTGCCGCCTCCGCCCCCGCCCTCGGCCTCCGTGAGGATCGGCCCGTCCGGTTGAGGCGGCGGCCACTCCCAGAAGTATGGCCTGCTGTCCACCGTCGTCGCCTTGGTGCCGTCGTGGAAACGGACCCCAAACCGGAGGACCTCTGCCGACAGCGGCTCCCCACGGCGGATCGGATGATGGACCCGTCCGGACACCGTGTCCTGCCTACGCCACCAACTCTCCTCGTCCATCTCGGTGGTACGGCGGGCCGCGAGCTGGACGTACAGCTTGACCCCTTCCGAGAACGCCATCGCGCTGGACAGCGCGACGGCGATCGCGTCACTCTGGAACAGCATCTTCTCGATGGGGACGACGCCGCCCAGCATGTCGTCGGGAGGTCCGAACCATGGCGGGGGCACAATCTCCGGCTCCGGCTCCGACTCCATGTCGCGTCGCGGTGGGGTTTCGAAGAACTCCATGCGATCAAGCATGTCGGCCCAAACCCACGTGTTACAAGGCTTTCGTAATCGCGTGTACCTGGTAGCAGCTTCGTTTAACGGCAGGCCGGATGTGGTCGCGGATGGTATCGAGCTCACGGACCGCGCCGTGGTGTTGGGCATGGCAATAAGTGTCGATGTGCTGGCGCGTAGCTGGGCGGCCTGCTGATGGGTGCACTCACCGATCTCACGTGCGCCAACCGAGGCGGCGGCAGCCACCATCCCCGGCGTCAAGTCGGTCAAGGAGTCCAGAGACGCGGCCGGTCGCAAGGGCGTCGCAGCGGCCCTGGACATCAAGGAAGAGGGCATCCGGGAGGAATACATCTTCGATCCGAAGACCTACCAGTTCCTCGGCGAGCGGTCGGTCGTGGTCGACGCCACCAAGGCCAAGGCCCCGGTGGGAAGCGTGCTGACCTCGACCGCGCAGCTCAAGGTCAGCATCGCCGACAGCGCGCCACCGGTGAACTGAGCTCCTGCCTAAGGCCATGAGGGCGGATCGCCGTACCTCCCCGCCCCCGCTGCCGCCGAGTCACGGCTTATGCAGATCCACGAGGTCGGCCGAGACACGGTCCGGAAGGCCATCGCGATCCTTCGCGAAGAGGGTCTGGTGATCGCGATCCAGGGGCGCGGTACTTTCGTGAAGCCCAAGGACAAAACCGAGTAAATTCGGCCGCTGAAACCGCAGGTCAGCACCCCGATTTTGGGTGACTAACTGAGTGGCAACCGCCGCGAACACCGGCTAACAGCGGCGATCACCGAGCGCTCACCCGCGCAGGTGAGAGCCAGCATCAACGCCGATGGCGACGTCCCCCGGCTTCCTTCGGGACGAAGAGGCCGTGGGTTCAAATCCCGCCACCCCGACTCGGAAGTTACAGGTCAAGGGCCTGATCACTGGAGACAGCGATCAGGCCCTTGATCGTTAGGTCAGCGCGATGCGATCGCCACGAGCGCCCGATCCTGAGTCAAGTCGGGCAATGGTCGCGATAAATGTTATATGTGACAATATAGGCGGAAAGATTGACAAACTCGCAGCAATCGGGTGTTCAGCCGTGCACCAGCCCTGCGGCAGCTCAGGCTTCAGGCGCCACGGCGAACGCTTGACTTCCGTCATTTAAACGACAAACGTGCGAGTCAGGGTGCGCAGGATATGCAGCATCCGCCAGCAGCCGATGTTTCCGCCGTTCCAGATGCGGGACTGCCACAAGCCTGCCGACACAGCGACCACAGCTCGCTACGGCGATCCCAGGTGGGATTGGCCGAGATCGTCCTGTGACCCTGGCTCGCGTCCCCCGTGCGGCCGACAGCCGCAGGCACCGGATATGGGAAGGAAGGGAACCATGCTCAAGGACAGCGTGCCCGATGCAAGCGACGCGATCGTCATCGGTTCCGGGATCAACGGTCTGGTCGCTGCGGCGGAGCTCGCCAAGGCCGGGTGGTCGGTCGTGCTGGTCGAGCGGAACCGGTATATCGGCGGGTTCATCGCCACCGAAGAGCGCACCCTGCCCGGCTATCTGCATGACACCTACTCCTCTTGGCATCCGCTGTTCGTCTCCGGTCCGGCCTACGCGACGCTCGGTGGGCTGCTGCATGAACACGGACTGGAGTACCGCAACACCGACGACTGGGTCTCGGCTAGCGTGGCCAACGATGGCCGGGTCACGCTCGTGCACCGCGATCCGGCACGCACCGTCGCGGGTTTCGCTCACGAGTCCGACCAGGCCGCCTACCTGGCCGCTCTGCACCGGTTGGAGCAGAACATCGGGCCGATCGGCGGGCTGATGGGAAGCGAACTCCGCTCGCCGGCGCTACTGCGGCACATCGCGGGGCTCCTGCGCACCGGCGGGCTCGCCGGGGCGGAGCGGTGGTTGCGCGCCGTTGCCGCCACCGGCCGGGGGTACACGCGGGCGGAGTTCCACGGCGATGAGGTGGACCATCTCTTCGCTCCGTGGTTGCTGCACGCGGGGCTGTCCCCAGACCATGCCTCAGGCGGGCTGATGATCCCGCTGTTCGCCGCCACCCTGCACGGGTTCGGACTCCCGGTGGTCGCCGGAGGGGCGAGCCGGTTCGTGGACGCTTTCAGGTCATTGCTGGACTCGCTCGGCGTACAAGTGGTGACGGGCTTCAACGTGGAGCGCATCCTCATCGAGCAGGGCCGCGCCGCCGGGGTGATGTCGGAAGATCGCACGATCCGGGCCCGCCGTGCTGTACTCGCCTCCGTGTCACCCATCGCGCTGTACCGTGACCTCCTTCCGGAGGGGGCGGTGAACCCACAGCTGCGCGAGGAGGCGGCGCGCTTCAGGTACGGCCGGGCGGCGATGCAGGTCCATGTGGCGCTGTCTCAGCCCATCGGCTGGCGGGACGAACGCCTGAACAGGGTGCCGCTCGTTCATGTGTCCGACGGCTCGAGCAGCATCGGAATCGCCTGCGCGGAGGCGGAGGCCGGGCTGCTACCCCGGCGGCCCACCGTGGTCGTCGGGCAGCAGTACGTCATTGATCCCGGCAGGGTGCCCGCCGGGGCCGCCGCACTGTGGCTGCAACTGCAGGAGGTGCCGTTCGCGCCGCGCGGTGACTCGGCAGGCGAGCTGGACGCCACCCAGGGATGGACCTTGGAACTGGCCCGTGGATTCGCCGGAAGGATTCTCGATCAGATCGCCCGGCACGCCCCTGACTTGCACGACAAGGTTCTCGCCATCGACGTCATCACACCTGTCCAGCTCGCCGCCTACAACCCGAACGCGGTCGACGGCGACCCGTACGGCGGTTCCAGCGAGCTCGACCAGAGCTACTTGTGGCGTCCGCTGCCCTCATCCGGGCGGCACGCGACCGCGGTCCATGGTCTGTGGCACATCGGGGCTTCGACCCACCCCGGGGCGGGGCTCGGCGCCGGATCCGGCCATATGGTCGCCACGGCGCTTACAGCTCCGCGGAAGTTTTCCCGTCATGTCCCAGCGAGGGAGAAGTGGCCCCTGCGTCCCCTGGGTGGTAACAGGTGAGGCGGTCAGAGGTCATTTCCAGGGCGCCCCGAAGCGGGTTCGCGGCAGCTACCGACGGCCCGTAGCGGCATTCGAGATCGACGTTCCGATGCTCACCGAGTGGTGTCGCCTGCCGTACCGAGATCCTGACCTGGCGCGGCTCGCCCCGGAGCGGCCAAAGACGCCCTAAAGCCAAGGGACGCCTACTCCCCCGATCCACAGCACACCCAACGTGCAGGAGAACCACCCAGCGAACGCGGCCACCGTACCGGTGACCATCGCCGAGCGCACCCGACTCCCAGTCATGATGGCCAACGCCACCAGCGATCCAGGCAGACTGGCGAGCAGGAGCAGCACACCAACAATCACGGCGAATATGAAAATGTCTGTTCTGGACGTCCTCCAGCACTCCAGCGTTTTAGCAGCACACGACTGGAACGGTTCAGGCTGGTCATCCACCCCTACCAACAGAAATAGAACGACGACTGCCATCGCCACCGCAAAAGCTCCCGCGTACCAGGCGGCCATGACTCTCAGCCCTCGACGCACCGGGACAGGTCCCGTCGCTCTATCCTGCCGAACCCGTGCATCATCCATGGCGGGTCATCAACCAGTTGCCCCCGCGGACCGCTCGCGCCAGTCGCTCGTCCTCATCAAGGCGGGCGCTGAGGAACCCCACAAAATCGGTCATGACACGTCCGCCCCGGCTGCCAACTCCAGCCCGGCAGCGGTGAGGAAGTCTTCCAGGCTGATCACGCCCTTGTCGGTGCCGTCGTTCCACTCTCGGAGCATGCTCGCCGGGTTCGCGCCCCAACTATCGACATCCTGATCGGGTTGGCGCTCGACGCTGCCGACGCCATGGCGATAACGAAGGTAGAGGTACTGGCCATCGGTGGTCCATGCGTCCCACTGGGACGGGTAGCCGGAGCAGGTCTGGACGACCTTGGCGAGCCGCTTGGTCATATGCACCATTGTGTCCTCTGTGGTTGTGCATCGTTGTGGAAGGGCGGACTGGGGGAAGACGCCCCAGCCGGATCGGCGACGGCGCGTGCGACAGATTGCGTAAATCGATATCGGCCTTCGAATGCGAATTCACTGATGGTTCTCATTGGAATTCGTTTCGTCGCCGCTTGCGATGCCGTCCACGTCAGGCGCGCAATCTTCACCGTCTCGCGCGACCTCCTCAGCGGCGATCGCCCTTCGGAGTTCGTCGAATGCGGTGACAACGGGAACGCAGGCGCGAATCAAGTGCGCGATCGCTCGTGGCAGGCAGGCGGCGGACACCACGACGAGACTGACATTGCTGAGAAACGTGAGGACACCGGCCGACATCTTGCCTCCAAAGCGCGGCAGAACTGGCTACCGCCATTGACGGAGCCAGGCGTGCCGGCCGTCCAGCGAACTTCCGCCCATATGGGGTGTCGCCGCAGGTGAGTGGCTTGTTCCGGATATCTGGACCGGATCCGGACCAGGGGCGAAAATGCGGGAGTGGAAGACATCGAAGGCGTCGGTGCTCGTGCCATATTCGGAGCGCGGTTGGCCGAGTTGGTCGATCTCGCGAATCTGCCACTGGATCGAATCGCCGCGCGCGCCAGCACGCGGAGGTCGCCTCGCGCCACCTGGAAGGTCGACGCGAAACGGATCAGCGACTGGAAACACGGTCGCCATCTGCCGCGATCGGACGCCGCTTTCATGGCGGTGATCGACATTCTCATCGAACACGCGGACAGGAACAGCCTGTTCTCCGAGGTCAGTCCTTTTCTCTTTTCGAAGGAGGCGTGGCGGGAGCGCTTGCGGGTGGCGCGAGCGGCGCCGGCGCCTGCTTCCATTCCAGAGGAGGATACCGACGGTCCGCCCGCCACGGATTTGAAGGTGTTGGTGGTGAACGCGCGGTACGAAGGCGACGTCGAAGACTCTCTGATCGAGACGGCGCAATATCTTTCCTCCCTGGTGACGATGTCCACAGGGAAGAGGCTCTTCGCCGCCGTTCCTTATGCCTTACGGAGCGCCGGCGACCTCGTCGAGGCGATCGACGAACATCGGCCGCAGATCGTGCACGTCGTCGGCGCTCGTCACGCACACTGGTCGCTCTTTGACGAGGAAGACGAGCCGCCACTGGCGGTGGACACGCTGCCGAGCATCCTGGGCACGCGACACCCCGTCCTACGGTTGATCGTGCTCGACACCATGCACACGCCCGACGACCTCGCGAGGGCCACAGAAGCCGCGGGATATGCCGTCAGCGTCGCCGAACACGGGTATGCGGAGACACGGGAACTGCTCGCCTCGCTCTATCGCTCGCTCTGCTTCGGCCTGCAGGTGCCGGCCGCGTTCACCGCGGCCAAGAAGTCTCTCAGTCCGCGCGGGGCGGAGAACTCGGCCGGTGTCGTGTTGCACGTCGGCCTGCACGCGATCGACCGCGTCCTGGTGAACACGGACGACTCGCACGGCACGGCCGATGCCATCGCTGTGCGGATCGAGGCCTATGCCACGCAGGCGGTCGGGAACGGCCTCGGCATCGGATATGAGGCCGACGAACGGGAGTCGGAAGTCATCGTCCGAGCCGTCGTGCCGTCGCTTCGATCCCAGGAAGACGGCGGCCTGATCGAGCCGGAGGACTACTGGTACTCGCCGTGGACGAACACGATGGCGTACCCCACTCTCGACATCAAAGTCACGAACAACACCGCCAAGAGCGTCCTCTTTCACAAAGCCGTTTTCGAGGTGGCGTCATCCAGAATCGACCGGCGCCCGGCGCTTGCCGTCTCGCGACGCGACGCGAGCAACATGAGTTTCGTGATCGACAATTTCGGCTGGGGCGCTCCGATGAACGGGTCCCTGGTGTTCGACATCGTCCCTGACGAGATGGACGAGATCGAGCCTCGCTTCCGCGTCGCGCTGACAGGGCCTGATGTCGACGTGAGCGACCACTTCCGGCAGGCAGGTGTGGACGTGGAGAGGCTCTCGCATCTTCTGCACTGGGGCAGCCGCAGCGGCGAATGGTACGGCCTGCCGAAGCACGGTCCATATGGCCGCCGCCCGAAAGACGTCCGGCCGCGTCTCAGCAAGGGCGAGAAAAGGTTCTTCGAAGACCAGAAGGTTCTTCATGAAGACGAGCTGAACGAGCTCCTCCGTGAAGCGGTCGGCCCTTTCCGGTCGGGGTACGGGCATCTGAAAGGCATCCTGGAATACGACCGTTTCGAACTGGACGGGTCACTCCGGCGGATGAGGAACCCCATTCACGTGCCGATCCGCGTTGGGGGTTTCGGCCCAGGGGCGCCTGTCCTTCCGACTCACTCATACGCCGTGGAACTCCTGCCGGAAGGGGATGAGTACTCCGTCTCCGTGCCGATATCCCAGGGAGTGAAGGCCGCGGAGTTCGATCGTTTCCTCATTCAGGTCGGCTGCCCCAAGTCCTCGGTTCATCGACTGTCGGTCACCCTGCATCACGGCAACGGCACGATCACCACCGTGCCCGTCTGTCTTGAGCTCTTCCATCCCCGCGAAACAGCGGTGTGGGCGCCCTGACGGCAGTGGCCGTCCTGGCCGCTGTGGCAACAGTCGCGCCCACAGGGGAAGGGGCTTGCCGATAACTCTATCTAGGTAGATATTGGAGTCATGGCACGTGCACGACGTCCCTCCCCGCAGACCGCAGCCGTCCTCACCGCCCTCGCCGAGACAGGCGCGGGCTGGAGTCACGGCTACGACCTGTGCCGTGCCCTCGGCCTGAAGGCAGGCACGGTCTACCCGATCCTCATCCGCCTCTTCGAGCGCGGGCTGGTGGAGACCTCCTGGGAGACCGACCCGCCGCGCGGCCGGCCTGCCCGGCACCTGTACCGGCTCACCACCGCTGGCGCCGAACTCGCGCGCGCCGTCGCCGTGCCGTCGCCTGCCGGCGACGCCGCACCCGCCCCAGGCGCGGCCCGGCTCGCGCCCAGGACCACCTGACCCGCGACCGCTCGACCCCCGGCCCGCCCTGCCGTTCGGAGGCCCTCGATGCTCGACTTCCTCCTCTTCCTGGGGGTACTCACGCCCGCGCCCCTACTCGCGATCGTGGTGCTCGCAGCCCGGATGCGTGGCGCCGTACGCCGGGGCGGTGCGGGGACTCTCGCCGTCCGCACCCGCGCAGCGTTGCAAGGCGGCACCCGACGGCCCGTGTGGCCGGTACTGATCGGCGTCGCCGCCGGTGCGGCGCTGCTCACCTTCGGCCTGGGGCGCGCGTACCTGGCCACGGTCACGAACGGCCCGCGCTGGGGCTTCGACGTGGTGCTGCTGTCCATCGTGCTCGGACTGCTCGCGGCGGCGGGGTGCGGCGGGCTCGCCGGCCTGGCCGCCGCCGCGGTGGCCCGCGCCCGCGGATTCGGAGCCGGAACCGTCGCCGGGCTGCTCGCCCTCGTCACCATCGCCGCAGGCACCGCGTCCGTGCACCTGCCGTTGCGCGCCGCCTACTTGGCGGCGCCCGGCGATTTTCCCGTCGTCGTGAACCTCGCCGGCGGCGACCTGCTCATACCGTTCGAGGTGTTCCTCGCCGCGCTGATCTGGGCCCTGCCGTGGCCCGTCCTCGGAGCCGCGCTCGGCGCCCGCGCCGAGACGGCGGGCCGCCGGCACGCCGTACGCGACGTCTGGCAACTCCTGCTCGACCTGGCCACCGCCGACCTGCCCGAGAACCGGTCCGCGTGGGGTGCCGCGCTGCGGTCCGAGCTCGCGGCGATCGACCCGCCGGCCGAGCGCCGCAGGTTCGCCTTCGGAGGGGCGTGGGCCGCGCTTCGGACCGGGCGGCCGCACGGCGCGTGGATACAGGCGGCCGGGGTGGCACTCCTCGTGGCGGGCGGGTCCTTCGCCGCCTCGCGCTGGTCGCTCGCGCATGACCGGGGCGGCATCCTCGGCTTCTGGGTCCCCGCCCCGAGCGCACTGCTGCTCACCGTCGCGCTCGCCACCGCCTGGCGCGACCGATCCTTCGGGTCGGGGCTGCGCGCCGGAGCTCTGGGTGGGATCGCGGCCCTGGTGGCAGTGATCGCCGTCGGCATTCCCGAGGCCGTGTTCTGGATGCGCGAGCGGGCCGGTTACCTGAGCACCGGCGACGCCGTCCCGCCGACGTGGCAGGCGGCGGTCCTCGACGTGCTGCGTCCGGAGTTCATCGTCGTCATGATCATCTTCTGGGCCATGGGTGCGGTCGGAGGCGCGGCACTCGGCGCGGGCCTCGGACGCCGGCGCGCCGGCACACCCGATGACCTCCCCGCGTCCGCCCGCTGACGCCGATCTCGCCCATGTGCGCGGAAAGATCGTCGTTACCGCCACATTGCGTGGTCAGGCGGCCGGAGGGACGTACGGGAACCGCGTGATCGGCTTGGCGGTGACGGAGTCCCTGGTCAGGCCGATGGTGAACGCGGTGTTGGTGGCGAGAGAGAACATGACGTCCGGAGCGTTGTCGGTGAGGGATCGTCCGTTCAGCTCGTTGTAGCCGTACGTCGCCGAGGTGCCGACCGTGTAGGGCAGCACGTCGGGAAGAAGCTTCGCGGCGACGGCCTCGCCGTACGCCTGCGGGTCCTGGGCGGTGCCGTAGGCGGCGACGACCGCGGCCACCCTGTCGGTGACGATCGCGCCGTAGTTGACGGTGTCGTCGGCGGGCCGGGTGGCGTTGAGCCGGTTGCCGAGTTCCTCGTCGTACTGCGTGAGCAGCGGGTGGATCATCGGGTGCCCGGCCCGGTTGATCTGGCGCCAGCCGCCGGCATCGGTGGCCAGGTTGGCCACGGCCCACACGCCGATCCGCCTGTCGGCTCCGGCCGCGGAGAGCAACTGGTCGTCCGGTACTTCGAGGACGATGGAATACACGGTTTGCCCGGCGAACAGGTTCTTCGCCTCGGCCGGGGTCCACGATGACAGGTCGGCCCGGGTGCCGTCGGTGAGCGCGTGGCCTATCGCGTGGAGCACGTCGGGCTCGATCCAGAAGGGGTCGCCGGCCTTGCCGGCCCACAGCCGCAGCCCGTCCTCTGTGGTGACGGTCTCGCCGGTCACACCATGGGCGATCACCGCGCCCTCGGCATCATGGTCGGTCGCTTCCGCGCCGGTCAGACGGTGCAACCGCAGCGTCTGGGAGCCGTCAGCGCCCATCTCGCCGAAGGTGAACCGGTAGCCGAGGTCCTCGACCGCGTCCCCATTTGTGTCGATCTTGAACTCGTACCGCGCCTCCGGGTGGCAGCCCGCAGGGACCTGGTGGCCGGTGACCTCGGTGGCGATGGAGTGGTTGACGTTCATCACGAACACCGTGGCCTGCTCCCCGCGGAACACGTACAGATCGCTGATGTCCAGCCGAACGTCCTTGCGCGCGTTGGGAGAGTCGAGATGGTGCGACATTTCTGTTCCCTCATACATGTGAGACGGAGCCGCGGGCGTAGCGGCTTCGCGATTTTCAATGAGCCGCCCACGGCGGCGACATGGGAGTCGTCAGGCGTCGACGCGCAGCGCCTCGCGGAGCACGCCGACCGCCTGCGTGATCGCGGCCCTCGCGGCGTTCGTGTTGTGCAGCGCGTTCAGCATGACGAAGTCGTGGATGATGCCCTCGTACCGGACGGCGATCACGGGCACACCGGCCTCGCGCAGCTTGGCCGCGTAGGCTTCGCCCTCGTCGCGCAGAACGTCGGCCTCCCCGGTGATCACGAGGGCGGGCGGAAGTCCCTCGAGGTCGCCCACGGTGGCTCGCAGCGGCGACGCCGTGATCTCGGCGCGCTGGGCGGGGTCGGTCGTGTACTGATCCCAGAACCACTGCATGACGTCCCGACGCAGGAAGTAGCCCTCGGCGAACTGCTTGTAGGACTCGGTGTCGAAGTTGGCGTCCGTCACGGGATAGAACAGCACCTGCTGGACGAATTCGACCCCGCCGCGCTGCTTGGCCAGCAGCGTCACGGCGGCGGTCATGCCACCGCCGACGGAGTCTCCGGCGACGGCGATGCGGCTCGTGTCGAGGTCGTGCTCCGCCCCGCTCTCGGCGATCCACCGGGCGACGGCGAAGGACTCCTCGATCGCGGTCGGATACTTCGCCTCGGGCGACAGGCTGTAGTTCGGGAAGACCACCGCCGCGCACGTGCCCACGGCGAGGTCGCGGATGAGCCGGTCATGGGTGTGCGCGTTGCCGAAGACCCAGCCGGCGCCGTGAATGTAGAGGATCACCGGCAGCGGGCCGGTGCTGCCCTGCGGGCGAAGGATCCGCACCGAGACCTCGCCCGACGGGCCGCCGGGAATGACGGTGTCGACGATGTCCACCGCCGGCTTGGCGATCTCGCTCGACTGCACTTGGTCGACGGCCCTCCGGCCCTCGACGGGGCCCAGGTCGGACAGGTACGGCGGGGCGGCGGTCGCCTCAACGAAAGCCTGGGCGGCGGGCTCCAGTACGGGTTTGGTCATGACTGTCCTTCTTTCCGATAGTTCGCGACGAGGTTAGACAGCCATCCCTGTGCGGTGCATGCGTCGGACGACTGACAGTGGCAGCGCCCGCATGGCCGTACGACTTAACGCCTATACGTACCCTGAAAGGGACGCAGGCCTCATCTACGCTTGGGCGCCTTGGAAAGGGGCAGCCGACAGATCGGCGTGCATGCGAGGGGAATGTGGTCATGCTTTTCGGGCGTGAACACGAGATGAAGGTGATCGAAGAGCTTCTCGATCAGGTCGGTGATCGCGGGAGCGCACTGCTCCTGCGCGGCGAGCCGGGGATCGGCAAGTCGGCTCTGCTGGGGGCCGCCGCGTGCCAGGCGGGGGCGCGCGGAACGACTGTGCTGAGCGCGGCGGGGGTTCAGAGCGAGACGCACCTGCCGTTCGCCGGTCTGCACCAGTTGTTGTGGCCGATGCTGGACTCGGTGGACGAGCTGCCCGCCCCGCAGCGCGAGGCCTTGCTGAGCGCCTTCGGGGTGGCCGAGACCGGCCCGCCGGAGTTCTTCCTGATCGCGCTGGCCGCGCTCAACCTGCTCGGAGAGGCGGCGGCTCGGCGGCCGCTGCTGGTGACGATCGACGACGTGCAGTGGCTGGACATCCCCACCATGGACGTGCTGGGGTTCGTCGCCCGGAGGGTGGCATCGGAGCCCGTCGTGCTCCTGATGGCGCTGCTCGACCCGTACGCCACCCGGCCGGCCGTCTGCGGGCTGCCGGAGATGTGCCTGACCGGCCTGGACCAGGCCGCATCCGAGGCCCTGCTGGACGCGCGGCCGACGCGGCTGTCGCCCGGGCTGCGCCGGCGGGTGCTGGCCGAAGCGGCGGGCAATCCCCTCGCCCTGGCCGAACTCCCGCTGACGGCGGACGAGGAGCCGCTCGCGGCGAATGCGAAGCTCCTGCCGCTCACGGTCCGGCTCGAACGGGCGTTCGCCCAACGTGCCACCGATCTGCCCGCCGTCACGCAGACGCTGCTTCTGGTCGCCGCCGCCGACGACGGGGGGAAGCCGGCCGACGTGCTGGCCGCCACCGCCGCCGTCACCGGAATGCCCGCGACCGCCTCGGCCCTGGACCCCGCCGTACGCGCCGGGCTGGTGGAGGCCGGCCCGCTGGCCGTACGGTTCCGCCACCCGCTCATACGGTCGGCGATCTACCAGATGGCCGGGCCGGGGCAACGGCTGGCGGCGCATGCCGCGCTGGCCGAAACGCACGCCGCGGACCCCGATCGCCGGGCATGGCATCGGGCGGCGGCGAGCGGCCGTCAGGACGAGCGGGTGGCCGCCGAACTGGAGGCCGTGGCGGACCGGGCGCGGGCGCGCGGCGCGATCAGCGTGGCGGTGGAGGCGCTGCACCGGTCCGGGGAGCTCAGCGAGGATCCCGCGCTCCGCGGCGAGCGCCTGCTCCGCGCCGCGGAGTTGGCCTTCGAGCTGGGCGGCCGCGACCTCGCAGGTGAGCTGCTCGGACATGTCCAGCCCGGCGATCTCGGACTGGTGGAACGGGCCCGTCTCACCTGGCTCCACGAGATGCTCGAAGAGGGTCCGAGCGAAGGGGCTCCCCGGTCGCGGCGGCTGGTCGAGCTGGCCGCACGCTGCGAGGCGGAAGGCGCCGGGTCTCTGGCGCTGAACTTCGTCCGCGCGGCGGCTCTGCGCTGCTGGTGGTCCGATCCCGGCCCGAAGACGCGCCTGGGCGTCGTCGCCGCGGCCGAAAGGCTGCACGTGGACGGCGATGATCCCGAGCTCCTCATGATCCTGGCCTCGGCGTCCCCCGTGGAACGCGGGGCGACGGTCATCGAACGGCTGTCCAAGCTCCACGCCGACGCGGACCCCATGGCCACCCGGCTCCTCGGCATGGCCTCCACCTTCGTCGGCGCCTTCGACCTGGCGACCGGGTTCCTCACGACGGCGATCGCCGGGCTGCGCGCCCAGGGCAGGCTCGGCCTGCTCGCCCAGACACTCGTCTCGCATGCGTACGTGTCGGTCCGGCAGACGGACTGGACGGCGGCGATGTGCGCCGCAGAGGAGGCCGAGCGGCTGGCCCGCGAGACCGGCCAGCCGCGCTGGGCGGCGGCGGCACGGGTCACCATGGCGTTGCTGTCCGGGCTGCGCGGCGAGTGGGACGCCGCCGGATCCTTCGCCGCGGAGGCCGAACGGGTGCTCGTCCCCATGGCGAGCAGCGCCGACCTGGCGTTGCTGCAGATGGCCCGCGGCGTGACCGCGCTGTGCGCCGGGCAGCACGCCGAGGCGTACGGCCACCTGCGGCGGATGTTCCGGGTCGGCGACCCGGCCTACCACCCCGTCATCCGCTGGTGGGCGGTCGACGATTTCGCCGAAGCCGCCGCCGGCGCCGGCCACGCCGAGGAGGCGAGGGCGGCGTTGGCGGAGCTGGAAAAGGCGGCGGCCCTGACCCCGTCGCCTCTCCTTCACGTGGGTCTGCGCCACGCTCATGCGGTGCTCGCCGACAGCGACACGCTCTACCAGGCCGCCCTCGACGCCGACCTGTCCCGCTGGCCGATGGCCCGGGGCCGCCTGCTGCTCGCCTACGGCGCGTGGTTGCGCCGGCGGCGGCGCGTCGTCGAGTCGCGCGTGCCGTTGCGCGCGGCCCGGGAGGTGTTCGACGCGCTCGGCATGCCGCCTTGGGCTGAACGGGCCCGCCAGGAGCTGCGCGCCTCCGGCGAGGCCGCCGACCGCCGTGACCCGGCGGCCTCCGACCGGCTCAGCGCACAGGAGCTCCAGATCGCCCGGCTGGCCGCGGACGGGCTCTCCAACCGGGAGATCGGCCAGCAGCTCTATTTGTCACACCGCACGGTCGGCACCCACCTCTACCGGATCTTCCCCAAGCTCGGCATCACCTCGCGCGCCCAGCTCCGCGAGGCACTCGACGGCCAGCCCTGACCGCACACCGTCAGTCCGCCATGAGCCGGTCGCCGGGCAGGAGTTTCCGTATGTGCGTGGCCGGCTTCGCCGAAAAGGCATTCGCTCAGCACCATCTCGACGCACGCGACGGAAAATCGCGAGAGGAACGGCCTCCAGTCGTTTCGCAGCGGGCCGCCCGGATCGAACCGGTAAATCACCCGAGGGTCGGCGAGCAGGGGCGATTCGACCGGCACGGCCTCCGCGACCACCGCCTGATTCTCGCAGCCGTCCGACGGGCGCCACTCCTCGGCAAAACGGCGTAAGAACGCCCAGGCCTTGTCTTTGTCCTGAACTCCGGCCGCGAGTTCAGCGGAGAGATCGCACCGGGAAATCCTACGAGATGGTCACCATTTGATGTATCAACCGGCCATCTCCGTTTTTGTCGCTGGCGTGTCCTAGTATGCAATCTCCCGTGCCTTGATCTTCAGGCCGGTCTCAACGCGGGGAGTTCTATTTGTCACGCAAGCGCACTTTCACGGCCGCGACCACGCTCGCGGCCTTACTCGGCTCGGCCGCACTGATCACAGGTACGGCGGGGGCCGCGGCAGCCGACTCCAGCAAGGTCCTGCCGCTGAGCTCGTTCGGCGACATGGTCGTGGACGGCCTCCACAAGAAGATCTTCGTCAGCGACCCGTACAGCGGAAAGGTCGTCGCCACCGACTACGCGGGCACCGTCCTGGGCACCGTGACCGGCCTTCCCAAGGTCCACGGCCTCGCATTGTCCGCGGACTCGGGGCAGCTCTACGCCGCCGTGCCCGGCGACCACGCCATCGTGTCCGTCGACACCGGAACCGTCACCCCGACCGCCCGGTACGCGACGGGCGACGCCACCAGCCCGGAACACCTCGCCCTCGCGGGCGGCAAGGTCTGGTTCGGGTACGGCGAGGGCGAGGCGGGCGACCTCGGTTCCCTCGACCTGTCGGGCACCGAGCCCGTGGTCGTTCTGGGGCAGGACGGCGACAGCGGCTGGCGCGCCGCCCCGGTGCTCGCCGCCACGCCGGGCGCGCCCGGCGTCCTGGCCGCCGGCGACCCGTTCAACTCGTCGAACACGCTCGCCGTCTACGACGTCACGAGCGGTACGGCGACCCGTACGGCACTCGCCCACCCGGGGTATGAGCGGATCGCGGACCTCGCGCTCACCCCCGACGCCGGCCGTCTCATCACGGCCGGCCTGGGGGACACGCATCGCGTCTGGCAGACGTCGGACCTCACCGCGGAGAGCCCGTACCCCACCGAGTTCTTCCCCAACGCGGTCGCCGTCGCGTCCGACGGCACCGTCGCGGCGGGCAGCGACACTCCGTACGACCCCGACGTGTACGTCTTCACGGCCGGTTCCACAAGCGCCGTCCGCCTCTACGACTTCCCCGACACGAGCCCCTCGATCAGCGGCGCGGACAGCCTGGAGGCCGAAGGCCTGGCCTGGGAGCCGGACGGAGGACGCCTGTTCGCGGTGTCCCGGAACTACGAAGGCGTGCACTCGCTGCGGGTGCTCACCGAGCCCACCATGTCGGTGCCCACCCTGACGGTCACCGCGCCCGCGACGGCCACCCGCGCCAAGCCGCTCACCGTCAAGGGCACGCTCACCGCGACCCTTCCGCTTCCGGCGGGGACGCCGCTGGCCGTCACCCGTACCGACGCGGAGTCCCCGGCGGGCAGGTCCCTCGGGACGAAGACCCTCGGCGCGAACGGCGCGTTCTCGTTCACCGACACCCCGCCGGCGGGAGGCAAGGTCACCTACAAGGTGTCCTACGCGGGTGACGCCACCCACACCCCGGCCTCCGCCTCCGCCTCGGTCACCGTGTCCCGCGCGACCCCCGCCCTCACGCTGAACCGCAACGGCAGCGTGTACGCCTACGGCACGGACGTGTCGTTCACCGCGCACCTCGGCACGACGTACAAGAACCGGACCGTCGAGATCTGGGCCGACCCGTACGGCTCGGACCGGCCGAAGAAGCTGGTGAAAAAGGGCACGGTCAACTCCAAGGGCAACCTGTCGGTCACCCTGGACATGACGCGCGACACCTCCGTCACCGCCGTCTTCTCCGGCGACTCCCGCTACGCGCCGAAGTCGGTGAAGTCGACCGCGTACGCCCGGGTGAGGATCTCCACGTCGGTCTCCCGGCATTACAAGACCGGGAAGATCGGCTCCACGGCGTACTACTACTTCCACAAGAGGACGTCGCCGCGGTTCACCACGACGATGTCCTACTACAAGGGCCGCTCCCAGCGGTTCCAGGTGCAGGTGTACGTCGGCGGCAGGTGGTACGACGCCGCCTGGGAGTACTTCCGGCTGAGCACCAGCGGCAGGTCCACCGTCACCCTCGGGGCGCCGGGCGCATCCGGCATCCGCGCCCGCGTGCGCTCGTCGTACATCAACGAGTCCTCCGGCGACAACGTCAACAGCACGACCCACGGGGCCTGGAAGTACATCTACTTCTCGAACTAGCCCGTCATCGTGCGTGAGGGCCCGGATCGCTCAGCGGTCCGGGCCCCCGGCATTCGCCGGCGCACGTGTCGCCGATCCGTCCAGTTATCAGGCCGTCGGCGTCGTCGAAATAATTTTGTTGTCGAAATGTCAGGGCTTGTCGGTAATCTCTAGATCGTTCCGGCGCGTCCAACTGTACGGAATGCGGCGAGAGTGCCTGCCACCCCCGTATTCACAGCGCGAGCCGAACCCCTGCTTGCCTGCTTCATGCCTTTCTGGAGGAATCCATCCCCGTGAGAAGCACCACCACCCTCTCTGCGGTGCTCTCGGCGGCTCTGTCCGCCTCCCTGCTCGTCGGGCCCGCGGCCCACGCGGACGACGAGCCCACGCCGTCGATCACGGCGACCCCCTCGGAGACCGCTCCGTCCACCGGCCCGACGACCACCCCGAGCCCCACGCCGGCAGAGACTCCGACGGACAGCCCGGCTCCCGAGCCCACCCCGACACCGTCGGACACCCCGACACCCACTGACACCCCGACGCCGACCGACACCCCGACGCCCAGTGAGACCCCGACCGCCCCCGAGAGCCCGACGCCGACGCCGACGCCGACGCACGAGGGTGACGCGGTTGCACCCACCGTCACCAAGGTGGGCATGGTCGGCGGGGACAGCGGCATCCTGGAGGTCGCGGCTTCGTCCGACTCCGACATCACCACGGTGAGCGCGACCCTCACCGCCACGGACGGCACCACCACCGTGGAAACATTGCAGCTGTTCTCCGGCACCGCCAAGGACGGCGTCTGGCAGTCGGCGCGGCTCAAGGATCTTCCGTACGGCGACTACACCCTGAGTGTCACCGTCACGGACACCGACGGCGACGAGACCACCGCGCAAGCGGCCACCGACGTCGTCTTCCGACGCATGACCCGGGTCAAGCAGCAGGCGGTCACCCCCGCGACGCTCGACTTCCAGCATTCGCAGGTGCTCGCGACCGGCACGCTTGTCGCCTTCGATCCGCGGACCGGGGACGAGACACCGCTCGCAGGCACGGAGGTGCGGCTGACCGTCGGGAACTACGTGGTCTCCAAGCTGACGGCTTCCGATGGAAGCTACCGGATCAGCATGGCGGCGCAGGCCAGTACACCGGGCGAGCCTGTGGCCATACAGGTCGAGGCCTACGACCCCAACGCCCTCGGCCTGATCACCATCTATTCAGCCGCGATCCCATCTCGGCTGTACGAGACGCGCGTCAGGCTGGACAAGACGGCGCAGCGGTTCAACTACGGGACAAAACTCGTCGTGAGCGGCATCGTCGAATATCTCGACGGCGCAACGTGGAAGCCTGCTCCCGGAGTTCTGGTGAGCATCGACTACGACTACGCCAATGCCAGGTCAGGCTCCGACGGCCGTTTTACTCTCACCTATCCCTTCATCCTCAACAACGACGGCACCTGGCACATAACCGTCACGCCGAGCGAACAGCTCAACCCGTTCCTCGTCTCGTCTCAGGCCACCTTCACCGTCGACGTCGTCAACAAGGTCACCGTAAGCCTGTCCAGCAGCGGGCTGGACGAGTTCTCCGACTTGCGGTTCCGGGGCCAGATGTCCAGCAGCAGCAGCGTCCTGCCCGCCACTCGGAAGATCTACGTGCAGCAGTCGAGCAACGGCAGCAGCGGCTGGAAGAACCTGGGGTACTTCACCGTAGGCAAGAGCGGTGCGTTCGACATCACCGGGTGGGTGCAGCACCCCAAGGGCTACTGGCGGCTGTACTTCCCCGCCCAGACCGACTACCAGGCGGCCTACAGCAAGACGGTCCACTACTCGCGCATCGAGACCCGGATCGTCAGCTTCAACGCCGCCCCTGAGCCGATCCGCAAGGGGAGCTACGCGACCGTCAAGGGCACGATGCAGACGCTGTCGGGCAGCAAGTTCGTCGGCAAGTCCAAGACCCGGGTGTACATCTACCACCGGGCCAAGGGCGCCAAGACCTACAAGTACCTCGGCTACACCACCACCAACACCAAGGGCCAGTTCAGCAAGAAGTTCAAGGCAAACAAGGACGGCTACTGGGCGGCCGCCTGGTTCACCCCCAACTCCAGGTACGTCAACGCCTACAGCCTCGACGACTACGTCGACGTCCGCTGACCTCAGCTAAACGCGATCATCTCGGGCCGGCACCTCTCAGGTGCCGGCCCGTGCCGTTTCCTCCAAGCTCCGAAGATCCGCTCGTACCGGGCGTATGCCGTAAGTGATCAGGGGATTCCGGCGCACTTACGGCGACCGAAGGCCCTCCCCTATAGGCTCCACAGCGATGTGCCTGTGAGCAGTGATGGAGGACATGCACCCCCGAGGACGGCCCGGGTTCCGTCGCGGCCTCAGACCCCTGAAGCCGGGCGCCTGTTCATCTCAAGGGCCCCAATGCCCATGCCGCACCCTAAATCTCCGCAAACCGGCCATATTGTCATAAATCACTGCAATATCGTCAAAGTGTGGTTTAGAGGACTTGGAGCATCATGAGTAAGGCGGCGGCCCGGCAGTCGGCCCGTGAACGACTGCGGCAGGAGCAGATCCAGCAGGCGCAGAAGGAGAGGCGACGCCGGATCGTGGTGTTCACGACGATCGGCCTGGTGGTGATCATCGCCATCGTGGTCGGCCTGCTCGTCCAGGCGAACAGGACCAAGCCGACCACCTACTCGGGCGCACTGGCCCCGGTCAGCGTGCAGCAGGACGGCACGGTCGTCATGGCCCGGCCCGGGGTGACCAAGCCGGTGCTGGACGTCTACGAGGACTTCCAGTGCCCGATCTGCAAGGAGTTCGAGCACATCAACGCCGCCCAGATCAAGCAGTTCGCCGCCGAGGGCAAGATCAAGGTCGTCTACCACCCGATCGCCTTCGTCAACCCCCAGGGATCGTTGCGGGCGGCCGCCGCGGCGCAGTGCGTGCCCGGCAACTCGTGGATGGCCTTCCACGACGAGTTGTTCGCCAAGCAGCCGGACGAGAAGGTGGCGCTGACGATCGACGACCTGAAGAAGTTCGCGGCCGACGCGAAGATCACCGACCCGGCCGTTCTGTCCTGCATGGAGGCCCAGGGCAACGCCGCCCAAGTGCAGCAACGCACGCAGACGGCCTTGAATACGATCCAGGGCACACCCACACTCATGCTCGACGGCAAGCAGCTCAGCAACGACCAGGCCCTCACCTCGACCGGCCTGCGTGACGCGCTGGACGCGGCGACCAAGTAGCTCACCGATCACACCCAACACGACATGTTGGGTGTGACTTTCTCCGAGCCCCTATATATGGTGTCTCCTGCAGCTGGTTCGGTCGCCCATCCAGGGCGGCCGAGGCAAGAGGGAATCCGGTGCGGCGGCGGCTCGCGAGCCCGCCAATTCCGGAACTGCCCCGCAGCGGTGATTGGGAACGACCACTGTCAGATGCACTGGACCCGCCGAGGCGGTCCGGGAAGCGACAGTCAGTAGGCACCACGGCTCGTGCCGTACCCGCCCATGAGTCCGAAGACCTGCCAGCGCGCCGCGCACGATCAGCGTGCGCGGCTGGTCCGAGGCCGCGCGGGACGGCCGACGGCTCCGGCGCGCGTGATTTCGCCTCTTCGCCGCCGCTGCCTCCTGCGCGCCTACCGGGCCCCACCGGTTTGAGGGTCGCGAGGGGAGTAGGTGTGACGGTCATCGATGACGTCCAGACGGGGGTCGATTCCGGCCAGTCCCGGCGGGTTCAGATGCACGTGCGCAAGCGCAACGGTGCGAGTGAGCCCGTCGATGTGAACAAGATCGTCCGCGCTGTGGAGCGCTGGGCCGGCGACCTGGCCGACGTCGACCCGTTGCGGGTCGCGACGAAGACGATCAGCGGCTTGTACGACGGGGCGACCACCGACGAGCTCGACCGGCTGTCGATCCAGACGGCCGCCGAGATGATCGGCGAGGAGCCCCAATATTCGCGGCTGGCCGCCCGCCTGCTGTCGGGATACATCGAGAAGGAGGTGCGCGGCCAGGGCATCGCCTCCTTCAGCCAGGCGATCCGGCTCGGCCACGCGCAGGGCCTGATCGGCGACGCCACCGCCGATTTCGTGGCGGCCAACGCCCGCAAGCTCGACGACGCCGTCGACGTGCGCGGCGATCTGCGGTTCGAATACTTCGGCCTGCGCACGGTCTACGACCGCTACCTGCTGCGGCATCCGATCAGCCGGCTGGTGGTGGAGACCCCGCAATACTGGCTGCTGCGGGTGGCCTGCGGCCTGTCGCACACCCCGGCGGAGGCGATCGAGTTCTACCGGCTGTTGTCGTCGCTGGCCTACCTCCCGAGCTCGCCGACGTTGTTCAACTCCGGCACGCGGCACACCCAGATGTCCTCGTGCTACCTGGTCGACTCCCCGCGGGACGAGCTGGGCTCGATCTACGAGCGGTACGCGCAGGTGGCGCAGCTGTCGAAGTTCGCCGGCGGCATCGGCATCTCCTGGTCGCGGGTGCGCTCGCGCGGAGCCCTGATCCGCGGCACGAACGGCCAGTCCAACGGCATCGTGCCGTTCCTGAGGACGCTCGACTCGTCGGTCGCCGCGGTCAACCAGGGCGGAAGGCGCAAGGGTGCGGCCTGCGTCTACCTGGAGCCCTGGCATCCGGACATCGAGGAGTTCCTGGAGCTGCGCGACAACACGGGCGAGGACGCCCGGCGCACCCACAACCTCAACCTGGCCAACTGGATCCCCGACGAGTTCATGCGCCGGGTCGAGGCCGACGGGGTGTGGTCGCTGTTCGATCCGGACGAGGTGCCCGAGCTGCCCGACCTGTGGGGCGAGGAGTTCGACGCGGTCTACCGTACGGCCGAGCAGGAGGGCCGGTACGTCCGCCAGGTCAACGCACGCGACCTGTACGGCAAGATGATGCGCACGCTGGCGCAGACCGGCAACGGGTGGATGACCTTCAAGGACGCCTCCAACCGGCTGTGCAACCAGACCGCCGTGCCGGGCAACGTGGTGCACCTGTCCAACCTGTGCACGGAGATCATCGAGGTGTCGAGCGACGCCGAGACGGCCGTGTGCAACCTCGGCTCGGTCAACCTGGCGGCGCACACGACCGCCGACGGCGTCGACTGGGAGCGGCTGCGCGCGACGGTCCGCACCGCCGTGACGTTCCTCGACCGGGTGATCGACATCAACTACTACCCGAGCGAGCAGGCGGCGGCGAGCAACCCCCGCTGGCGCCCGGTCGGGCTGGGCGTGATGGGCCTGCAGGACGTCTTCTTCACGCTGCGCCTGCCGTTCGACTCGGCGGCGGCCAAGGAGCTGTCCACCCGCATCGCGGAGGAGGTCTACCTGACCGCGCTGGAGACCTCAGCCGGCCTGGCGGAGCGGTTCGGCCCGCACCCCGCCTACGAGCAGACCCGGGCGGCCCGGGGCGAGCTCCAGCCCGACCTGTGGGGGACCGTCGGCGAGCAGGCCGAGCGCTGGGCGGCGCTGCGGGAGCGGATCTCGGCGCACGGGCTGCGCAACTCCCTGCTGATCGCGATCGCGCCGACCGCCACGATCGCGTCGATCGCCGGATGCTACGAGTGCATCGAGCCCCAGGTGTCCAACCTGTTCAAGCGCGAGACGCTCAGCGGCGAGTTCCTCCAGATCAACACCGCGCTGGTGGGCGAGCTGAAGTCCCGGGGGTTGTGGACCCAGGAGATCAGGGACGCCATCAAGCGGGCGGAGGGCTCGGTGCAGGGCATCGAGGCGCTGCCCGCCGAGGTGCGCGAGCTGTTCCGCACCGCGTGGGAACTACCGCAGCGGTCGCTGATCGACCTGGCCGCGGCACGTGCGCCGTACGTCGACCAGAGCCAGTCGCTCAACCTGTTCATGAGCGCGCCGAGCATCGGAAAGCTCAGCTCGATGTACCTCCACGCCTGGAAGTCGGGCCTGAAGTCGACCTACTACCTGCGGTCGCGGCCCGCGACCCGCATCCAGCAGGCGACGGTCGCGGTCTCCCGGCCGGCGGTGCCGATGGAGGAGGCCATCGCGTGCTCCCTGGAGAACCCGGAGTCCTGCGAGGCCTGCCAGTGACCGCCGCCGATCCCAAGGAGAGCCCGATGTTGCTCGACCCTGGCATGGACCTGACCCTGCGGCCCATGCGTTATCCGCACTTCTTCGAGCGGTTCCGCGATGCGATCAAGAACACGTGGACGGTCGAAGAGGTCGATCTGCACTCCGATCTCAAGGACCTGGCCCGGCTCTCCCCCGCCGAACGGCACCTGGTCAGCCGGCTGGTCGCGTTCTTCGCCACCGGCGACACGATCGTGGCCAACAACCTCGTGCTCAACCTCTACCAGCACGTGAACTCCCCCGAGGGGCGGCTGTACCTGTCGCGCCAGCTGTTCGAGGAGGCGGTGCACGTCCAGTTCTATCTGAACCTGCTGGACACCTACGTGCCCGACGAGGGCGAGCGCTTCGCCGCCTTCGCCGCGATCGAGAACATCCCCTCGATCCGGCGCAAGGCCGAGTTCTGCTTCCGCTGGATCGACTCCGTCTTCAACCTGCGCGAGCTGCGCACTCGTGAGGACCGGCGGGCGTTCCTGCTCAACCTGATCTGCTTCGCGGCCTGCATCGAGGGCCTGTTCTTCTACGGCGCCTTCGCGTACGTGTACTTCCTGCGTTCGCGAGGTCTGCTCAACGGCCTGGCCTCCGGCACCAACTGGGTCTTCCGCGACGAGTCGATGCACATGGCGTTCGCCTTCGACGTGGTCGACACCGTACGCCGGGAGGAGCCGGACCTGTTCGACGACGAGATGCGGCGGCAGGTGCGCGAGATGCTGGCCGAGGCGGTCGAGTGCGAGGCGCAGTTCGCCGAGGACCTGCTCGGCCAGGGCGTGCCCGGGTTGTCGCTGGCGGACATGCGCTCCTATCTGGAGCATGTGGCCGACCGGCGGCTCGCCCAGCTCGACATCGAGCCGCTCTACGGGTCGAAGAACCCTTTCGCCTTCATGGAGCTCCAGGATGTGCAGGAGTTGTCGAACTTCTTCGAGCGGCGGGTGTCGGCCTACCAGGTCGGGGTGACCGGCACGGTGTCCTTCGACGACGACTTCTGACCGTTCCGGCCGGGCCGGGGGCGCACGACCTCCGGCCCGGCCGGACTTCAGCAGTCGCCGGCGCGCAGCGGCGAACGCTCGTAGCGGCCTTCGTGGGCGAGGACCGGCCGCCGGTCACCTGCCAGCTCAGGGTGGCGTTCCTCCAGGCTGCGGCGGGCCTCGGCGGTCCGCCGCAGAGCGGCCACGTATTCACGGTCGCCGCCGTAGGTGCCGCGCCAGGTCTGCGGCATCATCTCGGCGGGCGGGGGCAAGGCCGCCCGCGCCGCCGCGCCGCCTCCGATGCCGAACGTGCTCGGCACCTTGCGGGTGACCGCGCCGCACTCAGGGCAGCGGGGCAGGGGCGCGGTGAAAGACTGCACGACCTCGAAACGGTGTCCGCTCTCGCAGCGCAGGTCGTAGATGGCCATGGCTTCACCTCACCAGAGCGTGATCGACCGGGTCAGGATGCCGGCGACGTCGTCTTCCGTGACGGGCCGCGGAGAGGTCGCGAGCAGGCGCTGCTGCATCATCGCGCCCTCTGCCAGCGCGGGCACGTCGTCTTTCGTGTAGCCCACGCCGCCGATGCCGTCGGGGATGCCGACGTCCCGCATGAGGGCCGTCAGCACGCCGGGCAGGAACTCGGCGAGGTCGGCGGGCCTGTCCGCCGACGGGTCGAGCAGTTCGGCCGCGCGCAGGTGCCGCTGCGGGGCGGCCTCGAAGGTGAACCGGAACGCCTCGGGCGCGGTGAGCGCGACGGCCATGCCGTGCGGCACCATCGGCTCGTCGCCGGGGTAGCCGTCCGGGTGGAAGTCCCTGACCCGCCCGGCTATCGGATAGGCGTTGGCGTGGGGGATGTGCACGCCCGCGTTGCCGAACCCGAGCCCGGCGAAGGTCGCCGCCAGCGCCATCTCGCCGCGTGCCCGCGCGTCGTCGCCCTGCCGTACGGCCTGGCGGAAGGAGCACGACAGCAGCCGGAGCGCCTGCTCGGACCACATGTCGGCCACCGGGTTGGACCCGCAGTACGGCACCCGCTCCTCGGGCCGCTTGCGCTCGTACGACGTGTACGGCCGGGCCGTGTAGCTCTCCAGGGCATGGCAGAGGATGTCCATCCCGGCGGCGGCGGTCACGGCCGCAGGCTGGGTGAGGGTGAGATCGGGGTCAACGACGGCGAGCACCGGACGCAGGCGCACATGGCTGATGCCGGTCTTGACCTTCTGCTCCAGCACGTCGAGCACGCAGATGGTGGTGCTCTCCGAGCCGGTGCCCGTGGTGGTGGGCACCGCGACCAGCGGCTTGAGCGGGTGTGACGGGGCCCGGCCGCCTCCGACGGGGGCGTTGACGTAGTCCATCAGCTCGCCGGGGTTGGTCGTGAGCAGGTTGACCGCCTTGGCGGTGTCGATGCTGGATCCGCCGCCGACGGCGACGAAGGCGTCCCAGGGGCCGGTCGCGCGGGCGTGCTCGACGGCGGCGATCAGGCTCTCGTCCGTCGGCTCGACGTGAGTGCCGTCGTAGACGTGGGCCTCCATGCCGTAACCGGCGAGCTGCTCGGCGATGCGGGCGGGTGCGCCTGTGGCCGCCACGCGGGGGTCGGTGACGACGAGGACGCGGCGGGCCCCGTACCGGCTCAGGTCGAAGCCGATCTCGGCTGAGGCGCCGGGGCCGAACTTCAGGGCGGGCGCGCCGTAGGTGAAGACGGATTCGGGGTCGGCGGGTGCGGTGTGCATGGGCGGCCTCTCAGCTGTAGTGACCGTGCGGAGCGGTGCGCATCGAACGCAGCTGGTCGGTGTCATGCCCGAAGATCACCTGGGCCTGCGATCGTTCCGCGATCGAGCGGATCTTCTCAACGGAGGCGTACCACGCGCCCAGGTCGTCGACGATGGTGGCGGGCACGGAGGGCGGGCCGTAGGAGTCGCCCATGTAGACGGCGTCGGACGTGAAGATCATCGTGCCGGACTCGGGAAGGTCGACGCGCATGGCCATGGTGCCGGGGGTGTGCCCGGGAGCCTCGATGAGGGTGACACCGGGCAGGATCTCGGTGTCGCCGGACACGGTTTCGAAGTCGAGGCCCTCGTAGTCGGCCTTGAGGTGCGCCCCCTTGAACGCGCCCTCGTAGCCGAAGGCGAACTCCTTCTCCTTGTCGTTGACGACGAGGCGCGCGCCGGTGCCGGCGAAGGTCCTGACGTTGCCCGCGTGGTCGAAGTGGAGATGCGAGAGCACCACGTAGTCGAGGCTCTCGGGGCTGACGCCGAGCCGTCCGAGGTTGGCGTCGAGGTACTGCTCGTCCGAGACCTGGTCGTACGGGAAGTATTCCTGCAGGCCGGTGGGCGCCCAGCGGGTCTCCCAGTCACGCGGGCAGCTCGTGTCCCACAGGAGGGTCCCTTCCTCCGTCTCGACGAGGACGGCATGGGTCGCGCAGCGATACCACTCGACCGGCTTGGTCCGCTGGGATCGTGGTCGCAGGGATCGGCCCGGCTTGAGCAGCAGCCAGGTCAGGTCGCAGCTCATTGCTCCGCAGTCGAGGATGTGCAGTTTCATCACGATTCCTCCTGCTTCATCGGCGGTTTTGCCTCGCTTTTCCGGTCTATCAGCTGGTTCTGCCCTCTGCCATCAGGGCACGCACCCGGGTCGCGTACGCCCGAGGGTGGGTCAGGTTGCCGTTGTGCCCTCCGGGGAACTCATCGACGGCCACGCCGAGCAGGGCCGCCAGCTCCCGCGCGCATCGATGGTCGAAGACCTCGGGCGGGGTGGTGCGGCCCACCGCGGGAATGACGCGGGTGGCCGAGCCGGCCAGCCCGGCGAGCGGCGGCGTGTCCCGGGCGAAGGCGGCGACGTCGTTGTCGATGAAGAACCCGAAGTTCGCCGTCCTGCGGGCGTCCATCGGGTGAGAGGTGATGCCGGGTTCGGTCTCCTGGCCCTCCGGATCGATGCCGAGCGTGCGCGCGATCTCGGTGACGGCCGCACGCAGGCCCTCCTTGCGGTAGACCTCTCGCACCGCCAGGAGCTCGCGCTCGTGACGGCCGCGCAGGGCGCCGGGCAGCAGAGCGGGGGCGACCGGCTCATGGGCGATCAGCGTGTGCAGCAGCCCGGGGTGGGTGGCCGCCACGTGCAGGCCCAGCACGGCGCCGATGCTGCACCCGAGCATGCCCGCCGGCCGGTCGGACACCTCGGTCAGCAGGCGGCGGACGTCGTCGGCGTGGTCGGCCACGCTCGCGCCCGCGCCGGGGTCGTCGAGCGTGCTGCGCGACAGGCCGCGGCGGTCGTAGGTCACCACCGTGTGATCCGCCGCCAGGTGAGCGACCAGGTCGGCGGTGCGCCCGGCGTCGCCCTCGCCGCTCTGGGAGATCAGCAACACCGGCCCGCTCCCGTGGATCTCGTAGTAGAGCCGTGCACCCGCCACGCGGAGGTAACCCATGATCTTCTCCTTCTCGGAAATTACATCAGAAATGATGCATCACTTCTGATGTATCATGGACGCATGAACGGTGTCGAGCTCTTCCTCCTCGGCCGGACCCTCATGAAGATCGGGGAAGAGGCCATGCCGGTCGAGGGCCTCGCGCCACAGACCACGAGCGTGCGAACGGTCCTGGTCGTGGTGAGCGACCTGCGCGAACATCCGGAGACGTCGGTCGGCGACATCGCCGGCCGGACCGGCCTGCCTCAGAGCGCCGTCTCCGGCGCGGTCGCCCGGCTCCGCGAGGCGGGCTCGATCGTCACCGGGCCCGACCCGCGTGACCGCCGCCGCACGCTGATCCGCGCGGCACCCGAGGTCTCCGCCCGGCTCGCCGAGGTGCGTTCCTCGTCCATCGCCGGGGCGCTCGCCTCGGCGGCCCATACAGACGACCCGGCGGAGATCGCCGAACTCGTCGCGATGCTGGAGACGCTCGCCCGGCGGTTGTCCCCCCGAACCGGGTGACCTCAGTCTTCGCGGGATGCCGCCCACCCGGTGTGTGACGTCTCAAGAACCTCACCGTCCGGCGCCTGACGACGGGCGGCACGCCCGCGCAGGTGCCGGACGGTCTCGATGACGACCGTGACACCGATCGCGATGCCGAGGCCGAGCAACAGGCCCTTCATCGGGTCGTGCTCGAAGGCCATGCCGCCGACGAAGCCGATCAAGGTCGAATACGCGGCCCACGAAACGGTGGCGATCGCGTCGAACAACGTGAACCTCCGCAGCGGATATCCGCCGGCGCCCGCCGTCAGCGTCGCCGCCGTCCGGCCGCCAGGCACATAACGCGCGACCACCAGGAGCAGCCCGCCGCGCTCCGCGAGCGTCCGCTCGGCCCAGTCGGCGGCGGCCCGCCCGCGCGTGCCCGGCCGCAGCCGCCCGAGCACCCTGCGCCCGGCCGTACGGCCGGCCAAATAGGAGACGTGATCTCCGGCGAACGCGCCGAGCGCCGCGACGGCGATCACGGCCGCCAGGTCGGGGCCGCCGGTCGCGGCGAACACCCCGGCCGTGATGACCGCGGTCTCGCTCGGCACCGCGGGGAAGAACGCATCGACCAGCGCGACGGCGAAGAGCAGGAGATAGACCCAGGGGGAGGCCATGACCTGCCGCAGCAGGTCGAGGATCGCATCGGTCACGATGATCGACGCTACGGAGCACGGCCGCCCCGCCGCCGCGTACGAACGTCGCCTCCCGCCCCTCACCTTCGGCAGGGTCGGGGCTGGTCCTCACGGAGGAGGGCGGTCCTCCTCCCGGCTTGTAGCGTCGAGGGCATGACGCGGTGGATCCGGAGGCGGAGCGCCCAGGAGGTCTTCGCGGACTTCCTGCTCTGGACCGTGGTGTGCCTGCCCATGGTGTTCCTGCCCGGCGACCCCTACGACTGGGAACCGCTCAGCGGCGACGACCTTGTCGCCGTCGCGCTCGCGGGCGTGTCCGTCGTGACGTTCGCGGTGCTGATCAGCAGGGCCGCGCCCCTCGCGTCGATGCTGGTCGTCCTGGTCATGGGGCCATGGCAGGCGACGAAGGCACTGGCCACCGTGCACCTGTGGCCGCTCGACACCCTTGTGCGCGTGGGACCGCTCAACGGGTTCACGATCGCCATCGTGGCCTTCAGCTATCTTGCCGGGCGGCGGATGGCCCGGCCCCGCACGGTGCTCGGGGTCTTCGGGGCGATCTTCGCGATCGGCGGGCTCCTCACGCTCATCTCGACGAACGGTCCCGCGCCGAAGGAGACGGTCTGGGTGCCGATCCTCACCGGGGTGCTCATCACGAGCGTCCTGCCGTGGATGGCCGGGCTGTACGTGCGCCAGCGCCAGGACCAGCGGGAACGCGAACGCCGTATGGTCGCCGCGCAGGCCCGGCTCCGCGAGCGTGCCCGCATCGCCCAGGACATGCACGACTCGCTCGGCCACGAGCTCGCCCTGATCGCGCTGCGCGCCGGAGCGCTGGAGATGGCCCCCGACCTCGCCGAATGCCATCGGGCCGCGGCGAGCGAGCTGCGCCAGGCGGCGGGCGCCACGACGGCGCGGCTCCGCCAGGTGATCGGCGTCCTCGCGGACGACGGTGGGCCCACGGACGACGGCGGGCGGGCGCCGCTCGCGCCCCACGGTGAGGACATCGCGGCACTGGTCGAGCGAGCGAGGTCGTCGGGCATGACCGTCGAACTGGCCGGCGACCCCTCCCTCGCGGCCGACGACGACTGGGAGGGGTCGCTCGTCCGCAACGCCGCCTACCGCGTCGTGCAGGAGGCCATCACCAACGCCGCGCGGCACGCCCCCGGGGCTCCCGTGTCCGTACGCGTCGATCGCACCCCCGGCACGGTCACCGTCTCGGTGTCCAACCCGGCTCCCGCGGGCGCCATCGGTGACGGCACCGGCCTGGTCGGGCTGCGCGAGCGTGTACGGCTGGCCGGGGGCGCCTTTAACGCCGGGCCGAGGGGCGGCAGGTTCGAGGCCGTCGCCCGCCTGCCGTACGAGCCGGGGGACGAGAAGCGGAGGGAACCTGCGTGATCAAGGTGGTGCTGGCCGACGACGAGGCCATGATCAGGGCAGGGGTGCGGGCCATCCTGTCCACCGATCCGGAGATCCAGGTGGTCGCGGAGGCGCGAGACGGACATGAGGCCGTCGAGCTGACGCTTTCGTGCCGCCCCGACGTGGTGCTGCTCGACATCCGCATGCCGCGGCTGGACGGGCTGGCCGCGGCGGCGGAGATCCGCCGCATCGCACCGGACACGGGGGTGGTGATGCTGACGACCTTCGGGGAGGACGAGTACATCACGCGGGCCCTCGGCGACGGCGCCGGCGGGTTCCTCCTCAAGTCGGGCGACCCCCGTGAGCTGCTGGCCGGGGTGCGCGCGGTGGCGGGCGGGGCCGCCTACCTGTCGCCCGAGGTCGCCCACCGCGTGATCAGCCAGCTCGACGGGGGGCGGATGCGCCGCGCCGCCGAGGCGCGGGCGCGGGCCGGCGGCCTGACCCCGCGTGAGCGTGACGTGCTCGCGCTGCTCGGCGCGGGGCTGTCCAACGCCCAGATCGGCACGCGGCTGCATCTGGTGGAGGGCACCGTCAAGACCTACGTCAGCGCCATCCTGGCCCGGCTCGGCGTCGGCAACCGGGTCCAGGCCGCGATCATCGCCTACGAGGCGGGGCTCGTGGACGGCGACTGATCCAGCGAGATCAGAAGCCGTGACGTCGCAGGAACCGCCGGTTGGCGCGCTGGTCCGCGCGGATCGCGGCCAGGTCCTGACCGTGCGCGGGGGCGTCCTGCTCGACGACGACCCACCCCTCATATCCGCTCTCGTGGAGTGCGGCGGCGAAGGCGGCGAGGTCCACCTCCCCCTGCCCGAGCGCGGGGAAACAGCCCCTGGCCACGGCCGCAGACAGGTCGCCGTCCCCGGCGAGTGCGGCCCTGCTGGCGTCCTTGACGTGCACCTGACGCACCCGCCCCGCCCAGGAGGCGAGCGCGGCCACCGGGTCGCCCCCGGCGAGCCAGAGGTGGCCCGTGTCCAGGCAGACCCCCACGTCGGTCAGCTCCAGCAGCCGCTCGACCTCGGCGGGGGTCTCCACATCGGTGCCCAGGTGGAAGTGGAAGGCGGGCTCCAGACCGGCCTCGCGGCACATGTCGGCCGCGATCTGCACGCGGGCCGCGAACCCGGGCCAGGCGGCGTCCGGCATGCCGGGCACTCCCGCCGCGGGCCGGGCGAACCTTCCGGGATGGGGCGGGCACGCCAGCGTCGGCCGCGGGGCGAAGCGGGCGTCGTCCACAGGCATCCGGGCGAACACGTCCAGCGCCGCACGCAACCCCGCGAGATCCTCCTCGAAGCCGGCGCGGTCGCCGTACCGCAGGTCGATCCAGCCGCCCGCGAGACCCAGCCCGGCCCGCACGAGCTCGTGCGGAAGGAAGAGCCCGATCGGCCCGGAGTCGATCCCGTCGTATCCGGACGCGGCCACCTCGGCGAGCAGCTCGCCTGGGGCGATCACGTCGGCGTCGGCCCGGTAGATCCCGAAATTGACCGGCGCGTTCGCCACCCGCGTCGCCGCGGCCTTCACGGTCTTCAGGGCCTGCACAGAACCTCACCGCCTCCACTCGGGGAACTCCGCTCGGGGATCACCGACGATTCACGGGCCCCAGACGTAACCGGTCACGCGTACGACCCGGGCCACGACGACCGTCACGTCGTCCTTGGGGCCGTTACGGTAGGCCAGCCTCAGCAACACTTCCGCGCACACGTGCGGCGCGGCGTGGAAATTACGCCCGACGACGGCCTGGATCTCCGGGAACGACAACACCTCGGTCAGGCCGTTGGAGGCGAGCACCACCAGAGCGCCCGGCCGTACGGGCGTGCTTTCCACGTCGCCGGTCACGTGGTCGCCCGCTCCGACGGCGCGCACGATCGGGTCCGCGCCGACCGACTGGGGAGTGGTCAGCATCTCACCCTCGCCGGGCGAGGGGAACAGGTAGACGCTCCCGCTGCCGATGTGCGCGCAGACGAGGGCCCAGGATGTCAGCGGGCCGGCCACCTCGGCGAGGACGACGACGTCGAGGGCGGCCGCCATCCCTCTCAGCTCGGGGACTTCGACGCCCTTGTCGCGCAACACCGCGTTGGCGAATTCCAGGCTGTCGCGCAGCGACTCGTCCGGCCCCGGCGCCGCGGACGCCGCCTGATCGGCCACCACCGCCCCGAGCGCCAGGGCCGCCGCCCATCGGCTCTCGGCGCCCCAGGCGACCCCGTCGGCCAGGGCGATCAGCTTTTCCTGGATGAGGTAGGCGTCGGCGTTCTCCCCCAGGTTCCCCGCGTTCGTACGGCCGGCCGCGTCGAACTTCACCAGGGACACCGGGCGCGGAGCGTCGTCCTCCTGCTGCTCGTCCTCCTGCTGCACATCCGAGACAGGTACGGCCCGCCGCCCGGCCGGATCGTGGTCACGCCGAGGACCGCCGTCGCCCCCGCCGTCGTCGGCGCCGTCTGGGGCCTCCCGGGGGGCGGCCACGAGCGGCGCGAGCGGCGTGCCCGGCCAGTCGTCGGCATCCGTCACGTCGGCCGGGTCACCGTCCACGTCACTTTCCGGCGTGGCCGGGGCCGTACCGCCCGCAGGAATGTCGGCCTCCACGGCCGCAGGCTGCTGCGTTGTGGCGGGCCCGCCGGCGGAGGCCGGCGCGGCGGCGCCGTCCGGCAGGCTGCGCCGCTCCGCTCCGCGCACGTACTGGACGCCCCTGTTCTGGCTGACGGCGAACGCGAGGATCGCGGAGATCACGAGCCCCGCCACGACGGCCGAGGCCGCAAGCGTGACAATCACTCAGCGCGCTCCAGGGGTGTCGCGGACGATATCGGTGCCTCTCTTCCCTCCATGCTCGGGCGCGGCCGGGCTCCCACCGGGACATACCAGCGGGGGTGCGACCCAGAAACGCCCGAAACACCCGAAGTGGCAGCATTGTGATCGTAAAGAGCTGTCATGGGAAGACCCGGCGTCGATCTCCACCGGTGATCAGCCCGGCCGATCTCGTCTCGCCGGACGGAACCCGCACCGCCATCCCCTCTCCGCGCCTCACGCCGCGACAGGCGGTTCCGCGTGCTCACGCCGACCGGGCAGTAAGGATGACGCTTCGGATGCGGGGGAGGTTGACGGTGAGCGGCCGGGTCCGTGCCCGGGCGGAACGGCGGTTCATGGGAGTATTTCCGGGCGTCCCGCCGCCGCATGGCCCGTGGCAGAACCCGTTGTGAGAACCGACCGGAGGACGAGCGCCCATGCGCGACGAGAAGATCAGCGACTTCTTGCACCGGCTGGCCGATCGTGTGCCCGCGCCGGGTGGAGGCGCCTCCGCGGCGTTGCACGCCGCCCAGGCGGCGGCCCTGCTGGGCATGGTCGCCCGCTACAGCACGGGCGCCGCATACGCGGCCCACGAGCGCGACATCGCGACGATCATCGCCGAGACGGACACGCTGCGTGCGGCCGCCCTGCGCCTGGCCGAGGACGACGCGGCGGCGTTCACCGCGGTCACCGACGCCTACAAGCTGCCCAAGGACACCGACGAGGCGAAGGCGGCCCGGTCTGCCGCCATCGCGGAGGCCCTGGTGGGCGCGGCCAGACCCCCGGCCGAGGTGATCGCCGTGGCCCAGGCCGCCATCGGGTTCGCCGAACGGCTGCTGCCGATCGGCAACCGCAACGTCGTCACCGACGTGGCGGCGGCGGCCGAGGCCGCCAGAGCCGCGGCCACCACCGCCCGGGTCAACATCGAGATCAATCTGGGCGGCGTCAGGGACGACGCCTTCCGCGCCGAACTGACCGCCGAGGCCGCCAAGGTCGACGACCTCGCGGCGCGGGCCGAGCAGGTCACCGCCGCCGTCCGCGCGGAGATCGCCAAGTGACCGCCGCCGTCCTGTCCGGCAGAGAACTGGCCGCCGCCGTCCGCGCGGCGACCGCCGACGAGGCCGCGGCGCTCACGGCGGCGGGCACCCCGCCCCGGCTGGCCGTCGTCGTGGCCACCGCCGACGAGTCCAGCGCCTGGTACGTGCGCTCGATCGCGAGGGCCGCGGAGAAGGCCGGCATCGTCTGCGACATCGTCGATCTCGGCCCCGGCGCGACGGCCGAGGAGATCCGGGTACGGCTCGGCGAGCTGAGCGCGGACGACACCGTTCACGGCATCATCATGCAGACGCCCCTGCCGGCCGGGGTCAACGCCCAGGAGACGGCTCTGGCCATCGCGGTCGCGAAGGACGTCGACGGGGCCAACCCGGTCTCCCTGGGTCGCCTGGCGGCCGGGCTGCCCGCGTTCGCCCCGGCCACCGCCGAGGCCGTCGTCCGGATCCTGGAGCATCATGAGGTGCCTCTGACCGGCCGCCACGTCGCCGTCGTGGGCCGGTCGACCGTGGTCGGCAAGCCGGTGGCGCACCTGCTGCTGGACAGGAACGCCACGGTCACCGTCTGCCACTCCCGCACCGCGGACCTGGCTGCCGTCACCTCGGCCGCCGACGTTGTCGTCGCGGCGGCCGGCAGGGCGGGGCTGATCACCGCCGAGCACGTCGCTCCCGGGGCCGTCGTGATCGACGTGGGCACCAACCCCACCCCTGACGGCGGGCTGGTCGGCGACGTCGACGCCGTCACCGTCGCGGACAAGGCAGGGGCGCTGACCCCGGTGCCTGGCGGGGTGGGCCCGGTGACGACCGCGCTGCTGCTCCAGCACACCGTGCGGGCGGCCGCCCGCTGACGGCCCGGGTCTGAGGTCAGGCGAGGCGGGCGGGGAAGCCTCCGGTCGCGACCGGGCCCCAGCGGGTGGGGGTGACGCGCAGCAGCGACTTGTCCTGCCGCTTCATGGCCTCACGGTATTCGTCCCAGTCGGGATGCTCTCCTGAGATGCAGCGGTAGTAGTCCACGAGGGGTTCGAGCGCCTCGGGCATGTCGAGCACCTCGGCGGTGCCGTCCACCTGCACCCACGGGCCGCCGAAGTCGTCCGAGAGCACGATGACGCTGACCTGCTCGTCCCGGCGGGCGTTGTGGGTCTTTGCCCGCTCGGGATAGGTCGAGACCACGATCCTGCCCTCGTCGTCGACGCCGCAGGTCACGGGCGACGCCTGCGGCCGTCCGTCGCGGCGGGTGGTGATGACGATCGCCTGGTGCCGTACGCGCACGAAATCGAGCAACTGCTCACGGGTGACGGTGTCCGCCGTCGCGATCTTTGGGCTCATATGGGCAACTCTAGGCCGCCCGCGGAAGCCCTATTCAGAGGGCCGGGTGCCATCGGGCGAGCAGGTCGGTGATCGCCTGGAGCACGGCGTCCTGGCGCTCCTCGTGGATCCAGCCGTGGCCGGCGTCGTCGAGGACGCGGTGCTCTCCGCGGGGCACCGACGCGGCCAGCCGAGCGTGCAGGTCGACCTTGGCGGCGTTGATCTCCCGGGCGGTCTCCTCCGACCACAGGTGCACCTGGGTGGAGTCGACGGCCCCCGCGGTGAGCACGATCATCGGCACGTCGGGCAGGCCGGGCCCATGCCGGAGCTCGTCGGCGACCACGTCGTAGAGGTTCTTGTCCTCCTGCCAGCCCGCCTGCCACGCGGTCAGGTGGTGTTCGATCAGCGGCCCGCGCACCGCGTCCGGCCATTTGGCGAAATGCCGGGTGAGAGGTCCGCGCGAGGCCTCGATCTGCTCCTCGGTCGCCTCCGGCAGGTCACCCTGCTTCATCTGCGCGAGTTTGTCCTTCACGTGCTGGGGGGCGAGGGCGTGCATGTCCTCGTGGAAGGGGTCGAGCAGGAGCAGGCCGGCGACCTCGCCCGGAAAACGCGCCGCGAGGCTGCGGGCGTAGACCGCGCCCAGCGAGTGGCCGACGAGCAGGTAGGGCGCGGGGACACCGGCGGCGTGCAGCAGATCGTGCAGCTCGCCGGAGACCTCGGCGGCGACGCGGGGCAGCTGCGCCGGCCCGCTCCAGCCGGTGCCCGCGCGGTCGTAGATCACGCTGGTGGTCAGCTCGGCGGTGCGGTCATGGATGTTCAGGTAGTCGAGGCCGACCAGGCCGGCCCCAGGCAGGAACACCACCGCGGGGCTTCCGGTGCCGGACCGGTGCAGCGCCAGCCGCCGCCCTCCGACGTCGTACAGGCGTCCGAGGGGAGGCGCGGCGGCTTCGGACGATCGATGTGACATGCGGTCGGCTCCTATCGTTCTCAATTTTGAGAAAGGTATCAGGCGTGAGATCGTTCGTCCATGGACGCCGTGGACCTTCTCCTCCACCCGGTACGGCTGCGCATCGTGCACGCCATGTCCGGCGGGCGGGCGCTCACCACCGCGGAACTGTGCGCCCTCCTTCCCGACGTCTCGAAGGCCACGGTCTACCGGCATGTCGGCCTGCTGGCCGACGGCGGCCTCCTCGACGTGGACGGCGAGCAACGGGTGCGCGGGGCGGTCGAGCGCCGCTACCGGCTCAACCGGCCCCGCACCGTGATCGACGCGGCCACGGCGGCCGCCGTGCCTGCGGAGGAGCACCGCCGCGTCTTCGCCGTCGCCATGGCGACG
Organism: Planotetraspora thailandica; assembly: GCF_016863335.1. Classification (GTDB taxonomy): domain Bacteria; phylum Actinomycetota; class Actinomycetes; order Streptosporangiales; family Streptosporangiaceae; genus Planotetraspora; species Planotetraspora thailandica. Next base: position 333,390 of record NZ_BOOR01000010.1, read on the forward strand.
CTGCTCGCCGAGTTCAACGCCTACCTCGACCGCGAGCAGGCCGACCCGGCCGCCGACCTCGTGGGATATCGCCAGCACGCGCTCTGGCTCAGCCCGGACGAACGCGCCGAGATGATCCGCGACCTCCGCGAGGTGATCGTGGCCAGGATGGGCAACGAGCCCGCGCCAGGCCGCATACGGCACCTGCTCAGCCCGATTCTCTTCCCCGCCGAGGAGCCGCCCCGGCCGCATAGGCAAGCCACGCCAAAAGACGATTAATTGCCGGGAACGTGACCAACCATGGGGGTGGCGCGGCGGCGGATCTACCTTCGACGGGGCTTGCTGGCATACCCGCTACCTACGTAGGGCGGAATGGGTACCGATACGGGGGTTTTCCCCGTGCTCCGTCAACGCTCGGCACGAGATGCTGAAAACGTCGTCAAGAAAGTCCCATCTATCCTCACCGAGGACCAAGGGAACGAATCATGTGCAAGCACCAGCCTCCGTGCCCACCCGCCACCGCCTCCGACCGCGAGGCGGCACACATGGTCGCCTTCCACCCGGAGCAGGGGTGGGGCCTCCTTTGCAACGGCGTGGTGCTCTTCGACGACACAGGAGAGCTCCTGCCGGACGGAAGCAGCATCCCGGCCCACCGCGGCAACGTGGGGTGGGCGGCATGACCTGGACGGCGACGTCCGGCCACGCCGTGTCGAACCGCCCGTCATGGCGTGTCGGGGTATCCATGTCATTCACCCCCATCCGCGAAGAACGCCGCCAGGCCGCCACAGAGCGGGCCACCCGACGACGGCATCACGTGATCATGGTTGAAGGACCTGAGGTGGAAATGTCCTCCTGGCCGCTGGCGGCCGACGCCCGTTCCGTGGCCAGAGCCCGGCGACTCACCCGCGACCGGCTGACCAAGTGGGGCATGCACGAGATGAGCGACGTGGCCGAACTGCTGGTCAGCGAACTGGTCACCAACGCCCTGTGCCACGCGCGCGGCCCGGTCGGGCTGACCCTGTCCACCATGGACGGGTTGCTGCGCTGCGAGGTCGAAGACGCCGGAACGGTCGTCCCCCACGTATACGAAGCGACGGACGACGACGAGGGCGGCCGGGGTCTCGGCCTCCTTGACATGCTGGCCTGCTGCTGGGGCGGCGCGCGCACGTCCACCGGCAAGGTCATGTGGTTCGAGCTGCCGGCGTGCTCCCCTGCCGCTCACTGAGCCATGCGGCGATCTGCGCCCGCGAGTTGAAGCCCAGCTTGTTCAATATGTGCTCGATATGACCCTCGGCGGTGCGCTGCGAGATGATCAGCGTTCCCGCGATCTCCTTGTTGCTCAGCCCCTGCGCCACCAGACCGGCGATCTCGGTCTCCCTCCGGGTGAGCGGGGCCAGGCGGCCGGTTCGTTCCACCGGCTTCGCGCTTGACGACTCCTCCTGCAGGGCATAGGTGATCGCCTCGCCGTACGGCAGGCCCGCGCCCTCCCTGGCCGCCGACCGGTAGCCCTGCTCGCCCAGGGCCTCTTGGGCACGAGACACGCACTCGTCATGAAAAATCGTGAACTGCCCGAATCCTGACAGCGGTACCCCGACGACCCTCCAGACGCCGTCGGCGATCCCCAGAATGCGGGCCGCCCGGTCGTGCCGCTTCTCCTGCACGGCGATCCAGGCCAGCACCTCCAGGCACATCCCCAGGCCGGGCGCGTCGCCGAGCGCGTCGTCGAAGCGCAGGGCGTCCTTCTCCAGGGCCGTCGCACGACGGGATTCGCCCTGCCGCCAGAGCCCGATGCCGAGAGCAGTCATCGCATAGGCCCGGTGCCAGCCCTCCTTATGCGCGTCGCACACCGCCATGGCCTGTTCGGCGAACGTAACCGCCGGCAGCGCCTCTCCTACCAGGGAGTACGCCAGGGAGAGCTGGATCAACGCGAGCGCGAGACCCGCGGGATCGCCGGAACAGCGCTGGCGCTCCGCGGCCTCCTGGTGGAGCTTGATCGCCGTGTCCGCGTCGCCGCGGCATACGGCGACCATGCCCTGGTAGAGAATGACGTAGGCGAGCGTTTCCTCCGAGCCGAGTTCCTCGGCCAGCCTGCCCGCCTCTTCGAGCAGCGCGGCCGCCGCGGCGCTGTCCGTCTGGACGATCGTGACCCAGGCGGCCGCGCACAGGGCCCTGGCGCGGGTCTCACCCTGCTCTCCCTCACATGCGGCGGGTTCGAGGGCGAGCCCCTCCTCCAGCCAGCGGCGGCCCTCTCCGAGGTAGTAGCCCTTGATCCAGTGGTAGAGCAGGTCGGTGGTCATCGCGAGGCCCTTGGCGTACTCGCAGGGCTCGGAGAAGAAGAACTCCAGCGCGGTGCGCAGGTTGGCCTGCTCGTCGGACAGCCGGGCGAACCAGGTGACCTGGGTGGGGCCGAAGAGCTCGGCCCTCGCGTCGGCCGCCACGCTCCGGTAGTACTCGCCGTGCCGCCTCCTCATGGCGCGCTCCTGGCTGGAGGCCGCCAGCCGCTCCTTGCCGTACTGCCGGATGGTCTCCAGCAGCCGGTAGCGCACGGCTCCGCGTTGCTCCTCCCTGACCAGGATCGACTTGTCGACCAGCCCGGTCACCAGGTCGAGCACGTCCGTCGCGGCGATGCCGTCCCCCGAGCAGACCTCCTCGGCCGCCTCCAGGTCGAGGCCGCCGGTGAACACCGACACCCGCTGCCACAGGAGCCGCTCCTGCCCGGTGCACAGCTCGTAGCTCCAGTCCATCAGCGCGCGCAGGGTCCGCTGACGCGGGAAGGCCGCCCGCGACCCCGAGGTGAGCAGGCGGAACCGGTCGTCGAGCCGGTCGAGCACCTGCTCGACCGACAACGCGCGCAGGCGGACGGCGGCGAGTTCGATCGCGAGGGGCAGGCCGTCGAGCCTGCGGCAGACGGCCTCGACGGCCTCCTGGTTGGCCGCCGTCACCTCGAAGCCCTGGACGACGGCCGCGGCGCGCTCGGCGAACAGCCGGATGGCGTCGGACTCGACGGGCGGCTCCCCCGACATCAACGAGATCGCCGAACCCGCCGACAGGTCGCGGACGGGCAGCGGGGCGACGTTGAGCACCTGCTCACTCACGATGCCGAGCGCCTGTCTGCTGGTCGCGAGGATCGTCAACTGAGGCAGGGCGTGCACCAGCGCGTCGGCGAGCTCGGCGCATTCCCTCAGCAGGTGCTCGCAGTTGTCCAGCACGATCAGCGCCTGCCGGTCGGCCAAGTGATCTACCAGCAGGTCGAGTGCGGGGACGTGGGTCAGGTCACAGATCTCCAGGCTCTCCACGACGGCCTGGGCGAGCAGCTCGGGGTTGTCCAGAGGGGCGAGTTCCACCAGCCAGATGCCGTCGGGGAACTGCCGTCGCGCGTCGGCGGCCACGCGCAGCGCCAGCCGGGTCTTGCCAACCCCGCCCACGCCCGTCAAGGTCACGACGCGGGCACTGGACAACAGTCGTTTGGCCTCGGCCGCCTCGTGCCGGCGCCCCACGAAGCTCGTCACCTCGGCGGGCAGACCGGACGGCCGCCGCGTCGAAGCCCCCGACAGCACCGCGGTCATGCCACCCCCGCCCACCCCGATTCCTGCTGTTCCATATTCAGGGTACATTTCTGTCCCAAACCACTGCGATCTGGTTTGACCAGGGACTTTTCCCCGCTTAGCGTGAAAAATCATGGCCGGTACGGCGTTCGCGCGGCAGGTCGGCAACCTTCCCGCCGATGTGACGAGTTTTGTGGGCCGCAGGCAGGAGCTGGCCGAGATCAGGCGCCTGCTGTCCGTTTCGCGTCTGGTCACGCTGACCGGGGTGGGCGGGGTCGGCAAGACCCGGCTGGCCCTGCGAGCGGCGTCCGACCAGCATCGCGCGTTCGACGCCGTCTGGCTGGTCGATCTCAGCGTGCTCGACGACCCCTCGCTGGTGGCCCCCGCCATCGCGGAGACGGTGGGGCTGCGCGACCAGACGACCGAATCTCCGATGCGGGCGTTGTCGGCCTTCCTCGCCGCCCGCCGTACCCTCCTCGTGCTGGACAACTGCGAGCACGTGCTCGACGCCACCGCCGAGCTCGCCGACTGCCTGCTGCGGGCCGCACCCGAGCTGCGGATCCTTGCGACCAGCCGACGATCGCTCGGCATCACGGGCGAGCGCACCATGCCGGTCGCCCCGCTCCCCGTGCCCGGGCCGAACGGTCGGCGCACCCTCAAATCACTCGAACGTTATGACGCGGTGACGCTCTTCGCCGACCGCGCCGCGGCCGTCCTGCCCGGCTTCACCCTCGACGAGGACAACGGCGAGGCCGTGGCCGCCTTGTGCCGCCGCCTCGACGGCATCCCCCTCGCGATCGAGCTCGCCGCCGTACGCCTGCGCACGTTGTCGGTGGGCGGGCTCGTCGAACGGCTCTCCGACCGTTATCGCTGGCTCACCGGCGGGAGCCGTACGGCGCCGCCGCGCCAGCGCACCCTCCAGGCGCTGATCGACTGGAGCTTCCAGCTGCTGCCTGCCTGCGAGCGCGCCCTGTGGACGCGCATGGCGATCTTCCCCGGTCATTTCGACCTGGACGCGGTGGAAGCCGTGTGCTCGGGCGGCGACGTCGGGCGAGACGACGTGCTCGACCTGGTCGACGCCCTGGTCGACGCGTCGATGGTGCTCCGCGAGGAGCACGATGGCGCGGTGCGCTACCGCGTGCTGGAGACGCTGCGCGAATTCGCCCTGGCCCGGCTGGGCGGGGTGGATTCCGAGGAATGCGGGATGCTGGCCCGGCGCCACCGGGACTGGTACGGCACGCTCGTCCGCCAGGCCGCAGGCGACTGGTTCGGCCCCCGGCAGGTCGCGTGGTTCTTCCGGCTGCGACTGGAGGAGGCCAACCTCATGGCTGCCCTGGAGTCATGCCTGCGGGAGCCGGGCGAGGCGGAGACCGGGTTGCGCCTTGCCTTCGACCTCTACCGCACCCACTGGCTGCCGGCGTCGCTCTTCATCCAGGGCCGCCAGTGGCTCACCCGCATGCTGGAGGCCGCGCCGCGACCCTCGGCCGTACGGGCGCAGGTGCTATGTGCCGCGGCGTCGATGGCGTTCGCCCAGAGCGACGCCGCCACCGGCGAACCCCTGCTTCGGGAGGCCACGAATCTGGCCCGCGAGCTGGGCGATCCGGCGAGCGGCGCCCTGGCCTGCATGGTCGCGGGAAAGGCGGCCCGCGACGCCGGCGAGTTCGATCGGGCGGCCCCCCTGCTGGAAGAGGCGGCCGAGCGGCTCACCGCCTGCGGCGACCTGTCGGGCCTGGCCAGCGCGCTGCTCGCCCTCGCGGACACGAGCAGCTGCCTGGGAGACGACGAACGCGCGGAAGGACTGTTCAAGCGCGGCCTCGACCTGTCGGCGGCGCACGAAGAGAGCTGGTGCCGCGCGTGGACGTTGACGATCTTCGCCGTGCACCTGTGGGGGCGAGTCCGCGACGCGGAGGCGCTCGCCGCCGCCCGGGAGAGCCTGCCGCTGGCCAGGGCCTTCGACGGCGGGGCCGTCGGCGGGGCTGCCGGCCGGGAGGCGTCCGACGGCAGGTTGAGCCTGGCGACCTCGATCGAGGTCATCGCATGGATCCTCACCGGGCAGGGCCAGCACGTGCGGGCCGCCCGCCTGCTCGGGGCCGCGGAGGCCATCGCCGGGGAGGCCGGCGTCTCCACCGCCCGCATGGGCCGCTACGCCGAACACCACGAGCAGTGCGCATCCGCCCTCCAGGAGGCGCTGGGCGGCAAGGGCTTCGCCCGCGCGACACACCACGGCGGAAGGCTGAGCGTGGACCAGGCCGTCGCGGAGGCCCTGGGTGACGAGCCGGCCCGTGAGGAAGCCGGGGAGGCCGCGTCCGACACCTCGCCCCTCACCGCACGGGAGCTGGAGATCGCCGAGCTGATCGCGCAGGGGCTGAGCAACAAGGAGATCGCCGCCGCCCTCGTGGTGGCCCAGCGCACCGCCGAAGGCCATGTGGAGCACATCTTGGCCAAGCTGGGTTACACGTCACGCGCCCAGATAGCAGCCTGGATGACCGCCCGCAAATCCACCCCGGCTCCCCCACCTCCCCGAGCGTGATCCCGGGGCTGTGATCCCTGGGTGTGGCCGTGATCATGGATGTGAACCCTGGCCGTGATCATGCAGAAGTTCGGCGATGTGGGCGGCGAGCTGCGCCAACCCGTGTAGTGATCATGCAGAAGTTCGTACGCGTGCCCGCCGACCTGGGAAAACACGAAGCGTGATCATGCAGAAGTTCGGGCACGTGCGGCCCGACCTGCGAATACGCCTTTCGTGATCATGCAGAAGTTCGCCTTCGTACGTTCCGACCTGCACGACCACAAATGGTGATCATGCACCGGGCGCCGATATGCCGACAACGCCAGCCGAGGCGACACCGCCGCACCGCTGCGTGCATGATCACGATGGGCGTTTCCCCTGGCAGGGACCCTTCCCACCGAGTTTCTGCATGATCACGAACCACATCGGCGCAGGTCAGCGTGGGCGCTCCCGAACTTCTGCATGATCACGGCAAGTAGTCAGGAAGGCCGTGCATGCAAAGACTTCTGCATGATCACAACCAAGGGGGCGGCCAGTCAGGCTGAACCGAGTTGCTGCTGCAGGTGCTGCCTCCTGGCCTCCAAGGTTTCGATCACCGACTCCTGCTGCTCCGCGTTGGTCAGCACGGTCGCCAGCTCGGCGGCGTCCGTGGGAGCGTCCCAGCGCTCGCCGATCTCCCTGCGCATCGCGGCGACGTCCGCGCGCAGCCTGGCCAGCTCGGTGTCCACTTCCTCCAACTGCCGCCTGATCTCCGACTCGTCCATGTCACACCTGCTTCATGTCGGTCCCGGCCCGCCGATTCGGACCATCCACCCGCCTATTCCGCGACAGCGGGCGATTAATCAGCTCAGCCGAGCTCCACGTGGCCTTCTGCGACGTGCCAGTAGTCGCGTGTCTCGACGGCCGAGCCTGACGGGTCGAACCGTACGATCACGCAGCCCGCGAGGGTCGCCGGCTTGCCGTCCTCTCGCGAGGTGACGACGAACTCGGCGACCGCGGTGTCCCCGTCCACGTACGGCTCGCCGAAGCGCACGGTCTCGACCTGCTCGTTCTCGAACGACCACCGGATGTAGTCGGCCAGCTCAGCCCGTCCATGGTGGGCGGGGCGAAAGGGCATGGAGCGATGTACGCAGTCCTCGGCATAGAGGGAGACGATCGTCTCCACGTCGTGTACGGCCCAGCCCCGCTCCCATGTGCGGACGAATCGCCGTGCCGCCTCCCGCGCCTCCACCTCAGGAGATGGTGCCGATGTAGGCGGTCGTACCGGACGCGCGGGCGTCCTGCGCCGCGGCCAGGCGGGCGGAGAGGTAGGAAGGCATGATCGATCCGGCCTCCTCCTCGGTGAAGAACCCGTAGCCCTCCAACTCCTCGGCCTGCAGGACGATGCTGGTGCCGTCGACGACGGTGCCGCAGTCGAAGAGGAAGTGCACGAGGGGCATTGGGCGGTCGTCGACCGGGGGCACCCAGTGGACGACCAGCAACCGGCCCACCTGCGGCTTCAGGCCGAGCTCCTCAAGGATCTCCCGGCTGCACGCGACGTCCGGGGACTCGCCCTCGTCGACGTGGCCGCCGGGCCAGCCCCAGTGGTCGCGATAGTTGGGCTTGACGAGCAGCACCCGGCCCGAGGGGTCAGTGATGAAGCCGGCCGCAGCCGCCACCACCTTGTTCAGCCCGGCGTAGAAGACGTCCGCAGGGATCACGATGCCACCAGGCCAGAAAAGGATCGCATGCGACGAGCCTAACCGGCCTCAGGTTGTCCGATATGTGGACTCCAAGAGTGGAAGTCGTACATATCGGTAAAATCACCCAACATGGGGCGAAGCTGGGAAACTCGGAAACCCCTTATTTTCTGGGCCGCCGGCGTCGTCGCCTATATGGTCGCCGTCTTCCACCGGCAGTCGCTCGGCGTCACCGGGATCGACGCGCAGGCGCGGTTCCATGTCGGCGCCGCAGGACTCGCCTCCCTGGCCATGCTGCAACTGCTCGTCTACGCGGCGATGCAGATCCCGGTCGGGCTGCTGGTCGACCGGCTTGGCTCCAAGCGCATGCTCCTGACAGGCGCCACGGTCATGGCGCTCGGACAGCTCGTCTTCGCGGCGGCGACAACCCTTCCGGGCGCGGCGGCCGGCCGGATCCTGGTCGGCTGCGGCGACGCGATGACGTTCATCAGTGTGATCCGCATCGTCAACCTGTGGTTCCCGCCACGGCGAAATCCCCTGATCGTCCAGATCACCGGCCTCCTGGGGCAGATCGGCGCGGTCGCCTCGGCCGTACCGCTGATCACCTCGCTGCACGCCCACGGCTGGACGCCTACCTTCCTCGGCGCCGCCGCACTCGGCGTCGTCTCGGCGCTCGTGGTGGGCGTGGCCCTGCGCGACCGCACGCGTGACAGCGGTACGGCGGCGCTCGGGCTGCGGGCGGCCTGGGCCGAGCCCGGCACCCGGCTCGGCATGTGGACCCATGCCGCCACCCAGTCGTCGGCCGCCGCGTTCACCCTGCTGTGGGGTTATCCCTTTCTGGTGGAGGGCCAGGGCCTGACCCCGCGGACCGCCGGCGTGCTGCTGACCACGCTCACCGCCCTTTCCATGGCCTGCGGCCCCGCCCTCGGCTACCTGGCGGGCCGCTTCCCCCTGCGGCGGTCCTGGATGGTGCTGACCATCGTGGCCGCCACCGGCGGAGCATGGACGGTCGTGCTCCTGTGGAAGGGGCCGGTGCCCCTGTGGATGCTCGTCCTGCTGATGGTCGCCATGGCGACCAACGGGCCCGGTTCGGTCATCGGCTTCGACTTCGCCCGCACGTTCAACCCGGCCAAACGCATCGGAGTCGCCACCGGCATCGTCAACGGAGGCGGCTTCGTCGCGTCCGTTGCGTTGATCGCCCTGATCGGGATCTCGATGGACCTTCAGGGCGACTACCGCTGGGCCTTCGCCGTGCAGTATCCGATCTGGATCTTCGGGGCAATCCAGGTGCTGCGCTATCGGGCCAAGGCCCGTCGTCTGCCCCGCCTGCGACTGGCGACGGGCAACGCCTGACCCCCAACCTGGCCCCCCAACCTGGGCGTGATCATGCAGAAGTTCGGGGAAGTGCCGCCTGACCTGGAAGTTTCGAATTCGTGATCATGCAGAAGTTCGGTAAAACACCGCTCGACCTGCGCCATCACGATTCGTGATCATGCAGTGAGCGCCTCGTCGCCCCTACGGCAACCGCAACCACATGTGCATGATCGCGACAGGAGTATGGCCTGGTCGCAGCCTTTTCCACGAAGATCTGCATGATCACGATAGGCATTCATGCACGTCAGGCCACAGATCACCGAACTTCTGCATGATCACGGGCAGCGTTTGCGCACGTCCGGAGGCCGATCGCCGAACTTCTGCATGATCACGCCCCGGGGTTTCCAAGGCCCCCGGGGTTTCCAGGGGCCCCAGGGTTTCCAGGGTTCCCCGAGTTCCCCGAGTTCCCGAGGTGCCCCGGGTCGCGGAGGCGACGGGCGGCTGTGACGACGTTGGTGAGGGCCGCCTCCACCTGGGCGTACGTGCGGGTCTTCAGCCCGCAGTCGGGATTGACCCAGACCCTTCCGGCGGGCAGCGCGCGCAGCGCCGCCCTCAACCCGTCCTCGATCTCGTCCACACCCGGCACACGCGGCGAATGGATGTCGTACACCCCGGGGCCGAGCCCCCGCTCGAAACCGCCGATCGCGGGCTCCCCGAGGATGCGCGCGCCAGAACGGGCCGACTCGATGGTCGTCACGTCGGCGTCGAGGCCGTCGATCGCCGTCAGGATCTGGTCGGCGTCCGAATAGCACAGGTGGGTGTGAATCTGCGTGCGGTCGGCCGCCCCCGACGTCGCCCGCCGGTAGCCCGCCACGGCCCACTCCAGGTAGGCCTTCTGCTCCGGCGCCCGAAGCGGCATGAGCTCGCGCAGCGCCGGCTCGTCGACCTGGATGACGGCGGCCCCCGCGGCTTCCAGGTCGTGCACCTCCTCCGCGATCGCGTCCGCGACCTGGAAGACCACGTCGCGCAGCGGCAGGTCGTCACGTACGAACGACCAGGCGACGATGGTCACGGGGCCGGTCAGCATGCCCTTCACGGGCTTGTCCGTCAGCGACTGCGCATAGCGGATCCACCGTACGGTGATCGGACCCGGCCGCCGCACGTCGCCGTGCAGGATGGGCGGGCGGGTGCAGCGGGAGCCGTACGACTGAACCCAGCCGTTCCGGGTGACCGCAAAACCGTCGAGATGCTCGGCGAAATACTGCACCATGTCGTTGCGCTCGGGCTCCCCGTGCACGAGCACGTCGAGGCCGAGCCGTTCCTGCAACGCGACGACTCGGGCGATCTCCGCCCGCACCAGCTCGTCGTAGGCGGCCTCGTCGAGGTCTCCGGCGGTGAGCGCGGCCCGGGCCTCACGCAGCTCCCCGGTCTGCGGGAACGAGCCGATCGTGGTGACCGGCAGCACCGGCAGCCGCAGGCGCTCGGCCTGCGCCGCCGCCCGCACCACATAAGGGCTTCTGCTCTTCACCGAGGGCGTGTCCGTCACAGCGGCGACCGCAGGAGTCGCCTCGTCGCCGGACCCCACAGCCGGGGAGGCGGCCAGGCGCCCGGCGAGCTCCACCACCTCGGCCACCTTCTGCTCGGCGAAGGCGAGCCTGCGCCGCACCGCGGGGTCGAGGTCCGGTTCGAGCTCCACGTCGTACGGCACGTGCAGCAACGAGCACGAGGTGCCGACGACCACCTGCGCGGCCTGCTCCCGTACGGCACGGAGCCCCGCCAGAGCACGGTCCTGATCGGTGCGCCACACGTCACGGCCGGAGACCACTCCCGCGACGACGACCTTGTCCGCCAGCTCGGCCAGGCGCGGAACGCCGCCGCGGACCAGGTCGAGACCGATCGCCTCGACCGGCGTGCCCGCGAGCACGGGCAGTGCGCCGCCGAGATCCCCGAAGTAGGACGCCACGAACAGCGCCGGGCGCGCCGACAGGGCCCCGAGCCGGTCGTAGGCCGCCTTGACCGCGTCGAGCTCGGCCTCGGTGCGGTCCATGACGAGTGCGGGCTCGTCGAGCTGCACCCACGCGACACCCTCCCCGGCGAGGGCGGCGAGCAGCTGCTCGTAGACGTCGAGCACGTCGTGCAGCCGGTCGAGCGGCGAGAAGCCGGCGGGGCTGCCCGGCGCCCCCTGGGACAGCAGCAGGAAGGTGACCGGGCCGAGCAGCACAGGCCGGGTCTCCAGGCCGAGTTCGCGCGCCTCCCGCACCTCAGAGAGCGGCTTGCGGGCGTCGAGCCGGAAGACGGTGTCCGGCCCGATCTCCGGCACGATGTAGTGGTAGTTGGTGTCGAACCACTTCGTCATGCGCAGGGGCGCGATGCCGTCGGCGCCGCGGGCCATCGCGAAATAGGGGTCGGCGGCGGTCAGGAACCTGTCGGGTACGGCTCCGAGCAGCACCGCCGTGTCGAGCACCTGGTCATAGAGCGAGAACGTGTTGGACGGCAGCGCCCCCAGCCCGAGCTTGTCCAGCCGCCGCCACGTCTCGGCCCGCAGCCGCCGGGCCACCCCTTCGAGGTCGTCGCGCGTCGATCGGCCGTCCCAGTACGACTCCAGGGCCCGCTTGAGCTCGCGGCGGGGCCCGATCCTCGGATATCCGAGCACGGTGGAGGCGGGAAAGGTCGGCGCGGTCATGCTGGGCTCCTTGGCCGTTCAGGTGATTCGGTCGCACGCATCCTGCCCAGCCGCCCGGCCACGGGATACAACCCATTGACGCTGCTTATGGATGGCTTTTTGCGAGAGCCGCGCACGAAAAGTCCACGCTGAGCGTCTGACAGGTGGGCCATAGAAAGGAACGTAGTTGCTCGACATATTGGTCTCCATGCTCATCAACATGCTGATCAACATGGTGGGCGTGCTCGGGGAGCTGATTCCTCTTCCACGTCGCCTGGAGCGCAGGCTCACCAAGGGCTACCGGGCCAAGCACGCCGCGGACAGGCCGCGACCTGTGCCGGAGGAGCCGTTGCCCCACCTGTTCAGGCCACCGGAGGATAACGACCGCTTATAGAACCGGGGTCATACTGAAGCGTGGACCCCGGCCATCCGCTGCGCGACATCCGCTGCTTCGCCATGGTCGCCCGGCACCTCAGCTTCTCGCGCGCCGCCGCCGAACTCGGCGTCTCCCAGCCCGCGGCGAGCCAGGCCGTTGGCCGTCTCGAACGATCCCTGGGCGTGCGCCTGTTCGAGCGCACCAGCCGCGACGTGCGGCTCTCCCCCGCCGGTACGGCACTGCTGCCCGCGGCGGAGGCCCTCCTGGAAGCGGCAGCGAGGTTCACCGCCGAGGCGGCACGTCTGGCCGTACCGGCCGCCCCGGTCGTACGGCTGGCCTACGTGCCGCTCGTCGGCGGCCTGGCGGCACGTGTCGCCCGCCGCCTGAGCCGCAGGCGGTCCCCGATCACCGTTGAGCTCCAGCCGCGCGGCCGGAGGGACGCGGTCGCCGCCCTCACGAGCGGGGAGGCGACGGCGGCGATCATCAACTCGCCGTTCCCGCTGCACCTGACGACGGCGGCCAGATTTCACGTGCCGGTGACGCACCTGGCCGTCCCCGACGGCGACCCGCTCGCGGGGGCCGCACGCGTGGCCCTGCCGCGTCTCGCCCACCACACGTTCGTGGTGCCGCGTGACCGCCCGCCCGGAGGGATGTGGGCCAAGCTGGCCGCGGGGCTGCCCGCCGACCGGCTCCACGCCGTGGCCGGCGACCTCGACGACTTCGCCGCGGCGCTCGATCTCGTCGCGGCCGGGGCCGGACTGCTGGCGACGCCGTCGCTGCTGGTCACGTCGATCCGCCGCCAGGACATCCGTTTCGTGCCGCTCGACTCCGACGACCTGCGCATGACCTTCGGGCTCGCCTGGCCTGGCGACCGCCCGTCGCCGGAGTTGATGGCCCTCGTGCAGGCCACGCAGGAGTGCCTGTGGACCCGCTGAACCCTCATCCGGAGATCTGGTCCAGATGGTCGAGAACCGCGTCCGGCAGGTCATAGGCGAGCCCCGCGAGGTTGGCGTGGAGTTGGTCGACCGTGCGGGGGCCGATGATGACCGAGGTGACGCCGGGCCGCCTCGACACCCATGACAGGGCCACGGTGGCGGGGGTGACTCCGAGCCCAGCGGCCGTCTTGACGACCTCACCGGCGATGCCGAGGTCGCGGTCGTTGAGCATCGCGTCGCCCCAGGCTTGGGCGAGGGGCATCGACGACGCCTTCAGCCGGGCTGCCCGCGAGCCTTCCTCCGGTGTGCCGGCCTGGCCGTACCGGCCGGTGAGCACACCGCCGCCCAGGGGAGACCAGATCATCGTGCCGAGCCCGTGACGGTCGCAGGTGGGGAGGATCTCCGCCTCGATCTCCCGGTGGAGCAGGGAGTACTGAGGCTGGAGGCTGATGAACGAGGTGCCGCCCGCGCGCTGCGCCGCCCACTGTGACTCCACGATTTGCGCAGCGGTGAAGTTCGAGCAGCCGAGATAACGCACTTTGCCCGAGCGCACGAAGCCGTCCAGCGTCGCCATGGTCTCCTCGATCGGAGTGGATTCGTCCCACTGATGGCACTGGTAGAGATCGATGTGGTCCGTGCCGAGCCTGCGCAGGCTCGCCTCCAGCGCCCGCGTGAGGTGCGCCCGGGACAGCCCTCTGTCGTTGGGCCCAGGGCCCTGCGGCAGGAACGCCTTGGTCGCCAGGACGACCTCGTCACGCCTGCGCCGTACGGCACGGCCGACGATCTCCTCGGACTCTCCGCCTGTATAGCCGTCGGCGGTGTCGAAGAAGTTGCCCCCCGCGTCGAGGAACGCGGAGACGATGCCGGCGGCGTCCTCCTCACGGCAGATGGCGACGCCGTCCAAGGTGCCGAAGTTCATGGTGCCCAGGCACGCTGAGGACACTTTGAGACCCGAGTGGCCGAGCGTCGCGTACCGCATCGCGGCCTCCTTCACTGTGGATCGACCGATTAGAATCGGAACAACTGTTCCGGAACATACGGAACAGTTGTTCCGGATGTCAAGGAGGGCGATGAGCGGGGAGGCCAGGCCGTTGCGTGCCGACGCGCAGCGCAACCGCACGCGGGTGCTTGAGGCGGCCGAGGCCGTGCTCGCCCGGGACGGGCTGTCCGCCTCGATGCGGGCGATCGCCCAGAAGGCCGGAGTGGGGTTGGGCACGATCTACCGGCACTTCCCCACCCAGGAAGACCTCTACCGGGCGATCGTCACCGACCGCACCCGGCGCCTCGCCGAGGAGGCGCACACCCTGTCAGCTGCCGAGGATCCGGGGGCGGCCTTCTTCGCGTTCTTCACACGGATCGTCGTCAACGCGGCGCGCAACAAGCCGATGGCCGACATCCTGGTCGGCTCCGGCGTCGATCCCAAGGCCGCCATGGCAGAGGGCGCCCCAGACATGAGGAGCGCCATCGAGACGCTGCTGGTGAACGCCCAGAAGGCCGGTGCCGTACGACAGGACCTGCGAATGCCGGAGCTGCTGGCCCTGCTCGCCGGAGCCTGCCTTGTCGCGGAACGCAACCAGTGGAGCGACGAACTGCGCGACCGGGCGCTGGGCATCCTCTTCGACGGACTGCGCCCCAACCACTGACCCGGGAGTTCAGGGAACGGTGACGAACGGCTCGGAAAAGTGGCCGGGCGCGATGACCCCGGCACGGCCGAGGATGGCCACACGGGTGCGCACGGCCTGCTCGGGGTCCTCGTCGTACACGTAGGTGATCGTGGGGTCGGCCAGTTGCACCGGGTGGAGCAGGGCGTCGCCGGTCACCATCAGGTCGCCCACCTCCACGCACTGGTGTCCTGGAGTGTGCCCGGGGGCGTGAACCACGCGGGCCCCCGGCACCAGGCCCGCGTCGCCGTCCACGACCTCGATCGTGTCCCGCAGCGGCTCGACGACCTCCCGGAGCATCGGGCGCGTGACCCAGTCGAGTTCGGCCCGCTGGATCACGTGGCGTGCGTTGGGGAAGACCGGCTCCGCCGCCGCGACGCACCCGCTCGCGTGGTCGGTGTGCAGGTGGGTGAGGACGACCACGTCCACGTCGGCGGGGGCGACGCCCACGGCGGCCAGCCCCTCCTGCAGCCTGCCGGGCACGGGCGCCCACGCGGCAGCGGGCGAGCCCGCATCGCCGATCCCGGTGTCCACCAGGACCGTACGGCCGGCCGACCGCAGCAGGTAGCAGTGGAAATGCAGCACCCACGTGGCGCCGTCGGGAAACGACCCCCCGGGGAACATGTCCGGCAGCGGCTTGCCGACGCCCGGTCCCATCGGCCCCACGGCATCGCAGATCGGAATGATCTCGACACCGGACACGATCCTCGGCTCGTAGGTCATTTTCCACACAATATGGCTCAGCCGACGACGAACCCCAAGAACCCGAGCGGCCGGGAGCGGCGATGATGGACGGATGCTCGCCGACGTCATCGATCTTCTGTTGTGCCCGGTCTGCGGCGCCCGGCCGTCCCTCGTGCCGGGCGCGGTCCGCTGCGGAAACGGGCACGTCTTCGACGTCGCCCGGCAGGGATACGTCAGCCTGCTCACCGGGTCGGCCGCGCCGGGGACGGCCGACACGGCCGCCATGGTCGCGGCCCGCGACGCCTTCCTGTCCGCGGGTCACTACGCGCCGCTGGCCGACGCGGTCATCCGGCTGTGCGCCCCGGCCCTCCCAGGCACGGCCGGGGTGATCGCGGACGCCGGGGCGGGCACAGGCCACTACCTGGCCGCGGCGCTCACCGGGACCGGCGGGCAGGCCGTGGGGCTCGCACTCGACGTGTCCAAGCACGCGATCAAGCGGGCCGCGCGGGCACATCCCCGGATCGGCGCGGTCGTCGCCGACGTGTGGCGGCCGCTGCCCGTCCGGGACGCGTGCGCCGACGTGCTGCTCAACGTCTTCGCCCCGCGCAACGCCGCCGAGTTCGCCCGTGTGCTCAAGCCCGGCGGCACGCTCATCGTCGTCACGCCTGCCCCCGGCCACCTGCGCCCGCTCGTCGAACGGCTCGGCCTGCTTTCCGTCGACGAGGACAAGGACCGCAGGCTCGGCGAGACTCTGGGCGGGCGGTTCGCGCGAGCCGTACAGGAGGATCTGGACATCCCGCTGAGGCTCGGCCATGACGCCGTCGAGGCCGTGGTCGGCATGGGTCCGAGCGCGTGGCACACCGGCACGGACGACCTCCGCAAGAAGATCGCCGCCTTGCCCGATCCGGTCCAGGTCACCGCGTCCTTCCGCATCTCCACTTGGACGACACGGGCGTGATCCACGACAAAACCGCGCGAACATCAGCGATTTGTCGGTCTTTTTCCACAACGACGGGACATACTTGACGGCGACCCCGCTGGAGCACAGGGGAGGGCCGATGAAGGCCGAGGAACGCTGGCAGTCCAGGTTCCGGGCACCACGTACGACCCTGCCGATGTGGGCGCGTCAGGCGCCTCATCGTGCCGTTTATCGCAGCAATTCCTCGGGCACCTGGGAGATCTACGCCTGGGACCGTTCCACAGGCCGGACCCGCCAGGTGACCGACCGCCCCAAGGGCACGCGATACGCCGCCGTCGACCCGGCCGGCACGTGGATCTGGTGGTTCGCCGACACCGACGGCGACGAGTTCGGCGTGTGGATGCGCCAGCCCTTCAACGGCGGCCCCGACGTCCCCGTCGAGATGCCCGCGGGCACTCCGTGGGGTCTCGGGCTCGGGAGCAACGGCGCCGCCGCGATCGGCAGGTCGTTCCGCGGCGGCTTCGAGGTGCTCCTGACCGACATGGAAACCGGCGGGGAGCCCATGCCGATCTACCGCAGCGACGAGTTCGCCTCCGTGGTCGACATGTCCCTCGACGGGTCGCTCATCGCGATCAACCACAGCGAGCACGGAGACTCGCGCCACCCCGCCCTGCGAGTCCTGCGGGCAGGCGGGCAGGTCGTCGGCGACCTCCACGACGGGCCCGGCAAGGGCGTCACCGGCATCCGCTTCGCCCAGCTGCCCGGCGACCGGCGGCTGCTGGTCCTGCACGAGCGCAGGGGGCGCCGCGAACCTCTCGTCTGGGACCCGGTCACCGGCGAGCAGCGCGAGATCTGGCTGCCCCTGCCCGGCGACATCAGCTCCGACTGGTACGGCGACGGCCGCGCCCTGCTGATCATGCACAGTCATCGCGGCCGCACCGAACTCCTGCGCTACGACCTCGGCGGGGGCGGTCTCACGCCGATCGAGAGCCCCCGCGGCGTGATCGAGGCCGCCGCCCCGCGCCCCGACGGCTCGGTGGAATACGCCTGGTCGAGCGCCGCGCACCCACCGGTGATCCGATCGAGCAACGGCCACGTGGTCATGAGCGCCGGCCGCACGCCGCCTCCGTCGGTACCGCTGGAGGACATCGATGTGGAAGGCCCCGCAGGCCGCATCCACGCCCTGGTCTCCCTCCCGGAACGGGAGGCCGCGCCGTACCCGACGGTGTTCCTGCTGCACGGCGGGCCCACCGCGCAGGACGACGACTCGTTCCTGCCCGAGGTCGCGGCCTGGGTGGACAACGGCTTCGCCGTCGTCCGGGTCAACTACCGGGGTTCGGTCGGGTACGGCTCGGCCTGGCGCGACGCCCTCCGCGGAGACGTGGGGCACATCGAGCTGGCCGACGTGGCCGCCGTACGCGACTGGGCGGTCGACCACGGCATCGCCGATCCCAGCCGCCTGATCTTGTCCGGGTCGTCGTGGGGCGGCTACCTCACCCTGCTGGCCCTCGGCACCCAGCCCAAGAGCTGGGCCGCCGGAATCGCCGCGGTGCCCATCGCCGACCACGCCTCGGCCTACGAGGACGAGTCCGAGGGGCTGCGCGCCTTCCACCGTGCCCTGCTCGGCGGCTCCCCCGCCGAACTGCCCGAGAGGTACGCCGCGTCCTCGCCGATCACCTACGCGGACATGGTGCAGGCGCCGTTGCTGGTCCTCGCGGGGGAGAACGACCCCCGCTGCCCGATCCGCCAGATCGAGAGCTATCTGCAGGCGCTGGCCGACCGCGGCCACGAGGCGTCGGTCTACCACTACGACGCCGGCCACGGCTCGCTGGTCGTGGAGGAGCGCATCCGCCAGATGAGCGCCTCGATCGACTTCGCGGTCAGGGCGCTCGCAGCACGAGGATAGCCAGGTCGTCCGCGCTCGGTTCGAGCGCGAAATCCTGTACGGCACGGCGGATCCGCTCGGCCACGGCCCGGGCGGACAGGTCGACGCATTCGGCGAGCAGCTTGGCCAGCCCCCCGTCGTCGTCGAGGAGGCGGGTGCCCGACCGCCGCTCCGTGACGCCGTCGGTCACGCCGAGGAGCACGTCTCCGGGGTCCAGATGCAGGGTCTCCTCGTGGAAGTCGGCCTCGGGGAAGACGCCGAGGAGCGACTGCGGCGAGGCGACCACGTCGACCACGCCGCTCGGCCGCAGGCGCAGCGCCTCGGGATGCCCGGCCGAGACGAGGCGGATGTCGAGCCCCTGGTCGGTGCGCATGATCTCCCCGTGCAGGAGGGTCAGGAACCTGGCCCGCTCCCCCTCGTCGAGGATGGCCTGGTTGAGCCGGTCGACGACGTCGGCCACGGCGTATCCCTCGCGGGCGAGCAGGCGCAGCGTGTGGCGGGCCAGCCCGGTGACGGCCGCGGCCTCCGGCCCGGTGCCGCACACGTCCCCGATGGCGAAGCGCCACACGCCCTCGCGGATCGGGAACAGGTCGTAGAAGTCGCCGCCGACCTCGTTGGTCTCTCCGGCGGGCTCGTAGACGACGTGGGAGTCCAGGCCCGGGGTCTTCGGCTCCTCCGGAGGCAGGAGGCTGCGCTGGAGCGCCCGGTTGGCCGCCGCCTGCTGGGCGTACAGGCGGGCGTTGTCCATGGCGAGCGCCGCCCTGCGCCCGAGGTCCTCCGCGAGCTGCATGACCTCTTCGGGGAAGCTGTCGTGCCGCCCCAGGCACAGGACTCCGAGCCTGCGCCCGCGGGCGGTCAGGGGGAAGGCCAGCGACTGCCACTCGCCCGCGTGGAGCACGGCAGGGCCCTCGCCTGAGGGGATGGGGGTCTCGTCCAGAAGTTCGCGGAGCGCGTCGATCTGGGTCTCGTCGGAATGCCAGAGATAGGCGGGCCGCAGCGGCTCCCACGCGTGCTCCGCCGTGTATACCGCGCACCAGGTCGCCAGGCGGGGCACCACGATCTGCGCGATGATCGCCGGGACCATGTCGGGGTCGAGGGTGCCGGCGAGGAGATCGCTGGCGTCGGCGAGGAACCCCAGCCAGCCCGGCCCCGCCGCCGTCTCGGCGACCCATTCCTCGCTCGCGCCCGACGCCCCTCCGGGGAGGTCGATCCGCGCCCAGCGCGTGCGCGTCTGCCCCGTGAAGGTCACGCCCCACTCGGCCGCGTCCGGAGGTGTCCCGAAGGTGGAGCGTTCGGCCTTCTCCCTGACCTCGACCTGCACGTATTCGCCATGGTGAAGCCAGACGACGTCGAAGGGCTCGGCAGGTGTCACGCCGATGAGATCGCGGACCAGGCGTTCGGCCTCAGGAGACGCGGACATGGCTGCCCACGCGGTCATCACCTCGTTGGTGAATCGCACGACTGCCGGTATAGCCGGTTCTCCCTGCGCGAAGGATGCGCCAAGGACGGCCCGAGGGGTAATTGTCACTGCTTCCGTGCTTACCACACTTCACCCTGACCCGGGGTAAAAGGAGAGAGCACCCCACGCCACGGAACGTGACAGACTGGCAAGGAGTCTGCCCCCCCGAAGGCCGCTGTGCCTCATATCCGGCGCTAGACCCCCAAGGGTGAAGGAGGCGACATGTCGCCCGTCGGCGTTGAGCTGGCCGGAACGGAACGGTCGTACACCGAGTCCGATCTCGTGCCTGTGCTGGAAACCCTCATAACCTGGCGCGACGGAGATTTCCGCCGCCGCGTGCCACATGCGCCACCCGGCATTCTCAGCGA
Organism: Planotetraspora thailandica; assembly: GCF_016863335.1. Taxonomy (GTDB): domain Bacteria; phylum Actinomycetota; class Actinomycetes; order Streptosporangiales; family Streptosporangiaceae; genus Planotetraspora; species Planotetraspora thailandica. The sequence continues at coordinate 353,365 of NZ_BOOR01000010.1, forward strand.
GATCCGGCTGCTGCTCAACGAGGTGGCCGATCGGCGCGAGCATCTCGCCAACGAGCTGGGCCGGGTGCGCCGCGAGGTGGTCAAGGAGGGCAGGTTCGGCGAACGGCTCACGCCCGGCCCCGGCGTCGGGCAGTGGGCCGAGAGCGTGGGCTCGGTCAACGACCTGATCGACGCGCTGGTGACGCCCGTCAGCGGCGCCGCCGACGTGATCGACGCGGTGGCCAAGGGCGACCTGTCACTCAGGATCGACCTCGACCGCAGCGCGAGAGGCGAGGTCCGCCGGCTGGGCAAGGCGATCAACGGCATGGTCGACCAGCTCGAACTGTTCACCTCCGAGGTGACCAGTGTGACGAGGGACGTCGGCACCGAGGGCAAGCTGGGCGGCCGGGCCAACGTCAAGGGCATGTCGGGGAGCTGGCGCGACCTCACCGAGTCGGTGAACACCATGTCGAGCCGCGTCTCGGCCCAGGTGCGCGACATCGCGGAGGTGACCACGGCCGTCGCCCGCGGCGACCTGAGCCGCAAGGTGACCGTCGACGCCGTCGGCGAGATGTTCGAGCTGAAGAACACCGTGAACACCATGGTCGACCAGCTGTCCGCGTTCGCCGAGGAGGTCACCCGCGTCGCCCGCGAGGTCGGCACCGAGGGCAAGCTGGGCGGCCAGGCCCAGGTGCGCGGCGTGTCCGGGGTCTGGAAAGACCTCACCGACAACGTCAACTT
>NZ_BOOR01000011.1 GCF_016863335.1 Planotetraspora thailandica
ACGCGCAAGATCACCGTCGTCGCCCAGGGCGAGATCCTGCAGCTCAAGGACACCATGAACACGATGGTGGACCAGCTGTCCGCCTTCGCCGACGAGGTCACCCGTGTCGCCCGCGAGGTCGGCACGGAAGGACGCCTCGGCGGCCAGGCCCGCGTGCAGGGCGTCTCCGGGGTCTGGAAGGACCTCACGGAGAACGTCAACTCGATGGCGAACAACCTGACCTACCAGGTGCGTGACATCGCCGTCGTCACCACGGCGGTCGCCAAGGGCGACCTGACCCGCAAGATCGACGTGGACGCCCAGGGTGAGATCCTCGCCCTGAAGACCACCATCAACAGGATGGTCGACCAGCTGTCGTCCTTCGCCTCCGAGGTCACCCGCGTCGCGCAGGAGGTCGGCTCGGAGGGCCGCCTGGGCGGCCAGGCACGCGTCGAGGGCGTCGAGGGCATCTGGAAGGGCCTCACCGAGAGCGTCAACGAACTCGCCGGCCGCCTCACCACGCAGGTGCGCGCCATCGCCGCCGTGACCAGCGCCGTCGCCCGCGGCGACCTCACCCAGTCGATCACCGCCGACGCCGAGGGCGAGCTCGCCGACCTCAAGGACAACATCAACACGATGGTGTCCAACCTCCGGGCCACGACGAAGGCCAACGAGGAGCAGGACTGGCTGAAGTCCAACCTCGCCAGGATCTCCCGCCTCATGCAGGGCCACCGCGACCTCATCGAGGTCTCCCGGCTGATCATGAGCGAGCTGACGCCACTCGTCACGGCCAGCCACGGCGCCTGCTACCTGGTCGTCAACGGCGAGCTGAGCCTCATCTCCGGGTACGGCATCCAGCCCGGGTCGGGGCCGCGCAGGCGTTTCGCGCTCGGCGAGGGAATCGTCGGCCAGGCCGCGCTCGAGGCCCGGCAGATCATGCTGGAGAACGTCCCCGCTGAAGGCATCACGATCGAGACCGGTCTGAGCAGCTCCGGCCCGGCGCAGATCGTCGTCGTGCCGATCCTGTTCGAGAACCAGGTGCTCGGCGTCCTGGAGATGGCTTCGTTCAACCAGTTCAGCGAGGTCCACCTCGCGTTCCTGACCCAGCTCGTGGAGACGATCGGCGTCACGATCAACACGATCATCGCCAACTCCCGTACGGAGGACCTGCTCAAGGAGTCGCAGCGCCTGGCGACCGAGCTGCAGGAGCGCTCGGACGAGCTCCAGCGCCAGCAGGAGGAGCTGCGCAGGTCCAACGCCGAGCTGGAGGACAAGGCGGCGCTGCTCGCCAAGCAGAACCGCGCGATCGAGATCCAGAACTTCCAGATCGAGCAGGCCCGCCGCACCTTGGAGGAGCGGGCCGAGCAGCTGGCGGTGTCGTCGCGCTACAAGTCCGAGTTCCTCGCCAACATGTCCCACGAGCTGCGCACGCCGCTGAACAGCCTGCTCGTGCTGGCCAAGCTGCTGACCGAGAACACCGAGGGCAACCTGACCCCGCAGCAGGTCGAGTTCGCCAGGACGATCCACGGCGCCGGATCGGCGCTGCTGCAGCTCATCAACGACATCCTCGACCTGTCCAAGGTCGAGGCCGGCCGGATGGACATCCACCCGCAGCAGCTGTCGCTGTCACGGCTCGTGGACTACATGGAGGCGACCTTCGCGCCGCTCGCGCAGGACAAGGGACTCGCCTTCAGCGTCGAGATCGACCCGACCATGCCCAACGAGCTGCGCACCGACGAGCAGCGCATGCAGCAGGTGCTGCGCAACCTGCTGTCCAACGCCGTCAAGTTCACCCCGAAGGGGGAAGTGCGGCTCCAGGTCACCCACGCCTCACCCGACGTGCCCTTCGTCGACGAGACGCTGAAGTTCTCCGACAACATCCTCGCCTTCAAGGTCGTGGACACCGGCATCGGCATCGCGCCGGACAAGCTGGAGGTCATCTTCGAGGCCTTCCGCCAGGCCGACGGCACGACCAGCCGCAAGTACGGCGGCACCGGCCTGGGGTTGTCGATCTGCCGCGAGATCGCCCGTCTGCTCGGCGGCGAGATCCACGTGGACAGCACGCCCGGCCACGGCAGCACGTTCGTCCTCTACCTGCCGATGGCCTACTCGGGGCCGCTCGCGGCACGCGACGGCGGCGCGATCACGTCCACGACCGGAACGCCGGAACGCAACCCACGGGTGGCCGTCCTCGACCACGAGGACACCATGCCGGAGATCCCGCTGCCCACCGACCTGCCGATGCCGCAGCTGGAGCCGCTCCTCGAAGGCCAGAACTGGCAGGGCGACGATCCGCTCACCGGGGCCAAGATCCTCATCGTCGACGACGACATCCGTAACGTCTTCGCGCTGACCAGCGTGCTCGAACGGCACGGCTCCGTCGTCGTCTACGCCGAGAACGGCCGCGAGGGCATCGAACAGCTCGAACGCAACGAAGACGTCGCGCTCGTCCTGATGGACATCATGATGCCGGAGATGGACGGCTGGGCCACCACGTCGGCGATCAGGAAGATGCCGCAGTTCGCCGATCTCCCGATCATCGCGCTGACCGCCAAGGTCATGCGCGGAGACCGGGAGAAGAGCATCGCCTCCGGCGCCTCCGACTACGTGCCCAAGCCCGTCGACGTCGACCGGCTGCTCGAACGACTGCGCGGCTGGCTCATCCGCGGCCGCGTCGTGACCACGGAATCCTCGGAGCCCGTGTTCGGCTCCGAACTCCCCGACTCCCACGAAGGGCCGTGATCGATGCCTGACCGTGCCAAGGTCCTCCTGGTGGACGACCGGGAGGAGAACCTGATCGCGCTGGAGGCGATCCTCAGCTCGCTCGACCTGGCTCCCGTCCGGGCCCGATCAGGCGAGGAGGCGCTGAAAGCCCTACTCTCCACCGAGTTCGCGCTCATCCTCCTCGACGTGCGCATGCCCGGCATGGACGGCTTCGAGACGGCCGCCCACATCAAGCGGAGAGAGCGCACCCGCAACATCCCGATCATCTTCCTGACCGTGGTCGACAGCGCCCCGGACTACGCCTTCCGCGGGTACGCCGCCGGAGCGGTCGACTACCTCACCAAACCCTTCGACCCGTGGGTGCTGCGGGCCAAGGTCGCCGTGTTCGTCGAGCTGTACAAGATGAACCGGCGGCTCGCCGAACAGTCGGCGCTGCTGCGCGAACGCCTGTCGGCCGAACTGCCCGGCGGCTTGGGCGACCAGGCGGCCGTGCTGCCCGAACTCGCCCGCCGCATCACCGCCGTCGAGGAGGAACTCGCCCGCGTGCGCGACCTCAGCAGCAAGACCGGCGACCCCACACTGGACGGTCCGCTGTCCGACCTGGCCGACCGCGTCGCCCACCTCCGCGCCGGGTTCGACGCCGTCACCTGACCGGGCCCGCCCCCTTAATCAGTGGGCCCTTAATCAGTGGAACGCACGCGCGCCATCCGCGAAGGTGGCCCGATGGACCGCCAGACCATCAGCGCCCTCGCACACGCCGACCACCCCATCGCCGCCCCCATCAGCCCCGCGCACGTCGAACGCCTCCTCGCCCGGACGAAACTCAAAACAGGCGCGCGCATCCTCGACCTCGGCTGCGGAGAGGCCGCCTGGACATTGCGTGCGCTCGAACTCTTCCCCGAAACGAGCGCCGACGGCGTCGACATCTCCCCCGGCGGGCTGGCCGCCGCCGCGAAGGACGCGCAGGCGCGCGGGCTCGCCGGCCGCATCCGGCTCCACGAGACGTCCGCGGCCGGCTTCACGGCTGCCGAGCCGTACGACCTGGTGCTGTGCGTCGGGGCCACGCACGCCTTCGGCGGTCTCGCCCCGACCCTGGAGGCCGTACGTTCCTTCGTGAAGCCCGGCGGTCTCGCCCTGATCGGGGAGGGCTTCTGGGAGCAGAACCCGTCGCCCGCCCTGCTCACCAGGCTCGGCGCCACCCCCGACGAATACGCCGACCTCGCCGGAACCGTGGCCCGCATGGAAGAACCCGGCTTCCGCGTCGTCCACGGGCACACCAGCGAACGCGGCGAATGGGACGAGTACGAATGGTCGTGGACCGGCTCCCTCATCCGCTGGGCCGCCGCCCACCCCGGGCCCGACGGGGACACGGCGCTGGCCGCCGCCCTCGACCACCGTGACATGTGGCTGAACGGCTACCGCGGCGTGCTCGGCTTCGTCACGCTCCTACTCCTGCGCACCTGACCGAAGTCCAGCTCAGTGCCCACAGGACCGGCTTCCCTCCTCGCTCAGGGCTCGTCCCTCACCCCTCGCTCATCAGTCCAGCTCAGTGCCGCGCCCGTACCCCACACGGCCTCGCTCCGCTCGGCAGAACGGGCGCCCACAGGCACCGGCTTCCCTCCTCACTCAGGGCTCGCCCCTCACCCCTCGCTCGTCAGTCCAGCTCAGTGCCGCGCCCGTTCGAGGGCGTCCCAGAAGCCGCGGCGCAGGGCGTGACGGACCTCGTCGTGAAGAAGGAAGTCGATGGGCAGTGACGAGCCCTGCAGCAGGCGCGCCTCCAAGTCGGAGGGCATGCGCGGCTTGCGGGCGAGCACCGCCTCCAGCCACAGCGCCGGAGCGTCACGTGCGACCGAGTCGCCGAAGTCGTGGCCCTCCTTGTGCGCGGCCTTCACCGCCTCGGCCAGCGTCGTGGTGCCCGAGTTCTGCACAGGCACGGGGGCCGGCTGCGGCCCGGTGTACGGCCCGAGCGGCGCCGAATAGCTCCCCGTCGTCGACGAGTACGCGTTCGCACCGGACGAATAACCACCCGTGTCCTGCGAACTCCCCGGATAGCTACCCGCGGTGCCCGTGCCCGCCGGGTAGCTCCCGGTGACGCCCGTGTTGCCCGCGTTCCCCACGTTGGGCGTGTAAGGGTTCGGCGCCGGAGCGGGAGCGGGCGGAGGGGCCTGAACCACGGGCGGCGGAGGAGCGGGAGCCGGAGGAGGAGGCGGCGGCACCGGCTGGGGCGCAGGCTGCGGCTCCGGGGTGTATCCCGAATACGCCGGCAGGGACGGTTGCGCCGGAAGCGCGGGCGGGTTGACCTGCGGCGGACGCGCGTGCGAGGACGAGCGCCCACCGGGCTGTGAACCGTTGGCCGGGACGATGCCGGCGCCGGGTGAGCCGTTCACCAGCGGCACCACCGAACCGCCGGGCTGTGAGCCGTTGGCGAGAGGCACCACGCCGTTGCCGTGCGACTGCCCGTTGGACGAAGGCTGGTGATGCTGCCCGTTGCCCGATGCGGGCCCGGGGTCCGAGCCCGCGGTCAGCGTGACGAACTGCCGCAACTCGCTGGAGCCGATCTCGACGAAGTCGTCGCTCTCCTGGCGGAGCGTGCGGGAGACCGCCCAGCTTCCGTCGGCGGAGATGTGCACCACGGTCACCCGGATGCCGAGGTCCTGCGCGTCGCTGACCACTTGGGCGAGGTCTTCGTCGCCGCTCACCACGACGGCGTCGCAGACGGCGTTGTTGCGCGCCAGCGTCATCAGGTCACGGTGCACCTGTGCGTCGACGCCTTCACGCCGGCCCGGCCGGATGCGTCCGAGGCGAAGCTTGAGACCGGGAATGTCGGCCAGCACGTCGTGTTCCGGGGTCCTGCGGCCTTCGACCGTCGCCTCGTACCAGTAGCACCGCAGCAGCGGAAGACCGGTGCGTTCACGCGACAGACTGGTCAGGAGTTGCAGAAGCCCGGGGAAGTCCCAGGAGACGGCCTCGCGATGGCGGGTCCCGTGCACGGCCATCGCGCCGTCAGCCAGCAAGTAGCCGGCGTCAACGAACAGCGCACACCGATCCACGCGACACCGCCCTTCCTCCGTGGCTTTCCCAGGGTAATGAAGCGGGTGATCGTCCGAGGGAGAATCCTTGCGATTCAGCCCGCGCTCACACGATGGGGATCTTGTGGGCCCGCACCCTGGGGAAGGAGTGTTCACGGAGACCGTACCAGTTTGTCCTACTCTTGCCTCCCCTCCGAACGGTCAGGACCATGAGCGAGCGCTGACCGCCACAACCCCGAAAAGCAGGCTTTCGTCCCTGGTCGCGAGGTTGAGTACGGCATGCCGTCCGAGCACGGTGTGCATGGTCCCCACGATCACCCCGCCGAGCCCTCTCTTGGCCGGGCCCCCGGCACCCGCCTTGGCGGCGTGATCGCTCAGGGCCACCAGTCCGTCGGTGCCGTCGTCCCCGTTCCAGACCACGAGATCGATCCTCGCGGGGGTTGCGGCGGGAGCCAGCCCGGCGAGCGGCACCCTCAGACCGCCCTTCCCCCCGACCACGGCCGCGGTGTCCAGCACGGCCGCCCGGCTGTACGGCCGGCTGTCGTCGGTGGCCATCACGACCAGGCTCCATCCCGCGTGTTGCGACGCGCCCCATCGCATCGAGGGGTCGGCGACCCACCACCGCCCGCTTCCCGCCCCGCGGACCAGCGACGTGACGTCGGCGAACGCCTGATAGCCGTGCCTGATGGGCAGGTCGCTGCCGGCGACCTCGGTGGCGCGCACGGTCACATACCGGCTCGATCCCGGAGCCTTCACCCTGACCAGTCCGACGGGCGCCGAACTCCGGCCGGTGGCCGACCAGTACAGCCCCGCCCAGAGCACCCGGCCCCCGGCCGGCAGTTCGAGAAGCCCGCAGCTCGAGCTCCGGGTCGACGCGTCGCCGTCGTGATCGACGGGCACGGCGATCCGGGGGCCGGTTCCCGGGCGGATCCTCTTCGTCTCGCAGCCGGCCGGCGCGGGCGAGGAGCTGAGCAGGGTGTTGCCGATGGCCCGGGTGGTGACCCGCCCGTCGGCGGCGTAGCGGGCCGTGGCCCCCGAGGACCGCACGCCCAGGGTCGAGTGCGTGGACACGACCTGCCCGCCCGACGTCACCCGCAGCCCGAGACCACCGCCCACGGGCGCGTCGGCGGCGACGAGAACCCTGAGGAAGACGGTGGTCGCCTCCCCGGGAGCCAGGGCGCCGTGGCTGCACGTCACGACCTGCCGCGCCGTACGGCAGGCCCAGCCGTCCAACGTGCCCACCGACGGCGCGGTGCCCCTGCCTTTCGCGGCTCCGCCCGCCATGAGGGCGACGCCGGAGGGAAGGGTCACGGCGGCCTTCACGTCTCGGGTTAGCGCCTCGCCCGTGTTGCGGAGCCGTACGCCGACGATGCCGGACCTCGCACGGACCAGGGCGCCGAGCGGGTCGATGGTCGCGGCCAGCGAGGCGTGCTCCGGCGTCGCGGCGTGACCGCCGGTCGTGTGCCTGCCGGACTGGTGCCTGCCGGTGGGGGCCGCCGCGTGCGACGGCCCGCCCGGCTGCGGCGGCGCGACGTCCTGTGTGCGGTCCGGCTTTTCCGGGGTGGCGGATCGGGCGCTCGGAGAGGGGGTGGGCCCCGAGGGGGTGCCTGCCGTACCCGGCGAACGGGGGCCCCTGGCCGCGGGCCAGCCGCCCGGCCCGCCGTCGGAGAGCGGCTCGGCGATCAGTATGAACGCGACCGTGGCCGCCGTCGCCGCGGCGCCCGCGACGAGAGCCCGGTGCGGCGCGGGCATCCGTCGGATGGCGGCGGCGACCCCGCGCGGCGGAGAGCCCGCCGCCTCACGCTCCCTGGCGAGGTCGGCGAGATAGCCGTCGATGTGCGGCCCCACCACCAACTGGCCGACGATGACCCGCAGGCCCTGGGCGAGGTCGGCCAGCTCGAGAAAGGCCGCCCGGCAGTCGATGCACTCGGCGACGTGCTCGTCCACCGTCTGGCCTTCGCGCTTGGGCAGCCGGCCCTCGACGTGCTGAGGGATCTTCGCCAGGATCGGGCCGCATTCGTCCCGGGGCCCGCCCTCCCGGTGCAGCTGGAGGTAGGCCTGTCGCAGCCCGTCGCGGGCCCGGTCGGCCAGGGCCCCGACGCCGCCGACCGACATCCCGAGCAGGTGGGAGATCTCCGCCGGCCGGGCGTTCTCGACGTCCATGTGCCACAGGACCATGCGCCACCGCTCGGGCAGCGAGAAGAACGCCCGCGCGAGCACCGCGCGCTCCAGGCCGGTGAGCTCGGGGTCGACGTATATCCCGTCCGGGTCGGTCAGGTCGACGGCGCCGATGGCCACATAGCGGCGCACGGCCATCAGAAGGTAGGGGCGGAAGGCGAAGAACGGCCCCTCGCCCGCCCTGACCACGTCGAGCACGCCGGCGAAGGTCTCGACCAGGATGTCCTCGACCGCCTCGTCGCCCTGGAGGAACTGCCGGGCGAGCGACCGGGCCGCGACCGCGTGGCGCTGGTAGAGCATGCCGTACGCCGAGGCGTTGCCTCCTCTGACGGCTTCCAGCAGTTCCACGTCCGTTTGCCGGTCTTTTCTACTCATTGCGACCTCACGATTACGTTGAGTTGCACCGCCATTAATTCCGCAACGGATGTCATTGCTAAACCGCGCAGACGGCTTTACCTCTTCGACCTGCGTGTTTCACGTTCTGCGGGGCAGGCCGGGGCAGGCGGAACCGTCGAGGGCGGCGGCCCTACGCTGTGCACCATGAGTGACCGCGAAAAGCTGCTGGACGAGATCAAGAACAAGGGCGTCGTGCACGGCCGGGTGGTGCTGTCCTCAGGACGGGAGGCCGACTGGTACGTGGACCTGCGCAGGATCACCCTGGACGGCGTGGCGGCCCCGCTCGTGGGACGGGTGATGCTCGACCTGACCGAGGACCTCGGTTACGAGGCGGTGGGCGGGCTCACGCTGGGTGCCGACCCCGTGGCCACGGCGATGCTGCACGCCGCCGCCGCGCGCGGGCGCACGCTCGACGCATTCGTGGTGCGAAAGGAAGGCAAGGCGCACGGCCTGCAGCGGAGGATCGAGGGCCCGGACGTCGCCGGGAGGCGAGTGCTCGCGGTCGAGGACACGACCACGACGGGCGCGTCGGTGCTGACCGCCGTCGAGGCGCTGCGCGAGGCGGGCGCCGAGGTCGTGGGCATCGCCACGATCGTGCACAGGGGAGGCGACGAGAACCTGGCCGCCAGCGGCCTGCCGTACCGCTCGGCTTTCAGCCTCAGCGACCTTGGTCTCGCTTGACCATGAATTCCTGGCGCTCGCCCTGGGCCCCCTGCTCGCGCGGGGTTCCGTTCTCGTACACCCGCACCGTGCCGGCGTCGTCGAGCACGACGTCGAGCTCGGGGTTGGAGTAGGACGCCTGCTCTCCGCGGGTCATGTCCCTGTCGATGAGGACGTCGCCCCCGGGCACGCGGACGAACACGGGGCAAAGGTCGGCCTGGCAGACCAGTTGCACGGTGGGCACCTTCTCAGGCGGAGTGGCCGGCTCCGATGAGGGGCTCGCGGGAGCGCTCGGCGTGTCAGGGACGGGGGCGCTGCTCGAATCCAAGGAGGAGAACAGCGCCCTCGCACCCACGCCGATCAGTGCGAGCAGCACGATGACCGCCAGGCCGGCTAAGGCGAGCCTGGCGATGCCCAGCGGGTCAGACCTGTGGCGTCCCACACTTGGAGACTAACCGGTGCGCGGCCTCCGGGAAGGGGCCATGACGGGGCGTTGATATGGACGGCGCATCCGCGCCGACCTGCGGCTCAGCGCCCGGCGTGGTGGCGGCCCTTGGGCTCGGGGACGACCGTCCTGCGGCTCTTGATGACCTCGCGGACGATGGGGATGATCGACAGGAGGATGATCACGAAGACGCCCGGGAGGATGTACTTGTCGATGTTCTCGACCTTGGCGCCCAGGAAGTAGCCGAGCAGCAGCAGCGCCTCCACCCAGACGACGCCGCCCAGGGCGTTCCAGACGAAGAACCGGCGCGCGTCCATCTCGAGGACGCCGGCGACCGGGTTCATGAACGTACGGACGATCGGCATGAAACGTGCGGCCACGACGGCCCTGGCGGGGCCGAATTTCTCGAAGTAAAACTCGGCCTTCTCGACGTGTTCCTTCTTGAACAGCCGCGAATCAGGCTTCTCGAAGAGCTTCCGCCCGAATCTGCCCCCGAGAAAATGCCCGAACTGTGCACCCGCTATCGCGGCGAGGGGCGCGAAAACAAGCAGCGTGGGCAGCGAGAGGGGAGCGATCCCCAGCCCCTGGGCCGCGGCGGCGGTGCTGAAGATCCCCGCAGCGACGAGGAGGGAGTCGCCCGGCAGGAAGAATCCGACGAGCAGTCCTGTTTCGGCAAATATGATGGCGATAACGCCGATTGTGGCTACGGGGCCGAGCATGCCCAGCCACCACTTCGGGTCAAGAAGGTCCAAGAGCACGTCCACGGGGTGAGCCTACCCGTCCCATATGAGATGGGGCTGAGAAGCTGGAGGCCCATTCCCGAGCGAGGGCGGCGAATGGCGGACGCTTCGATGCTTCCCTGACCGGCATGGCCTTGGGGATACTGGCCACCGCCGGAACCGTCCAGAAGGAGATGACTTCGATGCCTATCGCCACTCCAGAGGTCTACGCCGAGATGTTCGACCGCGCCAAAGCGGGCGGCTTCGCCTATCCGGCCATCAACGTGACGTCGTCGCAGACCCTGCATGCTGCGCTCCGCGGCTTCGCGGAGGCGGAGAGCGACGGGATCATCCAGGTTTCAACCGGCGGCGCCGAGTTCCTGTCCGGCACGACGGTGAAGGACATGGTGACCGGGGCGGTCGCCTTCGCGGAGTTCGCCAAGGTGGCCGCCGCCAAGTATCCGGTCACGGTGGGCCTGCACACCGACCACTGCCCCAAGGACAAGCTGGACTCGTTCGTGCGGCCGCTGCTCGACATCTCCCGCGAGCGGGTCGCCCGCGGCGAGGAGCCGCTCTACCAGTCCCACATGTGGGACGGCTCGGCCGTACCGCTGGAGGAGAACATCCAGATCGCCTCCGAGCTGATCGACAAGACCCGGGACGCGCACGTGATCCTCGAGGTCGAGATCGGCGTCGTCGGCGGCGAGGAGGACGGCGTCGTCGGAGAGATCAACGAGAAGCTGTACAGCACGCCCGAGGACGGGCTCGCCCTCGCCGAGGCGCTCGGCCTGGGTGAGCGCGGCCGCTACATCGTGGCCGCGACCTTCGGCAACGTCCACGGCGTCTACAAGCCGGGCCACGTCAAGCTGCGCCCGAGCGTGCTCAAGGAGATCCAGGACGCCGTCGGCGCGAAGTACGGCAAGGACAAGCCCTTCTCCCTGGTCTTCCACGGCGGCTCGGGCTCGTCGACCGAGGAGATCCAGGAGGCCATCTCCTACGGCGTCGTGAAGATGAACATCGACACCGACACCCAGTACGCCTTCACCCGGCCCATCGCCGACCACATGTTGAGGAACTACGACGGCGTTCTCAAGGTCGACGGCGAGGTCGGCAACAAGAAGGCCTACGACCCCCGCTCGTACGGCAAGGCTGCCGAGACCGGCATGGCCGCGCGCGTCACCGAGGCCTGCCGTCAGCTCAAGTCGGCGGGCACGAAGCTCAAGTAAGCCCAGATCGGAGGGAAACGGGAGATCGGCTGCGTACCGATCTCCCGTTTCCCTGTCCCCGATCGTTACGGTTTGCGTCTCCTACAGGTAAGACTGTGCTCATGGAAACGCACGAAAACCTCCTCGCCGGTCCGCCGCCGACCCTGCTGCCGGACAATGCCGAGGCGCGAGACATGCTCCTGGCAGGCGCCATGGCGGCCGACGTGGCCGCGCGCTTCCCCGCCTATTCCGCCGCCTGGGCCGCGCTGGCCGACGACTACTTCGCGGCCGGGCACGCCGTCACGTCGTACGCGTTCGCCAGGACCGGATATCACCGGGGCCTGGACCAGTTGCGCCGCGCCGGATGGAAGGGGCACGGCCCCATCCCCTGGGAGCACGAGCCCAACCAGGGGTTCCTGCGTTGCCTGAACGCGCTGGCCAGGGCCGCTCAGGCGATCGGCGAGAAGGACGAGGCCGAGCGGTGCTTCCAGTTCCTCCGCGACAGCAGCCCTGCCGCCGTCGAGGAGCTGTCGCGCTGACCTGACGGCCGTCACCGGTACGGCCGGGCCGTACCGGTGACGCGGGCGCAGGAGGCGATCTCATGGGACTCGTGGTAATCGCCGCTGGGACTCTCCCGGGACCGGGAGATCCCACTGGGCCGAATGCTCAGGTAGTCTCAGTTTGCAAGAGGCCCCTGTCGCGCTTGCGCCAGGGGTTTTCGTTTTGTGCGCGGGAGTAAGACCATGCCGGCTGTCGTTCTCGTGGGTGCCCAATGGGGCGATGAGGGCAAAGGAAAGGCCACCGACCTGCTCGGCGGAGACGTCGACTACGTGGTCCGCTACCAGGGTGGCAACAACGCGGGCCACACCGTGGTGATCGGGGACCAGAAGTACGCGCTGCATCTGCTGCCCACGGGGGTGCTATCCCCTGACGTCGTGCCGGTGATCGGCAACGGCGTCGTCATCGACCCCGGCGTGCTGCTGAGCGAGATCGACGGGCTGGCGGCGCGGGGGATCGACAGCGACCGCCTGCTGATCTCGGCCAACGCGCACCTGATCATGCCCCACCACAAGGCGATCGACAAGGTCAGCGAGCGGTTCCTGGGCAAGGCCAAGATCGGTACGACGGGCCGGGGCATCGGTCCCGCCTACGGCGACAAGATCTACCGCGTCGGCATCCGCGTGCAGGACCTCCTCGACCCCGGCATCCTCGGCCAGAAGATCGAGGCGGCGCTTGCGGAGAAGAACCAGATCCTCACCAAGATCTACAACCGCCGCGGCCTCGAGGCGGCCAAGGTCCTCGACGAGTACCTCGGTTACGCCGAGCGGCTGCGCCCGCACATCACCGACACCTCGCTGGTGCTGAGCAAGGCGCTGGACGAGGGCAAGGTCGTGCTCCTCGAAGGCGGCCAGGGCACGCTGCTCGACATCGACCACGGCACCTACCCGTTCGTGACGTCGAGCTCCCCGACCTCGGGCGGCGCGTGCGCCGGGTCGGGCATCCCGCCGAACCGCCTCACCCGGGTCATCGGCATCCTCAAGGCGTACACGACCCGCGTGGGATCCGGCCCGTTCCCCACCGAACTGCTCGACGAGCAGGGCGAGTGGCTGCGCCAGACCGGAGGCGAGTACGGCGTGACCACCGGTCGCAACCGCCGCTGCGGCTGGTTCGACGCGGTCATCGCGCGGTACGCCACCCGGATCAACGGGGTCACCGACTTCTTCCTGACCAAGCTCGACGTGCTGTCCGGCCTCGAGCGCATCCCGGTGTGCGTCGCCTACGACGTGGACGGGACTCGGCACGAGGAGATCCCGATGACGCAGACCGAGTTCCACCACGCCACGCCGATCTACGAGGAACTGCCCGGCTGGCAGGAGGACATCTCCAGCGCCAAGACCTTCGACGACCTGCCGCCCAACGCGCAGTCGTACGTCAAGGCCCTGGAAAAGATGAGCGGCGCCCCGATCTCCGCCATCGGCGTCGGCCCCGGCCGTACGCAGACCCTGCAGATCCGGTCTCTCCTGTGATTTCCGGGGCGGCATGTGCCGTACGGGATGATTTGCGGGCATGCACGCCGGTGACCGGGAGATGCCCGGGGATGAGCGGCCGAGACAGTAAGGTACGCCGTTGTGCACGGATACGTTGAGCTACACGGTCACCGGGGGGCGCGCGGCCTGAGGCCGGAGAACACGCTTCCCGGTCTCGCATTCGCCCTGGAGCTCGGGGTCGACGCCCTGGAGTTCGACGTGGCCATGTCTGCCGACGGGCAGCTCGTGCTCACCCACGACCTGCTCGTCTCCCCGGTGACCAGCGCGGACACCGGAATGGCCACGCCGGACGACGAGATGTTCCCCTACGTGGGCAAGCCGATCAACTCGCTTACGCTCGCGCAGTTGCGCAAGCTGGACGTCGGCGTACGGCTCCCGCAACGCCCGGACGACCCCTTCGCGCTCACGCAGGTGCCGCTCCCCGACACCCGGATGCCCACGCTCGGCGCCGTGCTCGGCCTGATCGGCGCTCTCGGCGCGGACCGTGTCCGGCTCAACGTCGAGCTGAAGTCGAACCCCACCCGCCCCGACCTGTCCGGCGACCCCGTCGCGTTCACCGAGCTGGTGGTCAAGGAGCTCGACAAGCACGACAAGCTCGCCCGGGCGTCGATCCTCAGCTTCGACTGGCATGTCCTGCAGGCCGCCGAGCATCTGGTCGACCGGCGGTTCGCGTTGATCGAGCGGGTCAGCATGAAGCCGGAGTGGATGTCCGGGCTCGACCTGGCCGACTTCGACGGCGACATCCCCGCCGCCGCGGCGGCCGTCGGTGCCACGACGCTCTCCCCTGACCGCGAACTGGTCGACGAGGCACTCATGGCGAGCGCGTCCCTGCGCGGCATGCCCGTCGCCGTGTGGACGGTCAACGACCCGGAGGAGGCGTCCCGGCTGATCGACATGGGCGCCTCGGCGATCGTCACCGACTATCCCGACCGCATGCGCCGCCTGTGGAAGGACCGCGGTCTCCCCCTGCCAGAACCGGTTCGGCCGCTCCGGCACGTCGACGCCTGACCTCGGTCTCCCGTACGGCCAGGCCGTACGGGAGAGGCGGGTCACTCCTCGAGGGACAGCGCTCCGGACGGGCAGAGCTGGACCGCCCGGCGCGCCGCGGCCTCGCGCGACGCGGGCGGCTCGGGCTGGAGCAGCACGACGGTGCCGTCCTCCTCACTCTGGTCGAAGACCTCGGGGGCGGTGAGCGCGCACATGCCCGCGCCCACACAGACCCCGGTGTCAGCCTTGATCTTCATTGTGTTTCCTCCCCCCGACAGTGCGCTCACCAGGTGACCGGCAGCCGGTGCACCCCGTAGATGGACATGTCCGAGCGCATCGGGACGTCCTGCGGTGGTACGGCCAGGCGCAGACCGGGGAAGCGCCGCAGGAGCGCCGGGTAGGCGATGCGCATCTCGGTCCTGGCGAGCTGCTGGCCCAGGCACTGGTGCACACCGTGGCCGAACGTGAGATGACCGTGCGCGGATCGGGTGACGTCGAGGGTCTCGGAGTCGCCGAACTTCTCCGGGTCGCGGTTGGCCACGGCGGCCGCGATGGTCACCACCTCGCCCGCCCTGATCAGGTGGCCGTCCAGGTCGACGTCTTCCAGCGCGGTCCGCATCGGCCCGATGTGGATGATGGTCAGGTAGCGCAGCAGCTCCTCGACCGCGTTCTCCACCACCGCCGGGTCGTCGCGCACAGCCGCGAGCTGCCGGGGGTTCGTCAGCAGCGCGAACGTGCCGAGGCCCAGCATGTTGGCGGTCGTCTCATGGCCGGCGACGAGCAGCAGCAGCCCTACCCCGGCCAGCTCCTCGTCGTCTAGCTCGCCGCCTTCGACCAGGCCGCCGAGCAGATCGTCGGTCGGTTCGGCGCGCTTGCGCTTGATGAGGGCACGCAGGTAGTCGAGGAGGTCGTCGATCGCGGCCCGGATCTGCTCGGGCGTCGACTGGAGGTTCAGCATCACGGCGGAGTCGGCGTGGAACCTCTCCCTGTCGTCGTACGGCACACCGAGCAGTTCGCAGATCACGAGCGAGGGGATGGGCAGGGCGAAGGACTGCACGAGATCGAGCGGGCCGCCCTCACGCTCCATGGCGTCCAGCCGGTCCTCGGTGATCTGCGCGATCCGGGGTTCGAGCTGCTTCATCCGGCGCACGGTGAACTGGCCCGTCAGCAGCCGCCGGAACCTGGTGTGTTCCGGCGGGTCCATGCGGAGGAAGAATCCGGGCTGCTTCCGGATCTCCTGAAGATTGATCAGCCGCTGCTGGATCGGCGGGTGGAGGAGCTCCGGACGGGTGCTGAACGAGGGGTGGGCGAGCACGGCACGGGCCAGAGCCCACCCGGTGATCAGCCAGCCCTCATGACCGTCCGCGTAGATCATCCGGTGGATGGGCAGCTCCTCGCGGGCCCGGGTCAGCTCGTCGGGCGGGTCGAAGGGGCGCTCACGAGCAGTCGTGTACGTCATCAGGCCCGGTGTCGCCTCTGTCATGACTCGCTCCTTGTCTGCTTGTCAGGCTCCTTCCACACATAACATCATTCGGTGCAAATTTGCAATGGATGAAAAAATGATTTGAATGTCGTAAAGTTCGAGCTATGAGCGATGTGCTGGGCTTACGCGAGCGCAAGAAGCTCCGCACCAGGCGAGCGCTGATCGAGGCCGCCCTTCGCCTGTTCCAGGAGAAGGGATACGAGGAGTCGACGATCGCCGAGATCGCCGCGGCCGCGGACGTCTCGACCAGGACGTTCTTCAGCTACTTCGCCGGCAAGGAGGACGTCGTCTTCTTCGACGGCCAGGCGAGGGTCGACGCCGCGCTCAAGATGATCGCCGAACGCAGAGCCGGGGAGAGCGTCGTCGACCTGCTGCTGCGGGTCACCAGCCACAGCCTCGACACCGTCTCCGATGCCGACCTGACGGTCGAGCTGACCCCCGCCCGCCGCCATCTGATGATGACGGTGCCCGCTCTCCGTGCGCGCGGCCTGCACCTGCTGTATGAGACGCAGCGGAGGCTGGCCGAGGCCCTGCACCTGGCCTACGCGGACGAACTCGACCCGATCGAGGCCGCCGCCGCGATCGGCTCCGTCATGGGCGCCGCCCACCTCGCCACGATGATCTGCACCGACAGGGGCGAGACCCCCGAGCAGGTGTGGGCCGCGGGCAGGCGCGCCATGGAGATCGCGATCCGCGGCCTCGGCTCGATCGGCTGACTCTCCGGTCAGAGCCAGCCGTTGCGGCGGAACGCGCGGTGCAGCAGCGTGCACGCGACGACCATGACGCCGATGACCACGGGATAGCCGTAGACGGCCCTCAGCTCGGGCATGTGATCGAAGTTCATCCCGTAAATGCCGGCGATCATCGTCGGCACCGAGATGATCGCGACCCAGGACGAGATCTTGCGCATGTCCTCGTTGGCCAGGGCGTTCGAGCGGGCGAGCGCCGCCTGGAGGATGGAGTCGGACAGCTCGTTCGACGCCTGCACCTGCTCGCACACCCGGGACAGGTGGTCGCCGACGTCGCGGAAGTACTCCCGCATCTCCGACGGGATCATGCGGCGCTGGGGCAGCGCGTTGAACGGGGTCTGCAAGGGGGCGACGGCCCGCTTGAGCTCGAGCATCTCGCGCTTGAGCTGGTAGATGCGGTTGATGTCGCGCGAGCTCACCTCGGCGAAGACGGCGGCCTCGACCTCTTCCAGCTCAGCCTGCATGAGGTCAGCGACCTGGAGGTATTTGTCGACGACGTGGTCGGCGATCGCGTGGAGCACGCCCGTGGGACCCCGGCCCAGCAGCTTGGGCTTGTCCTCGAGCTTCTCCCTGACGTCGGAGAGCGCGCCGTGCCTGCCGTGCCGTACGGTCACGACGAAGTCGGGGCCAACGAAGATCATGATCTCGCCGGTGCCGATGATCTCGCTGGTCGCGGTCAGGGCCTCATGGTCGAGGAAGGCCACGGTCTTGAGCACGACGAACAGGGAGTCTCCGTAGCGCTCCACCTTCGGGCGCTGGTGGGCCTTGATCGCGTCTTCGACCGCAAGGGGGTGCAGGCCGAAGGTCTCGGCGAGCCACTCGACCTCGGGGGCGGCGGGCTCGTGCAGGCCGACCCAGACGTACGCGTCGGACACGGGGCTGCCGGTGTTGTGCTCGCGGACGAGGGAGATGGCCTCGGCGATGCCGGGAGCCTCGACCTTCTTGCCGCTGATGTACGCGCCGAACTCGACGAGGGACTTGCTCGGGGGTACGCAGGAGGTCGTCAACGCGTCAGGCTTAGTGATCACGGACGTGTCGATACGAGTTGGGACAACACGGCCGTTTCGGGTGATGCGGGGGAAAATCGCTGAAGAGCGCATGGCGGTCCCTTCCCGCCCGAGTCAGCACGCTCTCCGCGCGACGTAATGTCACCCCTTTATCAAGGCGTGAGCTGCCCCTCGGGCTCAGTTGTGAAGTGGTCGGGAGTGCGCACGTCGCACGTGCGCGAGCACGTACTAACGGGATCACCAGAATTCATCCCGAACCACCTCCAATCACCACGAGAGGGGACGAAGCCTACCTAAGCTACCACAAACGGAGTTGCCCGGCCTTTTGAGAGTACCCCACCCATCCGCGTGATCATGCAGAAGTTCGAGGAGATACCAGACGAGCTGCCCCACCCCTGGGGGTGATCATGCAGAAGTTCGCAAGCCTGCCGTACGAGCTGGGGAAACTCGTTTCGTGATCATGCAGAAGTTCGAGAATCCATGGGCCGACCTGCGCTTACGTCATTCGTGATCATGCACTTAAGCAGAAGTGCATGATCACGAACCTGAACCACCCAGGTCAGACGGCATGTCATCGAACTTCTGCATGATCACGACTTCTGTTTCCGCAGGCCACGGTCATGTTCTACGAACTTCTGCATGATCACCTCCAGAGTTGGGGGAGGTCAGGGCCCTGCCCACGAACTTCTGCATGATCACGCCCAAGGTTGAGGTCCTTGGGGTGAGGGGAGGGGGCGTGCGGGGACGAGGCACGGGACAATGGGACGCGTGCGCGTTCTTGTCATCGGATCCGGGGGTCGTGAGCACGCCATTTGCCGTGCCCTGCGACGCGACCCCGCCGTCTCTGAGCTCCACTGTGCTCCCGGCAACGCCGGCATCGCGGAAGTGGCGACCCTCCACCCCGTGACGCCCACGGACGGCGCGGCCGTCTCGGCTCTGGCCGTACGGCTGGGCGTCGACCTTGTGGTCGTCGGACCGGAGGCTCCTCTGGTCGTCGGCGTCGCCGACGCCGTCAGGGAGGCCGGCATCGCCTGCTTCGGGCCGTCGAAGGAACCCGCCGCGATCGAGGGCTCCAAGGCGTTCGCCAAGGACGTCATGCTGGCGGCGGGAGTCCCCACCGCCCGGGCGTTCACCTGCGAGACCGAAGACGAGTTCGCCGCCGCGCTCGACGCGTTCGGCCCTCCGTACGTCGTGAAGGACGACGGCCTGGCCGCCGGGAAGGGCGTCGTCGTCACGAGCGACAGGGACGCGGCGCTGGCGCACGCCCGGGCGTGTGAGCGGGTCGTCGTCGAGGAGTTCCTCGACGGCCCGGAGGTGTCGCTGTTCGCCCTGTGCGACGGCGAGACGGCCGTGGCGCTGCAGCCGGCGCAGGACTTCAAGCGCGCCTACGACGGCGACCAGGGCCCGAACACGGGCGGCATGGGCGCCTACACGCCTCTCCCCTGGGCTCCGGCCGACCTCACCGAGCAGGTCATGGCCGAGATCGTCCGGCCGACGGTCGCGGAGCTCGCCCGGCGCGGCATGCCGTACGCGGGGGTGCTCTACGCCGGGCTGGCCCTCACGAAGACGGGCCCGCGGGTCATCGAGTTCAACGCCCGGTTCGGCGATCCGGAGACGCAGGTCGTGCTCGACCGCCTGGAGACGCCGCTGGCGGGTCTGCTGTTCGCCTGCGCGACGGGTGCGCTGGCGGCCCACGAGCCGCTGCGCTGGCGCGGCGGCGCGGCGGTCACCGTGGTGATCGCGGCCGAGAACTACCCCGGCGACCCCGTCAAGGGCGACCCGATCGAGGGGATTCCCGCCGGCACCGACGAGGCGTACGTCTTGCACGCGGGCACGGCGCGCGACGGCGAGCACCTGGTGTCGAACGGCGGCCGCGTGCTCAACGTGGTCGGCACGGGGGAGGACGTCGCGGCGGCGCGTGCGGCGGCCTACGCGGCGCTCCAGAAGATCTCGCTGCGCGGCTCGCACCACCGGTCCGACATCGCGGTCCTGCCTGGCTGACAGCACCGACGACCGGGCCGGAACGGCTGACCCGTACGGCCGGGGCCGTCGCGGGCGTGAATAAACTCGGCACGGTGAAACACCTCCACTCCGGCAAGGTCCGCGACCTGTACGAGACCGACGACGGGCTGCTGCTGATGGTGGCCTCCGACCGGATGTCGGCCTACGACTATGTGCTCGAGCCCGGCATCCCCGACAAGGGCGAGATACTGACGCGGCTGTCGTTGTGGTGGTTCGACCAGCTCAAGGACGTCGTGCCCAACCACGTCGTCTCGGCGGACGTTCCCGCCGAGTTCGCGGGCCGTGGCATCCTGTGCCGCAGGCTCGACATGGTGCCGGTCGAGTGCGTCGCCCGCGGTTACCTGACGGGCGGCGGGCTCGCCGAGTACCGCAGCGACGGCGCCGTCTCGGGCGTGAAGCTCCCGCCCGGCCTGGAGGACGGGTCGCGGCTCCCCGAGCCGATCTTCACCCCGTCGACGAAGGCCCCGATCGGCGAGCACGACGAGCCGATGACGTTCGACCAGGTCGTCGAGAAGTCGGGTGCGGAGGTCGCCGAGCAGCTCAGGCGGATCACGCTCGACGTCTACACCCGAGGGGCCGAGATCGCCCTCGAACGCGGCATCATCCTGGCCGACACCAAGATCGAGCTCGGATGGGACGCCGACGGCGTCCTGACCCTGGGCGACGAGGTGCTGACGCCGGACTCGTCCCGGTTCTGGCCGCGCGACCTGTGGGAGCCGGGCCGAACGCAGCCGTCGTTCGACAAGCAGTTCGTCAGAGACTGGCTCACGTCCGAGTCGGGCTGGGATCGCAACTCGGGCGAGGCACCCCCGCCGCTCTCCGACAAGATCGTCGAACGCACGCGACAGCGGTACATTGAGGCGTTCGAACGCCTGACCGGATCCGCGTTCCGCAGCGTGTCACTCCCGTCACATCGGCATCAGTGATTCACAGCCAACCGGGCCTTTCCGGGAGTAGTTCCCCCGCGAAACGCCCGGGTTAGGGGCTACTCTGGGCCGACGTGGCCGCCGCCGACCGCGGGTCCCCCACCTTCCCCCGACCGAGGAGTCTCATCCATGGTTCGTTACCGCGTGCGCGGTGGCAACGTACTGCGTGGAACCGCCTTCATTCAGGGTGCGAAGAACGCCGTACTGCCCATGATCGGTGCGGCGCTGCTCGCCTCCGAGGGCCGCACCGTGCTCCGCAACGTCCCCGTGATCGAGGACGTGCGCAGAGCCGTCGAACTCGCCCAGGCCGTCGGCGCCAAGGTGGAGTTCCACGAGACCGAGCGGACCCTGGTGATCGACGCCTCCCGGCTCACCAGCCCGGTACTGCCCGCCCACATCGCGCGGCGTTTCCGCGGGTCGGTCCTGTTCGTCCCCGCGCTCCTGCACCGTCTCGGCGAAGCCGTCATCGAGGGCATCGGCGGCTGCAACCTCGGCAGCCGCAACCTCGACTTCCACTACCTCGGCTACAAGCGCCTCGGCGCAGTGGTGGACGAGGGCGAGAGCGTCATCCACATCAAGGCGGCCGGCCTCGTCGGCGCCCCGCTGTACCTCGACACCCCGTCCCACACGGGTACGGAGAACCTCATCATGGCGGCTTCCCTCGCCAAGGGAACGACCGTCATCGAGAACGCCGCACTCGAGCCCGAGGTGCTCGACGTGATCGGGATGTTGTCCCGCATGGGCGCCCGGATCACCGGCGGCGGCACCGGCTTCATCACGGTCGAGGGCGTCGACGAGCTGACCGCCGTCGAACACACCGTCATGCCGGACCGGCTCGACGCCGGCGTCTTCGCCATGGCCGCGGCGATCACGGGCGGCGAGGTCAACCTCGTCGGCGCATCGCTGGAGCACCTCGGCGTCGTGCGCTGGAAGCTGGAGCAGATGGGCGTGGAGTTCGAGACCGACGGGGCGGTCCTCCACGTGCGGCGGGACAGGGAGCTGCGGCCGATCAACGTGATCACCGACACCTACCCCGGCTTCGCGACCGACCTGCAGTCACCGCTGATGACGGTGGCCTGTCTCGCGGACGGCTCCAGCTACATCCACGAGCGAATCTTCGACGGACGTTTCGCGCTCGCGGGAGAACTTAACAAAATGGGCGCCCGAATCGAGGTCGACGGCAGCCGTGCGGTCGTTCACGGACCCACGCCGCTGCACGGAACCGAGGTCACGGCGCACGATCTTCGCTCCGGAATTGCGCTCGTTCTGGCCGGACTGGCCGCCGAGGGAGAGACGACGATCGACTCCGGATATCTTATCGACCGCGGCCATGCCGCTCTCGCGCAGCGTATGCAGGCCCTCGGCGCAGATGTGGAACGGGAAATTTCCCCATTGAGCGAGGCCTGAGTCCGGAAACCCATTTATCGGCCGCGACCTGCGCAAACATTACATTGTCGTGAAGCGCCGAGCCCTACTCGAATGGTATTCCGGAAAATCCGGGCGTGACATTACGGCCGTAGCAAGCGATCGTTCCAAAGAGAAGCCACAACAACGAGGGCATGTGGGATGGGACGAACATTGGTCGAGCGCACGGAAGAGACTCCGCGCGGGTCGCGGCTGAGCGCGGGGACGCCGGACCTCACCATCGGCGTGGTGGGGTCACACGACCTCGTCGAGCGGGTGATGCTCATGGGGCACGCGGCGGCTCCGGTGCCATGCCGGCTGGTCGCGGCCGCATACCGAGACGAGCAGGAAGCAGCCGACAAAGTGACCCGGCTCGGCCCCGGCGTGGACGCGTGCCTCTTCGCCAGCCCGGTGCCGTTCGAACTCGCCCGGCGGGCGGGGGTGCTGACCGTACCGGCGACGCACGTTCAGCTCGGCGGCGCCGCGCTGGTGTCGGCGATCGCGCGCGCCACGCTGGACGACCGCATCGATCCGCGGCGGGTGAGCATCGACGTGCTCGGTCGCTCGGAGATCGACGAGGCGTATTCGGATCTCAACCTCCCGTCGGGCGACGTGCACAGCCGTGACGAGCCCGGGGCGACGGGCACCATCACGGCCTTCCACGAACGCCTGCTCCGTCAGGGCGTCACGACGGGAGTGCTGACCTGCGTCCAAGGGGTGGCCGACCGGCTTACCGCCGCCGGGATGCCGGCCATCACCATCAAACCGACCTCGGCCGCGATCCGGTCGGCGCTGCACACGGCGGGGCTGCTCGGCGCCCGGCACCGCCTGGAGGAGTCGCAGCTCACCGTCATCCTGGTCGAGGTGCCGACGCTGCGCGAGCCCGTACGGCGGGCCTCCCCGCGGTATTGGCGCGACGAGCTGCGGCTGTCCCTGCACCGCCTGCTCGTCCAGGAGGCCAACCGGATCAACGCGAGCGTGTGGCCGATCGACGACCACAGCTACCTGGTGGTGGCCACCAAGGGGTCGATCGCCGCCGCGACCGACGGTTTCCGCGTGCTGCCGTTCGCGTCGCGGATCCGGGAAGAGCTCGGGCTGGCGGTCGAGGTGGGCGTGGGCATGGGCCGTACGACCCATGACGCCGAGACGCACGCGCGCGGCGCGCTGACGCGCAGCCAGGGCGGGAAGCAGGCGCAGGGGTTCGCGGTGGACCGCGAGGGCAGGGCCCTGGTGCCGCCGCCCCGGATGCCTCCCCAGTCGGGAGGGCCGGCCAAACCCCGGGGCATCGAGGTGCTCTCCCGCCTGGCCGCCAAGCTCGAGGGCGGGGACACCGTCGTGGACGCGGAGGGGGCCGGCCGCATGCTCGGCGTCACTCCCCGCACGGCTCGGAGGTTGCTGCGCACGCTGGTTGACGAGGGACTCGCGTGGCCGCTTCCGCCGAACCGTACGCCCCAGCCCGGCCGGCCCCGGCAGCTCTACCGGCTGATCGTGGAGAAGCTGAGCCGCTGACGCGGAACGGCCTCCCCCCGGGGCCGATCGGTCCGGATTCGCGGGCTATTGTCATGCGCCATGAGCACAAACGGTCGTGACATCCGGATCTGGCTGGCGCTCGCCGCGGTCTACATCGTCTGGGGTTCGACATACCTCGCGATCAAGATCGCCACCGAGAGCATCCCCCCGCTGCTCAGCGGGGGGATCCGGTTCGTCGTGGCCTCCGCGGTGCTGGGCACCGCGGTGCTCGTGCGCAAGGGGCGGCAGCCGTACAGGATCAGCCGGCGGGAGCTGGGCGGCGCCGCGCTGGTCGGGCTGCTTCTGCTGACTCTGGGCAACGGCATGGTGGCCCTGGCCGAGCAGTACATCTCCAGCGGACTGGCGGCGCTGCTCGTCGCGTCGGTGCCGCTCTGGCTGATCCTGCTCAGGGCGGCCTTCCGCGACCGGCCGCATGTGCTCACGATGGCCGGCGTGCTCGTGGGCTTCGCCGGGGTGGCCGGGCTGTCGCTGGGAGGCGGGACGTCGGCGAAGGCCGTCGGGATCGTCGTGATCCTGCTGGGCTCGGTGGCGTGGTCGGTGGGGTCGTTCCTGTCGCCGCGGATTCCCATGCCGAAGGACCCGTTCGTGGCGAGCACCGTCGAGATGATCGCCGGAGGGCTCGGGCTCCTGCTGCTGGGCGGCGCCTCCGGCGAGCGCCTGCACATCGACGAGATCACCGGGAGCTCGCTGCTGGCCTTGGCCTACCTGGTCGCCTTCGGCTCTCTCCTCGCGTTCACGTCGTACGTGTGGCTGCTCGGCAATGCGCCCATCTCGCTCGTTTCGACCTACGCGTACGTCAATCCCGTGGTGGCCGTGGGCCTCGGCGTGCTCGTCCTGGACGAGCAGGTGACCCGGGGCATGCTGGTGGCCGGCGTGCTGATCGTCGCCGGAGTCGCCCTCGTGGTGTCCACTGAGCGCCGCAAGCGCGTGGCCGAGCCCGAAGGCGCCGCCCTGCGCCGCGTCAGCTCCTGAACGCCTCGGCGGCTTCGAGGAAGGCGTCGTTGGCCTCGGGGTCGCCGATCGAAACGCGGGCGCCCTCACCGGCGAACGGGCGTACGGCCACGCCCCACAGAGCGCAGTGGTCGGCGAACTCCATGGTGCGCTCGCCGAGCCGCAGCCACACGAAGTTGGCCTCGGTGGGCGGCACCGTCCAGCCCTGCGCGATCAGTCCCTCGGCGACCCGGGTGCGCTCCTTGACGACCGTCTCGACGCGGTCGAGCAGCTCTTCCTCCGCCTCGAGCGACGCCAGTGCGGCCGCCTGGGCCAGATGGTTCACCGCGAACGGCAGCAGCGTCTTCCTGACCGCCGACGACACCGGCGTGTGCCCGATCAGGTAGCCCACCCGCAGCCCGGCCAGGCCGTACGCCTTGGAGAACGTCCGCATGACGGCGACGTTGGGCCGGTCACGGTAGAAGGTGAGGCCGTCGGGTACGTCGGCGTCCCTGACGTATTCGCGGTAGGCCTCGTCGAGCACCACCAGGACGTTCTCCGGCACGCGGTCGAGGAAACGACGCAGCTCGGCCGTACGGTTGACCGTCCCGGTCGGGTTGTTCGGGTTGCACACGAAGATCAGGCGCGTGTTCGCCGTGACCGCCTCGGCCATCGCGTCGAGGTCGTGCGTCTCGTCTTTGAGCGGCACCCGGATCGACGTCGCCCCCGACAGCGCGGCGAGCGTCGGGTAGGCCTCGAACGAGCGCCACGCGTACACGACGTCCGTGCCCGGCTCGCCGACGGCTTCCAGGAGCTGCTGTGCGACGGCCACCGAACCTCCGCCGAGGGCGACGTGCTCCACCGGCACGCCGTGCCGGGCGGCGAGCGCCTCGGTGAGCCTCACAGACGCGGGATCGGGATAGCGGTTGACCCCGGCCGCCGCCCTGGCGATCGCCTCGACGACCGAAGGCAGCGGGTCGTAGGGGCTCTCGTTGGACGAGAGCTTGTACGACCGGCCCTCGGGGGAGACCACCGATTTGCCCGGCTTGTAGGCCGGCATGGTGTCGAGGATCATGCGGAAACGCGGCATGTCATTACCTTAGGAGATAGACCGGACAAGCTCACATCCCCCTTGTTGGGGTGATCATGCAGAAGTTCGGGGGAACGCGTGGTGAGGTGCGCAAACCCGCATCGTGATCATGCAGATCTTCGATCGTTTGGCGGACGAGCTGGGGAAATGCAATTTGTGATCATGCACATGGCCGAGAAGTGCATGATCACGAACGACGAACCCGCACGTCACGGCGTCCGGCGCCGAACTTCTGCATGATCACGTTCGATATGAGCCCAGGTCAACCCGCCTGCCGGCGAACTTCTGCATGATCACGCCCAAGGGGTTTGCGCGAGGGGGTTTTGCGCGGGGTTTTCGCGCGGGGGTTGGGGGTCAGATGCGGAGCATGGGGGGGTGGAGGAGGACGGCGGGGCCGCGGCGGTGGAGCATGGCGGGGCGGCCTCCGTCGCGCGTCGTGGTGCGGCCGGTGGCCATGAGGAAACCGTCGGTCTTGGTGACCTTGCGGTGGAAGTTCCTCGGGTCCAGGGGACGGCCCCACACGATCTCGTAGACACGGCGCAGCTCGGCGACGGTGAACTCGGGTGGGCAGAAGGCGGCGCCCAGCGACGTGTACTCGAGCTTGGCCCGTGCCCGCTCCACCCCGTCGAGCATGATCCGGCGGTGGTCGAAGGCCATCTCCGTCAGCGACGAGACCGGCTGCCAGCTCATATGCGCCTCGGTGGAGGCGGGCAGGTCGGGGGCCAAGCCCAAATAGGCCACGCTGACGACGCGCTGACGCGGGTCGCGGTCGGGATATCCGTAGGTCTGGAGCTGCTCCAGGTGCACCGGCGCGCCCGCGAGGCCGCAACGTTCGGCGAGCAGGCGGGCGGCCGCGGCGGGCAGATCCTCGTCGAGCTGGATGAACCCTCCGCCCAGCGACCAGCGCCCCTCGTACGGCGGCTGGTCTCGCCGCCACACGAGCGCGCACAGCTCCTGGCCCCTGACGGTGAGGACGACCAGATCCACGCTGACGGGTATTCGCGGGATCACGGAAGGCACGCTACACGCTGTGGTGGTAGTACACCGATTCCGTAGCCTTGCGGCCGTCTTCGGCGGTCACCTGGACCCGCACCAAGACGCCCTTCGGCACGGTGGCCCAGTCGACCGGGATCCAGGTTCGCTCCACGGCGGCGGGCACGTCCGGGATCGGGTCCGGATCGCGCCACCCGACCTTCGAGGAGTCGACGACCCGGGGTGTGTCGAGCCCGTCCCACGACAGGGTGACCTTGGCGTCCTCGACGTTGTAGCCGAGGATCTCCAGGCCGTCCTGGATCCGGTGCTTCGCGTGGTCGGCCTCGATCACGATCGGCCGGTTCCAGTCCTGGTCGATCTGCTTGGCGAGCGAGGGCGATCCGCAAGTGAAGAAGTCCGTCCACATGAAGGAGATCAGCTTGGAGACGTACGGCCCGGCCAGCGTCACCTGCGTGTCGAGCCGGGGTTTGTCGGTGTCGCCGCGGGTGCTCCCGCTCCTGCAGGGCGTGGTCCCGGTCGGCTCGAATCCCTCCAGATTCGCCCACAACTGCGCGTGAACACCCTGAGCGGCGAGCTCGTCGCGCGCGTCGGCCATCGCGCGGTAGTAGTCGCGGGTCCCCGCGTAGTAGGCCGTGGCGTAGGTGCTCTCGCCGACCACGGGTTTGAGGCGGTCGTCCACGGGCTGGTTCTTCTCCTCCGGCCAGAAGAGGCCCACCTTGCCGGTGCCCCTGCCGTCCTGGGGTGCGATGATCTCGACGCCCGTCGACGCCAGGATCTCGAAGGCCTTGGCGACCTGGGCCGGAGTGGCGGAATAGGCCACCTGGCGGCGGGCGTCGATGTACGGGCTGATCATGATCGGCTTCCCGGGAAGCTCCTGTTCGGCGATCGTATGTTGCTCGGAATAGAGCTGGAGGGTCGGCACCTTCGAGGTGTCGGACCAGTCACGCATCTGCACCTCGAACGCCTGGTAGAAACCGCCGAGCGACTTCCTCTTTCTGAAACGGTCCTTGTAGTCCTGCAGGACGCGCCGGGTCAGTGCGGTCAGCGTGCTCAGGTGCCGCACGTCCGCCTGGGCCATCGCGGCCGGGTCGCGGGGGGCGACCGGCAGCGTCGGGAAGACCTGGATGCCGAGGCGATCGCCGAGGTCGAGCAGTTCCGCGAGGCTGTCGCGGTCGCCCGCGGCCACGATGATGAGGTGATAACCGCGCGGGGCCGATGTGAAGTCGCATGAGGCGGAGCCGTCGTCGGGGACGAGCAGGCGGTAGAACGTCGCGGGCCCGTCGACGATCTTGTGCTCCATGGGGGTGCAGGCCAGGAGCCCCGGGCCGAACACCTCGTCGGTCCGGTACACGTAGGTCCCTGTGATCCGGTTCCCCGGGTTGGCCTTCTGCAGGTCCTTCTCGGCCGCCCGCACGCAGGTGAGCCCGTGTTCCGAGCACATCTCGAACTGCTTGTCAGGCCCGGGGCTCTGTTCCTCCAGGATCCTGCCCTGCCCGTCGACACCGCGGGGGGACAGGGCGAAGCCGAGCCGGATCACCGTGTCTCCGCCGACCTGGTGGATCTCCTGCAGTTGGCGGGACAGGGTGCAGGGGTCGTCCTCCGGGTTCAGCCAGTAACCCGTCACCGCGTACGGCGTGGGAGATGCGGCCTTCTTCACCGCAGGGCAGTTACGCGTCCCGGCCGCGGACCCGGATGAGGAGGCGCCCCGTCCCGTGTCCACGGTGTGCAGCGGTCCATCACGCAACGCGATCACAACAGTGGCGACGCACAGGAGGGCCGCCACCCCGAGGGTCACAGTGATCCACCGCACGATCAGGACCCTACCGCCCGACGAGTCGAGAAATGACGGACGAAATCAGGGCTTATGGCTTTACGCCGACCCAGGTCTCCAGCTGCGCGACGAACCGGCGCGCGGAGTTGGGCCAGTGGTGGTTGGCCCGCGCGGAGGCGTGCCCTCTGAAGGCCGCGGCCCTGCGCTCTTCCGCGTCGTCCCTGAGGCGGAGCACGGCGTCGACGATGGCCTGCGTGTCCCGCCAGGGAACCACGATCCCCGATCTGTACCGCTCCACAAGCTCGACGGCCCGCGGCGAGGGCGTCGTGATCACCGGCACTCCATGCGCCATATATTCGATGATCTTGGTGGGCAGGGAGTGGCGGTAGTTGGGCTCGTCGTGGAGCAGCGAGAGCCCCGCCAGTGCCCCCTCGAGCCGCTCCAGCGCCTCGTCGTTCGGCAGGAAGTCGCGCCATTCGAGGAACCCCTGGGCGACCGCCTCGTTGAGGACCGCCCGGCTGCTCGGATCGGCGTACCCGATCAGCTCGACCGCCACCTTGTGCGGCTGCAGCAGGCGGGCGGCCTCGACGGCCTCGTAAACGCCCCGCGCCTCCGACAGCCACCCGAGGTAGACCACCCGCTCGTGCCCCGGCCGGCTGACGGTCTCGGGTACCCACGTGTCGTTCGGGACGATCAGGTGCTCCCGCCTGAACCGGCCCTGGTAGGCGGTCTCCGCCAGCAGCAGGTGCAGATGCCGCTCCGCAATGCCCTCGAGCACCCGGGCGAACACGCGCACCGGCGGCCGGAGGAAGGCGGGCAACCAGGGCTTCAACGACATCGTGGCCGGGGTGTCCTCGTGCACGTCCCACACGACCGGCGGGCGCCTCCGGACCCCGACAACGGCCAGCAACAACTCGATGTCGTGAACGATCACAAGGTCGACCTGGCCGCGCAGCCTCTTGAGGAGCTTGCGCGCCGCCCGTACGGCCGTGAGCCTCCGTCGCTCGGCGGCGCGCGGCAGATCGACGCCCGTCACCCAGGGACGCGGGGCGACACCGCGCGCGGCGAACGGCGCGGCGTACGTGACCTCATGACCGGCGTCGACAAGCGCCCGGATCTCACGGTGCAGGATCCGGGCGTCCTCGGGGTGGTGGACCACCGTCATGACGAGCACGTGCACGGGGGGGTGCGTGTCCTTCCTAGAGCCGTTCGACGCGGTCGCCGGCGGTCAGCACACCCCGCGTGTCGAGGACGAGCACGGACTGCTCCTCCACGACGTGGAGATCGAACTTCCCGTGCTGCTGGAGCAGGACGACGAGGTCGGCCTTCGCCACCGCCTCGGCGAGATCCGTCTCACGGGGGACCGGGACGCCGCCCGCCGACCACTCCTCGACGTACGGGTCGCAGTAGACGAGCTCGGCGCCCAGCTCGAGCAGCCCCTCGGCGACCGGCACCGCGGGCGTCTCCCGTTCGTCCGCGATATCCGGCTTGTACGTCACACCGAGCAGGAGCACGCGGGAGCCGTTCACCGGCTTGCGCGCCCGGTTGAGCAGGCGTTGCACGCGGGTCACCACGTACGACGGCATGCGCTCGTTGATCTCCTGGGCCAGCTCGACGAACCGGAACGGGTAGCCGAGCTTGCGCACGGTGTAGGACAGGTACGACGGGTCGACGGGAATGCAGTGCCCCCCGACACCGGGTCCGGGCAGGAACTTCTGGAACCCGAAGGGCTTCGTCGAGGCCGCTTCGATGCTCTCCCACAGGTTCACGCCGAGCTCGTCGCAGAAGATGGCCATCTCGTTGACCAGAGCGATGTTGACGTGTCTGTAGGTGTTCTCAAGCAGCTTGGCCATCTCCGCCTCGCGCGTCCCGCTGACGGGGACCACCCGGTCGACGAGCCGGCTGTAGAAGTCGGCTCCCCGGTCCCGGCAGGCGTCGGTGAATCCGCCAACGACCTTGGGGGTGTTACGCAGCCCGAACTTCGGGTTGCCGGGGTCAATCCGCTCGGGCGAGAACGCGAGGAAGAAGTCGGCCCCGGCGACCAGGCCGGACCGCTCCAAAATGGGCCGGACCACCTCGTCGGTAGTGCCGGGCCACGTGGTGGACTCCAGGACGACCAGCGTCCCGGGGCTCAGGTGCTCGGCGACCGTCCTGGTCGCACCTTCGACGGCGGACAGGTCCGGGCGGTGGTCGTCGTCGAGCGGCGTGGGCACGCAGATGACGATGGTCTGCGACTTCGCCAGCACCGTCGCGTCGAGTGTCGCCGTGAAACCGGCGGACAACATGGCGTCGAGCTCGGCGTCGGACAGGTCGTCGATGTACGAGTGCCCGGCGTTGAGCGCCTCGACCTTGCGGGGGTCGACGTCCAGGCCCACCACGCGGAGCCCCGCAGCCGTGGCTTCCTTGGCCAGCGGCATGCCGACGTATCCAAGTCCGATGATCGTGAGATCGAAGCTGGTCATGACGCGACCTTTATCACACAACACTTCATGGCTGGAAAGGTTAGCTCAAGTTAACGTCAACAACCCCTAAACGCGCACTTCGCCATATCAGCAAATTTATGATCTTGCCAATTCATCATATATTTCGCGATAGGTGCGGGCCAGGCTGCTCCACGTACGCTTGGCTGCGACTTCGGCCTTGCCCGCCTCCCCCATGACGCGGCGGCGCTGCGGGTCGTCGCGCAGCCCCGCCACAGCGTCGGCGAGTGCGGCCGGGTCGCCGGGCGGCACCAGGAGACCGGCCTCCCCGGCTCCGAGGAGCTCCGCCAGCGCAGGAAGGTCGCTCAGGACCACCGGCTTGCCGAGGGCCATCGCCTCGACCGGCTTCAGCGGAGTCACCAGGCGGCAGACTCGCAGGTCCTCGCGGGGGCAGGCGAATACGTCGATCGCCGCCTGTGCCTGAAGGGCCTCCTCGGGGCCCACCCTTCCCGGCAGGATCGCGAGCTCCCCCAGACGCAGTTTCTCGGCCTGCTCGAGCAGGGCCGGCCGCTCGGCGCCGTCGCCGACCAGCAGCACCCTGACCGGCGTGCCCGCGTCCCTGAGCAGCGCCGCGGCGCTCAGAAGTGTGGCGAATCCCTCGTAGCCCACGATGCTCGACACCGACCCGACGACGATCTCGTCAGGGGCGATGCCGTACTGCTCGCGGAGCGCCGAACCGTCGTAGTCCGCCGTGAGCAGCGAGTCGTCCACGGCGTTGGGCGCCAGCCGGATGCGCTCCCGCGGGACACCGCGGTCGACGATCTCGGCGGCCATCGTCTCGGCGAGCGTGACCACCACGTCGGCCTCGCGCATGATGTACGCCTCGCGTTCGCGCTGCATGAGGTGACGCTCGCTGCCGATCCTCTGCGGATCACGCGACGTCCACGTCTCCTCAAGGAATCCGCGCACCTCGTAGACGAACGGCGTGCCCGTACGCTCGCGGACCGACAGCGCGACCGAGCCGTTGCGGTGGTCGGTCGCTGCGTGCAGGACCTGCGGCCTGAGTGTCCTGACCAGCTCGGACACGTCGGCGGCGCCGCGGATCATCCGGCCTCTGGTCTCGAAGGGCACGTCGCCCTTCGGCAGCAGCCGGTAGTACGGCACCCCGTCGATCTCCTCGTACGGCCCGGCCTCGGCGTGGCCCTGCAGCATCGGCCAGCCCCAGCTCGTCACGACGTGGGGGTCGAGCCCCGCGGCCCGCTGCGCGGTGACGATGCGGTGCGTGCGGACGGTGTACCCGGCCTGCGTGTACGGCAGGGCGTTGGTCACCATGTGCAGCACCCGGTCCGGCACCCGCTCGCCCATGATGACCCGCGGCTTGGGCGGGATGGGCCCGGCGGACAGGGCCGCACGCTCGCCCTCATAGAACGCGATCCTGCGGCTGACGAAACGCCAGCGGTTGTGGGCGCGCAGGCCGTCGATCGCCTCGGTCATGCGCCCGGCCTCCCAGCGGGCCTTCGCCGTCTCCAGCTGGCTGTGCACCACCCGCAACACGATCTTGCGGCTCACGATCTTGGCCAAACGCGCGACAGGCCAGGCGACCCGGCCGACGACGGGGCGCATGCGGGGCGGCATCGCCTCCGCGGCGGCCTGCGCCACTCGGACGGGGTCGGACTTGACCTTGCTTGCGACAACCCGGGAGACCACCACGGGATTACGCACGAATCCGCGGAAAAAGCCGCGAAAACCGGCCTTCGCCGACCTGGCTGACACCTTTGTAGGTGGGATGGCCTCGGATTCCACGGCGTGACCGTACCATAGGCACCGCATTGCCCATGTTTATAAGAAAGGCATGGTAATGAGGGACAACCCCCTCGTCTTGCACGTGCTGGGTGCTCGACCCAATTTCGTCAAGGCGGCCCCGGTCGTCAACGCACTGGCCGATCGTGGAGTGCGGCAGGGCATTGTTCACACTGGTCAGCACTACGACGCACTGATGTCGGACGTGTTTTTCTCCGACCTGGGGCTGCCCGAACCCATCGCCAACCTGGGCGTCGGGTCCGGGACGCATGCCAGGCAGACCGCGGCCCTGCTGACCGGCCTCGAAGACGTGATGCTCGAGCACGCCCCCACGCTCGTCGTCGTCTACGGCGACGTGAACTCCACGCTGGCGGCGATCCTGGTCTGCGCCAAGCTCCGCATCCCGACGGCGCACGTGGAGGCCGGGCTGCGCTCGTTCGACCGGGAGATGCCCGAGGAGGTCAACCGGGTCGTCACCGACGCCCTGTCCGACCTGCTCTTCGCCACGTCGCCGGAGGCGTTGTCTCACCTCGCCTCCGAAGGGGCCGACCCGGCGAAGGTGCATCTCGTCGGCAACCCGATGATCGACAGCCTCTTCTCCGTGCTGCCCTCGCTCGACCCCGCGCCCGTCCAGGAGCGCCTCGGCGTCTCCGGCCGCTACGCGGTCGCCACGCTGCACCGCCCGGCCAACGTGGACGACCCCGCGTCGGCGCGCGAACTCGTGGACGCCGTGCTCAAGGTCGCCGCGCAGGTCCCGGTCGTCGTGCCTCTGCATCCCCGCGGCCGGCAACGGCTGGCCGACGCCGGACTCGTCGACGGGCCGACCATGAAGATCGTCGAGCCCCTCGGCTATGTGGACTTCCTCTCGCTCGTACGGGGATCGGCCCTGGTCGTGACCGACTCGGGCGGCGTTCAGGAGGAGACGACCATGCTCGGCATCCCCTGCCTGACCATCCGCCCCAACACCGAGCGGCCCATCACCGTCACCCACGGCACCAACCGGCTCGTCACACCGGCCTCCCTGCCCGCCGCGGCCTCCAAGGCCCTCGCGGACGGCGCGGCCACCCCCAGCGGCGAGTTGCCTCCTCTGTGGGACGGCAAGGCCGGGCCGAGGATCGCCGGCGTCATCGCGGCCTGGTTGCGCGGCGACAACCTGTCCCCCGCCGCCCGTGGAACGGTCTCGTAGCTACGATCGCTCTTCGCGACGAGGGAGAAGCATGGCGGAAGCGGATGGCGCCCGCGGTAAGCCGCGTTTCCGGCGCCTGGGACCGGCGAGCTGGCTGCCCGAGGAGCGCAAGGCGGTCGAGCGCTACGAGCAGCGCATCCGCGAACTCGAAAAGCTCCTGGCCGTACAGGAGGCGCGGGCCGACTACGCCGCGTGGAAGCTGGAGGCGACGCAGAGCCGGCGGCACTACCGCGTCGGCCAGGCCCTGTCCGACGCGCGGAAGCCGGTCCGGTTTGTACGGCTTCCGCGCGACCTGACCAAGGCCATCCTGGACAAGCGAACACCTCCGCAGGCTCCGCCACAGCCCGGCGAGGTGGCGAGGCTGGCGGCCGCCCTGCCCCCGAAGGCCGACATCCCCGCCGTGAAGTGGCCGGACGGCCCGGTCGTACGGCCCGGCATGCGAGTGGCCGTGATCCTCGACGACTTCTCCCGGATGGCGTTCCGGTACGAGTGGGACCAGATCGAGTTCGGCCTGACGGACTGGCGGGAGATCTTCGCCGAGAAGCGGCCGGAGATGTTGTTCTGCGAGTCGGCCTGGCACGGCAACGAGGGTCGCTGGCGCTACCAGATGACCGGGACGAACTCCCCGAAGAAGGAACTGCGCGAGCTGATCGCGTGGTGCAAGGAAGAGGGCATCCCGACGGTCTTCTGGAACAAGGAGGACCCGCCCAACTTCGACTTCTTCATCGAGACGGCGAAGCTCTTCGACCGCGTGTACACGTGCGACGGCGACATGCTCCCCCGTTATCGCGAAATTTTGGGACACGACAGGGTCGGTGTGTTGCAGTTCGCCGCCCAGCCGCGGATCCACAACCCCGTCCAGACCGCCGAAGGCCGGCCGTACGACATCGTGTTCGGCGGAATGTACTTCCGCGACAAGCACCCCGAACGGCGCGAGCAGATGGAGACCGTGCTCGCACCCGTCCGCGACCTCGGGCTGCACATCTTCGCGCGCAACGCGACGGTCGACGACAAATACGCCTGGCCGGAGGAGTACCGGCCGCACATCGTGGGCGAGCTGCCGTACGAGCAGATGCTGGCGGCCTACCGGATGTACAAGGTCTTCCTGAACGTGAACTCGGTGATCGACTCACCCACCATGTGCGCGCGTCGCGTCTTCGAGCTGTCGGCCTGCGCGACGACCGTGCTGTCGGGCTGGTCGCGGGCCATCGAGGAGACCTTCGGGCAGCTCATCCCCGTGGCGCGCACGCAGGAGGAGGCCCGCAACCTGGCGCTGTACCTGCTCAACAGCCCCGAACTGCGCGCCCGCCAGGCGCACCTCGCCATGCGCGAGGTGTTCGACCGGCACCTGTTCTCCCACCGCGTCGACCAGATCCTCCACGACCTGGGCCACGCCGTACCGTCGCGGTCGCACGCCGTCTCCGTCGTGCTGCCCACCAACCGGGCCGGGCAACTCGAACACGCCATCAGCCAGGTCGCGCGGCAACGGCACCGCGAGCTGGAACTGGTCCTCGTGCTGCACGGGCTCTCCGAGGACCCCACGGTGGTCAGGGACAAGGCGCTGGCGGCCGAAGTGCCCGCCGTGAAGGTGCTGAAAGCCCCCGCGTCGTGGACGCTCGGCGAGGTGCTCAACCACGGTGTCGCCCACGCGGACGGCGCTCTGATCGCCAAGATGGACGACGACAACATCTACGGCGAGCACTACCTGTCCGACCTGGTGCGCGCCTTCGACTACACGGACGCCGACCTGGTGGGCAAGGGAGCCCATTACACGTACTTCGCGGACGACGACACGACCGTGTTGCGCAGGCCGGGGGCCGAGCACCAGTACACCCATCTGGTGCAGGGCGCCACGATGGTGGCCACGGCCGACCTGCTGCGGTCGATGCCGTTCGAGCCGGTGAACGTGGGCGAGGACACCGGGCTGGCGCGTCGTTGCGTCGAAGCCGGCGTGCGGATCTATTCGGCCGACCGGTTCAACTTCGTGTACATGCGGAGCCGGGGAAGCGGGTCGCATACGTGGCAGGCTTCTGATCACGTGCTGACCCGCAACGCCCAGTTCGCCTTCGCCGGCCGCCCCGACCCCCACGTCCTGATCTGATCAACCGCGGGGAGACCCCTGGAGGACACCTTGGGCGTGATCATGCAGAAGTTCGGGGGTATGCAGCCTGAGCTGCACATACCTACAGCGTGATCATGCAGAAGTTCGTCGCCACGTGCCGCTACCAGGCGTTTTCCATTTCGTGATCATGCAGTCCAGAAATTTCCGGACTGCATGATCACGAACGAGAAAGAGGCCAGGTCAGCGCGCACGAACTTCCGCATGATCACGCGCGATTCCGGGACGCCTGGTCATCCATGGACGGCCGACTGGCGCACACGCCCGCTTTCCTCATCGCTCACGGGAGGGGCCGGGGGCGACACGACGCCCTTGGTCTGCGAATTCGGCCGCCTGAGTGTGGTGAACGCCCAGGAGACATTGGGCTCGATCGCCCACTTAGTTAGTTTTCGTACGGGCGATGTGCAGAGCACGGTCGCGAGAACCGCGCCGAAGACCATCAGCAGCGCGACCCCGAGCGGAGTGTCGATTCGGTGGTAGTACGACTGCAGTACCTTGACGGCAAAACCGTGCAGCAGGTACGCGTAGATCGTCGCGGCACCGAGGCTGCTGAACCAAACTCGGCGCCTCGGCGTAATCGCGATGAACGACGCGACCAGCAGCGCTCCTACCGCCAGTAGGGCGAGTCGGATCAGGCTGCCCTTCAGATCGCCCACCCCGATCGAGTGGTTCGAGTGACGCCAGCGGATCCACTCGGTCGGCACATGCTTGTACACGGCGAACGTGACACCGAGTGCCACGATCAGCACGACCGCTCCGGCGATCTTCACCCAGCGCCGCTGCAGCATGTCGAGATGCTCCGGCTTCATCATGAGGCCGAGAACATAGAACGGCAGCATGCCGAACGTGCGGTTCATCGAAAGCTCGTCGGGCAACGCACTCGTTCCCGACAGCAGCGAAAGGCCCACCGCGACGACGAGCGGCCAACGCAATTGCTGCCACACCGGCGTGGAAAGCCGCCACAGGAACAGCGACATCAGGAACCACGTCAGGAAGTACGGGTCGAGCAGGCTGATCTCAAACTTGCCGTACAGGAACAGGCGGGGCAGCGAATAGAGCGTTTCGAAAATGACGTACGGCACAGCTAGACCGCTGATGAGCTTCCTGGCCTTACCCGCCGAGAAACTGAAATTTCGGGATAAATAGCCGCTGATGAAGATAAAGAGCGGCATGTGGAACAGGTAGATGTAAAAGTAGACGCCGTGGAGGGCGGGAACGCTTTTCAGGCCTTCCATCAGGTGCCCGCATACCACCAGGATGATCGCCAGGTACTTGGCGTTGTCCAGCAGAGGGTCGCGGGTGGACGCCCTACCAGGCGTCACAGAGGTGGCGGGAAGAGATGCGGTCACGGTGCCGGACCCTATCGACTGCGCGTATGTCCGGACAGGCAACGGCAAACAAATTTTGCCGGAATCCTCGTGGACAACCTCGCCACATGATCATCATCGGAGTTTTCGCAGGTCAGCGGCCATTCATAGCGATCGTGCATGATCACGGCCGACAAACGTGCAGGTCAACGGGCACATCTTCGAACTTTTGCATGATCACGAAACGTATCTGCCCAGGTGAGCGCACATCTCGCCGAACTTCTGCATGATCACCACCTGTGTCGGCCCAGGTCGCACCATCCGCGACCGAACTTCTGCATGATCACCACAAGGGCTGTCGACATCACCCCACGGGTGCCAGATCACCCCAAGGGTGCCAGATCACCACAAGAGCGCCGACATCACCCCACAGGTGCTGACATCACCCCGGCACCCTCCGGGGCCCTCAGTTGGAGGGGAGGCCGGTGGCGGTCAGGGTGGCTTGCCACAGGGTCTCGGCCAACTCCGGATCGCTCATCGTCTTCGGCACGCGCGCCGGAACGTTCTTGGAGAAGAACCGGCCCGGGTGATCCACTCCGTCGGCCTCGCAGACCAGATGGGCGATCCGGCTCGCCCCCGCCTCCGGCGGCTCGGTCAGGCCCGGCACGACGGTCAGGAACTTCATGTAGAGGGTGCCGGCCGCGAAGCCGGTCTTGAGCACTCCCGGGTGGAGGGAAGTGGCGGCCAGCCCGCGCCGGGCCAGCCCGACCGTGAAGAGCGCGTTGGCCTGTTTGGTGTCCCCGTACTGCAGCCAGCCGCTCCAGCGGCGCCGGTCCCGCGAGAGGTCGTCCGGGTCGAGGCGGCCCGTCCTGGCGGCCCGCGACGAGGTCGTCACGACCCGGGCGGAGGAGTCCTTGAGGCGGTCGAGCAACAAATTCGTCAGCAGGAAGGGCGCAAGGTGATTGACCTGGATCATGAGCTCGTGACCGTCGGGCGTACGCTCACGCCGTGGTGTCATGACGCCCGCGTTGTTGACCAATGCGTCGATGCGCTCGTAGCGGTCGAGGAGTTCACCCGCCAGCCTCCGGACGTCGTTCAACATCGCGAAATCGGCATGGACGGTGTCGGGCGCACGTCCGGTCACGTCCGCGACACCCTGGGCGACCGCGGCCAGCCTTTCGGGTGAGCGCCCCACTAGCACGAGTTGGCGTCCCCGCTTGGCGAGATCAAGGGCGACAGCTGCACCGATTCCGGCACTGGCCCCAGTGAGCACAGTAATCATCACAACCTCCACTGCGCCAGAACAGTATCGGTGCTAGTCTCCTGTGCGATCTTCCGGAGGTGCATTTCCCCATAAATGCGGCGCGAGCCTCCACGCACTGCAGGAGTGGCTATGGGTTCCAGAAACCGGTCGATTCGGTTCAAGATCTTCTTGTTGCTGCTCCTCCCGCTTGTCATGTTGAGCGCAATGTGGGGATTTGTCCTTAATCTCACGGTCGGCGACGGCCTCGCGCTCATGCGGGCCAAGGCGATGTACGACTCCCTCGGCACGACGTCCGCCGACCTCGGTCTCCAGATCCAGGCGGAGCGAGGGCTCACCGTCCGCCAGCTCAGCGCGGGCCAGACGAGCTCGTCCGCACTCACGGCCCAGCAGGCCAAGACGAGCAGCGCGGTCGACACCTTCGCCAAGGCCGCCCACGAGCAGGAGGACGCG
The DNA here is from genome assembly GCF_016863335.1 of Planotetraspora thailandica. Taxonomy (GTDB): domain Bacteria; phylum Actinomycetota; class Actinomycetes; order Streptosporangiales; family Streptosporangiaceae; genus Planotetraspora; species Planotetraspora thailandica. Next base: position 38,822 of record NZ_BOOR01000011.1, read on the forward strand.
GGTTCGGTCAACTCCGACCTCAAGGCGCCCCTCGAGGCCCTGCTGAGCACGCTCGACCGCCTGCCGTCCATCCGCGAGTCCGTGACGCTCGGGAAGTTCACCCGCCTGGAGGCGATGAACGCCTACAACGCGGTCATGGACCAGCTGTTCGGCCTCTACGACACCCTCGTCTCCATGCCCGATCTCGGCGCCTTCCAGCAGGCGAACGCGATGCAGGCGATGGGCAACGCCTACGAGATGATCGCCCGCGAAGACGCCCTCATCCGCGGCGCGAGCGCCAACAACGGCAGGCTGACCCGGGCGGAGCGCGACGCGTTCAGCGAGTGGGTCGCCGACCGGCGGTTCATCTACCAGAAGTACCGGCCCATCCTCAAAGGCGGCATTCGCCAGCCGTACGAGGAGGTGCTGAGCTCCCCGCTGTTCGACAGGTTCACGGCCCTCGAGAACATCGTCACCTCGCAGAGCCCCGGGGCGGTCCTCACCGTCGGCCGCGGCAATTGGGCCGGCGCGATCGACCAGCTCAACTCGCGACTGGACGCGGCCCGGGTCAAGGCCACTGACGCGCTCACCACCGAGACCACGTCCGTCGCCATGGGCATCATCACCCGCATCGCGGTGGCGGGCGGCCTCGGTCTTCTCGCGATCCTCGCCACGATCCTCTTCTCGGTCCGCTTCGGCCGCCGCCTCGCCGGAGACCTCGCCGGACTCCGCGAGGCCGCCGTCGACCTCGCGGACGTGCGGCTTCCCGACGTCGTCGACAAGCTCCGCCGGGGCGAGGACGTGGACGTCGACGCCGCGGCTCCGCCGATCACGGCGACCGGATCCAGCGAGGTCGAAGACCTCGCCAAGGCGTTCGGCTCGGTACGGCGCACCGCCGTCGAGGCGGCCGTCGGCCAGGCCAACCTGCGGCGCGGCGTCAGCCAGATGTTCCTCAACCTGGCCCGGCGCAAGCAGAGCCTGCTCCACCGCCAGCTGACCCTCCTCGACTCCATGCAGCGCCGGTCGGCCGACCCGGAGAGCCTGGAGGACCTCTTCCGGCTCGACCACCTGACGACCCGCATGCGGCGCCACGCCGAGGGCCTGATCATCCTGTCCGGCGCCGCCCCTGGCCGGTCGTGGCGCAAGCCGGTGCCCGTCATGGACGTGGTCCGCGCGGCGATCTCCGAGGTCGAGGACTTCACCCGGATCTCGCTGCCGGTGATGCCCAACGCGTCGCTGACCGGCTCGGTCGTGGCCGACGTCGTCCACCTTCTGGCCGAACTGCTGGAGAACGCGACCATCTTCTCGCCGCCGCAGACCAAGGTGCTGGTGCGCGGTGAGGTCGTCGCCAACGGACTCGTCGTCGAAATCGAGGACCGCGGCCTCGGCCTCGCGCCCGAGGAGTACGACGCGATCAACGAGAACCTGGCGAACCCGCCGGAGTTCGACCTCGCCGACAGCGACAGGCTCGGGCTCTTCGTGGTCGGCCAGCTCGCCGCCCGATACGGCATCAGCGTCATGCTGCGCAGCTCGCCGTACGGTGGAACCACCGCGATCGTGCTCATGCCGCGCCCCCTGCTGGCCGACGACGGCACACAGGCGGTCGGTGGCCCCTCCACCCTCGCCGTCCGCGGCGGGGCGCACGCACGCGGCATCGCCGCCCCGCCCAGGGACGAGGAGCCCGCCGGTCAAGCCTTTGCCGGCAAGCCGCTCGGGCCGTTCGACCGCACGTTCGACGGGCCATTCGACGGGGCATCTGACGGGGCGTCCGACGACGAGAAGGCGGGCCCGGACACGTCGCCGTTCTTCACGCCGGCCGCGCTGCGCACCGAGGCCGTGCCGTCCGCCGCGCGCGACGACGTGCCCGACCTCAGGGTGGTGCCGGAAAACGACCGCCCCGGGCGCGGCCTGCCCGTCCGCCAGCGCACCACCGCGCGCCGCGAGCCCGCCCGGCAGGAAGCCGCCGTGCCGGCGGCCCCCTCGCCGGCCTCTGCGCCGTCCCCTGTGCCGTCCCTGGCGGCCGACAGCGCGCCGCCCGCGTTGTCGACCACGAACGGCACGCACGCGGGATTGCCACGGCGTGTACGGCAGGCCAACATTGCTCCTCAACTCCGCGAGGGAGGGCAGCCGTTGGCGGCGCCCACGCCCACGCCCGAGCCGGAAGAGCGGTCGCCGGAAGCCGCCCGGGCCATGTTCTCCGCGTTCCAGGCGGGCGCGCGACGTGGCCGCGAGGACAACGGTGAACCTGCGGCTGACGACTCCAACCGCTTCGCAAACAACACGCATGGCGAGAAGGGTGACGAATGACCGGCAAAGCGACGTCGACCGGCGAGCTCAACTGGCTGCTCGACGACCTCATCAGCAGGGTCGCCGCCGTCCGCCAAGCGGTGATCCTCTCCACCGACGGCCTGGTGGTCGGTGCGTCCCAGGGGCTGAGCCGGGAGGACGCGGAGCACCTGTCCGCCGTCGCCGCCGGTTTCCAGAGCCTGGCGCGCGGGGCGGGCCGGCACTTCGGCGGAGGCGAGGTGCGCCAGACCATCGTGGAGATGGAGTCGGCGTTCCTGTTCGTGACGGCCGCCGGGCAGGGCACCTGCCTGGCCGTGCTGGCGGCGTCCGACGCCGACGTGGGCCACATCGCCTACGAGATGGCCATGCTCGTCAAGCGGGTGGGCCAGCACATCTCCACGAACCCGCGACGGTCGTCGCCATGAACTGGGGCGCCTGATGACGAGACCACGGTGGACGGATGAGGATGCCGGCCCCGTCGTCCGGCCTTTCGCGCTGACGGGGGGCCGGGCACGGTCCTCCGGCGACAATCTCGACCTCATCACGATGGTGAGGTCTACGGGAGAGCCGCCCACCGACGCGGGCAACATCGGTCCCGAGCAGCGGCGAATCCTGGAGATCACGCGCACCGGCGCGTCGGTGGCGGACATCGCGTCCGACATCGACCTGCCGCTCGGCGTGGTCCGCGTCCTGATCGGAGATCTGCACGACCAAGGGCTGATCGTCGTACGGCCTCCGGTCCAGGTCGCGCCGCAGCCCAGCGAGCGCATTCTCAAGGAAGTGATCAATGGCCTTCGCGCCCTCTGACGAGCCGGTCGCTCTCAAGATCCTCGTCGCCGGCGGATTCGGCGTCGGCAAGACCACGCTGGTCGGCGCGATCAGCGAGATTCGCCCCCTCCGCACCGAAGAGGTGCTGTCCGACCGCGGCGTCGGCGTCGACGACACCGACGGCGTCGAGGGGAAGACCACCACCACCGTGGCCATGGACTTCGGCCGGATCACGATCAGGGAAGGCCTCGTGGTCTACCTGTTCGGAACCCCCGGGCAGGAGCGTTTCTGGTTCATGTGGGACGAGCTGTCCTACGGCGCCCTGGGGGCGGTCGTCCTGGCCGACACCCGCCGCCTGACGGACTGCTTCCCGTCCATCGACTACTTCGAGCAGCGGGGCACGCCGTTCATCGTCGCCGTCAACTGCTTCGACGGAGCGGAGCGGCATGAGCCCGACGACGTGCGGGTCGCGCTCGATCTCGACCCCGAAGTCCCGGTGCTGCTCTGCGACGTCCGCAGGCGCGCCTCGGCCAAGGTCGTGCTCGTCACGCTGGTCGAGCACGCGCTGAAGACCCTCACCGCCGCCCAGCGCTGACGAACCACAGGCCCGGCTCCCCGATCTCGGGAAGCCGGGCCTGCGTATTTCACGATGCCTTTCACGGTGTCTTTCACCGTGTCTGTCACCGCGGCATTCACCGCAGGGCCGCGACGTGGCGCTCCTGGGCGGGCATCTCGCGCGGCACGGCGGCCCACGTGAGCCGCAGCAGCCGTACGGCGAGGACGAACAGGATGCTCACCTCGGCGGTCAGGAGCAGCCGCTCCACAAGTCCGATCATCACGCCGTGGCCGGGGAGCGCCACATAGGTGATGGCCGCCAGGGCGATGCCCGCGACCAGAGCGAGCCACTCCACCACCCGGCCGGTCGCGCTCCATCGCGCATCCGCACCCAGCCGCCCGGCCAATTGCACGGCCGCGACCGGGATGCTCACGAAGGCCGGCACCGACAGCGCGAGATGCGCGCCCGCCGCCGACCCGGGGACGATCGCCGCGGCGACAAGCGAGCCGCTCCACACCGTCATCAGCGCGGCCGGCCAGCCGTCGATCGGAGCCCGTACCGCACGCAGCCCGGCCACGAGCGCGAGGGACGAAAGCCCGAGGACCGCCATGGCCGTCTCGATCATGAATCCGTCGTAACGGGAGGCGAACTCGCTGATGGTCATCGTGACGGGGTCGAGCGTGGGACCCGCGTTCACCTGGGCGGCGACCACCGAGATCACCGCGAACAGGATGCCGGCGCAGGCGATCACCGGATAGAGCCTCTTGACCATAGGTCGAGGATCTCCCGGATGGGTGCGTCCGGGCATCCGGGTAAACGCCCAAGATGTCCCGGACACACCCTCAGGGTCGCCTCAGGGGCCGGTCACTTCCCTGTAGCGGTCGCGCAGGCCCTCGGTGGGGGCGGCCTCGTAGAGCTCGGTGTCGGCCGCGTCCCAGACCGGAGGCTCGTCTCCTCCGGAAAGCAGCCATGCCGCCTGCCGGGCCGCGCCGTCGGCGACGTACTCCCCCGGGCTCGGCACGAGCACCGGCGTGCCGAAAACGGTCGGGGCGATGCGCCTGACCGCCTCGGAACGTGCGCCGCCGCCGATGAGCAGCACCCTGTTCGGCGTGATGTTCAGCGCGTCCAGGGCGTCGGCCAGGCCGCAGAGCATGCCCTCCACAGCCGCGCGGGCCAGGTGCGCGGGTGTCGCCGTCGCCAGGCGCAGCCCGTGCAGCGAGCCCGTCGCGTCCGGCCGGTTCGGCGTACGCTCCCCTTCCAGGTACGGCACCAGCACCAGGCCGCCGGCCCCGGGAGGTGCCTCCAGAGCCAGGTCGCTGAGCTGCTCCTGGGTGATTCCCAGCATGCGGGCCGCCGCCTGCAGCACACGGGCCGCGTTCAGCGTGGCCACCAGCGGCAGGAACCGGCCGGTGGCGTCGGCGAACCCGGCGACCGCTCCGGACGGGTCGTTCGACGCCGACTCCGTGACGGCGAAGGCCGTGCCCGACGTGCCGATGGAGACGACGACGTCGCCGGGGCCGATTCCGACCCCCAGTGCCGCCGCCATGTTGTCGCCCGTGCCCGGAGCCAGCCGTACGGCACCGGCCGTGCCGGCCTGCTCCGCCGGGCCGAGCACGCGGGGCAGCGCAGGGGAGGCGCCCATGGCCAGCTGGAGGAGATCGGTCCGGTAGGAGCCCGTCGCGGGGGACCAGTAGCCCGTGCCTGAGGCGTCGCCCCGGTCGGTGGTGATCTCGGCCGGCTCCCCGCCGAGCTTCCACGTCAGCCAGTCGTGGGGAAGACAGACTGAGCGCACACGGGCGGCCAGCTCCGGCTCACGCTCGGCCAGCCACCGCAGCTTGGTCACGGTGAACGACGCCACCGGGACGCTGCCGACGGCGGCGGCCCACTTCTCCGGGCCGCCGAGCTCGGTGATCAGGTCGGTGGCCGCCTGCGCGGAACGGGTGTCGTTCCAGAGCAGAGCCGGCCGTACGACCTCACCATCCTCGTCGAGGCACACCATCCCGTGCTGCTGGGCGGCGACGCTGAGCGCCGCGACGTCGTCCAGGCCGCCGGCCTGCTCGATCGCGGTCTGCAGCGCCGCCCACCAGGCGTCGGGGTGCACCTCGGTGCCGTCCGGATGGGTCGCGCGGCCTTCCCGCACGAGCGTCCCGGTCTCGGCCTCGCGAATCACCACCTTGCAGCTTTGGGTCGACGAGTCGACCCCAGCCACGAGCGTCATCCGCGCACACCGAAGAGGTGCTCGAGGGCGAGCTGGTTCAGGTGGGTGAAGTGGAAGCCGCGGGCGGCGGCGGCGTCGAGGTCGAAGTCGTCGTTGAGGAGGTCCGCGTAGGTCTCGCCCTCGGCCAGGGTGGGGACGGAGAGCTCGGGCACCCGGCTGGCGGCGAGCGCCTCCTGCACCTCGGGGTCGGCCCGGAACGCCTTCGACTTCTCCTTGAGGATGAGGTACGTCCGCATGTTGGCGGCGGCGGAGACCCAGACGTCCGCGCTGTCGTCGGTGCGCAGCGGCTTGTAGTCGAAGTGCCGGGGGCCCTCGTAGCCGCCGTTCTCCAGCAGGTCGACCAGGAAGAACGCGTTCTTCACGTCGCCGTGGCCGAAGATCAGGTCCTGGTCGTAGCGCGGGCCGTGCTGCCCGTTCAGGTCGAGGTGGAAGAGCTTGCCGTGCCACAGCGCCTGCGCGACGCCGTGCACGTAGTTGAGGCCCGCCATCTGCTCGTGGCCGACCTCGGGGTTGAGGCCCACCATCTCAGGGTGCTCGAGCTCGCTGATGAGGCCCAGGGCGTGCCCGATCGTCGGCAGCAGGATGTCGCCGCGCGGCTCGTTCGGCTTGGGCTCGAGCGCGAAGCGGATGTCATAACCCTTGTCGATCACGTACTGGCACAGGATGTCGAGGCTCTCCTTGTACCTGTCCAGAGCGGCCCTGACGTCCTTGGCCGCATCCGACTCGGCACCCTCGCGGCCGCCCCAGCAGACGTACGTCGTGGCGCCGAGCTCCGCGGCGAGGTCGACGTTGCGGATGACCTTGCGGATGGCGTAACGGCGGACGTCCCGGTCGTTGCTGGTGAAACCGCCGTCCTTGAACACCGGGTGGGTGAACAGGTTCGTGGTCGCCATCGGCACCTTGAGCCCCGTCTCGGCCAGAGCCTTCTTGAAGCTCTCGATGGCCTTGGCGCGGTCGGGCTCCACCGCGAGGAGGTCGTCGTCGTGGAAGGTCACGCCGTACGCACCGAGCTCGGCCAGCCGGTGGACGGTCTCGACCGGGTCCAGCGGCGCCCGGGTCGCGTCACCGAACGGGTCACGCGCCTGCCAGCCGACCGTCCACAGCCCGAACGTGAACTTGTCCTCGGGAGTGGGGGTGTACATGAGTTGCCTCCGAATTAGTCTATGTTGTGGACTAAATATTGGGACGCCGCCCGCGACAGGTCAAGGGGGCATGTCTACGATTTCAACTCCAGGCTCCGGAGGGTGTGATGGCACAGGCCGTACGGCATGACGCGATGCGCGCGCGGAACCTGGCTCTCGTTCTCGGAGAGCTGAACTCCAGTGGCCCCCTCACTCGCGCCGCGCTGTCCGAGATCACCGGGCTGACCAAGACCACCGTGTCCAAACTCGTGGCCGACCTGATCGAGGCCGGGCTCGTGGTCGAGACCGGAGCGGTGCGTGACGGCGAGCGCGGCAGGCCCGGCATGGTGGTCCAGATCAGCGGCGCCCATATCGCCGCCGTCGGGCTGGAGATCAACGTCGACTACCTCGCCGTGCGCGTCGTCGACCTTTCCCGCACTGTACGGCTTCGCCGTACACAGGCTGTGGACAACAGGCGTGCACAACCTGGGGATGTCGTCGGCCTTCTTCGCGATCTGGCCCTCAGGGCTGTGGATGAAGCTGTGGAGATGGGCCTGAGCGTCGTCGGCGGTGTACTCGCCGTACCCGGCCCGGTCGACCTCGTGCGCGGGGCCGTACACAACGCCCCCAACCTCGGATGGCGTGACGTGCCCGTGGCGGCGCTGCTCGAACTGCCCTTCCCCGTGCAGGTCGAGAACGAGGCCAACCTGGCGGCCCTCGGCGAGTTGTGGTTCGGATGCGGGCTGTCCGACTTCCTGCACGTCTCCGGAGAGATCGGCATCGGCGCCGGCCTGGTCGTACGGGGCCGCCTGTTCCAGGGCTCGCACGGTTTCGCGGGCGAACTCGGCCACGTGGTCGTCTCCCCGGAAGGCCCCGCCTGCCGATGCGGCGGCAAGGGCTGCCTTGAGCAGTACGCGAGCCAGGATGCGCTCGTGTCCGCCGCGGGCGGGACCCTGACCTCCGCGGGAGACATCTCCTGGATCCTGTCCCGGCTGGAGGCCGGAGACACGGCCGCGGTCGCCGCGTGCGAACGCGCCGGATGGGCGCTCGGGGTCGCCCTCTCCTCCGCCATCAACCTGGTCGACCCCGACACCATCGTGCTCGGCGGAATCTACGGCCCCCTCTTCCCGTGGATCGGAGACGCGGTCGCCGCCACGCTCACCTCGCGCCTGGGTCAGATGCGCGACGTCGTCCCGCCGGTCGTGGTCTCACGACTCGGCACCGAGGCCGCGGCCCTCGGAGCGGCCGGCCAGGTCATCCAGCGCGTCATCGCCGACCCGGCCGCCCTGCTCCAGAACTGAGGGTTGATCCGGCGGGCCGGGACTTTCCCCGGCGGGTCACAGCCCGGACGGATCCCGGCCGACACTGATCTCCTCCGCGATCCTGCGAAGCTCTGCCCCATCGAGGCGGGGCGTGCCCGGAAGCTCGCTCGCAAGAGCCGAGACCACCAGGTGGAAAGGGTCTCCGGCATGGCGTTGAGCCACATTGTGAACGGCCCGGAACAACACCAGATTGGCCTCGTGCTCTCGCGTGACCCTGTCGGCGGCCATGAGATCCCCCTCTGTCGACTCCCGTCCGCAGGTCACCGTACGGCCTGCCCCCGACAGTTTCGGGGAGCGCCGCACGCGGTAGAATACTTGAGCGTTCAATAATCTAGGAGGGGTCATGCCGGTCCAGCGGCTCAATCACGCGGTGCTCTACGTCCGTGACGTGTCGCGAAGTGTCGCCTTTTATGAGGAGGCCCTCGGCTTCCGCGTCGTCAACTCCTTCCCCGGGGCCGCCTTCCTGCAGGCGGAAGGATCGAACAACGACCACGACCTCGGGCTCTTCCAGATCGGCGCCCAGGCGGGGCCCTCTGCCGCAGGACGCTCCACCGTCGGGCTCTACCACCTCGCGTGGGAGGTGGACACCCTCGCCGAGCTCGAACGCGTCGCCGTGAAGCTCTCCGAGATGGGCTCACTCGTCGGCGCCTCCGACCACTCCACCACGAAGGCCCTCTACGCCAAGGACCCCGACGGCATCGAGTTCGAAGTCTCCTGGCTGCTGCCCGCCGACCTGATCGACGAGGAGGCCCTTGCGGGCCGCTCCCGCATCAAGCCGCTCGACATCGCCAAGGAACTCGCCCGGTACGGCGCGGAGACCCGCGGCGGCGTGGGCGTCTCCTTCTGAGGAGCCCTTGGACTCGTTGCCATCGGCGGAGTTGCCGGGTCAGTGAGCCCTCTGGCGCCGGCGCGCTGTCGGAACTGAGCTTTCGGCGGTTAGCGCTTCTCCTTTGGCGGCTGGTTTTGCGGACCGCGGGTTTCGTAACCGCACCTTGTTGGGTGCGCTCCAGGGACTGCGCCTTGGCTACGGTTTCGGGGCGCACCCCTTGTTGGCTGCGCTCCAGGGGCTGCGCGCTGGTGGCCGCGCGTTCCGGGCTCCGGTTTCGGAGGCAGCTTGCTCGACGTCTGCTTTCCACCGTGTTCCCTCCGCCGCCCTCCGCCCTGTCCTCGGTCCAGACGCTCTGCGGTCGGCAGGCCATGACCTCAACCAGCACGTCGCGACTCCACAAGAACGCCGAGGCGTCAGGCATGCCGGAAGCAGCAGGTATGCAGCAACCGCGGACGGCAACCACGCGCACCTCGCCCTCTCCTCTCCCCCGTGTCCCGAGGCTCCTTCGTGTCCCGAGGCTCCTTCGTGTCCCGAGGCGCACACATGTCGAAAGGCGTCCTTGAATCACCAGCGCACCCTCTCCTCAGGATTGATCTCCAGAGGGAGTGTTCTCCGCTCGCTGTCTCAGGGTGGGTCTCCGCTGTGGGGCGGTCCGGTGGTGGTCGTTCCGGTGGTGGGTGTTCGGCGGGGTC
>NZ_BOOR01000012.1 GCF_016863335.1 Planotetraspora thailandica
CAGGTATGCAGGCCAGAACGGCTGGGAGATCACCACGTCCGCGTCGGGCAGTTCACGATCGAAGACCGAGCCGGGGCCCTCCTTGTCGGAGGTGACGACCAGCGTGTGCCCGCGCTCCTCAAGGAAGCGGCGCAGCCCGAGCTCGCCGGACACGCTGCCAAGCAGGTGCCCGGGGGCGAAGTCGACGGCCTTCGGCGTCGGCAGCGTCTGGCCGCCGGGGTAGTGGTCGATGACGGGCAGATCGTCCCGGGCGTACGTCGAGGGGTAACCGTCGACCGGGTCGTCGTACAGGACGCACAGCACTTTCGCCATGATGTCGGCTCCTCGTTGAGAGACGGCGGCTGACATCTCTACCCTCCGTGCGCGCGTATTCGCACGTCAAAGCGAAAATTTCTATTACGGCATAGAAAACCTCTATCGCTACGCCATGGGTACGAGGTGGTCGCCCAACAGCCGGTCGAGGACGTCGCGCAGATCCAGGCCGCGGGCCACGTCGAGCAGCGCCCGCGCCAGCACCGGCTCGGGTTCGCGGTCGGCGACGACGAGCCCCACCCGCGGCGCCACGGCGGGCCGTTCCATCCGGACGACCCGCATGCCGTCGGGCACGCCGAACATGTAGAGCCAGGCATGCGCGATCACACTCGACCAGCGGTGCGTGGCGACGTGGGCGTACAACGCCGAGACGGTGTCGGTCTCGATGGCGGGGACGGCGACGGCACCCGCGGCACGGAACGCGGCGTCGAGCAGGCGCCTGTTGCGCATCTCGGGGGCGAGCAGGCACAGGGGGAGCGCGGCGACCTCCGCCCAGCGCACGACGTCGCGGCCGGCCAGCGGGCTGTCGTCGGGGGTGAGTAGCAGATAACGCTCCTCGTAGAGCGGGCTGGCCCGCACCCCTCCGAGCTCCTCGTCGTCGAGGTAGGTCATCGCCACGTCGATCTCGAACTCGGCCAGCTGGCGGTTGATCTCACGGGACGACAACGACGTCAGCGAGACCCGGGCGTGCGGATGGCGCTCGCAGAACGGCGTGGTGATCAGCGACGCCGCCGTCAGCGCCGTCGGGATCGCGCCCATCCGCAGCGTGCCCGACAGGCTCTCGCGCATCGTGGACAGGTCGTGCCGCAGCGCGTCGCACTCGGCGAGGATGCGATGCGCCCAGAGCAGCACGCGTTCGCCTTCCGGTGTGAGCCCGGCGAAACGCTGCCCGCGCCGTACAAGAGGAACGCCGAGCTCGCGCTCGAGTTTGCTGATGGCAGCGGACAAGGACGGCTGGGATACGTGGCAGGCCGCGGCGGCGCGGGCGAAGTGGCGCTCCCGGGCGAGGGCGACCAGATATTCCAACTGGCGCAACAGCACGCCACAGGATGTCGCGAATGAGCGCTCCCGTCCAGAGTGATGTCCTCCCTTCGGAGGGGCCGGTCTCCGTGAGCGCTCAGGGTTCGCCCAATACGATGCTCCGCATGCGTGCAGTCGGCCGGTGGGAGGTGAGACCCGCGCCGGTGGCCGTCCTTTCGGTCGTGCTCGCCGCGCTCGCCCTGGCCGGTCCTGCGTCCGCCGCGCCGCCCGACCCGCTGCTGCCGCTGGCCCGCTCGATCGCGCGGGAGCATCCCGCCATGTGGACCCAGGCCTCCGTGGCGCGGGGCACGCACGTCGTCGTCATCGGCGCCCCCTCCGCTCTGGTCCGCGAGATCACGGCGCTCGCCGAGCAGGCCGGCCGTACGGTCGCCGCGGTGTGGGGACGGCCGGCCGACGCGGTCATCCTGGTGCCCGCGACCGGCGAACAGGCCGCCGAGCTCGTCGCGCCCGCGCGCGTGGAGGGCTTTGCGGCGTTCGCGGGGGCGGATCGGGTCGTCATCGACCCTGCGGGGTTCGCCCGGCTGACCCCGACCGGACGCCAGGTCGTGCTGACGCACGAGCTGACCCACGTGGCGACCGATGCGGCGGGCGACCCGGGGATGCCGGCGTGGCTGCGGGAGGGCTTCGCCGACTACGTCGGCTACCTCCACAGCGGGCTTCCGGTGGCGACCGTCGCGGCCGAACTGAGCCGGGACATGCGCGCGGGGGCCGCCCCGGCGCGGTTGCCGCCGGACGCCGACTTCCAGGCCGGATCGACGCGTCTTCCGCAGGCGTACGAGGAGGCGTGGCTGGCCTGCCGGTACATCGCCCAACGTTTCGGGGAGCGGCGGCTGGTCGCCTTCTACCGCGAGGCGGGGCGCACGGGCGTGCCGAGGGCTCTGCGGAGCACACTCGGCATGACCGTGCCCGGTCTGACCGATGCGTGGCTGGAGTACGTCACCCGGCTGCTCACGCCGGCGGCCGCGTCGTGACGCCGGGTTCCTCACCGACGTGCCGGCCCACGCCCGTGCATGATCACGCCGAGCGTTCTCCCTGGTCAGCGGGAACATCGCCGAACTTCTGCATGATCACGATGGGAGTTGTGCCTGGTCAGCGGGAATATCGCCGAACTTCTGCATGATCACGCGCAAAGGGGGAGGGGATGATCGATGGGGTATCTCGGGAAGGTGTGGATGATCGGGCGAAAGGGCGGGTGGGCATGGGGAGGGCGCTGATCGTCACCAACGACTTTCCTCCTCGGGCGGGAGGCATCCAGGCGTTCGTCCACGGGCTGGCCTCCCGGCGGCCTCCGGACTCCGTGATCGTCTACGCCCCCCGGTGGAAGGGTTCCGAGGCCTTCGACGAGCGGCAGCCGTACGAGGTGGTCAGGCATTCCGGCACCCTCATGCTGCCCACGCCCGCCGTCGCGAGGCGTGCGGCGGAGCTCGCGGACGGGTGCGACACCGTGGTCTTCGGCGCGGCCGCCCCGCTCGGGCTGCTCGCCCCCCGCCTGCGGGCGGCCGGCGCCGGCCGGGTCGTGATGCTCACCCACGGGCACGAGGCGGGGTGGGCGCGCCTGCCCGTCGCCCGCGACCTGCTGCGCCGCATCGGGGAGGGCGCCGACGTGGTGACCTACCTGGGCGACTACACCCGCCGCAGCCTCGCGTCCGTGATCCCGGAATCCAAGCTCACCCGGCTCGCGCCGGGGGTCGACGTCTCGGCCTTCCGCCCGGGGGCGGGAGGCGCGGACGTACGGAAGTCGCTCGGGATCGAGGACAGGCCGGTGGTCGTGTGCGTGTCGAGGCTCGTGCCGCGAAAGGGCCAGGACATGCTGATCCGGGCCTGGCCCCTCGTGCTGCGGCGACTCCCCGACGCGGCCCTGTTGCTCGTCGGCGGAGGGCCCTCCCGCACCGCGCTGCAGCGGGCCGCCGCCGGACTCGTCGCCCGGGGGTCGGTCGTGTTCTCCGGGCCGGTGCCGTGGGCCGACCTGCCCGCCCACTACGACGCGGGTGACGTGTTCGCCATGCCCTGCCGCACCCGGCTGGCCGGTCTCGACATCGAAGGTCTCGGCATCGTCTATCTGGAGGCCTCCGCGACCGGCCTCCCTGTCGTCGCCGGGTCGTCCGGGGGCGCCCCCGACGCCGTACGGCAGGGCGAGACCGGCCTGATCGTCGACGGCACCTCGCCCGAGCGGATCGCCGAGGCGCTGGTCGAGCTGCTGTCCGACCCGGCCGCGGCCCGCGCGATGGGCAAGCGCGGCAGAGCGTGGATCGAGGAGCAGTGGGGATGGGACAGGGTCGCGGACAGGTTCGAGCGGATCCTCACCGGCACCGCCGTCCCGGATTCCCCCAGACACTGAGACGCAGACACTGAGGCGGCTTTGGCGGAGCCGGTGACGCCCGCCTCAGCCGTACAGCTCGTCGAGCTGCTTGGCGAAGTCGCGCATCACGAGGGCGCGCTTGACCTTCAGCGACGGCGTCAGGTGGCCGCTCTCCTCGGTCAGGTCGGTGTCGAGGATGACGAACTTCTTGATCTGCTCCGCGTGGGAGACCATGCGGTTGGCGACGTCCACCGCGCTCTGCACCTCGGCGAGCAGTGCGGGGTCGGTGTGGGAGACCTCCGCCTTCCCGTTCGACTGCCTCCACTGCTCCACGGCCTCGGGGTCGAGCGTGATGAGCGCCCCGATGAACGGCTTGTCGTCGCCTACCACCATGACCTGGCTGATCAGCCGGTGCGCCCGGATCGCGTCCTCGAGCGGGGCCGGCGCGACGTTCTTGCCGCCCGCGGTGACGATGATCTCCTTCTTGCGGCCGGTGATGCTCAGGTAGCCGTCGGCGTCCAGTTCGCCGACGTCGCCGGTGTGGAACCAGCCGTCGGGGTCGACGGCCTCCTTGGTGGCGCGCTCGTTGTTCCAGTAACCGTCGAAGACGTGACGGCCCTTGACGAGGATCTCGCCGTCCTCGGCGATGCGGATGCTCACGCCGGGGAAGGGCTTGCCGACGGTTCCGATCTTGTTGGCGCCCGGCATGTTGACGGTGGACGGTGCGCTGGTCTCGGTGAGGCCCCAGCCCTCCAGCACCTCGATCCCGACGCCGCGGAAGAAATGGCCGAGCCGCTCGCCGAGCGCCGACCCGCCGGAGACGGAGGTCCTCAGATTGCCGCCGGTGGCGGCGCGGAGCTTGCTGTACACGAGTTTGTCGAATACCGCGTGCTTGAGCCGCACGCCGAGCCCGGCGCCACCGGAGCTTTCCGCCCTGCTCCACGCGATGGCGGTGTTCACCGCGGCGTGGAAGATCTTGCCTTTGCCCTCGGACACGGCCTTCTGCTCCGCGCCGTTGTACACCTTCTCGAACACGCGGGGCACGCCGAGCAGGAACGTCGGCTTGAACGCCTGCAGGTCGGGGGCGACGTTCTTCATGTTGGGCGTGTGGGCGAGCACGGTGCCCGTCTCGATGAGGACGACCTCGATGATCCGGGCGAGGCTGTGCGCCAGCGGCAGGAACAGCAGCGCCGCCCTGTCGTCGACGTCGAAGAGCCGCTCCAGCGGCCCGAGGTAGATGTTGCGGGCGGTGAATACCAGGTTGTCGTGGGTGAGCCGGCAGCCCTTCGGCATGCCCGTGGTGCCGGAGGTGTAGATGATCGTGGCGAGGTCGTGGCCGCCCCTGATAGACCGGCGCTCGGCGAGGACGTCGTCGGACACCTCGGACCCGAGCGAGGTGAGCGCGGCCAGGCCGCCGCCGTCGATGCGCCAGATCAGGGAGAGCGCGGGGACGGCCTCGCGCACGGCCTCCTCGTGGGACTCGGATTCGACGACGGCCGCCTTCGCGCCGCTGTCGGTCAGGATCCACTTCACCTGGTCGACGGAGGAGGTCTCGTAGACCGGCACTCCGACGGCGCCGGCCGCCCAGATGGCGTAGTCGACGACGGTCCACTCGTACCGCGTGCGCGACATGATGGCGACCCGGTCACCCGGCTCCACGCCCGCTGCGATCAGACCCTTGGCCACGCCGGCGACGTCGTTGCGGAACTCGGCGGCAGTGACCGGATTCCAGGGGGCGCCGGGCGCCTCGCCCTCCTTGCGCCGGATCACGACGGTGGACGGCGCGTCGGCCGCACGCTGGAACACCACGTCGGTGCAGTTGGCGGATAGGGGCACGTCCACCAGCACGGGAACGCTGTACTCGCGCACGGTCACTCCTCCAATAAACGTTCGTCCATGTTCAGAGGCACCCACCAGTCCCGGGGCCGGCCCGAGATCTCACCGGACGTTACCGGGCCACGTCAGGCAGCGGTAGGTATACGGGGTCAGACATCGGCAGATCCGTCATGCAAGCGCTGTCCGTGATTGAGCGCACGCTATCAGTGTCCCCATGTGGGCAGGGGACGACGCGAATCTCGGCCAAGCGATTGTTCACCGAACGTGGCGGATTACGATGGCCCGCATGCGCGTACACGTGGTCAGCGACGTTCACGGCAGGGCCGACGCGCTGGCCCGTGCGGGAGACGGTGCGGACGCACTCGTCTGCCTCGGCGATCTCATCCTCTTCGTCGACTACAGCGATCACTCGCAGGGGATCTTCCCCGACCTGTTCGGCCCTGAGAAGGCCACCGAGTTCATCGGCCTGCGCGCGGCGGGACGCTTCGAGGCGGCCAGGGCGATGTCGGCCCTGCTGTGGGCGGAACTCGGCGGAGACCCCCGCGACCACATCGAGTCGGCGGTACGGCGGCAGTACGAGCAGATCTTCGCGGCGATGCCCGAGCCCGCCTACCTGACCTACGGGAACGTCGACCTGCCGCCGCTGTGGAACGACTACCTGCGCCCCGGCCACCAGGTGCTCGACGGCACGACGGCGGAGATCGGCGGCCTCACCTTCGGTTTCGTCGGCGGCGGCCTGCGCACCCGCTACCGCACGCCGTACGAGATCGACGACGAGGAGTTCGCGCGCAAGGTCGAGGCGGTCGGCCGGGTCGACGTGCTGTGCTGCCACATCCCGCCGGCCGTTCCCGAGCTGCTGTACGACGTCGTGGCACGGCGGTTCGAGCGGGGCAGCGAGGCCACGCTGGAGGCGATCAGGATGACGCAGCCGAGATACGCCCTGTTCGGGCACGTCCACCAGCCCCTGGCGAGCAGGACGCGCATCGGCAGGACCGAGTGCGTCAACGTCGGCCACTTCCGCGGCCGCGGCACGCCTTTCGCCCTGGAATGGTGAAGTACGGTTAGCCCATGGCTGATCGGACCACATCGAGTGTCACCATCCGCGCGGACAAGGCCACGATCATGGCAGTGATCGCCGACTTCCCCGCCTATCCCGAGTGGGCCGGCCAGATCAAGAAGGTCGAGGTCCTGGAGGTCGGCGAGGACGCGAAGCCGGCCAAGGTCCGCTTCGTCGTCGACGCCGGCGTGATCAGCGACGACTATGTCCTGGCCTACGACTGGGCCGGCGACTCGGTCGTCAGCTGGGAGATCGCCGACGCGGGCCGGATGGTCTCGGGCCTGACCGGAAGCTACCGGCTGGAGGACGCCGCCGACGGCACCGACGTGACCTACGAGCTCGCCGTGGACCTCAAGGTCCCGATGATCGGCATGATCAAGCGCAAGGGCGAGAAGATCCTCATCGATACGGCGCTCAACGGGCTCAAGCGGCGCGTCGAGGGCCGATGAGGGTCCTGCTCTTCACGGGCAAGGGAGGCGTCGGCAAGACCACCGCGGCGGCGGCGACCGCCACCCTCGCCGCGAAGCGCGGGCTCAAGACCCTGGTCGTCTCCACCGACACCGCCCACTCCCTGGCCGACGCCCTGGCCGCCACCGCCTCGGAGCAGCCGGTGGAGGCCGCGCCGGGCCTCTTCCTGCAGCAGGTCGACACCCAGAAGTCGCTCGAACGCCACTGGGGAGAGCTGCGCGACTACATCAGGAACCTGTTCGGCGAGCTCGGCCTCGACGAGATCACCTCCGAGGAGATCACCGTCCTGCCGGGCGCCGAGGAGATCCTCGCGCTGCTCGAGCTGCGCGAGCAGGCCCGCACCGGCACGTGGGACGTCATCGTGGTCGACTGCGCGCCCACCGCGGAGACGCTGCGGCTGCTCGCCCTGCCCGAGGCGTTCGACTGGCACGTCAGCCGCCTGCTTCCCGTCGGCAGGCGCGTGCTGCGGGCGATCTCGCCGGTCGTCCGGCACGTCGCCAGGGTGAGCGCCCCGGGGGCCGAGGTCGTCTCCGCGGGGGAGCGGCTGCACCGCGCCCTGCTGGAGATCCGCGAGCTGCTGACCGGCGACCTCGCCTCCGTCCGGCTGGTCTTGACGCCCGAGGCGGTCGTGGTCGCCGAGGCCCGCCGCACGCTGACCTCCCTCAGCCTGTACGGCTACCGCGTCGACGCGGTGATCGCCAACCGGGTCTTCCCCGCGGAAGGCGCCGACGAATGGCGGAAGGGATGGGTGGAGGCCCAGGCCAGGCAGCTCGCCGAAGTCCACGAATCGTTCGCCCCGCTCCCGGTCCGCCTCGTGCCGTACCTCCCGGCCGAGCCGGTCGGGCCCGCCGCCCTCGCCGAGGTGGCCGAGACGTTGTATGGCGACGCCGACCCGTTCGCCCGGCCGGACGTCGAGCCGCCGCTGCGCCTGTCAGCCGACGAACTGGTGCTGGCGCTGCCCCTCGCGGACAAGTCGGACGTGGATCTGGCCCGCAAGGGCGACGAGCTGATCGTGACGGCGGGTCCCCACCGCAGGGTGATCGCGCTGCCGATCGCCTTGGCCCGCAGGGACGTCGCGTCGGCGGCGCTCCGCGACGGCTTCCTCCGGGTACGGTTCGAGGCAGGAGGGGCGAAATGACAGAGCACGACAAGGAGAACGGCGGATCCGGCTCCCGCAGGCAGGACCCGCTCGGCTCGGCCGCGGAAGAGGCGATGAAGCTGTTCGACGCGCTCCAGCAGCGCGTGGGCCGCGAACTCGGCAAGGGCATGCTGAAGGGCGGTGCCGACGGTCTCGGTATCTCCTTCGGAGGGCGCGGCGGCCGCCGCGACAACGACGACGTCTGGAGTGAGGCGGTCGCGGGCGGGCACGACGACGGCTACATCTGCCGGGCGTGCCCGGTGTGCCGGGTCATCGCCGCGCGGAAGGAGTCGGGCGGCGACGTCGCCGATCACCTGATCGCGGCCGGGGGAGAGCTGTTCGCCGCGATGAGGCAGGCGTTCGACGCCTTCCAGCGCTCGGCGTCGCCGGGCTCGTCCGGACCTTCGGGCGCGTCCGGCGGATCGGGTTCGGCGGAGTCGCCGGGATCGTCCGGTGCGCGGCGGGATGAACCCCGAGTGGAACACATCGATCTCGGCTGATTTGATCAGCCTGATCAATTGGACCCGGGCGACGGCCCTGGTCGCGTTCCGGCCGCTTGGCGCGTGCCGTACGGTCTCACCCGAGCCCGTGCGGCCCGCGGCACGATCGCGCGGCTCCAGGTCGGGAGGAAGACACCATGGCGCTCACCATCGGCGTTGACGTAGGCGGAACGAAAATCGCTTCAGGGGTGGTGGACGGCGACGGGCGGATCGTCGCGCGCACTCTGCGGCAGACACCTGCCGACAACCCGGAGAAGGTGGCCGTCACCATCGCCGACTCGGTGTCGGAGCTGGCCGCCGGGCTCGACGTCGAGGCGGTCGGCGTGGGCGCCGCCGGGTTCGTGGACGAGACCCGGTCGGTCGTCAGGTTCGCGCCCAACCTCGCCTGGCGTGAGGAGCCGCTGCGCGAGAAGGTCAGCGAGCTGGTCGGCCTGCCGGTGGTGGTCGAGAACGACGCGAACGCCATGGCCTGGGGCGAATACCGCTTCGGAGCGGGCCGCGGGGAGACCCACGTCGTCTGCGTGACCGTGGGCACCGGCATCGGCGGCGGAATCGTCTTCGACGGCGCGCTCTACCGCGGCCGGTGGGGCATGGGCGCCGAGCTCGGCCACACGCAGACGATCCCCGGCGGCGTGCCGTGCGGATGCGGCAACCAGGGCTGCTGGGAGAAGTACGCCAGTGGAAACGCCCTGCTCCGGCATGCCAGGGAGCGGGCGTCGGCCGACCCGTCCTCCGCGGCGCACATGCTCGGCCTGGTGGACTCCCTCGACGACCTGCGGGGCGAGCACGTCACCGCCGGGGCCCGGCACGGCGATCCCGCCGCCCTGGAGGCGTTCGACTGGATCGCCGGCTGGCTGGCCCAGGGGTTCGCCGACCTCGCCGCGATCCTCGACCCGGGATGCTTCATCATCGGCGGAGGCGTCTCCGGCGCCGCCGACCTCTTCGTGGACAAGGTCCGCGCGGGCTACGCCGAACGGGTGACCGGCCGCGGCCACCGTCCCCTCGCGGAGATCCGGGTGGCCGAGCTCGGCCCGTCGGCGGGGCTCGTCGGCGCCGCCGACCTGGCCAGGTCGCGCTGAGCGGCGGCCGGGCTGTGAACGATTCGGAGGTCGTCGCCTGAGGTGCTGAGGGTCGCGACCTACAACGTGCGCTCGTTACGCGACGACCGCGACGCGCTGATCCGCGTCATCCGGGCGATGCGGCCCGACGTCTTGTGCCTGCAGGAGGCCCCCCGCTTCTCCTCGTGGCGCCGCAAGCGGCGGCTGCTGGCCCGCGACGCCGGCATGCTGGTCGCCGCGGGGAACAGGGCCGGCGGGGTGGCGGTCCTCACCGGCCCGGGCGTGCGGATCCTCCACGCGCGGGGGCACATGCTGCGATGGATCCCCGGCCTGGAATGGCGGGCCATGGCCGTGGCCGTGGTCGACAAGGACGGCGAGCGGATCGCGGTCGCCTCGGCCCATCTCGATCTCGTGGCCGCGGCGAGACTCCGCCACGCCGCACAGATCGTGCGGATCCTGGACGGCGTTGCCGCGGCGTCCGGGGCGCCCGCCGTCCTAGCCGGCGACGTCAACGAGACGCCGGGCGGGCCGGCATGGAGGCTTCTGGACGACCGGTACCCCGACTGCATGCCCCGATCGGGGCGCTACGAGCCGCATCCGGCGGCCGGTGGCGGGTATCTGGCTGCCGACGGCGGGTCTCCGGCGGTCGGGCCCTCGGCGGGAGACCACACCTTTCCGGCGTGGCGGCCGGCCGCGCGCCTCGACGCGATCTTCGCGGACGCCGGGCTGACGGTGCTCGGCTACGGCGTGCCGGCGGCCCCCGCGGAGGACCTTCGCCGGGCGACCGACCATCTCCCCGTTTTCGCCGACATCGCACGCATGTAGCGCCAAACACTGCTGGTCTCCGTATTCCGTACAGGTCGCGACAGGGCATCGCTTCGAGTGCGGAAGCATGACCTGTTGCGCGGTGCGCTCCCCGATCCCCGTACGATCTGTTCATGACCCGCCGCCTGGTACGGCGTGCGGTGCCGGTGTGTGTGCTGCTCGTCGTGCTCATCGCGGGTTCCTTCCTGCACGCCACATCGGTGGCCCACGCGCGCACGGACCCGGGCCGCCATGAGGCGGGCCGGGGGACGCCTCAGACCGAGGTCGCCCAGAACGCGTCGTCGGCCAGGTTGCAGCCCGACGGCTCGTTGTCCGACATCGCCGGGACGGCGGCCGACGACCTTTGGGCCGTGGGTCAGCAGAGCGTCTGGGACGTCTGGATGAACCGCGGCGTGATCACCCACTGGAACGGCTCCTCGTGGTCCGAGGTGGGGATCCGGGGCGACGCCTCAGGCGCGGCCCACCTGCGTTCGGTGGCCGTCGCCGCTCCCAGAGAGGTCTGGACCGTCGGCGAAGGCCACGACGGCCTGCCGTACATCGCCAAGGGCTCGGTGGACGGGTTCGACCGCGTCAACGTGCCGCAACTGCGCTCGGGCGACTGGCTGGGCGGCGTGGCCGCCGCGACGGGCAGGGTCGTCGCGGTCGGCAACAGGAACGACAAGACGTTCATGGCGGTCACGTCCGGCCCGACCAAGGGCACGGTGTGGACCACGGCGCAAGGCCCCGACGGCGTCCTCTACGGCGTGACGATCACCGGCAAGTCAGACGGATGGGCGGTGGGCGACACCGGGTCGCAGCCGCTGATCATGCGGCTGACGGGCACCGGGTGGAAGAGCGTGCGGCTGCCTGCGGTCAAGGGAGGCTTCCTGAGGGACGTCTACGCCGGCGACCGCAAACACGCGATGGCGGTCGGAGGCGTCTACCAGGGCAACGGCAAGATCGCGCCCCTGGTGTTCGAATGGGACGGCAAGCGCTGGTCCCGGCAGGACCCGCCGCAACACCGGGCTGAGCTCTACGGCGTGTCAGGGAACGGCGACGGCACCTACTGGGTGTCGGGATACGACCCGAGTCACCCGTCCGAAGGGTTCGTGTTGCGCAGGCACGGCTCCACGTGGACGACGATGCGCGGCCACATGGCCTCGGGGGACAGGATCGTGCGGCTGCAGGGCGTCACCCGCGTGGCGGACCTGACCGTGGCCGTCGGCAACGTGGTCGACGCCGACGAGCACTACACCGACGTCGTCGAGCGGTTCGGGCCTCCGGCCGCGAAGGATTCCGCGGCCGCCTCGTCCGGCTGAAAAGCCGTCCGGGCGGTGCCGCGGGGAGTCGTTCCCGCCGGTGCCGGCTAAAGAGTGGCGTGCAGGGCGGCGCCGGCTGAGGAGTCGTCGTGCGCCGGTGCCGCCTGGGCCGACCCTTCAGAGGACGGCGCCGTCGTCCCAGCCGGAGTCGGGGGGCGGGCCGTCTCCCATGCGGACGACCAGCGTGACGAAGCCGGCGATGAACGCCGCCACGGCCAGGAACACCACCCAGCCCTCCATGGGCCAGTGGAGCACGGCGGCGAGTAACAGGTAGGCGGGGCCGCCGAACAGCGCCAGCCACGAGAGCCTGCTGACGGCGTCGCCGCGGGGGAGCGGAGGAGGCGGCGGGGGCACGTAGTGTCCCTCGTCGTCCGGGTCCTGGCCGGAGGCGCCGTCGGCGTCGTCGCCCGCGTCCTCGTCCACCCGGGTGAGGGCGTCGCCCCCGTCCTGCTCGACGGCCTCTGCCGGGACGTTCTCCCGGTCAGGCCATGGCTGATCGGCCGAGGGGTCCTCGGCTGTCTCGTTGAAGGAGGCGACGATCTGACGCCAGACCTCGTCCTCGTCACTTTGGGGCGTCACTTCGATCCCTGGTCACAGATCCTTCGTCAAGGGTACAGAGGCGTGGGAGCGGATGAAGTCGAGGCTACCCTCGAAGATCGAGCCTGCGTCGTTGTCGAGGGTGGCGACGTGATAACTGTTCACGAGTTCCCTCGTCTCAAGGTTGTCCCCCATCCTCGCCCGCAGGAACGCCACACTCGCCGGTTTGACCACATGGTCATCGCGGCTGTGGAATACCAGCACCGGCTGGGTGATCTTGTCGAGATCCGACTGGACGAGTTTCCAGAGCTTCGGCAGCGTCGAGGCCGCCCGTACGGGCGTGCGCGAATAGCCGACCTCGGCCATCCCCTCCCGCTTGATGTCGCCCACAACGCCCGGAACCGAGGGCAACATCCACTTCAGGGCGGGGGCGAGCCGGAGCAACGGCGTGTCGTTGACGATGGACGGGTTGACCACGACCACGCCCCGCACGCCGTCGCCGTGGATCTCCGCCAGCCGCAACGCCATGCAGCCGCCCAGCGAGAGCCCCATGACGAACACCTCGGAACAGTGCCCGCGCAGGTCCGCGAGCGCCTTGTCCAGCGATGCGTACCAGTCCTCCCACCGTGTCCGGTTCATCTCCTGCCACGTCGTGCCGTGACCCGGAAGCCGCGGCAGCGCGACCGTCACTCCGGCCCGCGCCAGATATTCCGCCCACGGGCGTAGAGCCTGCGGGGATCCGGTGAATCCATGGCACAGCAGGACGCCGACCGCCCCGCCGTCGTGGTGGTACGGCTCCGCGCCTGGCATCACTGGCATGGAAACCTCCGCGTCGCAGGGCCAATCCGGCTCTTTTCGCCCGATAGTCGCACGTAAGGCGTCGTTAGTGCGAGAGGGCGGCGCGTGCGAAGATGACTTCACATGCGATCGTGGAGGTGCCTGAGTGTTCTATTGGGTGTTGAAGGCCGTCCTCTGGCCGATCCTCCATTTCGTGTTCCGCCCGTGGGCCGAGGGCGTCGACAACGTGCCCAAGGAGGGGCCGGTCATTCTGGCGGGCAACCACCTGTCCTTCGCCGACCACTTCTTCGGGGCGCTGCCGCTGGGGCGTAAGGTCATCTCCCTCGGCAAGGCCGAATACTTCACCGGCCGCGGCATCAAGGGCATGTTCAGCCGAGCTTTCTTCTCCGGTGTCGGCACCGTCCCGATCGACCGTTCTGGCGGCAAGGCCAGCGAGGCGGCGCTGCGCACCGGTCTGCGCATCCTGAAGGAGCAGCAGGTGCTCGGCATCTACCCCGAGGGCACCCGCTCGCCGGACGGCCGGCTGTACAAGGGCAAGACCGGTGTCGCCCGCCTGGCGCTGGAGTCGCGCGCTCCCGTCATCCCCTGGGCGATGGTCAACACGTTCGAGATGATGCCGCCCGGCCATCCGCTGCCCAAGCTGGGAATCCGCCCCGGTGTCCGGTACGGCAAGCCCCTCGACTTCTCCCGCTACTACGGGATGGAGAACGACCGCCTCGTCCTCCGCGCGGTCACC
This sequence comes from Planotetraspora thailandica, assembly GCF_016863335.1. Lineage (GTDB taxonomy): Bacteria > Actinomycetota > Actinomycetes > Streptosporangiales > Streptosporangiaceae > Planotetraspora > Planotetraspora thailandica. The sequence continues at coordinate 13,904 of NZ_BOOR01000012.1, forward strand.
GACGAGATCATGTACGCCCTCATGGAGCTGTCCGGCCAGGAATACGTGGACAAGTACGCGGCGAGCGCCAAAGTCGAGCTGGCCCGGGCCGCACGGGAAGCCTCCTAGGGCCTGTTTCGAAGTTCGCCAGGCGGCAGGGCGCCGGACACCCACGGGGGATGCCCAGCGCCCGGCGTGAAAACGATGCCGCGTCAGCCCCTACGGACGTCGACGTAGACGTCGGTCGTCGTGGCCGCGCCTGTGGTGGAGTCGCCAGGGAAGTACCAGCGCCAGTAACCGTCGGCCGAGGCCTCCACGGAGGTGCTCAGACGGCCGGTACGGCCGGTCTTGATCGACTTCACCGTGGAGTAGGTGGGCGTACCGGCCCTGCGGAACTGCAGCTGCACGTTTTGGCCGGCGTAGCCGCCGTACGTGCTGTCGTCCCAGTCGGCACGGGTGAGTTCGCCCGTGGCACGGATCTTGCCCTTCCCGCCGGAGACACCGGCCTTCAGCTTGCCCTCACGCTTCACCTGCGTGAGGACGGCCACGCCCTGAAAGAGACCTGCGGCGGTCACCTGTGCCTTCCAAGGGCCACCGGCCATGGCGTTGCGCAGGTGGCCCTGAATGTAAAGCGGATTGGTGAAATCGCAGGTCATAGTGGTGGCGTTGGGGTATTCGCAGACGTGTCTGGTGCTGATGCCGCCGATGACTCCGCCTTCGCCCTGCCACGTCCCGTGCTCCAGGTAGGCACTGACGGGGCCATCGAAGGCGCCGCTCGGGTCGGTGACAGTGATCGACATGGTGAAGGTCGAGTCTTCGGTTCCGACGACGATGTCCTTGCCGCCGTTGACGACGACGCGGTCGATGTGCGGTTGGTCATCCGCCTTGGCGACAGGCGCGGAAGGGACCGGAGCGCCGGAAGCAGCGGCCTGGCCCGGCTCTGCCGGAACAGAGTCGGCAAAGGCGACGCCACCGAGGCCACTTGTCATCACTGCACTGAACGTCATGGTCGTAACGGCCAGCCGGAGTTTCCACGAAGACGAGGTGGTCGGCTGCACCCGGTGCGAAGAATGTACGTGTTTCATTTTTTCTCCTTAATTTAATGCACGCGATTTGCGCGAAATGTGTTGGTTTCTGATTCGGCACGGAGACCGTGACCACGGCCGCCGTGGGAATTCGCCGAACGGGCGTCTCCGGCTAAAGCGCGCGGAGTATCACGACAGAAATCGTCCGGCGACGTCTCGTCAGGGCTCTGGGGCCTGCCGCGAGCGGACGGGCTGGGGCTCTACCGCCCCGCTACTCATGGGTGCCCGCCTGGTTCGACAGCGGGGCCGTACTCGATGAAAACGTGACCCCCGAAGCCCGCCGGGCGTCGCCGAAGGTCAAGCGTTCTCGTCAGGCGGGGTCGGGGAGGTTGACGACCTCGGCCAGCCTGATCATCGTCTCGAACCGGGCGATCTGCGCGTCGTCCGGTGGCGGCGGCGTCTCGCCGTCCCTGGCGGGCATCGCGTAGTCGGCGATGACCTGCTCGGGCCCAGCCGGGGTGAACATGAAAAGCATCCTCGCCGCGTGATTGCGCTTGTTCAGGAAGCAGTGGCGGATGCCCCCCGGAATGTGAATGAAGTCACCCGCGACGGCGGTGAACCGGTGGTCGCCGTCCAAGAACTCCAGCTCGCCGTCGAGCATGTAGAAGGACTCGTCCCTCGGGTGGGAGTGCGGCTGCGGTCCCCCGCCCGCCGGGACGGTGGCCTCGATGAGGCCCAGGCCGCCGTTCGTCTGCGCTCCGGTCGCCTTGATCGTGTAGACGTCGCCGACGGTCCACACGGTCGGGCCTTGTCCGGAAGGCACATGGAGTGCGCCACGAGTGGTGTACCGGGGGTCGTCGGAAGGCTGGAAGGGAAGGCTCACGCCAACCTCCTTGTTGTCGTGCTGAAGGTGGTTTGGGGGGCCAGGACTAGGCTGCCGACCTCCCGATACGCCCGCAAGAATGCAGTTTTCTGTGCGTTAGTACCTAGAAGGGAAGCGATATGGCGGAAAGCGCCGAGCCGGCTGCGGACGTGGAGTCCTCCTGCGAGGAGGTCCGGGGCATCCTGTCGCGGGTGGGCGAGAAGTGGGCGCCCCAAGTGATGGCCCGGCTCGACTCCGGTCCGCGGCGCTTCAACGAGTTGCTCCGGCTGGAGGCGCCCATCACTCCCCGCATGCTGACCGTCACCCTTCGCGGACTGGAGTCCGACGGTCTGGTCACTCGGACCGTGCATCCCACCGTCCCGCCGCAGGTCGAGTACGGCCTCACTCGAGCGGGGCGGGAGTTGTTCGGCATCGTCCACACCGTCGTGAACTGGACCGACAAGAACCTCGAAGCAGTCCACGCCGCCCGCGCGGCATACAAGACCACCAACGGCTGACGCCCGGCGTCCGGCGACCGGCCGCATGGCGGTGGCCCTAACGAAATCCGTCAGGGATAAGGGGTAGCGTGGCCACGTTGCCCTCGATCCCCCAGAACGGATGATCAATGAGCGTTCGCGAGGAACAGCAGGTCGATTCCGGCTACCTTCCGCACCGGCAGATCATGATCGTGCTCTCCGGCGTGGCGGCCGGCATGCTGCTCGCCGCGCTCGATCAGAGCATCGTCGGCACCGCCCTGCCCCGCATCGTCAGCGAGCTCGGCGGCCTCGACAAGTTGTCGTGGGTGGTGACGGCCTACCTCCTCACCTCGACCGCCGCGACCCCCCTCTGGGGCAAGGTCTCCGACCTGTACGGCAGGCGGGTGATCTTCCAGGCCGCCATCGGGATCTTCCTGGTCGGCTCGGTCCTGGCGGGGCTGAGCCAGAACATCGGGCAGCTCATCGCGTTCCGCGCCATCCAGGGCCTGGGCGGTGGCGGGCTCATGGCGCTGGCCTTCAGCATCATCGGCGACGTCATCCCGCCCCGGGAACGCGGCCGCTACCAGGGCTACTTCGGCGCGGTCTTCGGCACCTCCAGCGTCGCGGGCCCGCTGCTCGGGGGCTTCTTCACCGACGGCCCCGGCTGGCGGTGGATCTTCTGGATCAACCTGCCCGTCGGCGTGGTCTCCCTGATCGTGACGTCGATGGCCCTGAAGATCCCGTTGGTCAAGCGCTCGCACCGGATCGACTACCTCGGCGCCTCCCTGATCGTCGCGGGCGTCTCCTGCCTGCTGCTCTACCTCGACTGGGCGGGCAGCGAGTTCGGCTGGACCGCGGCCGGTTCGCTCGCCCTGCTCGCCGGCTTCGTGGCCTTCGCCGCCCTGTTCGTGTTCGTCGAGCTGCGTGCCCACGAGCCGATCATCCCGATGCGCCTGTTCCGCAACGCGATCTTCACCGTGGGCAACGCCTACTCGTTTCTCGCCGGCCTCGCGATGTTCGGCGGGCTGATCTTCCTGCCCGTCTACCTGCAGGCCGTGCAGGGCATGTCGCCGACCGTGTCCGGCCTCGCGCTGCTGCCCGCCGTCGTGGGCATCTTCTCCACGTCGATCACCTCTGGGCAGCTGATGTCCAAGACCGGCCGTTACAAGATCTTCCCCATCGCCGGTGCGGTCGTCCTCGTCGTGGCGCTGGGGCTGCTGGCCACCATCCGGGTGGACTCTCCGTACTGGCAGGTCGCGATCTACGCCTACCTCTTCGGAGCGGGACTCGGGTTCACCATGCAGACGATCGTCACCGCGGTACAGAACGCCGTCGGCAGGGCGGACATCGGCACGGCCACCAGCTCGACCACGTTCTTCCGGATGATGGGCGCGGCCATCGGCACCGCGATCATGGGTGCGGTGCTCAACACCCGGCTCGAGCACCACCTCGCCCAGCAGTTCGGCGGCCGGGTGCCGTCCGGGGGAGTGGACGCCAACAACGTCCAGGCAATCCAGCAGTTGCCGCCTCAGGTCAAGGATCACGTGCTCGCGGCGTTCACCAGCGCCATCGACGACGTGTTCCTGGCAAGCATCCCGTTCGTGGCGTTCGCGCTCGTGGTCGCGTTCTTCCTCAAGGAGATCCCGCTGGGGACTCGCGGAGACACGCCCTCCGCAATGGCGGGCTGACCTTCGGTTACGAGTATGGCCGGGCGGCTGCCTGGGTGACTTGCCGTTGTCTCGCGGACCCGGCGCTGCCGGGCGCTGGGCCCGTCCGTGGTGATGAGTCGGCGTTCGCGGCAGGCACCGGTCTCGGCGCCGTGGCGATCAGGACCAAGCGGACTCGGAGACCGAGCGCCACTTCGCGTCGGACTCGGCGAGGGCCTGGGAGGCGACGTCCCAGTACTGCACCGCATCGGGGCCGAGCAGGATTCGCAGCGGCGCATCATCGCGGTCGGCGAGGTCAGCGATGATGGCGGCGATCCGGGCGGGGTCGGCGGAGTTCGCCCGTGCAGCCTCGGGGTCCGCGTTTCGGAGCATGCGGAGCATGTCGGCGAAGACGCCGACGGTCTGCTGGTAGGGCTCGCTGATCGGCGGGATGGTCATCGACGAACCAGCCCAGTCGGTGCGCATCGCACCCGGCTCCAGGACGGTGACCTTGACGCCCAGCGGTGCGATCTCCTGGGCGAGGACGGTGGAGAAGCCGCCGACGGCCCACTTGGCGCTCTGGTAGGCGGCCAGGCCGGTGGAGCCGATCCTGCCGCCAAGCGAGGAGACCTGGAAGATGTGCCCGGAACCCTGCTCGCGAAGGATGGGCAGCACGGCCTTGGTGACATGGACGACGCCGTAGAAGTTGGTGTCCATCTGTGCCTGGAAGTCCTGCAGCGTCACGTCCTCGACGGCGGCGAGGTCGCCGTAGCCGGCGTTGTTGACCACGACGTCGTAGCGCCCGAACGCGTCCAGGCCGGCCTTCACGGCTCGCCGCACGTCGTCGTCGCTGGTGACGTCCAGCCCAACCGGCAGCACCCGGTCGCCGTACCGGGCCACGAGGTCGTCGAGCTGCTCGGGCTTGCGGGCGGTGGCGACCACCTGGCCACCGCGGGCCAGCGCCGTCTCGACTGTCGCGCGCCCCAGGCCGCGGGAGCTGCCAGTGACGAACCAGATTTTCGACATGTCTTTCGCCTTTTGGTGAGGAGTCGATGAAGCCTTCGGCCCGCGCCAAACCCGGCGCAGTTTGTGTACCGGAGGTCTCTTATGGCCCCTCAATTTAAGAGACTGCCGGTCCCGTGTCAATAGACCGTCGGTCCCTTAGGATGTGGGGCATGACGACGTTCCAGCGCGCCCGCAACGAAGAGAACAGGGAGATCCGTCGGCGTGCGATCCTGGACACCGCCGCCCAGATGCTCAGTCAGATGCCGGTCAACGACATCACACTCAACGAGCTGAGCCGCCGCAGCCGACTGGCGAAGTCCGCCATCCTGCGCTACTTCGAATCCCGCGAGGCGGTCCTGCTCGAACTGCTCGACCGCGCCTGGAAGCAGTGGAACACCGAAGTCGCTGAACAACTCGCGGCCGACATCGACGTGACACGGCCGGCGCAGCACCGCGGCACCGAACTCGCGGCCATACTGACCCGCACCCTCGCCCGGCAGCCACAACTGTGCGACCTGCTGAGCGCCCAAGCAGGCGTACTGGAACACAACGTCTCCGCCGACGTCGCCAGCCGCTACAAGAAGGCTGCCTTCGCCAACGTCGCCGCTCTCGCCGAGCTGACCCGCATCCAGCTACCCGAACTCGGCGAGGCCGCCGACCGGCTGTGCGCCCAGATCATCATGGCCACCGGAGCCGTCTGGACCCACGCCCGGCCCTCCGCCGGCATGCTCGCGGCCTACGACGCCGACCCCGAACTGGCGAAACACCGCATGCCGTTCACCCCGACCCTCGAGAACATGCTCACCACACTGATCGCCGGCGCACTCGCCCTGGCAGCCCACGCGAGCGAGGCCGGCTGAGCCTGGGGTCGGCCTGGTGCGGGACCGGCGGGCGCTTCGGCCGGCTTGCGCAGTACGGAAGCCTCCGGCTCAGGAAAGCCGTGACTTGATCTCGCGGATGTGGTCGGGCGTCGTCCGGCAGCAGCCGCCGATAGAGGTGGCTCCCAGCGTCTGCCATTGAGCGGCGGCCTGGCCAAATTCGACGGGGTCGGCCAGTCCGGACCAGCGTTGTGCCGCCGCGTCCCACTTCTCGCCCGAGTTGGGGTAGACGACGGTCGCCCCATGGCCGATCAGGTCGGGGATGTACCGCGGCGCGGTGCAGTTCACGCCGACGCCGACCACGTTGGGAAGATCGTCGAACAGGGCCGCGGACTCCTTGAAGGGTGTTCCGTCGTTGATGTGCTCTCCGTCGCGGCAGGAGAAGCACACCCACGCGCGTACAGACGGCGATTCGCGGAGCAACGTCGCCAGGGCCGCGGCCTCCTCGAAGGAGGGGATGGTCTCGCAGGCCAGGAGGTCGGCGCCTGCTGTGGCAAGGATCTCGAAACGTTCCCGGTGCCAGCCGACAAGGCCGTCGTAGTCGAGGTCGTAATCTCCGGTGTACTCGGCGCCGTTGGCCAGGTATGCCCCATATGGGCCGACGCTGGCGGCGACCACGCCGTGCCCCGCCGTGTCTCTCGCCTGTACGGCAAGCGTGACGGACAACCTGATGAGGTCGGCGGCCTTGGCCGTCGTGAGCCCGCGGTGGACGAATCCCGGGATGCTCGCCTGGTAACTGGCGGTGGTGGCGACGTCGGCGCCCGCCTCGAAATAGTCGAGATGGGCCCGGCGGATGACGTCAGGGTCTTCCAAGAGCAGCTTCGCCGACCACAGTTCGTCGCTCAGGTCGCAGCCGAGCGCCTCCAGATGCGTAGCGAGACCACCGTCGAGAACCAGGGAACTCATCCAATAACTGTATGCGTTGTCGGCACATGGGGCTTAGACGGCTCATTGACCGAATGTTGCGCCGTCGGTCGCGCGTCCTCGCAGGTGGGCGTGACGATCGACCTGACACGGGAGGTGTGCGGGAGCCTCGGCGACCCGTTCCCTCCCCGCCGTCCGACGTCATTCGCCTCCCGGAACCGAAGTGACCAAGGCGCCGGGTGCCCCATGGCCCGGCGCCTGCCGGGAAAGCCGGAGCCTAGGCTCGCCTCCAGAAGCCCCGCCGCGTGGGTCCCGACCCGGGGTCCTGCCGGCTCGGCTCCGGTGCACCCGCCCCAGATGATCCGATCGGCCCTCCGGACGCGGTCACGATCGCGGCCAGGGTGTCGAGGGCCCGCCGCCAGAGTGCGTCCAGATCGGTCGTCGCCTTCTCGGCCTCCGCCAGCTCCACGGCCAGATCGCCCAGCTCGGAAAGTCCGCCCACCATCTGATCGATCACCGAGAGCCGGCTCGCCAGGTCCGCGAGGTAACGGCGCCTGTCCAGCGCGGGCAGCGACTCAGCCGCCCTGAGCTGCACGAGTTCCTCGCTGAGCAGCGGCAGCACACCGGCGAGATCCGTCACGGGAACCCTCTCCCGCCCGGGATGCGGCATGCGGGCGCCCACGGAGAATCCGCGGCGTGGCGACGGCGGCTGCGGAGCCGCGGGAGGCGCCGCCCCGAAGGATGCATCGGGCAGTCCCGCGTCGGCCGGGGACCCGAGAACCCCACCCGGCGCCGGCGGCCAGGGCCCACCAGGAGGGGCCGAGAGCGCCTCGGTTCCCGCCGTGTGGGTCGAGGACATCTTGGCCATCGTGAAGGCCATGGGCACGGCGATCGGGGCGTCCCAGCCACTGGGCGTCTCGACGGGCTGGATCACCCGGTGCTGCGGACTGCCGTCGGCGGCCACGCGGGAATCCACAGCCACGAACGCGGTGAACCTGCACAACACGCCGAACCGCAGCGAGGTCCCGACGATGCGTTCCTCCAGCGATCGGTCTCCTGCCGCGTACCGGTCTTCCAGCTCCCTCACGTGGGCACGTGCCCACAGGTGCCGCGCGGCGCCGTCCTCGACGACCTGCCCGGTCAGGCGCGTCTCCCAGGGAGCGCCGTCGGTCGTCAGGCCGCGTACGGCCATCGCACCGGAGGGGGTGCCCCGATAACGACCGGAGACGACGAGGGGGACACCCGGATAAAGGCCGCCCACGTGGGTGAGTGACCCGGCGACGACGTCGAGACCTTCCGGCTTGACGACCAGGTCGGTCACGAGAGGTGACCCGATCCGGCGGTGGATGTGTTCCATCGCCTCGTCGAGGCGTTCCTCCGACTCGACCAGTTCGCACCGTCCCATCCCGAACAGGGCCAGCCGTCCGAGGAAGCCCGCGTTCACCGCCCGGTCGATGCCGACCGTGTGAACGCGGATGCCGCCGAGTCGCGTGGCGATCCGTTCGAGAATCTGATCCTCGTTGCCCACCTGGCCGTCGGTGACCAGCACGAGCACCCGGTCGCGCGGTGTGGCGGCGGGCGGTTCGGGGGTGACGGCATCTGGTGCGGTGAGCAGCCGGAGCGCCTCCTCCATCGCAGCGAGGATCTCGGTGCCTCCTCGCGCCTCCAGCCGCGAAAGATGCTCGACCGCCCGGTAGCGGTTGCGGTCGGTGGCCTCGACCAGCTCATCCGGGAACACGCGCTCGATCGTGGAGTCGAACGCGAGGACGGTGAACCTGTCCCGGGAGGTGAGGGTGTCCACGATCCTGGCGGCCGCCCGGCGGGCGGCGACCATCTTCCACCCGCTCATGCTTCCGGAGCGGTCGAGAAGAAGCACCACGTCATGCGGCGCGGGAGCCGTGTCGGGGCCGGTCGGCGGGAGCACGCTCAGCGTGAACGTGCCGGCGTCGTCGCGGTCTTCTCCGCGGTCGTCACCCATGACGGGCGATCCCGGCAGATCGGATGCGTCAGGCGCGGCGGGACCGCCGACCGGGTCGGGGACCAGGACGAGTGAGGCCGAGGCGTCAAACCCGAGCCGCAGGATGAAGTCGCGGTCGAGGCGCTCGCCCGGTCGCAGGTTGATCGTGTCACCCTCGCGGGAGACCTCGTGCAGGCTGGAGCGGATCTCCCGGAGGCCGAGCCCGGCCGCGTCGACGGCCGCCGTCAGCGACAGCCGTACCGGGTTGGGGAAACCGGGAAGCAGGACGGGCGGCGTGATCCGGGACGCGTCGGGCACCGCGTCGGTGTCCGGGATGACGCCGTCACCGGCCGCCGGCTCGGCCAGCGGGGCGCCGGGGATGTACCGAGGCGCCACCACGAGCGGGAAACGGAACTCCGCCGCGCCGTCCTCGTAGGGAAGCGGCTGGCTGAGCGTGAGGCATACGCGGACGTGCTCCCGGGGCAGGATGTTGCCCACGCGGATGGTGAAGACGTCGGGGCGGTCCTCTTCCGCGATGGCGGCCCGCCTGCCCTCCGCGAGAGCACGGTCATAGTCAGCGCGTGCCTGCTCCCGTTCTTTCAGGACGCCCTCGATCACCCGGTCGTCGGCCTCCATCCGAAAGGCGGTGACGGCCGCCCGGGGCGGCAGCGGGAAGACGTACGTCGCCTCCAGGGAGACGTCGAAGGGATTGCGGAACCCCTGGACGACCTGCACTCCGGCCGACAGTCCGGTGATCCGCGCTGAGATGTCGACGCTTTCGAGGGGCAGGTTCCCCTGGGCGGTTTCGAGCGCCCCCAGCCCGGCGTCCGGCATGGGCCGGCATTCCTCCGGCCTCATCGGCGTGATGGGAACGATCATGATGTCATCCCTTCATGGTCGGGCCGGTCGGCGAGCCCGAACTGGGCCAGCATGGAAAGCAGCGGTTCGGCGGCCGCGCGCAGGGCCTGGACCTCGGCGGGTGTCACCGTACGGCCGGCGTGGCTGAGCGAAACCGTCACGCCGGGGGCCAGCCGCACGCCGTAGACGACGTCGGCCGGAGCGATGCGGTCGCCTGGAGCGGTCGTGCCGGAGGCGTCCCGCTCGGTGGTCGTGTCGGCGGTCTTCGCGTGCGGGACGGCCGAGGCGGCGGGGGCCGTGTTCGTGTCCGCCGCGTTCGGCGGCAGGGCGTCGAGATGAGGGTTCAGGGCGGCAGCCGGGGGAGACGCCATGGGATCGGAGTCAAGGGAGATCACGGAGGCGGACCGGGTCCAGAAGCGCTCGCGCCGTGGTTCCCGTGGGGGAGCACCCGCCGGCGAGACGGCGTCCGGCACATCAGGGATGCGCGCCGCATGCTGCAGGATCGCGTCGGTCGCTCCCGCCAGCCGCACCTGGATCTCGGCGATGGACAGGCCCTCGGCCTGGAGGCGTTTCACGGCGACGAGCTGGAGCAGGTGACGCCGTCCGTACTGCGCGATCCTGCCTCTGCGCGTCAGCGGGGGATCGAGCAGGCCGATCGTCGCGTACCACCGGATCAGGCGTTCGTTGGGCACGTCGCGGACCCGGCCGTTGACAGGGGGCTGCGAACCGAGCAGGCCCGCCGCCCGCTCCGCCAGCTCACCGATCGTCCAGGTCTCGCTCATGCCCACAGAATGACACTGTCACAATGACAGTGTCAACTCGGCTTCGTCCGGCAACTGCCACGGTTCGCGCAAAATTTGGCCGCAAGGAAGACGTGGCTTCCCGGGATGTTCACTCGCTTCAGATGCACTGAGCCAGACTGTGACCGCTTGACGTGCTGAAAGGCGCGATAGTGGACAGAGAGCAAGCGTGGACGGCCGAGCCGGCGGGTGCCTCGCGGCGCCGAGGCCGGAAGGCTCCGGGCACGGTCCCGAGCAGCGACGGGCAGGCCGGGTCCAGGCCGGGCAAGGGGACATCGCGAGCGGATCGCGCGACCTGATGACGCGACGAACAAGACGGCGCGCAGGACGCGGCGACAGCACCACTGAAACAGATCGGTGAGCACGTTCGAGGAGGGATCACGGTGAGCCGTACGTTCGTCCGATCCAGGGCTCTTGCCGTCCTTTCAAGCTCGCTCTGGCGTTCGGCGTGCACCGCGACGGCCCCTCGGGGCGCGGAGCCGCGGACGCCGGCGTACGGAGATCTCGGCAACCCGGACGAGAACGGCGTCGCGCTGCCCGCGGGCTTCACCGGCCGCGTCATCGCACGATCGGGCCACAGGGCAGGGGGTGTCACGTGGCACGCCGCCCCCGACGGCGGGGCGTGCTTCACGGACGGAGACGGCTGGATCTACGTCTCCAACTCGGCGGTCCCGCTGCTCGGCGGAGTGACCGCCGTGCGTTTCGAGCCAGGCGGGTCGATCAGCGGCGCCTATCGCGTTCTGTCGGGAACCGACCTCAACGGGGCGGGGGAGGCGACCCCGTGGCAGACCTGGTTGTCCTGTGAGAAGACGCCGCGTGGCCGGGTCTTCGAATGTGATCCGTACGGCCAGCGCGCCGCGATGCCCCGGCTCGCGATGGGGCAGTTCAGGCATGACGGCGCGGCGTGCGACCCCGACCGGGGCGTCGTCTATCTCACCGAGGACGAGCCGGACGGCTGTCTCTACCGGTTCCGCCTGGGTGACTGGGGCGACCTGACCACCGGCACGCTCGAGGTGATGACGGGTACGGCGGACGGCGAGGCCGTGGCCTGGAGGCGCGTGCCCGACCCCTCGGCGATGTTCGACCCGGTCCGCGAGCAGGTCGCGGGGGCTAGGCGGTTCGGCTCCGCGGAGGGCTGCCACTACTCCGAGGGCTTCTGTTACTTCACGACCAGGGCCGACAGCCGGATGTGGGCCTACGACGCCGCCGCCGAGCGCATCACCGTCCTCTACGACGGCCAGGCCGAGCCGTACGGCATGCCCGGATGCACGGTGGAGCGGTCGGGGGACGCGTTCGCCGCCGAGGACGGCGGCACAGCGGAGATCAACGTGATCACGCCGGACGGCCGGGTGGAGCCGTTCGTCCGCGTCGAGGGGCAGGACGGGCCGTGGCTCACCGGGCTCGCCTTCTCACCGGACGGAACCCGGCTGTACTTCTCCTCCCGGACCGGCGCGGAGGGCGTCACCTATGAGGTGACGGGCCCGTTCCGCGGCTGAGTCACCGGGGAGCGGTCCGGAGACGTGAGCGTGCTCATGCCGCGGCGACGCCTGTCGTGTCGGCGGCGGTGAGGTCGGCGAGGTGGGGGATGACGAAGTCGCCCACACGAAGCGCCTCTTCGAGGTGCGGCCACCCGGAGACGATGAACTCGTCGAGGCCGAGAGCCAATTAAAGAGGGAATTCTCAGAGGTCGAGAGTCCATATCTCGTCGACGACCGGCTTGCCCGACTCCTCGCCCGCGCGCCGTTCGGCGAGCACGAAACCCGCCTTGCCGTAGATGAGACGGGCGCCGGTCAGGTTCTCCCTGGTCCACAGCATGATCCGGCGGTAGCCCGCCCGGCGCGCGAACGCCACGCACTCCTCGACGAGGCGCCGCCCCACGCCCATGCCGCGCGCGGACGGCTCGACGAGCAGCAGGCGGAGCTGGGCCGTCTCGTCGTCCTTGCGCATGCAGAACACGCACCCGGCCGGCGCACCCTCGACCTCGGCGATCCATGCCGCCTCGCGCTCCGGGTCGTGGCGCTCGGCGTAGTCGGCCACGACCCGGGCGACCAGGGCCTCGAAGGCTGCGCCCCATCCGTATTCCTGGCTGTAGAGGGAGCCGTGCCGATGTACCACCCAGCCGAGGTCTCCCGGCCGCGGCGCCCTGATGACGTACGGCACCGGCCTGGCCTGGGGGGTCAGGAGCCCGCGGATGGTCGTCATGCTCGCGACCAGTCGCCGGCGGTCGTCCTCGGTCAGGGTGGCGAGCAGGGCGCGCACCTCGGCCGCCGAGCGCTCGTCGAGCGTGACGAACGTCTCGCGCCCCTCGGCGGTGAGCCGTACGACCTGGCGGCGGCCGTCCTCGGCGGACCGCTCTCGGGAGACGAGCCCCTCGGCTTCGAATTTCGTGAGGATCCTGCTCAGGTAACCGGGATCGAGATCCAGAAGATCGCGAATGGCGGAGACCTCGGCCGATTCGAGGGTGGCGAGCTCGAACAGCACGCGGGCTTCCGTGAGGGAATAGGCCGTGTCGACCATGCCGGCCTGAAGCACACCGATGACTTCCGTATAAAAGCGGTTGAATGCCCTGACCTCGGCGACCATATTCATTGTCTACCTCAACTAACTCATTGCCTGAGTCAACGATAGCCGGAGGCGCGCCTCGGGTGAAGGGTTTGCGGCATGGAAGACTGGACATCTCCACCGCCCGCGTGTTCGCCTGGTTCACCGTGAGAGTCGCGAATGTCGGTTCGTATGGCGCGCGGTGTTGTTGGGGCCGCCTCTGTCGCGTAGCCTCACTTTTGGTCTAGACCATTGTTGGCAGCTCGGGCAGAATGCGTTGCGGCGATGCGCGGCGCGCACCAGTCCGGCCGTGTATCTCACATAGCGCGTAACTCTTTGGAGGATCCCGCCATGCGAATCGGAGTGCTCACCGGAGGCGGCGACTGCCCCGGGCTCAACGCCGTGATCCGCGCCGTCGTCCGCAAGGGCGTGGGCGTCTACGGCCACGAGTTCGTCGGCTTCCGCGACGGCTGGCGAGGCCCGCTCGAGGGCGAGACCATGCCGCTTGACATCCAGGCCGTCCGAGGCATCCTGCCGCGCGGGGGGACCATCCTCGGCTCCTCGCGCACCAACCCCATCAAGATCGAGGGCGGCGTCGAGCGGATCAAGGAGAACCTCGCCTCGCACGGCGTCGACGCCTTGATCGCCATCGGCGGCGAGGACACTCTCGGCGTCGCCAAGCAGCTCTACGAGCGCGGGGTGAACGTCGTCGGCGTGCCCAAGACGATCGACAACGACCTCAACGCCACCGACTACACCTTCGGCTTCGACACCGCCGTCAACATCGCCATGGAGGCCATCGACCGGCTCCACACGACGGCCGAGTCTCATCACCGCGCGCTCATCTGCGAGGTGATGGGCCGCCACGCGGGCTGGATCGCCCTGCACGCCGGCATGGCCGCCGGGGCCAACGTCATCCTGATCCCGGAGAAGCCGTTCGACATCGACAAGGTCTGCTCCTACGTCGAGTCGCGTTTCAAGACCCGCTATGCGCCGATCATCGTCGTCGCGGAGGGCGCCCACCCGATCGAGGGCCAGATGGCTCTGCAGGCCGGCGAGCTCGACGCCTTCGGTCACGTACGGCTCGGCGGCATCGGGGAGACGCTCGCCCAGGAGATCGAGAAGCGCACCGGCAAGGAGGCCCGGACGACCGTTCTCGGCCACATCCAGCGCGGCGGCACCCCGACGGCCTACGACCGCGTGCTGGCCACCCGGTTCGGCCTGGGCGCGATCGACGCCGTCCACGAGGGCGACTTCGGCAAGATGGTCGGCCTCAAGGGCACCGACATCGTCCGCGTCGGCCTCGGCGAGGCCACGGCCGAGCTGAAGACCGTGCCCGTCTCCCGCTATGAGGAGGCTGAGGTCTTCTTCGGCTGACGGACGCGTCCCGCCCCGCCTCAGGGGTCAGGGCGCTGTCCGAAGGATTCGACGGGCCTGCCCGGTGCTCCGGGCAGGCCCGTCGTCGTCCGTGGTCAGTACAGCCAGGCCACGGGCAGGGTGAGCGGCTCGTCCACCTTCTCCGGTGCCAAGGCGAGGCCGGAGATCACCGTTGATGATCATTTGTTCTGGCTCCTTTTTCGAGCCATTGACATGCCTTGGGACCGGACTGTGTCGGCTTGAAGGGTCGTGGGACGTTCGCCGCCTCCGGCCGTTGTGAACGGTGGTGCTGGTGCGCTTTCGGGAATTCTGTGCGTAAAAGAGTGTGGTGAACAATCCTCCGCGTCGTCCCCGTCGATTCACCGCTCGGTTTGTCGTGCACGGTTGAACACGGCCCGCTTTCCCTTTACCTTCCGTACGGCTGCCGCCGTCGCCGGCTTCTGTGGCGTCGTCGGGACGGTGTCATCGGGCGGTGTCGTCGGGGCGGGGGGATGTTGGGCATCGAGGGGTCGTTCTGGCGGGCGATCGCGGTCTTCCGGATCGCTTCGGTGGCGTACGCGGTCGTTCTGCTGGCGAGAGCCGGGGGCTATGCGCATCCCCTCGCCGGCTGGATCACGATCGCCGTCATGGCGGGCTGGACGGCCGTGACCCTCGTCCTCTACCCCTCCACGCGGGCATGGCCGTTGCTTCTCACCGATCTCGGGCTGACGGCCGGATGCCTGCTTTCGACGCTGTTGGTCCAGAGCTGGGCCGACACGGCGAGCGGTGCGATGCCGGTCACCGCGACCTGGGTCGCCGGTCCCGTCCTGGCCTGGGCGGTCGCCCTTGGCCGCCGCGCCGGGGCCGTGGCGGCGGCCGTGATGTCGGCCGCCGACCTGTGGGTTCGCGGCGGACTGGGAGTCGACCTGACCTCGTTGCCGGTGAACGGCGCCGTGCTGCTCTTCATGGCCGGAGTCGTGGTGGGGCACGTCGCGCAGCTGGCCAGGGAGGCGGCGGAGTGGCTGCGCCGCGCCGCCGAGCTGGAGGCGATGGGCCGGGAGCGCGAGCGGCTGGCCAGGGGCATCCACGACTCCGTTCTCCAGGTGCTCGCGCTCGTCCAGCGCAAGGGCGCCGAGATCGGAGGCGAGGCGGCCGAGCTCGGCAGGCTGGCCGGTGAGCAGGAGGCCGCGCTGCGCGCCCTGGTTCGCGCACCCGCGTCCTCCGAGGCGCGCGAGGACCAGGCCAAGGGCGCGACGGCCGATGTGCGGGAGCTGCTCTGGCCGTACGGCGACGCCCGGGTGACGGTGTCCGCGCCCGTGACCCCCCTCGTCCTGCCGGTGGAGACCGCGCACGAGCTGAGCGCTGCGGTCGGCGCGGCGCTGGACAACGTGACGCGGCACTGCGCGGACGGCACCCGGGCGTGGGTGCTGGTGGAGGAGGACGCGGGACGCGTCGTGGTGTCGGTGCGGGATGAGGGCCCGGGCATTCCCGAAGGCCGGTTGGAACAGGCAGAGGCCGACGGCCGGATGGGAATCGCGCGTTCGATCCGCGGCCGCATGGCCGACCTGGGAGGGACGGCGTCGATCACGTCGTCGGGGACGGGCACCGAGATCGAGTTGTCGGTTCCGGCCGAACCGGTCGCCCGTGAGCGGGGTGGTCGGGTATGAACGTGCAAGATCGCGGAGAAGGGCGGCGGGCCATGCGGATCATGGTGGTGGACGATCACCCGATGTGGCGGGACGCCGTCTCCCGCGACCTGGGGGAAGCCGGATACGAGGTGGTGGCGGCGACGGGGGAGGGCCGCCAGGCGCTGCGCATCGCCGCCGCCGTACGGCCGGACGTCGTCGTGCTCGACCTGCAGCTGCCCGACCTGTCCGGGGTCGAAGTGGCGCGAGGCCTCGGCGCCTCCCAGGACCCGCCGCGCGTCCTGGTCCTGTCGGCCAGTGCCGAGCCGGCCGACGTCCTCGAGGCCGTCAAGGCCGGCGCATCCGGATATCTGGTGAAATCGGCCAGCCGGGCGGAGTTCCTCGACGCGGTCCGCCGTACCGCCGAGGGAGACGCCGTGTTCACGCCGGGCCTGGCGGGGCTGGTTCTGGGGGAGTACCGGCGGCTCGCGGCCCGGCCCGCGGCCCCCGACGGCCCCCGCCTGACCGAGCGGGAGACCGAGGTGCTGCGCCTGGTCGCCAAGGGCCTGTCGTACCGGCAGATCGCCGAACGTCTCGTGGTGTCCCATCGCACGGTGCAGAACCACGTGCAGAACACGCTCAGCAAGCTCCAGCTGCACAACCGGGTCGAGCTTGTGCGCTACGCCATGGAACAGGGGCTCACGGGCGAATAGAGGGCGCCTGGCCGGGGATGTGAACAGGACCGAATGCCGAGCTTGGGACCCTTCGCCTGCGCGGACGATCTCCCGTGCCGCGGCACTACAGTGGGGAAGTTCCCACTGGGCCGGCGCGTTGTCGCCCGTGGCACGCGCACGATGTCCCTCCGGAGGTTCCACCGATGACGATGACCGCGCTCGCAGACCCCTGCGTCCTGCTGAAGTTAGGCGAGGTGGTTCTGAAGGGCAGGAATCGCGAGCTGTTCGAGATGCGGCTGCGGTCGAACATCAGGGCCGCGCTGAAGGACTTCAAAGTCGACATCCGGCAGCGGCACGGGGTCATCGCGCTGTTCCTCCCCGAGGGCACGTCCGCCGAGGTGGCCGAGGCGGTGGCGCAGCGGGTCTCCGACGTGCCCGGCCTGGTGCTGATCCACCTGGCCTGGCGGGTGGCCAAGGACCCGGAGGCCGTGCTCAAGGCGGCGATCGAGCTCGTCAAGGACTCTCCCGAGGTTCAGCGCAAGGCGCGCTTCGCCGTACGGTCGCGGCGGCGTGACAAGCGTTTCCCGATGCGGTCCAACGAGCTCGACCACTACGTCGGCGGGGCGATCAACGACACCTACGACCTGCCGGTCGACCTCAAGAACCCCGAACTGACCGTGCACATCGAGGTCGACAAGGACGAGGTGTTCGTCTTCACCGACGGGCGCCCCGGTCAGGGCGGGCTGCCCGTCGGCTCCAGCGGCCGCGCCCTCGCCCTGATGTCCGGCGGCATCGACTCGCCGGTCGCCGCCTACCGGATGATGCGCCGGGGGCTCCACGTGGACTTCCTGCACTTTTCCGGCATTCCGTTCACGACGTCGGAGTCGATCTACAAGGCGTACGCGCTGGTCCGCAACCTCGACCGGTTCCAGGGCAAGTCGCGGCTGTGGGTGGTGCCCTTCGGCAAGGCGCAGCAGTCGATCAGGGCGTCCGGCCAGGACCGCCTCGCGATGATCGCGCAGCGGCGGCTGATGCTGAAGACGGCCGAGGAGGTGGCCCATCGCATCCATGCCGAGGCGCTCGTCACGGGGGACTCGCTCGGCCAGGTGTCGTCCCAGACCCTGACGAACATCACCGCGCAGGACAACGCCGTCGACCTGCCGATCCTGCGGCCGCTGATCGGGCTGGACAAGACCGAGATCATCGCCGAAGCCCGGCGCATCGGCACCCTGCAGATCTCCGAGCTTCCCGACGAGGACTGCTGCACGCTGCTCGCCCCTCGTTCGGCCGAGACCCGGGCGAAGATCGAGGACCTGAAGCAGATCGAGAAGCGTTTGGACGCCGAAGACCTGGCCTTCCAGCTCGCCGACTCCATCCAGGCCTACAAACTCGACGCCTAACCCCACACCCTTGCCGTGATCATGCAGAAGTTCGGCAATCGCCGCTCTGACCTGCCCACACCCTTGGCCGTGATCATGCAGAAGTTCGGGAGTTCGGGGTCTGAGCTGCGTGAACTCCTGCCGTGATCATGCAGTAGTTCGCACGCACCCACGCCCACCTGGCCCGACAACCTTCGTGATCATGCACGAGTCCCGTCGCTGTCGACGTGCAGTCGCGCTCGTACGGCATGTGCGTGCCGCACATGCCGTACGCCCGTGCATGATCACCAAAAGGCTCTCCGCAGGTGGAAGGCCGTTTCTTCGAACTTCTGCATGATCACGGATTGAATTGGCGCAGGTCACACGTGGTCCCGGCGAACTTCTGCATGATCACGCCGAGGTTGCATGATCACGCCGGGGCTCAGGTTCATGGCGACGGTGAGGATCACGCCGAGGATCACGCCGAGGGTGAGGTGGTGAGGGTGCGGGATACGAGCTTGGGGAACTCCTGCATGATCTGGGCGAGTTCGTCCAGGTCGCCGTCGACCAGGGCCTGGGGGCCGTCGCACAGGGCCTGCTCGGGGTGCGGATGCACGTCGATGATCACACCGTCGGCGCCGACCGCGATGGCCGCCCGGGAGAGAGGCAACACCAGGTCACGGCGTCCGCCGGAGTGGGACGGGTCGATGATCACGGGGAGGTGTGAAAGTCGTTGCACCACGGGCACCGCCGAGATGTCCAGGGTGTTGCGCGTCGCCGTCTCGTACGTCCTGATGCCCCGCTCGCACAGGACGATGTCGAGGTTGCCGCGCTGGGCGATGTATTCGGCCGCCATCAGCCATTCCTCGATCGTCGCGGTCATGCCCCGCTTGAGCATGACCGGCTTGCCGGCCGCGCCGACGGCCTGGAGCAGCGCGAAGTTCTGCGCGTTGCGGGTGCCGACCTGGAGCATGTCGGCGTAGGACGCGACCAGCGCCACATCGTGGGCGTCGACCACCTCGGTGACGATCGGCAGCCCGGTCTTCTCTCTGACGTCGGCGAGGATGCGAAGACCGGCCTCGCCGAGCCCCTGGAAGGCGTACGGCGAGGTCCGCGGCTTGAAGGCGCCGCCCCGCAGCAGGGTCGCGCCGGCCGCCTTGGCCATCTCGGCCGCCTCCAGCGTCTGCTGCGGCGTCTCGACGGCGCACGGCCCGGCGATGAGCGTGACGGTGTCGGGGCCGATCGGCACGCCTTGTACGGTCACGGTCGATCGGTCGGGGTGGTTGTCCCGGCTGACCAGCTTGTACGGCGTGGACACGCGTACGGCGTCGGCGACGCCCGGCATCGCGCGCAGGTTCAGCGTTGCGAACCTCTCCACGTCGCCGACCAGCCCGATGATCGTACGGTTGACCCCCCGGCTGACGAAGGCCTCCCCGCCGGCGGCGCCGACGGCTTCGACGACTGACTCGATGTCGTCCTGGGTTGCCCCGGGGGCCATGACGATGACCATGTGATGCTCCTTGTCCGCCTGCTGATCGCGAAAACTGGGTGAAAAACGCAGAAGGCCCCGGATCCTGTCGGACCCGGGGCCTTTGTTCGCCGTGGCTGTCAGCGCAGCGCTTGGAGGCGAACGGTCCTCACGGGTCCGTCGCCATACCAAAACGCGAAAGCGTTGCGCATGGACCGAAATATAGCGCACGTGCTGAGTCGCCCGTCTCGGCACCCGGGGGGCGGTGCCAGTTGATCTACCTCTGGATGGCAGTATTGGTCCGTGCCGGAGATGTCTGAGGAGGAGAGTCGCCTGCCCCCGGGGCAGCACATCTCGCGAGGACGACCCGTCATCCACTACGGCCGGGTGCCCTCCTTCCGGCCGCAGACCTGGCGTTTTCAGGTTTTCGGAGCGACTGCTTCCGGCCAGGTCCACGAGTTCGCCTGGGAGCAGTTCTCCGGGCTGCCCACGACGACGCTGATCGCCGACTTCCACTGCGTCACCAAGTTCTCGATCATGGGCAACGAGTGGGCGGGCGTCCCGGCCTCGGCCCTCCTCGAACAGGTTCCTCCGGCCCCCGGCGTACGCCATGTGATGATCTGGGCCGAATACGGGTTCAGCGCCAACCTCCGCATGAGCGATTTCGCCAGGGAGACGACGCTGTTCGCCACCGAACTCGACGAGAAGCCGCTGTCGCCGGAACGGGGCTACCCGGTCCGGATCGTCGTCCCCCACCTGTACGCGTGGAAAAGCGTGAAATGGGTGCGGGGAATCGAGTACATGACCGAAGACCGGCGGGGTTTCTGGGAAGAACGCGGCTATCACAACATCGCGGACCCCTGGGAAGAACAACGCTACTCATATCAGGAGGAGCCGGGAGACGGCCCGCCCTGAGGCGCGTGAGCCGTTACGGTTTCCGGCGTGTCAGTTCTCGCCTGGATGGGGCTCTGCGCGGCGACCGGCGTGCTCGGATTCACCTTCGCCCGCGGCAGGGCGTGCCGTGGTGAACTCGCCGGGGAGCCGACCTACCTGGCGCTTCACGTCGCCGGGCTGGCCGCGCCGTCACTTCGCGCCGGCCTGACCAGCGGTTCCGCCCGCAAGGCCGTACGGCACCTGCGGACCCTGCTGGGGACGTCGGCGCTGGCCATCACGTCGGCCGACCGGGTGCTCGCGCGTGAGGGCGACGGCATCCCCGGTGACGACCGGGTGCTCGCCGAGGTGGCGGTCGTCATGGCGGGCGGCCGTCCGCATGTGATCGCGGGGGAGCCCGGCGCGGTCTTCGTGCCGCTCACGGTCGAGGGGCGGATGATCGGCACGCTCGCCGCCTACGACCCCGAGGTCGGCGCCTCGCTCGTGCGCACGGCGACGGAGGTGGGCCGCTGGGTCTCCGGCCAGCTGGAACTGGCGGAGCTGGACACCTCGCGCAGGCGCACGCTCGAAGCGGAGATGCGCGCGTTGCGCGCCCAGATCTCGCCCCATTTCGTCTACAACTCGCTCACCACGATCGCCTCGTTCGTGCGGACCGATCCGGAGCGCGCCCGCGAACTGCTCCTGGACTTCGCCGACTTCACCCGATACGCCCTGCGCAGGGTGCGTGACTTCACGACGCTGGCCGACGAGCTGAGCTGCGTCGACCGTTATCTCCTGCTCGAGCGGGCCAGGTTCGGCGACCGGCTGCGCTTCACCGTCCAGGTCGCTCCCGAGGTGCTCCGGGTGCCGGTGCCGTTCCTGTGCCTGCAGCCGCTGGTCGAGAACGCCATCAAGCACGGCATGCCGGGGGAGGTGCGGGTAGTGATCAAGGATGCCGGGCCGGAGGCGCACATCTCGGTGGAGGACGACGGCATCGGGATGGACCCCGAGCACGTCAAGGCCATCCTCGACCAGGATCACAAGGCGGGCATCGGGCTGAGCAACGTCGACCTGCGCATGCGCCACATCTACGGCCACGACTATGGGCTCGTCGTGGACACCGCCCCCGGTGAGGGCACCAGAATCCGCCTGAGAGTGCCCAAAAGCCGCATCGCCCACGACCTTCTGTAGTCGCAACATCACTGATTGTCGAAAGGTGGCTTGCGCGCGGGCGGGCCAGCGGGCACGGTGTGGCCATGCTGCGCGTTCTCGCTGTCGACGACGAGGTCCCCGCACTGTCCGAGCTCGCCTACCTCTTACGGCAGGACGCCCGGGTCGAGCATGTCACCACGGCGTCAGACGGAGGCGCCGCGCTCCAGGACATGGTCCAGATGATCGCCTCGGGAGACCGGCTCGACGGCGTGTTCCTCGACGTGCGCATGCCGGGACTGGACGGCATCGACCTCGCCCGGCTGATCGGCGGCTTCCCCTCGCCGCCCCGGCTGGTGTTCGTCAGCGCCCACGACTGCGCGGTCCAGGCCTTCGAGCTGGAGGCGGTCGACTACCTGCTGAAGCCGGTGCGCCCGGAACGCCTCGCCGAGGCCGTACGGCGCCTGTGGGCCGCCGTGGCGCCCTCTCCGGGTGAGGAGGCCACCGACATCATCCCGGTCGACCTGGCCGGGCGGACGAAGTTCCTGGGCCGCCAGGAGGTGTGCTACGCCGAGGCGCACGGCGACTACGTACGGCTGCACACCGCCGACTCCGCGTACCTGGTCCGGATGTCCCTCGCGGCCCTGGAGCGCCGATGGGGCGGCTCCGGCTTCATCCGGGCCCACCGCAGCACGCTGGTGAACGTACGGCACGTCAGCGAGCTGCGGTTCGACGCGGGCCGGGTCGTCCTCCAGGTGGGCGCGAAGGTGCTTCCGGTCAGCAGGCGGCACACGCGGCAGGTGCGCGAGCAGCTCGTACGCCAGTTCCGGACGGGTCCGCTGGCGGCCGCCGACGACCGCTGAGCCCGCGATCAGCGGGCGGCACGGCCGGTCGCCGGAAGGCCCGCTCGCACCCCTATCGACCGTTCGTCGCCTGAGGACTCCCGCTCATCGCGATTCGGCTCGCCGCATGGCGCGAACTAAGCACCGCTCGTCCGAAGCCCCATCCGCCCGTGTGATTACGGCTCGTAGTCTTTCCCGCGTCGCAAGACACGCGGAGTAGCAGCCAAAGTGAGCAGGGTGTCACCTTGGGGTTACAGGGCGGGCCCTGCCGGGGGGGAGGGCCGGCTCCGCGTGACGGAGCGTCGCGGAGCGGTCCGGCCACACGGGGGCCCGGACCGCAGCGGCTTCCGTGACACGCCTCGGCCGTCGGCCGAGTCCGGGCGGGGGGCCCGGAGTGAGAAGGCCGGTCGAACCCGGGCGGGGGGCCCGGAGCGGTCGGCCGAGTCCGGGCGGGGGCCCGGATCGAGAGGGACGCCTTGGGGGGCGGCCTGTGGAGGGGTTGGCGGGACGGCGCCCGGGGGCGCCGTCCCGGCTGGACGAACCGGGGCACGGCCGCCGGACGAGATCGACCGAAGTCAGCAGATGGGCGGACCCCGGCGCACGACCCGGGCGCGGCAACCACACGTACGGCAGCAGACCCCGGCGCGGACAGCCACATTTCGGCACGGGCAGCCAGACGGACGTCACCGGCCGGGGAGCGGAACCCGCATCGGCCGTGTCACAGACCCCTGAGCTTCTTCAGCAGCTCGATGTCCTCGCGGTGCTTTTCTCCCTTGCCGGGCGTCTCGATGCAGAGCGAGATGCCGGCGGCGACGGGATGGCGCATGAGCTCGCCGAACGCATCGGCTCCGATGTGCCCGGCGCCGATGTTCTCGTGCCTGTCCTTCTTGGAGCCGCACACGTCCTTGGAGTCGTTGGCGTGCACGAGCCTCAGCCGTCCCGGGGCGACCTCGTTGAGCGCGTCGAGCGTGTGCCGTACCCCGTCGGGGGCGGCCAGGTCGTGCCCGGCGGCGAACGCGTGGCAGGTGTCCAGGCAGACGCCCACCTTGGGATGGCCGTCGAGCGCCTCCAGGTAGGGCCCGAGGTCCTGCACGGTGGCGCACAGCATCTTCCCCTGGCCGGCCATCGGTTCGAGCAGCAGGTCCGGGCCGTCGTCGCCGATCTCGTCCAGCAGCGGCAGCAGGTGCTCGCGGACCTGCCGCATGGCGTCCTCACGCGACTGGCTGACGGCCGATCCGGTGTGCACGACCACGCCGGCCGCCCCGATCTGCGCCGCACGCCTGAGCGTGTGGCGGACCACCGTGACCGAGCCCTCCAGCGTCGCGAGGGTCGGCGAGCCGAAGTTCACCAGGTAGTTGGCGTGGACGAACGTCTGCACGCCGGAGTCGCGCAGCTTGGCGTCCTCGGCCGGGTTTCCCTCGGGGAGCGCCCAGCCGCGCGGGTTGGTGACGAAGACCTGGATCATCTCGGCACCGATCTCGGCGGCGTACCGCAGACCTCCGGTCGCCAGGCCACCGGCGACGAACACATGGCCGCCGATGAGGTTCGATGAAGTCATGATGCCGTCCAGCGTAGTGTCGGCCTCTTTGTGACCTGTCCCTTTGTGCCAACGTACAAACAGCCGCCGGGCGGGTGGGCGGCGGTTGGGAGTTCCCGCTCCTGGATTTGCGTCCGGCAGGGCTGTCTACTGGGCGGCATGCGACAACTCAGCCAGGAGGATCTCCGCGCCTGTTGCGCGTCCACCGCCTGGGTGGCGGCGGTCTCGGAGCGGCAGCCGTACGGCGACCTCGCCGCGCTCACCGAGGCGAGCGAGGCGGCCATGGCCACCCTGAGCTGGGCCGACGTGGAGGAGGCGCTGGCCGCCCACCCTCGCATCGGCGAGCGGCCGGCCGGTGAGCGCAAGGAGGCCGCCTGGTCGCGGAAGGAGCAGGCGGGCACGGCGACGGCCGGCCAGGCCGTCCTCGACGCGATCAGGGAGGGCAACGCCGCCTACGAGGAGCGGTTCGGGCACGTCTACCTGGTCTGTGCGACCGGCCGCAGTGCCGAGGAGATGCTGGCGCGGCTGCGCGGCAGGCTCGGGAGCGACGCGGAGACCGAACGGGAGACCGTTCGCGGGGAGTTGTCGGCGATCGTGCGGCTCAGGCTGGCAAGGCTCTGGGAGGGCGAGCGATGAGCCTGTCCACCCACGTGCTCGACACCGTGACCGGTCGGCCCGCGCAGGGCCTGTTCGTACGGCTCTCGCGCCGCGCCCCGCACGGATTCGTGCCGGTCGCCGAGGGCCGCACCGACGGCGACGGCCGCATCCGCGAGTGGTCGCCGCTGGGTCGTGAATGGAGCGCGGACGGTGATCCCCGGCCCGGCACCTACCGGCTGATCTTCGACACGGGCGCCTACCTCGGGAAGGACGCCTTCTTCCCCGAGGTCAGCATCGTCTTCACCATCCGCGACGCCGGCGAGCACCACCATGTGCCGCTCCTGCTCAGCCCGTTCGCGTATTCGACCTATCGGGGGAGTTGACTGTGGTCATCCTGGGTCCCAACAGGTACGGCAAGGCCGAGACGAGGGTGGTGCGGGTCACCCGGCACGGCGACGCCCACCACATCAAGGACCTCAACGTCAGCACCTCCCTGTCCGGCGACATGGAGGAGGTGCACCTCAGCGGGGACAACGCGGCCGTGCTGGCGACCGACACGCAGAAGAACACGGTCTACGCCTTCGCCCGCAAGCACGGCATCGGCGCGATCGAGGACTTCGCCCTGCTCCTGGCCCGGCACTTCGTCGACTCCCAGCCGACCATCCACCACGCCCGCGTCGCGATCGAGGAGTACGCGTGGGAGCGCAACGCCGAGGCGGGCCACTCCTTCGTGCGGTCGGGCCGGGAGACGCGCATCTGCGTGGCCCACTACGACGGCACGAGGGCCTGGGTGGTCTCGGGCCTCACCGGCCTCGTGGTGCTCAACACCACCAACTCGGAGTTCTGGGGCTACATCAAGGACGAGTACACGACCTTGCCGGAGACCCGTGACCGGATCCTCGCCACGGCGGTGGACGCGACGTGGCGCCACGCGGTCCCCGACCCCGGTGAGGCCGCCGACTGGGACAAGTCCTACGACGCCGCCAGGCAGGCCCTGCTCGCCGCCTTCGCGGGCACCTACAGCCTGTCCCTGCAGCAGACCCTCTACGCGATGGGTTCGCGCGTGCTGGCCGACTGCCCGGGGGTCTGCGAGGTGCGGCTGTCGCTGCCGAACAGGCACCACTTCCTCGTCGACCTGTCGCCATTCGGGCTCGACAACGACGGCGAGGTCTACTTCGCCGCCGACCGGCCGTACGGGCTGATCGAGGGCACGGTGCTGCGCGAGGACGCCCCCGACGCCGGACCGGCCTGGAGCTGAGCACGATGGACTTCCTGCGCCCCCTGACCTGGGACGAAGCGCTCGCCCTCAAGGCCGGGCGACCGGACGCGACGCCGATCCAGGGCGGCACCGACGTCATGGTGGAGATCAACCTGGACAAGGGCCGCCCGGCCGCCCTGCTCGACCTCAACCCGGTGACAGAACTCACCGCCTGGTCGCAGGAGGGCCCGGTGCTGCGGATCGGCGCCGGCGTGACCTACGCGCGCCTGATCGACGAGCTGGGCTCCCTGCTGCCCGGGCTGGCGCAGGCGTCGAGGACCGTCGGCTCGCCGCAGATCCGCAACCGGGGCACCGTCGCGGGCAACCTCGGAGCCGCCTCCCCGGCGGGCGACAGCCACCCGCCGCTGCTCGCCACCGGCGCGATCGTGGAGGCCGAGTCGGTGCGCGGCACCCGGATGATCCCGATCACCGAGTTCTACGCCGGGGTGAAGCGGCACACGCTGGAGCCCGACGAGCTGATCCGCGCGGTGCGCGTGCCCGTCGCGACCGGCCCGCAGTATTTCTCCAAGATCGGTACCAGGAACGCCATGGTGATCGCGGTGTGCTCCTTCGCGATCGCCCTGCACCCGGAGGAGCGGCGGGTCGGCACCGGGATCGGGTCGGCCGCGCCCACCCCGAGACGGGCGCCGGTCGCCGAGGACTTCCTCGCGTCCGAGCTCGACTGGGAGGGGCACCGGCCACTCGACCCCGAGACGGCCCTGCGGTTCGGAGAGATGGTCGCCGCCGCGGCCTCGCCCATCGACGACGTGCGGGGGCGGGCGGACTACCGGGTGCACTCGCTGGCCGTGATGGCGCGGCGCACTCTGGGATGGGCATGGAACGAATACACGGGGAGGAGGCAGGCATGAGGGTGAACGTCAGCGTCAACGGCGAGCCGATGGCCGCCGACGACGTCTGGGAGGGCGAGAGCCTCCTTTACGTGCTGCGGGAGCGGCTCGGCCTGCCCGGCGCCAAGAATGCCTGCGAGCAGGGCGAGTGCGGCTCGTGCACGGTCTATCTGGACGGCACGCCGGTCTGCGCCTGCTTGGTCGCGGCCGGACAGGTCGAGGGCCGCGACGTGGTGACCGTGGAGGGGCTGGCTCCTGCGGGTGAGCTGGACGAGGTGCAGCGCGCGTTCGTGGAGGCGGGAGCCGTACAGTGCGGGTTCTGCACTCCCGGCCTGATCGTCCAGGCGCATTCCCTGATCGAGAGCTCGCCCGGCGTGCCGGACGACGCCGAGATCCGCGAGGCCCTGGCGGGCAACCTGTGCCGGTGCACCGGCTACGAGAAGATCCTCGACGCCGTCCGCCTCGCAGCCGCCCGCAAGAACGGCCCCGCGTCATGAGGCCGCCCAAGGCGAGCCCCTCTCCGCGTGATCATGCAGAAGTTCGGAGAACGCCCCTCCCACCTGCGCATTCTCCGATCGTGATCATGCAGAAGTTCGACGCCGACCCCTCTGACCTGCGAGTTGCCTGTGCGTGATCATGCAGTGCGGCGGCTCGTCATCGAGAACGCCTACATCGTCCCGATCACAGGCGAGGAGATCCCCTCCGGGCACGTCGTGATCGAGGGGGACAGGATCACGGCGGTCGGCCCCGGCTCCGCCCCCGTGCTCGACGGCGCCGAACGGATCGACGGCTCCGGCTGCCTGGCCACTCCCGGTTTCGTCAACACCCATCACCACCTCTACCAGTGGGCCTCGCAGGGAGTGACCCCCGACGGCACCCTGTTCGAGTGGCTGGTCGCCAGCTACCGGTTGTGGTCGCGGCTCGACGCGGAGGTCGTGTCGGGGGCGGCGACCGCCGGGCTCGCCTGGCTGGCGAGGACGGGCTGCACCACCTCGACCGATCACCACTACGTCTTCCCCAAGGGCCGCGGCGACCTGTTCGACGCCGAGATCGAGGCGGCCGCCCAGGTGGGCCTGCGCTTCCACCCCTGCCGCGGCTCGATGGACCGCGGCCAGTCGCAGGGCGGGCTGCCGCCGGACGACGTTGTGGAACAGGCCGACGAGGTCCTCCAGGCCACCGAGGACGCGATCCGGAAATATCATGACCCGTCGTTCGGCTCGATGCTGCGCATCGCGGTCGCGCCATGCTCGCCGTTCTCGGTCACGGGCGACCTGATGCTCAGGTCGGCGGAGCTGGCCCGCTCGTACGGCGTGCGCCTGCACACCCACATCGCGGAGACCGCCGACGAGGACGAGCATTGCCGGGAGCAGTTCGGCATGCTGCCCGTCGAATACCTCGAACAGCTCAACTGGCTCGGCCCGGACGTCTGGCTGGCCCACTGCGTCCACCTGACCGACGACGACATCCGCCGCTTCGCCCTGACGGGCACGGGCACCGCCCACTGCCCGTCGTCCAACGGCCGGCTCGGCGCCGGCATCGCCCGGATCTCCGACCTGCTGCGCGCCGGGGCGCCCGTCGGCCTCGGGGTCGACGGCTCCGCGTCCAGCGAGATGACCCCCCTGGCGGGCGAGGTGCGCATGGCCATGCTCATGCAGCGCGCCAGGTACGGCCCGCGCGCGCTGACCGCCCGGCAGGCGCTGGAGCTGGCGACCCTCGGCGGGGCCCGGTGTCTCGGGCGGGACAACGAGATCGGCTCGCTGGAGCCGGGCAAGCTCGCCGACATCGCCCTGTGGCGGCTCGGCGGCTACCACGCGGCGATCGACGACCCGGTGGTCGCCTTCGCCTACGGTCAGACCCCGCCCCTGGCCAGGCTCCTCGTGGGCGGCCGGACGGTCGTGGAGGACGGCGAGCTGCGCACCGTCTCCGACGCCGAGGCCGCGGAGGCCGGGGCCCGGGCGCACCACCGCCTCATGTCGGCCGCGTCCTGGTTGTGATCGTGAACAGTGTGACCGTGAACAGTGTGACCATGAACAGTGGAGGCGTCATGCGCGAGCCCGCCGACCTCGTCGTGAGGTCACGCCGGGCCGTCACTCCGGAAGGGGAGCGGGCGCTGGCGGTGGCCGTACGAGGCGGCGCGATCGCGGCGCTGCGGCCCTACGACGATCCGCCGCCCGCGAGGGAGACCGCCGACCTCGGCGACATCGCCCTGCTCCCCGGCCTGGTGGACACGCACGTCCACGTCAACGAACCCGGGCGCACGCACTGGGAGGGGTTCGACTCCGCCACCAGGGCGGCCGCCGCCGGCGGCGTGACGACGATCGTCGACATGCCGCTCAACTCGCTGCCGCCGACGGTCAACGTGGCAGCCCTCGAAATCAAGAGGAAGGCCGCCAGGGGACGCGTGCACGTCGACACCGGTTTCTGGGGCGGTGCGATCCCCGGCAACGTGGCAGACCTGAGGCCGCTGCACGAGGCCGGCGTCTTCGGGGTCAAGTGCTTCCTGTCCCCGTCCGGGGTCGACGAGTTCCCCGCGCTCGACCGCGCCGGTCTGCGCGAGGCGCTGACGGAGCTGGCGTCGTTCGGCGGGCTGCTGATCGTGCACGCGGAGGACCCGGACTCCCTCACCGACCCCACCGGCCCGACATATCAGGAATTCCTGGGGTCCCGTACGCAGGACGCCGAACGCAGAGCCGTCGAGCAGGTGATCGAGCTGGCCGCCGGCACCGGGGCGCGGGCCCACATCGTGCACGTCTCGGCCGCCGCCTGCATCGAACCCCTGCGGCAGGCCCAGCGGGACGGCGTGCGGATCAGCGCCGAGACCTGCCCCCACTACCTCACCCTCGCGGCGGAGGAGGTCACCGGGCCCGCCTACAAGTGCTGCCCGCCCGTCAGGGAGGCCCCCAACCGGGACGCCCTGTGGCAGGCCCTCGCCGACGGCGTGCTCATGGGGATCGTCTCGGACCACTCCCCGTCGACGCCCGACCTCAAGGTGCCCGACTTCGCCGCGGCGTGGGGCGGCATATCCTCGCTCCAGCTCGGCCTGCCCGTCGTGTGGACCGCCGCGCTCGCCCGCGGGTACGGCCTGTCCGACGTGGTCAGATGGATGGCGCAGGGCCCCGCCGCGCTGGCCGGCCTGCCGTACAAGGGGGGTCTGCGGGTGGGCGCCGACGCCGATCTGGTCGCCTTCGACCCGGCCGCCGAGTTCACCGTCGACGTGGCCTCCCTGCACCACCGCAACCCGGTCTCGCCGTACGACGGCAAGACGCTGACCGGTGCGGTGCGGACGACCTGGCTGCGCGGCGTACCCGTCGACTACGTCACGCCGAACGGGCGATTCCTGACACCGAAGCCTGCCGGGGAGTGAGATGACCGATTTCATGAGCCTGCCCGATCTCGCGCTCCGCACGTACGGCGGGGCGGTCGTCGCCGCCAACGACGAGTCCTTCGCCGAGCGTGAGGCGCTGATCAGGCCGGGCCCTCCGGCCTTCCAGACCCACACCTTCGGAGCGAAGGGCCAGGTCTACGACGGGTGGGAGACACGCAGGCGGCGCGAGCCCGGCCACGACTGGGCGGTCGTACGGCTGGGCCTGCCCGGCGTGATCAAAGGCGTCGTCGTCGACACGGCCTGGTTCAAGGGGAACTATCCGCCCTACGCCTCCGTCGAGGCGTGCGCGATGGACGGATGGCCGTCGCCGGACGAGATCGCCGCGTCGGCCGAATGGGTGGAGATCGTGTCGAGGTCGTCGCTGAAGGGCGACGCCGTCCACCTGTTCGAGGTGAGCGATCCCCGCCGGTTCACGCACGTGCGGCTCAACATCTTCCCCGACGGGGGAGTGGCCCGGCTGCGCGTGCACGGGCAGGTCGTGCCCGACCCGGCGTTCCTCCACGGGCTCACCGTCGACCTGGCCGCGCTGGAGAACGGCGCCGTCGTGGTCGCCTGCTCCGACGAGTTCTACTCCTCGCCCAACAACGTCATCGCCCCCGGCCTGGCCCGCAACCAGTCCGAGGGCTGGGAGACCGCCCGGCGCAGGGACGGCGGCAACGACTGGCTGGTCGTCGCCCTCGCCGGCCGGGGCACCGTGGCGGTGGCCGAGCTCGACACGGGCAACCTCATCTTCAACGCCCCCAGCTCGGCCTCGATCCGGGGAATCGACGCGACCGAGGCGGCGCTCGACGACGACCAGGCCTGGTTTCCTCTGCTCGACCGGACGCGGCTGCAACCGGACACCCGGCATCGCTTCCGCCTCGACGGCGAACGCCGGATGACCCACGCGCGGCTCGACATCTTCCCGGACGGCGGCATGGCCAGGCTCCGGCTGCTCGGCACGTTGACCGGCTGACCGCCGGAACCGGAGAGGCGGCTCCCGGCCGGCTAGTGCCAGATCGTGATCTGGCTGCCGATCGGCTGCTGGCCCATGGGCCTTTCGTCGACCACGCGCTGGGTGCCGAGGACGTCGCGGGTCTTGACCTTGAAGCCCGCCGCCTTCAGCTCGTTCTCCGCGTCCTGGACGTTCTTAAACCGCACGTCGGGCACGTTGGCCATGTTCTGGCCCGGCTGGTTCTCCCAGGGCCAGTGCCATCCCTGGTCGGGGCCCTTCGAGACGGTCAGCCGCACGGGTGCGCCCGCGACCGTCTCCGAACCGCCGGGCGGGTCCTGGGCGATCACGGTGCCGGGTTCGGTGTCGTCGGCCGTCTCGTCGATCTGGACGTTGAAGCCCTTCTGGGTCAGGATCTGCTGGGCCTGGTCGCGCGTCATCTGCGTCACGTCGGGCATGAGCAGTCCGGCGCTGATCACCAGGTTGACGTCGGAGTTCTTCCTGACCTGCTTGCCCACGACCGGGTTGGTGCGCACCACGAGACCGCGGGGCACGGTGTCGCTGGCGACCTTGCTGACCCGTCCGACGTCCAGCCCGGCCTTCGCGATCGCATCACGGGCGGTGGCCTCGTCCATGCCTTCGACCTTGGGCACCGGCACGGTCTCGGGACCCGCGGACGGGATGAGCGTGATCACCGAGCCCCTGGCCACCTCTGAGCCCGCGGCGGGCTGGGTCTCCAGAACCATGTTCTTGTCGAGGTGATCGTCGAAGCGAGCTTTGCCGATCTTGATGACGAAGCCCTGGGACTCGCCCTGCTGCTTGGCCAGCGTGACGTTCCTGTCGGTCAGTTCGGGCACCTTGACGTTGCGGCTCTGGGAGAACCACCAGCCGGTGAGTGCGATTCCCGCGACCATCAGCAGGGCGAGCCCGGCGACGAACCAGCCGGCTCGGAAGATCCCGGGCTTGCGGGAGCGGGGTGTCTCGGGCGCCGCGGTCAACATGTCGGGCCGCGGGTGGACCATCGTGCGGGTCACGTTCGCCGGCGGGTTCTGCCTCGGCGTGTTCAGCCCGACGGCCAGCATCTGCCCCGTGCTGTACGGCTCGGCCGGGGCGGGCTGAGCCGGAGTGGCAGGGGGAGCGGCGTGTGCGCCCGCCTTGGGAAGCTGCTGCGGGGTCTTGGGGAGCTGCCGGTGCACCTGGACGGCGGCGACCAGCATCGCCGTGGCGTCGGAGGGGCGTTTGGCGGGGTCGCGGTCGGTGGCGGCGGCGACGAGGGCGTCCAGGGGCGCGGGAATGCCCTCGACCAGCGCCGACGGCACCGGGACGCTGTCGTGCACGTGCCGGTAGGCGACCGACATGGGCGTCTCGCCCTCGTACGGCTGCCGCCCGGTGAGCAGCTCGAACAGCATGATGCCGGCCGAGTAGACGTCGCTGCGGGCGTCGGCCACGCCGGCGGTGACCTGCTCGGGCGACATGTAGCCGATCGTGCCGATCATCATGCCGGTCTTGGTCTGGTTGGTCGCCTCCACGGCGCGGGCGAGGCCGAAGTCGACGACCTTGACCCGCCCGTTGTCGGTGAGCAGGACGTTCTCCGGCTTCACGTCGCGGTGGATGAGACCGGCCTGGTGGGCGGCGCCGAGGGCCGCCAGCACCGGGATGACGATCTCCAGCGCCTCGCGGGCGGGCAGGCGGCCGCGCTCGCGCAGCACGTCGCGCAGCGTCCTGCCGGGCACGTACTCCATCGACAGGTAGACGAGCTTGCCGTCGGTGCCCTGGTCGAAGACCTGAACGATGTTGGGGTGGGAGAGGCTCGCCACGGACCTGGCCTCGCCGATGAACCGCCGCACGAACTGCGGGTCCTCTGCGAGCGTGTGATGCATCACCTTGACAGCGACGGTACGGTCGAGCCGGATGTCCAGTGCCAGGTAGACGGAGGCCATTCCACCCCGGGCGATCCGGGACTCGACGCGATAGCGTCCGTCGAGCAGGTGCCCGACGATCGGGTCGGTCAGCGTCGTGTCCACCCGCCCGAGTTTACGGGTGATTTGCCACGCGCAGGGCGCGCGAATCCCAAACTGAGACCTTTTCACGTGTCAATTCGCGGCCAACTTGAGGCGCGTTTGGCGCGATAACCGGAATATCCGGCGTTTATTTCACCCCTGTCGCGCGGGTGACGACGCCTCCGCGTATCGCTTCATCGGGATGCGGCCGGCGAGCCTGGCCGTACGGCCGGCGGTGACCGCGGCACGCATGGCGGCGGCCATGAGGTCGGGCCGCTGCGCCCGGGTCACGGCGCTGGCGAGCAGGACGGCGTCGCAGCCCAGCTCCATCGCCAGGGCGGCGTCGCTCGCGGTGCCGATGCCCGCGTCCAGGATCACCGGGACCTCCGCGGCCTCGACGATCAGCTCGATGTTGTGCGGGTTTCGGATGCCGAGGCCAGAGCCGATGGGGGCGCCCAGCGGCATCACCGCCGCGCAGCCCGCCTGCTCGAGCCTGCGTGCGAGCGCGGGATCGTCGCCGATGTAGGGCAGCACGACGAACCCGTCGGCGACCAGCCGTTCGGCCGCGTCGAAGGTCTCGATGGGGTCGGGCAGCAGCGTGCGCTCGTCGGCGATGACCTCCAGCTTGACCCAGTTGGTCTCCAGCGCCTCCCTGGCGAGCCGCGCCGTCAGCACGGCCTCCCCGGCGGTGAAGCACCCCGCGGTGTTGGGCAGCACCTTGATGCCGCGCCGGCGCAGCACGTCGAGCACCGAGCCGCGTGCCACCGGGTCGAGCCGGCGCATCGCCACCGTGGTGATCTCCGTGCCCGACTCCTCCAGGGCCTGGTCGAGCACGTCGAGGGAGGGGGCGCCGCCCGTCCCCATGATGAGCCGGGAGGTGAACTTCTCCCCGCCCAGAGACAGCACGTCGTCCGGCATGTCGACCATCGTCATCTTCTCCGTCATCCTCCCTGCACCGCCGTGAGCACCTCGACCAGGTCGCTGTCGGCCAGCGGAGTCGACTCCCACGCGCTCCTGCTCACGACCTCGCCGTTCACGGCGACCGCGACGCCTGAGGTCAGCGACGTCAAGGTCCGTACGGCCTCGCCCACCGACGTCCCGGCGGGCAACTCGACGGCACCGCCGTTGATCGTTATTTTCATGGGCTGAGTCTCCCTGGGGTGAATCTGCCTGGATCGCACGCCCGCATGACCTGCGGCACCGGATCTTCGAAAAGCCCGGCGTCCCCGGTGAGGAGGCCGGCGACCGTCTCGGCGGTGATCGGGGCGAGCAGGACACCGCCACGGTAGTGGCCCGTGGCCGCGAGCAGCCCCGGCGGTCCGAGCGGGCCGACAAGGGGGAGGTTGTCCGGCGTGCCCGGCCGGAACCCGACGGTCGTCTCGGCCAGCTCCAGCTCGGTCACCCCGGGGACCAGCTCACGGGCGTCGCGGAGCAGCTCGTAGACGGCGCCCGCGGTGACCCTGCCGTCGAACCCCATCTCCTCCATGGTCGCGCCGAGAGTGATCTCGCCGTCGCCGCGGGGGACGAGGTAGGCCGCGGCGCCGTGCACCAGCCCCCGCACGCATCGGGTGAGGAACCCCTCGGGGCCGCGCAGCCGCAGGATCTGGCCCTTGACCGGCCGCACCGGCAGGCCGGGCACGAGGGCGGGCGACCAGGACCCGGCGGCGACCACCACGGCCCCGGCCTCCACGACCTCGCCGGAGGCCAGCCGTACGCCGGTGACGCGGTCGCCGTCTGCGGCCAGGCCCTCGGCCCGTTCGTCGACGAGCGCACCGCCAGCCTTGGCGAGGGCGGCGAGCAGCGCGCGCACCAGCAGGCGGGGGTTGACCCAGGCGTCGTCGCGGGCGAGCAGCCCGCCGCGCACCGCGGGGGACAACATCGGCTCCAGCGAACGGCACTGCCTGCCGGTCAGCCGCTCCACCCGCAGGCCGATGGACTCCTCGAACGACGCCAGATCCTCCAGGTGGGCCATGTCGTCGGCGCCGTATCCGACGTCGAGGGTGCCGTCGGAGCGGTAGTCGAGGGCGATGCCGCTCTCGCCTTCCAGATCGTCGCGGAACCGCGGCCACATCGCGAGAGACGCCAGCCCGAGCCGCAGCAGCGGCTCCTCGGTGTAGGTCACCTCGCTGACGGGCGCGAGCATTCCGGCGGAGGCGTGCGTCGCGCCGCTTCCCGGGGAGGGGTCGACGACCACGACCGACATGCCCCGCCGCGCGGTGCGCCAGGCGACCGACAGGCCCGCCACCCCGCCGCCGACCACGGCGACGTCATAGCTGGAGAAATGGGCCGGATCCCCGGAGTCGGTGGCGGCTCGCCGCAGGTCGGGCACAGCGCTCCCTTCGCCGGCATTACCCGGATCAGGTCGATTGCGGTCGAGAGCCGGATGCTCTCCTCTCAGCCCGGCCTGCCGGGCTCCCGCGCGTCTACCTCTCTAGCCTAGCCCTGATCAGAAGATTCACGCACAACCCGGTCATTACTCATTGTGCATAGTACTTAGCCAATTTGTTATCCAATCTCCATTGGCGGGTGGGTACGTCGGCAATCTATGGTCAGGTGGTGGATCACGTCGTGGTAGTGGGGGCCGGCCTGGCCGGCGTGCGAAGTGTCGAGGCGCTGCGTGCCCACGGGTTCGCGGGGCGGATCACGCTCATCGGCGAGGAACCCCATCGCCCCTACGACCGGCCACCCCTTTCCAAGGCGGTGCTGCTCGGCCAGGCCGACTCCACGGTCGTCGACTCCGACCTCGAGGCCCTGGACGTCCGGTTGTGCCTCGGCGTCGCCGCCAAGGGCCTGCGGGACGGCGTGGTGGAGACGACCGAGGGCGAAGTGCACTACGACGGCCTGGTCATCGCCACGGGCGCCGCGCCCGTCCGGCTGCGCGGAGAGGGCCGCCAGCACGTGCTGCGCACCATCGACGACGCGCTCGCCCTGCGCACCCACCTGGTCCGCCGCAGGAGGATCGCCGTGATCGGCGCCGGCTGGATCGGCGCGGAGGTCGCCACGGCGGCGGCGAAGGCGGGGTGCGCGGTCACCGTCGTCGAGGCGGGCGAGGCGCCCCTCGTCACCGCGCTCGGCGACGTCGGCGGCTACACCGCCCCCTGGTACGGCAAGGCGGGCGTCGAGCTGCGCCTGGGGGCCGTGGTGGGCAGCGTCGACCCGGACGGGGTGACCCTCATGTCGGGCGCCAGGATCGAGGCGGACGTCGTGCTCACGTGCGTCGGCGTGCGCCCCGCCGTCGACTGGCTGAAGGGCTCGGCCGTCGCCCTCGACGACGGCGTGCTCGTCGACGAGCACCTGAAGACCTCGATGGACAACGTCGTGGCGGCCGGCGACTGCGCCAACTGGTGGTCGCGCAGGTTCGGCCGCCGCATGCGCGTTGAGCACTGGGACACCGCGCTCGGCGCGCCCGACACGGCCGCGGCCACGCTGCTCGGCGAGGTCGCCGTCTACGACCCCGTGCCGTACTTCTGGTCGGAGCAGTTCGGCCACATGGTTCAGTTCGCCGGATATCAGGGGGCGGCCGAGCGCCGCGTGCTCCGGGGCGACCCGCTCACGGACGAGAAGTGGGCGGTGTGCTGGCTGACCGGGGAGGACAGGCTGGCGGCCATCCTCACCGTCGACCGGCCGCGGGACCTGGTGCAGGGCAGGCGGATCGTCGAAGGAGGCCAGCGGCTGGACGCCGCCCGCCTCACGGATGCGTCCGTGACACTCCGCGACTGCATTATGGCGTAATCGAGGTGTTTCTTAGCAGGTCAGCTGTGGTAAACGTGGGTTCGTGACGCTTACTGTTGCCAAGATCGACCGGGAGACCGACCAGCTCGTGGGGGAGTGGCTCCCCCTCTCGGAGGTCTCGAAGAGGCTCGGGCTGACCATCGGACGGGCCAAGCAACTACTCAAGGACAAGAAGCTCGTCGGCGTGCGCAGGGGCGGCGGCGAGCCGCAGATCCCCGCCGCGTTCGTCGGCGACGCGGACGTCCTCAAAGGCCTTCCCGGCACGCTGACTGTGCTGTCGGACGCGGGCTACGACGAGGTGGAGTCGATCCGGTGGTTGTTCACGCCGGATCCCACGCTTCCCGGCTCGCCGATCGACGCGATCTCGGCCGGGCGGCACACCGAGGTCAAGCGCAGGGCCCAGGCCCTGGGTTTCTGATCCCGGGCTTCCCGCCGGACCCCGCACGTGCGGGCCGATCACACGGTGGCATTGTGGTCGGGTGACCGACATCCGGCGAGAGCGACTCGCGCATGCCAGGCTCTATCTCTGTACCGACGCCCGGAGGGACCGCGGCGACCTCGAGGACTTCCTCGACGCGGCCCTCGGTGGCGGCGTCGAC
The DNA here is from genome assembly GCF_016863335.1 of Planotetraspora thailandica. Classification (GTDB taxonomy): domain Bacteria; phylum Actinomycetota; class Actinomycetes; order Streptosporangiales; family Streptosporangiaceae; genus Planotetraspora; species Planotetraspora thailandica. The sequence goes on from NZ_BOOR01000012.1 coordinate 51,024, forward strand.
ATCGTCCAGCTCAGGGAGAAGGGCCTGGAGGCGCGCGACGAGCTCGCCCTGCTCGAGGTCTTCCGCGCCGCCTGCGACCGCCACGGCGCGCTCCTGGCGGTCAACGACCGGGCCGACGTCGCCTATGCGGCCCGGCCCGACATCCTGCACCTGGGACAGGACGACCTGCCCGTCTCCGTCGCCCGGGAGATACTCGGCCCGGAGATCCTCATCGGCAGGTCCACGCACTCGGCGGACGAGGCCACCGCGGCGGCGGCCCAGCCGGGTGTCGACTACTTCTGCTGCGGGCCGATCTGGCCGACGCCGACCAAGCCGGGACGGCCCGCTCCCGGGCCATCCCTGCTTGAACACGCGGCACGGCTCGGCTCCCCGCTGCCGTGGTTCGGCATCGGCGGCATCGGCCTCGACACCCTCGACGCGGTCATGTCGTACGGCGTGCGCCGGGCGGTCGTCGTCAGGGCGATCACGGAGGCCGCCGATCCCCGGGCCGCCGCCGCCGAGATCAAGGCGCGGCTCAGCTCCGTTCCTCTCTGAACGTCCCTCAGGTGCGGCGGCTGGTGGCCGCGACGGCGAGGGAGGCCAGTGCCGTACGGGCGGCCTCCTCGATCGGGGCCTGGTCGAGCGCGAGCAGCGCGTCGTCCAGATAGCGCTTGATCATCTCCTCGCACGCCGCCAGCGCGCCGGTCTCCTCGATCACCGTGCGGAGCCGCTCGACCCCGTCCGCGTCCAGGCCGGGGTCGCCGAGGAGGCCGCGCACCGTCTGCTCCTGGGCGGGCGAGGCCTTCGCCAGCGCCCGCGCGATGAGGATGGTGCGCTTGCCCTCCCGCAGGTCGTCGCCCGCGGGCTTGCCGGTCTCCGCCGGGTCGCCGAAGACACCGAGGATGTCGTCGCGGAGCTGGAAGGCGATGCCGACCTGCTGGCCGTACTGCAGGCAGAGCGTGTCGATCCACTCCCGTTCCGCACGGGCGGCCAGCAGCAGGCCCAGCCGCAGCGGCTGCTCCACGGAGTATTTGCCGCTCTTGTAGAGGGCGACGCGCAGCGCGCCGTCCAGAGTGCTCTGGGCCTCGGCCTGTTCGCGCAGGTCGAGATACTGCCCGCACATGAGCTCGGTCAGCATGTGCTCGTGGACCGGCCGCGCGGCGGCGAGCGCCTCCGGCGGCAGGCCGCTGCCCCGCCACATCTCGCCCGCCCAGATCAGCAGCAGGTTGCCCAGCAGGACGGCCGTGCCCTCCCCGAACTGGGCGGCGGAGCCGTGCCAGCCCGCCTCCTTGTGCATCTGCTCGAACCTGCGGTGCACGGACGGCATGCCGCGGCGGACGTCGCTGGCGTCCATCACGTCGTCATGGATGAGCGCGCTGGCCTGGAGGAGTTCCAGCGAGGCGGCGGCGTAGAACAGCGCCGGATCGTCCGATCCGCCGGCCGCCCGCCAGCCCCAGTAGCAGAAGGCGGGCCTGAGCCGCTTTCCGCCCGTCAGGAAGTCCTCTGCCGTGGTCAGCAGCGGTGCCAACTCTGGGTTGGCGAAGAGCGGCCGCTGCCGGTCGACGAACATGCGCAGAGAACGGTCCACTTCGGGGCGAATGAGGTCGAGCGCAGCGGAACCGGTCATGCTTTGAGAGTAACCGCGGTTGATCCAACCTCCTATCCGTGGGCGCATCCGCCGTGGTCTTTTGTGACACGGGTCGCATCCGCCTCGCCCGTTGCTCTGGCCGAGGCCGCGACGTCAGGTCCGGGTTGACGGCACCTGTAACGTTGGGGCCATGGCTCTCGGTCTCCCTTCACGGCTTCCGGAACGTGTTCCGACGGTTCGCGAACTGCTGGCCGAGGGGGAGCGGTCGTTCTCCTTCGAGTTCATGCCCCCGAAGACCGACGAGGGCGAGCGGCAGCTCTGGAGGGCGATCCGCGAGCTGGAGGCGCTGCGCCCCACCTTCGTCTCGGTGACCTACGGAGCCGGCGGGTCCACCCGCGACCGCACGGTCGACATCGTCGAACGGCTGGCCCACGAGACCACGCTCACGCCGGTCGCGCACTTCACGGCGGTCGACCACTCGATCCGCGAGCTGCGCCACCTGGTCGGCAGGTTCGCCGACGCCGGCGTGCGCAACATCCTCGCCGTACGGGGCGACCCGCGCGGCGGCAACCCCCTCGACGAGTGGGTGAAGCACCCCGAGGGCGTGCTGTACGCCGAGGAACTGGTCCGGCTGATCCGCCAGGCCGGCGACTTCTGTGTGGGAGTGGCGGCGTTCCCCTACAAGCATCCGCGCTCGACCACGATCGAGTCCGACACCGAGTACTTCGTGCAGAAGTGCCGCGCGGGCGCCGACTACGCGATCACACAGATGTTCTTCCGGGCCGAGGACTACCTGCGCCTGCGCGACCGGGTGGCCGCCCAGGGCTGCGACACGCCGATCATCCCCGGCATCATGCCCGTCACCCAGATGAGCACGATCGCCCGCTCGGAGCAGTTGTCGGGCGCGCCGTTCCCGCCCGAGGTGGCCGAGCGGTTCGAGGCGGTCGCCGACGACCCCGCCGCGGTGCGGAGCCTCGGCATCGAGCACGCCGCGGAGCTGTGCCGGACCCTGCTCGACGAGGGCGCCCCCGGCATCCACTTCATCACCTTCAACCGGTCGAGCGCCACGCGCGAGGTGTTCCAGGCGCTCGCCCCCGCGGGCGCGACCACCCACCGCTGAGCGCCCGCGCCGCTCCCCGCCGTGCCCGGCGCACGCCGGGCTTTCGTACTGCTTTCGCGGGAGCGGTGTGGCGGAGTCATCCGACCGGCGGGTGCAGGGGCAGCGCCGTGCCCGCGATCGCGTAGTCCTCGTAGCCGCCGGGGAAGACGAACCGCGTCATCAGGTCGGCGAACCCGATGTCGCGGTAGAGATGGCGGGCCGCGGTGGGCGCGTCATGCGTGGACAACACGGCGGTGCGCTCGGGACGGCCCTCGCAGAGCATGTGGATCATCCTGCGGCCGACGCCCCCGCCCTGGTGGTCGGGGTGCACGTGCACCTCGGCGATCTCCAGGGCGTCGCCGAACCAGGCCTCGGAGATCTGCTGTCCCGCCCGTTCGCCCAGGGCGCGGCGCACCACGTCGTGCCACCACTGGCCGGGGGTTCCGTGGAAGCCGTAGGCGAATCCGACGATGTGCGGAGCCTCGGCGAGAACGCACGAGAAATCGGGATACGTCGCGTGGTTGCGCATGATCGCCATACGGCCCGGAAGCTGATCCGGTGGCGGGCGCATGGCCGCCGCGTAGATCGCCAGCACCGTGTCGAGTGCCGCGATGAACCGGTCGGGCCCGACCCGTGTCAGTTGGATCACTTTCCGGAGACTAGCAAAGCGGCGCGCCGAGCCCATGAGGGAAAAGGCCGAACGGCCGGCCGTTCGCGAAAACGGCGGCCCACCGGCCGGGATGCCGGGGCTTTCCCCGCGACGGGCCGGCCGCCCGTCACTCGACGTCGGCCGCCGTGCCGCCGGTGATCTCCAGGAGTTCGCCGTACGTCGTCGCGAAGACCGTGTGCGGATGGCCCGCCGCCGCCCAGACGCGCTCGTGCTTGCCGAGCCAGGTGTCGACCAGCGTCCGGACCGGCGCGGGATGACCGACCGGGGCGACGCCGCCGATCGGCTGGCCGGTGTGCTCCCTGACGAACTCGGGGGTGGCCCGCCGTACCTTCTGGGCGCCGACGACACCGGCGACCAGGTCGGTGTTCACGCGGTGCGCGCCGCTCGTCAGCACGAGCAGGGGAGCGCCGTCGGCGTCGAAGATGAGGCTGTTGGCGATCGCCCCCACCTCGCAACCGAGCTGGGCCGCGGCCGTCGCGGCCGTCGGCGCGGAATCCGCCAGCACGACGATCTCGGCGTCGACTCCGCGGGACCGGAGTGCCTCGGCCACCCGGACCGCATTGGGATGCAACTTTTCTGGCACGCGGCCACTCTAAACGGGTGAGTGAGCATGAGCGATCCGTTATCACGACTTGATCGCGCAAGGACGAAAGCCCACCATACGGTGGGATCTCTTGATCCGAAATCGGCCTACACGAGAGGTTGGTCGCGATGGGAGCACGACGGCATCTGGCCGCCGCCGCTCTGGTCACGGTGGCGGCCGTGACAGCGACGGTGTGCGGCGTGCCCGTCGGCGCGCAGGCGCAGACGGGCACGACACAGGTGCGCACCGCGCAGTTGAGCACAGGCAACGTGAGCACGGGGCCGGCCGCAGCCCAGACGAGTACGGCGGCCGCCCAGGTTTCTGCGGGAGCGTGGAAGGCACCGTCCACGACGCTCAAATACGGCGCCAAGGGGTCGGTGGTCCGAACGCTGCAAACCCGGCTGAAGCAGCTCGGTTATGTGCCGGGCAAGATCGACGGCGTGTACGGCTCGGGCACGCGCAGCGCCGTGTACGCCTTTCAGAAGGTTCAGGGCATCAAGCCCACCAGCACGGTCTCCGGCACGACGTGGAGAGGGCTGGAGAAGCCCAAGGCGCCCTCTGTCCTGGTGCCGAAGGGCAAGCCCACCAGGGTCGAGGTGAACCTCACCAAGCAGATCATGGTGCTCTACAAGGGCGGCAAGCGGAAGCTCATCAGCCACATCTCCTCGGGCAGCGGCATCCCGTATGTCGAGTGGGTCGTGTGGAACGGCAAGAGGCAGAAGTTCACCGGAAACGCGAAGACGCCGACGGGGAACTACAAGACCACCTGGCGGGTGAAGGGCTGGCACCGGTCCTACCTGGGGTCGTTGTACAACCCGATCTTCTTCAACGGCGGCATCGCGCTCCACGGCGCCACCTCGGTTCCCCTCTACCCGGCGTCCCACGGGTGCGTGCGCCTGCCCATGCCGGTGGCGGAGATCCTGCCCGGGCTGGTGGGAACGGGCGTTCCCGTGCACGTCCGGGGCAAGTTCGTGCGCTGACGGCGGCCCGCCGCCGGCGGTTCCGCGTCACATGAGGCTCCGCGCGAGGTGCTCGCGCGGGGCCTTCGCCGTCTCACGGCACGGCTCCGCGGATTCGGCGCTCATCGAATATGTGTTCGTTGTCATCCTTGACATGTGAGTGGGTCGAATCTATGTTCGATGAGGTGGGTGCGAGACTCGCGGCTCGCGCCCACCCCGTCGGACCCGTGCTTTCGTCGTCGGCGGAGACGAGCGCGGCAGGGCCCGCGGCGTGGGCCGGACGGGGAGAGGGGAAGCTCCTCGTCCGGCCACCCCTCCGGGGGTACGAAATGATGTTCGGGAATTCCATGTCGTCGTCGGAGATTCTGACCTCGGAGGAATTGTCGGTGCGGTCTGCGACTGTGATCTCACCGGCGATCATCCGCCGGCTGCCACGACTCAGGGAGGCGGGCATGACAGGACCGATCGAAGAGCGGAGCGGGCCGAGGGTCTCGCAGACCGTTCTGGCGCACCTCGGTGACGCCAGGGTGTTCCTGGCCGACGCGTCCGCGGGGCCGACCCCCGCGGACAGGTACGTGTCGGCGCACCTGGCGGCGCTGCGTGCCGCGGCGGCCATCCTCGCGGCGCGGCCCCGGCCGATGGACGGGCGCAGGCGCCGGCTGCGCAGCGCATGGGAGTTGCTGCCGGAGGCGGAGCCGCGGCTCGCCGACTGGGCCGCCTTCTTCGCGGCCAGCGCCACCAAGCGGGCGGCGGCCGAGGCCGGCCTGGTCCGGGTCGTCACGCCCAGGGACGCCGAGGAGCTCATCGCCGAGGCGGACAGGTTCGTCGGGGAGATCGAGTCGATTCTCGGCGTGCCCGGCCAGCCGGCCCTTCCGATGGCCGGATAGGACAGTCGGCCGACGGTTCCGATGCGCGGAGACCAGGCCCGCGGGGCCTGGCGGTGATCGGACCGCGGATCAGGCGGCGTCGCGCTCCAGGGGGCAGCTCATGCACCGGGGCCCGCCCCGGCCGCGGCCGAGCTCGCTGCCCCTGATCGTGACGACCTCGATTCCGTGCCGCCGCAGATGCTCGTTCGTCGTGGTGTTGCGCTCGTAGGCCATGACGACGCCGGGCTCCAGCGCCAGCACGTTGCAGCCGTCGTCCCACTGCTCCCGTTCGGCGGACCGCACATCCTGGGTGGGCGTCAGCACCTTGATGGAGTCCAGGCCCATCGCCTGCGCGATGGCCGTGTGCATGTCCTCGGGCGCGTGATCGGTGACCTTGAGCTCTTTCTCGTTGTCGCCCGGCTCGATCGTGTACGAGGGGAGCATGCCGAGCCCGGCGTATTGGATGAAGACCCCCACGTCGACGTTGGTCATCACCGTGTCGAGGTGCATGAACGCCCTGGCCTTCGGCATGTCGAGCGCCACGATCCTGCTCGCCGACCCCGCCGCGAACAGGCTGGTCGCGAGCATCTCGACCGCCTGCGGCTGGGTGCGCTCGCTCATTCCCACAAGTACGGCGCCGCCGCCGAGCACCAACACGTCGCCGCCCTCGACGGTGGCGGGAGCCGTACGGGTGCCGTGGTACCAGACGTGGAAACCGCCGGCCCCGGGGGAGCCGTAGCCGGGGGCGAACATCGGGTGCCAGCGGTAGACGGCCTCGTAGTTCAGGGTCTCCCGCCTGCGGGCCTTCTTGCGCATCGCGTTGACGGACACCCCGTCGTAGACCCAGCACGAGGTGTCCCGGGTGAACATGTGGTTGGGCAGCGGGGACAGCACGAAGTCGTCGTCCCGCAGGGTGTGGAACGCGATGGACTTCGGGTCGCACCCGAGCTCCATGATCTCGCGCTTGGTGATGCCGCCGGTGAGGAAACGCGCGAGGGCGGCCGCGTCGAGCGTCTCCAGCGCATTGCGGATCGCGTCGGCGGCGAGCGGGCCGAACCAGCGCTCGTCGACGGACCCGTCGAGGATGTGCTTCCTGGCCTCGGGGGCGGCGACGGTCTCCTCGATGAGGTCGCCGAGCACATGGACCTGGACGCCGTGGGCCGCGAGGGCCTCTCGCCACTCCTCGTGCTCCTCCAGCGCGCGCTCCACCCAGAGCACGTCGTCGAAGAGCAGATCGTCCTTGTTGGAGGGGGTGAGCCGCTTCAGGGCGAGTTCGGGGATGTGCACCAGGACCTGGCGGAGCTTCCCGACCTCCGAGCCGACATAAAAGGTCATTTCCCCCATATCCTCATATGAGGGCCTGATCTCCGCAACTGGACCCGGGCATCATGGGACGGACCGGGCCCCCCGCGACTACGCCACAGGGCAGGGGACGCCGGTCTCCGCAGGCGCGCCGGTGCCGGAAACACCGGCGCGAGAAACGTCAGAACGACTCGACCGCGCGTCGAGCCTCCGCGTCGAGCACACCCCAGGTGATGAACTCCTCGGTCAGCTCCACCGGCGACTTGTCATAGATGACGGCGAGGGAGCGCAGGTCCTCCTGGCGGATCGACAGCACCTTGCCGTTGTAGTCGCCGCGCTGGCTCTGGATGGTCGCCGCGTAACGGGCCAGCGGGCCGGCCTTCTCCTTGGGCAGCTGTGAGAGCCGCTCAAGGTCGATGACAAGCTTCGGGGCGGGAGCGAGCGGGCTCGGCGCGGCGCCCCCGGGAAGCAACTCCGACACCGGCACCCCGTAGAAATCGGCAAGTTCGGCGAGCTTCTGCACGGTCACCGCACGGTCGCCACGCTCGTAGGAGCCCACGACCACGGCCTTCCAGCGGCCACGTGACTTCTCCTCGACACCGTGCAAGGACAGGCCCTGCTGGGTGCGGATGGCGCGGAGTCGTGCGCCCAGGGACTTGGCGTAGTCAGACGGCATTGGATGGCCCCCGGCTTTCTATGTCTGTTCTCACTTGATTGTGCGTCCTTGGCCCGAGCGTTCCGAACACCGGGGTTGGTGCCCGAGCCGGGCACCTTCGGTGACCACTGCGTCGGGTTTTACCCAGGAAGGTCGCGAGTTGTGGTTACGGACAGTGACGGTAAAGCCGACACTGTCAAAGGTCAAGCCGATTGGAAAAAAGAGCGTCAAACAGTGCTCTGACTGAAATCCCCGACACCCGGCGCAGGCGGGGAGTTTCGGACCCCTCCACCGTACGGGGCCGAGTGGGACCTTCCACGCATCGTCCCTGGCTAGAGGGCGGCGAAGGCCGTGCTGCTAACCTGAAACGACCGAACACCCTTTTAAGACCCGTCCCGTGAGGCGGGAAAGGTGGTGATTTTTTCATGCCCGACGTCCAGAATCAGGCCCGTGCCGTGCTGGAGGGCCCCGACATCCACCGGGCTCTCACCCGCATCGCTCACGAGATCCTCGAACGCACCAAGGGCGCCCAAAGCGTCGTGCTCCTGGGCATCCCCACCCGCGGCGCCACGCTGGCCCGCCGGCTGGCCGAGCGAATCGCGCAGTTCGAGGGGATGAAGGTGCCCGTCGGCACCATCGACATCACGATGTACCGCGACGACCTGCGCCTGCGGCCGGCTCGTCCGCTGGGCCGTACCGACCTGCCACCCGACGGCATCGACGGCCGGACCGTCGTGCTCGTCGACGACGTCCTGTTCTCCGGCCGCACCGTGCGTGCGGCGCTCGACGCGCTCAACGACGTGGGCCGCCCCCGGGCCGTGCAGCTCGCGACCCTCGTCGACCGCGGCCACCGCGAGCTGCCCATTCGGGCCGACTACGTGGGCAAGAACCTGCCGACGTCCATGGCGGAGAAGGTGAAGGTCTACCTGGAGGAGACCGACGGGCGCGACGCCGTCCTGCTCATCAAGGAGGAGGCCCGATGAGGCACCTGATCTCGGCGGGCGAGCTGACCCGCGCCGACGCCCTCCTCGTGCTCGACACCGCCGAGGAGATGGCGAGGGTCACCGAGCGGTCCATCAAGAAGCTGCCCACGCTGCGCGGCCGCACCGTGGTCAACCTCTTCTTCGAGGACTCCACCCGCACCCGCATCTCGTTCGAGGCGGCGGCCAAGCGCCTGTCGGCCGATGTGATCAACTTCTCGGCCAAGGGGTCGAGCGTGTCGAAGGGCGAGTCGCTCAAGGACACCGCGCTCACCCTCGAGGCCATGGGAGCCGACGCCGTCGTCATCAGGCACGGCGCCTCCGGCGCCCCCCACCGGCTGGCGAACTGGGTGCGCGGCAGCGTGGTCAACGCCGGCGACGGCACCCACGAACACCCGACCCAGGCGCTGCTCGACGCGTTCAGCATGCGGCGCAGGATGGGCAGGCTGGAAGGGCTCAAGGTCGCCGTGGTCGGCGACGTCCTGCACAGCCGGGTCGCCCGGTCCAACGTGCTGCTGCTGCACACGCTCGGCGCGGAGGTCACGCTCGTCGCCCCGCCGACGCTGCTGCCGGTCTCGGTGGAGACCTGGCCGTGCCAGGTGTCCTACGACCTCGACGCCGTGCTGCCCAAGTCGGACGTGGTGATGATGCTGCGCGTGCAGCTGGAGCGGATGAACGCCGCCTACTTCCCCTCCGCCAGGGAGTACAGCAGGCGCTACGGTCTCGACCGCGACCGGTTCGCCCGCCTGCACGACGACGCGATCGTCATGCACCCCGGCCCGATGAACCGCGGCATGGAGATCTCCGCCGAGGTCGCGGACTCGCCGCGCTCGACCATCGTGGAACAGGTGGCCAACGGCGTCACCGTGCGCATGGCCGTCCTGTATCTGCTGCTGGGCGGCTCTGAGCCCGCCATCGGAGGAATCGCGTGAACACCATCCTGATCAAGGGGGCCGCGATCCTCGGCGGCGCCCCGGCCGACATCCTCGTCAAGGACGGCGTGATCGCCGAGATCGGCGACCTCGGCGCGGCGAGCGCCGGCCTGACCGTCGACGCGGACGGCCTGATCGCGCTGCCCGGCCTGGTCGACCTGCACACGCACCTGCGGGAGCCGGGCCGGGAAGACGCCGAGACCGTCGAGACGGGCACCCAGGCGGCGGCCCGCGGCGGATACACCGCGGTCCACGCCATGGCCAACACCTCCCCGGTCGCCGACACCGCCGGCGTCGTCGAGCAGGTCTGGCGGCTCGGCCAGGAGTACGGCCACTGCGACGTGCAGCCGGTGGGCGCCGTGACCTCCGGCCTGGAGGGCCGCCATCTGGCCGAACTCGGGGCGATGGCCGACTCGGCCGCCCGGGTCCGCGTCTTCTCCGACGACGGCAAGTGCGTCTCCGACGCGCTGCTGATGCGCCGGGCGCTGGAATACGTCAAGGCGTTCGACGGCGTGGTCGCCCAGCACGCCCAGGAGTCGCGACTGACCGAGGGCGCGCAGCTCAACGAGGGCGAGGTCTCCGGCAGGCTCGGCCTGACCGGCTGGCCGGCCGTCGCCGAGGAGGCGATCATCGCGCGTGACTGCCTGCTGGCCGCGCACGTCGGCTCGCGCCTGCACGTGTGCCACGTGTCCACGGCGGGCTCCGTGGAGATCATCCGCTGGGCCAAGTCGAAGGGCTGGGACGTCACCGCCGAGGTCACCCCGCACCACCTGCTGCTCACCGACTCGCGCGCCGAGCGCTCGCCGATCGGGCCGTACAACCCGATCTACAAGGTCAACCCGCCGCTGCGCACCGACGAGGACGTGCGGGTGCTGCGCGAGGCGCTGGCCGACGGCACGATCGACTGCGTCGCCACCGACCACGCCCCCCACCCGGTCGAGGACAAGGAGACCGAGTGGAGCGCCGCGGCCATGGGCATGATCGGCCTGGAGACCGCGCTGTCGGTGGTTCAGGAGGCCATGGTCGAGACCGGCCTGCTCGACTGGGCGGCCGTCGCCGACCGCATGTCGGCGCGGCCTGCGCGGATCGGCCGCCTGCCCGGCCACGGCCTGCCGCTCGAGGCCGGCGCCCTGGCCAACATCACCCTGTACGACCCCTCGTTCCGGGCTCTCGTCGACCCGTCGGCGATGGCCTCCCGAAGCCGCAACACGCCGTATGAGGGCATGGAACTGCCCGGCCGGGTCGTGGCCACGTTCCTGCGCGGCCGCCCGACCGTTCTGGAAGGGAAGCTGGTATGACAGCGCTGCTCGTGCTCGAGGACGGCCGTGTCTTCGAGGGAACGCCGTACGGCGCGGTGGGGGAGACCTTCGGGGAGATCGTCTTCAACACCGGCATGACCGGATACCAGGAGACCCTGACCGACCCGTCGTATCACCGGCAGATCGTGGCGATGACCGCGCCGCACATCGGCAACACCGGCGTCAACGAGGAGGACCCCGAGTCGGGCCGGGTCTGGGTCGCCGGCTACGTCGTGCGGGAGCCGTCCCGGATCCCCTCCAACTGGCGCTCCACCCGCTCGCTCGACGACTACCTGCGCGACCAGGGCGTCGTCGGGATCGCGATGCGCGGCACCCGGGCGCTCACCCGTCATCTGCGTGAACGCGGGGCCATGCGCGCCGGCGTCTTCTCCGGCCCGGCCCTCGCTCCGGTCGAGGAACTGGTCGAGCGCGTACGGCTCTCGCCCCGCATGGAGGGAGCCGACCTGGCCGGTGAGGCCGGCACGGCCGAGCCGTACGTCGTGGAGGCCGTCGGGGAGCGCCGCTTCACGGTGGCCGCGGTCGACCTCGGCATCAAGGGCATGACGCCCCAGCGGATGGCCGAGCGCGGGTGCGAGGTCCACGTGCTGCCCCCGGGCTCGACGCACGCGGACATCCTCGCCCTCAAGCCCGACGGCGTCTTCTTCTCCAACGGGCCCGGCGACCCCGCCACCGCGGACGACGCCGTGGCGGCGCTGCGCGGCGTGCTGGAGGCGGGCGTGCCGTTCTTCGGCATCTGCTTCGGCAACCAGATCTTCGGCCGCGCGCTCGGTCTCGGCACCTACAAGCTGCGCTACGGCCATCGCGGGGTCAACCAGCCCGTGCAGGACCGGCGCACGGGCAAGGTCGAGATCTCCGCGCACAACCACGGCTTCGCCGTACAGGCTCCGCTGGACGGGCCGTTCGACACCCCGTACGGCAGGGCCGAGGTGAGCCACGTCAATCTCAACGACGGATGCGTCGAGGGGCTGCGGCTGCTCGACCGGCCGGCGTTCAGTGTGCAGTACCACCCTGAGGCCGCGGCCGGGCCGCACGACGCGGCGTATTTGTTCGACGAGTTCTGCGAGCTGATGGAGCGCAGGAGGGAGCGAGCGAGCGGCGCTCAAGGGGTCTTCGATCCTGCGAGTGAGCGACCGGGCGCGACCGGTGACACGGCGAGTGAGAAGGAGACGCAGGGTGCCTAAGCGCACGGACATCAGGTCGATCATGGTGATCGGCTCCGGTCCGATCGTCATCGGGCAGGCCTGCGAGTTCGACTACTCGGGCACTCAGGCGTGCCGCGTGCTGCGGGCCGAGGGTTTCCGCGTGATCCTGGTCAACAGCAACCCGGCCACGATCATGACGGACCCCGAGTTCGCCGACGCCACCTACGTCGAGCCGATCACCCCGGACATCGTCGAGAAGATCATCGCCAAGGAGCGGCCCGATGCGCTGCTGCCCACGCTGGGCGGCCAGACCGCGCTCAACGCCGCCGTCGCGCTGCACGAGGCGGGCGTGCTGGAGAAGTACGGCGTCGAGCTGATCGGCGCCAACTTCGACGCCATCCAGGCGGGGGAGAACCGCGAGCGCTTCAAGGAGATCGTCGCCAAGGTCGCCGAGGAGCGCGGCCTGAACGCCGAGTCGGCCCGCAGTGTCGTGTGCCACACCATGGAGGAGTGCCTCCGCGGCGCGCAGGAGCTGGGTTACCCGGTCGTCGTGCGGCCCTCCTTCACCATGGGTGGGGCCGGCTCCGGGTTCGCCCACGACGAGGCCGACCTGCGCCGCATCGCCGGGGCCGGGCTGGACGCGTCGCCGACCACCGAGGTGCTCCTGGAGGAGTCCATCCTCGGCTGGAAGGAGTACGAGCTCGAGGTCATGCGCGACCGCAACGACAACGTCGTGATCGTGTGCTCGATCGAGAACATCGACCCCATGGGCGTGCACACGGGCGACAGTGTGACCGTGGCGCCCGCCCTGACGCTCACCGACCGCGAATACCAGAACATGCGCGACGTCGCGATCGCGGTCATCCGCGAGGTCGGCGTGGACACCGGCGGCTGCAACATCCAGTTCGCGGTCGACCCGGACACCGGGCGCATGATCGTCATCGAGATGAACCCGCGGGTCTCCCGGTCCTCGGCTCTGGCGTCGAAGGCCACCGGCTTCCCGATCGCGAAGATCGCGGCGAAGCTGGCCATCGGCTACACGCTCGACGAGGTGCCCAACGACATCACCAAGGAGACCCCGGCGTCGTTCGAGCCCTCCCTGGACTACATCGTCGTCAAGGTGCCGCGGTTCGCGTTCGAGAAGTTCGCCGGGGCCGACCAGACCCTGACGACGCACATGAAGTCGGTCGGCGAGGTCATGGCCATCGGCCGGTCGTTCCCGGAGGCGCTTCAGAAGGCCCTCAGGTCGCAGGAGAAGAAGGGGTCGTCGTTCACGTGGGCGGGCGAGCCGGGTGATCTCACCGAGCTGCTGAACGCCTGCCGCATCCCGCACGACGGCCGGCTGCGCACGATGCAGCAGGCCATCAGGGCAGGGGCGACCCCCGAGCAGCTCTTCGAGGCGACGCGGATCGACCCCTGGTTCGTCGACCAGCTCTTCGCGATCGACGAGGTGGCCCGCTCGATCGGCGGCCTCGACGCCGCCACGCTCGCCACCGCCAAGGCGCACGGGTTCTCCGACGCCCAGATCGCCGAGATCGTCGGCGCCGAGGAGAGCGAGGTGCGGCAGGCCCGGTACGCGCTCGGACTGCGGCCCGTCTACAACACCGTCGACACCTGCGCCGCCGAGTTCGCCGCGCGCACGCCCTACCTCTACTCCACCTACGACGAGGAGACCGAGGTTCCGCACGGCGAGCGCCCCAAGGTGATCATCCTTGGCAGCGGGCCCAACCGGATCGGGCAGGGCATCGAGTTCGACTACGCCTGCGTCCACGCGTCGTTCGAGCTGGCCAGGGCCGGCTACGAGACCGTGATGGTCAACTGCAACCCCGAGACGGTCTCGACCGACTACGACACCTCCGACCGGCTCTACTTCGAGCCGCTCACCCTGGAGGACGTCCTGGAGGTCGTGCACGCCGAGCAGGAGACCGGCCCGGTCGTCGGCGTCATCGTGCAGCTCGGCGGGCAGACCCCGCTCGGGCTCGCGCAGGCGCTCAAGGACGCCGGGGTGCCGGTCGTCGGCACCTCGCCCGAGTCGATCCACCTGGCCGAGGAGCGCGGCGCGTTCGGGCAGGTGCTGGCCGAGGCCGGGCTGCCCGCGCCCAAGTTCGGGACCGCGAGGACCGTGGCCGAGGCGCAGGCCGTCGCGGCGGAGATCGGCTACCCGGTGCTGGTGCGGCCGTCGTACGTCCTGGGCGGGGCCGGCATGGCGATCGTCTACGACGACGACACCCTGCAGACCTACATGTCCAAGGCGGCGACCGACCATCCGGTCCTCATCGACAGGTTCCTCGACGACGCCATCGAGATCGACGTGGACGCCCTGTTCGACGGTGAGGAGCTCTACCTCGGCGGAGTCATGGAGCACATCGAGGAGGCCGGCATCCACTCCGGCGACTCGGCGTGCGCCCTGCCGCCGATCACGCTCGGCGGCTTCGACATCAAGCGCATCCGCGCCGCCACCGAGGCCATCGCCCGTGGAGTGGGCGTGCGCGGGCTGCTGAACGTGCAGTACGCCATGGCCGCCGGGGTCCTCTACGTCCTGGAGGCCAACCCGCGGGCCAGCCGTACGGTGCCGTTCGTGTCCAAGGCGACGGCGGTGCCGCTGGCCAAGGCGGCCGCGCGCGTGATGCTGGGGGCGACCGTCGCCGAGTTGCGCGCCGAGGGCATGCTGCCCGCCACGGGCGACGGCGGCACGCTGCCGCTGGACGCGCCCATCGCGGTCAAGGAGGCGGTGCTCCCGTTCAACCGGTTCCGCGGGGTCGACACGGTCCTCGGCCCGGAGATGCGCTCCACCGGCGAGGTGATGGGCATCGACGAGTTCTTCGGCACCGCCTACGCCAAGTCGCAGTCGGCCGCCTACGGGGCCCTCCCCACCAAGGGCCGGGCCTTCGTGTCCGTGGCGAACAAGGACAAACGCGCCGTCATCTTCCCGGTGAAGGCGCTGGCCGACCTCGGTTTCGAGATTTTGGCGACAGAGGGTACGGCGGAGGTGCTGCGCCGTAACGGCGTCCATGCCAAGATCGTGCGCAAGCAGAGTGACGGGCCCGGTCCCGACGGTGAGCCGACCATCGTGCGGCGCATCCTGGACGGCGAGGTGGATCTCATCGTGAACACGCCGTTCGGCAGCCCCGGCCAGGCCGGGCCGCGGCTCGACGGCTACGAGATCCGCACCGCCGCCGTGCTGCGCGGCATCGCCTGCATCACGACGGTGCAGGGGCTCGCCGCGGCGGTTCAGGGCATCCAGCACATCGTCCGGGGCGACGTGGGCGTACGGTCGCTCCAGGAGCACGCGCGGAGGCTCAAGGGGTAGGGGAGGAGCGGCCGGTGGCCGGTAGTCCGGTGCAGGTGACGGGCACGGTGCTGACGACGCGCCGGGTGGACGCCTACCATGCGCTCACCGTCGTCGCCCCCGGTGTGGCCGACCGGTCCCGGCCGGGGCACTTCGTCGGCGTCGCCGTCGGCGGCCCAGGCACCTCGATGCTGACACGGCGGGCCTTCGCCGTACACGATGTGAAGCCGGACTACGGTGGCACGGTGGAGCTGGTCTTCAGCGTGCGCGGCCCGGGAACGGCCTGGCTGGCCGACCTGAGGGCCAGGGACACCCTGGACCTGGTCGGCCCGCTGGGGCGTCCGTTTCCCCTTCCGCGCGACCCGTGCACGTGCGTCCTCGTGGGCTCCGAGTACGGCTCGGCGTCGCTTTTCGCCCTGGGCGACGCGCTGCAGCGGCGCGGCTGCCGTATCGACTTCGTGCTGGGAGCGCCGAGCGCCGACCGGGTGTTCGGCGCGCTCAGGGCCCGCAGGATGGGGGAGACCACCACCTTGACCACTGAGGACGGCTCGCTCGGCATGCGCGGCAAGGTGACCGACGTGCTGCCCGGCGTGATCGCCGACGCCAGGGCGGACGTGGTCTACGCGTGCGGCCCCATGGAGATGTTGCGCGGGGTGACGTCGGTCGCCGTCGAGTTCGACATCCCCGTGCAGGTCGCCGTCGAGGAGGCCATGGCCTGCGGGATCGGCGTGTGCATGACGTGCGTGCTGCCGGTGATCGGCGACGACGGCGTCACCCGCATGGTCAGGGCCTGCGTCGATGGTCCGGTGTTCCGGGGGGAGCGGGTGCGGTTCGACGACGTCGGCACCATCCCGTTCGACGCCCTCGGCGCGCCCGGGGGACGCCATGCCTGAGCCGGGTTGGGGTGAGCGGCGATAGGGGCCGACCTCCGCAGTTACATCGCCCACGTCGAGCTGCCCAACCCGGTCCTCACCGCCTCCGGCTGCGGAGGCACGGGCCGGGAGCTGGCGCAGTTCTTCGACGTCATGCGGCTGGGCGCCTTCACCACCCGGTCGATCACCATGGCGCCGCGGGCCGGACGCCCGACGCCCAGGATGGCGGAGACGCCTTCGGGGCTGCTGAACGCCGTCGGGCTCCAGGGCCCCGGCATCGAGGCGTTCCTGACCCAGGAGCTGCCCTGGCTGGCCGAGCGGGGCGCGAGGACCGTGGTGTCCATCGGCGGCGGCACCGTCGCCGAATACACGGCCCTGGCGCGGCGGCTGGCCGACGCGCCCGGAGTGACGGCCGTCGAGGTCAACCTGTCGTGCCCCAACGTCGAGGACCGCGGCCGGGTGTTCGCCCGCGACGGCTCCTCGGCGGCCGAGGTGATCGCGTCCGTGCGCGCCGCCACGCGGTACGACGTCCCCGTCATCGCCAAGCTCACCCCTGACGTCGCCGACATCGTCGCCGTCGCGCGCTCCTGCGTGGACGGCGGAGCCGACGCCCTCGCCATGATCAACACACCTGTCGGCATGAGCATAGACGTGGAGACCATGCGCCCGTCCCTGGCGGCGGGCACAGGAGGCCTTTCCGGGCCCGCCGTACGGCCCCTGGCGGTCCGCTGCGTCTGGCAGGTCCACGCGGCGCTGCCGGGGGTACCCATCATCGGCATGGGCGGCGTGACGACCGGCAGGGACGCGCTGGAGTTCGTCCTGGCGGGCGCCTGCGCCGTCGCGGTGGGCACCGCCCTGTTCCACGACCCGTACGCCTGCCCGCGCATCATGAGGGAGCTCGAGGAGCTCCTCACAGAGCGCGGGTTCGACCGCCTCGCCGACGCCGTCGGCCTGGCCCACCGCCCACCGGGATCAGGACCCCGGGGCAGAACCGATCTGGAGGAGAGTTCCCTTTGAGCACGTCCGCTCCCATCGCCGTCGCGCTGGACGCACCCGACCTGGACACCGCGGCACACTGGGCGGGCCTGGTGACGCCACACGTGTCGACCGTGAAGGTGGGGCTGGAGCTCTACCTGCGCTACGGCCCCGACGTCATCGCGTCGGTTCGCGGCGCGAGCGGCGTGCAGGTCTTCCTCGATCTCAAGCTCCACGACATCCCGAACACCGTGGCCGCAGCCGCGCGTGCGGTCGCCCGGCTCAAGCCGGCCATCCTGACCGTCCACGCGTCGGGCGGGCCCGCGATGATCAAGGCCGCCGTGGAGGCCGCGCCGAATTCCCAGATCGCCGCCGTGACACTTCTCACGTCGCTGTCCGAGACCGACCTGGCCGCGCTCGGCGTCCAGGGCACCCCCGTCGACGCCGCGCGCCGGTTGGCGGCCATCGCGGTCGGCGCGGGCGCCCAGGCCCTCGTCTGCTCGCCGCGCGAGGTCGCCGCCGTGCGGGCAGAGGTGGGGCCGGGCATCACGCTCATCACCCCGGGTGTGCGGCCCGCCGGTGCCGACACTCAGGATCAGGCAAGAGTAGCGACTCCCGAGGACGCTCTGAGCCACGGGGCCGATCTTCTCGTCATCGGGCGGCCGATCACCGGCGCTCCCGACCCCGGGGCGGCCGCCGCCGCGATCGCCGCCGCGCTGCGCAAGGTGAGCCACTGACGCCGGCGCGCGGGCACCCGAGAGTTCACGGGACGTTCCCGCCGGGGCCGTACGGCGGTTCGGGACGGCTCCCCGGAGGGCTTCACGGAGGTTCTCGGGGAGGCCCCCAGGGCTTCGCGTGGCGGGTTCGGCGGAGGCCTCGGAGGGGTCCCGCCGGGGGCGCGCCGTGGGCCGTGCGAGGGCTCTGCCGGAGGCTGATTCGGGCGCCGCGGGGGGCCGGGAAGGCGGTTCCGCGAGCCTTCGCGAAGAGCCCTTCGCGGGGGCGCGGCGGCGTCCGACAGGCACTGTTTCGGGGTTGGAAGATCCATTCCGAGCGCTGCTCGGTTACAGGGCTGATGAGGCGGTTTTGATATACATAGAGTGAGATTTACATTACCACGAGTAGTAGAATTGATTTTGTGGGCACGGAAACAGCCCTTGACGTTGCCGGATGGGGCATAGACCAGCTAGTTTCCCCTCCCGTCCGAGTACATCGACAGAAATTCGAGGTGACCCGGCGTGGCTCTTCCTCCCCTGACCCCCGAGCAGCGCGCCGCAGCTCTTGAGAAGGCTGCCAAGGCACGCAAGGAGCGTGCCGAGGTCAAGAACCGGCTCAAGCACGGCGGGGTTTCTCTGGCTGAGGTGCTGAAGGATGGGCAGACCGACGACGTCATCGGCAAGATGAAGGTCTCGGCTCTGCTGGAGTCGCTCCCTGGCGTCGGCAAGGTCCGCGCCAAGCAGCTCATGGAGCGCCTTGGTATCGCCGAATCCCGCCGCGTGCGGGGTCTCGGCGCCAACCAGCGCGCGTCCCTGGAGCGCGAGTTCGGCGGCGCCGAGAGCTGATCTCGGTTACGCACGAGCACGTTTCACGGGGGGTACGGAGTGTCCGGCACGTCTTGGTCCGCTGAGGACCGTGCCCACGAGGCAGTGGTTTCCAGTGGATCCGAGACAAGTGGCGGTGACTCCATGCCCCAGAACCGGCGCCTGACGGTCCTGTCCGGTCCGTCGGGCGTCGGGAAGTCCACGGTCGTCGCCGAGCTCCGGCGGTCTCACCCAGAGGTGTGGCTGTCGGTCTCGGTGACCACCCGTAAGCCCCGGCCAGGGGAGACCCACGGCGTGGAGTACTTCTTCGCCGACGACGCGGAGTTCGACCGGATGGTCGCCGCGGGGGAGCTCCTCGAATGGGCCGAGTTCGCGGGCAACCGGTACGGCACGCCGCGCGCGGCCGTCATGGAGAAGCTCGCGTCCGGAGTGCCCGCACTCCTGGAGATCGACCTTCAGGGCGCCCGCCAGGTGCGGTGTAGCATGGCCGAGGCCCTGCTCGTCTTCCTGGCCCCGCCGAGCTGGGAAGAGCTGGAGCGGCGGCTGCGCGGGCGCGGCACCGAGCCGCCCGACGTCATTGCCCGCCGGCTCGACGTCGGCCGGATCGAGATGGCGGCCGAGAAGGAATTCGACCTCACCTTGGTCAACACATCCGTCAAGGACGTGTGCCATCGGCTGATAGCCTTGATGAGACGTTCGTCTAGCTAGAGGAATCACAACGTGGCAAGCAGCGCAGGGTATGCCGAAGGCATCACCAACCCGTCGATCGACTCGCTGCTCGACATCGTCGACAGCAAGTACAGCCTGGTGATCATGGGTGCGAAGCGGGCGCGCCAGATCAACGCCTACTACTCGCAGCTCGGCGAGGGCCTGCTCGAATACGTCGGGCCCCTCGTGGAGACCCAGGCGCAGGAGAAGCCGCTGTCCATCGCGCTCCGCGAGGTCAGCGAGGGCCTGCTCACCTCCGAGCCCATCGAGGGCTGAGCCGCTTTCGGCGCTCGTCCCGCTCACGCGGCCACGGGCGCCCATGAGCGGGCGTGACCCTGTGGCACATCCATGAGTTCGATCGTCCTGGGCGTCAGCGCCGGCATCGCGGTCTACAAATCCTGCGAGCTCCTGCGCCTTTTCACCGAATCCGGCCATGACGTACGCGTCGTGCCCACCCGAGACGCCCTGCGGTTCGTCGGCGAGCCGACATGGGCCGCCTTGTCGGGCAACCCCGTGACGACCGAGGTCTGGGAATCGGTGCACGAGGTCCCGCACGTCCGCATCGGCCAGAACGCCGACCTGCTGGTCGTGGCTCCCGCCACGGCCGACGTGCTCGCGCGGGCCGCCGGCGGCCACGCCGACGATCTGCTCACCAACACGCTCCTGACGGCCCGCTGCCCGGTGGTCTTCGCCCCCGCGATGCACACGGAGATGTGGGAGCACCCCGCCACCCGGGCCAACGTGGCCACCCTTCGCGAGCGGGGCGCGATCGTGATCGAGCCCGCCGTCGGCCGGCTCACCGGCGCCGACACCGGCCCCGGCCGCCTCCCCGACCCCGCCGAGATCTTCGAGGTCTGCCGCCGGGTGCTCTCCGGCCGGACCCTCGACCTGGCCGGCAGGCACGTCGTCGTCTCAGCCGGCGGGACCCGCGAGGCCATCGACCCCGTCCGCTTCATCGGCAACCGCTCGTCGGGCCTGCAGGGCTATGCGCTCGCCCGTACGGCCGTGGCCCGCGGAGCCGAGGTCACCCTCGTGTCGGCCAACGTCGCGCTGCCCGACCCCGCGGGGGCCAAGGTGGTGCGCGTCGAGTCCACCGGACAGCTCCGCGAGGCGGTGCTGTCGGCCTCGGCGCACGCCGACGCCGTGGTGATGGCCGCCGCCGTCGCCGACTTCCGGCCCGTCCGGCAGAGCGAATCCAAGATCAAGAAGTCGCCCGGCGAGCCCGAGCCCATTCATCTCGCCAAGAACCCGGACGTGCTGGCCGAGCTCGGCGACATGCGCAAGACGGCGCCCTTCCCGAGGGTCGTCGTGGGCTTCGCGGCCGAGACCGACGACGTGCTCGCCAACGGGCGGGCCAAGCTCGAGCGCAAGGGCTGCGACCTGCTGGTGGTCAACCAGGTGGGCGCCGGCCTCGCGTTCGGCACACCCGACAACGCCGCCGTCGTGCTCGTGCGGGGCGGCGATCCCGTGGAGATTCCGAGGGGTCCCAAAGAGGATCTCGCCGACGTAGTCTGGGATCTGGTGGCGGCGCGTCTTTCCTGAAAGCCCCCGGTAGAGCCAGACCCCCTCACGGGCCCGTCCTGCCGTCGGCGTGGATGTCACGGGCCTGCCGTGACCTGGCCGTTACATGGGTGGTGGCGCGAGGGAGCGATGGCCATGCCGGTGTCCGCCTCGATCAGGGAGCGCTGCCGTACGTTTCTCCGTCCCGGTGAGGACATCCGCTACGTCTTCCCCGTGTCGTCGCTCGGCCCCCCGCACACCGCCCCCTTCCTCGTCGTCGTGACGGACCTGTCGGTCACGCTCCTGTCCACGTCGGTGTTCGGCCGCCCGGAGCCGTCGGGCGTCTGGGCCACCTTTCCCCGCCGTACGCGTCTCGGGCCGATCGCCACCCGGGAAGGGCCGACGATCGAGTTCGGCGGAATGGCGTTCGAGGTCGACGGCGAGTACGCCGCCGTGGTCGCGGCCGCGGACGCGGAGGCCTTCACCCCGGGTGACCTGCCGCGCGACCCGTTACCCGATCTTTGAGACCATGCCCGGGGAAGGTTGTGCGAGATTGGCGGAACGCCCGGAATCTGGATGGTTTCGCGGCGCAAGGCCAGGTGAGGCTAGACTCGCGTCTGCATTGGAGTGGCCGCCGGTAGAGCCCTATCGCCGGTCACTCTCGAACGTCAGCAGCCGCTGCATGAGGAGCCACTGAGTTGTCCCGTCGCCTGTTCACCTCCGAGTCGGTTACCGAGGGCCACCCGGACAAGATCGCCGACCAGATCAGTGACGCGATTCTCGACGCCATGCTCAAGGACGACCCCAAGAGCCGGGTCGCCGTCGAGACGCTGATCACCACCGGCCAGGTCCACGTCGCCGGCGAGGTGACGACGGAGACCTATATCGACATCCCAGCCCTGATCCGCGAGAAGATCCTCGAGATCGGCTACGACGCCTCGCACAAGGGCTTCGACGGCGCCTCCTGCGGCGTCTCGGTGTCCATCGGCGCGCAGTCGCCCGACATCGCCCAGGGTGTCGACTCCGCCTACGAGCTTCGTGAGGGCGAGGGCGCCGACGACCTCGACCGCCAGGGCGCCGGCGACCAGGGCCTGATGTTCGGCTACGCCTGCCGCGAGACCCCCGAGCTGATGCCACTGCCGATCACGCTGGCCCACCGCATGGCGCGCCGCCTGTCGGAGGTCCGCAAGAACGGCACCGTGCCGTACCTGCGCCCCGACGGCAAGACGCAGGTCACGATCGAGTATGACGGCGACCGCCCGGTCCGCCTCGACACGGTCGTCGTCTCCACCCAGCACGCTCCGGAGATCGACCTCAGGGAGATGCTGACCCCCGACATCCGCGAGCACGTCGTGGAGCCGGTCCTGGCCGACCTGGAGATCGAGACCGAGGGCTACCGCCTGCTGGTCAACCCGACCGGGCGTTTCGAGATCGGCGGCCCGATGGGCGACGCCGGCCTCACCGGTCGCAAGATCATCATCGACACTTACGGCGGCATGGCCCGTCACGGCGGCGGTGCCTTCTCCGGCAAGGACCCGTCGAAGGTGGACCGCTCGGCCGCCTACGCCATGCGCTGGGTCGCCAAGAACGTGGTCGCGGCCGAGCTCGCCGACCGCTGTGAGGTCCAGGTCGCCTACGCCATCGGCAAGGCGAAGCCGGTCGGCCTGTTCATCGAGACCTTCGGCACCGAGAAGGTCTCGGTCGAGACGATCCAGGAGGCGGTGCTCCAGGTCTTCGACCTGCGCCCCGCCGCGATCATCCGCGACCTCGACCTGCTGCGCCCGATCTACGCCGAGACCGCCGCCTACGGGCACTTCGGCCGCGAGGGCGTCTCCTGGGAGTCCACCGACCGCGCCGAGGCCCTCCGCAAGGCCGCCGGCCTCTGACGGCCCCTCCCCGCTGCTCCACCCCTGCCGGCGCGCGACCGCGCGGGCAGGGGCGTGATGGCGGGGAGCGCAGGGGATACCGAAAGACTCGCTGAAACGGCGCCCGCTCTCCGCGGGCGCCGTTCGCGCGTTCGGGGGCCGCGTCGCCCTCCGGGCGTCTAGGCCAGGACGTTGATGGCCCTGGCGACCACCAGCGCCACGATGACCAGCGAGATCGCGGACTGTACGAGCATCACCATCTTGGCCCAGCGGGTGAGCGGCATCACGTCGGTCGGGCTGAACGCGGTGGCGTTGGTGAAGGCCAGGTAGAGGTAGTCGGCGAAGGTGGGCCGCCAGTCGGGCGGGGCCACCTCCCTGTCGGTCATCTGCGGGAAGAGGAAGTCCGGGAAGGGCTCGCGCGCCTTGGACCGCGCGACGGGGCCGCCCCGGTCGAGCTCCCAGTACCAGAGCGCGAACAGCAGGACGTTGATGACCCAGACGCCGGCGCCCGTGGTCAGCAGCCTGCCGGCGTCGTGCTCCTCCCCATGGACGAGGCGGACGACCTCACGCCCGATGATCCAGGCGTTGGACGCGCTGATGACGCCGATCAGCGCGAGGCTGGCCACGCGCAGGAGGCGGCTTTCCCGGGTCAGGGTCACAGGATTGGCGATGATGAGACCGATGAGCAGGGCGGATTCGAGGGCGGGCAGGAGCCACGACGGCTCGAATCCGAAGGCGCTCCGGAACGACACATGGATGACGATCAGGGCGATGACCGCGGCCGCGGCCCACCAGCGCCCCTCCGCCTCGGTCTCCTTCAGCCAGATGGGGAGTTTGTTCTCGCTGTTCATGCCACCGCCAGCCAGTAGCCGTGCGTCTTGCGTCGGCCGGGTCTGGTAGGACGTAGACGTGACCGAGCCGACGAGCGAAGCCTACCCTCAGGAGGCGCTGCTTCCGGAGCCGGAGCGGCCCGCACGGGGTTCCGGGGCGGGCGCGCGGACCGGCTCTGCGACCGGCTCCCGGGGCAAGGGTGCGAAGGAGCCCGCCGAAGAGCTGCCGGTCGCGCGGATCGTGATCGACAACCCGCTGCCGCATCTGGATCGGCCGTTCGACTACCTGGTGCCGGCGGAGATGGCGCAGGACGCCGTGCCCGGCTGCCGGGTGCGGGTGCGCTTCTCCGGCCAGCTGACCGACGGCTTCCTGCTCGAACGGCTGGCGCACAGCGACCACACGGGCCGGTTGTCCTTCCTGGACCGGGTCGTCTCCGCCGAGCCGGTGCTCACGGGCGAGATCGCCGGGCTCGCCCGGGCGGTCGCCGACCGCTACGCAGGCACCATGTCCGATGTGTTGCGCCTGGCCGTGCCGCCTCGCCACGCCAGGGTGGAGGCGGAGCCCCACGGGGAGAAGGTGGAGGCGGAGCCTCACGGGGAGAGGGCGGTGGCGGAGGCGCACGAGACGGCGGTGGCCGAGACCGTTGCGTCCGAGACCGCGGTGGGCCTGCCGTACGACGTCGAGGAGGCGGCGGCGGGGGGCGTGTGGGCGGCCTATCCGGCGGGCCGGTCCTACCTGAACGCTCTGGCCGAGGGCCGCTCGCCGCGGGCGGTCTGGTCGGCCCTGCCCGGCACCGGCGAGGGCGGCCCGTCGTGGCCGGCCGCGGTGGCGGCGGCCGTGCGCGCCACCCTGGCGAGTGGGCGGGGCGCGGTGGTGGTCGTCCCGGACGGCAAGGACGTCGCCGTGGCCGACGCGGCGCTGGGGGACACCCCGCACGTCGCCCTCACCGCCGACCTCGGTCCGGCCGAACGCTACCGCCGCTGGCTCAAGGTGCTCAGGGGAGAGGTCAGGGCGGTCGTCGGCACCCGGGCCGCGGTGTTCGCCCCCGTCGCCGATCTCGGCCTGGCGGTCATCTGGGACGACGGCGACGACGTCCACGCCGAGCGGCTCGCCCCGCACCCGCACGCGCGCGAGGTGCTGGCCCTGCGCGCCCACCGGGCGGAGGCCGGTCTGCTGATCGGCGGCTACGCCCGGACGGCCGAGGCGACGCAACTGGTGGCGTCGGGATGGGCAGGGCCGCTGACACCCCACCGCGAGGCGGTCAGGGCCACGGCGCCGCGCGTGCGCCCCGCGGGCGACGACGCGGAGCTCGCGCGCGACGAGGCCGCCCGTGCGGCCCGGCTGCCCAGCCTGGCGTGGCGCACGCTCAAGCAGGGCCTGGAAACCGGGCCGGTGCTCGTCCAGGTGCCCCGCAGGGGGTATCTGCCCGCGCTCGCCTGCCGCGACTGCCGCGCCCCCGCCCGGTGCGGCGCGCCCCTGCAGAGCCATGCGGAAGCCGGTGAGCCCCTGCCTCTGCCGCCCGCGCAGGCAGGGGCGGGGCCGGTGTGCTCGGGCCCGCTGGCGTTGCGCAACGGTCACGCCATGCCGTACTGCCGGTGGTGCGGGCGGGTGGCCGGGGACTGGCGCTGTTCCTCGTGCGGCGGCCGCCGCGTGCGCGCCGTCGTGATCGGCGCCCGCCGCACGGCCGAGGAACTGGGCCGCGCCTTCCCCTCCGTCACCGTGAAGACCTCGGGTCGTGACGGCGTGCTCGCCACCGTCGGTACGGCTCCCGCGCTCGTCGTGGCCACTCCCGGGGCCGAGCCGCTGCCCGCCGCCGGGTACGCGGCGGTGGTGCTGCTGGACGGCTGGGCCCTGCTCGGCCGCCCCGACCTGCGTGCGGGGGAGGAGGCGCTGCGGCGATGGATGAACGCCTCGGCCCTGGCCCGGCCGGGGGCAGACGTGGTCGTGCTCGCCGACTCCGCGGTCGCGGCCGTGCAGGCGCTCGTCCGGTGGGATCCGGTGACCTTCGCCGAGCGGGAGCTCGCCGACCGCGCGGAACTGGGTTTCCCGCCCGCCGTGCGGATGGCCGCGCTCACCGGTCCCGCGGCGGCCGTCAGGGAGATGCTGGCCGGAGCCGCCCTGCCCGGCGGGGCGCAGGTGCTCGGGCCGGTGCCGGTCGACGGAGGGCTGGAGCGGGCGATGGTCAGGGTGCCGCGTGACCGGGGATCGGGGCTGGCCAGAGCGCTCAAGGGGGCCAGCGGGGTGAGGTCGGCACGCAAGACCCCGGACGTGGTGCGAGTGACCATCGATCCGCTGGATCTGATCTGACCGATTCGCGATGCTGTCAGTAACCCGTTAGCGTCTCCCTGTGTCGATCGAATGGGTGAACCGGGCCATCGATGGCCTTCGCGCGTGGGGGCGTGAGAAGGGCGTCGAGGTCGACGTCGACGAGGTTCGGCTGCTGTGCGACTACGCCAGCGACTATCTGGAGGTGGACGAGCTCGGCGATTTCCGGCCGGGCACGTTCGAGGAGCTCCTGCTGGAGATCTACCCGCGTAAGGTCATCGCGCCGCCGGAGAGCGCGCCGGAGACCGTGGCGGCCGCGCGGACGCTGGTCGACTTCCTGCTGGACACCGGGGAGATCGGCACCAAGACGGCCGCCAGGATGCGGGCGACCATCACCGAGATCGAGCCCGAGATGCCGCGGGCCCTGGCCGACACCACCAAGTTCGGCATGGCCAAGAGCATCTTCAGCGCCATCGGGGCCGACGCGCTCGATCTGGTCGACACCGGCGACGACGAGGACGACGAGGGCCTGCTCGGGGCGTCGCCGTCCGACATGTTCGGCACCGCTCCGCTGCCCGCCGTACGGCTGGTGCCCGCCCAGGAGGTGGCCGGGGCCGTACGCGAGGTGCCGCTGCTCGGCGACGCGCACCGGCTGGCCGGATGGCTGGCCGAGCGGGGGCGTACCGCCACCACGCGCAAGTCGCTGAGGGTCAGCGACGCGCGGGAGATCGAGGCCGAGCTCGGCATCCGCTGGCCGGCCGCCGTGTTCCGGCTCGCGCTCGAGCTGGGCCTGGCCCGCCTGGACGGTACGGCGGTGCACGTGGAGGAGGGTCACCCGTCGCTCGCGAACCGCTCCGACGACGACGTGCTCGCTCTGTGGCACGGCACGGTGAAGTTCGTCACGAGCTCGGCGTGGCTGATCACCGGGGAGGAGATCGTGGACGAGGAGCTCGGCTCCATTCACGAGCTGCTCTACCGGCTCCAGGCGCCGGTGCCCGCCGACGCGATCCGCGACTACCTCAGCGACTTCGCCGACGGCCGGACCATGGAACGACTTGAGACCGCGTTGCACGACCTCGCATACGCGGGAACGGTCCAGTACGGCGACGACGGGCTCATGCTCACGCCCCACGGTGTGTGGGGGTTGCGCGCACGATATGAGCTGCTGGGCATGCACGCGCCCGTCGCGGCCGACCTGGCCGAGGGGGACGCGAGCGGCCTGATCGGCGGGCTGATCACCGACGGCCTGCCGGCCGAGGTGGCCGAGCGGGACATCGTCGCCTGGTTGTCCAGGCGTACGGCGCAGGAGGCGGCGCAGGAGCTGTTCGGAGCGGTCGCCGGCGCGCCGGCCGAGGTCCGCGGCATCGCCGTCACCATCGTCGACCGGCTGGGGGAGGAGGCCGCCCCCGTGGTGCGCACCTACCTCGACGACGCGGAGCTGCGGCCGCACGCCATTCACTGGCTGACGGCACGCGGGCTGCCGGCCCCGACGCTGACCCAGGACGAGGTGCTGTGGATCAGCGTCGACATGCTGGCGCTCGCGCTGCCGGCCGCCGAGGCCGACCCCGAGGGATTCGCGGAGAACATCGCGGTCTCCGGGCCGCCCGCCCATCTGATCGAGGACATGTGGCGGGTGGAGCACCCCGACGTCGTTGAGGTGCTGGAGCTGCTCGGTAACTCCCTTCCTGACAAGGCGGCAGCCAAGGCTGCCCGGAAGGCGGCGTTCAAGGCACGTTCGAGGGGCATTCGGTAACGCGTGTGGAGTAAGTTGCTGGAATGGCCGACAGCGACGTGCTCACTTTCCCGCCGGTCGAGCTCGCCCCCGACGATGAGCTGACCCGAGCGGTCGAGGCGATCCCCCTCGTACGGGACGCCCGTCGACTGGCCGAGTGGACCGGGGTCCGCGAGGTCACCGAGCAGGGGCTGCTCACCGTGGAGGACGCCCACGCGGCTGTGGCCGAGCTGGGGCTCGTCGCCAAGCGGCTGCACCTGCTGTGGGTGGTCGCGGTCAACGGCCGTCTGATCGAGATCACGCGTGCGGGCGCGCGCCCCGGCCCCGGAGTGGCCGATCCCATGGAGTTCTGGGACGGCGTGGTCATGGACGTCCTCGACCGCACCGAGGAAGGCCTCACCGGGTCGAGCGTCGTCGACGAGCACCTCACCGAGATCCTCGCGACGATCTACTCCGTGCGCGACGGCATGTCGGTGCCCGCGCTCGCCACAGGCATCCTCCAGGCGCACGAGGTGGGCTGCGAGGCCCGCCAGAGCGAGCTGAAGCGGCTGCGGATGACCCTGCCCGGAGAGCTCGCCGAGGCCATGCGGCTGCTCGCATACTGCGGGCTGATCGAGCTGTCGGGCGACCTCGCCCGGCTCACCCAGCCCGGCGTGTGGGCCGTGCGGCGCGACCTGCTCAGGGAGGGCCACGACGCGCCGTCGCTGGGAGAGGTCGCCGGATTCGCGGAACTCACCGCCGCCGAGCTGATCGACGCGATGCTCGAGGGCAAGGCGTCGGCCAGCGCGGCCACGCTCTGGCTGGAGCAGCGCATCCCGGAGGACGCCGCGCGGGAGCTCATCAAGATCGCGGCTTCCGGCAACGCCGCGCAGCGGGGCACCGCGGGCACCATCCTGGAGGAACTCGGCCCCGAGGCGGAGCCAGCCGTACGCGAGGCGCTGGACGAGCCCATGATGTCGCGCTACGCGGCGGCCTGGCTCGGCGTGCGGGACCTCGAGGCGCCTGCCCTGGCGGAGGGCGACGGCGCCTGGGTGGCCGTGGACACCCTTGCGGCCCTGCTGTACATCACCACGCCGGTCGACTCGATGACGCAGTACGACATCCTCGGCGAGGACCTGCTGACCCTGATGCCCGCCATGGGACGCACCGGCCACCCGGACGCCCTGGCCGTACTCGAGATGCTCAGCAGGCACCATCCTGACCCCGTGATCGCCAAGGTGGCGAGGAAGACGGCGATGAAGGTCCGTTCGCGCCCGTAAACTGTGGTGATCCCACAGAACGAGATGTGAATGGAGTCCACTGTTGGCCATCCAGCCGATCCGCCTTTTCGGCGACCCGGTGCTGCGCACGCCGGCGGACCCGGTGGTGGACTTCGACAAGGAGCTGCGCAAGCTCGTCAAAGACCTCACCGACACGATGATGGACGCCCCCGGCGCGGGCCTCGCCGCCCCGCAGATCGGGGTGGGCCTGCGGGTGTTCACCTACTACATCGATGAGCAGCTGGGTCACCTGATCAACCCGGACCTCGACCTGTCCGACGACCTCGACGAGGAGGGCGAGGAGGGGTGCCTGTCGTTCCCCGGCCTGTCCTTCCCCACGCCGCGTGCCATCAGGGCCGTCGCGAAGGGCTTCGACATGCACGGGGAGCCGATCACTCTGGAGGGTACCGACCTGATGGCGCGGTGCTTCCAGCATGAGACCGATCACCTCGACGGCGTGTTGTTCATCGACCGGATGGACCCCAAGCAGCGCAAGCTGGCGATGAAGGCCGTCCGGGAGGCCGAGTGGAGCGGCCTTTCGGCCCCCGCCGTGAAGTTCTCCCCGCACGCCACCAACGGGAGGGCCGTGTAGTGCGCCTGGTCTTCGCCGGCACCCCGGACACCGCGCTCCCGTCGCTGCGCGCGCTGCTGGACTCGCCCCGCCACGAGGTGGCCGCCGTCGTCACCCGCCCGGACGCGCAGTCGGGGCGGGGCAGGCAGGTGCACCCGAGCCCGGTGGCCCAGCTCGCCGAGGAGGCGGGTGTCGAGGTGCTCAAGCCGCCGAAGGCCGGTGACCCCGCCTTTCTCGATCGCCTCAGCGCCATCAAGCCGGACTGCTGCCCGGTCGTGGCGTACGGAGCGCTTTTGCCGCAGGTCGCCCTCGACATTCCACCCCAGGGATGGATAAATCTGCATTTCTCATTGCTGCCGGCGTGGCGCGGAGCCGCCCCCGTGCAGCATGCCGTCCTGCACGGCGATGAGATCACCGGAGCGTCGACGTTCCGCATCGTGAAGGAGCTCGACGCCGGGCCGGTCTTCGGCGTGGTGACCGAGGAGATCAGGCCGGACGACACCAGCGGTGAGTTGCTCGCCCGGCTCGCCGAGTCGGGCGCCGGGCTGCTGCTCGCGACCCTCGACGGCGTCGAGGACGGCATGCTCGAGGCCCGGCCCCAGCCCTCGGACGGCGTGAGCATCGCCCCCAAGATCGGCGTCGACGACGCCCGGGTGGAATGGACGGCGCCCGCCCTGCGGGTCGACCGGCTCGTGCGCGCCTGCACGCCCAACCCCGGTGCCTGGACGGAATTCCGCGGCCAGCGGGTCAAGCTGGGGCCCGTGCGGCAGGCGCCGGAGGCCCCCAAGCTGGAGCCCGGCGAGGTCGCCACCACCAAGAAGAGCGTGCTCGTCGGCACCGGAAGCCACCCGGTCGAGCTCGGCGACGTGCAGCCGCAGGGCAAGCGCCTGATGACGGCGGCCGAATGGGCCCGCGGCGTCCGGGCCGGCGATCAGGACCGGCTGGGCTGAGCACGATGAACGGTCAGCGAAGTGGTGGCACCCCCGGCCAGGGACGATCGGACCAGGGCAGATCGGGTCAGAGCGGTGGGCAGAGCCGCTCGGGTCAGGGCGCGGCCGGCCAGGGCAAGTCGGGCCAGTCCAAGTCGGGCCAGGGCCGAGACGGGACGGGTTCCGCCGGAGCACAGGGACGCGGGGGAGGCCGCCCGACCGGCCGGCGCCGCCCGCCGCGTCCGGCCCGCGACGAAGCCAGGAACGCCGCCTACGACCTCATGCGCGCGGTCGACGAGCGCGACGCGTACGCCAACCTGCTCATGCCGACCTTGCTGCGCCAGCGCCGCATCTCCGGGCGCGACGCCGCCCTCGCCACCGAGCTCGCCTACGGGACGCTGCGCGGCCTCGGCACCTACGACGAGATCATCGCCGCGTGCAGCGACCGTGCCCCGGAGCACGTGGACCCGCCCCTGCTCGACGCGATACGCCTCGGCGTGCACCAGCTGCTCAAGACGCGCATCCCCCCGCACGCCGCCGTGAGCGCCACGATCGACCTCGTGCGGCTCCGCGTCGGCGCAGGCCCCTCGCGCTACGCCAACGCGGTGCTGCGGAAGGTCGCCGGGCGCACGCTGGAGGAGTGGCTCGCCATCGTCGCCCCGCCGCGCGAGCAGGACGCCGTCGGCAACCTCGCGGTCTCCTACAGCCACCCCGCCTGGATCGTCGGCGCGCTCCGCGACGCACTCGGCGGCGACGTCGAGGAGACCGCCGCCCTGCTCGAGGCCGACAACGAGCGCCCCCGGGTGGCCCTGGTGGCACGCCCGGGCAGGTGCTCGGTCGACGAACTCCTCGAGGCGGGCGGGGAGCGCGCCAGATATTCGCCGTACGGCGTCTACCTGCCCGAGGGCGACCCCGGTTCGCTGCGCGCGGTCGGAGAGGCGCGTGCGGCCGTACAGGACGAGGCGAGCCAGCTCGTGGCCCTCGCGCTCACGAGAGTGCCGCTCGACCACGACGGCCGGTGGCTCGACATGTGCGCGGGACCGGGCGGCAAGGCCGGGCTGCTCGACGCGCTCGCCGTACAGGGCGGGGGACACCTGCTGGCCGCGGACGCGCAGTATCACCGCGCCCGCCTGGTGTGGAGCACCACCAAGGACGCCGAGGTCGTGACAGCCGACGGGACCCGGCCTCCGTGGCGTGCCGGAGCCTTCGACAGGGTCATGCTCGACGCCCCCTGCACGGGGCTCGGCGCGCTGCGCAGGCGGCCGGAGGCCCGGTGGCGGCGAGACCCCCGGAGCATCCCCGAGCTGACGTCTCTGCAGCGCCGCCTGCTCGATTCCGCGCTCGAGTCGGTACGGCCCGGTGGCGTCGTCGCGTACGTCACGTGCTCGCCGCATCTCGCCGAGACGCGCGACGTCGTGGAAGGCGTCGCGGAGCGGGTGGACGTGCTGGACGCCAGGGAGTTCCTGCCCGAGGTGCCGTCGCTGGGCGACGGTCCGTACGTGCAGTTCTGGCCGCACAGGCACGGCACCGACGCGATGTTCCTGGCGCTGCTACGCCGTAGGTGACGCACCGACGAGTGGTCAGTCTCGGCCCCTGTCCGATGCCGCGGGCGCACGGCCGACCCTTGCCTGCCAGGACATGAAGGCGAGTGCGGCCGCGGTGAATGCGGCGATGGCCGGGACCACCCATGCCGCCCGTATCAACCCGATCTCGGCGGTCAACCAGGGCACCAGCACTATCGCCGCCCTGCGCCCGATGGGAGAGCGCAATGCGGTCGCCAGCGTCACGATCAGCAGGGCGTAGATGAGCAGGCCTCCCACGGGAGCGAAGCGCACACCCAGCACCATCGTGGCCAGGAAGACGGCCGCCCAGGCGAGCAACCGCCGGGTTCCCAGCGGGGCGGGCCCCGGCGAGGGGGCGAGGGTGAGCATGGCGGCGACCACGCAGCCGGGGAACGCCCACGGCGCGGTTGCCAAGAGGACGGTGGTCCCCGAATCCATCACCACGAAACGGGACAAACCCGCGTCGGGACTGATGATCAGCCAGACATAGAACGCCAGCCAGGCCCACGCGCACACGGCCGCGACCTTCGCCCGGCCGAGCCATGCCAGCACGGCGATCAGCCCATAGGGGGCGACGTAGGCCATCGCCTTCAGCACATCCTCGGGGGGCGAGAATCCCCGGAGAACCTCCTCGGTGACACCGGCCGCCCGGCTGAGCTCCATGAGGAGAAGGATGATCGGCCCGATCAGCGCCGCGAGATTCAACGCGTCGACCCAGTGCCCGCGCGATTCCGGCTTGATCGTACGGCGAAGCCGGATGGACAGGCCTCCGCGGACCAGGTCCAACGTGTCACGCACGGACGGCCGGGTCTGGCCGGGGAGAGACCCGGCGAGCAGGACGGCGAGCATCTCCGCTTCGTGCTCCGCGCGGTGCTCCTTCGGATACCACGCCAGTAATCGGCGATAACGCCGCTCGAGCGCGTTCACGTGGCGCTCCCCTCAGCGGTTCCCGGACGCAGGGCGGGCGACCACAGGGCGAGGCCGGGACGCCGGCGTAGCCGGGCGGTGGCGGTCTCCACGTTGCGGCGCAGCCGCTCGGTCTCGGCGGAGAGCCTGTTCGTGCCCGTGGGGGTCAGCCGGTAGTAGCGGCGCGCCCGGCCGTCGACGATTTCTTCGCGGTCGGTCTCGATGAGCTCCTCCGCCTGGAGGCGGTCGAGCGCCGCGTAGAGGGTGCCCGCGCGCAGCCGTACCTGCTCGCCGGAGATCTGCAGGACGTCGGCGATGATCCCGTAGCCGTGTTGGGGCCCCGCCGCGAGGGCCGTGAGGATCAGGAACGTGGGTTCCTGCATCGATCGGTTCTTCATGTAGACGATATATATCGATCAACTGACAAACCCGCAAGGCCTGTGCCGGGAACGGAGGCGCGGGCAGGAGAAATAGACTGCTGGCACTATGGCCGTACAGATCTCGCCCAGCATCCTTTCCGCAGATTTCGCCCGCCTGGCCGACGAGGCCGCCCGCGTCGAAGGTGTCGCCGACTGGTTGCACGTGGACGTCATGGACAACCACTTCGTGCCCAACCTGACGCTCGGCCTGCCGGTCGTCGAGGCGCTGCTGAAGACGACGTCGATCCCGGTGGACTGCCACCTGATGATCGAGGACCCGGACCGGTGGGCGCCGGGCTACGCCGAGGCGGGGGCGTCCAGCGTCACGATCCATGTCGAGGCGGCGAAGGCGGCCGTGCGGACGCTGAGGGCGATCCGGGCGGCCGGTGCGCGCTCGGGCCTGGCGCTGAACCCCGCGACCCCCGTCGACCCCTATGAGGACCTGCTGCCCGAGATCGACATGCTCCTGGTCATGACCGTGGAGCCCGGGTTCGGCGGGCAGAGCTTCCTCGACATCATGCTGCCCAAGATCTCCCGCGCTCGGGCGCTGATCGACAAGTTCGGCGGGGAGGTTTGGCTGCAGGTCGACGGCGGCGTGTCGGCCCAGACCATCGAGCGCTGCGCGGAGGCCGGTGCCGACGTGTTCGTGGCCGGCAACGCCGTCTACGGGGCCGACGACCCGGCCCAGGCCATACGCGATCTGCGCGCGCTGGCCGAGAAGGACTGAGTTTGCGGGCGGCGCGAGGAGAGCCTCGCGCCGCTCGGTCTCCGGGTAGGCGGGGTCAGACGAGGGCGGGGTCGAGCACCACGTCGTCGCCGTGC
Source organism: Planotetraspora thailandica (assembly GCF_016863335.1). Lineage (GTDB taxonomy): Bacteria > Actinomycetota > Actinomycetes > Streptosporangiales > Streptosporangiaceae > Planotetraspora > Planotetraspora thailandica. Next base: position 85,141 of record NZ_BOOR01000012.1, read on the forward strand.
ACGGTCGGTGCCTCCGGGAAGTGGCAGGCCGTGAGGTGGCCCTCACGGTTGCCGTTCAGCTGAAGCAGGGGCGGCTCCTCCTGAGCGCACTTCTCCTGGGCCTTCCAGCAGCGGGTGCGGAACCGGCAACCCGACGGCGGGTTGATCGGGGAGGGCACGTCGCCGGCCAGGCGGATGCGCTCACGGGGCTCGCTCGACACGTCGGGCTCGGGAACGGCCGACAGCAGCGCGTGCGTGTAGGGATGCCGGGGCCGCTCGTAGATCGACTGGCGGTCGCCGACCTCCACGATCTTGCCGAGGTACATCACGGCCACACGCTGGGAGAAGTGCCGGACGATCGCCAGGTCGTGGGCGATGAACAGGAACGCGATCCCGAGGTCGCGCTGCAGTTGCTGCAGCAGGTTGACGACCTGCGCCTGGATGGAGACGTCGAGAGCGGAGACCGGCTCGTCCGCGATGATCAGCTTCGGGTTGAGCGCCAGGGAGCGGGCGATGCCGATGCGCTGGCGCTGCCCGCCCGAGAACTCGTGCGGGAACCGGTTGTAGTGCTCGGGGTTCAGGCCGACGATCTCCAGAAGCTCCTGGACGCGCTTTTTCCGGCCGCCCTCGGGCTCGATGCCGTTGATCTCCATCGGGCCGCGGATGATCGTGCCGACGGTCTGGCGGGGATTGAGCGAGCTGTAGGGATCCTGGAAGACCATCTGGATCTCTGAGCGGATCGGCTTGAGCTGACGACGGGAGCTGCGGCTGATGTCGCGGCCCTCGTAGAGGATCTTGCCGGCGGTCGGTTCCAGCAGGCGCGCGGCCAGGCGTCCGGTCGTGGACTTCCCGCAGCCCGACTCGCCCACCAGCCCGACGGACTCGCCCTTGCCCACCGTCAGATCGATGCCGTCCACGGCGTGGACGTTGCCGACCTGATGCTTGATGATCGCGCCGCCCCTGACGGGGAAGTGCTTCTTCAGCCCTTGCAGCTCCAGCAGCGTCTCGCTCATGCGTGGTCCTTGGTTTCGCCGGTGCGGATGTCCCTCTTCTGCTGGAGGGTGAGGTAGCAGGCGTCGCCGTGCCCGCTCTCGGGAGAGATGTCGGGACGCTGAGTGAAGCACAGCTCCGATCCGACCAACTGCGAGAAGTCGCACCGCGGATGGAAGGCGCATCCCGCGGGAGGTGACAGCAGGCTCGGCGGGGTGCCGCGGACGGGCACCAGCGGCTCGTCCACCGACGACGTCAGCCGGGGCATGGAGGACAGGAGCCCCCAGGTGTACGGATGACGGGGCTTGCTGAGGACCTCACGGACCGTGCCCCGCTCGGCGGCCCGCCCCGCGTACATCACCAGGACGTTGTCGGCGGTGTTGGCGACCACCCCGAGGTCGTGGGTGATCAGGATGATGGTCGTGCCGTACTGCTGCTGCAGGTCCTTGAGCAGGTCGAGGATCTGCGCCTGGACGGTGACGTCGAGCGCGGTGGTCGGTTCGTCGGCGATCAGCAGGTCGGGGTCGCACACGAGCGCCATGGCGATCATCGCGCGCTGGCGCATGCCGCCGGAGAACTCGTGGGGGTAGTGGTCGACGCGGGTGGCCGGCTGCGGGATGCCCACGCGTTCGAGCATCTCGATCGCGCGCTCGCGGGCCTCCTTCCGGTTCGCGCCCTTGTGCTTGCGGTACACCTCGCCGATCTGGCGCCCGATCGTGTGGAACGGAGACAGCGAGGTCAGCGGGTCCTGGAAGATCATCGCTACCCGGTTGCCCCGCAGCTTCTCCAGGGTGGCGCCCGAGGCTCCGACGAGCTCCTGGTCCTCCAGCCAGATCTCGCCGTCGATCTCGGTGTGCGCCGGGTCGTGCAGGCCCAGGACGGCGAGGTTGGTGACGGACTTGCCCGACCCGGACTCGCCCACGATGCCGAGAGTCGTGCCCTTCTCCACGTCGAAGGAGAGCCCGTCCACGGCGCGGACGACGCCGTCCTCGGTGCTGAACCGCACGCTGAGATCACGGACGGACAGGAACGGCCCAGGGCCGCGCGAGGTCCCCGGCTCGCTGCTCCACGACACGGTGGTCACTTACTGCTCCAGCTTCTGTACTGCTCGGTCTGCTCGGTGCGGGCGGGTACGGCGTGCATGTGCGAAGGCCTCCGCCTCAGTTCAGCCGGACGCGGGGGTCGATGAACGCGTACAGCACGTCGACCACGATGTTCAGGATGACGATGGCGGCCGCGCCGACCACGGTCACCCCCAGGAGCATCGGCAGGTCGGTGTTCAGCACGGCCCGTACGGCCAGCTCGCCGATGCCGTGGAGGGTGAAGGTCTGCTCGGTGATGATCGCGCCGCCCAGCAGCGTCGCGAGGTCGACGCCGAAGATCGTGATGATGGGGATCATGGCGCCCCGCCAGGCGAACCGGAAGAAGACCGACCGCCCGGACATCCCCTTGGCCCGCGCCGTCCGGACGTAGTCCTCGGCGAGCTGCTCGAGCATCTGCGAGCGGGTCATGCGGGTGTAGTTGGCGGTGAAGATGATCGACAGGACCACCCACGGGATCAGCAGGTGCACGAACCAGGTGAGGGGGTCCTCGGTGAACGGGACGTACGAGGGGCGCGGGAGCAGCCCGAGGGTGTCCACCAGGAGGAACACGACCAGCGGACCGATGAAGTAGATCTGCAGCGAGGCGCCGATCACCGACGAGGAGCTGGCGATCTTGTCGAGCGGCTGCCCGACCTTCCACGCCGCGAGCATCCCGGTCAGGATCCCGAACGACAGGATGACGACGGACGCGCCGAGCGTGAGGGACAGGGTCACGGGGAATCGGTCCACGATGGTGCTGAAGACCGGCTCCTGGGTGGCGAAGGAGTACCCCAGGCAGGGAGCCGGGCACGGCCCGAACTGGGTGAAGTCACGGCCCACGAAGATGGCGGACAGCCAGAGCCAGTACTGCACGAACAGCGGCTTGTCCATCCCCAGGTTGTGCCGGACGAGCTCCAGGGTCTCCGGCGGGCAGATCTTGCCGCAGAAGGCCCGGGCGGGGTCGCGGGGGACGGCGTAGAAGAGGTAGAACGTGATCAGGCTGATGAAGATCAGGATCACGAGGGCGCCGACTACCCGGCGTACCAGAAAGCTGGTCATGATCTCGCACTCGTCGTGACGGTGAACGGGCCGGTGGCCCCGCCGCCCCGCCCGCTCGGGGCGGGGCGGCGGGGCCGGTCGCTGCTACTTGACCCAGATGTCGAGCGCGGACTGCTCGCCCTGGATCGGGTCGAACCTGACGCCGCCGAGGCCCGAGCCGTACAGACCGAAGTAGGTCTGGTAGTACTCGGGCACGATCGCGGCCTGGTCCATGATCTGCCGGTCGATCGCGGCCCACGCCTTGCCCGCCGCGGTGGGGTCGGTGACCTTGTTGGCCTCGTCGATCGCGGTGTTGATCTCCGGAACGTTCAGGTGCGTGTAGTTCGGCGCGTTGTCCGCGATGAGGCGGCCGTCGAACTGCGGCTGGATCGCGGTCGAACCGGTCGGCCAGTCGGCCGCCCAGCCGCCCCAGTAGACGTCGTACTGGTTGTCCACCGGGCCGATCGCGTCATAGTAGGTCGCCGGGTTGAGCGGCTTGGCGACGACGTTGAAGCCCGCCTTGCTCAGCGCGTCCTTGATGGCGATCGTGATCTTCTCCTGGGTCGGAGTCTGGTTGTACGCGTAGACGATCGTCGGGGTGGGCGTGCTCGACGACGCGAGCAGCTTCTTGGCCGCCTCGGGGTCGCCTTCGGGCTTGGCCAGCTTGCCGTACTGGTCGGAGGCCTCGTAACCGAGGACGGTCGGGCTCAGCACCGTGGTGGCGATCTTGCCGCTGTTGATCTCACCGCCGGCGATCTGCTGCAGCTGCTTGGCCGGCCACGCGGTGATGATCGCCTTGCGGACGTTGACGTCCGTGACCCGCTTGGTGTTGATGTTGTAGAAGGTGGTGAAGGGGGTCAGGCCCTGGATGGACCTCTTCATCGCCTCGGCGTTGCCGAGCACCTCCTGGACCCGCTCGGGCGCCACCGCGTTGTGGAAGGTGAACGCCTGCTTGTCGGCGCCGGTGTCGGCCAGGAACCGCTCCGTCGACTGCTGCGACTGGAGACCGAACTCCATGTGGAACTTGTCCGGGTAGGCGTGCCGGATCGGGTCGGTGTTCTTGTCCCAGTTCGGGTTGCGCTCCAGCTCCAGGGACTTGTCCGTGGTGTGGCTCACGATCTGGTACGGGCCGGAGGAGAACGGCTGCTTGTCGTACTTCTGCTTGGTGTCCTTGGCCTTCGGCACCGCGCCGTAGCCGGTCATGGCCACGGTGAAGTTGAAGTCCGGGTGGGGTGCGTTCAGGTGGAAGATCACCGTCTTGTCGTCAGGAGTCTCGATCGTGTCGAGCTCCTTGCCGTCGTACGGGCCCTTGTACTGGTCGCGGAATGGCTTGTTGGGGTCCGGGACGAGCCAGCTCTCGGCGTAGTCCGGGCCCTCGGTGATGAAGTCGGCGAACAGGCGCTCGAAGCTGTACTTGATGTCGCCCGAGGTGATCGCCGTGCCGTCCTGCCACTTCACGCCGTCCTTGAGCGTGAACTGCCAGGTCTTGCCGCCGTCGGTGGTGGTGCCCGCGTCCGTGGCGAGGTCGCCGACCAGCTTGATGCTGCCGGACGCGTCTTCCTTGTAGTTGGTGAGCTGCCGGGTGAACAGCAGCGACACCGAGGCGTTGTAGTTCAGGTAGACGCGGCCCGGGTCGAGGTGGCTGAAGTCGTCACGGTCGATCATGTTGGCCGTGCCGCCCGGCTTGGCGCCTGGGACCTCGGGCGCGGGGCCGGTCGAGTCCGCGGCGGTGCCGACCGTGATCGCACTGACCGCCTTGTTCTCCAGCGGGGTCTTCGACGCTGCCGCGGAGGGGGCGCCGCCGCCTCCGCCCTTGGCGCAGCCGGCCAGCGCCAGCGCACCCACGGCGAGCACTGCCGTCGCTGTGGCGATTCGCCTGCGATGCGATCTCATATGGTCCTTCCTCAGGGGGGTCAGCGCTTCGCCTTTGGGTCGAAAGCGTCGCGGATCGAGTCTCCGAGCAGGTTGAAGGCGATCACGAAGATCAACATCGACACGCCCGGGAACAGGAGATAGGTCACGTCGGAGTGGTAGACGTTGGAGCCCACTTGGAACATGCGGCCCCAGTCGGGGATGGTCTCCGGCATCCCGACGCCGAGGAAACCGAGGCCGGCCTCCGCGCCGACGTACAGAGGCAGCGCGAGCGTCGCCTGGATGATGATCGGAGTCCACAGGTTGGGCATGAGCTCTTTGAAGATGATCCGGGCCGGTGACGCACCGGTCACCCGGGCCGACTCGATGAACTCGCGCTCCCGCAGGGACAGCACCTGCGCGCGGAGCAGCCGGGCGGTCGTGGCCCATCCGAGCACGGTCAGCACGATGCAGATCGACACGAACCTGAGCCAGGTCGGCGGCTCCTGGGTGGGCAGCACCAGGGCGGCGTCGACGACCGGGACGAGCACGATCAGGAAGAGCTGCGACGGGAAGGAGAGCAGGGTGTCGATGACCCGCCCGATCGCGTAGTCGACCTTGCCGCCGACATAGCCCGAGGTGATGCCCAGCGTGACCCCGATGACGGTGGACAACACCGTCACGATGAGCGCAATGGTGATCGACGTGCGGATGCCGTAGATGAGCTGCGTCAGGACGTCGCGGCCGACGAGGGGCTCGAGGCCGAACCAGAAGTCGCCGCTGATGCCGCCGTTCGGCAGGATCGGGTAGCCGTACTCGTTGAGCAGGCCGGGCTGGTTAAGGCCGTAGTAATCGTTTGGATTCTTCCCGTAGGCCCACGAGATCACCGGTGCCAGCAGCGCGATCAAGATGAACGCGAGCACGACGATGGCAGCGATCACGCCGGTCCGGTCGCGGCGGAAGCGCCGCCACATCAGCTGGCCGGGCGAACGCCCGACGATGGTGGCGGCGGACCCGGTTGCGGCGGCTTCGGAGCCGCCTGCGTCAGGGCCGTTCTCCGTCGCGGTCGATGAGGGGGACGTCATGTTGTGCGCTGGCTCCCAGATGGACCATTAACGGCCGGAAGAAATCCGACTGGAAGGAACCTTGGCAACTTATTTTTCGCCGGTCAATCGCTTCGAGGGCCCACCACGGTTTTCTGCCGACTTCGTTGTCCAAAGTAAACCATTCTGTGTTCATGTGCCCGTTGACCTCGGAAAACGCGAAGCAGGATACTTATATCCGCCCATGGGTATCTCTGTCACAACTTTGTGACACAACGCGGACATAGCCTTGACACTTCTCACGCCGGCCGCGGTCCCATGGTGATCCACTACATTTAGGTACTGCCGAAACCCTTCCTGCGTGACCTACGCCGCAGGTGGGGGGTCTATGCCTGGTTTGCACCGATCGTGCACAATGGTGTGCGTGTCATGCGTGGCACACTGGTAAAGACAGAGCAAGCGTGCTCCGGGGTCGGTGTAATTCCGAACCGGCGGTGACACCCCGGTCCCTCACGGGACCGACGGGTGGCAGTCCGCGACCCGGCCGAAGCCATCGGCCGGTGGACCTGGTGAGATTCCAGGACCGACGGTGAAAGTCCGGATGGGAGGAAGCGCGCGAACGGATGACCGTGCCGTGAGGCACGGCGTGTCCGTCGACGTGACGCGTGATCGCGTCCGTCTCATCCCCGGGGCCCGCGTGGTGACACGAGAGGACGACCCGGGTGAGTCCGCAGGACGACATCCTTCACATGCGGCGTGCCGTCGGTCTCGCGGCCCGCGGCCAGGGGGGCACGAGCCCCAATCCCGTCGTCGGCTGCGTGATCCTCGACACCTCCGGCGACATCGTGGGAGAGGGCTTCCACGCCTACGCCGGCGGCCCCCACGCCGAGGTCGAGGCGCTGCGCGAGGCCGGAGAACGGGCCAGGGGAGGCACGGCCTACGTCACCCTGGAACCCTGTGACCACACCGGCAGGACCGGTCCCTGCAGCGAGGCGCTGATCGCCGCGGGCGTATCCCGCGTCGTGATCGCCGTCACCGATCCCAACCCCCTGGCGACCGGCGGCGCCGACCGCCTGCGCCGCAGCGGCATCACGGTCGAGACCGGCGTGCTGGCCGAGGAGGCCGAACGGGTCAACGAGGCCTGGCTCACCTTCATGCGCGGGCGCAGGCCGTACATCGTCTGGAAGTTCGCCGCCACGATCGACGGCCGCTCGGCCGCGCGGGACGGCACCAGCAAGTGGATCACCTCGCCGGAGGCGCGGGCCGACGTGCACCGCCTGCGTGCCGGCATGGACGCCGTGATCGCCGGCATCGGCACCGTGCTGGCCGACGACCCCCTGCTCACCGCGCGTGTCCGCGACGGGCGGACGCTCGCACGGCCGCCGCTGCGGGTCGTCGTCGACTCCGCCGCACGCACGCCCGAGCATGCCCGGGTGCTGGACGGCGCCGCCCCGACCCTCGTCGCCGTCGCCGACGACGCGGCCCTTCCGGAGCACCTCGGCGGTCATCACGGCCCTGCCGTACGGCTGCCGCGCGGGCCCGGAGGAATAGACCTGCATGCCCTCATGGCTGAACTCCACCGCCGGCAGATCGTCAGCGCGCTGCTGGAAGGGGGGCCGACGCTCGCCGGGTCGTTCCTCGCCGAGGGACTCGTCGACCGGGTGGTCGGATACGTCGCGCCCGCGCTGCTCGGGGCCGGGGTCGGGGCACTCGGGCCGGCGGGAGTGACCACGATCGCCGAGGCCCACCGTCTCGAATTCGAAGAAGTGACCCGAATCGGGCCGGACCTCAAGGTCGTCCTGCGGCCGGCACCACCAAAGGAGAGCTGAATGTTCACCGGAATCGTCGAAGAACTCGGTGAGGTCGTCGCGCTCGAGCCCCAGCCCGACGCGGCACGCCTGTCGGTGCGAGGCGAGATCGTCACCGGCGACGCCAGGCACGGCGACTCGATCGCGGTCAACGGCGTCTGCCTCACCGTGGCCGGCGTCGAGGGCGACACCTTCACCGCCGACGTCATGAAGGAGACCCTGAACCGCTCCTCGCTCGGCGCGCTGCGCCCCGGATCGCGGGTCAACCTGGAGCGTGCCGTACGGGCCGACCAGCGGCTCGGCGGGCACATCATGCAGGGGCACGTCGACGGCACCGGCGTGGTGCTGTCGCGCGAACCCGCGGAGCACTGGGAGGTCGTGCGCGTCTCCCTCCCCGAGAACCTGAACCGCTACGTCGTCGAGAAGGGGTCGATCGCGGTGGACGGGATCAGCCTGACCGTCGTCGCCGTCGAGCCGGACGCCTTCTCCGTGAGCCTCATCCCCACCACGCTCGGCCTCACCACGCTGGGCCGCAAGCAGCCGGGAGAACCGGTGAACCTGGAGGTCGACGTGATCGCGAAGTATGTCGAGAAGCTCACCCTCGGGGCGCGGGCATGAGCTGGACCCAGGCGGGATTCGACGTCTTCAGCCAGCGCGTGCTCTGGACCGACCTGGTCGGCAACGTCTGCGCGCTGACGACGGTCTGGCTCGCGATCAGGAAGACGATCTGGACGTGGCCGGTGCAGCTCGTCGGGTCGGTGCTGCTGTTCGCCGCCTCCGTCAGCGCGCACATCACGGGCAACGCGCTCAAGCAGGTGCTGTTCGGCGTGCTGGCCGTCTACGGCTGGGTGCGCTGGTCGCGGGGCACCCGGGGCGGAGCCGCGCTGCCGATCAGGTCGGCCGGCACCCGGGAGCGCACGCTGCTGGTCGCCGTGATGGCGCTCGGCACGGTCGCCGTCGCCCTGCTGTTCGTCTTCCTCAACGCGCGCGGGCTCAACATCTCGTGGGCGCCGTGGCCCGACGCGTACATCTTCGTCGGCAGCGCGGTGGCGACGTGGGCGCAGGGCAAGGCGCTGGTGGACTTCTGGGTGCTATGGGTGGCCGTCGACGTGGTCGGCGTGCCGCTGGCGTTCTCCTCCGGCCTGGTCGTCTCGGGCGCGGTCTACGGCATCTTCCTGGTGATGGTCGCCTTCGGGTTCCGCGACTGGTTGCGCCAGTCCCGGCAGCTGCGGGCGGTGACGGCATGACGGGCGTCAAGCTCGATCCAGTCGAGCGGGCCATCGCCGACATCCGCGACGGCAAGCCCGTCGTGGTGGTCGACAACGAGAACCGCGAGAACGAGGGCGACATCATCTTCGCCGCGGCGAAGGCGACGCCCGAACTGGTCGCGTTCATGATCAGGTACACCAGCGGCGTGATCTGCGTGGGCATGGAGGGCGCCGACCTCGACCGGCTCGGCCTTCCCCTGATGGTCCACGAGAACAGGGAGCGGCTCGGCACGGCGTACACGATCAGCGTCGACGCGCGCCACGGCGTGACCACCGGCATCTCGGCCGCCGACCGGGCGAAGACGATCCGCACCCTGTGCGACTCGGCGACCGAGCCGTACGAGCTGGTGCGCCCCGGCCACATCTTCCCGCTGCGTTACCGCGAAGGGGGCGTCCTCGTACGGCAGGGCCACACCGAGGCCGCCGTCGACCTCGCCAGGCTCGCCGGCCTGTCCGCCGCGGGCGCCCTGGCCGAAGTCGTCAACGACGACGGCACGATGGCCCGGCTGCCGCGCCTGCGGGAGTTCGCCGACGAGCACGACCTCGCGCTCATCTCGATCGAGCAGCTCGTCGAGCACCGCAGGCGGACGGAGCGGGTGGTCGAGCGGGTCGCCGAGACCCGCATCCCCAACGAGTACGGCATATGGCACGCCTACGGCTACACGAGCGTCCTCGACGGCGCCGAACACCTGGCCCTCGTGTACGGCGACATCGGCGACGGTGAGAACGTGCTCGTGCGGGCGCACTCCGAATGCCTCACCGGCGACGTGTTCGGCTCGCTGCGCTGCGACTGCGGCGTTCAACTCGACAACGCGATGCGGACCATCTCCGAGGCGGGCCGCGGAGTCGTCGTCTACCTGCGCGGCCACGAGGGCCGGGGCATCGGCCTGGTCGCCAAGCTGAAGGCCTACGCCCTGCAGGACAAGGGGAGCGACACCGTCGACGCCAACCTCGAGCTCGGCCTCCCCGTCGACTCCCGCGACTTCTCCAATGCCGGGCAGATCCTCGCCGACCTCGGCGTGAAGTCGGTGCGGTTGCTCACCAACAACCCGGCCAAGGTGCGGGGAATGGACGGGTTCGGCATCAAGGTGCTCGGCCGGGAGGCCATGCCCGTCGCCATGAACCCGCACAACGAGCGGTATCTCACGGCCAAGCGCGAACGCCTCGGCCACGACATCCCCGCCACCTTTGGGGATGCGCACACATCAGAAGGAGAGCAGGAATGAGTGGAGACGGGCGTCCTGCGGCGCACGCCGTGGACGCCGGCGGCCTCACCGTCGGCATCGTGGCGGCCCGCTGGCACGAGAAGATCACCGACCAGTTGCTGGCCAGGGCCGTACAGGCCGCGCAGGACTGCGGGGCGATCGCGACCACGGTCCGCGTCGCGGGCACGCTGGAGGTCCCGGTGGTCGCCCAGGCCATGGCGAGGCGGTTCGACGCCGTGGTGGCGCTCGGCGTGGTGATCAGGGGGGCGACGGCCCACTTCGACTACGTCTGCGACTCGGTGACGGCGGGGCTGACCCGGGTGGCGCTCGACGAGTCCACCCCCGTCGGCAACGGCGTGCTCACCTGCGACACCCTGGACCAGGCCGTGGACAGGTCGGGCGTGCCCGGCAGCGCGGAGGACAAGGGATACGAGGCGACCGTCGCCGCCCTCGAAACCGCCCTGGCCCTGCGCACCCTCACCCCCTGACCCCGCCCCCCCCGGCTTGGGCGTGATCATGCAGAACCTCGGGAGACCCGCGCCCGCCAGCCCTTACCCTTGGCGTGATCATGCAGAAGTTCGGGGAAAGCCGGTCTGGCCTGCCCCGACTCCGGTCGTGATCATGCAGATGTTCGCATCCGAACCGCGCCAACTGGGAAAACTGTATTGGTGATCATGCACGAACACACGGTGGGCCAGGGTGCCTTCGGCCCCGAGTACGGCACGGCATTCCCGGGACATGGGTTGGGCGCCCCTGTTCCGGGGTTCCATGGCTTCGCCTGCGGGATCGAGGCCGGTGTCCGTGGGGAAGCCGCGGGTTCCCCGGAGCATGTGGAGCGCCGCCATGCCTGACCACGAGACGTCCGGGCGTGAGACGCCGAAATTGCCCGTGACATGGCGCCCGCGCCGCGCCCCGATCATCGCGTACGGCCTGGCAGTGATCATGGTCGTCGGCGGCGTGTTCCTGGCGGTCACGTTGCCGGCCGCGTTCAAATGGCCTGACCGGGTGGGCCTCGCGGTGTTCGGGATCCTCGTGGCGGGACTGCTTCACCTGCTCGGGCGCACCCGGGTCGAGGCCGACGAGCGGGGGATCACCATCGTGAACCCGCTCCGGGTGCACCATTACGAATGGCCCGAGGTCCTGGACATCACCATGGCCGAGGGTGATCCGTGGCCCAAGCTGGATCTCGCGAACGGGCTCGCTCTCGGCGCGATGGGCATCCAGAGCACGGAGAGGGAGCGGGCGAGGAAGGCGGTCTCGGAACTCAGCGCGCTGATCCATGATCGCGGCGAGGCGCCCGACCGCGTTTAGACGGTGCTGGAGAGGGCGGCGCCTCGCCTCCCCGCCGCCTCGGCGAGCCTCTGCGCATGATCACGCATGGCGTACGGCCAGGCTGCCGAGGCGGGTGGCGAACTTCTGCATGATCACGGTCGGGGTTCGCCCTGGTCGGCGGCCAGGTCTTCGAACTTCTGCATGATCACGAACCGGGAACGGCCAGGTCAGTGCTCATGTCGTCGAACTTCTGCATGATCACGGCACCTTGAGGCATGATCACGGCACCTTGAGGGGGCTGAGCCGTACCGGCTCTGGAGCGCCGAACAGGCCGCGGCGGCGCAGCTCGGGCAGCACGCCCTCACCGAACCAGTAGGCCTCCTCCAGATGGGGGTAGCCGGAGAGAACGAACTCCTCGATACCCAGGGCCGCGTACTCCTCGATCAGGTCGGCGATCTCCTGGTGGCTCCCGACCAGTGCCGTTCCCGCTCCGCCGCGCACCAGGCCGATCCCGGCCCACAGGTTGGGGTGGATCTCCAGGTCACGGGCCTTGCCGCTGTCGAAGCCCGCGTGCAGGGCGAGCATGCGCTTTTGCCCCACCGAGTCGCTGCGGCCGAGGACGGCTTTTGCGGAGGCGATGTCGCCCGGCTCGATGCGGTCGAGCAGCCGCTGCGCCTCCTCCCACGCCTCGGCGGAGCTGTCCCTGGCGATGACGTGCAGGCGGATGCCGAAACGCAGCGTGCGCCCTTCGGCGGCGGCCAGCCCCCTGATCCAGTCGAGCTTGGTGGCGACCTGCGACAGCGGTTCGCCCCAGGTCAGGTACACGTTCACGTGCTTGGCGGCGACCGGCCCGGCGGCGGCCGACGAGCCGCCGAAATACAGCTCGGGCACGGGGGAAGGCGATTCGGCGACCCTGGCCCCTTCGACGTCGTAGTATGCGCCCTTGAAATCGAACGGCCCATCCCATGCGCCCCGGACGATCGAGAGGAACTCATCGGTCCGCGCGTACCGCTCGTCCTTGGACAGGTGGTCGCCGAAGCGCTTCTGCTCGACCGTTTCCCCGCCGGTGACGATGTTGAGCAGCAGCCGCCCGCCGGAGATCCGCTGGTAGGTCGCGGCCATCTGCGCGGCGAGGGTGGGCGACAGCGCCCCCGGCCGGAACGCGACGAGGAACTTCAGCCGTTTCGTCACCTGGGTGAGCGCGGCCGTCATAAGCCAGGCGTCCTCGCAGGAGGTGCCGGTGGGGGTGAGCACGGCCTCGAAGCCGAGCTGTTCCGCCGAGCGGGCGATCTGGCCCAAGTAGTCGACCGTGGGCGGCCGGAACACCTCCGACGCCGAGTGGCCGTGGGCCCGGTGCAGGCCGTGCCCGCCGCCGACGATCGCCCTGCTGTCACCGGTCGTGGGCAGGAACCAATGGAACTTCACTGCAGCCCCTTCGTCACGATGTCGTTGAACTGTTCGTCTACGTAGTCGGAGAACTTCAGGCCGCCGGGGATGAGCCCTTCGGCGCTGAACGCGTCGGCCATCTGCTGCTCCGACGACACGACGGAGTCGTCGATCACGATGGGTGTGGCGACGGTGTTGGCGACGGCCGCGCTGGCGACCTCGACGGGCAGGCCGGTCTCCTGCGCCCAGACCTTGGCCCATTCGGCCTGGTGGTTGGCCGCCCACACCCGCGCCCTGGTGAGACGGGTGAGGAAGTCGCGGATCGCCGCGTCCTTCGACTTGTCCTCCAGCGCGCCGGGGGCGGCGACCTGGAAGTTGAGCCCGTTGACGTAGCCGTTGCCGTCGACCAGGAGCTTGGCCTTGTTCTGCAGCTCGGCCTGCGACGTGAAGGGCTCCCAGATCGCCCAGGCGTCGATGGTGCCGGAGGAGAACGCCGCGAGAGCGTCGGCGGGCTGGAGGTACTGCGGCTGGATGTCCTTGAACGACAGTCCGGCCTTCTTGAGCACCGACAGCAGGTGGTAGTGAGCCGAGCTGCCCTTGGCGACGGCGATCTTCTTGCCCTGGAGCTGGTCGGGTGCGGTGATGGCCGAATTCTGCGGCAGCAGGATCGCAGCTCCGGCGAGGTTCTGCCGGTACGCCAAGACCACCTTGATCTTCGACCCCGCGGCGGCGGCGAAGACGGGCGGGGTGTTGCCGACGCCGCCGATGTCGACGGCGCCCGCGTTGATCGCCTCCAGCATCGGCGGGCCGGACGTGAACTGCGACCACGTGATCGTGTACGAGGTGCCGTCGAGGAGGCCGGCCGCCTTGAGCAGCGCCTGGGATCCGGCCTTCTGGTCGCCCACCCGCAAGGTGACGCCGGTGGAGCCCGAACTCCCCGCGGAGCCGCCGGTCGAGTCGGCCGAGGCGCAGGCCGTGCCGGCGAACAGAAGTAACAGTGCGGCGATCAGTTTCCTGGTCATGAGGTTCCTTCGGGGGAGACGCCGAGGGCGGACAACAGGGTGGTGCGAAGCGAGGTGAGGTCGGGGTGGTCGCGGTGCCGCGGGCGTTCGGCGCTGATGACCGACTCGTGCGCGATGCGTCCGGCGTCGAGCACGAGCACCCGGTCGGCCAGCAGCAGCGCCTCGTCCACGTCGTGGGTGACCAGCAGCACGGATGGGCGGTGCGCGGACCACAGCTGGAGGACCAGCTGATGGATGGTGATGCGGGTCAGCGCGTCGAGGGCGCTGAACGGCTCGTCGAGCAGGAGCAGGTCGGGTTCCCTGACCAGCGCCCGGGCGAGGCTGGCCCGCTGGGCCTCTCCGCCGGACAACGTGAGCGGCCACGCGCCCGCCCGCTCCGACAGGCCGACCTCGGCGAGCGCCGCGTCGGCATTCTCCTTCGGATTCGGTACGGCGAGGCCGAGCGTGATGTTGGCGTGCACCCGCTTCCACGGCACCAGCCGCGGCTCCTGGAAGGCGACGGCCACCGACCCGGTGACGGAGAGGCCGCCCTCGGCCTCCCCGTCGAGCCCGGCGAGCGCCCGCAGGAGGGTGGACTTGCCGGAGCCGCTGCGCCCGAGCAGCGCGATGAACTCGCCGCGCGCGACCTCCAGGTCGAGGCGGTCGAGCACCGTGCGCTCGCCGAACCTGCGGGTCAGCCCCTGGACGGACGCCACGACCTGCCGTTCGGGGGCCGGGGTCTCCTGAAGGGTCAGCGGGCCAGGAACTCGCGTCGCCACGTGAGGGCCCTCCTTTCGAGCAGGCGGACGAGGGCGTCGGTGAGCAGGCCGAGGGCGCTGTAGACGAGCAGTCCCACGACGATCACGTCGGTACGGAGGAACTCGCGGGCGTCGTTGATCATGTAGCCGAGGCCCGCGTTGGCGTTGACCTGCTCGGCCACGATCAGCGCCAGCCACGCGACGCCGAGGCTCTGCCGCAGACCGACGAGCGTCTGGGGGAGCGCCCCCGGCAGCACGATGTGCCGGATCAACTGGGCCCTGCCCAGCCCGAGGGTGCGGGCGACCTCCGCCAGCTTGCCGTCGACCCCGCGGATGCCCGCGAAGGTGTTCAGGTAGAGCGGGAAGGACACCGCGAGGGCCACGAGCAGCACCTTCGGCGTCTCGCCGATCCCGAACCAGAGGATGAACAGCGGGATGAGCCCGAAGAACGGCAGCGCCCGCAGCATCTGCATGATCGGATCGACCGCGTTCTCGCCCTTGCGGCTCAGCCCGGAGATCAGCGCCAGGCCGACTCCCGAGAGCGCGCCCGCGGCGAAGCCGATCAGCACGCGCTGGAGCGACACGGCGATGGCCGTGGGCAGCGTGCCCGTCTGGATCAGCTCGACCGCGGTCGCGGCGATCGTGGAGGGCGCGGCGAGGAGCCGCGTGGGCAGCAGCCCGGTCGAGCTGGCGACCTGCCAGGCGACGACGAGCGCGAGCGGGCTGATCCAGCGTTGCCACGCTTTTCCCCCTAACCGCCGGCGCTGTGCCCGGGGCGCGGGCCGCGTCTCGGCTTGGACCGGGGTTTCCAGTTCAAGGACGGCCATGGGTGTACCTCGCAGGGACGGCGTGCGATGTCCGCTTCAGGGTTACCCATATTTCCTACCGGGTCAATCGGTAATTTCGCGGCGGTGTGCGGAAGGCAATACAGTGCGGGGAAGCGTCCGGCTGAGGAGGTCACGTGGGCGTGCTGATCGACCGGCCCAACTGGCCCGGGCCGCGCGGGCTGCTCTGGTCGCATCTGGTCAGCGACGAGTCGTACGAGGAGCTGCACGAGTTCGCCGAGGCGCTGGACGTGCCCCCGCGGGCCTTCGACCGCGACCACTACGACGTGCCGGAGACCGTCTACGACCGTGCCGTCGAGCTGGGCGCCGAGCCGGTGCCGAGCGCCGAGCTCGTCCGCCGCCTCCGCGCCTCAGGCCTGCGCCGCCCCAAGCACCGGCCGCCGTCGCAGTCGGGTTAGCCGGCGAGTCCGGCCAGTTCGGCCAGCTCGCGGGTCATGTTCTCCCTGGCGCGCCCGTCCCAGAGGTCGCGCGCGGCGGCCGTGCCGTACAAGGTGTGGCCGGTGAGGAGCTCGCGCAGGACCGCCGACCTCCCCGCGGAGAACAGGTCGTCGGGCACGTGGCGATATTCAGCCCGTACGGCTCTCGCATACGCGGCGTATTCCTCCGGCGAACCGCCGAGGACGGCCAGGTCGGCGTCGCAGAGCACAGCGGCGTCGGCATCTCCGGCGTCGTAGGAGTGGG
This sequence comes from Planotetraspora thailandica, assembly GCF_016863335.1. Lineage (GTDB taxonomy): Bacteria > Actinomycetota > Actinomycetes > Streptosporangiales > Streptosporangiaceae > Planotetraspora > Planotetraspora thailandica. The sequence continues at coordinate 101,348 of NZ_BOOR01000012.1, forward strand.
ACGCCGTCACCCGGACGAGCCTGGCGACCTCGCGGACCCGGCCGGGGTCCACGCCGCAGGCGGGCAGCCTCGCCTCGGCGAGCTGGGCGCTGCGCTCCTCGTCCCATCCCGGCCGGCCGTCGTAGACGGCGTCGTGGAACCAGGCGGCCAGTCGTACGGCCACGACGTCGTCGGCCAGTGCGGCGAGCGGCTCGATCGCCTTCAGCACCGCGCGCAGGTGGACGGTCGTGTGATAGCGGCGATGCGGCTCGGCCCAGCGCGCGCACAACTCCGCGGCGAGCGCGTCCGCCGCCGCCGAATCGGGCAGCCCGAGGGCGGAGCCGGAAGGCGCGATCTGCCCGGTGCGCGTGCCTGGCGTGGGGTCGGTCACGCTCACGACGGTAGCGCCGATCCCGGCAGGCCGTGCCTGAGGAGCAGGACGGCCTGCGTGCTGAGCCACCGCTCGGCCTCGTCCCAGGTCCAGCCGCACTCTCCGACGAGGGTCCGCCAGGAGCTCATGCCGAAGCAGAGCCACAGGACGTCGGCGGCCCGGCCGGGGTCGAGACCGTCGCCGAGCCCTCCGATCTCGTGCAGATGGTCGGCGACCTCGCGCAGCGTGGACCGGTAGCTCTCGGTCGCCTCTTCCCACAGGGCCCCGGCGTCGTCGTGGACGGGCATGGCGGCGTACAGCATGTCGATGATGTCGCGCTTGGTCTCGTTGCCGTTGCGGGTGCCGCGAGCGAGCACGGCGATCGCCTCGCGGGGGTCGCCGGTCCGCCGGATCGCGGCCAGCGTCTCCGCCGCACCGGATTCGATCACCGCCGCCTTGATCAGCTCGGTGAAGATGCCGGCCTTGCCGCCGGCGCTCGCGTAGACGGTCTTGGTCGCCACGCCCGCGCGCCGTGCGATGTCGGCCACGGTGACCCGCGCGTAACCCTGGGCGCTGAACAGCTCTCGTGCCGCCCGCAGGATGTCGTTGCGCGTGTCGGCGGCGTCCTGTTCGCGGCGGGGTGAGTGGTAGGCGCGGGTCGGGGGCACCGCCGAATCCTAGCGCTCTCCGCATTGGATGCGCGACCTGTATATTCGTTGCATCCCATATAACTTGAATTCTCCCGGAGGTTCCGCATGCCCCAGTCACCAGGCCTGTCGGAAGGCCAGAGCATCTACGAGGAGTTGCTCGCCGTACACACGATCATGCGGAGGGGCGCCGCGCTCACGGCCTCGGCGACGCGCCGCCTCGCCCAGGGCATACCCGTCGGCGTCAAGGCCCCCGTGAACGTCCAGGCCATCGTGCGGACGGCCCGGTGGCAGGGCGAGTTCGTCCATCACCACCACAGCAGCGAGGACGAGCTGTTCTGGCCCGTGCTGCGCCGCCTCTTCCCCGGCGCGGTGGCCGCGCTCGACGAGCTCACGGCCGAGCACGAGAAGCTCGACGCCGAGCTGAAGAGCCTGTCCGTGGCCGTCGACGCCGTCAGCAGGGAGGGCGCGGCCGCCTCGGGGGGCAGGAACGCGGGGCTGGCAGCCGAGTCGGCGGAGCGGGTGCACGACCTGCTGACCGCCCATCTCGACGACGAGGAGCCGGTGCTGGAGGACCTGTTCCCTCTGGTCCCCGACGCCGACATCCGCCGCCTGCGCGCGGCGATCATCGCGGGCGCGCCGCGCTCCGGTCCTGAGCTGGTCCTCGGCCTGCTGCACGACCCCCGCCCGGCGCCGGGGCTCGACATCATGATGGGGAACTTCCCCGCCCCCGTGCGCCTGCTGAAGCCCCTCCTGCTCCGCCGTTATCTGGCGCGCAAGAGCGCGCTCGGGGAATGAGCCGCCGGATACCGGGCCGGGGTTTGGCGAAATCGACCAGAGCGTCATCCGCCGGGTGACGCGTAGCCTGAAAGGATGCTGGAGCGGACGACGAAGGCATCCGACATCGACTCCCCGGCCGCGGTGTCGGAGCTGCTCGACGGGCACGACTACATCGCGGACGAGGGCCTGGCGACGGCGGTTTTCCTGGCGCTGAGGATGGGCCGGCCCCTCTTCCTCGAAGGCGAGGCCGGGGTCGGCAAGACCGAGCTGGCCAAGACGTTGTCCGCGATGCTCGGCGCCCCGCTGATCAGGCTCCAGTGCTACGAGGGCCTCGACGCCGCCCAGGCCCTCTACGACTGGGACTTCGCCCGGCAGCTGCTGCATCTGAAGGCGGCGGAGGCGGCGGGCGTGACCGACGCCCGGGCGCTCGAAGGCGAGATCTACGACCGCCGGTTCCTCATCGCCCGCCCCCTGCTGCGCGCTGTGGAGACCCAGCCCAGCGTGCTCCTGGTCGACGAGATCGACCGCGCGGACGACGAGTTCGAGGCGTTCCTGCTCGAGGTGCTGTCGGACTTCACGATCTCGATCCCCGAGCTGGGCACGATCAGCGCCGCGACCCCGCCGGTCGTCGTGGTCACCTCCAACCGCACACGGGAGGTCCACGACGCGCTCAAGCGCCGCTGCCTCTACCACTGGCTGGAGCATCCTGGATTCGACCGGGAGGTGGCGATCCTGCTCAGACGCCTGCCCGGCTGCACGGAACGGCTGGCCGCCCAGGTGGCCCGGGCCGCCGGGCTCCTGAGGAACGCCGACCTGGTCAAACCGCCCGGCATCGCGGAGACCCTCGACTGGGCCGAGGCGCTGCTGACCCTCGGTGCGGCCGACCTCGACCCCGGTCTGGCCGCCGCGACCCTGGGCGCCGTGCTCAAGCACCGCGAGGACCAGGAGACCGTGCTGCGCGGCGGTATGCTCACCGCCCGTGGAGCGAACGGCAATGCCTGACATCGGCTCCGCCGGAACAGGAGCCCTGGTCGCCACGATGACCGGGTTCGCCCGCACGCTCAGGGCGGCGGGAGTCGGCGCCGACCACCAGCGCACGCAGGGGTTCCTCACCGCCCTCGGCCACTTGAACGTCGCCGAGGAGCGCGACGTCTACTGGGCCGGCCGGCTCACCCTCTGCGCGGGCCCCGACGACATCCCCCGGTACGACCGGTGCTTCTCCGCCTATTTCTCCGGCGAGCGCCCGCGGCCCGGCCGTACCGGCATGACCGTGACGGTCACACGCGTGACGGCCCGGCCGTACGGCTCCCGCGAACCCGAGCAGGCGGGAGAGCAGAACGCGGTGCCCGCCACGGCGAGCGAGATCGAGGTGCTGCGGAGCAGGGACGTCGCGCGGATGACCGCGGGGGAGCGTGAGCAGGTGCACCGCATGCTGGCGCTGCTGAGCGGCGAGAGGGAACGCCGCGGTTCGCGGCGGTTCGCGCCGGCGCACCGCGGGGTGCTCGACAGCCGCCGCACGGTCAGGGAGGCGGTCAGCCGCGGCGGGGAGCCGGCGCGGCTGCGCATGCGGCGCCACCGCGACCGGCCCCGCCGCGTCGTCGTGCTGGTCGACGTGAGCGGGTCGATGGCGCCGTACGCCGACACGCTGCTGCGCTTCTCCCACGCCCTCGTGCGGGCCGAGCCGCGGGCGACCGAGGTGTTCAGCGTCGGCACCCGGCTGACCAGGATCACCGCCGACCTGCGCCACCGCGACCCCGACGCCGCCATGGCCGCGGTCTCCGCCGCCATACCGGACTGGAGCGGCGGCACCCGGCTCGGCGAGGAGATCAAGGCGCTGCTGAGGCTCTCCTACCCGCGCGGGGCGACCGTCGTGATCGCCTCTGACGGATGGGAGCGCGGCTCGGCCGAGCTCCTCGGCGCCCAGATGGCCCGGTTGTCCAGGCTGGCCCACCGGGTGATCTGGGCGAACCCGCACAAGGGAGACCCGGCGTACCGGCCGCTCACGGCGGGCATCGTCGCGGCCCTGCCGTACGTCACCGACTTCGTGGCCGGGCACAGCCTGGTCGCGTTCGAAGACCTGGCCGCGCTGCTGGCGGACGGCGGCCGGGGATCAGGAAGAGAGAGGCGCGGTCATGCGTGACGTCCTGTCGCAGATCCTGCGGTGGTGGGAGGCGGGTGAGCGATTCGGCCTGGCCACGGTCGTCGGCACCTTCCGCAGCGCCCCCCGGCCGCCCGGCGCGTCCATGGCCGTCTTCGGCGAGGAGGCCGTCGGCAGCGTGTCGGGCGGATGCGTCGAGGGCGCGGTCTACGAGCTCGCCCACGACGTCGTCGCCGACGGAAGGCCGGTGCTCCAGCGGTACGGCGTCAGCGACGACGACGCCTTCTCGGTCGGCCTGACCTGCGGCGGAATCATCGACATATTCGTGGAGGAGGTCTCCCGCGACACCTATCCGGAGCTCGGGGAGATCGCCGCCTCGATCCAGGCGCGCCGCCCGGTCGCGGTGGCGACCATCCTGTCCGGGCCCGGTGATGTGGGCGCACGGCGGGTCATCTGGCCGGAGTCGGACGGGACGCCTGAAGGCGCGGCCTCGGGATCGCTGGGGTCGGAACGGCTCGACGCCGCGGTGGACGACGACGTGCGGGGCATGCTCGCCCAGGGGATCACCGGCGTCCGGCGCTACGGCGCCATGGGGGAGCGGCGGCTCGACGACCTCCAGGTGTTCGTGCAGTCGTTCGCCCCGCCGCCCCGCATGCTCGTCTTCGGCGCGATCGACTTCGCCGCGGCGGTGGCGCGGATCGGGAAGTTCCTCGGCTACCACGTCGTCGTCTGCGACGCCCGGACGGTGTTCGCGACCGCCAAGCGCTTCCCCGAGGCCGACGAGGTGGTGGTCAAATGGCCGCACGACTACCTGTCCACGGCGCAGGTGGACGAGCGGACCGTCATCTGCGTGCTCACCCACGACCCCAAGTTCGACGTGCCCCTGCTGGAGGTCGCGCTGCGCACCCCCGCGGCGTACGTCGGGGCCATGGGGTCGCGCAGGACGCACGACGACAGGCTGGCGCGGCTGCGCGAGGCGGGGCTTTCCGACGACGAGCTCGCCCGGCTGAAATCGCCGATCGGGCTAGATCTGGGCTCCCGTACGCCGGAGGAGACGGCCGTGTCGATCGCGGCCGAGCTCATTCAGCTCCGCTGGGGCGGCTCGGGTCAGCCGCTGACGGAGACGAACGGGCGCATCCACGGCGACTCGCCTGCATGATCGTGAGCCAGGTCGTGGCAGGTCGCGGCGTATGCGCGCGAACTTCTGCATGATCACGGACCATGAACGCGCAGGTGGGACGGGCCGGAACCGAACTTCTGCATGATCACGGATAGGGAAGGCGCAGGTCGCGGCGGATATGGGCGAACTTCTGCATGATCACGGACACGAGAGGGGGGTGGGGCGGCGGTGAGTGTGGCGGGGGTTCTGCTGGCGGCGGGCTCCGGGAGCAGGTTCGGGACGCCCAAGGCGCTGGTCGAGTTCGCGGGGGAGCGGCTCGTCGACCGCGGCGTGCGGTTGCTGCGTGACGGCGGCTGCGACCCGGTGATCGTCGTGCTGGGCGCGGCGGACGCCGACGTACCGGGCGCGCTGACCGTGCACAACCCCGGCTGGGCCACCGGGATGGGGTCCTCGCTGCGTGCGGGCTTGGACGCCGTCCCCGAATCCGCGCAGGCCGTCGTGATCGCCTTGGTCGATCAGCCCCTGGTCACCGCCGAAGCCGTGCGCCGGCTTGCCGCCGCGTTCGCGGCAGGCGCCGCAGTCGCGGTGGCGACGTATCGGGGGGCGCCCAGGAATCCGGTCCTGATCGCGCGCCCCCACTTCGCCGAGGTCGCCCGCATGGCGACGGGCGACGTGGGTGCCCGGCCCTTCCTGCGCGCGCACCCTGACCTCGTCACCGGCGTGCCGTGCGACGACGTGGGCGACCCTGCCGACATCGACGTCCCGGAGGACCTGAGGTCGCTGGGCGGCCGATGATCGGCGGCGCTGCCGTGCAGTAACCTCTGAATGCCGCACGAAACGGAACAACATTCGGTATTCGGCCAGGGAAGGACGTCGGGATGCGCATCGGGATGGCTCTCAACTATGCCGGGGGCTTCAAGGAGACCGTGGCCGAGCTGGGCGACTACGAGAAGGCCGGTCTCGACATCGTGTTCGTCGCCGAGGCCTACAGCTTCGACGCCGTCAGCCAGATGGGCTACATCGCCGCTCGCACCGAGCGGCTGCAGATCGCCTCGGGCATCCTGCCGATCTATTCGCGCACACCCGCTCTGCTCGCCATGACCGCGGCGGGGCTCGACTACGTCTCCGACGGGCGGTTCACGCTGGGGCTCGGCGCCTCGGGCCCGCAGGTCGTCGAAGGATTCCACGGGGTGCCCTACACCGCTCCGCTCGGCCGTACGCGCGAGATCATCGAGATCTGCCGCAAGGTGTGGCGGCGGGAGAGGCTCGAATACGCCGGCAAGCACTACACGATGCCCCTCCCCGGCGGCACCGGCCTCGGCAAGCCCCTCAAGCTGATCAACCACCCCGTGCGCGAGCGAATCCCCATCGTCGTCGCCGCGATCGGCCCGCAGAACGTCGAGCTGACCGCCGAGCTGGCGGAAGGCTGGGAGCCGATCTTCTTCATGCCGGAGAAGGCCGCCGACGTGTGGGGGGCCTCACTGGCCGCGGGCAAGGCGCGCCGGGCGCCCGAGCTCGGCGAGCTGGACGTGATCGCCCAGGCCGTGCTGGCCATCGGCGACGACGTCGGCGACGTCCTCGAGCTGGGCCGCCCGATGGCCGCCCTCTACATCGGGGGAATGGGGGCCAAGGGCAGGAACTTCTACAACGACCTCGCCCGCCGCTACGGCTACGAGAAGGAGGCCGAGCAGATCCAGGATCTCTACCTGGAGGGGAAGAAGGACGAGGCCGCAGCCCTGGTGCCGCGCGAGCTGCTGGAGAAGATGTCGCTGGTCGGCTCGGAGGGACACGTGCGCGAGCGTCTCGCCGCGATGCGGGAGGCCGGGGTGACCACCCTCAACGTCGCGCCCTTCGCCTCCACCCATGAGGAGCGCCTCAAGCTCATCGAAAAGGTCAAAACCCTCACCGCCTGACCACCCCCACCCCCACCCCCCGCCGCGTGATCATGCAAAAGTTCGCGGATCATGCCCCCCACCTGCCCGGACACGATCCGTGATCATGCAGAGGTTCGGCCGCGGGCTGCCTGGCCTGCGGTTTCCCCATGCGTGATCATGCAGAAGTTCGCGGCCGGCCCGTCCCACCTGCGCGTACGCCGATCGTGATCATGCACAGACCCGTGGAATCCGCGCCCGGCCGCGCCGGGCGTAGAGTCCTCCCGTGACATTCGCCGCCCGCCGCGCGCGCCTGGCCGTCGAGCTTCAGGCAGCCCCCGAGATCCACGCCGCCCAGGAGACCGCAGCTCCCGGCGCGAGCGCCATCCTCGTCACCTCGCCCGTCAACGTCCGCTACCTGACCGGCCTGGCGAGCTCCAACGCGGCCGTTCTGGTGACCTCGTCGGGCGATGCGGTGCTCGCCACCGACGCCCGCTACATCGAGACGGCCCGGCGGGTGTGTCCCGACCTGGAGACGATCGAGCATCGCGAGGTGGCGAAGGTGCTGGCCGCGCGGGCGGGCACGGGTGTCCTCGCCGTCGAGGGCGACCGCATGCCGGTCTCCGTCTATCACCGCCTCCAGGCCGAGCGGCCGCTCACTGCGGTCGGCGGCCTGGTTGAGACGGTCAGGGCGATCAAGGACGAGGGGGAGATCGAGGCGTTGCGCCGCGCCTGCGCGATCACCGATGAGGCGTTCTCCCTGGTGATCGGGCGGATCAGGCCCGGCGTGACCGAGCGGGAGATCGCCCGGTGGCTCGAGATCCAGATGATCGAGCTCGGGGCGGACAAGCCCGCCTTCGACACGATCGTCGCCTCCGGCCCCAACGGCTCCATTCCGCACCACTCGCCCTCCGACCGGCCGGTCGAGCCGGGAGACCTGGTGACCATGGACTTCGGCGCGCTCCACGACGGCTACCACGCCGACATGACCCGCACGGTGGCCGTCGGCGAGCCTGCCGGCTGGCAGCGGGACCTCTACGAACTCGTACGGCAGGCCCAGCGGGCGGGCCGCCATGCCGTACGGCCGGGCGCGACCGTGGCGGAGGTGGACGCGGCGGCGCGCGAGCCGATCGTCGAGGCCGGGCACGGCCCGCATTTCGGGCATGGGCTGGGTCACGGGGTCGGCCTGGAGATCCACGAGCTCCCGTTCCTTGGCCCTGACAAGACCGGTAGACTAGAGGATCGAGTTCCGATCACCGTCGAGCCCGGGGTTTATCTGCCGGGCAGGGGCGGAGTGCGCATCGAGGACACGCTGGTGACGCGTGACGACGGGCCGGAGCTCCTCACACTGACGACCAAGGAGCTGCTCGTCCTGTAGGGGCAGCCGCACGCGGGAGAACCACACGTGGCGACGACGAACGACCTTAAGAACGGACTGGTGCTCAAGCTCGACGGCGGTGAACTCTGGACCGTCGTGGAGTTCCAGCACGTCAAGCCCGGCAAGGGCGGTGCGTTCGTCCGCACCAAGCTGAAGAACATCACGTCCGGCAAGGTCGTGGACAAGACCTTCAACGCCGGCGTCAAGGTCGACGTGGCCAACGTCGACAAGCGCGAGATGCAGTACTCCTACCTCGACGGGGACGACTACGTCTTCATGGACACCGAGACGTACGACATGATGCACGTCTCGCGCGCGGCCGTCGGCGACGCCGCCAACTACCTGCTCGAGAACATGCTGGCCACGGTCGCGATCAACGAGGGCAACGTCCTCTACATCGAGCTCCCCGCCGCGGTCGAGCTCACGATCGCCGAGACCGAGCCCGGCCTCCAGGGCGACCGCTCCACCGGCGGCACCAAGCCGGCGAAGCTGGAGACAGGCGCCGAGATCAAGGTTCCGCTCTTCATCACGACCGGCGAGAGGGTCAAGGTCGACACTCGCAACGGCGAGTACCTCGGTCGGGCCTGAAGTGTCGGCTCGGGGCAAAGCCCGACGCCGCGCCCTGGACATCCTGTTCGAGGCCGAGGCTCGCAGCGAGAGCCCGCTCAGCGTGCTCGCGGAGCGGGTCGAACGGTCGGATCCGCCGGTCAACGAGTACACCTTCACCCTCGTGGAGGGCGTGACCCGGCACCGCGACAGGATCGACGAGCTGATCTCCACCTATTCCGAAGGCTGGACGCTCGAGCGCATGCCCGCCGTCGACCGGAACATCCTGCGCGGGGGCACCTATGAGATGCTCGCCTCGCAGGAGGTTCCCGAAGGCGTGGTCATCAGCGAGTGGGTGCACCTGGCCGCGGAGCTGTCCACGGACGAGTCTCCGCAGTTCGTCAACGGCCTGTTGGCGCGGTTCAAGCAGCTCAAGCCTTCGCTCTCGCTCACAGGACCGGTAGGCGCGGAACCGTCGGAATGAGCCCGTCGGAATGAGCTCGGTATGAGCACGGAACCTGGGAGGCCGGACGTGCGTGACGCTCCACGGCAGACCGTCGCCTGGCAGGCGCTGCGCGCGGTCCTGGCGGACCGGGTGGCGGCGACCGGGCGGGAGTCGCTCGACATCGTGGACGCCGGGGGAGGCACCGGCGGCTTCGCCGTACCGCTCGCGAAGCTGGGCCACTCCGTGACGGTCGTCGACCCGGCTCTGGACTCGCTGGCGGCCCTGGAGCGCCGCGCCGCGGAGACCGGCGTCGGCGTCAAGGGCCTGCAGGGGGACGCGGCCGATCTCGGCGACCTCCTCACGCCCGACAGCGCCGACCTGGTGTTGTGCCATAGCGTCCTCGAATACGTGGAGGACCCGGTGGGTGCGCTCGGCGCGGTCAGGGGCGTCCTGCGCGAGGGCGGTGCGGTGAGCGTGCTGGCGGCCAATCCGGTCGCGACGGCGATCCACCGCTGCCTCGCCGGCCACTTCGACGAGGCCCGCCAGGTGTTGTCGGACGCGGCCGGCCGGTGGGGCGACCGCGACCCCACACCCCGCCGCTTCTCCCGCGAGGAGATGTCCGGCCTGCTCGCGCGGACCGGGTTCGCCCTGGGCGACGTCCACGGCGTGCGGATCTTCGCCGATCTCGTGCCCGGCATGCTGGCCGAAAGCGACCCCGGCGCGCTGACCGCGCTGGAGCAGGCCGCGTCGGCGCATCCGGTGCTGCGCGACATCGCGACCCAGCTGCATTTCATCGCCTACCGGTAGCGCTCAGAACCTTCGAATAGAAATCCTGTTCGGGTAGGCTGGCGAGCGTGTCCCGGAACCAGCTGCTGCCTCGGGAGCCGTCGCCTCAGGACGGCCCGGCCGACGACAGCGGCTGCCCGATCCTCCATGTGGACATGGACGCCTTCTACGCCAGCGTGGAGTTGCTCGACCGCCCGGAGCTGAGGGGCACCCCGGTCATCGTCGGTGCGACGGGCGGGCGCGGCGTGGTCCTCAGCGCCACCTATGAGGCGAGGCGGTTCGGCGTGCACTCGGCGATGCCGATGACGCGGGCCCGCAGGCTCTGCCCCCAGGCGACGATCATCCCGCCCCGCCACGCGAATTACGCCGAGGTCTCCAGGGGCGTCATGGAGATCTTCAAGGCGATCACCCCGGAGGTCGAGCCGATCGCCTCCGACGAGGCGTTTCTCGACGTCGGCGGGGCCCGCCGACGGCTCGGCCGGCCCGCCGCGATCGCCCAGATGATCCGCGAGCAGGTGGCCGAGCGCTACGGCATCACGTGCTCGGTGGGGGTCGCGAGCAGCAAGTTCGTGGCGAAGCTGGCCTCCCGGCAGTGCAAACCCGACGGGTTGCTCGTCGTCCCGGCCGACGGGGTGGTGGAGTTCCTCCATCCGCTGCCCGTCGCCGCGTTGTGGGGCGTGGGGGAGCGCACGGAGCAGGCCCTGGTACGGCTCGGCATTCGGACTGTGGGGGATCTGGCCCATGTGCCCGTTTCCACGCTCCAGCGTGAGCTCGGGGCCGCGGGGGCCCATCTGGCGGCCCTCGCCTGGGGGCGCGACGAGCGGCCGGTGGTGCCGCACACGCCCGACAAGAGCATCGGCAACGAGGAGACGTTCTCCCACGACGTGGACGACCCCGAGGAGATCAGGCGAGAGCTGCTGCGGCTGTCGGAGCGGGTGGCCGCCCGGCTCAGGGCCTCCGGTCACGTCGGGCGCACGGTCAGCGTGAAGCTGCGCCGTGCCGATTTCACCACGATCACCAGATCGCGCACTCTGCGCGAGCCCACAGATGTGGCAAAAGAGATATACACCACATCATGCGAACTGTTCGTGGCCGCAGGCTTGGAGCGCGTGCGCCTCAGACTGGTCGGCGTCCGGGTCGAGAACCTCCGCCCCGCCTCCTCGGCGACGCGGCAGCTAGGCCTGGGAGAGAAGGAGATGGGCTGGCGGGAGGCCGAACAGGCGGTGGACAAGGCGGTCCGTCGGTTCGGCCCGGATGCCGTACGGCCGGCCTCGCTCGTTCAGCGCCCATTTGGTCCAATGGATCTATGACGTCACCTCCGGTTTGGTCCGCGTTGGACGTTTTCTTTCGTCTACGTCTACAGCCTCGTATTCTGGGGATAACCGACCGCGAGGTTCGGACACCCCGTGTCGTCCGTTGCCGTCTTCCCCTGAATGGGGCCGTCCTTGGGAGGCGCCGTGCCGCTGTCTGAGCACGAGCAGCGCTTGCTCGACCAGATCGAGCAGGCCCTCTATGCCGAGGACCCGAAGTGGGCCAATACCGTCCGGATCAGCGACCCGCGCAGCCACTACAAGCGCCGTCTGGTGAAGGCCTCCGTCGGCTTCGCCCTGGGCGTCGTCCTGCTGATGGTCGGGGCCGTCGCGAATCAGATCCCCCTCGGAGTGGCCGGATTCGTGGTCATGCTCGCGACTTGTCTGTGGGGCTTGTCCAGCTGGAAGCGCATGAGCGGGTTCGGCGGTGAGGGCTCGGCCGCGGGGCAGGGCCGCGCCCGCCGGCCTCAGCGTCAGGGCTTCATGGAGCGGATGGAGGAGCGCTGGCGCCGTCGTCACGACGAGCGCTGAGCCGCTTCCGGCCCTCGGCCGCGAACCTCTGAAAAGACGTGCGGCGCCCCCGGGAACCGGGGGCGCCGAGCCGTACGACCGGTACGTCCGAACCGGTCAGCTCCTGGGTCCGGTGAGCGTCGGTTCCCTCACCTCGCCGCGATCCTCGCGCTCGGCACCGTCGGCGGTGCCACGCTGCCCGCGCAGTGACGGCCGGATGTTCTCCAGCCGGTCGAAGCCGTCCAGCGCCTTTTCTCCCAGGGCCCGCACCCACATCAAGGTCGACGGCGGAGTGAGGGCGGCGGCCAGTCTCCGCTTCCTCGACACCGCCGAGGCCAGAGCCTTCTTCACCGTTGCCAGGTCGGCGGCCTTCGGGGCGGGCTCGTACGCCGTTCTCGCGTATCTGCGCCGTTCCTCGGCCGACGTGATCGTGGTGATCGCGGCGATGACCGCCGGCCCGGTCCGCGTGTCGCCGCCCAGCCGTTCGGCCAGCCGCCGGGACAGGGCACGGGGGCTTTCCCCGGGGTTTCGCGCCATTCCGTAGTCGATCAGCAGGTCGCACAGTTCGGTCCATGCGGCCTGGACGGCGGACACCCCGCGCCGGATCCCTCCCGAGGCGACGAGCCGGCGCCGTCGTCCCCTCACCAGGAGGCGGACGGCGGCCGGGATCAGCGCGAGCACCAGGGCGGCGGCCAATCCGAGGGCGATCTTGACCGTGATCGGTGTCCCGGTCTCCTGGATCTGCGGAGCCGCGCCGAGGTCGCGCTCGAAGTCGCGAGGGTTGCGCACCTGCGGGCCGGACGTGCCGGAGGTGTCGTCGGGGCCGCTGGACGCGCCGGCCGACGGCGTGGCCGACGGGCTCGCATTCGGCAGCACAGGCAACGTGTACTGCGGCACCTGGGCGGTGCCCTGTCCTGCGCCGCCGGCGGGGGTGGGTTCGAAACGCAGCCACCCGACTCCGGAGAAGTACAGTTCCGGCCACGCGTGCGCGTCGTGGGTGCGCACCATCCACGAGTCGCCGACCTTCGATCCGCCGGTGAAGCCGATCGCCACCCTGGCGGGGATGCCCAGCATGCGTGCCATGACCGCCATCGCACTGGCGAACTGCTCGCAGTAGCCGGTGCGATCGGTCAGGACGAACCTCGACAGGGCCCTGCCACCCGAACCCTGCGCCTCCAGGCTGTAGGTGAACCCGCCGGTCCTGGTGAACCACTCCTGCAGCTTCATGGCCTGCTGGTATTCGCTGGTCGCCCCCGCGGTGACCTGCGCGGCCATGGCCGCCACCCGGGGATCGAGGCCGGGGGGAAGCTCGAGGTAGCGGTCGCTCTGCGGGTCGGGAACCGACGCCTCCAGTTGCTCGGGCGTGGGCTCGGGCTCGCCGGTGACCACGTGATAGCTGAGACCCGCGGCCTGGTCCTTGGTGGAGTAGACCATGAGCGAGTTCTGGTCGGCCCGCCAGTCCCCGTCGGCGTCGACCTGCGTCGCCGGGTACGGCAGCGGGAGGAACCGCAGGGGCCCGATGTCGTCGCTGATCGCGATCTGGGTCTCGGCCCGTTTCACCGCTGCCCCGGGCGCGAGGCCCGGAGGGGCGGGCAGCGGGCCCTCCGATACCCGGTCCTCCTCGCCCGCGGTGATCTTGGAAAGCGTCCACTTCCTCCCGTCGAAGATGTCGAGGGAGTAGATCCGCAGGTAACGCGGCTGGTCGTCGCTGCTGGTGTAGGTCAGGACGGTCGCGTTCTCCTGCTGCCGGAGCTGACCTCCGAGCTCGGCGATCGCGTCGGGAATGGTGATGCTGCTGCCGCCGGGGCCCGTGCCGTTGCCCACGCCGAAGCTCATCAGGGGGGAGGGCGTGAGGTTGGGCAGCAGCGCGGGCAGCACGATCGCCAGCGCGACCGCGGTCACACCGATCCTGCGGCCGGACAGCGCGAGCCGCCCGGTGTCGGGAGTCGTCCTGGCGTGGGAGGCCCTCGACCGCCGCACCAGGACGGCCCGGCCCCACTGCCCGAGGCGTTCCCGGCCGTCGGCGACCAGGAGGCCGACGTAACCGAACGCCCCGAGCACGAACGCCGGCCAGCCGATCGGGTCGGGCATGACCTCGACGGGCACGCAGAAGAGGGCCAGCAGCGGCAGCCCGGCCAGCGCCGCCTGGCGCAGCCGTACGGCGAAGAGGTCGACGAGCACGGCGATCAGGCCGACCCCGCCGGCGGTCAGGAGGGTGACGCCCTCGCTGGCCGGCACGGGCGCGGCGAACTGCTGGATGTCCTCGAACCCGGCCGTGACCAGCATGCCGATCATGTACACCGAGCTCTTCGTGGGGATGATCCAGAGCCACGCGAGGTTGTAGGCGAACGCCAGGGTCAGGTAGAGGGCGAGAGACAGGAACATGATCGGCGGACCCGCCCACAACGGAGCACGCAGGCGGATCGTCGCCGCGCTGGCGCCGGTGACGACGAGGATCGCCCCCATGCTGGTCCAGAACCAGGAGCCGCCGTTGAACAACGGGTAGAGCGTGAGCGAGACCGCGGCCGTCGCCAGCCCCGCGGCGATCGGCAACTTCATGCCGCACTCCTCTTATAAGCGGCCTCGGGCCACACGGCGGCGAGCGAGGTGCCCGCCGGAAGGTTGAGGACCCGCCACCCCGCCCGGGTGAGCAGGGCGCGGGCGGTCTCGGCGGACTCGTCGGGGAATCCGTCCCAGGTGCCCACGTCCAGCATGACCGCGACGCCGGTCACACCGGTGTGCCTCAGCCTGGCGAGGGCCATGGCCTCCTCGGCGTCGACCGACCCGAGCACGGCCACGATCAGGCCTTCGCCGCCGCCCTGGCGCAGCGCCCCGATCCCGTGGTCCAGAGAGCGCGAGGTGCTCTGCCGTACGACGGAAAGGGTGTCGATCAGCGACCAGGACAGGCTCGACTCGGCCAGGTGCTGCGCGCCCTGGTCGGTGACCAGGCGCAACCCCAGCCCGTCGCGGGACAGGTGCACGCCGATCGACGCCGCGGCCGACACCGCGACCTCGAACGACGAGGAGGGGCCGCTGCCCCGGTGGGCGTGCCTGCGCGTGTCGAGCAGGAGCGCGCCCCTGCTCTGCCACTGCTGCTCCTCGCGCCTGACCATCAGCTCGCCGTGCCGCGCGGTGGAGCGCCAGTGCACCCGCCGCAGGTCGTCACCCTGGCGGTACTCCCGCGGCGCCACGTCGTCGTCGCCCGCCGCCGCCACCGATCGGGTACGGCTGTCGCCTCCGCCGGCCCACTCCCCGGACAGCCGTACGGCCGGCAGGGGGATGACCTTGGGGGTCACCACCAGCGTGTCGATGATCGTGAACGACCTGGTCAGCTCGACGAGACCGAACGGGTCGGCGATCCGCACCGACAGCGGCCCGACGGGGAAGCGCCCGCGCAGGTCGGACCGCACCTTGTAGTCGATCTCCCGCACGCCCTGCGCCTCCACCTTGTCGAGCACGAACCGCGGCCTGCTGCCGAGGGCGTACTGGACGGTGTCCTCGACGAGCAGCAGGCCCGTCGGCAGCCGGGTGACGTTCTCCAGTCGCAACGTGACGACGCTGTCGTTGCCGACCTCCACGCGGGAGGGCGCCACCCGGCGGGTGCTGCGCAGGCGGTAACGGGTCCTGGCGACCACCATCGTCGCCAGCAGCGGCATGGCGATGATCAGGACGGCGACCCGCAGCAGGTCGCTCTCGCCCAGGACGAAGGCGCACACCAACGCGGCGGCGCCCGACGCGAGGAACGACCGCCCCCGCGAGGTCAGAGCCTTCAACCCCGTCATCGGGCCTCCGTCTACTTGGTGTCCGGCACAGGGACGCGCGCGACCAGGTCCACGATCGTCTGCTCGGGCAGGCGGCGCTGGCCCTGGGCCTCCATGCTGGGCAGCAGGCGGTGGGCGAGCACCGGCACGGCCAGGTCCCTCAAGTCGTCGGGGATGACGTAGTCGCGTCCCGACAGCGCGGCGTGCGCGCGGGCGCACCGCACCATGTGGAGGGTGGCGCGCGGCGAGGCCCCGAGCGCGAGATCGGGGGAGGTGCGCGTGGCCGTGACGATGTCGATGGCGTACTTCTTCACCGACTGCGACACGTAGACCGCGCGGATCGCCTGGATCAGCGCGCGGACCTCCGCCGTGGTGGCGACGGGCTCCAGCTTGTCCAGCGGCTGGGAGGCGCCGTGGACGTCGAGCATCTCCAGTTCGGCGGCCGGCGCCGGGTAGCCCATGGCGATCTTCGCGGTGAAGCGGTCGCGTTGTGCCTCCGGCAGCGCGTAGGTCCCCTCCATCTCGATCGGGTTCTGGGTCGCGATCACCATGAAGGGCGACCCGAGCCCATAAGTCACGCCGTCGACCGTGACCTGACGCTCTTCCATGCACTCCAGAAGGGCGGACTGCGTCTTGGGGGAGGCGCGGTTGATCTCGTCGCCGACGACGATGTTGGCGAAGACCGGGCCCGGCTTGAACTCGAACTCCCCGTTCTGCTGGTTGTACGCGCTGACGCCGGTGACGTCGCTGGGCAGCAGGTCAGGGGTGAACTGCACCCGTTTGACCGGGCAGTCGATAGAGCGCGCCAACGCTTTCGCGAGCATCGTCTTGCCGACACCGGGCACATCCTCGATCAGCAGGTGACCTTCCGCGAGGAGAACGGTGAGGGTGAGGCGGACGACGTCGCCTTTTCCTTCGATCACGGATTCGATCGCACGCCGGATCCTGTTCGCCGTGTCCACCAGGGTCTCCAGCGGTACCTCCGCTGCGGTGACGTCGGGGGTTGCTGCCACCAGGCCTCCAATGAAGGTCCGTCCCGAGAAGGGGCGTTAAAGGTTACTTTCCCATTCTGTGTACTGACCCTATGACTGATGTGGTTCCGTAGGGACTTTGTCCAAAAATCCGGGTGAACTGGTCGTGATTGCCGAATGGCGATCGTCCGGCGAAGCGGTGGATTTCACTCCTCGCCCGGCGGCTACCCGCTCCACTTTCCCCCACCCGATCCACGCGCGAGCCGGAATCCGGCCGTCCGGGGCCCCTGACGAGGGTCCGGACACGCCCGGTGGCGGGTGGGTGGCGCCCGGGGTGCCCCACTTCGCCCCACCCCTTCTGAACTGCGGAAACCCGGCGGAAATCCAATGCCGACACAGTCTGAATCTGTTGACGGTGGGGAGAAGTGGAGTATGGTGGTGCGCAGTGGAGGGCAGGGGCTACAGCGCTGAGCGCTCCACAAGGCACGGGAGGTGGGTCCGGTGTTCCTCGGCACCCATCAACCGCGCCTGGACGACAAAGGACGGCTGTTCCTGCCGGCGAAGTATCGTGAGGAGCTGGCGGAGGGTCTTGTGATCACCAAAGGCCAGGAGCGCTGCCTCTACGTCTTCCCCGTAGAGGAGTTCCAGCGCATCACCGAGGCTCTGCGCACCGCGCCGGTGACCGCCAAGGCGGTCAGGGATTACAGCCGCGTCTTCTTCGCCAGTGCTTCCGACGAGACCCCGGACAAGCAGGGGCGCGTCACCATCCCTCCGAGCCTCCGGCAGTATGCCGGGCTGGATCGCGACTGCGTCGTGATCGGGGCCAACACCAGGCTCGAGATCTGGGACGCCCAGGCCTGGGAGACCTATCTGGAAGCTCAGGAGCAGGCGTTCTCCGATCTGTCGGAGGAGGTGTTGCCAGGGATCCTGTGATCGATCAGCGAATTACCCGTCGGTGACGTTCGGCGAGGTCTCCACCCGCTCCCCGAGGCAGCTGATGCACCTTCCCCGGTGTCAGATGCCGCGGCAGGCGAAGCGGATGGGGACCTGGCCGGACGGGTCGGTCCCGCGAGGGGGGACCGGCATGGGTGGGGACCCTGAGGGTGATCACCGGCGGCAGCCGCATATCCGCGAGCTTCGAGGCGGCCAAGATGGGGGTGGAGACGTTGTCGACAGATTTCGAGCAGTCGGGCGGTCACGTTCCGGTCATGCTCGATCGCGTGCTGGAGTTGCTCGCTCCCGCACTCACGGGCCCTGAGCCGGTCGTCGTCGACGCCAACCTCGGCCTCGGCGGCCACGCGGAGGCTCTACTCGCCGCCCATCCGGCGCTGCATCTCGTGGGCATCGACCGCGACCCCGTCGCCATCGAGCGGTCCACCCGGCGTCTCGCGCCCTATGCGGACCGCGTCACCATCGTCCGCGCCGTCTCCGACGAGCTGACCGACGTGCTGGCGGCCGCGGGGCGGCGCCGCGTCGACGGAGCCCTGTTCGACCTCGGCGTCTCCTCTCCCCAGCTGGACGAGGCGGAGCGCGGTTTCGCGTACTCTTACGACGCCCCGCTCGACATGCGGATGGACCCGGATCAGGAGCTCACGGCCGAGCGTGTGGTCAACACCTACTCCGCCGCCGAGCTCACCCGCATTCTGCGCGACTACGGCGAGGAGCGTTTCGCGTCCCGCGTCGCGGGCTTCATCGTCAGGGAACGCGCCCAGGGGCCCATCGAGACCACCAAACGACTTGCCGAACTCGTGCGCGCGGCCATCCCCGCCGCGACGAGACGGACAGGGGGAAACCCCGCCAAGAGGACATTCCAGGCACTGCGCATCGAGGTGAACGGAGAGCTCACGGCGCTGGAGCACGCGCTCCCGGCCTCGCTCGACGCGCTGGCGCTCGGCGGGCGCGTCGTGGTGCTCGCCTACCACTCTTTGGAGGACCGGCTCACCAAGCAGGTTCTCGTGGCGCGAACCAGGGACACCAGTCCTCCCGGGCTTCCCGTCCCGCTGGAGGAACACCAGCCCCGGTTCCGCCTTCTGACGAGGGGAGCCGAGCTCCCGGACGACGACGAGGTGGCCCGCAACCCGCGGGCGGCCTCGGCCCGTTTGCGGGCGGCAGAGAGGATCCGCCAGGGATGAGCACGACAGAGCAGCAGAACAGGTCGTCGGTTCGCCGCGCGCCTGCCCCGCCTCGCCGGCCTGCGCGGCCGGTGGGCGGCGGCATGGCGGCCAGGCCCGGCAACGCGGGAACGGCAGCCACCGACGGCGCGCCGGCCGTCGCCGTGGGGGCGCCCGCTCCCGTGGCGCCGCGCCGCCCGAGCCGGGCCCGTCCCGAGGCCCGTCCGGAGCAGGCGCGCCCCGATACGGGCGGTTCGAAGACGCGCGGCACCGCCACGCAGGTGACCGACGCGCCCGCCGCCCGTCCGGTCACCCGTGTACGGCCGGCAGGGGCGATGTTCCGGCGTCCGCCGAGGGCTCCCTTCGTCCTGCTCGTCGTCGGCCTCATGTGCGGCGGCCTGGTGACCCTGCTTCTGCTCAACACCGTGCTCGCGCAGGATTCCTTCAAGCTGAGCGACCTCAGGTCGAGCACCGACCAGTTGCACGAGCAGGCGGCGACCCTGGAGAACGAGCTGCGGGTCTGGGACCAGCCGGGCGCGATCGAGGAGGCCGCCAAGCCGCTCGGCGTGGTGAAGGACACCGCGCCGCCTCGTTTCATCAAGCCGGACAAGGGTCCTGACGTCGGTGCGGCTGGGGCGGGCACGCCCCAGAAGGAGGGCGTGGCCCGGTGAAAGACGGCGGCCGGAGCCCGGGCCCCGGCCGCGGCGGTCCCGGAGGACGTGGTGGACAGGGCCCCAGCGGTGGCGGCCCCGGCGGTCGTGGTGGTCAGGGCCGCGGCGGCGGCTCCGGCGGTTCCGGCGGCGGCAGGCGCTCTCCGGGCTCGGGACGACCCTCGGACGGTACGGCCGGCCGCGCCCGTCCCGACCAGCCGGGCCGTCCTGGCCGCACCCCGCGGCCCGGGCGTCCTGACGAGGTGAGCGACGGGGCCCCAGGCCGTCGTGATGAGCGTGGAGACCGGGCGTCCCAATCCCAGGGGTCCCAATCTCAGGGGGCGCAGTCGCGGGGGACCGGACCGAAGGGTGCGGGGTCGAAGGGCGCCGGGTCGAAGGGGGCAGGCAAGGGAGCCGGGCCGCAAGGAGGACAGTCCAAGGGGTCCTCGTCGAACGCGTCCCAGTCCGGCACGCGATCCGGCGGGTCACAGTCCGGCGGTTCCCAGGCTGGCAAGTCAGCGTCCGGCAGGTCGTCGGGGTCCCGGCAGTCCGGTTCGCGGTCGGGTTCGCAGCCGTCGTCGCGGTCCGCGTCGCAGCCGGGCCGGGGGCCGGGCACGTCCGGGCAGCGCAAGCAGGGCAGGCA
Organism: Planotetraspora thailandica; assembly: GCF_016863335.1. Classification (GTDB taxonomy): domain Bacteria; phylum Actinomycetota; class Actinomycetes; order Streptosporangiales; family Streptosporangiaceae; genus Planotetraspora; species Planotetraspora thailandica. Next base: position 121,324 of record NZ_BOOR01000012.1, read on the forward strand.
GCCGCAGTCGCCCGCGTCCGAGCCTCAGAAGAAGCCGTCATCGCGCACCTCGAAGCCGGCTGCGTTCAACTCCGGCGCGCCCGGCACCTCCAAGGCCGACACTTCCAAGGGCGGCACGCCCAGGCCCGGCTCGTCCCAGCCTGCGGCGCCGGCGCCGTCCACGCCAGGGGCGGCCGGCCGTACGGGGCCGCAGGGCAAGAGCGGCCCCCCGGGACGCGCCGGCGCGACAGGCCCGGCCGGCCCGCCGCACCCTCGGGGACCGGTCGACGGCGGTGCTCCGCGTCCGAGGGGCCCTGTGGACGGCGGCCCGCCGCGCACACCCCGCCCGCCGCGTCCCCCGGCACCGCCCCCAAGGCCGCCGGCCGTCATGCGGCTGGGCAACCCGGGCCGGCGGCTCAACGCCGCGCTGATCGCGATGGCGTTCGTGTTGTCGTTGTTCGCCGGAAGGCTCATCCAGCTCCAGGGGCTCGATTCGAAGGTGCTGCAGGCCAAGGCGGCGCAACAACGTGTGCAGCCGGAGATCCTGCCCGCCCGGCGCGGCTCGATCACCGACGTCGGCGGCCACGACCTCGCGGTGACGGCCGACGCGCGGGAGATCTACGTCGACCCGGCCGACGTGACGCCCGACAAGCGCGACCTGATCGCGTCCACGCTGGCCGTGGAGCTCAACCTCCCCAAGGAGAGCATCGCGGCCAAGCTGGCCAAGACCACGCAGCGCTACATCGTGGTCGCCAGGAACATCGATCCGCCCCGGGCCAAGAAGATCATGGCATACGGATTCAAGGGCGTCGGTTCGAAGGCGACTTATCGCCGCATGTACCCCGGCGACTCCCTCGCAGGCGGCCTCATCGGCTTCGTCGGGTTCGACGGGCACGGCCTGACCGGCATCGAGCAGTCCTACGACAAGACCCTCGCAGGTCAGGACGGCAAGCAGAGCGTCGAGATCGGCGGAGACGGCCAGCGCATCCCGATGACGCGCACCAGCCGCCAGGCGCCGGTGCCGGGCCGCGGCGTGCGGCTCACCATCGACAGGGACATCCAGTGGGCCGCGCAGGAGTCGATCGCCCGGCAGGTCAAGGCGACCAAGGCGCGCAGCGGCAGTGTGGTCGTCCTCGACGTCAAGACCGGCCAGATCGTCGCCATGGCCAACGCGCCGGAGGTCGACCTGAACGACTGGCAGTCGACGCCGGAGCAGGACTGGAGCAACCGGGCCGTGTCCGAGGTGTTCGAGCCGGGCAGCACCAACAAGGTCATCACGGCGGCGGGCGCCATCGAGGCGGGGGCGGTCAACGACGACACCGTCTTCCGGGTGCCCGACCACATCACGTGCGCGGACCGGGAGATCCGCGACGCCCACCCGCACAAGCCGGAGCCGCTGACGTTCACCGGCATCATCGCCGAGTCGAGCAACGTCGGCACGATCCTCGCGGCGCGCCAGATCAGCGACCAGAAGCTCTACCAGATGTTCCAGTCCTTCGGGTTCGGCGCCAAGAGCGGCGCCGGGGTGCCGGGCGAGGAGGAGGGCCTCCTGCCCGCCTACCAGAACTGGTCGGGCAGCCAGCGCTGCACCATCGCCTACGGCCAGGGCATCTCCGTCACCGCCCTCCAGATGGCGAGCGTGTACCAGACGATCGCCAACGGCGGGGTCAGGGTGACGCCCTCCATCGTGGCGGGCACCACCGACGAGCGCGGGAAGTTCGTGCCCGCGCCGGCGCCCAAGCAGACCAGGGTCGTCAGCCAGGAGACCGCCCGGCAGATCGCGGGCATGCTGGAGGCCGCGGTCGGTCACGACGGCACCGGAGTGGAGGCGGCGATCCCCGGATACAGGGTCGCCGGGAAGACCGGCACCGCCATGCGGTATGACGAGAAGTGCAAGGGTTACTGCGGCTACACTGCGACATTCGTCGGGTTCACTCCGGCGGACGCCCCCCGGCTCGTGGCACTGGCCGTCATCCAGGATCCCAAGAACGGCCATTACGGCGGCGAAGTGGCCGCCCCCGTATTCAAGGACGTCATGACCTTCGCGTTGAAGAGCAGGAAAATTCCCCCGACCGGTACGAAGGCGCCGCGTGTCGTCCTTCAAGCCGGTAGGTGACGAAGGACGGTACGCTCTCGCCGTGCGTCCCCCGTCCTCTATGCGGCCTGAGGCCGTCCCGGCCCGCCCGCTGTCCGGGCTGGCCTCCCTTCTCGGCGCCTCCTCGGCGGTCTCCTCTCCCGGAGCCAGGCCGGCGCGCGGAACGGTCACCGGTCTCACCATCGACTCCCGCCGCGTCCAGCGCGGCGATCTCTACGTCGCCATGCCGGGCAAGACCGCCCACGGCGCCGAATTCAGCGGCGCGGCCCTCGCGGCGGGCGCGGCGGCCATCCTCACCGACGAGGAGGGCCGCGACCGCGCGGCCGCCACGGGTCTGCCCGTCCTCGTCGTGCCCGACCCCCGCGCCCTGCTCGGGCAGGTCGCGGCATGGGTGTACGGCAGGCCGGCGGCCGGCATCACGATCATCGGCGTGACCGGTACGAGCGGGAAGTCGACCTCGACGTTCCTGCTGGAGGCCGGTCTGCGCGCCGCCGGACACACCACCGGCCTCGTCGGCGGGGTGGAGATCCGCGCGGGCGACGTGTCCTTCGTGCCGGAGCTGACCACCCCCGAGGCCAGCGACCTGCAGGGCCTGTTCGCGCTCATGCGGGAGCGGGGGGTGACCGCCGCGGCGATGGAGGTCTCCAGCCACGCCCTCGCGCTCGGCCGGGTCGACGGCGTCTTCTACGATGTGGCGATCTTCACCAACCTGTCGCAGGACCATCTGGACTTCCACCGCGACCTCGACGACTACTTCGCCACCAAGGCGCGCCTTTTCACGCCCGAGTTCGCCCGGGTGGGTGTCGTCAACGTCGACGACGCGCACGGCCGGGAGCTGACCGAGCTGGCGAAGATCCCGATCACCACGTTCTCCGCCGCCGGCGCACCCGAGGCGGAGTGGCGGGCGCAGGACGTGCGCCTCGGCTCCGACGGCAGCGCCTTCCGCGTCGTCGGTCCCGGCGGTGTGGAGGCCGACGTCTCCGTGGCCCTTCCCGGGCCGTTCAACGTGGCCAACACCCTCGGTGTGCTCGTCGCTCTGGTGGAGGCCGGCATTCCCCTGCAGACCGCGGTGGCGGGAGTCGGCACGTTCACCGGCGTGCCCGGCCGCATGGAACGCGTGCCCGCCGCGGACGGCTACCAGGTGATCGTGGACTACGCTCACAAACCGGGCGCGGTCGAGTCGGTCCTCACCTCGCTGCGGACGGTCCTGGAGGACGGTCCCGGCGGCAGGCTCACCGTCGTCCTGGGCTGTGGCGGCGACCGGGACAGGGGCAAACGGCCTCAGATGGGCGAAGCCGCGGCCCGGCTGGCCGACACGGTGATCCTGACCAGCGACAACCCCAGAACCGAAGATCCGCTCGAGATCCTTACGGCCATGCTGGAGGGCGTGCTCGACGTCCCCCAGGAGGAGCGGGCTCACGTCATCGTGGAACCGGACCGCGCGGCCGCCATCGAGCTGGCCGTCTCCCGCGCCGAGCCCGGCGACGTGATCGTCGTGGCGGGCAAGGGTCATGAGCAGGGTCAGTACGTCGGGGACCAGGTCATCCCGTTCGACGACAGGGAGGTGGCGGCGCAGGCCGTCCTGAGGAGACGCGCACGGGAGGGCGGCGCCCGCTCCTAAGATTTGCTGAACCTGACTGATCGATTGATCGCGCGAAAGAGAGCAGGAAAGACCAATGATCCCGTTGCCACTGGCCAGGGTCGCCGAGATCACCTCGGGCGCCCTGACCGGCATGGCCGACCCCCGGGCCGTGGTGCGCGGCCCCGTCGTGATCGACTCCCGCGCCGCCGAGCCGGGGTCGCTGTTCGTGGCGATCAAGGGTGAACGCGCCGACGGGCACGACTTCGCCATGCAGGCCCATGCGGCCGGGGCGACCGCCATCCTGGCGTCGCGGCCGGTCGAGGCCCCCGCTGTGATCGTGGGTGACGTGCTGGCCGCTCTCGCGGAGCTGGCCAAGGCCGTGATCTCCGAACTGCCCGCGGTGACCGTGGCAGGCGTGACCGGCTCGGCCGGCAAGACGACGACGAAGGACCTCCTGGCCCGACTTGCCGCGCGCATCGGCCCCACGGTCGCGCCGGTCGGCTCGTACAACAACGAGATCGGCCACCCGCTGACCGTGCTGAAGGCCGACGAGGCCACCCGCTTCCTGGTTCTGGAACTCAGCGCGCGCAACATCGGCCACATCGCCTACCTGACCGGGATCGCCCCGCCCCGCATCGGCGTGGTGCTCAACGTCGGCACCGCGCACCTCGGCGTCTTCGGGGGCAAGGAGGCCATCGCGCAGGCCAAGGGCGAACTCGTCGAGGCGCTGCCCAAGGGCGGCGTCGCCGTGCTCAACGCCGACGACCCCCTCGTGCGGGCGATGGCCGGCAGGACCGCCGCCAGGGTCACCTTCTTCGGCAGGAGCCCCGACGCCCATGTCCGGGCCGAGGACGAGACGCTCGACGAGCGCGGCAGGGCGTCCTTCACCCTGCGCACGCCGTCCGGCGCCGCGCCCGTGCGGCTGCGCCTGTACGGCGCGCACGCCGTGGAGAACGCCCTTGCGGCCGCCGCGGCGGGATACGAGCTGGGGCTGCCGGTGGCCACCATCGCCGAGGAGCTGTCGGAGGCCGAGCCGCGCAGCCGCTGGCGCATGGAGGTGACAGACCGCTTCGACGGCGTCACGGTGATCAACGACGCCTACAACGCCAACCCCGACTCGATGCGGGCCGCCTTCGGCAGCCTCGCCGCGATGGGGGAAGGCAGGCGGCGCTTCGCTGTGATCGCGTCGCTGCGGGAGCTCGGCGAAGACAGCGCCGCGCTCAACGAGGGGGTCGGGCGGCTCGCCGCCGAGGCCGGCCTCGAGACTCTGATCGTCGTGGGGGAGGACGCCGGGCTCATCCTCGCCGGCGCCCCCGGCGCGCTGCACGTCCCCGACGTGACGGCCGCCGCCGAGGCGCTCGCCGCACGGCTGGCGCCGGGAGACGTGGTGCTGGTGAAAGGGCCGCGTGCGGCCGGTCTCGAACGGGTCGCCGAGGCGATCCTCGGAGGTGACCCCCGGTGAGGAACATCCTCATCGCGGCCGCGGTATCGCTGCTGCTTTCGATGGCCGGAACCCCCCTGGCCATCCGGCTGTTCAGCCGGCGGGGGTATGGGCAGAACATCCGCGAGGAGGGACCCTCCGGGCACTACGACAAGCGGGGCACCCCCACCATGGGCGGCACCGTCATCGTGATCGCCTCCCTCATCGGCTATTTCACCGCCCACCTGTCGACGATGCTGACCAGCCACGTCGAGTCGCCCACCGCCTCCGCGCTGCTGGTGCTGTTCCTGATGACCGGTCTCGGCATGGTCGGCTTCCTCGACGACTTCATCAAGATCTACAAGCAGCGCTCCCTCGGCCTGCGCAGCGGCGCCAAGGCCGCCGGGCAGCTCGTCGTCGGCGCGATCTTCGCGATCCTCGTCGTCAGATTCCCCAACGCCTACGAGATGACCCCCGCGACCACGCGCATCTCGTTCCTGCGTGACTTCGGGCCGTCCATCGGCCTGATCGGCTTCACCATCTGGGTGCTGTTCATCATCGTCGGCTTCTCCAACGCGGTGAACCTGACCGACGGTCTGGACGGCCTGGCCTCGGGCGCCACCTGCCTGGTCCTGGCGGCGTACGTGCTGATCGGCAACTGGCAGCTGCGCAACAGCTGCACGTTCATGCTGAGCCCCAACTGCTACTGGGTGCGCGATCCGCTCGACCTCGCCGTGGTCGCCGCGGCGGTGCTCGGCGGCTGTTTCGGGTTCCTGTGGTGGAACGCCCCGCCCGCCAAGATCTTCATGGGTGACACCGGGTCGCTCGCGCTGGGCGGCGTCCTGGCCGGGCTCGCCGTCACCACCCGCACGCAGCTCCTGCTCCCCATTCTGGGCGGCCTCTTCGCGATCATCACGATGTCGGTGATCATCCAGGTCGGCTTCTTCAAGATGACGAAGAAACGTGTCTTCCGCATGGCCCCGCTGCAGCACCACTTCGAGCTGTCGGGATGGGCGGAGACGACCATCGTGGTCCGCTTCTGGCTGATCGCGGCCCTGTGCGTGGCGGCCGGACTCGGCCTGTTCTACCTGGAATGGATGCCCAAACAGTGAGTGTCGTCATCGCCGGGCTCGGCGTCTCGGGCCTGGCAGCCGCGCGCGGCCTGGCGGAAAGCGGCGAGCGGGTCATCGTCCTGGAGGCGGCCGACGGCGAGCGGCAGCGTGCCGCGGCCGCCGAGCTGGCCGCCTCCGGCGTCGAGGTGAGGTTCGGCGAGCCGGTCCTGCCACAGGGCGCGTCGCTGGTCGTCACCTCGCCTGGCTGGCGGCCCGACCACCCGCTCCTCGTGGCCGCCGCGGACGCCGGCATCCCGGTGATCGGCGAGGTCGAGCTGGCGTGGCATCTGCGTTCCTCGGACGGCTCGGCCGCCCCCTGGCTCGCGCTCACCGGCACCAACGGCAAGACCACCGCGGTCAGGATGCTCACCTCCATCCTCACCGCGGCCGGTCACCGGGCCCTGGCCGTCGGCAACGTCGGCCTGCCCATCGTCGACGCGGTCCGCGAGCCGTACGACGCGCTCGCGGTCGAACTGTCCAGCTTCCAGCTCCACTGGTCGTCGAGCATCGAGCCGCTGGCCGCGGCCGTGCTCAACGTGGCCCCCGACCACATCGACTGGCACGGATCCCTGGAGGAGTACGCCGCGGCCAAGGAACGCATCTTCCACAACGCCGGCACCGTGATCTACAACGCCGACGACGAGTGGTCCACCCGGCTGGCCGAGCCGTACGGGCAGGGGCGGCGGGTCAGCTTCACGCTCGGCGTGCCACGTCCCGGGCAGGTCGGCGTGGTGGAGGACCTGCTGGTCGACCGGGCCTTCGTGTCCGACCCGGTCGCCGAGGCCGAGGAGCTCGCCTCCCTCACCGACGTGCGGCCCTTCGCACCGCACAACGTGGCCAACGCGCTGGCCGCCGCCGCGCTCGCCCGCGCGTACGGCGTGCCCGCCGAGGCGGTGCGGCGCGGTCTCACCGACTTCGTCCCCGACCCGCACCGGATCGCCCACGTGGCGACGCTTGGCGAGGTCGACTACGTGGACGACTCCAAGGCGACCAACCCGCACGCCGCGGCCGCCTCGCTGGCCGCCTACCCGTCGATCGTCTGGATCGCCGGCGGCCAGTTGAAGGGCGCCGACGTCGACGACCTCGTACGGCAGGCCGCCCCGCGCCTGCGGGGGGCCGTGCTGCTCGGCGCCGACAGGGAGCGAATCCGGGAGGCATTGGCGCGACACGCCGCGGATGTCCCGGTCGTGGAGGTGCCCGGGCAAGACACTGGGGTCATGGACCGTGTCGTCACCGAAGCAGCCCGCTTGGCCTCCCCCGGAGACACCGTGCTGCTGGCCCCCGCCGGAGCGTCGCTGGACATGTTCGCGAGCTATGGAGCCCGTGGGGAGGCGTTCGCGCGAGCCGTACGGCGTTTGGCCGAGCGGTGACGGCGCAGCAGGCGGAGACGTCCCCTCAGGCACAGGCCGGCCTGGCCCGCACGCATTTCGCGGGCCTGCGGGAGTTGCTGAGCCGTCCCCTCACGTCCTACTACCTGGTGCTCGGGTGCAGCGCGCTGCTGCTGGCCCTGGGCCTGATGATGGTGCTGTCGGCTTCGAGCATCGAGGCGCTGCAGAAGACGGGCAACCCGTTCTACTGGTTCATCAAGCAGTCGATCTCGGTTGCGATCGGCATCCCGCTGATGTGGATCTGCTCGCGGATGCCGCAGCGGTTCTTCCGCCTCGCCGGATATCCCCTCCTGGGCATCTCGATCCTCGGCCTGCTGATGGTGATCTTCATCGGTGAGGAGCTGCTCGGCGCCCAGCGGTGGATCGCGATCGGACCCTTCTCGATCCAGCCCTCCGAGCCGGCCAAGCTCGGCCTCGCGCTGTGGGGCGCGGACCTGCTCGCAAGGAAGGCCCGCGACGGGCGGATCGAATGGCGGCACCTGCTGATCCCGCTGATGCCGGGCACGGCGATCATCGCGATCCTGGTCATGCTGGGCCGCGACCTCGGTACGACCATCGTGCTCATGATCATCTTTCTGGCCCTGCTGTGGGTGGTCGGGGCGCCCGTCCGCCTGTTCGGCGGCATCCTTGCGCTGCTGGTACTCGCCACCGTTATCATGATCATGGTGGAGCCGTACCGCATGGAGCGCCTCACGGGCTTCCTCGACGTGTGGGCGCACGCGCAGACCTCCGGCTTCCAGGCGGCGCAGGGTCAGATCGCGATGGGATCCGGCGGCTGGTTCGGCCTCGGTCTCGGGAGCAGCCGCGCCAAATGGGACTGGTTGCCTCACGCGGAGAGCGACTTCATCTTCTCCATCCTGGGCGAGGAACTCGGCCTGATGGGGACGCTCGTGGTCGTCGCGCTGTTCGGACTGCTCGGATACGCCGGCCTGCGGATCGCCGCCAGGACCGCGGACCCGTTCGTCCGGCTCGCCGCCTCCGCCTCCGTGGCCTGGATCGCCGGTCAGGCGATCGTCAACATCGGGGCGGTCATCGGGGTCTTCCCGATCACGGGCATCCCCCTGCCGCTGGTGTCGTACGGCGGGTCTGCCCTGTTGCCGACCCTGGCCGCTTTGGGAATGTTGTTGTCGTTCGCCAAACGGGAGCCCGGCGCCGCCGAGGCCCTCGCCGCTCGTGGACCCGGACCGGCCGCCAGGGCTCTAAGCTGGCTTGGCCTGGGTGGCCGACCGAGGCGATGACACGGAACGAGGAGTGACATGAGGGTGGTCCTCGCCGGCGGCGGGACGGCCGGCCATATCGAGCCGGCACTTGCGCTGGCCGATGCACTTCGTCAGCACGACCCTTCGATCGGGATCACCTGCCTCGGCACGGAGAGGGGCCTGGAGACCAGGCTCGTTCCGGCCCGCGGCTACGAGCTGGAACTGGTGCCCGCGGTGCCGCTGCCGCGCTCGCTCACCCCCCAGCTGCTCGCCGTACCCGGCCGTCTGGCGGGCGCGATCAGTGCGGCGGCCGGCATCCTCGACCGGGTCCAGGCCGACGTGCTCGTCGGCTTCGGAGGTTACGTCGCCACGCCCGGCTACCTCGCGGCGCGGCGGCGCGGCATCCCGATCGTCGTGCACGAGGCCAACCCGCGTCCCGGCCTGGCCAACCGGCTGGGCGCCCGCCTCACCGAGCACGTCTTCACCGGCCACCCGGACGCCTCGCTGCCCAACGCGGAGTACATCGGCATCCCGCTGCGCCGCGACATCGCGAAGATGGACCGCCTGTCCCTCGGGGACAAGGCGCGGTCGTACTTCGGGCTGGAGTCGGACCGGCCGACCCTGCTGGTCTTCGGCGGATCCCAGGGCGCCCGCTCGATCAACGAGGCCGCGCTGGAGGCCGCGCCGTACCTCCGCAGGGCGGGCATCCAGGTGCTGCATGTGATCGGGCCCAAGAACACCGTGGAGGTGGAGCCGCCCCCGGGCGACCCGCAGTACGTCATCCTCCCGTACGTCGACCGCATGGACTACGCCTACGCGGCGGCCGACTTCGCCCTGTGCCGCGGCGGCGCCATGAGCTGCGCCGAGCTCACCGCGGTCGGCCTGCCCGCCGCCTTCATCCCGCTGCCGCACGGCAACGGCGAGCAGCGGCTCAACGCGGAGCCGATCGTCCGCGGCGGCGGCGGCATCATGATCGACAACGCCCAGCTGTCGGCCCGCTGGATCGTCGAGACCGTGCTGCCCATCCTGAACGACCCCGAGCGTGTCATGAGGATGTCGGAGGCAGCGTCCCGCATGGGCCGCGGCGACGCCGACGTGGCGCTCGCCCGCAAGGTTTTGGAGATCGCTTCCCGATGAGCCTCGTCAAGCTCGTGGAGCCCGTCCCCGCGGCCGACCTCGGCCGCGTGCACTTCATCGGCATCGGCGGCGCCGGCATGTCGGGCATCGCCCGGATCCTGCTCAAACGAGGCGTCGACGTCTCGGGCAGCGACGCGCGCACCTCCGAGATGCTGAACGAGCTGCGCGACCTCGGCGCCACCGTGCACGTCGGCCACGCCGCCTCGCACATCAAGGACGTCAACACCGTCGTCGTGTCCACCGCGATCCGCGACTCCAACCCCGAGCTGGGGGAGGCGCTGCGGCAGAACCTCCGGGTCATCCCGCGGGCCGCCGCCCTCGCCGCCGTGATGGCCGGCCGTACCGGCATCGCGATCGCGGGCACCCACGGCAAGACGACGACCACCTCGATGCTGACGGTAGCGCTGCAGAAGTGCGGCGCCGACCCGTCGTACTGCGTGGGCGGCCAGCTCGTCACCACCGGGCTCGGGGCCGACGAGGGCTCCGGCGACGTCTTCGTGGCCGAAGCCGACGAGAGCGACGGCTCCTTCCTGATGCTCGCGCCCCGCATCGCGGTCATCACCAACGTGGAGGCCGACCACCTCGACAACTACGGCGACCCGCAGGCCGTCTACGACAGCTTCGCGCGGTTCGTCGAGCGGGTGGACTCGGTGCTGGTGCTGTGCGCCGACGACCCGGGCGCGGCGCAGCTCGCGCCCATCGCGCGGGCGCGCGGCCTCAAGGTCGTCACGTACGGCGAGGCCGAGGAGGCCGACTACCGCACGGTCGACGTCGTGCCGCACGGGCTGGGCCTGGAGTTCACCGTCGCCGGGCGCGGCCGCGTGCGCCTGGTCGTCCCCGGCAGGCACAACGCGCTGAACGCGACCGCCGTCATCGCCGTCGCGCTCGAGCTCGGCCTGCCGTTCGACGAGATCAGGGAGGGCCTGGCCGCCTTCACCGGCGCCAAGAGGCGCTTCGAGGCGAAGGGCGAGGCGCAGGGCGTCACGGTGTTCGACAGCTACGCCCATCACCCGACGGAGCTGGCCGCCGACCTGCGCGCCGCACGTGACGTGGTCTCCGGCGACGGTCGGGTGATCGCGGTGTTCCAGCCGCACCTGTACTCGCGGACCCGGTTCTTCGCGGCCGAGTTCGGCGCGGCGCTGGGGCTGGCCGACGAGGCCATCGTCCTCGACGTGTACGGCGCGAGGGAGGACCCCGAACCCGGTGTGTCCGGAGCCCTCGTCGCGGGCAAGGTGCCGCTGCCGTCCGAACACGTCGCCTACGCGCCCGACCGCGACGCCGTGCCCGCCATCGTGGCGGACCGCGCGCGGTCCGGCGACATCGTCCTCACCATGGGCGCGGGAGACGTCACCGAACTAGGCCCCCGCATCGTCGCGGAGCTGGCCGCCCGGTGAAGCCCGCCGTCCGGCGCACCGTCGTGGCCACCCTGCTCACGGGCGGGGTGGTCGGGGCCGCCACCTGGGTGGTGTTCTTCTCGCCGGTGCTCGGCGTGCGCACGATCGAGGTCACCGGCGACACGACGGTTCCCGCCGACCAGCTCAGGCAGGCCACCGGAATCAAGCTGGGAACGCCTCTCGCCACCGTCGACCTCGGCGTGGTGCGGCAGCGGGTGGGCTCCGTGCGCGAGGTCGAGTCGGCGCGGGTGGACCGGGTGTGGCCCGGCACGCTCCACGTGAGCGTGGTCGAGCGGACCGCGGTCGCCGCCGTGCAGCTCGGGCCGGGCAGGGCGGCGGTGCTCGACCGTTTCGGGGTGATCCTGCGCGAGGCCGCGGTCCCGCCGTCCTGGCTGCCGGTGCTGAAGGTGCAGCGCCTGGCGGCCGGCGACCCCGCCACACGCTCGGCCCTCACGGTGCTGAGCGTGCTCCCCGAGGCCGTGCTGAACAGAGTCCGTGAGGTCCGCGCGCCCTCGCCGAAGTCGGTGACCCTGAAGCTCACCGACGGCAAGACCATCGTGTGGGGAGACGCCGCGGACTCGGAGGAGAAGGGGCGCCTTCTGGCGGCCCTGCTCAAGAAGCCCGGCACCAGTTATGACCTCAGCTCACCGGATGTCGTGACGGTCAGGTGACAAATCTCACCTCGGGCCCCGCGGCGGCCGGGCGAGCGAAACGGACGGCCCGCGACACGCCGGACGGCCTTGCGGCGCGGTTAGTTGACCCTGGGGGAGGGGCAACCCTACTGTCCGTATCAATCCTCAGGTTGACATAACTCTAAATCTCAACTTGAGGGTGAGAGTTGAGACAGCGCGGGCGGTCGCCCGCATGGAAACGCAAACGAGCGGAAAGGCCCCTCGTCGTGGCAGCACCGCAGAACTACCTCGCGGTCATCAAGGTCGTCGGAATCGGCGGCGGCGGAGTGAACGCCGTGAACCGGATGATCGAGGAGGGACTCAAGGGCGTCGAGTTCATCGCCATCAATACCGACGCCCAGGCGCTGCTGATGAGTGACGCCGATGTCAAGCTCGACGTCGGGCGTGAGCTCACGCGAGGGCTCGGGGCCGGGGCGAACCCGGAGGTCGGCCGCAAGGCCGCCGAGGACCACCGCGAGGAGATCGAGGAGGTGCTCAAGGGCGCCGACATGGTCTTCGTCACCGCGGGCGAGGGCGGTGGCACCGGCACCGGCGGCGCGCCCGTCGTGGCCGGCATCGCCCGATCCCTGGGCGCCCTGACCATCGGCGTCGTCACCCGGCCGTTCAGTTTCGAGGGCAAGCGCCGTGCGATGCAGGCCGAGGCCGGTATCGAGACCCTGCGCGAAGACGTCGACACGCTGATCGTCATCCCGAACGACCGGCTCCTGTCGATCTCCGACCGTCAGGTGAGCGTGCTCGACGCGTTCAAGGCCGCCGACCAGGTGCTGCTTTCCGGTGTCCAGGGCATCACCGACCTCATCACCACTCCAGGTCTGATCAACCTGGACTTCGCCGACGTGAAGTCGGTCATGTCGGGAGCCGGTTCCGCCCTCATGGGCATCGGCCACGCCAGGGGCGACGACCGGTCCGTCGCCGCCGCCGAGATGGCCGTCTCCAGCCCGCTGCTGGAGGCCAGCATCGACGGCGCCCACGGCGTGCTGCTGTCGATCGCCGGCGGATCCGACCTCGGCCTGTTCGAGATCAACGAGGCGGCCCAGCTCGTGTCCAACGCCGCCGCGGCCGACGCCAACATCATCTTCGGCACGGTCATCGACGACGCCCTCGGCGACGAGGTGCGGGTGACCGTCATCGCCGCCGGATTCGACGAGCCCGCGTCCTCCAACCCGGTGTCGTCGACGTTGTCGCGACCCCAGCAGAGCCGGCCCGCGACGCCGCCGCCGCCGTCACGCCCCACGCCTGCACCGGCGCCCGCTCCCGCCAAGCCCGAGGTGCGCGTGGAGCAGCCGCTGTCCCGCCCGCTCGGCGCGGCCACGGCCGCTCCTTCTGTGAGTCCCGTGAGCCCGCCGGCTGCTCCGCAACCGGCGACCCCTCCCGTCACGCCGGCTCCGCAGCCGGCGGCGGCGCAGGAGGGGGAGGCCGCCAGGTCCGAGCAGGGCAACACCGGCCCGCTCTCGATCCCGCGCCCCACGCCCGAGCCGCCGACCCCCATCACCTCGCGCGTCACCCAGCCCGCCCCCCGGCGCCCGGTGGTGTTCGAGGAGCAGGAGGAGGAGCTCGACGTGCCGGATTTCCTCAAGTGACCAGTGCACGACGTGACTGACACCCGCCGCGAAGAGATCGCGGCGGGTCTGGCGGAGCTGGAAGGGCAGGTCGACGAGGCCTGCCGTACGGCCGGCCGCGCCCGCTCCGAGATCACCGTCATCGCGGTCACCAAGACGTACCCGGCTTCCGACGTGCGCCTGCTCGCCGAGCTCGGCGTGCGCGACATCGGGGAGAACCGGGACCAGGAGGCGCACGACAAAGCCGCGGAATGCGCCGACCTGGACCTCACCTGGCACTTCATCGGGCAGTTACAGACGAACAAGGCCCGTTCGGTGGTCTCCTACGCGGACCTGATCCATTCGATCGACCGTCCCCGGCTGGTCGAGGCGCTGAGCCGCGAGGCCGTACGGGCGGGACGTGAGGTGGGCTGCCTCATCCAGGTCGCACTGGAGGACGGGGGAGAGGGCGGCCCTGGAGCGCGAGGCGGTGTCGCATCCGCCGAGATCATGCGGCTCGCCGAGGCGGTCGCCGGATCCCCGGGCCTGCGTCTGCGGGGCGTCATGGCGGTCGCCCCACTCGGGGGCGATCCGGACGAGGCCTTCGCCCGCCTGTACGGCGTGGCGCAGACCATACAGAAGGAACACCCCTCCGCGGACGTCATTTCGGCGGGAATGAGCGGAGATTTTGCCCACGCGATAGCCAACGGCGCGACACACCTGCGTGTCGGTACGGCGTTGCTCGGCCGTCGGAAGCCCTTCGTCAGGTAATGTCCCCCAAGTGGACCTTGGTGTCCGCGACAGGTAGAGGTCGATCAGCGGTGAGCTACAAGGGGGGTATGGCTACCGCCCTGGCCTTCCCATAGGGACCTTGAAGGCACCAGTAACGCGGAGGACGACGAGCGATGGCCGGCGCGATGCGCAAGATGGCGGTCTACCTCGGTCTCGTGGAGGACGACCACTACGACGACAGGTACGCGACCGAGTACGGCAACGACGACGACTACGGCGACGACTACGACGCGCCGCGCCGCGGTTTCGTCGCGGGCCCGTCCGGGGCGCACGCGGGGTCCCACGAGCACGATGAGGACGTCGAGTCGGTCGTTCCCGCAGTCCGGCCGCCCACGGCGGTGCTGGAGCGCCGTACGACCGATCTGGCGCGGATCACGACCCTCCACCCCCGCACATACAATGAAGCGCGCACGATCGGGGAGCACTTCCGCGAAGGCACCCCAGTCATCATGAATCTGACCGAGATGGTCGACAGCGACGCCAAGCGTCTTGTGGATTTCGCGGCAGGTCTCGTCTTTGGCCTACACGGCAGCATCGAACGTGTTACCAACAAGGTGTTCCTGTTGTCCCCCGCCAACGTTGAGGTGACCGCCGAAGACAAGGCCCGAATCGCGGAACGCGGCTTCTTCAACCAGAGCTAGAGTTCCATCATGAGCAGTGACCGGCAGAGCGGTACCCACTGGGACCGGATGCGGCGGAACCAGAGGGAGGCGGGGTCGGACCGTGGGGATCGTTAGCGAGATCTTGTCCATCGCCCTCACCCTCTATCTGATTCTGCTGATCGGCAGGATGATCTTTGAGACGGTGCAGGCGTTCGCCCGCTCCTGGCGGCCTTCCGGGGTCGTTCTGGTGCTGGCGGAGGCCACTTACACACTGACGGACCCTCCTCTCAAATTCCTCCGCCGTTTCATTCCGCCCCTGAGGTTGGGTACGGTGGCCTTTGACCTGAGCTTCACTGTGCTGTTCATTGTGGTTTTGGTCTTGATCCAAGTCGTGAACGCGTTTCGTTGATCGGGTACCGTCCCCGCGGACAAAGACTCCGAGCGCGCCAAGGAGACCCACATGCCGTTGACGCCCGCTGATGTGCGGAACAAGCAGTTCAGTACCACCCGGCTTCGGCCGGGGTACGACGAGGAGGAGGTGGACGCTTTCCTCGACGAGGTCGAGGCCGAGCTCGACCGCCTCATCCAAGAGAACGAGGAGCTTCGTGCCAAGCTGGCCGAGTGCCTGAGGGGCAAGGTCCCCGGTGGCATGGGCATGGGCGGCCCCATGCAGATGGCGTCCGCGCCCGTGGCCGAGCCCAAGCCGGAGATGATGATCCCCCAGCCTGAGCCGATCAGGCCCCCGGAGCCCGTGCGTCCCGAGCCCGTCCCCGTCGGCATGGGCCTGCCGCCTGCCGAAGACAACATGGACACCGCGGCCCGTGTGCTCGCCCTCGCGCAGCAGACCGCCGACCAGGCCATCGCCGACGCCCGCCGCGAGGCGGACGAGACCGTCACCCGCGCCCGCCGCGAGGCCGACGACATCCTCGGCAAGGCCCGCCGCCAGGCCGAGCAGATCATCGGCGACGCCCGCGCCCGTGCCGAGACGCTGGAGCGCGACGCGCAGGAGCGGCACCGCCAGGCGATGGGCTCGCTGGTGCAGACCCGCGACGAGCTCGAGCGCAAGGTCGAGGAGCTGCGCAGCTTCGAGCGTGAGTACCGCAGCCGTCTCAAGCTGTACCTGGAGAACCAGCTCGCGGAGCTGAACGTCGCGGCCGAGGGCAGCGGCGCGTTCCCGATGGTGGCCGGCGCTCCGGCGATGGCGCACGCCGTCGCTCCGGGTGTCCAGCAGATGTCGGCCCCCCCGAACCCGTTCGGTCAGGAGCCCGCGCAGCACACGGGGGTGTTCCCCGGGCCTGACGGTCCGCACACCGACCGCCGGTAGCCCGCGGGGTCCTACCCCCCTCGCTTCATGCGACCCGCAAGCTCGGAGAACCTCCTGTGATCCTCTTCAGCGCCGCCTTGGCGCTCGCCATCGCCGCTCTCCTGATCCTCATAGCCGGGTGGGCGATGACGCAGGTGTACCTGGTGGTGTGGTCGATGGCGATCGCCGTCCTGGCAGCCGTCTTCCTCCTCGCCGGGGCCCTGCTGAAGCGTCATCTGCTGTTCCCCGCCGGCGGACGTGCCGCCGTCGGGACGGATCTCACCCCCCAGGGTTCTCCCGTCTCCGAGCTCGCCCACGCCGGAGCCACCGCCTCAAGCGGGGCGCCGGCGCATCCGGTGGCCGTGCCGATGGTGGCGGCGCCCCCGGTGATCACCCATGGGGTGCAGCCCACCGTGGCGTTCCCGCACCCCAGGCAGGAGCCGACGACCCCTCTCATGCGTCCGCCGGCTCAGCCCGGTCATGACGGTGACCTCGGCCCCGACGACATCGTGCTGGTCGTCCCCGGTCGCAGGCGTTTCCACGTGGCGAACTGCCGCCAGCTACTGGGACGCGAGACCGAGGAGCTGACCTGCGCCGAGGCCCGAGAAGAGGGCTTCAGCCCCTGCACCACCTGCCTTCCCGACATGTCCGCCCGTGCGGCGGACGAGCCCGGGCTCATCGCCCCGGAGCGCGGGGAGAGCGCACGCACCACCGCGACGCCCATGCCGACCGGCCAGGCCGCGCCCCGGACCCAGGGCCCGTCAAGGGATTCCAGGGGGACCGGGAACACCAGGCCCGGCGAGGACGCCTGGCAGGCGACGCCGTCCGGCCCAGGGACATCCCGTACGGCCGTGCCCGCCGCCGAAGATCCCGGCGCCACCAGAGCCGCGGGCGGCCGGCGCACAAGCGGCGGCGATGTGAGCAACCGCGATCGGGGCGGCAAAGACGCCGATCCTCGGTCCACCCCTGCGGAGGCCTCCGCGCCTGACGCGGCCCGTTCTGAGGCCGCTTCTTCCGAGACCGCTTCTTTTGAGGCCGCCGCATCCGAGACTTCTTCGTCGGCGTCGACGCGATCGGAGCCGGGTCAGCACGACTGGTTCTCGCGTACGTTCGCGTCGGCGCCAACTCCGCCTCCCGCGCCTGCGCCGTCCGCCCCCTCGGCCGGTGACGGGGCCGCGCAGGGGCCTGGCACGCCGGGCCGTACGACCGAGCCGTCGTCGGCCCCGTCGGCGCCTGCCAAGGACGACTGGTTCCGGGTCGACAGGGCCAAGCCCAAGACGGCCGAACCCGCCTCCGCAGGATCGGAAAGCCCGGACCGCGAGAGCGCCAAGCCCGGCGACTCGACGGCCGGCAGCCCGAAGACCGCAGAGCCGAAGACCGCAGAGCCGAAGACCGCGGGTCCGAAGGCCGACGATTCGAAGGCCGGCGATTCGAAGGCGCAGAGCGCGCGTACCGAGAGCCCGAGCACCGAAGACACCGTGACTGAAGACACGGGGACTGAAGACACAGGGACCGGAGACGCAGGAACCAAGGCCACAGGAACCGCGGGCGCCCGGGCCGTGACGGCCCGAGACGGCGGGACGGCGGCGACCACAGGACAGGCGGCGAGCACCGACCTCGACGACCTTGAGGATCCCAGCGAGACCACGCAACCCGGGCGCGCCGGGTTCAGCATCCCGCCGATCCCCGCCACCCCCTCGAAGACGCCCGCCGACTCCACGGCCTCCGCGACTCCCACGGCCGTGCGCCCGGCAGCCACGGCGCCCGACTCCGGTTCCGTACGGCAGGCGGGCGACACCGCGAAGGCCGGCACGACCCCGGCGAAGACCGCCGCGAATCCGGTCGGGACCGACGATTCCACGGCAGGCGGCGATTCCGGTGATTCCGGCAAGAGCGCGCCTAGCGGGACCGGCGATTCGGGTAAGCCTGACAAGGCCGCGGGCAGTGCCGGAGAGCGCGCGGAGGCGGATGCCGCCCACGCCGACGACGAGCGTGACGACGAGGAGACCGGCGTCTTCGCGGCCATCCGGCCGGACGTCCCTCGTGCCGTTCCCGCGGGATCGGTGCGCGTCATGACGGGCACCCGCCGCTACCACAGCTCCGAATGCCCGCTCATCAGCGGCATCGACGACGACAGCATCGAGATCATGTCGCGGGAGGCTGCCGAGGAGGCGGGCCTGACCCACTGCTCGGTCTGCGAGACGCGCTAGCCGCCGAACACCCTGCCCATCGCCCGCGCGAGGCACCGGACAGCCGGATGCCTCGTGTGGGCGATGCGGCGTTTTCAGGGACGACGACCCCGGCCGAAATCCCGCGGCCCGTTTGATCGGATGGCCGCCGGTCGTGCGCCTGGGCGGGGCGGTGCCGCGCCCAGGCGCACGACGATCAGGCCTTGCGCAACTGGAAGACGAGGCCGAGATCGGCGTCCTCGTGCCGGTGGAGGTCCTCGCCGGAATCACCCTCGGTGAAGCCGGTCGCGAGCACCTCCTCGGCCACGGTGCCGCCCGCCTCGCGAAGCGCCGTGGCAAGGTCGCCGTCGGCAGACCACCACAGGTCGATCCGGTCGGTGATGGACAGGCCGGTCGCCTTGCGGGCCTCCTGGACGAGGCGGATGACCTCCCGGGCCAAGCCGGCCCTGCGCAGCTCGTCGGTGATGGCCAGGTCGAGGGCGACGGTTTCACCGGTTCCTGTGTCGATCGCCCCGGTCTCCACCGCCCATCCGGTCTTCGGCTGCTCGGTGACGATCAGGTCGTCCGGGCCGAGTTCCACCGTCCCGAGCTCGCCGGCCTCGATGGCGGCAGCCGTACCGGATCGCAGGGTCTGGGCCAGCGTGGCAGGGTCGGCGGCTGAGACGGCGGCGGCGACGACCTTGGTCTGCGAGCCGAACCGTTTGCCGAGGGCACGGAAGTTCGGCTTCACGGTGAAGGTCACCAGGTCGGCCGAGAATCCGGACATGTCCTCGAGCCGCTGCACGTTGAGCTCGTCGGCGATCAGCTCGCGCAGCTCGGCGGGCAGCGACGGCCAGCCGGGCGCGCCGATCAGGGCCCGGCCGAGCGGCTGGCGGGTCTTGACCGACGACGAGGCGCGGGCCGAGCGGCCCAGCTCGACGAGCCTGCGGACCAGGGCCATCCGCTCCGACAGCTCCGGGTCGAGCAGCTCCTTGTTCACCTCGGGCCAGGTGGTGAGGTGGACCGACGCCGGTGCGTCGGGTGCGCGCAGCACGTCCCACAGGTAGTCGGTGAGGAACGGCACGAGCGGCGCCATGAGCCGGGTGACCGTCTCCAGGCACTCGTACAACGTGGCGAACGCCGACGCCTCTCCCGACCAGAACCGGCGGCGGGAGCGGCGGACGTACCAGTTGGACAGGTCGTCGAGGAAGTCGGTCAGGCGGCGGCCCGCCCGGGCCGTGTCGAACTCCTCGAGGGAGGCCGTGACCTCGGCGACCGTGCGGTGCAGCTCGGCCAGGGCCCACCGGTCGATCAGGGGCCGCTCGGCGTACGCCGGGGCCTCGGCCAGCCTGGTCGGCGACCACGACTCGGCGTTGGCGTACAACGTGAAGAACGACGCGGTGTTCCAGTAGGTGAGCAGGACCTTCCGGACGATCTCCTCGAGCGCTGAGTGCCCGATGCGCCGGGGCGCCCAGGGCGAGCCGGAGGTGGCCATGTACCACCGGAGCGCGTCGGCCCCGTGCTCGTCCATGAGCGGCATGGGCTTGAGGACGTTGCCGAGGTGCTTGCTCATCTTGCGGCCGTCCTCGGCGAGGATGAGGCCGAGGCAGAGCACGTTCTCGTACGACGAGCGGTCGAAGACGAGCGTGCCGACGGTCATCATCGAGTAGAACCAGCCGCGGGTCTGGTCGATCGCCTCAGCGATGAACTGGCCGGGGTAGGACGCCTCGAAGACGTCCTTGTTGACGTGCGGGGCGCCCCACTGGGCGAACGGCATGGCGCCCGAGTCGTACCACACGTCGATCACGTCGGGCACCCGCTTCGCCTCCGCCCCGCAGTCGGGGCAGGGGAAGGTCACGTCGTCGACGTACGGCCGGTGCGGGTCGAGCGCGGACAGGTCGCGGCCGGCCAGACCGCCCAGCTCCTCCAGGGAGCCGACGCAGGTGACGTGGGAGTCGTCCTCGGAGCAGACCCACAGCGGCAGCGGCGTGCCCCAGTAACGCGAGCGGGACAGCGCCCAGTCGACGTTGCCCCGCAGCCACTCGCCGTAACGGCCGTTCTTGATCGTCTCAGGGAACCAGTTGGTGCGCTCGTTCTCGGCGAGCAGGCGGTCCTTGATCTCGGTGGTCCTGATGTACCAGGACGGGAGCGCGTAGTAGAGGAGCGGCGTGTGGCAGCGCCAGCAGTGCGGGTAGCTGTGCTCGAAGTGGTCGCCCCGGAACAGCAGACCGCGGCTGCGCAGGGCCTCGGTGAGGTGCTCGTCGGCGTCCTTGAAGAACATGCCGCCGACGAACGGCACGTCCGGGAGGAACCGGCCGTCCGGGCCGACGGGGTTGACGACCGGCATGCCGTACCGCTTGCAGACGGTCATGTCGTCGGCGCCGAACGCGGGGGCCTGGTGGACCAGGCCGGTGCCGTCCTCGACGGTCACGTAGTCGCCCAGCACGACATAGTGCGCCCCGGGGATCTCGACGAAGTCGAAGGGACGGGAGTAGGTGGTGCGCTCCAGCTCGGTTCCGGTGTAGGTGGCGAGCACCTCGACGTCCTCGCCGAGCACCTTGGTCATCAGCGGCTGTGCGATGACCAGCACCTCGTCACCGCGGCGGGCGGCGACATAGGTCACGTCGGGGTGCACGGCGACCGCCGTGTTGGACACCAGGGTCCAGGGCGTCGTCGTCCAGATCAGCAGCGAGGCGCCGAGATCGGCCAGGGGGCCGGAGGTCACGGGCATGCGGACGTAGACCGACGGGCTGGAGACGGTCTCGTAGCCGCCGGGCTGGCCCAGCTCGTGGTCGGACAGGCCGGTGCCGCAACGCGGGCAGTAGGGCGTGATCCGGAAGTCGCGGAACAGCAGGCCCTTGTCCCAGACGGTCTTGAGCGACCACCAGACGGCCTGGACGTACTGCGGGTCCATCGTGCGGTAGGCCTGGGACATGTCGACCCAGTAGCCCATCCGCTCGGTCATCTCCTCGAACGCGTCGACGTGCCGGAGGACCGACTCGCGGCAGCGGGCGTTGAACTCCGCGATGCCGTACTCCTCGATCTGGGGCTTGCCGGACAGGCCGAGCTCCTTCTCGACGGCGACCTCGACGGGCAGGCCGTGGCAGTCCCAGCCCGCCTTGCGGGGCACGTGGTAACCGCGCATGGACTTGTAGCGGGGGAAGACGTCCTTGAAGACGCGGGCCTCGACGTGGTGCACGCCGGGCATGCCGTTGGCCGTGGGCGGACCCTCGTAGAAGATCCAGGACGGGCCGCCGGCGTTCTGCTCCAGGGAACGCTCGAAGACCTTTCCGTCCCGCCAGCGTTCGAGGACCTCACGTTCGAGTGCGGGCAGGTCGACCTGCCCGGAAAGGGAGCGGAAATTCTGGGGAGACATCGTCGGCGGGACCTCCACGCGTGGCTGGAATGGCGTGAAGGGACGAAGCCGGAAACGGCTCCGCGGTACCACCCTTCTTGACGTCCCCGCCGGGGAGCGCCCTCTCATTTGTTCCGCTGCCGGATCTACTCGGCCCAGGGGCCTTTCTCCCGGCGGCTCCGGGGTGATCTTCCCTCCGCGGCTCGCCCCGGGCTCACACCGTCCCCGGGTCGCTCGAGCGAGTGGGTGCGGAGGTACTCGTCCCCATCAACGCCTTGCAGACTTAGACGATAACGCAGACGGCCGGGATGAGCTTCCCGATATGGGAGGTCATCCGCGTGTTCGGGGTCGTTTCGCGGAACATAAGGCGAGGCCTCGATGTTGTCAGGGTGAATGCCCCCGCGGTGGCGGAAGGGCGACGGAGGCGGCCCAGGAGGGGCCGTCGCCGCGCTTCCGGGTGGGGGTGTCGCGCGACGGGCGAAACTGCGCGAAAAAGTGGTGGAAATAGGGGGAAATGAGGAGGAACTGGCCGAATGTGCTGCGGCTCCTGGCGGGGTAAAACCGTCGGCGAGTCGATTGCCGGGCCGTTGAGGGCGACCTATGCTGCCCGGACTGCTCATCTGTTGATCATCACTCCTGACTAATGGGAGGCCTCATGGCCACGCGTGCGGCGAGAACCGCTACCAGCGACGACACCTGGTCCGGCGAGGAACTCGCCGAGGTGCGCAGGCAGCTTGAGCACGAGATCGCCGAGCTCAGCGCCGACATCACCCGCGCCGAGAGCGAACTCGCCCAGGGGGACGCCAGCGAGGGCGCCGGAGACGATCCCGCCGACGCGGGGGCGAAGACGTATGAGCGCGAACGTGAGATCGCCCTTACCCTGAATGCGCGCGACCTGCTCGCGCAGAACGAGCGGGCGATCGCCCGAGTCGACGCGGGAACTTACGGAGAGTGCGAATCGTGCCACAAGCCGATCGGCAAGGAACGCCTGCGGGCCTTCCCGAGGGCGACCCTGTGCGTAGCGTGCAAGCAGCGGGAGGAGCGCCGCTGAGCGGCGAACCCGACGCACAGCCCGTCCGGGCACGAAGGATCGCCCTTCTGGTCGCCGTCGCGGCGGTCGTCTACGTCCTGGACGTGGTGAGCAAGCTCCTGGTGGTGGAATTCCTCGAGCACAAGGCCCCCGTGACGGTCATCCCCGGGGCGCTGGTCCTGAACGTGATCCGCAACCCCGGTGCGGCGTTCAGCATCGGCACCGGGATGACGATCGTCTTCACCGTCATCGCCGTCGGCGTGGTCGTCGCCATCCTCCGTACGGCACGGCAGCTCAGGAGTCTGCCGTGGGCGATCACGCTGGGACTGCTGCTCGGCGGGGCGGTGGGCAACCTGACGGACCGGATCTTCCGGTCGCCGGCCCCCTTCCAGGGCCACGTGGTGGACTTCCTCCAGGCGTTCCCCGTCACCGGCTTCCCCGTATTCAACCTCGCGGACTCGGCCATCGTCTGCGGCGGCATCCTCGCGGTGCTGCTGGCCTGGCGCGGATTCCAGATCGACGGGACCCGGCAGACCGGGGAGTCCGCCGATGGGTGACCAGCGGAGCCTCCCCCTTCCCGACGGCCTGGAGGGCGAACGCCTCGACGCCGCGCTGGCCAGGCTCTTCGGCTTCTCCCGCACCAGGGCGGCGGAGCTGATCGCCGCCGGCGACGTGCTGGTGGACGGCACGGTCCCGGCCAAATCGGACCGGGTGCACGCGGGCGCCTGGCTGGACGTGACCATCCCCCCGCCGCCGGCCGCCCCGGTGCCCGTGGCGGAGCCGGTGCCCGGCATGGGGATCCTCTATGAGGACGACGACATCGTCGTGGTCGACAAGCCGATCGGCGTGGCCGCCCACCCGACCGTCGGCTGGACCGGCCCGACCGTGATCGGCGGCCTGCTCGGCGCGGGCCACCGCGTCTCGACCAGCGGCGCGGCCGAGCGGCAGGGCATCGTGCACCGGCTCGACGCCAACACCACCGGCGCGATGGTGGTGGCCAAGAGCGAGTTCGCCTACACCCATCTCAAGCGGGCCTTCAAGGAGCGCACGGTCGACAAGCGTTACCACGCGCTCGTGCAGGGGCACATGGACCCGTTGCGCGGGACGATCGACGCTCCGATCGATCGGCACCCGTCGGGCGACGGCCGCTTCGCCGTCGTCGCGGGCGGCAAGGACTCGGTCACCCACTACGACACCATCGAGGCGTTCCGGGCGGCCTCCCTCCTCGACATCAAGCTGGAGACCGGCCGCACCCACCAGATCCGGGTCCACATGTCGGCGCTGCGCCACCCTTGCGCCGGCGACCTGCTCTACGGCGCCGACCCCACGCTCGCCGCCCGGCTCGGCCTGACACGCCAGTGGCTGCACGCCGTCTCGCTGGCGTTCGAGCACCCGGCCACGGGCGAATGGGTGTCGTTCACCAGCGACTACCCCGCCGACCTCGCCCGGGCGCTGGAGATCGTCAGCGACGAGAGCCAGTGAACTTCCCGCGCCACTGCTGGTAGCTGCCGGCGTAGTCGCCCCGGACCCGCCCTGGGTTGTCGTCGTGGTGAGGCGCGGCCTGCCTGGTCTGCCGCGGTGCCACCTGCGGCGCCGGAGTTCTGCGGCCCTGCTTGCCGGTGTCCCCGTTCGCGGCCTCCGAAGGCGTGCTCGCGTTCGTCATCGACTGGGACGCGGCCTGCTTGTCGTCGGGCTTGGCCGTACGGGTGGTGAAGACCGTCACGGTGGGCACGCTGAGCGGGGCCGCGCCGGGTTCGGGAGCGCGCGAGGTCACGTAGGCCACGCCGCCGGCCGACATGCCCGCCACCGCGATCGCCGCCGTGGCGACCACCGTGAAGATCCACGGCCTGCGCCGGGAGGCACGCCGGGCCGACGCAGGCATTCGCGTTCCGGCGTCCGGGGCGCTCCGCTTGTGGAATCCGGATGACGGGGTGGTCCCCGGCCGGGCGCGGCGGGGCCGGACCTTCCGTACGGCGGGGCCGGGATCCGGGCTGGGTCCGGAGGGCTCCGCGACGGCTATGAGCAGCGGCTCGGCCTCCTCGGCGGTCATGCGCCTGGCCGGGTCCTTGACCAGCAGGCCGTCGATGATCGGCCCGAGTTGACCGGCGAGGCGGGCCGGGTCGGGCTCTTCGTAGGTGACCGCGGCCAGGGTCGCCAGCGCGTGGGCGCGCTCGAAGGGCGAACGCCCCTCGACGGCGTGGAACAACGTGACCCCGAGCGACCACAGGTCCGATGCCCGCTGCGCCGTGCCGCCGCTGGCCCGCTCCGGAGCCATGAAGGCGGGCGTGCCGATGAGGATGCCGGTCCGCGTCATCGAGGAGTCGTCCTCGATGGACGCGATGCCGAAGTCGGTGAGCACGGCGCGGCCGTCATGGGCGATCAGCACGTTCTCCGGCTTGACGTCCCGGTGCAGGACGCCGGCCGCGTGCGCGGCGCGCAAGGCGGCGAGCACCTGGATTCCGATCTCCGCGACCCGCCGGGGCGGCAGCGGGCCGTCGTCGCGGACGATCGACCCGAGTGTGCGCGAGGGGACCAGTTCGAGGACGATCCAGAGGTGTCCGCGCTCCTCGAAGACGTCGTAGACGGTGGCCACGCCGGGATGGCTGAGCCGTCCCGCCGCTCTGGCCTCACGGAAGGTCCGTGCCGTGAAGGCGTCTCTGTCGGCGCCGATGAGCCCGGTGGCGGCGGTGATCTCCTTGACGGCGACCTCCCGGCGGAGCACGTCGTCGAGCGCGCGCCACACGGTGCCCATGCCACCGCGTCCGAGTGGCTCGATCAGCCGGTATCGGCCGGCCACGACTCGTTCGGAGGTCTGGGCGTCAGTCATCGACCAGGCGCTGCCCTTCTCGCACACGCGCATGCCGCGGAAGCGACCCGCGGAACTTCCTATTTGGGGAGGAATGTGGTCAAGAGTACCCGAAAATAGGACATACTTCCTGTCCATTTGCTCTCAGTCGTCTGCCAGTAGAGCGCGGCGTCGCGGCCCGCTGGGGAGCGGAAGGCCCGGTCGAGCACCCTGACCTTGCCATAGCTCGGGGTGAAGCTGAACTCCCACTCCGCGGCTCGCGAGCCGCGCCAGTCGACGGGACTGAGCCTGATGCGCTGGTAGCCGGGGAGCAGGCCGCGGCCCTTCGACGCGGTCTCGACGCCCGTCAGCGCGGTTACGGGGTCGTCGGCCGTCCACGCGGTGAAGTCGACCTGGAGGTAGCCCGGAACGCCGGGGCCGTGGAAGCGCACGCGTGTCTTCTCGCGGTCGAAGGCGGTCCAGCCCGGAGGCAGGGCGATCGAGAATCCGAGGAGCCCGTCCGTGTACGTCGTCCACCCGGCGGGCAGGCCGGATGCCACGGCGCCGGGTGATGACGATGACGGCGCCGGCTTCGTTGACGCCGGGCCGCCGGTGGCAGAGGTCGCGGGGGCTGGGGCCGCGGTGCCTGGGGTCGCGTCGCCTGTGGTCGCGGTGACGACGGTCGCGGGGGCGGCCAGCCTGCTGTAGCCGTACCAGCCTCCGGTGGCCAGCACGATCGGCAGCAGGACGAGGAGTGCCACCTTGGTGCGGGACGCGCCGCGGGAGGGGGCAGCGCCGGGGGCGTCGCGTCGCCTGTGGTCGCGGCTTCCGATCGCGCGGGGCGGCACGGGGGACTCTCCTGAGCCCTCGTGCTGCCCGGTTGCCGGTGCGGTCTGCCGTAGGGGGGAGGGGTGCGTCACGGCTTCCAGCCGGCTCGCCGCGGTCGCGGCGGTCATCCGCCGTGCGGGGTCCTTGACCAGCAGGCCCTCGATCACCGGTCCCAGGGCTCCGGCGCGCCGGGGCGGTTCGAGTTCGGTGTGGATCACGGCCGCCATGGTGGCGATCGCCGAGTCGCGTTCGAACGGCGGCCTGCCCTCGACCGCTGCGTACATCGTCGCGCCCAGCGACCACAGGTCCGACTCGGGGGCGGCCGGCTGCCCGGTCAGCCGCTCGGGCGCCAGGAACGCCGGGGTCCCGGTCACCATGCCCGTCATGGTGAGCGTGGTCTCCTCCGGCATCGTGGCGATGCCGAAGTCGGTCAGCACGGCGCGGTCGCCTCGCTGGAGAAGCACGTTCTCCGGCTTGACGTCGCGGTGGAGCACGCCCTCGGCGTGCGCGGTGCGCAGCGCGTCGAGCACCTGGAGGCCGACGGAGGCCACCCGCCCGGGGGGCAGCGGTCCCTCCTCACGCAACACATCCCCGAGCGAGCGCGCCTGGACGAGTTGCATGACGATCCAGGGCCTGCCGTCCTCCTCGATCACGTCGTGGACGACGACCACCGCGGGGTGGGCGATGCGCCCGGCCGCCCGTGCCTCGCGCACGGTCCGCCTGTTGAAGGCCTCCCGCTCCTCGTCGCCCGCCGTACGGTAGATGACCTCTTTGACGGCCACCGTGCGGTCGAGCACCTCGTCGTGGGCACGCCAGACGACCCCCATGCCACCTCGGCCGATGGGTTCGAGCAGGTGATATCTGCCCGCGATACGCCGCCCGTCGTTCAACTTGACCCCTCCCGAAACTTCTGCATCGTCCCACAGGTCATGGCGGCTGTCCGGAAACGGGGTCAGATCCAGACCGAAACCCTCACATTTCGGAACGGACTTTCGTTAATAACTGCGACTCTTGCCCGATTTATTACCCCCTTATACGATCGCTCTCGGCTTTCTCCGACGCCTCTTTGGTGTCGATTTTCCATGGACGCCACGTTCTCGCCCGAGGATGTGGCGTTCCCTCCCCCTTCAGGAGGCATGAGTGCGGCCACGTGCGGCGACGTACAGAAGATTTCCCTACGGCAAGGTCACGAGTGTTGCGGCCGTCGCGCTGACGGCGGCGACGATGGCGTTCGTGCCGCCCGCCAGCGCAAATTCCGGCGGGCCGAAATGTAGCCCCGACACCAACGCCCACCTGGCCTCGGTGCCGACCCCCGAGGCGTTCTTCGGGTTCCCCCTGGGCAAGGGCCAGCCCCGGGTCGTCACGACCGGCGAGATCAGGGCGTACGTCGACGCGGTGGGCAAGGCGTCCGACCGGGTGGTGACCGGGACGATGGCCCACAGCGTCTCCGGGCAGGAGCTTCCCTACGCCATCGTGTCCGGCAAGGACCACATGAGCCGGGGCGAGCTCGACGACATCGCCGAGGAGATCCGCTCGCTGCGCGACCCGCGCTCGCTGCGGCCGGACAAGGCGGCGCACATCGCCAAGGACACCCCCGCGATCGTGTGGATCGCGGGCAACGTCCACGGCGGCGAGACCAGCGGCGCCGACGCCGCGCTCAAGACCCTGTACGAACTGTCCAGCGGCCTTTCCTGCGACGTGGCCCAGCGCAACGAGAACCTGGTCACGGTGATCGTGCCGACGCAGAACCCCGACGGCCGCGACGCGAACCGCCGGCAGAACGACTACGGCTTCGACCTCAACCGCGACTGGTTCGCCCGCACCCAGCCGGAGACCGACGGGAAGATCGCGATGCTGCGCGACTACCCGCCGCAGGTCTTCGTCGACGCCCACGAGATGGGCGGCCGGCAGTTCTTCTTCCCGCCGAACGCCGACCCGATCCACCACGAGATCGCCGACCAGCCGGTCGACTGGATCAACCGCATCGGCGCGGCCAACTCGGCGGCCTTCGGCTACAACGGCGCGTGCACCGCCACCGTGACCACCGAGTGCTACTTCAACTACGCCACCTACGACCTCTTCTACATGGGGTACGGCGACACGGTGCCCGCCACGGGCTTCGGCGCGGCCGGGATGACCTATGAGAAGGGCAGTTCCTCGGCGGTCGAGGACCGAGTCCAGCAGCAGTTCAACACCCAGTGGGCCACCACCGGATGGGCCGCCGCCAACAAGCGCGAGGTCCTCGGCGGCTACTACAAGATCTGGCAGACCGCCCTCGCGGAGGGCAAGGCCGGCACGCTCGAGCCCAACGAGGTCGTGCAGCCGACCAACACCGTGCAGTTCCCGGTGCCCGACACCAAGATCCGGTCGTACTTCCTGCTGCCGGGCCGCCAGATCGGCGACGTGCGTCGGCTCGTGGAGCGGCTCCGCGGCATGGACGTCGAGGTCTACCGCCTCGACCGCTCGCTCAAGGTGCCGAACGCGCAGATCTTCGGCGGCCGCTCCGCCAAGAACTTCACCGTCCCCGAGGGCGCGTACTGGATCCCGATGGACCAGCCGCAGAAGCACTGGATCCAGGCGCTGCTCGGCGAGGACCCGCACGTCCCGTTCCCCTACTTCTACGACGTGTCCTCCTGGAGCAACCCGCTGCTCATGGGCGTCGACACGATCTACACCGGTGACGCCCTGTCGCCCAAGGCCGACCTGGTCAAGCGCATCGACGGCGGCGTCGCCTCGCACGCCTCCCGGAGCGGCTCCTACACCTACCCCCTCGACTCGGCGGCGGCCTCCGAGCTGACCTTCCGCCTGCTGGGCTCCGGCGTGCCGGTCACCCGTGACCTCACGACAGGCGTGGTGAGCCTGCCGGCCCGCTCGATCAAGGCCGGCGACCTGGACGATCTGGCCCGCCCGCTCGGCGTCACCGTCACCGGCAGCCACAAGGCCGCCTCCGGCACCGCGCTGCGCCTGCCGGACACCGGCCTGTTCGCCGGCACCGGCATCTCCACCACCTCCGGCTCGTACGGCGAGGCCCGCTACGTCCTGGGCGCCCGCTGGGGTCTCGACCTCAAGCCGGTCACGACCGCCGACATCAACGGCAACACCCCGGCGTTCACCGAGCGCACCACCCTGGTGGTTCCGGACGGCAGCAACTCGACCGGCGGCCTCACCGCGCAGGGCCTGGCCAACCTGAAGGCCTGGGTCGCCGCAGGCGGCACGTACGTCGGCCTGCGCAACGAGGGCACCCGGGTGGCCCGCGCCGCCGGCCTGACCTCGACGACGGAGAAGGCCAAGCCGACCGGCTACCAGGTCATCGGCTCGCACTTCCGGGTCGACGTCGACGGCTCCAGCCCGGTGGCGCTCGGACGGCCCGCCGAGGACTTCCAGTTCAACAACAGCGACCCGATTCTCAACCCCAGCCAGACCGGGACTAACGTCATCACCTACCCGTCCGACGACACGTTCTGGGGCAACGGCTACACGGTCGGCGCCGAGGCGCTCAAGGGCACCGCGTCGCTGGTCGACGAGCCGATCGGGTCCGGCCACGCCGTCCTGTTCGCCTACAACCCCCTGTTCCGCGCCTACAACGAGAACGGCATCCACCTCGTGGCCAACGCGCTGCTCCACCCGGCGTCGGCGCCCGCCGTGGCGGCCATGCGCACCGCGGCCGCCCAGCCCGAGACGCGGTCCGAGGCCCTGCGGGAGGCGGCGGCGAAGGCCGCCGAGCCGGCCGACCTCGGCGGGCAGTGGAGGCCGATCAGCATCGAGGTCGCCCAGGACGACCTGGCCAGGACCGAGGCCGTCATCAGGCGGTACACGGACACGGCTCAGGTGGCGCAGGCGGGGGGCTCGGCCTACTTCACGATCCCGAACCCCGAGGGGCTCGCGGCCGACGAGCACCCGTTCCTGCGTGACATGGTCAACGCCCTGCAGAGCGCGCGGATCCCGCTGCGTTCGGTCGTGGGCTGACGACCTCACAGATCCACCCTTCTAGGGACAGTTCGCACGACGGATCCGGCCGGGGCCACCCCGGCCGGATCCGATGGAAGGAAACACATGAGATCGGGACTTCTCGGCGCAGCGGCCACCTCGGCCGCGCTGTGCGGCCTGCTGATCGCCCAAGCGGCGCAGCCGGCTCTCGCATCGACCGGAAAGCACGGAAAGCCGGGTAAGCCGACGTACTCGGCCGGCGCGCCCAGCGTGGGAGACCCCTACTTCCCCGACGCCGGCAACGGCGGCTACGACGTCAAGCACTACGACATCTCCTTCACCTACGATCCCGCCACCCGGCACATGGACGCGACCACGACGGTCACCGCCGTCGCGACCCAGGGCCTGACCACGTTCGACCTGGACTTCCGCGGCCCGGAGATCTCGTACCTGAGCGTGAACGGGCACCGGGCGGAGTTCCAGCGCAGCGGCCAGGAGCTCGTCGTCACCCCCCGCCACAAGCTGGCCGAGGGGCACCGGTTCACGGTGGTCGTGAAGTACGCCGGGACGCCCCCCGTCGTCACCGACCCCGACGGCTCCATCGAGGGCTGGGTGCCGACCGACGACGGCGCGTTCGTGCCGGGCGAGCCGCAGGGCGCTCCCGCGTGGTTCCCGGGCAACGACCACCCGACCGACAAGGCCACCTTCACCTTCCACACCACCGTGCCCGAGGGGGTCACCGCCGTCGGCAACGGCCGGCTGCTGTCGCAGAAGACCAAGAAGGGCTGGACGACGTTCCTCTGGAACTCGACCGAGCCCATGGCGACCTACCTGTCCACGGTGACCATCGGGAAGTTCACCGTCACCGAGTCGAAGACGCCGGAGGGCCTGCCGATCTACACGGCGGTCGACCCGCAGCTGGTCACCCAGTCGGCCGGCGCCGTCGCGCAGATCCCCGACATCGTCGACTACTTCTCCTCGCTGTTCGGCCCGTATCCGTTCAACACGGCGGGTGCCATCATCGACCGGGCGCCGGACGTCGGCTACGCCCTGGAGAGCCAGACCAAGCCGATCTTCTCCAGCGCCCCCGGCGTGAGCACGATGGCGCACGAGCTGGCCCACCAGTGGTACGGCGACAGCGTGTCCGTCACCCGCTGGTCCGACATCTGGCTCAACGAGGGCTTCGCGACCTACGCCCAGTGGCTCTACACCGAGCACAACGGCGGTGCCACGGCCGACCAGACGTTCAACAGCGCGAGCAACTACGGCCGCGCCGCGACGTCGTCGTTCTGGCAGGTCGTCGCCACCGACCCCGGTCCCGAGGACATGTTCGGCAACGTGCCGTACAACCGCGGGGCGATGACGCTGCACGCGCTGCGCGGCAAGATCGGCGACACCGCCTTCTTCGCGCTGCTGAAGCAGTGGGCCACCAGTCACCGGTACGGCAACGCCACCACCGCCGACTTCATCGCGGCGGCGGAGAAGGCGTCGGGCAAGGACCTGACGAACTTCTTCGACGTGTGGCTCTTCCAGAAGGGCAAGCCCGCCACCTGGTAGGCGTCCTCCGATCGCGTACGGCCCCCGCCCTAACGTCAGGGCGGGGGCCGGTTCGTATGGGTGACACTCACCGATGGCCCGATATGTCGGATTTGGGTAGCATTCGGGCTTCGTCACCCGAGCTCACTCATGAGCAAGGAGCTCAGCATGTCTCCCGTCTCCGTCGAACCGCTGCTCGCCGCGGCGAATGCCGACGCCGCCCTGGTCGAGCGGCTCACCACGCTGGTCAACGAGGTCTACGCGGTGGCCGAGAAGGGCTTGTGGGCCGACGGCTATGCCCGCACCACGCCCGGCGAGATCGCCGCGCTCGTCGGGGCCGGGGAGATCGCCGTGGCCCGCGTGGACGGGAGGATCGTCGGCTGCGTGCGCGTCCAGGACCTCGACGAGCACACCGGGGAGTTCGGCATGCTGGCCGCCGACCTCGATCACCGTGGCGCCGGAGTGGGCCGCGCCCTCGTCGCGTTCGCCGAGGGCCGCAGTCGCGACCTCGGCCGCCGCACGATGCAGCTGGAACTGCTCGTGCCGCGCGGCTGGGCTCATCCGTCGAAGGAGTTCCTCGCCGGTTGGTACGGCAGGCTCGGCTACCGCCGGGTGGACGTCGGTGCGATCGAGGAGGCCCATCCCACCCTGGCTCCGCTGCTCGCCACGCCCTGCGACTACCTCGTCTACCGCAAGGACCTCGGCGCCTGACATAGCCGCCCCCGCCCGCGCCCTCCGCGCGTGTCCCCCCGCGCGTGTGATCATGCAGAAGCTTGCGCAGGTGCCGTGCGGCCTGCGCCAACTCCCGCCGTGATCATGCACTCCAGTACGGCATGTGCCCGTGTGAGAGATATCAACGAGCGCCCATCAAGCCCAGGGATCTCAGACGCCGAACCCAAGGAGCATGATCCTGAACGGCGTCTGCTCGGACAGGTCGCGGTGTTCGTGAAATCGTGCATGATCACGACCGGCGTCTGGCCAGGTCAGCCCCCCACAATCCGAACTTCTGCATGATCACGGCAAGGGTTCGCGCACGTCAGGAGGTACGCTCCCGAACTTCTGCATGATCACGCGCAAGGGGGTGTCTGGTCAGGTGGCCGGGCGGAAGGTCGCCGTGAACGTCTCGAAGTAGTGCAGGTTCTCCTGCCACTGGCTTTCGGGGGTCTGCCAGAAGATGGCGTATCCGTGGTGCTTGTCGGTGACGAAACCACGATCGATCGCGTGCCGCTTCCCGCTGCTGCCCTGCCAGGTGAACTCCCAGTCGGCGGCCTCCTTGAAGTAGTCCACCGACTTGATGGTCACGCGCCGGTAGCCGGAAAACCGTGAGGGAGCGGACTGCTCCTGGTTCTTCCAGTCCTTCACCGCATCGGACTTGGGCGTGCTGGTCATGCCGATCTGCAGGGTGCCGACGCCGTCGGGCCCGCGGAACCAGACGTTGTAAGCGTCGCGGCGGTCGACCTTCCAGCCGTTGGGAAGGGCGATGGAGAAGCCCGTCTGGTCGCGGTACGTGTGCCAGTTCTTCGGCGGGTCCGCGGGCTGCGAGGTGGCCGGGGTGGGCGTGGGGGAGGGCTTGCTCGAGGCGGACGGCGTCTTGCTCGGAGACGCCGGCTTGGTCGCGGTCGCGGGGGCCGACGTGGGCGTGGTCTTCGTGTCGTCGCTCGGCTGCGCCGACGTACGCTCTCCCGCTCGCATGCCGAGGAAGCCCGCGATGCCCGCGATGATCAGTAACGCGGGGACGATCACCAGGGCGGCCTTCACCAGGAGGGGGGGCCGCCATCTCTGGACGGCCCCGGCGTCCCGGCTCTCACCGTCGCCCGCGTGCCAGACCGATCCTCGCTGTGTAGCGGCGCCGGTGGTGAGATCCCGGCCCGCCGGAACTCCCCAGCCCGCGGCGGAGACGCTATGGCTCTGCCCGGCGGACGGCGCCGTGTTCTCCCGCGTCGGTGCGGGCGACGGCGTCGCCGGTGCGCCGGGAGCCACCGGAGGCCGCCCCCCGCCCGAGACGCCGCCTGAGACGCCGCCTGAGACGCCACCCGGGCCGCGGGCGGCTTCGGACCGGCCCGCTGACGGCGTGCCCGTCCCTGCCGTGGCCCCGGCCGCGTTCCCGGCGCCTGCCGGGCTCTTCGGGCCTGCCGTACCCGGGGATCCGCCCGCGGGCACCGCCGGCGTCGGAGACGCTGAGGGGGCTGGGTGCGCTGGGGGCGTTGCGGGCGCCGGGCGCCCGGCCTGAGCGCCCGTCTCCGGGACGCCTGGCCCGCCGCTCGCGGACTGCCGGGCTTCCTGGCCTCCGCGCGGGACGACCTTCGTCTTGGGGGCCTCCTTGCCGCCGGGCGCGGCGGCCTCCGCGACCGCCCCCGTGGCGGGAGGGGCCGCCGCCGGGCGGGCGGCGGGCTCCTGAGCGCTCTCCGCAGCGCTCTCCGCAGCGCTCTCCACTGGGGAGCCGGCGGACGCCTCTTCCCGCGGGCCGGAGCCACCGGCGGCGGGCTTCGAGCCGGCGGGCGGGGCCTTGGGTGCGGGGCCCGCGGCGTCCGGCGCCGCGCCCTTCCCGGCCGGTTGCGGCCGGCTCGCCCCGCGCGCCGCCTGCTCCGCGTCGCCGCCATCTCCGCCATCTCGCCCCTCTCCGGCTCCTGCGGGCGAAGGGGAGGCGGCGGGCGGGGGGACGACCTCGGGCAACGTGGGAGCCGGGAGTACGGGTGCGGGGCTGGAGACCTGCCGCAGGAGGCGGGCGGTCTCGTCATAGTCAGGCCTGTCGGCGGGCTCCTTGGCGAGCAGCCGCATCAGCGCGGGCCCCAGCCGACCGGCCTTGGCCGAGGGGGCGGGCTCCTCGTTCAGCACGGCGTGCATGGTCGCCATGGCCATGCCCTTGTCGTGCGGCGGCTTGCCCTCCACCGCCGCGTACAGCGTCGCCCCGAGCGACCACAGATCCGACTCACGCTGCGCGGGGCTGCCGCGGAGCCGTTCCGGCGGGATGAAGGCGGGAGTGCCGACGAGGCCGGTGCGCGTCATCGTCGAGTCGGCCTCGAGGCGGGCGATGCCGAAGTCGGTCAGCACGACTCGCCCGTCTCCGGTGAGCAGCACGTTCTCGGGTTTGACATCGCGGTGGAGCACACCCTGGGCGTGCGCGGCGCGCAGCGCGTCGAGGATCTGCAGGCCGATCTCGGCCGTGCGCTCGGGAGTGAGCGGCCCGTCTTCGCGGATCGTCTGGCCGAGTGAGCGAGACTCGACGAGCTGCATGATGATCCAGGGGCGGTCGTCCTCCTCGATCACGTCGTGGACGACGACCACGTTCGGGTGGGTCAGCCGGCCCGCGGCTCGCGCCTCCCGCATGGTCCTGCGGTTGAGATCGCTGAGCTCGTCGCCCATGGCGCTGTCGTAGCGGACCTCCTTGACGGCCACGGGCCGGTCGAGCAGCCGGTCGTGGGCTCGCCACACGACCCCCATCCCTCCTCGGCCGATTGGCTCTTCGAGGTGATACCGGCCGCCGACGAGCCGGCCTTCCGCTTGCGCCATCAGATCTCCTCCCGAGCCCAAAATCGTCCCATGGATAAGAAATGGTTCGGCCAGACCACGCCGGATCATCTATCGATATTTCGGCATGTGAGACAGATCATTTCGAATCGGAGTCAGACGGCTGCTAAGGTCCATGTCATGGCTGAGCGTCACGTATTTACGCGGCCGGCTCCGGAAGGGCCGGTCGTACGAGCGTGATGTAGCGACCACCTGGAGCCGGCTGAAGGCAGAGACCCCACGTCTCTGCCTTTTTCGTTGTCAACGTGCCGGTGCGAATGGCCGGCTTACCGAGGAGCGGACATGTCGCAGGCAGCACGACCCGGCAGCGCCGTACGGATCGGGACCCTCCCCGTCGGGGACGGCATGCCCGTGGTCGTCATCGGCGGGGACGACGCGCGATGGCTCAGCCTCAGAGATCACGATGGCCGCGCCCAGGCGGACGAGGTGATCGGCGAGGCGCGGGCCGGGTGGGCGGGCCCGCTGCTCGTGGAGCCCTTCTCGGCCGCCGACCTCGGCGCCGTCGCCGAGCAGGCCGACGGCGTCGTGATCGGCGCGGCGTGGATGCAGGACTTCCGGCTGGTTCAGGCCGTCGCGCGCACCGGGCTGCCGGTGCTCGTGCAACGCGGCCCGTCCGCCACGCAGGCCGAATGGCTGGCCATCGCGGACTACTGCGCGGCCGAGGGCAACGACCAGGTGGTGCTCTGCGAGAGCGGGAGCCGTACGCATCTGGGCGGCGCCACGCTCGACCTGGCGCTCATGAGGGACGCCAGGGAACGCTCGGGCCGCCCCGTCGTGGCCGATCTCGGAGACGATCCCACCCTGGCCGCGGCCGCGGTCGCCGCGGGTGCCGACGGCCTGCTGCTCGGCCCCGCCGTACGGCCAGGCGTGGCGGCGGCCGCGCACGAGGCGGCCACGGTCGTCGGCGCGCTCCTGCGGTCGGAGTCACCGGACGGGGTGGCCGCCGCGCGGGCGGCGATCGACCGGGTGGACGCGGCCCTCGCCACGCTGCTCGAACGGCGGGCCGGCCTGGCGGGGACCGTCCAGCGGCTCAAACCGGTCGGCGGCTTCCGCGGGCGCGACATGGACCGCGAGCGCCTCCTGGTCGCCGCGATGGCCAGGAGGGCGCCGCGCCTGGGGGAGGCCAGGCTCGGCCCGGTGATGAACGCGGTCATCGAGGCCGGGCTCCACCTGGCCGAGGAGGATCGCGAGGTCGCGCCCGGCCCCGCATGAGCACGCGTGGGCACGCATAGGCTCGAAGCAGCGTGCGTCGTGGGGGCCCGGGCGTCCGGAGTCCACGACGGCGGGCTGGGGGTCTCATGGGTGACGCGTTCGTCCATCTGCACGTCCACACCGAATATTCGACGCTCGACGGCGCGGCCCGGATCCCGCGGCTGGTCGAGCGCGCGGCCGAGCTCGGCATGCCCGCGATCGCGATCACCGACCACGGCGTCCTCCACGGGGCCTACGATTTCCACCGGCAGGCGACCGCCGCCGGGGTGAAGCCGATCGTGGGCATCGAGGCCTACGTCGCGCCGGGGTCCCGGTTCGACAGGACGCCGGTCATGTGGGGCGGGCCGGACCAGAAGGCCGACGACGTCTCGGGGGGCGGCCACTACACCCACATGACGATCTGGGCCGCGAACCTGGCCGGCCTCAGAAACCTGACCCTCCTCAGCTCCCGCGCCTACACGGAGGGCCTGGTGCGCCGGCGGCCCCGCATGGACGCCGAGTCGCTGGCGGAACACGCAGAAGGGCTGATGGCCACCACCGGCTGCCCGTCAGGGGAGGTGCAGACCCGCCTGCGCCTGGGCCAGTACGGCCAGGCCCGCGACGCCGCTGCGAAATATCAGGACATATTCGGCAGGGAGAACTTCTTCCTGGAGATCATGGACCACGGTCTCGGCATCGAGCGGCGGGTCCGTCAGGGGCTTACCGCGATCGGGCGCGAGCTCGGCATCCCGCCGGTGGTCACCAACGACGCCCACTACGTCGACGCGGCGGACGCCGCCGTCCAGGACGCCCTGCTGTGCGTCCGCACGGGCAGGCCGATGTCCGACCCCGACCGCCTGCGGTTCGAGGGCACCGGCTACTTCCTGAAGCCCGCCGTACAGATGCGGGCCCTCGACTCCTCCGCCTTGTGGCAGGAGGGCTGCCGCACCACCCTGCTGATCGCCGAGAGGGCCGACCCCGCAGGCATGTTCGTTCCCCGAAACCTGATGCCGGGTTTCCCCGTGGTCCCGGGACGGACCGAGGAGGACCTCTTCCGCGAGACCGTCTGGGCGGGAATGCGCAGGTGCCACCCCGGCGGCTTCGGCGAGGAGCGCAGAGCCCGAGCCGAGCACGAGATCGACGTCATCGTGCGGATGGGATTCCCGTCCTACTTCCTCGTCGTCGCCGACGTCGTCACCTGGGCCAAGGCGCGCGGCATCCGGGTCGGGCCCGGGCGCGGCTCGGCCGCAGGTTCGCTGGTCGCCTATGCGATGGGGATCACCGACATCGACCCGATCGCGTACGGCCTGCTCTTCGAGCGGTTCCTCAACCCCGGGCGTGTCTCCCCGCCCGACATCGACATCGACTTCGACGAGCGCAGGCGGCCCGAGGTCATCCGCTACGTCACCGAGAAATGGGGCTCCGACAAGGTAGCCCTGATCGCGACATTCGCCACGATCAAGGCGAAGGCCGCCGTGCGTGACGCGGCTCGCGTCCTCGGCCGGCCGTACGCGCTGGGGGACATGATCTCGCGGGCGTTCCCCCCGGCGGTGCTGGGCGAGGACATCCCCCTCGCGGCCGTGTTCGACCCCCGGCACCCGCGCCACCGCGAGGCCGCCGAGCTGCGCGCCCTGTACGGCGCGAACGCCGACGTCAGGGCGACGATGGACCTCGCCAGACCCCTGGAGGGGCTGATCCGGCAGACCGGCGTGCATCCCGCGGGCGTCATCCTGTCGGCAGAGCCGATCGAGGAGAGCGTCCCGGTCATGCGGCGGGAGTCCGACGACACGATCGTCACGCAGTTCGCCCACCCGGCCTGCGAGGCCCTCGGCCTGCTCAAGATGGACTTCCTCGGCCTGCGCAACCTCACCGTCATCGACGACTGCCTCGCCATGGCCGGGCGGCCCGTCGACCTGCTGGAGTTGCCGCTCGACGACGAGCCCACCTACGAGTTGCTGAGCCGCGCCGACACCCTCGGCGTCTTCCAGCTCGACGGCGGAGGCATGCGCACCCTGCTGCGCCTGATGCGTCCCGACACCTTCGCCGACATCCCCGCCGCTCTCGCGCTCCACCGCCCCGGCCCCATGGGCGCCGGGGCGCACACCGCGTACGCGCTGCGCAAGAACGGCAGGCAGGAGATCACCCCGATCCACCCCGAGCTGGAAGGCCCGCTCGCCGGCATCCTCGGCACGACGTACGGGCTGATCGTCTACCAGGAGCAGGTCATGGCGATCGCGCGGAAGGTCGCGGGCTATTCCGCCTCCGGCGCCGACCTGCTCCGCCGCGCGATGAGCAAGAAGCTCCGCCTCGACGAGCACTTCGAGGTCTTCGCGGGCGGCATGCGGGCGCGCGGCTTCTCGGCGGGCGCGATCAGGGCGTTGTGGGACGTGTTGCTGCCGTTCTCCGGCTACGCGTTCAACAAGGCCCACGCCACCGGCTACGGCCTGGTCTCCTACTGGACGGCCTACCTCAAGGCCAACCACCCGGCCGAATACATGGCCGCCCTGCTCACCTCGGTCACCGGCGACAGGGACAAGTCGGCTCTCTACCTCGGCGAGTGCCGCCGTATGGGCATCGGCGTGCTCGGGCCTGACGTCAACGACTCCGGCGCCGGCTTCGTGCCGCGCGGCGGTGACGTGCGCTTCGGCCTGTCGGCCGTCCGCAACGTCGGCCCCGAGGTCGTCGACGGCATCATCGGCTCCCGGGGGAGCGGGTTCGCGGATTTCGGCGACTTCCTCCGCAAGGTCCCCCCGGCCGTCTGCACCCGGCGTGTGGTCGAGTCCCTGATCAAGGCGGGCGCCTTCGACGCCATGGGCCACCCCCGCAAGGGCCTGATGCTGGTGCACGAGCAGGCCGTCGATGCCACAGCCGCCGTCAAGAGGAACGAGACGATCGGGCAGGGCTCGTTGTTCGACGCGGCCGACGACCACACGTTCGGCGTGCGTATCCCGCCGGGGGAGTGGGACGGGGACACGCTCCTGCGGTTCGAGCGCGAGATGCTCGGCCAGTACGTCTCAGGCCACCCCCTCCTCGGCGCCGCGCCCGCCCTCGCATCGCTTGCCGACTGCACTCTGGCCGCCCTGCGTACCGGCGACGGCGTGGACGGCAGGACCGTCACCGTCGGCGGGCTGCTGACCGGCCTGCGGCGCAGACTCACGAGGAACGGCGAAACCTGGGTCAGCGCCACCCTGGAAGACCTCGAAGGATCCGTCGACGTGCTCTTCTTTCCGTCGGTGTGCGAGTCGCGCGCCGAGGTGCTCGTCGAGGACTCCGTCGTCCTGGTCAGAGGCCGGGTGGACATGCGCGACGGCACCGCGAAGATCATCGCGGCCGACGTGACCGCGCCCGATCTGCGATCAGCCACTTGAGCCTCCACCCGCTGGAAGGTGCAGGGTGGACGCCGTGAGCGAGGAGACACCGCTTTACACGATCGGGCAGCTCGCTCGCCGCGCCGGGCTCGCCGTACGGACGGTCCGGTTCTGGTCCGACATCGGCGTCGTCCCGCCCGCCGCCCGGTCATCCGGCGGCTACCGCCTGTACGACGAGGAGGGGGCCGCCCGCGTCGAGCTGGTCAAGACCCTGCGCGACCTCGGCCTGGGGCTGGAGGCGGTGCGGGAGGTCCTGTCACGGCAGGCCACGGTGGCCCAGGTGGCTCCGGCCCATGTCAGGGCGCTCGACGCGGAGATCCGTGAACTGCGGCTGCGCCGCGCCGTGCTCCGCACGGTCGCCGAGCGCGGCAGCACGACCGAGGAGACACTCTCGATGCACAGGCTGGCACGGCTGTCCGCACGTGAGCGGCGGCAGATCATCGACGACTTCGTCGACCGGGCGATCGCCGGGGTCGATCTCGGCGACGACGCCGTGATCATTGCTCAATGGATGCGCGAGCTGCCGGACGATCCGGCCCCCGAACAGGTGGATGCCTGGATCGAGCTCGCCGAACTGGTGGCCGACGAGGACTTTCAGCGGAAGATCCGCCATTTGGCCGGCGGCGCGGCGGCTCCGGAGTTCGCCTACGACCTGCGTGCACGGGTGATGGAGCACGCCGGTCGCGCCCTGGAGGAGGGGGTCGCGCCGTCGTCCCCGGAAGGCAAGGCCGTGCTCGACCGCGTCGTCGCCCGCGATCTGCCTGCCGCCGAGCGGGACGGGCTCGTCGGGTGGTTGGAGCCCCTCGCCGACGCCCGGGTCGAGCGCTACTGGCAGCTGCTGGAGGCCGTCAACGGCCGGGAGCCCGCGCCGCCTGCCGTACCGGCCTTCGCTTGGGTGATCGCGGCTCTGCGCGCGCACGACTGATCGCACTGCATGATCACGAAAGGAATCGGTGCAGGTCACAGGGCATGATCGCGAACTTCTGCATGATCACGAGCGGGGTTTGCGCAGGTCAGGTGGTGTGACCGCGAGTTTCTGCATGATCACGCCCAGAGGGGTGGTGGCCCGCTCCGGCGTCGTGTGTTCCGGTGTGGGCCTCCCGGCGTCCGGTGTTCTGGTGTCTCGCGTCCTGGTGGCTTGCGTTCTGGTGGCTGCTGTCCTCGTGCCTTCCGTCTGGGAGTCTGCCGTCGTGCTGCGAGCCGTCCCCGTGGGGCGCGTTCTCGCGGGCGCCGCCCATGCGGGGTCCGTGCCCGCGTGGGGTGTTCTCGTGGACACCGTGCCCGCGGGGACCGTCTCCGTGGAAGCCGTGCCGGGGGGAGCCGCCGTCGGGGAAGCCCCCGTCGTGGTGGCCCTCGTCGTGGTGGGCGCCGTCCTCCCGGCTCCGGGCGTCCCCGCTCCGGCTGTCGTCCCGGCCGCCACGATCCCGGCCCCTGCCCCCATCCCGGTCGCCGTCGCCGTCGCGGGCTCTGCGCCTGTTCTCGTCCTCCAGGAACTCACGGAGACCGGGCGTGTAGCCCCCGCCGAAACGCGAGTCGGGCGCGACGAACCCCGTCGGCGCGATGTGGCGCAAGGCCGCGCTCATGGAGTCGACCCAGATCGGCCCGGGCAGTGAGGCGCCCTGCACCGCGCCGTACGAGCGGCCGCCGATCGCGACGCCCAAGAGCGGATAGCGGTAGGAGCCGCGGATGTCGCCGAGGCTCACGGCAGCGGCCAGGTTGGGCGTGTATCCGGCGAACCAGGCCGACGTGTACCCGTTGTTCGTGCCGGTCTTGCCCGCGGCGGGCCGTCCGATCGACTGGCCGCGCATCGTCCCCTGGGTGAACACGCCCGACAACACATGGTTGACGGCGTCGGCGACCTCGGGCGTGAGCGCCTGCGTGCAGCTCGGCGGGATCTGCGTGCGCGTGCCGTCCCGCTCCACGATGTCGGTGATCGCCATGGGCGTGCAGTAGCGGCCACGGGCGGCGAACGTGGCGAAGGCGGCGGCGACCGTGGTGGGATCCATCTCGTTGACGCCGAGCGTGAAGGTCGGCACCTCCCGCAACGGCTTGCCGTCCGCTCTGACGATGCCCAGCGCCTTGGCCGTCCTGACCACGTTGCACAGCCCGACCGCCTGCTCGAGCTTCATGTAGAAGATGTTGACCGACTTCCAGGTGCCCAGTTCCAGGCTGTACGGCCCGCCGCCGCCTTCGCCGCTGGCGTTGTAGATCGTGGTGTTCGGGTCGTTCACGGCCTTGCCCGAGCAGTCCTTGAAGCCGCTCGACGGCACGAACGACCCCGGGGTGTCGAAGCCGTCGCCGAACTGCCAGCCCTGGGACAGCGCTGTCGCCAGGGTGAACGCCTTGAACGTGGACCCGGCCTGGAAGCCGTCGCCGCCACCGTGGGCCTTGTCGGCGGCCAGGTTGTAGGTCGTGCTCGGCCCCAGCTTGTCGTCGTGCGGGTTGCGGCCGTAGGCCTTGCTGGCGGCCATCGCCCTGATGAGGCCGGTGCCCGGCTCCACCATGGTCTCGGCGGCGACCTGGTTGTCCTCCGGTGAGACGCGTTCGGAGATCGCCTGCTGCGCCGCCTTCTGCGCGACCGGGTCGATCGAGGTCCACAACGTCAGCCCGCCCCGCTGGAGCCGGCGCTCCCGGTCGGCGCGGGTGTAGCCGAACGCCGGATTGTTCAGCACCTCGTGCTCGACGTAGACGCAGAAGTACGGGTAGGCGCTGTCGGCGCATCCGCCGGGCTCGGCCCTCATGTGCAGGTCGAGCGTGCCGGGCTTCGCCGCCCTCGCCGCCTCAGGAGTGATCATCTTGAGCTCCGCCATGCGGTCGAGCACGACGTCGCGCCGCTCACGCAGCCGGATGCGCTCCTCCTCGCCCAGCGACGGGTCGGTGTCCGACGGGGTCCGTATGGCGGCGGCCAGCGTGGCGGCCTGGGGCAGCGTCAGGTCGGCGGCGTCGGTCCCGAAGAAGCGCTGGGCGGCGGCCTGAACGCCGAAGGCGCCCGCCCCGAAGTAGGCGATGTTGAGATAGCGCTCGAGGATTTCCTTCTTGGTGTACTTCTTCTCCAGCGCGAGGGCGTACCGCAGCTCGGTGACCTTGCGTTCGATGTTCCTGACCTGGGCCTTGGCGCGCTCGTGCGCCGTCTCGGCCTGGGTGACCATCATGTTCTTCACGAGCTGCTGGGTGATCGACGAGCCGCCCTGCCTGATGCCGCCGGCCTGCGTGTTGGTGAGCAGCG
The DNA here is from genome assembly GCF_016863335.1 of Planotetraspora thailandica. Classification (GTDB taxonomy): domain Bacteria; phylum Actinomycetota; class Actinomycetes; order Streptosporangiales; family Streptosporangiaceae; genus Planotetraspora; species Planotetraspora thailandica. Next base: position 164,499 of record NZ_BOOR01000012.1, read on the forward strand.
CCCGCAGCGTGCCCTTGATGTCGAGCCCGCCGTGCTCGTAGAAGCGGGAGTCCTCGATGGCGACGATCGCCTGCTGCATCGGCACGGCGATCTTGCTGATGGGCACGGACTGCCGGTTCTGGTAGTAGAACTGGGCGATCTGCGTGCCGTTGCGGTCGAGCAACCGCGTCATCTCCGGCAGCGGCTCCTCGCGCGGCGCGGGAGGCAGGTCGTTGACCGTGGAGGCGACGCCCTTCGCCGCGAGACCGGCGCCGCCCGCCAGGGGCATGGCCAGTCCGGCGACCAGGACTCCGCCCAGCGCACCGGAAAGGCCCAGCGTCACGGCGGCGCCGAGGAGACGAGAGGGCACGCCATATCAGTGCGGCGCGGCCGCGTCTCCCAAACGCGGGCCGCGAAAGCTTTACGTCTGCCTGCTGATCTTCAACCCGAGCGAGGTGAACTGCTCGAACGGCCGGTGGTAGCCGCGCTCGATGTGATTGACGCCCCGCAGCGTGGAGGTGCCCTCGGCGACCGCGGCGGCCAGGACGGCGGAGAATCCCGCCCGGATGTCGGGGAGCGTGACGTCGGCGCCGCGCAGCTCCGACACGCCGCGTACGACGGCCGAGTGCTTGGCGTTGGTGTCGTGGTAGCGGCAGGCGGGGCCGCCCAGGCACTGGGCGAACACCTCGATCTCGCAGCCCATCTTCTGGAGGGCGGGCACGTACACCAGGCGGTTCTCGAAGACGGTCTCGTGCAGCACCGACATGCCCTCCGCCCGGGTGAACAGCACCGCCAGCGGTGTCTGCCAGTCGGTCATGAACCCGGGATGGGTGTCGGTCTGCACGGCGGCGGCGCGCAGGCCGTCGGGGGCGGAGGCGGTGAGCCACTCGTCGGTGATCTCGAACCGCGCGCCCATCCTGGCCAGGGTGGTGATGGCGGTGACCAAGCGGTCCTGATGGCAGCCGTGCACGCGCACCTCGCCGCCGGTGACCAGCCCCGCGACCAGGTAGGAGAAGGCCTCGATGCGGTCGCCGGCGAGCCAGGTGGAGGCGCCGCGCAGGCGCTCGACGCCCTCGATCACGATGCGCCGGTCCGGGCTGAGCTCGATCATCGCGCCCATGCGCTGGAGGAACAGCGCGAGCTCGACCACCTCGGGCTCCATCGCCGCGCCCTTGATGACGGTCTTGCCCTCGGCGAGCACGGCGGTCATCAGGATCGTCTCGGTGGCGCCCACGCTCGGGTACGGCAGCGTGATCCTGCTGCCGCGCAGCCGGGCCGCCTTCGCGATGATTCCCGACTCGCCCACCTCGATCTCGGCGCCCATCGACCGCAGCGCCTCGACATGGAAGTTGACAGGCCGCCGCCCGATCGGGTCTCCGCCGACCAGCGGGACGAACGCCTCTCCCGCCAGGTGCAGCAACGGGCCGAGCATCAGGATGGGGATGCGGTTCAGCCCCGTGTACTCCTCGGGCACCCGCGGCCGGATCTCGTCGCTGCGCTCGATCGTGATCTCACCCGGGGTGATCTCCACGTGGATGCCCAGCGCCTCCAGCATCGCCGCCGTCAGCCCGACCTCGCCGACCTCGGGGGCGTTGTGCAGTGTGCTCGGGCCGTCTCCCAGCATCGCCGCGACCATGTGTTTGGAGACCGCGTTCTTCGACCCGCGCACCTCGACGTCCCCCCGGAGGGGGCCAGACGGGTCGATCTGCCAAACTTCGTCACTGCCGTGCCTGCTGGTGCGCTCGGTAGGCTCGCTCACACTTACTCCTCGCCTGGGGCTGGTGGAGCCAAGGGTATCGGGGCCGGTCCGATCACCAAGTAGGTACCATCTGGACGGTGCGGCATTTGAGGGGCAATCTGACAACGCTGGTCACGACCGTGCTCGCCCTGGCACTACTCGGGGTCGCTGCCGGGTTCGTCTGGTCTGCCCTCGCGCCCGTCTCCCAGTACGTCATCACCGACACGGGTCCCGAGCTCGTCGATCTCGAGACGCAGACCCTCATCCAGGCCGACGGCTGGTTCGCGGTCGTCGGGCTCGTGTGCGGGCTCCTCAGCGGCGTGGCCGCCTACCTCCTGGCCCGCCGCAGGCCGGTCGCCGCCCTGCTCGGCCTGGCCGGGGGCGGCCTCCTCGCGGGATACATCGCGTTGCTCGTCGGAAGCTCAGCGAAGGGAACGATCCACGCGTCCGGGCCCGGCGGCGTGGCGACGACCGCGTCGCTCGGCCTGACCGCGCACGGGGTGATGTTCGCCTGGCCGGTCGCGGCCACCGGGATCTTCTGGGTGGTCGAGTTCGTCGTGACCTACCGGCTGAGAGGCCAGGCGTGAGCTGATCTACCGGCTCAGGGGCCTGAGCTCTGGCCGCCGCCGCCAGTGGCCGGTGGCGCGCTCGAAGGCGTGGCCCAGGCGCAGCACGTCGAGGTCGGCCCAGGGCCTGCCGACGATCTGCAGGCCCACGGGAAGGCCCGCCGAGGTGAACCCGCAGGGCACCGACATCGCGGGCGCGTGCAGCACGCTGACCCAGTAGCACGAGCGCATCCAGGCGAGATAGTCCGGCATCGGCGTACCGTCGATCTCCAGGACGTACGGGTCGTCCACGGGGAAGGGCGGCACCTGGCTGACCGGGGCGACGAGGAAGTCGTAGCCGCCGAAGAAGGCGTTCATCCGGTGGAACAGGCCGGTGCGCAGCCGTTCGGCCCGCGCGAGGTCGGCGCCCGTGACCTCGCGTCCTCGCTCGACGTTCCACCGGACGTTGGGTCCCGCCTCGGGCAGGTCGCCGAAGGCCAGCGCGTAGTACCACGCCCGGTAGATCCGGAAGGCGTCCTCGGCGTCGGACAGGTCGAGGTCCACCTGCTCCACCTTGGCGCCCAGGCCGGTGAGGGCCGCCGCGGCCTCGGCCGTCACGCGCGCCGTCTCCGGATCGACGGGCAGGCCGCCCAGGTCGGGGCTGAACGCGATCCTTGCGCCCGCGAAGTCCCGCTCCAGGGGTTCTGCGAAGGCCGAGCCCGCCTCCCTGATCGCGTACGGCGAGGCCGGGTCGAACCCGGCGATCGCCGTCATGAACAGCGCGAGGTCGGCCGCGGTCCTGGCCATCGGCCCGGGCACCGACAGGGTGAACCAGGCCGCGGACGCCGACTTCGACGGCACCCGCCCGGGGGTGGGCCGCAGCCCGGCGACGTTGCAGAACGAGGCCGGGTTGCGCAGCGAGCCGCCCATGTCGGAGCCGTCGGCGAGGGGCACCATGCGCGTGGCCAGGGCCGCCGCGGCGCCTCCGCTGCTGCCGCCCGCGCTCCTGGACAGGTCGTAGGGGTTGCGGGTCGCCCCGAACACCTCGTTGACCGTGTGCGACCCCGTGCCGAACTCGGGCGTGTTGGTCTTGCCGATCATGATGCCGCCGGCGTCCCTGACCCGGGCCACCAGCAGTTCGTCCTGGTCGGGCACGTGGTGGGCGAAGGCCGGCGAGCCGTACGTCGTCCTGACGCCCGCCGTGTCGGCCAGGTCCTTGTGTGCGACGGGCAGGCCGTGCAGCGGGCCGCGCAGGCGGCCGCGGGCCAGGTCGGCGTCGGCCTGGCGCGCCTGGTCGAGCGCCTGGTCGGCCACCAGCGTCACGATGGCGTTGACCTGGCCGTTGACCTCCTCGATCCGCCTCAGGCAGGCCTCGGTCAGTTCCACCGCGCTCACCTGGCGCGCCCGCAGCAGGGCGGACATCTCGGTCGCGGTCAGCTCCACCAGCTCGGTCACTTCGGCTCCCCCGTCTCGTACCGGCCGTCGCTACGAGTCTCCAGTGGGGCGCCCCCAGGGGCGATGGCAAGACTCGACAGGCTCAGCCCTTCGCGATGGGCGCGGTGACCGCCTGCGTGAGCCGTACGAGGTTGCCGGGGGCGGTCTCGATCTGCAGCCCCCGGCGGCCCGCCGAGAAGTAGATCGTCTCGAAGCCGAGCGCCGACTCGTCGACCACCGTGGGGAGCCTCTTGCGCTGTCCCAGCGGGCTGATGCCTCCCACGACGTACCCGGTGACCCGCTCCACCTTGGCCGCCTCGGCCATCGCGGCACGCTTGCCCTTGAGCGCCGCGGCGAAGGCCTTCAGGTCCAGCTTGCCCGCCACCGGGACGACCGCCACGGCCAGCCCCGTCTCGGTCTCGGCCACGAGGGTCTTGAAGATCCGCTCGTATGGCACGCCGAGCGCGTCGGCCGCCTCCTCGCCGTACGCCTGGGCGCCCGGGTCGTGGTCGTAGGGGTGGAGGGTGAACTCCGCCTTCGCCTGGGTCAGCGCGACCGTCGCGGGAGTGCCCTGGCCGCCCTTGCTCCTGGTCTTACTCACGACGCACAGACTAGCGATCCACACGCCGGCGGCCTGATCCTGACGGCCTGCCTGACTGCCCTTGACGGCCAGGTGTGTCGCGACTTGAATCAAGGCTGGCGAACAGCGATCACCGCGCCGCCACGTACACCTCGTCGGTCAGCGAGTGGTACAGCTGGGTCCACAACCTGAGGAACAACCCCAACGTCAAGATCCTCAAGTCCATCGCCCCGTCGACTTCCCGGTCGGCACCGACCCGAACCAGGCCTGGTACGGCGGGCTACCTGATTCGTCCGCAGTGCTCCGGCCTTCGGGCCTGGGCTGAAGCGGACCCTCTCGCGCAAGCGGGGCAGGAGACGCCGATTCGCCGTCAAGGCGAAACGGCGTTCACCGGCTCAGGCCGGGCGGTTTTGTTGCTTGATGTACTGGAGTAGGACGCTGATGGGTGCGCCGCCCACCGATCCGGCGAGGTAGGAGTCCGGCCACAGCTTGTTCGCCCGGTAGTAGTGACGGGCCAGCTCGGAGAACTCCTGCCGCATCCGTCGTGAGGAGACGCCCTTGAGGCTGTTGTCGAGCCTGGAGATGGCGACTTTGGGGCGGGAAGTTCACCAGCAGGTGATCCTGGCCTGGCCGTTGAACTTGGCCAGTTCGCACTCGAAGTCGGCGCGCACGTCCCGCATGATCTACTCCATGCGTTCCAGATGGGGCTCTCGTGAAGACCGGGTGCCGGAACTTGGTCACGAAAACCAAGTGGGCGTGTAGAGCGAAAACGCAGTGCCTGCCGCTTCCGATGTCTCCATATTCGGCCATAGACCAATGGCAAGATCATGGTGTGCAGCTTCGGTACGGCTTCCGTCTTTACCCGACGCCCGGTCAGCGTGAGTCGCTGGCGCGGGCGTTCGGGTCCGCGCGGGTGGTGTTCAACGACGGGCTGCGTATGAGGCAGGACGCCCACGCGGCCGGGCTGACGTACATCTCCGATGGGGACCTGTCCAAGCGGGTCATCACTGAAGCGAAGAAGACTCCGGAACGCTCGTGGCTGGGCGAGGTCTCGGCTGTGGTGTTACAGCAGGCGCTCGCCGACCTGAACGCCGCCTACCGCAACTTCTTCACCTCCCTGACCGGGAAGCGGAAGGGGCCGAAGGTCGCCCCGCCCCGGTACCGGTCGAAGAAGGACCACCGGCAGGCGATCCGATTCACCAAAAACGCCCGGTTTGCCATTACGCCTGGTGGCAAGCTGCGCCTGCCGAAGATCGGGGACGTGCCGGTTCGCTGGTCGCGGCGCCTTCCGTCTGAGCCGTCCAGTGTGACGGTGGTCAAAGACGCCGCCGGGCGGTACTTCGCCTCGTTCGTGGTCGAGGTCAATCAGCGGCAGTTGCCGCCGGTCGAGACCGAGGCCGGCATCGACCTTGGCTTGGGGCACTTCGCGGTGCTGTCCAACGGCCGGAAGATCGACTCCCCGCGTTTCCTGCGCCGAGCGGAGAGGAAACTCAAGCGCCTCCAGCGGGCGCTGTTCCGCAAGGAGAAAGCGTCGAACAACCGGGTCAAAGCCCGCCTCGCTGTGGCCCGCCACCATGCGAAGGTCGCCGACGCGCGCCGCGAGTTCCACCACCAGGAATCCACCAGGATCATCCGTGACAACCAAACGGTGATCGTGGAAGACCTGGCCGTGAACGGGCTCGCGCGCACCCGGCTGGCCAAGAGCGTTCAGGATGCGGGCTGGTCGGCATTCGTCGCCATGCTGGAGTACAAGGCCGCCCTGTACGGGCGGATCTTCCACCGGATCGACCGGTGGTTCCCCTCTTCCAAGCTGTGCTCTGCATGCGGGACGATCGCCGCGTCCATGCCGCTCAATGTCCGGGAGTGGATTTGCCCATGTGGGGCGATCCATGACCGGGATGTGAACGCTGCCAAGAACATCCTCGCCGCCGGACGGGCGGAGAGGTTAAACGCCTGTGGAGGGCCGGTAAGACCACCGCTCGCGGTGGCACAGCCCAGTGAAGCAGGAAGCCGCGGAGGCGCCGCGTGAGCACGCGGCACGGGCTGAATCCCCAACCTTCAGGCTGGGGAGCGCGTCAATACCCCATCATGTGGACGAACAAGAACTACAAGATGCTCTACGCCAACTTCGGCCACAACGACATGAACTACTCGACCAACACCCGCCTGTCGTCCACGTTCGCCAGTGAGGTCCAGAACCGGTTCGTGATCGACGGCCTGCGCTGGCTGGGTGGGGGGAGCACCACCACTCCGCCGCCGTCGGACACGATCTCGCCGACCGCGTGGTACAGCCTCGTCGGCAAGGGCAACGGCAAGTGCGTCGACGCCCGGGCGGCCGCCTCGTCGAACGGCACCGCCGTCCAGCAGTACACGTGCAACGGGTCCTACGCCCAGCAGTTCCAGGTGCAGCCGACCAGCGGCGGGTTCGCGCGGCTGGGCAACCGCAACAACAGCGCCCAGGTGATCGACGTGACCGACCGGTCGACGGCGGACGGCGCCAAGCTCCAGCTCTGGGCGTACGGCGGGGGTAACAACCAGCAGTGGCAGGCGGTGTCGGAGGGCGGCGGCTACTACCACTTCGTGAACCGCCTCAGCGGCAAGTGCCTGGACGTGCCCGGCGCCGCGGCCGCCGACTCCGTCCAGCTCCAGCAGTACACGTGCAACGGAACGGCGGCGCAGTCCTTCCAGTTGTCCCAGAAGGCGTAGCCCCCGTCCCGGGGCCGGGGGTGACAGGCCGCTCCCGGCCCCGGGAGAATCGTCAAACCGTCATAGATCGTAAAACGGGGAGATATCTCTCTTTGCGAAACACAGCGTCCCGCATAGTGGGCAGATCGGGATCTGTCGCTGGTCATCCGTAGACTGGGACGGTGATTTCCCGAATCGATCTGCGTGGGTCGCTGCCCGGCGACCTGCGCGATGTGCTGCCCCGCGCCGAGCTCGACGTCGAGGCCGCCCTGGAGAAGGTGCGGCCCATCTGCGAGGACGTCCGCCATCGTGGCTCGCAGGCGGTTCGGGAGCTGACGGCGAGGTTCGACGGGGTCGATCTGGCCTCCACCCGGGTGCCCGCCGAGGCGATCTCCCGGGCCCTCGACGAGCTCGACCCGGCCGTGCGCGCCGCCCTGGAGGAGTCGATCCGCCGGGCCCGCCTCGTCCACCGCGACCAGCGGCGCACCGACACCACGACCCGGGTCGTGCCCGGTGGCTCGGTGACCGAGCGGTGGGTCCCCGTCGGCAGGGTGGGCCTCTACGTGCCCGGCGGCCGGGCCGTCTACCCCTCCAGCGTGGTCATGAACGTCGTGCCCGCCCAGGAGGCAGGGGTGGTCTCGCTGGCCGTCACCTCGCCCGCGCAGAAGGAGTTCGGCGGGCTGCCGCACCCGACGATCCTCGCCGCCTGCGCCCTGCTCGGCGTCGAGGAGGTGTACGCCGTGGGCGGCGCCCAGGCCGTGGCGATGTTCGCCTACGGCACCGAGGAGTGCGCCCGCGCCGACATGGTCACCGGGCCGGGCAACATCTGGGTGGCCGCGGCCAAGCGGCTGCTCAAAGGCCGCATCGGCATCGACTCCGAGGCCGGCCCCACCGAGATCGCGATCCTGGCCGACGACACGGCCGACCCCGCCCACGTCGCGGCCGACCTGATCAGTCAGGCCGAGCACGACGTCATCGCCGCCGCCGTCCTGGTCACCACGAGCGCCGAGCTGGCCGACGCGGTCGAGAAGGAGCTGCCCGGGCAGGTGGCCGCCACCCGCCACTCCGAGCGGATCACCGAGGCCCTGGCCGGCCGGCAGTCGGGCATCGTGCTCGTGTCGGACATCGCGGACGGCCTGGCCGTCGTCGACGCCTACGCGGCCGAGCACCTGGAGATCCAGACCGCCGACGCCCACGCCGTGGCGGCCCGGGTGCGCAACGCCGGGGCGATCTTCATCGGGCCGTACGCGCCGGTCTCGCTCGGCGACTACATGGCCGGCTCCAACCACGTCCTGCCGACGGGCGGGTGCGCCTGCCACTCCTCCGGCCTGTCCGTCCAGACGTTCCTGCGCGGCATCCACGTCGTCGACTACACGCGTGAGGCCCTCGCCGAGGCCGCGCCGTACGTCTGCGCGCTGGCCGACGCCGAAGACCTGCCCGCCCACGGCGCCGCCGTCCGTGCCCGGTTCGACTGGGAAGTGCCCTCATGACGCTCGACGACCTGCCGATCCGCGACGACCTGCGCGGCAAGCACCCCTACGGCGCACCGCAGCTCGACGTGCCGGTGCAGCTCAACACGAACGAGAACCCCTACCCTCCGTCGGCCGCGCTGATCGACGACCTCGCCAGGGCCGTACGGCACGGCGCCTCCACACTGAACCGCTACCCCGACAGGGACGCGGTGGACCTGCGCAAGGACCTCGCCGACTACCTCGGCCACGGCCTGACCGCGCGGCAGGTGTGGGCGGCCAACGGGTCCAACGAGATCATCCAGCAGATCCTCCAGGCGTTCGGCGGACCGGGCCGTGCGGCAATAGGCTTCGAGCCGTCCTACTCGATGCACCCGATCATCGCGAGCGGCACCAGCACCCGCTGGATCGAGGGCGCCCGCGAGGAGGACTTCTCGATCGACGTGGGCCGCGCCGTCGCGGCCATCGAGGAGCACCGCCCCGGCGTCGTCTTCCTGACCTCGCCGAACAACCCGACCGGTACGGCCCTGCCGCTCGTGGTGATCGAGAGCATCCTGGCGGCGGCCCCGGGCATGGTCGTGGTCGACGAGGCCTACGCCGAGTTCGCCAGGACGGGCACGCCCTCGGCGCTGAGCCTGCTGCCGGGCAACCCCCGCCTGATCGTCACCCGGACCATGTCGAAGGCGTTCGCCATGGCGGGCACCCGGCTCGGCTACCTGGCCGCCGACCCCGCCGTCGTCGACGCCATGCTCCTGGTGCGCCTGCCGTACCATCTGTCCACCCTGACGCAGGCGGCGGCGCGCGTGGCGGTCGCGCACCGCGAGGAGTTGCTCGGCACCGTGGACCGGCTGCGGGCCGAGCGGGACGCGACGGTCGAGTGGATACGGCATCGTGGCCTGGAGGCCGCTGACTCCGATGCCAACTTCGTGCTATTCGGTAGGTTTCCGAACCGGCGCGCGGTGTGGGAAGGGCTGCTTGAGCAGGGTGTTTTGATCAGGGAGACCGGTCCCGCGGGCTGGCTGCGCGTGTCGATCGGAACGAGTGAAGAGATGGCGGCCTTCCGGGCCGCCCTGGAAGGGGTTCTCGGATGAGCGAGCGCCGCGGGCGTGTCGAGCGCAGCACCAAGGAGACGTCGGTGCTGGTCGAGGTCGACCTCGACGGCACCGGGGTGGTCGACGTCGCGACCGGCGTCGGGTTCTACGACCACATGCTGGCCCAGCTCGGCAAGCACGGCCTTTTTGACCTGACTGTGAAGACCGAGGGCGACCTGCACATCGACTCCCATCACACGATCGAGGACACCGCCATCGCCCTGGGCGCGGCCTTCCGCGAGGCCCTGGGTGACAAGTCGGGCATCCGCCGGTTCGGTAGTGCGTCGTGCCCGCTCGACGAGGCCCTGGCCCAGGTCACCGTCGACCTGTCCGGCCGGCCGTACCTCATCCACACCGAGCCGGAGGGCATGGCGCCCATGATCGGCCCGGACTACGACACGACCCTGACGCGGCACATCCTGGAGTCGTTCGTCGCCCAGGCGGCGATCTGCCTGCACGTGCACGTGCCGTACGGGCGCAACGCCCACCACATCGTCGAGGCCCAGTTCAAGGCCCTGGCACGGGCCCTGCGCGAGGCGTCCGAGCGCGACCCCCGCGCCACCGGCGTCCCCAGCACGAAGGGCGTGCTCTGATGACCCTCGCCTCAGGTGGCATGATCTTCATTGGCCTCTTCCTCCTCGGAGGGGTCTACTCGGCGATACGGCAGGGCATCAAGATGCTCGCCGTGCTGGCCGGAGTGGGAGCCGCGTTGGCGATTACGGCTGGAGTGATGTGGTGGCAGTAGGCAAGCGCGTCGTGGTGCTCGACTACGGCTCGGGCAACCTCCGCTCGGCCGAGCGCGCCCTCGCCCGGGTGGGCGCCGACGTGACCGTCACCGCCGACTGGGACGCGGCCCTCGCGGCCGACGGCCTGGTCGTGCCGGGCGTCGGCGCGTTCGCCGCCTGCATGAAGGGCCTGGTGAGCGTGCGCGGAGACCAGATCGTGGGCCGTCGCCTCGCGGGCGGCCTTCCCGTGCTCGGCATCTGCGTCGGAATGCAGATCCTCTTCGACAAGGGCGTCGAGCACGGCGTTCACACCAAGGGCTGCGGAGAATGGCCCGGCACCGTCGAGCGCCTGGACGCGCCGGTGATCCCGCACATGGGCTGGAACACGGTCAAGGCTCCCGAGGGCTCCGTGCTGTTCGACGGGCTCGCCCCCGACACCCGCTTCTACTTCGTGCACTCCTACGGCGTGCTGGACTGGAAACTGGAGGCCGGAGACGGCTTCACCCAGCCCCTGGTCACCTGGGCGGAGCACGGCGTGCCGTTCGTCGCCGCCGTGGAGAACGGGCCGTTGACGGCCACCCAGTTCCATCCGGAGAAATCCGGCGACGCGGGGGCTGCGCTGCTGGCCAACTGGCTGCGCACACTGTGACCCGAAACGACACCACCATGAGAGCTGTGAGCCGGCAGGGCCGGCGGACGGGACAGGAGGACGGGTGAGCAAGGAGCGGGCCAGGCGGAGGGCGGAGCGCGAGGCCGAGCGCGAGCGCCTCGCGGCGGCCCGCGCCGAGCGTGAGGCCCGGGAGTCACGGCGGCGCGAGCTGCGCGGCCGGATCACCGCGGTGCTGCCGCGTACGGTCAGGACGGCACGGCAGACGGGCCGCCTGGCCCAGCGGCGCCGCACGGGCAACCGGCTCGCCCTCGGGGCCTTCATCCTCGTCCAGGTCGTCGCCTGGCTTCTGCTGGACGGCTGGATGGCCCGGCTCGGCGTTTTGCTCGGATCCCTCCTCTTGATCCCTGTGCTCGTCACCATCGTCTTCGACCGGAGGTCGTGATCTATGTCGCTCGTATTGCTGCCCGCAGTGGACGTCGCGGACGGCCAGGCCGTCCGCCTGGTTCAGGGTGAGGCCGGGACGGAGACCTCGTACGGGGACCCGCTCGCCGCGGCGCTGGCCTGGCAGGAGGCCGGAGCCGAGTGGATCCACCTGGTCGACCTCGACGCGGCCTTCGGCCGTGGCGACAACCGTGAGCTGCTCGCCTCCGTGATCGGCGCGCTGGACGTGCAGGTGGAGTTGTCGGGAGGCATCCGCGACGACGCCTCGCTCGACGCCGCGCTGTCCACCGGCTGCCGCCGCGTGAACATCGGTACCGCCGCCTTGGAGGACCCGGCCTGGTGCGCCAAGATCATCGCTGAGCACGGCGACAAGGTCGCGGTGGGCCTCGACGTGCGCGGTACCACTCTGGCGGCGCGCGGCTGGACCAGGGAGGGCGGCGACCTCTGGGAGGTCCTCGACCGGCTGGAGTCCGACGGCTGCCCGCGTTACGTCGTGACCGACGTAACCAAGGACGGCACGCTGCGCGGCCCCAACCTCGACCTGCTGCGCGAGGTCTGCGCGCGGACCGACAAGCCGGTCGTCGCCAGCGGCGGCGTCTCCTCGCTCGACGACCTGCGCGCGCTGGCCACCCTCGTCCCCCAGGGCGTCGAGGGGGCCATCGTGGGCAAGGCCCTCTACGCTCAGGCGTTCACGCTCGAAGAGGCCCTGGCGGCGGTGAGCTCCCGATGAGCGAGTCGTTCACCCGGATCTCGTCCGGCGGTCCCTGGGAGGACCGGTACGGCTACGCCCGTGCGGTGGTCGCGGGCCCCCACGTCCTGGTGTCCGGCTGCACCGCCACGGTCGGCGGGGAGGTCCAGCACGTGGGCGACGCCTACAACCAGACGCTGACCGCGTTCTCCGTCGCCCTCGACGCGGTGGAGAAGGCCGGCACGTCCAAGTCCGACGTCGTCCGCACCCGGATCTACATCGTCAACGCCGACGACTTCGAGGCGGCCGGCCGCGCCCACGGCGAGGTGTTCGGCGACGTGCGGCCCGCCTGCACCAGCGTCCAGATCGCGGGGCTCGTCGACCCGCGCATGCTGGTCGAGGTCGAGGTCGAGGCCTACCGGCAGGAGCGGGCGTCATGACGGTCGCGGTGCGCGTCATCCCGTGCCTGGACGTCGATGCCGGGCGGGTGGTCAAGGGCGTGAACTTCGAGAACCTGCGCGACGCGGGCGACCCCGTCGAGCTCGCCCGCCGCTACGACGCGGAAGGCGCCGACGAGCTGACCTTCCTCGACATCACCGCGTCGTCGGGCGAGCGCGAGACCATGCTCGACGTGGTCCGCCGTACGGCCGAGCAGGTGTTCATCCCGCTCACCGTGGGCGGGGGAGTGCGCGCGGCCGACGACGTCGACCGGCTGCTGCGCGCCGGCGCCGACAAGGTGGGGATCAACACCGCCGCGATCGCCCGGCCCGAGCTGCTCACCGAAGCCTCGCGGCGGTTCGGCTCGCAGTGCATCGTGTTGTCCGTCGACGCCCGCCGGGTGGTCGACGGGCCGCCGACGCCGTCCGGCTTCGAGGTGACCACGCACGGCGGGCGCCGCGGCACGGGCATCGACGCCGTCGAGTGGGCCGCGCGCGGCCAGGAGCTCGGCGTGGGCGAGATCCTGCTCAACTCCATGGACGGCGACGGCACCGAGTCGGGATACGACCTGGAGATGCTCAGGGCCGTGCGCGCCGCGGTCACGGTGCCCGTCATCGCCTCCGGCGGGGCCGGCAGGCTGGAGGACTTCCCCGCGGCCGTCGACGCCGGCGCCGACGCCGTGCTCGCCGCGTCGGTCTTCCACTTCGGCCAGCTCAAGATCCACGAGGTGAAAGACACGCTGCGTGCCGCCGGCCACCCGGTCCGCTGAAGCCGCGGGGATCCTCACGTGTGCTCGGAGGGGCGCAGGAGCATCACGCCGAGCATGAGGGGGAACATGGCGAGGTGCGCGAGCACCATCAGCGCGTCGCCGTCGACGACCCCCAGCCAGAGCAGAGGGAACAGCGGAACGGCGGGGGCGAACATGGCGGCGCACATCTCGAGGGTGTGCCGCCAGGCGTGACCGCGGACACGCATCCAGGCGGCCATGCCGACGGACATGTCGAAGGCCATCACCAGATAGCCGAGCTCGGGGTACTGCGTGTGGGATACGTGCAGGCCGACGGCGGACCGGAGGAACCCCAGGGCGAACATCCCGGCGAACATCGCGAGGATCATTTCGATGTAGTGGAGGGTGAACCGGCGCCATCCGCGGCGCGCCTTCGTCGCTGTCTGTGTCATGGTTCGACGATGCGAGCCGGGCGGGCCGTGCCCAAGCAACGCGATCAGGCAGGTCCGGAATCTTGGGCATCCGGTCTTTCCCGCCTACAGTCGAGCCCATGAGGGAGCGGCCTTTCGTGATCGTCGGGTACGACGCCGCGGAGTTGCTCGACATCGCCTGCGTGGTGGCGAGCCTGGAGCGCGCGAACTGGCACGGCGCGGCTCCCTACTACAAGGTCCGCCTGGCCACGCCCGGAGCGCGGCCCATCGACTGCGGCCCCACCGTGACACTGCACGCCCGGGAGAAGCTCGAACGCGTCACCGGCCCGATCGACACGCTGCTCGTGTCGGGAGGGATCGGCAGCCAGGACGCGGCGGCCGACCGGCTGGTCGTCGCGCACGTCCGCCGGCTGGCCAGGGAGAGCCGCCGGGTGGCGTCCGTGTGCACCGGAACGTGGATCCTGGCCGCCGCCGGGCTCCTCGACGGCCGGCGCGCCACCACGCACTGGGACTCGGCGGACCAGCTCGCCGCGCACCACCCGAAGGTGGACGTCGATCCCGATCCCATCTTCATCCGTGACGGGAACGTCTACACCTCGGCCGGCGTCACCAGCGCGCTGGACCTGACGCTCGCCCTCATCGAGGAGGACAACGGCGCCGACCTCGCACGCACCGTGGCCCGCCAACTGGTGACCTACCTGCAGCGGCCGGGTAACCAGGCGCAGATGAGCATGTTCACCGCCGCCCCGCCGCCCTCCGACGGCCTGGTCAAGCGCGTGGTCGATCACATCACCGGCCATCTGGACGCGGACCTCACGGTAGCCGTCCTGGCCGCCGCCGCGGGTGTGAGCGAGCGGCACCTGACGCGGCTGTTCGTCCGCCACCTCGGGCAGGCCCCGGGCAGGTTCGTACGGCAGGCGCGGGTGGAGGCGGCGGCCCACCTGCTGGCCTCCACCTCCCTGCCCATGGCGACCGTGGCCCGTCGCTGCGGGTTCGGCACGGCCGAGACTCTGCGGCAGGCCTTCGTCGAGCGATACGGGGTTTCGCCCGCGCACTACCGGCTCACCCAGTCGCGAACGGCACTTCAGGGTCACAAGAGTGCGGGCCAAGAGCATGTTCGAGATGGGTGACCGAGTTCGGTCGAAGGCGTAACGCGGCTGTCGGCAGGCGGGTGCGCCTCGTGTGGGCGTGTTGGTAAGGGCGGCTCTACGCTCGGCCCGTGCCATACGAGATGGAGACGTATCAGCCGTACGCGGCATCCCGGGTTGTCACGATCGATGAGTTGTCTCGTCTGTACGTCCCGGACCACGAACCGGTGTTCACCTATGGCAGCGGTGGTGACGATGTGATGATCGTTTCGGTGCACGACGAGTTCAGCATCGTCTCGCTGCTGCACGACCGCACGTGGTACTGGCTCGAGCGGTCACCGGACTCGGATCTTGTTGAGAATCGTGTTGTGCGGGCAGGAGGCGTGGGTCCCCGCCGGTGTACTGGTGCGGCACGAGACCGGGCTGGCTGCGCTGCGGCTAGTCCACGACGCGCGATGACTCATGGACACCTTCACCTGGCGGGAACAGTGATCTGCGAGAGCCGAAATTTCGGGCGGCGATGTCGAGAACCCGTGACCGGCTCCGTCCCCGCGGTGAACGTGACCAAAATGGGTGCACAAGCACCGAGGAGAAACACGATGGCCAAGTACTTGCTGCTCAAGCACTACCGCGGCGCTCCGGCTTCGGTCAACGACGTGCCCATGGACCAGTGGACGCCGGAGGAGATCTCGGCACACGTGCAGTACATGCACGACTTCGCGGCCCGGCTCGAGGAGACCGGCGAGTTCGTCGACAGTCAGGCGCTCGCCCCTGAGGGGACGTTCGTCCGATACGACGGCGAGGGGCGCCCACCGGTCACCGACGGACCGTTCGCCGAGACCAAGGACGTCATCGCCGGCTGGATGGTGATCGACGTCGACAGCTACGAGCGCGCGATCGAGCTGGCCGGGGAACTGTCGGCCGCCCCTGGGGCGGGCGGAAAGCCGATCCACGAGTGGCTCGAGGTGCGCACGTTACTGGCCGAGCCGCCCACCATCACGGACTGCCTCTTCAAGTGAACGAGGCCCTGCTCCGGAGTCTCACGCCGAGCGTGCTCGCGATCCTCGTCCGTCGCGGAGCCGATTTCGCGGCGGCCGAGGACGCCGTGCAGGACGCGCTGGTCGAGGCGGTCCGCGTCTGGCCGGCCGACCCGCCGCGGGACCCGAAGGGCTGGCTGATCACTGTGGCCTGGAACCGGTTTCTCGACGCGACACGGGCCGATGCCGCCCGCCGCCGGCGTGAGGACCTCGTCGACGACGAGCCGGCGCCCGGGCCCGCGCGTGCTTTGGACGACACGCTCCAGCTCTACTTCCTGTGCGCCCACCCGTCGCTGACGCCGTCGTCCGCGGTCGCGCTCACGCTGCGCGCCGTCGGTGGGCTGACCACCCGCCAGATCGCCCAGGCATACCTGGTGCCTGAGGCGACCATGGCGCAGCGCATCAGCCGGGCCAAGCGCACCGTCTCCGGCGTGCGGTTCGATCAGCCCGGCGACGTCGCCACCGTGCTGCGCGTCCTCTACTTGGTCTTCAACGAGGGCTACTCCGGCGACGTCGACCTCGCCGCCGAGGCCATCCGGCTCACCCGGCAGCTCGCGGCCGCGATCGACCACCCCGAGGTGGCGGGGTTGCTCGCCCTCATGCTGCTCCACCATGCCCGGCGCGCCACCCGGACCGCGCCCGACGGCAGCCTGGTGCCGCTCGCCGAGCAGGACCGCGGCCGATGGGACATCAAGTCGATCGCCGAGGGCGTCGAGATCCTGCAGGCGGCCCTCGCCCGCGACCGGCTGGGCGAGTTCCAGGCCCAGGCCGCCATCGCGGCACTCCACGCTGACGCGCTCACCGCCGAGGAGACCGACTGGGTGCAGATCGTCGAGTGGTACGACGAACTCGCGCGCCTGACCGACAGCCCGGTCGTCCGGCTCAACCGCGCGGTGGCTGTCGGCGAGGCCGACGGACCGCGCGCCGGGCTGGCGGCGCTCGCGGCGGTGGACGACTCACTGCCCCGCCACGCGGCGGTGGCGGCGTACCTCCACGAGCGCGACGGCGACCTGGCGACGGCGGCACGGCTGTACGCCGAGGCGGCCCAAAAGGCCCCCAACCTCGCCGAGCGCGACCACCTGACGCGCCAGGCCGCCCGGCTCAACGCCCGCCGGCGTCGCTGACGGGTCGCGCTCGGAGCAATTTAAACACCCTCTCGGCAAAAGACGCGTCCATCGGGTGGGAGTAATTGCTCCGGGACTGATTTCGCGCAATTTTCATGGGAAACGCGGCCTCCAGAAGACCGGAGGCCGCGCCCTTTTTAAATGGCCGTCTTTTCGGCGGCCTTTGGGCTTACGCTGCCCTTTCCGGCTCATGCCGGTCGGGAATCACGAGCCCATGTTGTATCCGCGCGAGTGCTGGCTGGTGTGGCCCGACCACCGCTGCTCCTCCACGATGTTGCTCATGGGGCGCCCGTACTGCTCCTGCCAGGACTCCCCGGACTGCTCGGACTGCTCCTGCCCGGACTGCTCCTGCTGGGCCTGCTCGGACTGCTGTGCCTCCCGGGCCTGTCGAGCCTGCTCGGCCTGTTCGGCCTGCTGCTCGCCGTACAGCTCGGACTGCTCGGACTGCTCCTCGCCGGGCTCCTCCGGGCGCATGGATTCGCGCTGCATGGGCGCCTGCTGGATGTTCTCGCGGGCCCCTCGATCGGACCGCCACGACTCGGCGGACATCGGGTCGAGCCGCGCGCCGGTCACCGAGGTGATGGCCGGGTCGTCGGTCGCGGCCTGGGCCGTCTGCGCCGGCCCGAGGGCGACGGCGGGAAGCAGGGCCAGGCCCAGAATCACTGGGAGACGCTTTCCGTTCATGCTTTCTCCTATCCGATCGGGGCCGCTGAGCGGCGATCGGGGATGGGCACTTCCATCGTCGGCCGGTGTTCTGGAGCGCGTCTAGGCGAATCAACCGGAATTAGAGTGAGCCGAACGGTATTCCATTCCTCCGGCTGACGGTCTGTTTTCTTCCCGGGGCGCGCGCCTTGCGATTCCGGCCTGGCCGTTTACGCTGTCGTCGACGACGTTTCGTCAGAAGGCCCGCAGGTGCTGGAAGGTCTCGTAGGCGACGTCGTGGGCGGCGAAGTCCGCGGCCTCGGAGCGCTTGACCGCCAGATATGCGGTGCTGCGCAGCGGCCCGAGGGCGTTCATGAGCAGCTCGTCGGCCTCCAGGGCGTCGAGGGCCTCGTCGAGGGAGGCGGGCAGCCGTGCGCAGCCGAGGCGGGCCCGCTGCTTGTCGCTCAGCGTCGCGGGGTCGACCTCGACCGCCCTGCCCGGGTCGAGCTCGCGCCTGATCCCGTCCAGGCCGGCGTGCATGACGGCGCCGAGCGACAGGTACGGATTGGCCGAGGAGTCCGACGGCTTGATCTCCAGATTGGTCGACTCCTCGACGTTCCCGGCCATCGGCGAGCAGATCCGCACCGCCGCCTCCCGGTTGTCCATGCCGTAGCAGGTGTAGGCGCCGGCCCAGGAACTCGGCTGGAGACGCCGGTAGCTGTTGACGCTCGGGCAGGTCAGCGCGACCAGCGCGGGAAGGTGGTCCAGCACCCCCCCGATGAAGTGGCGGCCCAGCGCCGACAGGCCGCCCCTGCCGTCCGCGAACAGGTTGTGCTCCAGGTCGGGATCCCACAGGGAGACGTGCAGGTGGGCGCCGTTGCCGGCCTGGTTGACGATCGGCTTGGGCGCGAGAGTCGCCCACATGGACATGCGGAACGCCACCCCGCGCACGGTCTCCCGGTAGATCACCTGGTTGTCGGCCGCCTTGAGCGCGGTCGACGGCCTGATGGACAGCTCCTGCTGGCCCGCACCGAGCTCGGGGTAGTAGTGCTCGATCGGCAGGCCCTGCGCCTCCAGGGCGCGGACGAACTGCATCGTGTAGTCGTGCGCCTGGTCGAACCCCGCGGTCGCGTAACACAGGCTGTCGTCGAGCGGGACGAGCCGGTCCGGGCCGCCCATCGGGTCGGGCAGCCGACGGCCGAGCGTGAACTCCGGCTCGAAGGCCGCGACGAGGGTGTAGCCCTCCGAGGCGAAAAGAGCGATGGCGTCTTTGAGGAACGTGCGGGGGCAGGCCGCCCACGGGCCGCCGTCGAGGTCGCGCAGGTCGGCGATCATCGCGGCCGCGCCGGGAGCGTAGGGGAGGGGGACGAATGTGCCGGGGTCGGGCACGATGCGGATCTCACCCACCGGGCCCATGCCGTCCACCGGCTGGAGCCGGTCGAGCATGGACATCGCCATCATCGCCACCGTGTGACCGATCCCGGTGCTGATCCGTTCGGCCAGGCGGGTCCGGCCGGCGGCCTTGCCGCGGATCACTCCGCCGTGGTCGGCGTAGATGAAGCGGACCAGTTCGATGCCGTCGACCTCGACCCGTTCGAGGATTCTGCGTGCGACCGGATCGAGTTGCTGAGCGACGGCTGAACTGTGGCGATCTCTCATTCTGTCTGCGTAACACGTGAGAGCCGTCGGGGAAAGGGTCGCCACGCCACCGCGCCGACCTTTCGGCGCGGTGGGCGGAACTGGGGAGGCCGGCCCGGGCGGTGCGGATCGCCGTCAGGCCGGCCGGGTCACATCACTGCAGGACCGTCGTGAAGAAGGTCGCCAACCGGGTGGCGCCTGTGTTGATCGTGTCGAAGACGCCGTTGACCGCGCCGGCTGCGGCTCGTGGCTGGTTGTAGAGGTAGAAGACCACGAACGCGATGGCCGCGTACGTAAGAACCTTCTTGACCTGCATTGGGGGGCCTCCTGCAGTCAGTTTCCCGGCTGTTTGTACCCGGCGACAAGAATGATCATAACTAGCCGGGAGGTCATGAGGCCCTACCGCCTCTAACTAGGTAGTGAGCGAGGTGAAGAAGGTCGCCAGCCGTTCCGCGCCCGTGGTGATGCCGTCGAACATGCCCCGCACTGCGGCCGCCGCGGCCGTGGGCTGCGTCAGCAGATAGAAGATCACGAAAGCGACGGCCACGTACGTGGCCACCTTCTTGACGTTCATCGGGGCTCCAACCATGAGGCGCTGCCCTCATGCTGCCGCATCGCACCGGGGACTGGTGCGAATTTCGCGGGAATACAGCGGCTCCGGTCACATGCCCAGACGTGCGCCGCGCAGTCGTTCCACCGCCTCGGGGTCACCCTCGTAGGTCACACGGGCGTGCTCCTGCCGGCCGAAGGCGAACAGCAGGAGTTCGGGTGCGGCGCCTGCGACCACGACCGTGGGAACGGCCTTCTTGGCCGTCACCTCACCGGCCCCGGCTTCGGCCCTGTCTTCAGCCGTACGGCGGAGCACGATGCCGACCGGGGCCTTGCGCAGGAACAGCCGGGAGCCGCTCTTGAGCTGCTTCCACAGCAGTTCCTCGTGCTCGGGCGGCAGCGTGCGGGGCTCCCAGCCCGGCTGGGCACGCCGCACGTCCTCGTGGTGGATGAACAACTCGGCGGTGTTCACCGCGGCGTTGATGGCGGGGATGCGGTACGGCGACCACACCGGCGGGCCCTGCCGTACGAGATCGACGACCGTGGAGTAGGGCTTGCCGTTCTTGATGCGGTCCTGAACCGTGGCGGTGTAGCCGGACAGGAACCTGAGCGCGATGCCGCCCGCCGCGTCGGGGCGCTGCTCGCGAAGCGCGAGGTGCGAGGCGAGGTCGGCGGTCGTCCAGCCCTCGCACAAGGTGGGCGCGTCGGGGCCGAGCCGGTCCAGCAGGTCACAGATCGCCGCGCGTTCGTCGCGCACAAAGCTCACGCGGGCAAGCCTAATCCCGGTATGGGGCGACACGATCACGTGGGGCCCGGGGCCCGCTGGAATAAACCTGTTGATCGTGATGATAAGGAATATCTAGGACTAAAGGCTTGGTGTGACGTCGGTCGAGTGGCCGATCCGGACGGATGCCGGGGGTAGGTAACGTCCGATTCGCCGGTCGCCTGCTGAGGAGGCCGGCCAAGCCCTCGATGGAGAGGAATCGGCTTGCCGACGAAGCAGCCTCCCGCACGGCCGGGCGGATCCGTCATGCTCCAGGGCCTGCGGGTCATCGGCGTGGCGATCCGCAGCGAACCCCGCGTTTTCACCGTCGCCGTACTGTCGAGCGCCGTGTACGGCCTCATGACCGTCGCCTCGTCGTCGGCGCTCGGCTGGGCCACCGACAACGCCGTGCTGCCCGCCTTCCAGAAGGGCGGCGTCGCCACCGGCACGCTGGTGGTCGCGGCCGTCTTCATCCTCGGTGTGGCGGTGCTCAAGGCGCTCGGGGTGATGGGCCGGCGCATCCTCGCCGGCGTCATGCAGTACCGCATGCAGGCCCGCTCGCGCCGCGCGGTCACCCGGCAGTACCTCCGGCTTCCGCTGTCGTGGCACCACCGGCACCCGACGGGCCAGTTGCTGTCCAACGCCAACTCCGACACCGAGGCCGCCTGGGCGCCGATCGCGCCCCTGCCCATGGCCGTGGGAGTCGTCGTGATGCTCGTGACGGCCGCCGTCGCCATCCTGGTCGTCGACCCCGTCCTCGCGATCGTCGGCTTCCTCATCTTTCCGGCCATCGCGCTGCTCAACCTCGTCTACCAGCGCCGGCTCTCCCCGCTGGTGATGCGCGCCCAGCAGTTGCGGGCCGAGGTGAGCGAGGTCGCCCACGAGAGCTTCGACGGCGCGCTCGTCGTCAAGACGCTCGGCAGGGAGGACGCCGAGGCCCGCCGCTTCCAGGCCAGGGCCGACGAGCTGCGTGACGCCAACGTCGCCGTCGGCCGGGTGCGCGGCCTGTTCGACCCGCTGCTGGAGGCGCTGCCCACCCTCGGTGTGCTGGCCGTCCTGCTGGTGGGCTCGCTGCGGATCGAGGCGGGCGACCTCGTCGCCGGAGACCTCATCCAGGTCGCCTACCTCTTCACGCTGCTCGCCTTCCCCGTCCGGGCGCTCGGCTGGGTGCTCGCCGAGCTTCCGCGCAGCGTCGTCGGCTGGACCCGCGTCCAGGACGTCATCGAAGCGACCGGATCCATGGAGTACGGCACGGCCGCGCTCGGCGCGGGCGGCCCCGCCCGGGTGCGGTTCGACGACGTCACCTTCGGCTACGTCCCCGACGCCCCCGTGCTCGACGACGTGAGCTTCGAGGTGGAGCCGGGGCGGACGATCGCCGTGGTGGGACCCACAGGCTCGGGCAAATCGACGCTCACCCTGCTGCTGGCCCGCCTGGTCGACCCGGGGAAGGGCGCCGTGCTCATCGACGGGACCGACCTGCGCGAGGCCGAGCGCGGAGCGGTGAGCGGCTCAGTGGCGCTCGTGCCCCAGCAGACGTTCCTGTTCGACGACACCATCCGCGGCAACATCACGCTCGGCCTGGACGTGCCGGACGAGACCGTGTGGGCGGCGCTGCGGCTGGCCCAGGCCGACGGTTTCGTGAGCGGGTTGCCGTCCGGGCTCGACACCCGCGTCGGGGAGCGCGGCGCGACCCTGTCGGGCGGCCAGCGGCAGCGTGTGGCGCTGGCCCGCGCGATCGTGCGCAGTCCGCGGCTGCTCATCCTCGACGACGCCACCTCCAGCGTCGACCCCCAGGTGGAAAAGCGCATCCTGCACGGGCTGCGCGACGGCTCCGCCGACTCGACGGTGATCGTCGTCGCCTACCGCATGGCGACGATCGCCCTGGCCGACGAGGTCGTCTACCTGGAACACGGCATGGTCACCGACCAGGGCACCCATGAGGCGCTGCTGGCCAGATGTGAGGGCTACCGGTCGCTCGTCACGGCCTACGAGCGTGAGGAGGCCGAGCGCGCCGTGCTCGGCGCGGACGACGACACGGATCTCGACACGGATCTCGACGCGGATCTCGATACAGATCTCGACGGGGAACCCGGCTTCGACACGGATGAGGAGGTCGTGGCGTGACCGCCGTGACGCAGGAGGAGACGGGCGCCGAGAAGAGCGACACGGGGGAACCCGGCAGCCTGCGGGCGGCCGAGCGCTCGGCGACCCAGACGATCAGGCACGGCCTGCGCCTGTCGCCCGAGTTCCGCCGGGGCCTGGGAGGCACGCTGGCCCTGGCCGTGCTCGCCACCCTCGGCAAGGTCATCGTGCCCATCGCGGTGCAGCAGGTGATCGACCGCGGCCTCGGCGGAGCCGAACCTGACGTGGCGTTCATCCGCGACGCGACGGCGTTGTGCGCGGTCGCCGTGCTGCTGACCGCGCTGTGCGGCTACCTGATGAACGTCAGGCTCTACAAGTCGACCGAGGCGGGCCTGGCCACGCTGCGCGGCAAGGGCTTCCGCCACGTGCACGACCTGTCGGTGCTCACGCAGAACACCGAGCGGCGCGGCGCGCTCGTCTCGCGGGTGACCAGCGACGTCGACCAGATCAGCACGTTCATGCAGTGGGGCGGCCTGCTCGTCATCGTGTCCTTCGGCCAGTTGCTGGTCGCCACCGTCCTGATGGCGGTCTACTCCTGGCAGCTGACGCTGCTGGTGTGGGCCTGCTTCCTGCCGCTGGTGTTCGCCCTGCCGCGCTTCCAGCGGCTGGTGGCCCGGGCCTACAACCGCATCCGCGAGCGCACCGGCGACGTGCTGTCGGCCGTGAGCGAGTCCGTCGTCGGCAGCGCCGTCATCCGCGCCTACGGATCCGAGGACCGTACGGCGGCGCGGATCGACGCGGCGGTGGAGGCGCAGCGCCGGGCCCAGACCCGGGCGCAGCAGATCATCGGATTCACCTTCCCGATCACCGAGCTCGTGGCCGCGGTAGCGGTGGCCGGAGTGGTCCTCGCCGGGGTGGGGCTCGGCGCGGCCGGGTCGATCACGCCCGGCAGGCTCATCGCGTTCCTGTTCCTCATCACGCTGTTCATCAGCCCCCTTCAGACCGCGACCGAGGTGCTGAACGAGGCGCAGAACGCGATCGCCGGGTGGCGGCGCATCCTCGGGGTGCTCGACACGCCCGCCGACGTCGCCGACCCCGCGGGCGGCGTGACGCTGCAGCGCGGGCCGATCTCGGTGGCCTTCGAGGACGTCGGATTCGCCTACCCGGGCGGCGCGCGGGTGCTCCACGACGTCTCCGTGGAGATCGCCCCCCGCACCAGGGTCGCGGTCGTGGGCGAGACCGGCTCGGGCAAGACGACGTTCGCCAAGCTGCTGACCCGGCTCATGGACCCCACGTCGGGCCGGATCCTCCTCGACGGCGTCGACCTGCGCGACGTGCGGTTCTCCTCGCTGCGGGAGCGCATCGTGATGGTCCCGCAGGACGGCTTCCTGTTCGACTCGACCCTTGCCGACAACATCCGGTTCGGGCGTCCCTCCGCCACGGACTCCGACGTGCGGCGGGCCCTGACCGAGCTGGGCCTTGACGAGTGGGCCGACGGCCTGCCCGCCGGGCTGGAGACGCCGGTGGGCCAGCGCGGCGAGTCGCTGTCGGCGGGGGAGCGCCAGCTCGTCGCGCTCGCCCGGGCCTACCTCGCCGACCCCGACCTGCTGCTGCTCGACGAGGCCACCTCGGCCGTCGACCCGGCCACCGAGGTGCGCCTCGCGCGCGCCCTCGACGGCGTGATCCGCGGCCGCACCGCCGTGTCCATCGCCCACCGGCTGTCCACGGCGGAGGCCGCCGACGAGGTCATCGTCTTCGAGCACGGGCGGATCGTGCAGCGCGGCCCGCATGCCGTACTCGTGGCGGAGCCGGGCGTCTACGCCGACCTGTACGCGTCGTGGACCTCCGGCGTGCACTCCACCTCGGCGGCGGGCGGGTCAGTGGGTGGAGGCCTCGCCTGACAGGCGCTGAGCGAGGTAGATCGGGACGACCGAGACGACGATGAGCGCGGCGGCGACCACGTTGACCACGGGGGCCTGGTTGGGCCGGAAGAGGTTCTCGAAGATCCAGATGGGCAGCGTCTTGACGCCCGCCCCCGAGGTGAACGTGGTCACGATGATCTCGTCGAACGACAGCGCAAAGGCCAGCAGGCCTCCCGCGAGCAGCGCCGAGCGCATCATCGGGAAGGTGACCAGGCGGAACGTGGTGAACGTGTCGGCCCCGAGGTCGGCCGAGGCCTCCTCCAGCCCCAGGCCCATGCGGCGCAACCGGGCCAGCACGTTGTTGTAGACGGTCACCACGCAGAAGGTGGCATGTCCGACGATCACCGTGAGGAGCCCGAGCGGCACGCCGAGGACGGTGTGGAAGGTGTTGCTCAGCGCGATGCCCGTCACGATGCCCGGCAACGCGATCGGCAGCACGATGAGCAGCGAGACGGTGTTCTTGCCGAAGAAGCGGTACCGCTGTACGGCGAAGGCCGCCATCGTCCCCAGGACCAGGGCGACGACGGTCGCCCCCAGGCCCGCCTGGACCGAGGTCCACAGGGCGTCGCGCAGGCCGCTGGAGTCCCACGCCGACCGCCACCACTGGAACGTCAGGCCGGAGGGCGGCCACCCGAAGGTCTTGTCGGCGTTGAAGGAGTTGAGCACCACCACGGCCAGCGGCACGTAGATGACGCCGAGACCGAGTACCAGTGCGACTCCGAGCAGCACACGGGCCGGACGGGAAAGATTCACAGATTCTCCAGGGCACCGGTGCGGCGGACGGCCGCGAGGTAGACCAACATGATCACGACGGGCACGGTCGCGACGGCCGCGGCGAATGGGAGGTTGTTGGCCGCGCCGATGTTGTCGTAGACGACGTTGCCGATGAGCTGCGACTTTCCGCCGACGATCTTTACGGTGATGTAGTCGCCGAGCGACAGCGAGAACGTGAAGATCGAGCCCGCGACGACCGCGGGGAACGTCAACGGCCACACCACCGTGCGGAACGTGCGCCAGCCGCGGGCGCCCAGATCGCCGGCCGCGTCCAGGAGCGCGTTCGGCATGCGCTCGAGTCCCGCGTAGATGGGCAGGATCATGTACGGCAGCCACAGGTAGGCGAGGGTGGCGATCGTGGCGGTCAGGCCGTACCCCCAGCCGAGGATGCCGCCGGAGGACAACATGACCCGCCAGGCGTACGCCTTGACCAGGTAAGAGGCCCAGAGCGGGGTGAGCACCAGGATCACCAGCCACCGCTGTGCCCGGGGAGAGGCGAGCTTGGCCATCGCGAAGGCCATGGGAAACGCGATCGCCAGGTCGATGAGCGTCACTGCGGCCGCCACCCAGACCGAGCGCAGGGCGATCGTCCGGTAGACGTCGATCGTCAGCAGGTCGTGGAAGTTGGCCCAGGTGAACGTCTTGACCAGGTCGCCGGTGAAGGTGTCGGTCGACCAGAACGCCGATGCGATCAGGGCGGCCAGCGAACCCAGATAGGCCAGCCCCAGCCAGGCGAGCGGGGCCGACAGCAACAGCGACAGCCGTACCCGGGAGTGCCGGTGGAAGAAGGCGGAGATTTCGCGTCGTAAAGTCGGCCCCTTCGCCGCGCCGACCCCCGCCGTCATGCCGTCATGTCCTTCATCTTGCCCTTCTCCAATTAACATGATCACCAGGACCCTTGGGTGTGATCATGCAGAAGTTCGCGTTCATGCCGCCGCCCTGCGGCGACACTGCTCGTGATCATGCAGAAGTTCGAGCGCTCCTGCTCCCACCTGCGGTGATTCTCATCGTGATCATGCAGAAGTTCGGACGCGCCCACGCCCACCTGCGGCGACACATTTCGTGATCATGCACTCGGTGCGCTAGTGCATGATCACGAAATGTGTCTGCCCAGGTAGACCCCGGATTCGCCGAACTTCTGCATGATCACGGTTGAGGTTTCGGCTGGTCAAACGGCCGCCCCCGAACTTCTGCATGATCACGACCAAAGGGGTGTGGTCACCACCAGAGGGTGTGATCACCACCGAGAGGCGTCATCACCCTCTTGGGGGGGTCATCACACTCAGGGGGTGTGATCAGCCCTTGATTTCGGTCCAGGCTCGGGTCCACTCGGAGTAGTCCGTGCACTTGACGCCGGTACGGCCGTCGAGGCACTGGGCGATCGGAGTGGTCCAGTAGTGGACCTTGGAGAAATAGCTCTCGTCGCCGGCGTGGAAGGTGTCGCAGAACGACTTGTCCGAGGTCTCGGCGCACGCCTTGGCGTTGGAGGGCGCCTCGCCGAACCACTCTGCGACCTGGGCGTTCGCCTTCGGCGAGATGATCCAGTCCATCCACTTGTACGCGCAGTTCGGGTGCTGGGCCTTGGCCGCGACCATCCACGTGTCCGACCAGCCGGTCGCGCCCTCCTTGGGCAGCACCACGTCGACCGGGGCCTTCTCCGCCTCGGTCAAGTTGGCGATGACCTGCCAGGTCGTGCCCACCACGGTGTCGCCGCTCTTGAACGACTGGACCGCCTTGGTGTAGTCGGACCAGTACTCGCCGACGTTCGCCTTCTGCTGCTTCAGCAGGTCCACGGCCGCCTGCAGCTGCTTGTCGTCCAGCGCGTACGGATTCTTGATGCCGAGCTCCGGCTTGGCCGACATGAGGTAGAGCGCCGCGTCGGCGATGTAGATCGGCGAGTCGTACGCCGTCACATGCCCCTTGTACGGCGAGGCCGGGTCGAACACGACACCCCACGAGTCGGGTGCCGGGGAGACCTTGTCCGTGCGCCACATCAGGAGGTTGGCGCCGCGCCCGTGCGGCACCCCGTACGGCACGCCGTTGACGGAGTTCCACGGCTGGAGCTTCAGGCTCGGGAACACGTCCGTGTAATTGGGGATGAGGTCGGTGTTCACGGGGGCGACCGTGCCCGAGGCGATCAGCCGCAGCGAGGCGTCGCCTGAGGCGGAGACGGCGTCGTACTCGCCCGTCTTCATCAGGTTGACCATCTCGTCGGACGTGCCGGCGGTCTTGGTGTTGACCTTGCAGCCGGTGGCTTGCTCGAAGGGGTGCACCCAGTCGACCTTCGGGTCGTTGGAGCCATCTTCGGCGTATCCGGCCCAGGCCACCAGATTGACCTGGCCTTCCCCGGCGCCGAGCGACTTGAGCGCCTCGAGCTTGGGCGGGGTGAAACCGGTGGTGCCCGGCGCCGCGCCTGTGGACGACGTGTCGCCGCCGCACCCGGCCACGGCGACGAGCGCGAGCGCCGCGGTGGCGATGAGACCGGTCCGGCCGAAGCGGGGGGTTCGCATGGGGTTCTCCTTGGTTCGTGGGGGGTGGCCCGGGCTCAGCTGTGCGCCGCTTCCCGAGGTATGCCGGGCGCGGGGGCGTCGGCGATGGCGAACTCGTGGCGGCGGTGCCAGACGAGCCTGACCCTGCTGCCGCGCAGGCCCAGGACGTCCATGGACGAGACCTGCAGGTTCTGCTGGAGGGCGATGAGCCGCCCGCCGGCGTCGAGGTCGACGACGAACCGGGTCGCCGGTCCGGCGTAGACCACCTCGGACACGGTGCCGGCGGCCTCGTGCTCGTCCGGCCCGGCGCCCTCGCCGTCGCCCAGGACGACGCGGAGCTTCTCCGGCCTGACGCTGAAGGTGCCCTCTTTGCCGAGTACGGCAGGCGCCGCGTAGCCGGAGATCAGGTTGGACGTGCCGACGAATCCGGCCACGAACGACGTGGCGGGTCTCTCGTAGATCTCGGCCGGCGTGCCGACCTGCTCGATCCTGCCGTGGTTGAACACCGCGACCCTGTCGCTCATGGTGAGCGCCTCCTCCTGGTCGTGGGTCACGAACAGGAACGTGATGCCGACCTCGCGCTGGATCGCCTTGAGCTCGACCTGCATCTCCTCACGGAGTTTCAGGTCGAGCGCGCCGAGCGGCTCGTCGAGCAGGAGCACGCGCGGCCGGTTCACGAGAGCCCGGGCGAGCGCGACGCGCTGGCGCTGGCCGCCGGAAAGCTGGGCGGGGCGGCGTGCGTCGAAGCCGTCCAGGCGGACCGACCGCAACGCGTCGTGCGCCCGTTCACGCCGCTCCGCCTTGGCCACCCTCTTCACCCGCAGCCCGTATTCGACGTTCTGCAGGACCGTCATGTGGGGGAAGAGCGCGTAGTCCTGGAAAACGGTGTTCACGTCACGCTCGAAGGGGGCGAGCCGGGTGACGTCGCGGCCCGCCAGTTCGACGACGCCCTCGGTGGGGGACTCGAATCCGGCGATCATCCGCAAAACGGTCGTCTTGCCCGAACCGGACGGCCCGAGCATCGCGAAGAACTCCCCGTCGGCGACGTCGAGATCGACGCCCGCGACCGCCTCGACGCTCCCGAAGGTCTTGCGCAGGCCCCGGAGGCTGACTGCTTGGTCTGGCATGGCCGAAAACATATGGGGTTATATGTTTCCCGTAAAGTCCTGTCAGAGTTTCAGCGCGGCGATGTCCGACAGGTGAGATCACGACCGTGACTGGCGCAGCTCGCGACGGCGTGGTCCACTCGCGTGTGGACCGGGACAAAACATCCCGTTCCTCCGGTACGCCCGCGGCACCACGTGCGGCCCGGCCCCGGCCAGGCGTACGCCCGGGTACGCGGCACGGCGAGTGAATCGGCAGGTCAGGCAGGTGAGAGATGCGGTGGGGCGGTGATACGGGCATGGTCGTGAACGCCGTGGGGCTCGCCGTCTTCTCCCCGGTGGACAGCACCGCCCGGGTGGCGGCCGTCGTGCGCCGTCTCGCCGACGCGATCGCCGTCGGCCTACTCGCCGACGGCGAGCAACTGCCGAGCGAGGCCGATCTCGCCGCACGTCTCGGCGTGTCCACGGTGACGCTTCGGGAGGCGCTGATGGCGCTGCGGCAGCAGGGGATGGTCGAGACGCGCCGGGGCAGGGGCGGCGGAAGCTTCGTCCGCGTGCCCGCCGAGATCGACCCCGCTGTGCGGCTGCGCACCTACGCCGTCGACGAGCTGCGGGATCTCGGCGACCACTACGGCGCCATCGCGGGTGCGGCGGCCCGCCTGGCCGCGCAGCGTTCCCTGCCCTCCGACGTCGCCCCGCTGTGGCGGTCGATCAGGGAGACGGCGGCCGTCATGCGCCCGCACGGCGGCGCCTCCCCGGAGACGACCGGCCGGCTCCGGAGGCTGGACGGCCGGTTCCACATCGAGGTGGCGGCCGCGTCGCAGTCGGCGCGACTCACTCAGGAGGAGATCCGATTACAGGCCGACATCGGACCGCTGCTTTGGCTTTCTCACGAGGCGCGCTGCGGGCACGATGAGACGGCCGCACAGCACCATGCCATCGCCCGCGCGATCGAGGACGGCGACGGCGACCAGGCCAGGGCCCTCGCCGAACGGCACGTGCTCGACGCGATAGAACACCTCATCGAGCTGAGGCTGGGCCTCCAGGAGTAGGCGATGACCGCACAAGCGGGGTACGAGGACCTTCCGCACACGGCGGGAGTGCTCACCCTCGTCGGCGACATGGTCGGCGGCGTGTTCGCCTCCCTTCGCGAGGTGCGGGACGCGACGGCGCGGTGCGTCGCGCCGCGGGGCCGCCGGACCGTGACGGCTGACCTGGCGGTCCTGCGGCCGCTGCTCTGGGGCCGGCTGACCGGCGGCGGCGTCGCGGCGCTCATCGCGGGCATCGGGTTCATCGCGGCCCCGGGTCTGCTGGCCGACGCGCCCTGGTACCTCGAGTGGTGGCAGGAGAACCCCGGCGGCGATCCCGTGCAGTTGCTGCGCGACCTCGACCCGTCGAGCAGCGCCTTCTACGACTACACGCACTGGGAGTGGTACTCCGGCCCGCTGTCCGGGGCGGAGCGCACGATCTGCGGGCCGTACGTCGACTATCTGTGCACCGACGAATACAGCCTCACGATGTCGGTGCCGGTCGTCACCGGCGGGGTCTTCGCGGGTGTGGCCGCCGCCGACGTGCTCGTCCGCCGTTTCGAGGGCGCGGTGCTCCCGGCGCTGCGGGAGATCCCCGCGCCGGCCTTCCTGGTCAACTCCGGCGGCCGGGTGGTGGCCTCCAACACCGCACGCTGGGTCGCGGGAGACCTCTGCCGGGACGCCGGGAGTTTCGCTGTACGGCCCGTGCGCGACCTGCCGCTCTCACTCGTCACCGAAAAATAAGTAAATCGGCGATAATGCCATCAGAAAGTCTTAAGGCGTGTATCGCCGGGCGTCGGTTACATTTCATGTCCTTTCTTGACGCGCGGCGTCGCGGCGAAGGGCCCGCCGATTCCGACGGGACTTGAACGTTCGCCGAGGTCGAAGAGCCTTGGCGGGTATTTCTTCACGCGGCGTTCTCGGCCGTGTAGACGCGGTGATCCCTGCACACGTAACGTCTATATCGGGTCGTGAACCGTAATCGCAGGTGCTGCCCCGGATATTTCGCATGGCTTAAGTGAGAAGATTGCGTGGCCGAAATGCCCGAGATCAGACAGGCGACCGTGGCGGAGTTGGCCGACCTCGCCCGGCTGGAACGTGACGCCTATGGCGAGCACGCCTTCCCTCCCACGGCTCTGCGGCAGATGTTCGACATCGCGCCCACCCTCTTGATCGTCGCAGTGAAGGACGACGAGCTGATCGGCCACGCGATCGTCCTGCCCTCCGTGTCGGACGGCGTGCGCGAGGCGTGGTTCGTGGCTTTGGCGGTCCGGAGCGACATGCGCCGGAGCGGGACCGGCCGCCTGCTGTCCTCGGAGGTCCTGCGCAGGGCCGTCGGCCACGGCTACGAGACGGTCATGATGACCATGGAACCGGGCAACACCGCCGGCCGCGCGCTTTCCGAGAGCCTGGGGTTCGTGACGAACGAGCAGGCCGGCGACTACTTCGAGGACGGCGTGCCGCGCCTGGTGATGTCCTGGCAGGCGGCGTCGGGCGCGTCCCTGCCGACCCCCTTCGGCTGAGGCGCGGCCTGCCGCGTACGGCAGAATTGGCCGCATGGGACTCGACCCGAAGATCGCCGAACGGCTGAAGCGCGGCCCCGACGGGCTCGTGCCCGCCGTCGTGCAGCAGCACGACACCGGCGAGGTGCTGATGCTCGCCTGGATGGACGACGAGGCGCTGCACCGGACGCTGACCACGGGCCGGGCCACCTACTGGTCCCGCAGCCGCGGGGAGTACTGGGTGAAGGGCGACACCTCCGGCCACGTGCAGTGGGTCAAGCAGGTCGCCCTCGACTGCGACGCCGACACGATCCTGCTCCGGGTGCACCAGGTGGGGGCCGCCTGCCACACCGGTGACCGCACCTGCTTCGATGCGGATGTGCTCCTGAAAGCCGATCCGGCGGGCGAAGAGGTAAGCGAAACCGCATGACCACCACCGACGGGACGCGCGCGCCCGCGCCCGGCCGTACGGCACGGCGCTCACTGATGATCTGGCTGGTCGCCTCCGCCGCGGGAGCCGGACTGGCGCTGCTGGCCTCCGGCCGCACGTGGGCGACCGTGGTCTTCGCCGTTCCCGCGGGGGGCGTGCCGGGCTCCGGCGACGTGCCCGTCACGGGCGGCGAGCTCGTGGCTTACCTGACTCCCGCCGCGCTGGCGGCGTTGGCGGCCACGGTCGCCGTGCTGGCGGCGCGGGGCCTTGCCAGGCGCGCGATCGCACTGGTGATCAGCCTCTGCGGCGTGGCGGTGGTGGCGGGCAGCTGGACCGCCATGGAGACGGCGACGATCGTGGCGGTGGCGCGTGAGCACGCCACGACGGTCATGATGGCCAGCCACGGAGCCCCCGCCCACTCGCCTGCCTGGGCGTGGCCCGCCCTGGCGATGGCCGGTGGGGTCGTCCTGGTGGCCGCGGGCCTGGTGGCCGCCGTCCGGGGCGGGAGATGGCCCGGCATGTCCAGCCGCTACGACCGGCCCGACGGCGGGAGCCGTACGGGATCGCAGGGCCGTCCCCGCCGTGCGACCGGCGAGCGCGCCCTGTGGGAGGCCCTCGACGAGGGACGGGATCCGACGGTGGACGAGCCGTCCGGCGGCGGCACCCGCGACTGAACCGTGTGCCGCCGGTGGGCGGCGGCGGGAACAGCCGTTCGGCAGGGGCGGCGACTACGATCACTGACCGACCATCGAGCGGACCATCCGCGCCCGGCGGCGTCCGGGAGAGGGAGACGTCCGCACCCATCTCGCGGGAGCGTCGATGACCTACGGAACAGAGCCGGGCGCCACGGGCGGCCTGGGGGGCCACGGCACGCCGCCCGGCGAGGGACACGCCGGCGAGGGCTTCCCGCCCTCCGCGCCCGACCCGTACGGCCGGCCGCCCAGGAGCGGACTGGCCGTCGCGACGCTGGTCCTGGGCGTCGCCGGGCTGATCATGTGCGGCCTTCCCGCCTTGTTCGGCGCGATCACCGGGCACCTGGCCCTGCGTCACATCAGGCGGACCGACGCCGGCGGCCGGGGGATGGCCCTCACCGGGCTGACCCTCTCCTACTTCGCCCTGTTCATCTGGATCATCACCGTGTTCGTGCTCCAGGCCCTCTCGTCCTTCGGCCCCCCGCCGGCCGGCGTGTGACGTTCGGCGGCGCGCGGTCACCGTCAAGATCGCCGGTCCGCCGGCCCACGCCGGAGCCGGGTTACAGTGATCGGCGTGGGAGCGGCGGCGTGGAAATGACGGGGCTACGCGCGCGGGGTCGTGCGCGGTCGATGCTCGCGCCGCTCGGCGTGGCCGCGCCGCTCGCCGCGGGAGCCGTCCTGGTCGCCCTGGTCGACCCCAATCAGCCGGGCCACTACCCGGTCTGCCCGCTCTATCTGCTGACGGGGCTGTACTGCCCGGGATGCGGCGGCCTGCGCGCCGTGCACGACCTCGCCCACGGAGACCTGTACGGCGCGGCCGGCATGAACCCGCTCGTCCTGGTCGCGATCCCCTTCGCGGTGTTCTGGTGGGGCCGGTGGGTCTTACGCGCCTGGCAGGGACGGCCCACGCCCATGGGTAAGGTGCGCCCCGGCGTCCTTTACGGACTTCTTGTCATCGCCGTCGTGTTCGGGGTGGCGCGAAACCTGCCTTTCGGACATTTCCTCGCCCCCTGACGAGACCCAGTGGCGAGGCGGCGCAAGTTGGGCCGATAGCATCGCAGGGCAAGACAGACAAGAGCAGCCGACCGGAGGGACCCTGACGCGTGATCGAGCGGACTGGTAATTCGCGCGGGCTCCGAGCCGAGGGCGGGGAGGACGCGTGAGTGTTCTCGAGGAGATCATCCTCGGCGTGCGGGAGGATCTCGAGGAGCGGCAGAAGACCGTTTCCATCGAGGAGCTCAAGCAGCGGGCCATGCGGGCGCCGGGACCGCGGGACGCGTACGCAGCGCTCGGGGGCGACAAGGTCTCGGTGATCGCCGAGGTGAAGCGATCGAGCCCCTCGAAGGGCGCGCTGGCCGCGATCGCCGATCCGGCGGCGCTGGCCGCCGACTACGAGGCGGGCGGGGCACACGTCATAAGCGTGCTCACCGAGCGGCGCAGGTTCGGCGGGACGCTGGACGACCTGGCCGCCGTGCGCGCCGCCGTCGACATCCCGATCCTGCGCAAGGACTTCATCGTCACCTCCTACCAGCTCTGGGAGGCCCGGGCCTACGGCGCGGACCTCGCGCTGCTGATCGTGGCCGCGCTCGGCCAGAGCGCGCTGGTCTCGCTGATCGAGCGGGCCGAGTCGATCGGCCTGACCCCGCTGGTCGAGGTGCACACCGAGGAAGAGCTCGTCAGGGCCGTCGACGCCGGGGCTAAGATCATCGGGGTGAACGCCCGGAACCTGAAGACCCTCGAGGTCGACCGCGAAGTGTTCGCCAGGCTTTCGCCCAAGGTGCCCGACGGCATCATCAAGATCGCGGAGTCCGGCGTGCGCGGTCCGCACGACCTGCTCGCCTACGCCCGCGCGGGGGCCGACGCCGTGCTGGTCGGGGAGAGCCTCGTCACCGGAAGGGACCCCAGGGCGGCGGTCAACGACCTGGTGACCGCGGGCGCCCACCCGGCATCCCGACTCGACACCGGATCCGAGAGGTAGTCGTGACACAGAGCGCTCAAGGCGGGCAGCCCGCCTCCGAGGCGGAAGGCACCCTGATCACCCCGGCCGACCTGGCGGGCACGCGCGGCGGCGAACCCGACGTGCACGGCAAGTTCGGCGTCTTCGGTGGCCGCTACGTGCCCGAGGCGCTGATCCCGGCACTCGATGAGGTCGCGGCGGAGTACGACAAGGCCAGGACGGACCTCGGCTTCATCCGCGAGTTCGACCACCTGCTGCGCACCTACGCCGGGCGGCCGACGACGATCACCGAGGTGGCGCGGTTCGCGGAGCAGGCAGGGGGCGCGCGCATCCTGCTCAAGCGCGAGGACCTCACGCACACGGGCGCTCACAAGATCAACAACGTGCTCGGCCAGGCCCTGCTCACCAAGCGGCTCGGCAAGACCCGGGTGATCGCCGAGACGGGCGCGGGCCAGCACGGCGTGGCCACCGCGACCGCCGCGGCGCTCATGGGCCTGGAATGCGTCATCTACATGGGCGCCGTCGACTGCGAGCGCCAGGCGCTCAACGTGGCCAGGATGAAGCTTCTCGGGGCGACCGTCGTGCCGGTCACCAACGGCAGCCAGACCCTCAAGGACGCCATCAACGAGGCCTTCCGCGACTGGGTCACCAACGTCGACCACACCCACTACCTGTTCGGGACGGTCGCGGGCCCGCACCCCTTCCCGGAGATCGTGCGCGACTTCGCCAGCATCATCGGCGTGGAGGCGCGCCGCCAGGTCCTGGAGCTCACCGGCCGGCTGCCCGACGCGGTCGCGGCGGCCGTGGGCGGCGGGTCCAACGCGATCGGCATCTTCCACGCCTTCATCGGAGACGAGAACGTCCAGCTCCACGGGTACGAGGCCGGGGGGCGCGGCGCCGAGAGCGGCGAGCACGCGCTGACCCTGACCAAGGGGAGCGTCGGAGTCCTCCACGGATCGCGCACATACGTGCTGCAGGACGAGGAGGGCCAGACCATCGAGTCGCACTCGATCTCGGCCGGCCTCGACTATCCCGGAGTCGGCCCCGAGCACGCGTGGCTCAAGGACTCCGGCCGGGCGGTCTACCACGGGATCACCGACGCAGAGGCGATGGAGGCCTTCGCCCTGCTCGCTCGCACCGAGGGCATCATCCCGGCCCTGGAGTCGTCGCACGCCCTGGCGGGCGCGCTCAAGCTCGGCAGGGAGCTCGGCCCGGAGGCCACCATCCTGGTGAACCTGTCCGGCCGCGGTGACAAGGACATGGGCACCGCGATGAAGTACTTCAACCTCTGACATCCCGTTAAAGGCAACCGATGACGACTCTCCAGACGGTCTTCGAGAAGGCGCGATCCGAGAACAGGGCGGCACTGGTCGGCTATCTGCCGGCCGGGTTCCCCACCAAGGACGGTGCCGTGGCCGCCGCCACCGCCATGGTCGAAGCCGGCTGCGATGTGATCGAGATCGGCCTGCCGTACTCCGATCCGCTCATGGACGGGCCCACCATCCAGGACGCGGTCCACCGGTCGCTGACCAACGGCACCCGCATCGCCGACGTGATGCGCACCGTCGAGGGAGTCGCCCGCACGGGCGCCGCCACACTCGTCATGACGTACTGGAACCCGGTGGACCGCTATGGGGCGGAGCGTTTCGCGCGCGACCTGGCTTCGGCGGGCGGCGCCGGGACCATCACGCCCGACCTCACGCCGGAGGAGTCGGACCCGTGGCTGACCGCGAGCAGGGAGGCGGGCATCGACACCGTCTTCCTGGTCGCGCCCAGCTCGCCCGACGAGCGGATCGAGCGGGTCGTCTCCTGCTGCACCGGGTTCGTCTACGCCGCCTCGCTGATGGGCGTCACGGGGGCGAGGGAAACGGTGGGCTCGGCGGCGGAGGGCTTGGTCAAGAAGACCCGCGCGCACACCTCCCTGCCCGTCTGCGTCGGCCTCGGAGTCGGCAACGGCAGCCAGGCCGCCGAGGTGGCCGCCTACGCCGACGGCGTCATCGTGGGCTCCGCCTTCATCCGCCGGCTGCTCGACGCGCCCGACGAGAAGTCCGGGCTCGCGTCGGTGCGCGAACTCACCTACGAACTCGCGCGAGGCGTTCGGCGCTGAGGTCCGTACCCCGGTCATAACCGGCCAATCTCCCCGTGCGGCGGGTAAAACCCCTGCTTACCGCGCTCTTATCCGCCACATGCTGTGCTTGGTGTCGATATTGTTCACCGTGGGTTCCCGAGCGGGGAGCGAGGAGACGATGGTTCAGTTGGCATCCGGAAGGCCGGTGTCGGACAGGTTAGAGTCCGTGGGAACGGCGCTGTCATGGGTGACGACCGTCGCGCGGCTCGTGCTCGGTGTCTCCCTGTTCGTCGCCGGCGCCATCAAGATCGGCGCGCCGGCCGTGTCGGTGCAGGCGGTCAAGGCCTATCAGTTGCTTCCGGACACCGCGGCCACGTTCGTGGGTCACGGCCTGCCGATCGTGGAGATGATCGTCGGGGTGCTGCTGGTCCTCGGTCTGCTCGCACGGCCCTCCGCCGTCGTGGGCGGGCTGCTGATGGTGGCGTTCATCATCGGGATCTCCTCCGCGTGGGCGCGCGGCCTGCGGATCGACTGCGGTTGTTTCGGCGGCGGCGGCACGGTCGGAGCGGATCAGGACCCCGGATACATCTGGGAGTTGCTGCGCGACGCCGGTTATCTCCTGTGCGCCGCGTGGATCATCTACAAGCCCCCCGGCAGGTTGGCGATGGACTCGGCGCTCGGACTGACCGGGTCGCGGGACGCCGACGCCTCATTCGTCGGAGACGAGGACGGCGAGACAGACTGACGAGGCCGCGGGGCTCCCCGCGGCCTCGCTGAAACCGGCGCGGGGGCGCCGGCAGAGCAGCCACGGGGGGCTTGCATGAGCAAGAGGGCAAGGGTTGTTTCCGCCAGGGCGCGCGCCGGCGCGCAGCGTGAGGCGCTTCGCAGGCAGCGACAGCGCAGGCGCATGACCATGCTGATCACCATCGGGGTGATCGCCGTGGTCGGAGGCGGCATCGCCTGGTGGTCGGTGGGGCAGAGCGCGTCGGAGACGGTCACGGGGGCGCTGGCGCCGATCACGATCCAGCCGGACGGCTCCGTCGTCATGGCGCGGCCGGGCGTCACGGCTCCGGTCGTCGACGTGTACGAGGACTACCAGTGCCCGGCCTGCAAGCAGCTGGAGCTGACCAGCGGGTCGACGCTGAAGAACCTCGCGGCCGAGGGGAAGGCCAAGGTCGTTTTCCACCTGCTCACGATCTTCAAGACGGACCCGACGATGTCGAATTCGCTGCGCGCGGGCTCCGCCGCCCGCTGCGTGACCGACGGCGCGCAGTGGCTGCCGTATCACGACAAGCTGTACGAGCGGCAGCCGATCGAGACCTCGGTGGGTTTCACCGCCGACGAGCTGGTGCGGTGGGGCCATGAGGTCGGCGTCACATCTCCCGATTTCGAGGGCTGCGTGCGCGGCCTGCGGAACGTCGCCACCCATCAGCAGTACTCCAACCAGGTCATGGCCTCGCGCAAGCTGGCAGGGACGCCGACGGTCATGTTGAACGGCCAGAGCCTGGGAACCGTCGCTTTCGTGCCGAGCGCCCTGCGGGAGGCCGTTCTCAATGCCGCCGGATGAGCTTCGTCATCTGTCCTCCACACTGTGCACCGAGCGCGGGCGGACTTACGGTAACGTCACGTGACATGCCACCCCTCGCCTCAATTCCGAGCCCGTCACAAGGGGTCTGGGATCTCGGTCCGATCCCGATCCGGGCCTACGCGTTGTGCATCGTGCTCGGCGTCATCGTCGCCGTGTGGATCGGCGAGCGCCGCTGGCGCGCCCGCGGCGGCGCGGCCGGGACCATCACCGACCTCGCCGTGTGGGCCGTGCCGTTCGGCCTGGTCGGCGGCCGTCTCTACCACGTCATCACCGACTGGCAGCTGTACTTTCCCGA
Organism: Planotetraspora thailandica; assembly: GCF_016863335.1. Lineage (GTDB taxonomy): Bacteria > Actinomycetota > Actinomycetes > Streptosporangiales > Streptosporangiaceae > Planotetraspora > Planotetraspora thailandica. The sequence continues at coordinate 202,851 of NZ_BOOR01000012.1, forward strand.
CCGGCCGATCGACGTGCTTTTCATCTGGAAGGGCGGGCTCGGCATCTGGGGCGCGATCGCCCTCGGCGGTGTCGGCGTGTGGATCGCGTGCCGCCGCAACGGGATCTCCTTCACCGCCGTGGCCGACACGCTGGCGCCCGCCGTCGCGGTGGCGCAGGCCATCGGCCGCTGGGGCAACTACTTCAACCAGGAGTTGTTCGGCGGCCCCACCACGCTGCCGTGGGGCCTGGAGATCGAGCCGGGCCGCCCGGGCACGGTGGAGGGGATCTCGACCTACCACCCCACCTTCCTTTACGAGTCCTTGTGGGATCTCGCGCTGGCGGGCGTGCTGGTGCTGATCGGGCGGAGGTTCGCCCTACGGTACGGGCGGCTGTTCGCGCTGTACGTCGCGGGATACACCCTCGGCCGGTTCTGGATCGAGGGGCTGCGCGTCGACCCGGCCCACCACATCCTCGGTATGCGGCTCAACCAGTGGACCGCGATCGTCATCTTCGTTTGCGCGCTGGCGTATTTCTTCCTGGCCAGGAAGAAGACCGGCGAGGAGTCCCTGGGGGCGCTGCCCGAGCCGGCCGGCGGTGAGACCGGTGAGGCCCTCGACGGGTCCGAGGGCGCCGGTACGGACGGCACGGGATCGGTCGCGGACGACGGCTCAGGCGATGGCAAGTCCCAGGGCGGGAACGCATCGATCTCCGCCTTAGCGGGCGCGGCTCAGGACGACTCGCCGGAGACGGACGAGGCGGACCCGGCGCATCAGCGTGACCAGGCCGACGAGGCGGATCTCACGCCTGCGGCCGCCGCTCCCGTCGCGAACGGCGCGGACGGCGACCAAGGCGATGGGGGCCGGACGGAGGCCGTGCCTGATCAGGAGGCCGGCCAACGATGACCGAAGGCGGCTCGGGGGCGCGGGCCGAGATCCATCACCAGCACCGGGACGTCACCGGGGGGTGGCTGCGGCCCACGGTGTTCGGTGCGATGGACGGCCTGGTGTCGAATTTCGCCTTGATCGCGGGTGTCGCGGGAGGAACGGCGAACACCAAGATCATATCGCTGGCGGGTGTGGCCGGGCTGGCCGCCGGGGCGTTCTCCATGGCGGGCGGCGAGTACGTCTCGGTCGCCAGCCAGCGGGAGCTCGCCGAGGCTGAGATCGACATCGAGCGGCGCGAGCTCGAACGCAACCCCCAGTCGGAAGAGGACGAGCTCACACAGCTTTACGTGCAGCGCGGCGTCGAGGCCGACACCGCGCGTGAGGTCGCCCGGCAGATCTCCCGCAACCCGGAGCAGGCGCTCGCCGTGCACACGCGGGCCGAGCTGGGCGTGGACCCGCAGGATCTTCCCTCCCCGGTGCTCGCGGCGGTCTCGTCGTTCCTGTCGTTCGGAGTGGGCGCCCTCATTCCGCTTTTTCCGTACCTGATCGGGCTGCAGTCCCTGTGGATCCCGGCCGCCGCGTCGATGGCCGCGTTGTTCGCCGCCGGCGCGGTGGTGTCACGGGTCACGGCTCGGACCTGGTGGTTCAGCGGGCTGCGCCAGCTTGTCGTCGGCGGCGTGGCGGCCTGCCTGACCTGGGGGCTCGGCACGCTCATCGGATCGGGCGCACTATGACGACGCGCAGGCGCCGCCCGCCCGGCCCACGGGACGCCTCCGACCCTCGCGGCGAGCGCCGCGCGGAGCCTCGGATGCGCGCGGATCTCCCCGAGGACGCGCGCGGGTACGCCGCTGCGGACGAGCGGGACCTCGCCGACGGGAGGGGGTTCCAGGTCGGCTGGGAACCCCGCGACCACTGGGAGTCGCGTGACGACAGTCATCCCCCCGTGGACGGGGCGCCGGGAGGCGAGTTCCGGCCCCGCGAGGGACGCGGCTCCCGGAGGGCGGCGCGGCAGCAGGACGCGACCGGGCAGCCGCCGGGATACCCGACCGGCCAATCCTGGCAGGAACCGCCGCAGGCGGAGGCGCCACCGCGAGCCCCGGAACCCCGGAAGGCCAGGGAATCCGGCGAAGGCGGCAGGTCGCGCCGCGGCCGGGGGAAGCGCGACGAGTGGGCTCCCTTGTCCGAGCCGAGGATGTCGGACAGCCAGCGGCGGGTGCTGGTGTGGACAGGTTCGGTCACCGCAGGCCTCGCCACGGCGGTCGGGCTCGTCCTGCTGGCCAACTCGATAGCGGGGGGCTCGACCGTGCCGGAGGAGCCCTCCTCCGACCCCTTCGGGCAGGCGAGGCCGGCGGCGTACGAGGCTTGGTCGTCGCCGAAGCAGTTCGGCCCGATCGCCGACCGTTCGGCCGACAAGGCGCCGCTGACCGCCAAGGAGGTCTTCGGCACCAAGACGCTCAGCGAAGGCAAGATCGCCCTCAAGCGGGTCGGGACCCGCCTCGACAAGTCGTGCGCCGACGTCGTCTGGGGGAGCGACCTCGCCCGCCGGCTCGCCGCCGCGGACTGCCAGGAGGCGGTGCGGGGGCTCTACACGACCGCCGACGGCACCTACGTCGCCCAGTACACGTTGTTCAACCTCTCCGACGTCAAGGCGGCCGACAACCTCGTCGACGACCTGAAGGGCGTGAGCCAGAACGCGTGGGTGCGCCCGCTCGATCCCGCCAAGGCGGGATTCCAGGGATACACCGAGGCCAGCGGCCAGGCGATGGGCCACTTCGTGGGCCTGTCGTGGATCGGCCGCGCCGACGGAGCCGAGCCCGGCCCCAAGGACGACTTCGTCATGCTCGGCCTTGCCGTACGGGACACGGAGAAGGCGTTGTATCGCCGCGTCGTCGCGGTCGCGGGAGTGCCCAACGCCCCTGCGGGCGATGATCAGGGCGACGACACGGCCCCGCAGCGCGAGGCGCCTCCGGCAGACCCCGGTTCCGGCGGGCAACCCCCGCTGGAACAGGCGCCCGGCGGGGCGTCAGGAGGCGGTGCGGAGCAGGCCCCGACGGGCTGATCGGGCCCCGTGGCAGGAGGGACGGCGGCCGTGCGGCCCCCTCCCGGTCCTGCGCCGGGCTACCGGTCCTGTACGGCGGCCGCGTCCAGGCTGCGGGCGACGGCCGAGGGCAACGCGGCGAGGCGGTGGAGGGGTAGCTCCAGGGCGGTGAGGTCGCCCGCCCACGGCGCGGCGCGCTCCACGGCCGTCCTGGCCTCCCTCTTGGTCAGCCCGGCCGTCTCGGTGAGCCCCTCGCGCCAGGCGTTGGCGACCTTGCCGTGGGCGCTGTCGAGGATGCGCCGCACGATCCGCGCCGCCGGGGCGTCCGGAGGCGGAAGCCGTACGGCGTCGAGGACCACGCCGGCCGCACCGGTCCCGCGGGAGATCTCGTAGACGTCCGCAAGCGGTGAGATCAGCGCGGGCAGGTCGCCGGGTTCGGCGGCGAGCAGCACCCGCACGTGCCGGGCGCGGGTGGCGAGCAGCAGCCGGGGGAGGGCGGCCTCCAGCCCTGCCGGCACGGCGACGGCCACCCGCTCGGGAGCGGCCGCGTACGGCTTGGCCAGCAGCGTGGTCAGCCTGGTCCGCGGCACCTTGGGCAGCAGGTCGTGCGGCCAGTCCCCGGCGAGCAGGGCGGGGGACAGGCCCGCCGTGGCGGCCTCGGCGGCCTGGGGCCCGGGCAGGCCCGCGTCGGCCTCGACCGCCTGGGGGCCCTGTGTGTAGATCGCGGTGGCGAGCCTGTCGACTCGGGAGGCGACGGCGGGCCACGTCTTGGTGGTCGGCCGCAGCACGTAGAGGTCGGCCGCGCTGCCGATCGCCTCGGCCCCGTCGTACCGGTTGAAGTCGGGGAACATCGCCTCGATGAGGAGATTGAGGTCGAAGACGGCGCCCTGCACCTTGAGGGCGAGGGCGGGGGTGCGTTCGGAGGCGCCGTAGGCCAGTAGGATCCGGCCCCGCTCCCGGTCGCGCAGGCCCTCCGCCGCCCTCGCCAGGAAGAGGCCGACGCCCGCGGGCGTGTACGGCGGGTCGGTGATCGCCAGGTCGGCCTGGCCGCGCGCCGACGCGGGCAGGCCCAGGCGCAGGTCGGCCCAGCGGGTGCGCACGCCGAGGTCCTGCTCGTCGATGTAGGCGAGGATCCGCTCGTCGAGGTCGACGACCGTCACCTCGACCTCGGGGTGGAGCATCCGTACGGCCAGGGAGGTCAGGTCGTGGTCGCCGACGCAGAGCAGGCGGGCCCCGGGCAGCCAGAAGCGGGCGCCCAGCAGCAGGGCCCGGCGCAGGACCGTGTCGGCCGTCGCGGCGACGTGATCGAGCGTGTGGCGTCCGCGGGGCGCCTTGGCGATCAGCTCCTCCAGCCGGGCGAGGGTCTCGGCGTGCCCGGCGACGAGCGCGCCGACCGGATCGGCTAGATCCGAAATATCGGAGCCTAAGGCGTTGTTATAGCGTTCGGCCAGATCGACCGGGATCCGGAAACGCTCGCCGGCGCGCTCAAGGACGAGCTCACGCAGCAGCGCCTCGACGGATCGCCGCGACGTCGCGGTCGCGCGGACGAGATCGGCGAGGGTCCACCAGTCGCCGTCACCGAGAAGTGCCAGCACCCTCCGGAGGCGCCGGCTGTCCACGCCCGCCTCCGCCAACAGCCGATCGATCGCCTCATGAGCCGCCATGCGGCAACTGTATCCATCGTGTTAACCAGTGAAGATTCGCGAAGCGGACCGAGGGGCACTATTCCGGCAGGGTGCGGTAATCTCTACGTACCATAATTGCAGCAGGGCCAACGTCGTCCCTCTGTTTCGAGCAGATGATGACGACGGGAGTGACTAGATGCCTGCTGCCCGCCTTGGCTCGCCCAGAGGCTTTCCGGAGCCCCAGGGCCTTTATGACCCCGCGAACGAGCACGACGCCTGCGGCGTCGCCATGGTGGCCGACGTCGCCGGCCGCAGGAGCTACGACATCGTCGCCAAGGCGCTCACGGCGCTGCGCAACCTCGACCACCGCGGGGCGAGCGGGAGCGAGCCCGACACCGGTGACGGAGCGGGCATCCTCACTCAGATTCCCGACGCGTTCTTCAAGGCGGTCGTCGGTTTCCCGCTTCCGCAGGAGGGCGCCTACGCCGCGGGCATGGCCTTCCTCCCGTTCGACGAGGAGGCCAGGAACATCGCGATCGGCCTCATCGAGGAGATCGCCGCAGAAGAGGGCATGACCGTGCTCGGCTGGCGCGACGTGCCCGTCGACAAGGGTCTTCCCGGCGCGAGCGCGCGTGCGGTGATGCCGGCCTTCCGGCAGCTGTTCGTCTCCTCACCCGGCGGGGAGACAGGCATCGACCTCGACCGGCTGGTCTTCGCCTTCCGCAAGCGCGCCGAGCACGAGGCCGACGTCTACTTCGCCTCGCTGTCGAGCCGGACCATCGTCTACAAGGGCATGCTGACCTCGCTGCAGGTCGAGCCGTTCTTCGCCGACCTGTCCGATGAGCGCTACGCCACCGCGATCGCGCTGGTGCACTCGCGTTTCTCCACCAACACGTTCCCCTCCTGGCCGCTGGCCCACCCGTACCGCTACATCGCCCACAACGGCGAGATCAACACGGTCAAGGGCAACAGGAACTGGATGCGCGCCCGCGAGGCCATGCTGGCCACCGGCCTGATCCCCGGCGATCTGGAGCGCCTGTTCCCGATCTGCGACCCGGACGGCTCCGACACCGCGTCCTTCGACGAGACGCTGGAGCTGCTCCACCTGGGCGGCCGGTCACTGCCGCACGCCGTGCTGATGATGATCCCCGAGGCGTGGGAGAACCACACCGAGATGGACCCGGCGCGGCGGGCCTTCTACGAGTTCCACTCGACCCTGATGGAGGCGTGGGACGGCCCCGCGTCGATCACGTTCTCCGACGGCACCCTGGTCGGGGCCGTGCTCGACCGCAACGGCCTGCGCCCCGGGCGGTTCTGGGTCACCGACGACGGGCTGGTCGTGCTCGCCTCCGAGGCCGGCGTGCTCGCCGACATCGCCCCGGAGAAGGTCGTCCGCAAGGGCCGCCTCCAGCCTGGCCGCATGTTCCTCATCGACACCGCCCGCGGCAAGATCATCGAAGATGACGAGATCAAGGCCGAGCTCGCCGCGGCCGAGCCGTACGGGGACTGGCTGCACGCGGGGCTGGTGCGCTTCGAGGAGCTGCCCGAGCGCGAGCACGAGCACCCCACGCACGAGGCGCTGGTGCGGCGGCAGCAGACCTTCGGGTACACCGAGGAGGAGCTGCGGATCATTCTGGCCCCCATGGCCAGGACGGCCGCCGAGCCGATCGGCTCGATGGGCACCGACACCCCCGTGGCCGTGCTCAGCGACCGGCCGCGGCTGCTGTTCGACTACTTCAGCCAGCTGTTCGCCCAGGTCACCAACCCGCCGCTCGACGCCATCCGCGAGGAGCTCGTCACCTCGCTGCAGTCGACCATCGGCCCGGAGGGCAACCTGCTCGACCCCGGCCCGGCCTCGTGCCGGCGGCTGGTCCTGCCGTACCCGGTGATCGACAACGACGAGCTGGCCAAGATCGTCCACATCAACGACGAGGGCGCGCTGCCCGGCTTCCAGCCGCACGTCGTGTCCGGCTTGTTCGACGTCGCCGGCGGCGGAGAGGCCCTCACCCGCAGGCTGGAGGAGATCCGCCAGGAGGTGTCCCAGGCGATCAGGGACGGCGCGAGGATCATCGTGCTGTCCGACCGGGGCTCCTCCCGTGACAAGGCGCCGATCCCGTCGCTGCTGCTCACCGGCGCGGTGCACCACCACCTCATCCGGGAGAAGACCCGCACCCGGGTCGGGCTCGTGCTCGAGACCGGCGAGGCCCGCGAGTGCCACCACATGGCCCTGCTCATCGGTTATGGCGCCAGCGCCATCAACCCCTACCTCGCGCTGGAGACCGCCGAGGACCTGTGCAGCGGTCTCAGAAGTCGGCATGAGATCGCCGGAGAGGCAGCCACCGGCTATCTCGACCTCGAGCCGCGCAAGGCCGTGCGCAACCTCATCAAGGCGTACGGCAAGGGCGTGCTGAAGGTCATGTCCAAGATGGGCGTGTCCACGGTCGCCTCCTACACCGGCGCGCAGATCTTCGAGGCGCTCGGGCTGGGCGCCGAGGTCATCGACCAGTGCTTCACCGGGACGACCTCGCGGCTCGGCGGCGTCGGCTTCGACGTGCTCGCCCGCGAGGCCCTGGGGCGGCACGCCCACGCCTACCCGCGCGCCGAGAACGCCCACCGCAGGCTGGAGGTCGGCGGCGAGTACCAGTGGCGGCGCGAGGGCGAGCCGCACCTGTTCAACCCGACGACGGTCTTCAAGCTGCAGCACTCCACCCGGACCCGGCAGTACGGCATCTTCAAGGAGTACACCTCGCTCGTCGACGGGCAGGCCGAGCAGCTCATGACCCTGCGGGGCCTGTTCAAGCTGCGCCCGGGCACGCCCGTCCCGATCGAGGAGGTCGAGCCGGTCGAGTCGATCGTCAAGCGGTTCTCCACCGGGGCGATGTCGTACGGCTCCATCTCGATGGAGGCGCACGAGACCCTCGCCATCGCCATGAACCGGCTCGGCGCCAAGTCGAACACCGGTGAAGGCGGCGAGGACCCCGAGCGGCTGCACGACCCGGAACGGCGGTCGGCGATCAAGCAGGTGGCCTCCGGCCGCTTCGGCGTGACCAGCGAGTACCTCGTCAACGCCGACGACCTGCAGATCAAGATGGCCCAGGGCGCCAAGCCCGGTGAAGGCGGCCAGCTGCCCGGCCACAAGGTCTACCCGTGGATCGCCAAGACCCGGCACTCCACGCCCGGCGTCGGCCTCATCTCGCCGCCGCCGCACCACGACATCTACTCGATCGAGGACCTGGCCCAGCTCATCCACGACCTGAAGAACTCCAACCCGCGTGCCCGCGTCCACGTGAAGCTGGTCGCGGAGGTCGGGGTCGGGACCGTGGCCGCGGGCGTCAGCAAGGCCCACGCCGACGTCGTGCTGATCTCCGGCCACGACGGCGGCACCGGCGCCTCGCCGCTCACCTCGCTCAAGCACGCCGGCGCGCCCTGGGAGCTCGGCCTGGCCGAGACCCAGCAGACGCTGCTGCTCAACGGGCTGCGCGACCGCATCGTCGTCCAGGCCGACGGCCAGCTGAAGACTGGCAGGGACGTCGTCATCGCCGCCCTCCTCGGCGCCGAGGAGTTCGGCTTCGCCACCGCGCCGCTGGTCGTCTCCGGCTGCGTCATGATGCGCGTCTGCCACCTCGACACCTGCCCGGTCGGCGTTGCCACGCAGAACCCCGAGCTGCGCAAGCGCTTCACCGGCAAGCCCGAGTTCGTGGTCAACTTCTTCGAGTTCATCGCCCAGGAGGTGCGCGAGTACCTCGCCGAGCTCGGCTTCCGCTCCATCGAGGAGGCCGTCGGCCACGCCGAGATGCTCGACACCACCCGGGCCGTCGACCACTGGAAGGCCGCCGGGCTCGACCTGTCGCCGATCCTCCACCAGCCGGACCTGCCCGCGGGCACCCCGCTGCACAGGGTCGTCGAGCAGGACCACGGCCTCGACAAGGCCCTGGACAACACCCTCATCCAGCTCGCCGAGGGCGCGCTGGAGCTCGGCGACAGGGTGACGCTCGACCTGCCCATCCGCAACGTCAACCGTACGGTCGGGACCATGCTCGGCCACGAGGTGACCAGGCGGTACGGCGGGGCGGGCCTGCCCGACAACACGATCGACGTGTCGTTCACCGGGTCGGCGGGCAACTCGTTCGGCGCGTTCGTGCCCCGCGGCATCACGCTGCGGCTGACCGGCGACGCCAACGACTACCTGGGCAAGGGCCTGTCCGGCGGCCGCCTGGTCGTCCGGCCTCACTCCGACTCCCCGTTCGCGGCCGAGACGCAGGTCATCTCCGGCAACGTCGGCCTGTACGGCGCGACCTCCGGTGAGGTGTTCGTCAGGGGCGTCGTCGGCGAGCGGTTCTGCGTGCGCAACTCCGGTGCCACGGCGGTGGTCGAGGGCGTCGGCGACCACGGCTGCGAGTACATGACCGGCGGCCGGGCCGTCGTGCTCGGCCCTACCGGGCGCAACTTCGCGGCCGGCATGTCGGGCGGCATCGCCTACCTGCTCGACATCAGGCCCGAGCGGATCAACCGCGAGATGGTCGAGGTCGAGCCGCTGGCGGACGCCGACGCCGAATTCCTGAGGGAGATCGTCGAAAAGCACTTCGCCGAGACGGGCTCCACCGTCGCCAAGAACCTGCTGGCCGACTGGGAGGCCGCTCTGGGCAGGTTCGGCAAGGTCATGCCGTCGGACTACAAGCGGGTCCTGCGCGCGCGGGCCGCCGCCGAGGCCGAGGGCCGGGACATCGACGAGGCCGTCATGGCCGCCGCGCACGGATAAGGGGCACACGAGATGGCCGACCCGAAGGGTTTCTTGAAGCACGGGCGTGAGCTGCCGGCGCGCCGTCCCGTCGACGTGCGCATCCGCGACTGGCGGGAGGTCTACGAGGACTTCCCCCGCCCGGCGGTGGCGCAGCAGGCGGCCCGCTGCATGGACTGCGGCATCCCGTTCTGCCACAACGGCTGCCCGCTGGGGAACCTCATCCCCGAATGGAACGACCTGGTGTTCAGGGACGACTGGCGCGAAGCGATCGAACGCCTGCACGCCACCAACAACTTCCCGGAGTTCACCGGGCGGTTGTGCCCCGCCCCGTGTGAGGCGGCGTGCGTGCTCGGCATCAACTCCGACCCCGTCGCGATCAAGCGCGTCGAGGTGGAGATCATCGATCGGGCGTTCGCCGAGGGCTGGGTCACCCCCCAGCCGCCGTCGGAGAGGACGGGCCGCCGCGTCGCCGTCGTCGGCTCAGGCCCCGCGGGCCTGGCCGCCGCCCAGCAGCTCACCCGGGCGGGACACGACGTGACCGTGTTCGAGCGCGCCGACCGCATCGGCGGGCTGCTCCGCTACGGCATCCCCGAGTTCAAGATGGAAAAGCGGCACATCGACCGCCGCGTCGAGCAGATGGAGGCCGAGGGCACCCGGTTCCGCACCTCGGTGAACGTGGGCGTGGACGTCACCGTCGCCGAGCTCAGGGCGGAGTTCGACGCGATCGTGCTCGCCGGGGGCGCCACCGCGTGGCGCGACCTGCCGATGCCGGGCCGCGACCTGGGCGGGGTGCTCCAGGCGATGGAGTATCTCCCGCATGCCAACCGGGTGCAGCAGGGCGACATCGCGGAGTCTCCGCACTCGGCGGAGGGCAAGCACGTCGTCGTGATCGGCGGCGGCGACACCGGCGCCGACTGCATCGGCACGGCGATCCGCCAGGGCGCCGCGTCGGTCACCCAGCTGGAGATCATGCCGAGGCCGCCGGAGAGCCGGCCGGGCACCCAGCCGTGGCCGACCTACCCGATGTTGTTCAAGATGGAAAGCGCCCACGAGGAACTGGAGGCCGGCGCAGGCGACCGCGTTTACGCCGTCTCCACGCAGGAGTTCGTGGGCGACGCCGAGGGCAACATCACCGCGCTGCGCGTGGTCGACGTCGAGGGGCCGGCGACGGGCTTCACTCCGATCCCCGGCACCGAGCGGGAGATCCCCGCCGGGCTGGTCACGCTCGCCATGGGCTTCGTCGGGCCGGAGAAGGGCGGGCTGCTGGGCGACCTGGCCGAGCTCGCCGGCGACCCCGCCTCGTTCTTCGACGCCCGCGGCAACGTCGCCAGGGGCAGGTCGTACGAGACGGCGGTGGACGGCGTGTTCGCCGCCGGCGACATGGGCCGGGGGCAGTCGCTGATCGTGTGGGCCATCGCGGAGGGGCGCTCGGCCGCCGCCGCGGTCGACCGCTATCTGAGCGGCGTGACCGCGTTGCCCGTCGCGATCCCGCCGACCGCACGTCCTCTGGTCTGAAAGGGTGTGGGTCTGAGTTGTGAGTTTCCGGGTCCGGCTTGGCGGCGTGTCCGCGGAGCCGGGCCCGCGGGTCTGGTTTGATGGTGTCCCTCGTGCATGATCGCGTTTCGCCTGCCGGGGACGGGTGCGGCGAATCCGCGCGTGGTCACTTGACGGACGGGGGAGTCCGCGGGGACACGCCGGGTCGGGGGCGATAGCCGTACAAAACGGGAAGTATCACTGCATATGGCTGGATGGCGTTGTTTCCGGCCGCCTGCTGGGGTGCGGAGCCCGATGGAGGAGGATCGTTGAACAAGCGGGGGCGTGTCGCGAGGGCACTTCTTTCGATCGCACTGGTGGGTTTCGCCGGTGCCGCAACGGCCGGCGTCTCGATGCCGGACGTTAAATCCGGCGACTATCTGGTCTTCTACGCCGACGGCGCCAAAGCCGCCGCGACCACCGCCGTCACCGCCGCAGGGGGCACGGTGAGGTCACAGGACGACCGGCTGGGATATCTCCTGGTGCATGCGGCCTCGCCGGAACGGCTGGCCACCGACCCCGCCATCGTGGGCGTCACCCCCGACCTGCCGATCGGCTCCGTCGCCGACGTGCCCGTGAACGCGCCGCCGCGCGAGGCCGGGCACGCCAAGGAGGCGGCGGGAGACCCGCTGTCCGGCCGCCAGTGGGACATGAAGATGATGGGCGCCACGCCCACCGGGTCGTACGCAAAGGCGCGCGGCAGCCACCAGGTGCTGGTGGGCATCATCGACACCGGCGTCGACGGCAACCACCCCGACATCGCGCCCAACTTCAACCGGGAGCTGAGCCGCAACTTCGTCACCGACCAGCCGACCGACCCCAACGGCAAGAAGCTGGACGGCCCCTGCGAGGCGGCGGGATGCAAGGACCCCGCCGACGTGGACGACGACGGGCACGGCACCCACGTGGCCAGCACGATCGGGTCGCCGCTGAACGGCATCGGCGTCGCGGGCGTCGCGCCCGACGTGTCGCTGGTCAACCTGCGCGCCGGTACCGACTCCGGCTACTTCTTTCTCAAGCCCACGATGGACGCCCTGGCCTACGCCGCCGACGTGGGCGTCGACGTGGTCAACATGAGTTTCTACGTCGACCCGTGGACGTACAACTGCGCCGCCAACCCGCAGGACTCCCGGGCCGACCAGCTCGCCCAGCGCGGCATCCTCGTCGGCATGCGCCGGGCGGTCGACTACGCGCACGCGCGCGGCGTCACGATGATCACCGCGATCGGCAACAGCGGCACCGACCTTGGCAAGCCCGGCAAGGACACGGCCAGCCCCGACTACCCGCTCGGCGCGGAGAAGGAGCGCACGGTCGACAACACCTGCCTCAACGTGCCCGCCGAACTGCCCAACGTCATCTCCGTCTCGGCTGTGGGCCCCAGCGGGAGGAAGGCCGTCTACTCCGACTACGGGACCGAGCAGACCGACATCGCGGCGCCCGGCGGCGACGTCTTCGACAGCGGCACCGCCCTTCAGGGAGAGAGCAGGGAGATCCTCGCCGCGGCGCCGGCGAAGGTCCTGCAGGCCGGCGGCCTGATCGACGCGAGCGGCAACCCCGTCAGCGGGTCGGTCGTGCGCGACTGCACAGGCGGGACCTGTTCGTACTACCAGTACCTCGAGGGCACCTCGATGGCCGCGCCCCACGTCACCGGGGTCGCCGCGATCATCATCAGCAGGTTCGGCACGCCAGGCAGGGGCGGTCTCCAGATGGATCCCGCCCGGGTGGAGAAGCTCCTGTACGCGTCTGCGGTGCAGACGTCGTGCCCGTCGCCGCGCGTCTTCAAGTACGGCAAGAACGACGTGCAGGTGTGCGACGGAACCAAGGCCAAGAACGGGTTCTTCGGGCACGGCATCGCCAACGCCGCCCAAGCCGCCACCCTGCCCTCCTGACCCCTGAGCCCCCAGGCGACAGGGGTTCGGGAGGGGCTCTGGGGCTTGGACCAGCAGGTTTGGGCGTGATCATGCAGAAGTTCGGAGAAACACGCCCCGACCTGCACCGACCCTCGCCGTGATCATGCAGAAGCTCCGAGAAACACGCCCTGACCTGCTCTGGCACTGGCCGTGATCATGCAGAAGTTCGAGATCATGCGTTGTGGCCTGGCCAAACGCGAGTCGTGATCATGCAGAAGTTCGTGAATCGGCGCGCCGGCCTGCGGTCGCCTCCATCGTGATCATGCATGGGCTTGTGCATGATCACGATAGGCGTTCGCTCTGGTGGCAGCCGCATTCTCCGAACTTCTGCATGATCACGAAATGCGTGACCGCAGGTGGGCGGGCATGATCTCGAACTTCTGCATGATCACGGGAAATTTGGGAGGGGGGGTGGGGAGAGCGGGGGGGTGAAGGGGGATTCGGTAGGCTGAACTGCGCGATCGGCCGCGCGCACCGGCGCTGACATGGCACTCTGCCTGTTGTGCCAGGACACATCGTGGCCGCGTGAAGTCTCTGAACATTTGGCGACAGCTCTGTGCGTCGTGGCTATCAAGTGGTCTGTACCAATTAGGGTGGGGTATGTGAGTCGTCGAGCAAAGATCGTCTGTACACTTGGCCCCGCCACCTCATCGCCTGAGCGGCTACGCGAGCTCATCGCCGCCGGCATGAACGTGGCCCGTTTCAACCTCTCCCACGGCAGCCACGAGCTGCACAAAGAGGTGTTCGACCGGGTCAGGGCCGCCGCCGACGAGCTGGGCCAGGCCGTGGGCGTACTCGCTGACCTGCAGGGTCCCAAGATCCGCGTCGGCCGGTTCGCCGCAGGCCCCGTACGGCTCGGCTTCGGTGACGTGTTCACCGTCACCACCGAGGATGTCCCGGGTGACAGGGACATCGTCTCCACCACCTACGCGGGCCTCCCCGGCGACGTCAAGCCGGGCGACACGATCCTCGTGGACGACGGCCGCCTCCACCTCGAGGTGACCGCGGTCGAGGGTCCCCGCGTCGTCACGCGGGTGGTCATCGGCGGCATGATCTCCGACAACAAGGGGCTCAACCTGCCGGGCGTCGCCGTCAGCGCACCGACGCTGACCGAGAAGGACGAGGCCGACCTGCGCTGGGCGCTCCGCACCGGCTTCGACATGATCGCGCTGTCGTTCGTGCGCGCCCCCGAGGACGCCGCCGTGGTCCGCGAGATCATGGATGAGGAGGGCGTGCACCTCCCGCTCCTCGCCAAGATCGAGAAGCCGCAGGCCGTCGAGAAGCTGGAAGAGATCGTCGACGCGTTCGACGGCATCATGGTCGCCCGCGGCGACCTGGGCGTGGAGCTCCCGCTGGAGCAGGTGCCGATCGTCCAGCGCCGCACCATCGAGCTGTGCCGCGAGAAGGCCCACCCGGTCATCGTGGCCACCCAGATGCTCGACTCGATGATGAGCGCACCGCGACCCACGCGCGCCGAGACCTCCGACGTCGCCTACGCGGTCATGGACGGCGCCGACGCGGTCATGCTCTCCGGCGAGACCTCGGTCGGCACCTACCCGATCGAGGCGGTCGCCACGATGGCCCGCATCGCCACGGCGGCCGAGGGCACCACGCTGCACGCCACCCACCACCTGGACCGTCTGCCGGAGACCACCGGCGGCGCCATCGCGCGTGCCGCGGCCGAGGTGGGCGCGATCGTCGGCGCCAAGGCGCTGGTCGCCTTCACGATGTCAGGCGAGACCGCGCGCCGCCTGGCGCGCTACCGCTCGCCGATCCCGCTGCTGGCCTTCACCTCCAATCCGCAGGTGCGCGGCCAGCTGGCCCTGACCTGGGGCGTCGAGACCTTCGAGGTGCCGTTCGTCCACCACACCGACGACATGGTCCGCCAGGTCGAGGCGTCGCTGCTGTCCCTCGGCCGGTGCGAGAAGGGCGACAAGATCGTCATCGTCGCCGGCTCGCCGCCCGGAAGCCCCGGGTCCACGAACGCGCTGCGCGTCCACACGATCGGCTCCGCGGTCTCCAACACCCGCTGATCCTGCCTGATCCGCGATACGGCCACCACCCGCTCGGGTGGTGGCCGTATCGCGTGGAGCCCCCGGCGGCCGTGGTAAATCGGTTGATCGCGTCAATCCGCTGGCCGAGCATGGCAGGTGCGACTCGTCCGCCCCTGTTCCCCGTGCCGGTGAGGAGTGCTGCGCCCGACCATGCCTTCAGATGACGATCCAGCGCTCTCACAAGACGATCCAGAACACGCGCGGCAGGTCTCGTGGCACGCGTTGTGGCGGCTGAAGTCCTACCTCAGCCCCTACCGGCGCGTCCTCGCCGTCTCGTGGGTGGCGGCCGCGCTCGGCATCGCCGCCGGCACCGCCGTACCCCTGGTGGGCAAGCAGATCATCGACGGGCCGGTCACCCACGGCGACCGGGGGGCGCTGCTCCCGCTCGGCCTGCTCGCCCTCGGCCTCGGCGTCGCCGAGGCGGTCCTCATCTTCGTCCGCAGGTGGTCGCAGGCGAGCCCGGTCATCGGCCTGGAGACCGCGATTCGCGACGACCTCTACCGCCACCTGCAACGACTGCCGATGAGCTTCCACGGCGAGTGGCAGTCGGGCCAGCTGCTGTCGCGGGCCACGACCGACCTGTCGACGATCCGGCGCTTCCTCGGATTCGGCGCGCTGTTCCTGGTGATGAACATCGTCCAGCTCGTCGCCGTCACCATCGTGCTGCTGCGGATGTACTGGCCGCTCGGGTTGCTCGTCGCCGTGTCCGCGGTGCCGATCGTGATCGTGTCGATCCGGTTCGAGAAGCGCTACATCGTCATCTCCCGGCAGGTCCAGGACCAGCAGGGAGACCTCGCCACCTTCGTCGAGGAGGCGGCGGTGGGCATCCGCACGATCAAGGCGTTCGGCCGCGGCGGGCACCTCTACGACGGGTTCGACGTGACCGCCCGCCGCATCCACCGCACCTCGCTCGCCAAGGTACGGCTGGCCTCACGCTTCTTCACCTTCCTCGAGGTGGTGCCGAACGTCACCCTCGCCCTGGTCGTGCTGGTGGGCGCGCTCGCGGTGGCCGGCGGATCGCTCACGCTCGGCACACTGGTGGCGTTCACCACCCTGGTGCTCCAGCTCGTGTGGCCGGTGGCCTCCCTCGGCTACATCCTCGCGATGGGCCAGGAGGCCATGACGGCGGCCGACCGGGTCACCGAGGTTCTCGACACCGTCCCCGAGATCACCGGCGGCACCCGCGTCATCAGTGCGCCGCGTGGCCACCTGCGGTTCGAAGGCGTCGAGTTCCGCCACCCCGGCGCCGACCGCCCGGTGCTGCGCGATGTCTGGCTCGACGTACGGCCGGGGGAGACCGTCGCCGTCGTCGGCGCGACCGGGTCGGGCAAGACCACACTGACCGCCCTCGTGCCGCGTCTGCTCGACGTCACCGGAGGCCGCGTCACCATCGACGGCCACGACGTGCGCGACCTGACGCTGCCCGCCCTGCGCTCGGTGGTGGCGACCGCGTTCGAGGAGGCGACGCTGTTCTCGATGAGCGTGCGCGAGAACGTGACGCTGGGCCGCCACGACGCCACCGACGACGAGGTGCGCGAGGCGCTGGAGATCGCCCAGGCCGCGTTCGCCTACGACCTGCCGTGGGGGCTCGACACCCGGATCGGGGAGCAAGGGATGTCGTTGTCCGGAGGCCAGCGGCAACGCCTCGCGCTCGCCCGCGCCGTCCTCGGCAGACCCCGGGTGCTCGTGCTCGACGACACCCTCTCGGCCCTCGACGTCGAGACCGAGGCACTGGTCGAGGAGGCCCTGCGCCGCATCCTGGCCGACGCGACCGGTCTCGTCGTCGCCCACCGGGCCTCCACCGTGCTGCTCGCCGACCGGGTGGCGCTGCTGCGCGAGGGCACCATCGCCCACGTCGGGCGGCACCACGAGCTGCTGGCCACCGTGCCCGAATACCGCGCCCTGCTCGCCCAGGACGCGGACCTCGACCCGGAGGAGGCGGTGCTGTGAGCGACACGAGCGGCACCTGGCGCGGCGTCGCCGCCGAGGACAATGACCACATCCCCGAGGCGGTCAGCCTCCTGCTGCGCACCCGCTCGCGCCGCCTGCTCGGCGATCTGCTGCGCCCGCACCGGGCGGCGATCGGCCTGCTGACCGGCGTCATCGTCGTGTCGAGCTCCGCCGGGCTGGCCCTGCCGTACCTGGTGAAGACCGGCATCGACGACGGCATCGTCCCCATGGCGGACGGGCAGGGGCCGGGCACCCTCCTGGCGATCGTCGCGGCGATCGTGGGCGCGGCCCTGCTCCAGGCCCTGACCCGGCAGGCGTTCCTCCAGCTGTCCGGCAGGATCGGGCAGGACATCCTGCTGGAGCTGCGCCGGCGCGTCTTCCGGCACTTCCAGAAGTTGTCGCTGTCGTTCCACGAGGGCTACACCTCGGGCCGGGTCATCGCACGGCTCACCTCCGACGTCGAGGCCATCGACGAGCTGCTCGACTCGGGCTTCGACGGGCTCGTCACCGCCGTGCTCACCCTCGTCGGCACCGCGGGCATGCTGCTCGTCCTCGACGTGCACCTCGGCCTGGTGGCCCTCGTGCCGATCCCGGTGCTGTTGCTGTTCACCCGCTGGTTCCGCCGCGAGTCCAGCGCCGCCTACCGCCGCACCCGCGAGACGGTCGCGCTGGTCATCGTGCACTTCGTGGAGTCGATGACGGGGATGCGCGCGGTGCAGGCCTTCCGCAGGGAGCCGCGCAACCAGGAGATCTTCGAAAGGCTCAACGCCGACTACCGCGACGCCAACACCCGCGGCGCGCATCTCGTGGCCGTCTTCATGCCCGGCATCAAGCTCATCGGGAACGTCACCGTGGGCCTGGTGCTGCTGTACGGCGGATGGCTCGCCCTGCAAGGCACGGTCACGGTCGGCGTGCTGGCCGCGTTCCTGCTCTACCTGCGCCAGTTCTACGAACCGATGCAGGAGATCAGCCAGTTCTACAACACGCTCCAGTCGGCGGGGGCCGCCCTGGAGAAACTGTCGGGCGTGCTGGAGGAGGCGCCCGGCGTGCCCGAGCCTGCCCGCCCGCGGCAACCGGACCGCGTCAGAGGGGCGCTGCGGTTCGACGCCGTCGAGTTCGCCTACAAGGAGGGCCTGCCGGTGCTGGCCCGGACGAACCTCGACGTCCCCGCGGGCCAGACCCTGGCCGTCGTCGGCCCCACCGGCGCGGGCAAGACCACGCTGGCCAAGCTGATCTCACGGTTCTACGACCCCATAGCCGGCCGGGTACTGCTCGACGGCGTCGACCTGCGCGACCTCGACGAGGACACCCTGCGCCGCCACGTCGTCATGGTCACCCAGGAGAACTTCCTGTTCTCCGGCACGGTCGCCGACAACATCAGGTTCGGACGGCCGGACGCACCGGAGGAGGCGGTCGAGGAGGCCGCGCGGGCGATCGGCGCCCACGACTTCATCGCGGCGATGCCCGACGGATACCGCACACAGGTCGGCAAGCGGGGCGGCCGCATGTCGGCCGGGCAGCGCCAGCTCGTCGCCTTCGCCCGGGCGTTCCTCGCCGACCCCGCCGTGCTGATCCTGGACGAGGCGACCTCCAGCCTCGACGTGCCCAGCGAGCGCATGGTGCAGCGGGCCCTGCGCACGATCCTCGCCGACCGGACCGCTCTGATCATCGCCCATCGGCTGTCGACGGTGGAGATCGCCGACCGGGTCCTCGTCGTCGAGAGCGGCAGGATCGTCGAGGACGGCCCGCCCGACCGGCTGGTCGCGGACGCCGGCCGCTTCGCCCGGCTGCACCGCGCCTGGATCGACAGCGTCGCCTAGCTCAGAACAGGCCGTTGACCGGGGGCGGTGTGCCGTCGAGGTGGTAGGCGCCGACGACACCGGCCTTCCAGGAGCGCGGGTTGTGGTTGGCGACGGTCCGGGCGTTGCGCCAGTGCCTGTCGAGGTTGTGCGACCGCAGCGTCGCCGAGCCCCCGCCGACGTCGAAGACCAGCTCTGCGGACCTGAGGGCGGCCTCGGTTGCGAAGAACTGCGCCTGGGCGACCTCCACCGAGGCGGCGGTCAGCAGGTCGCCGGGCAACCCGGCCTCCCAGGCCCGGTCGATCGCGGCGGCCGCACGCAGGACAGCGGACTCCGCGGCGTAGGCCCGGGAGGCGATCTCACCCACCGCGTGCCGGACATAGGGGTCGTCCACGGACCGGCGCGCGTCGCTGTGCTCGATCGGCCGGGCCCGCTCGCGCGCGAAGGCGACCGCGTCGGCGAGGGCGTTCCTGGCGATGCCCGCCTCGACGGCGGCGAGGTACAGCTGCAGGAACGGGGTCACCGGGGAACGCCCGCCGCCCGGGCCGCGCCGGCTGATCTCGCCGGGATGAACGGTGACGTCGTCGAGCCTCGTGGTGCCGCTGGCGGTCAGCCGCTGGCCGACGGCGTCGAAGTCGTCGACGAGCTGCAGGCCCTCCCGGTCCCGCGGCACGGTGAAGAACACCTTCTCACCGTCGTCGTCGAGGGCGACGGTGCCGATCCAGTCGGCGTACAGCGCGCCGGTGCTGTAGAACTTGCTGCCGGTGACCTTGAATTGGTCGCCGTGCGCGGTGATCCGCGCCTGGACCGCTCCGTTGGCGCCGCCGATCTCCTAGCCCGCGTTGCCGAAGACGTCGCCCGCGACGAACCGGGGGAACCAGGTGCGCCGCTCGTCATCCGGCCCCGCGAGCAGGCCCTCCACCCGTCCGAAGGCGGGGCGAACCGCCTGCGCGATGTTCGAGTCAGCCGCGGCCAGGTCGACGATGAAGCGGAACACCTCCTGTACCGACGACCCGGCCCCGCCGTACTGGCGGGGGACGCGGAAGGTGAACAGGCGTGCCTGGGCATCCGCCGGATCTCCGCCTCCGGCAACTGACGCAGCCGCTCCCGGTCGGCGGCGCCTTCGGCCAGTTCGGGCAGGATCCGGGCGGCGTGCCCGTACAGCTCCTCGGTGCTCGTCTCGGACGCGGGAGCGTCCTGTTTCTGCGTGCTCATCGGGCCGGTCAGCTCGACGACGCCGAGGCGAACGGGACGGCCGCCGGTCCGGCCGGGTTCCGGGCGGCGTCCGGGTGGGTCCAGAGCCCGCGCTCGCGCAGGATGGGCAGCACGCCTTCGCCGAACCAGTACGCCTCCTCGACGTGCGGATGGCCGGACAGGACGAACTCGGTGATGCCGAGGCGGTGGTACTCCTCGATGCGGTCGGCCACCTCGGTGTGACTGCCCACCAGCGCCGTCCCCGCGCCTCCGCGGACGAGGCCGACGCCGGCCCACAGGTTCGGGTAGATCTCCAGCGCGTCGCGGCGGCCGCCGTGCAGGGCCAGCATGCGCTTTTGCCCCTCGGACTCGCTGCGGTGCAGCCCCGCCTGGATCTTCTCCACGGCGGCGGGGTCGATGCCGTCGAGCAGACGCTGCGCCTGGGCCCACGCCTGCTCGCCGGTGTCGCGGCTGATCACGTGCAGCCGGATCCCCTGCCGCAGCGTACGGCCCTCGGCCTGTGCCAGTCCCGACACCCAGGCGATCTTCTGGGCTACCGCCGCGGGCGGCTCTCCCCAGGTGAGATACGCGTCGACGTGGCGCGCCGCGACCGGGCCGGCCGCGGCGGAGGAGCCGCCGAAGTAGATGTCGGGCACCGGATCGGGCAGCTGGTTGAGGTGGGCACCCTCGACCCGGAGGTGCTCGCCCGCGAAGTCGACGGTCTCGCCGCGCCACAGGGCCCGGACGATGTGCAGGAACTCGTCCGTCCTGGCGTACCGGGAGTCCTTGTCGAGGAAGTCGCCGTACGCCCGCTGTTCGTAGCTTTCCCCGCCGGTGACCACGTTGAGCAGCAGGCGGCCGCGCGAGTGCCGCTGGAAGGTGGCGGCCATCTGCGCGGCCAGGGTGGGGGTGACCAGGCCAGGCCGGAACGCGACCAGGAACTTCAGCCGCTCGGTGGTCTCGACGAGCATGGCGGTGGTCAGCCAGGCGTCGAGGCAATGCTTGATATTGCGATCCTGCTTCCGTACGGCTCGCTCCCGGAGCGAGCCGTACGGAACCTGCGGGTCAGCCGACAGGGACGGGGTAGTCCCGGGCGAGGTCGGACACCGCCGCCTCCTTGAAGATCACCGAACCGCCGACCGCCGCCTTGTCGGGCTTGAGGATGTAGGAGGCCCGCGACGACGGCTTGTCGAAGAACGTGAAGTCCATCGGGGTGCCGAAACCGCCCTCGAAGGCGGCCTGCGAGCGGTGCGCGGCCAGGATTCCCTCATGGCTGAGGTCCTTGGCCGTACAGGCCTTCTTGATCGCCTCGTCGACGATCATGGCGGCGCTGTACCCGGTGGGGACGGCGTTGTCGAGCGTCTGCCCGAGATACTTCGCCTGGTAGTCGGCGACCAGCTTCTGCATGGCCGGCATGGGCGCGCTGACCGGGGCTCCGGCCGTCATGACGTAGAAGTCCTTCAGCAGCGCGGGCGCCGCGGGCGTGTCGAGCAGCTGCGGCGCGTAGGCGGAGTTGCTGCCGACGAACGGCACGTCCATGCCGCCCGCCAGCGCGACGCCGACGAGCGAGGCCGCCTGCCTCGGCCCGACGGAGACGAGCACCGCCTTCACGCCCGCCGCCTTGAACGCCGCCACCTGCGCACTCATGTCCTGGTCTGTGGCCTTGATCTTCTGTTCGACGATCTCCAGGCCGAGCTTGCCCGCGGCGTACTTGGAGCCGTTGAGCGAGCTCTCGCCGTAGTCGCCCTCGAAGTAGAGGTGCCCGACCTTGTCGCCTGCCTTGATGCCCTTCTCCTTCACCAGGAAGTCGACCCCGTTGATCATGTCGACGTCGTACGTCGTGCCGGTCACCTGGATGGCCCGGCTGCCCAGCAGCGACGTCGCCCACGCCATCGGGATCGTCAGCATCTTGTCGCCGTCGATGCGCTGCTTGAGCGCCGTCACCATCGGCGAGCCGATGAACTGCGGGATCGCCGCCGACTTCGGCCCGATCTCCGTGTACGCGGCGACGGCCTTCTGGGTGTCGTAGCCGTGGTCGCGCACCACCACCTCGTATTTGCGGCCGCACGCGCCGCCCGCGGCGTTCGCCTGCTCGAAGTACAGCTGCTGCGCCTGGGTCAGGCTCTTGCCGAGCGAGGCGTACGGCCCGGTCAGGTCGGTCAGCACACCCACGGTGATCGTCGTCGCGGAGACGCCGGGGCCCGTCTTCACCCCGTCGCCCCCCGCCGTCGGCGATCCGCCCACGGCCTTGCCGCTGGCGCAGGCGGCCGCCGCCAAGGCCAGCACGGCTAACGTCGCGACGCCGGCTCGGGCGCCGAATTTGCCCATCTCAGCTCCTTGATTCGAGGGATTGCGCGGCGAAGCCGCGAGGCGAGCCCGAGCAGACCCCCGGGCAGGAACAGCACCACCGTCACGACGGCGGCGCCGTACAGGATTCGCGCGGCCTCCGCGGGAGACACCCCGCCGGAGCCGGGCGCCGCCACCAGCGGAAGGGCGTCGCCGTACCGCGTCAGCAGCTGGGGGAGCAGGGACACGAACGCCGCCCCGATCACCGCTCCCGCGACCGAACCCAGACCCCCGATCACGATCATCGCGAGATAGTCGAGCGACAGCAGGATGCCGAAGTAGTCCGGCACCACCCGCTGGAAGACCAGGGCGACCAGCACCCCGGCCAGCCCGCCGTACATGGACGACACCACGAACACGCCCGCCCGGTAGCGCGCCACCGGCACGCCCATGACGCCCGCCGCGATCTCGTGGTCCCTGATGGCGTTCATGGCCAGGCCGGGACGGCCGCGCAGCACGCCCCGCGCGAACAGCGCCGCGCAGCCCAGCACCACGAGCCCGAGGAACCACAGCCGCTCAAGCGAGCCGAACGGCACGTCGAACACCACGACCTCGGGGGAGTCGGCGAACACGAAGCCGAACAGCTCCATCGGCGGCACCGCCCGGCCGTTGTAGCCTCCGGTCACCGTCTCGGCGTTGAACAGCACGTGCTGGCCGCCGAAGATCAGCGCCAAGGTCGCGATGCCGAGATAGGCGCCCTTGAGCCGGCCCGCGATCGGGCTGAACAGGCCGCCCGCCACCCCGGACGCCGCCACCGCCAGCACGGCCGCCAGGGGAGTGGGCAACCCCACGTCGGACGACAGGTACACGTAGGCGTAGGCGCCCACGGCCAGGAAGAACGCATGGCCGAGCGACAACTGGCCCGTCGCCCCCGTCAGCAGGTTGATCCCGATCGCGCCGACCGCCGCCGACATTGCGAACAACCCCGTCTGCAGCCAGAAGCCTTCCAGATAGAACGGCGCCGCGACCGCCCCTGCCGTGACCGCCCCCCACACCGCCGCCGATGCGATCCACCTCGTCCTCCTAGACACGTGCGGGCTCCTTCGTGCCGAACAGCCCCGCGGGCCGGAACAGCAGGATCGCGATCATCACGAGGTACGGCGCGGCGTCACCGATGCCCCGCCCGAGGAAGGCCAGCTGGCCCTGGTAGCCGCTCATCATCGTCTCGGTGACCCCGACGATCAGGCCGCCGGCCAGGGCACCCGTCGTCGAGTCGAGCCCGCCGAGTATCGCCGCGGGAAACGCCTTCATCGCCGCCGCCGCCGTGCTCCGGTCCAGCCCCGGCGTGGGGAACACGCACAGGAACAGGGCCGCGACCGCGGCGAGCCCGCCCGCCACCGCCCACGCGCTGAGCGACACCCGGCCGAGCCGCACACCCATCAGCGCGGCTGTCTCGGCGTCCTCGGCGGTGGCCCGCATCGCCACCCCCCACCCGGTGAACTTGAACGCCAGCAGGAAGGCGACGATCAGCGCGGCCGCCACGCCCAGGGCGACCAGCCGGGTCTCCGCGATCGTCACCGGGCCCAGACGCACCACCTGGTCCCTCCACGGGTCGCCCATCGCGAGCACGTCGGTGCCGATCTGCCTGGTCAGCTCGGTCGTCAGCAGGATGTCGACGCCGATCGTCACGATCGCCAGCACGCCGTGCGAACCCACCCGCCCCCGCCGGATGACGAGGAACTCCACCAGCGCGCCCACGACCGCCGCCCCCGCCACTCCGGCGGACACCGCCGCCCAGAACCCCACGACCGGATGCAGCCGCGCGATCAGGTAGCCGCCCGCCAGCAGCAACGATGCGTGGGTGAAGTTCACCACCTCGGTCGCCTTGAAGATGACGACGAACCCGAGCGCGATCAGCGCGTAGACCGCCCCCACAGAGACGCCGTTGACCAGCAGCTCCACGAACGTCGTCATGACGCCCCCTCCCGGGATTCGCCGAGGTAGGCGCGGATCACCTCGGGATCGCGCTGGACCTCCTCCGGGGGGCCGCCCGCGATCCGCCTGCCGAAGTCCAGCACCGTCACCGTGTCGGCGATCCGCATCACCATCCCCATGTCGTGCTCCACCAGGAGGATCGAGATGCCGAGGCTCTCCCTGACCGACACGATCAGCTCGGCCATTTCCCGGCGCTCCTCGCCGTTCATGCCGGCCACCGGCTCGTCGAGCAGCAGCAGGCGCGGCTCCATGCACAACGCCCGCGCCAGCTCCACCCTCTTCTGCGTCCCGTACGGCAACAGCCCCACCGGGGTCGCGAGCACGTCGGCGACGCCGACGAACTCGGCGATCTGCGCCACACGGGCGCCGTGCCGTACGGACTCGCGCCGGGCGGACGGCAGGCGCAGCCCGGCCGAGACGAACCCGCTGCGGGTCAGCCGGTGGCGGCCGAGCATGAGGTTGTCCCTGACCGGGAGCCGGGCGGAAAGGGCGATGTTCTGGAACGTGCGCGCCACCCCGAGCGCGGCCACCTCGTGCGGGCGTGCCGCCGTCAGCTCCGCTCCCGCGAACCGCACGCTTCCGGACGCCGCCCGGTACACCCCGGACACCACGTTGAAGCACGTCGACTTGCCCGCGCCGTTCGGCCCGATCAGCGCGTGCGTGCTCCCCGGCGCGACAGCGAAGCTCACCGCGTCGAGCGCGACCAGGCCGGCGAAGCGGACGGTGACGTCTTCCACGACCAGCTCCGGGACGACTCCGGCATGCGCCGGCGGGGGCGTCATGCGGTCCACCTCGGCAAGGTGCGGCCCGAGCCGATACCAACCGGTCGGTCTGTCTCGGGCGTGCCGACACCCAGATAACGCCGCCGCACCTCGTCGCTGGCCGCCAACTCCGCCGCCGGCCCCGACAACGCGACCTCGCCCACCTCCAGCACGTACGCGTGGGACGCCAGCGCCAGAGCCGTCGCCGCGTTCTGCTCCACCAGCAGCACCGAGGTGCCCTGCGCGTTGATCTCCCCGATGGTCGCCGCGATGCGGGCCGCCATCATCGGCGCCAGACCCAGCGTCGGCTCGTCGAGCAGCAGCATCGACGGGCACCCCATCAGCGCCCGCCCGATGGACAACATCTGCTGCTCGCCGCCCGACAGAAGGCCGGCCCTCTGGTGCGCCCGCTCCGCCAGCACGGGAAACAGTGTGAGGACCCGCTCGCGCGCCCCGGCGGCCGCCGCCCGGTCGCGCACGCCGAGAGCCCCCGCCCGCAGATTCTCCGCCACCGTCATGCGGCCGAAGACGCGGCGGCCCTCCGGCACCTGGATCACCCCCCGCGCGACCACGGCCGCCGGAGAAGCCGGCAGGGGCGAACCGCCGAAGAAGACCGAACCGGACGCCACGCCGCCCCGATGGAAGCGGAGCGTGCCCGACACCGCGCGCAGCAACGTCGTCTTCCCCGCGCCGTTCGCGCCGAGCACCGCCACCACCGCGCCGCGCGGCACCGTCAGGCCGACCTCCCTCAACGCGCGCACAGGGCCGTACCGCACCGACAGATCCCTGATCTCCAGGCCCGCCTCACCAGCCATCAACCCCTCCTGTGACTCGATGAAGGCACACACAACCCACCGCGTCGAGCCGCGTCCAGATCTCCCCGGCAAGTCGGGACCGCAGCCCATGCCGCCCGTGTGCGCCTTGTGCACGTGCACAAGGCACGGTCACGAAAAGAAAACCGAACCTTGTTCCAGAGCCCACTTGCTGGCACATTCGGGACATGAGGTCCAAGGCGGACGCCGAAATCCGGGAACTGCTGCGAACCTCCGCCGCGCGCCTGCTCGAACGCATCCCCGGCCTCACCGACGAACTCGTCAGACGCGGCAGGGAGAGCGACGAGGCCTACCGGATCAACATCCCCCTCGACGACCACTGGCAGAGCACCCACGAGGGCCTGCGCGTCGGCATCACCGCGATCCTCCAGCCCGCGCACGAGCGCCGCGACGTCGCCTACGCCCAGACCGTGGGCCGCAGGAGAGCCGAACACGGGTTGCCGCTCGACTCACTCATGCGCAGCTACCGCCTGGCCGCGCAGGTGACGTGGAACGGCTTCATCGACATCGTCGGTGACCACAGCCCCCACAAACTGCCCGCCCTGCTGCGCTGCGCCACCCACGTCTGGCACGCCATCGACCGCCAGGCCGTCGCGGCCGCCGACGCCTACCGCCGCCGGGAGAACGAGCTGCTCGGCCGCAGCAACGAACGGATCCACGCCATGCTGGACGCCCTGCTCGAAGGACGCGCGGACGCCGCCGCAGGCGAAGTCGCCGCCGCCCTGGACCTCCCGGAACACGGGCGCTATGCGGTCGTCACAACACGGCTGCCCGAACGCGCCCACCGCCCCGAGATCATCGGCGGCATGGTGTTCCTCTGGCGCATGCGCACCGACCACGAGATGGCCGTCGTCTCCATGGGCGACAGAAGCCTCGACGACCTCGTCGAGGCCATCGGGCCCATCGTGTGCGGGACCGCCGGAGTCAGCCCCGTCGTCGAGGGCCTGGCCGAACTCGGCACCGCCCGGAAACTGGCCGAACTCGCCATGCGGACCTGTTCCGGCGGCAAACCCGAGATCGCCAGGCTCGACCGGCGCCTGCCCGCCGCGCTCGTGGTCTGCCAGCCCGAACTCGCCCGCCACCTCGCCGCCCGCGTGCTCGGCCCGGTCCTGTCCTCGCCCGAGCGCGGCGTGCTGCTCGCCACCCTGGAGGCGTGGCTGCGCTGCGAGGGCTCGGCCGTACGGGTGGCCGGCGAGCTCTACTGCCACCGCAACACCGTGTTCAACCGGGTGCGCAGGATCGAGCAGATGACCGGCCGCTCGCCCTCGCGTCCCCTCGACGCGGTGGAGTTGTCGCTGGCCCTCGACGCCGTACGGCTGCTGCCGGACCCGTGACCGGGTGGGGGAGGGGCCGGCGTGGAGGTCAGTATTTGGGGCCGACGAACCCGTCCAGCCGCAGGACCGCCTCCCTCCGGGCCACGGAGATCTCGTTGGGGTTGTTGTGCCGCCAGTCCACCCCGAGCCGGTCGAGTGCCTCGCCGTACAGCCGAAGGATGTCCGCGGACTCGTTCTTGAAGAGGTACCGGGGGTACTCGTACCACTTGTCCTGACCGGAGACGGTCCGGCGGACCCGGTTCATCCCGCGGTAGCCGTCGGAGTGGATCAGCCCGCGGGCGAAGGGGCCCGCGTGGACCTCCACGATCTCCCGCTGCCAGTGGTCGAGCACGATGGCGCGGTCGTGTTTCTTGCCCGGCCCATGCTGCGGGAACAGGCAGGTCCAGTGGGTGGACAGGCTCTTGACCTCGGTGCAGCCATTGCGCCGGCGTCTGCTGACGAGCGATCCAGGCATCACCGTGGCGAGCGCGCCGGCCGCCGCCTCGATGATCCCGGGCCAGGAGTCGTCACAGAAGATGGACAGGCGGTACACGCCCTTGGGGCAGGCGACGATGTGGCCGTCACCGAGGTAGAGCCCCAGGAGATAGGCGTACGCCTCCTCGTCGAGTGGCCGTCCGTGACACCGTGGGCAGTCGCGGAAGCGGCGGCCGTCGGGTGCGGCCCTGCGCGCGCCGGTCCTCCATTTCTGCACCGCTCCCAGGGAGACGCCGCAGAGCCGGGCGACCTGCCGATCGTTGTGACCGAGCTTCGAGAGGCGGAGTGCCCGCTCGACGGTCTCTTTCGGATGCATGGAGTGACCATGCCATCCGTCACCGACGGTTTCCGTCGGTGACGCTGGGTGCCGGAAGCGGGACTCGAACCCGCACGCCCTTTCAGGCGGACGCTTTTGAGGCGTCTATGTCTGCCTATTCCATCATTCCGGCTGGTTGGTCCGGTTGTGTCCGGATTGCCAGGTTTTGCCCATGGAGCATATGCCGATCATCTACCCACCTGGCGTGGTCCTAATGTAGCGGACGTCGGTAACCTCTTGTGCGTGAGTACGCAGCGGCGAGTGGTGATCGCAGAAGACGAGGCACTGATCCGTCTCGACCTCAAGGAGATGCTCGAAGAGGACGGCTACGCCGTCGTGGGCGAGGCCGGCGACGGGGAGACCGCGGTGAAGCTGGCGGTCGAGATGCGGCCCGACCTGGTGATCCTCGACGTGAAGATGCCGGTGCTCGACGGCATATCGGCCGCGGAGCGGATCGTCTCCGAGCGGATCGCGCCCTGTCTCATTCTGACCGCGTTCTCGCAGCGCGATCTGGTGGAGCGGGCCAGGGACGCGGGGGCGATGGCCTATCTGGTCAAACCGTTCACCAAGGGCGATCTCGTTCCGGCGATCGAAATGGCGGTCAGCCGTCATGAGGAGATTTCCGCGCTGGAAAAGGAGGTCTCGTCGCTTTCGGAGCGGCTGGAGACCAGGAAGCTTGTGGAGAGGGCAAAAGGCCTGCTCATGTCCCAGCACGGATGGACCGAGCCGCAGGCTTTCCGCTGGATTCAGAAGGCGTCGATGGACCGGCGGATGAGCATGCGCGAGGTGGCTCAGATCGTTGTGACGGAAGGGGCGGGAGGGTCGCGGCCGTCCGAGTGATGCGGCGTCTCACAGCCGGCTCGGATGGCGGTGTGAGAATTGCGGACCGGCCGGTCGGTTCTTTCCGGTCGCCTGCTCAGAAAGGTTCCCTTCCTAAGTTGAGGAGTTATTACGACTCCGCAACCAAGTGTGGACAGTTCTGACGCACGCCTGGTCGCAGGCCCACTGCGGTATGTACGTTTCCAGCATTCGATCGGGACCGTCGGCAATGCTGTCGTTTCCCGGCCTGGATGAAGGAGATGCTTCATGATCCGCATTGCCCCCCTTGGGCGTGTGCTGGCCGTCGCCGCGGCTGCCAGTCTCGCCCTGACGGCCTGTGGCGGTGGCGAGGAGTCCGCCGCGCCGGCTACCTCGGCGCCCGCCTCCTCTTCGGCGCCCGCCGCCAAGGGTGACGGCGTCCTCACCATTGGCGCACTGTTGCCGCAGACCGGTGACCTCGCCTTCCTCGGGCCGCCGGAGTTCGCGGGCGTCAAGCTGGCGGTTCAGGAGATCAACGCCGCTGGTGGCGTGCTCGGCAAGCCGGTCGTCGAGATCGACACCGACTCGGGCGACACCAAGACCGACATCGCTTCGCAGTCCGTGGACAAGCTGCTGCAGCAGAAGGCGGACACCATCATCGGTGCGGCCTCGTCGGGCGTCTCCAAGACGGTCATCGACAAGATCACGAGCGCCGGTGTTGTTCACTTCTCGCCGGCGAACACCTCGCCCGAGTTCACGACCTACAACGACAAGGGCCTGTACTTCCGTACGGCTCCGTCGGACGTTCTGCAGGGCCGTGTCCTCGGTGACCTGATCGTCCAGGACGGCAGCGACTCCGTGGCGATCCTGAACCGTCAGGACTCCTACGGCAACGGCCTGGCCGACGAGGTCGAGAAGTCGGTCACCAGTGGTGGTGGCGAGGTCGTCTCGAAGACGGCCTACGACCCGGCGGCCGCGGACTTCTCCGCCGACGTCGCGAAGATCAAGTCGTCGAACCCGAAGGCCATCGCGCTCATCGCGTTCAACGAGACCACGAAGATCATCCCTGAGCTCAAGAAGCAGGGTCTGGGCCCGGACAAGGTCAAGATCTACTTCGTCGACGGAAACCTCGCGGACTACTCCAGCGACTTCCCGAAGGGCACGCTCGCGGGGATCAAGGGCACGCTGCCCGGCGCCGCTTCCTCCGACGACTTCAAGAAGAAGCTTCTCACGGTCGACCCGGAGCTGAGGGACTACAGCTACGCGCCCGAGTCCTACGACGCCACCACGCTGACCGCCCTGGCGGCAGAGGCGGCGAAGGACGACTCCGGCACGGCCATCGCGTCCAAGCTGGTCGAGGTCAGCAAGGGCGGCGAGAAGTGCACCGACTTCAAGGCCTGCCTCGACCTGCTCAAGGCCGGCAAGGACATCGACTACGACGGCGTCAGCGGTCCGGTCGAGTTCAGCGACGCCGGTGACCCGTCGGAGGCCACCATCGGCATCTACCAGTACGGCGACGACAACAAGTACAAGAACATCACGTACCTGAAGGGCAACGTCGCCGGCTGATCGGGATCACCGATCCGCTCGGCAGCGAGCAGCACAGCATGAGGAGGGGGCCTCGGCCGGCCAGGCCGGGGCCCCCTTGTGTCTGCGGCGGCTCGGTGTCCCGCTCAATGCCCCGCTCAATGTCGGGGGCAGCCGTCGACGATGGTGTCCGCCGCGCTTCTGTAGTCCTTGAGGAGGCGGATCTGCTCGGCGAGCGGCGTGGTGGAGGGCGCGAGCCCGTGCGTCGTCTCGCGGAGGGTGTCCTGCGCGGGCAACAGCGGAGCCGGGAGGCGGGGGCCGTACTCCGAGACGACGCCCTCGACGTAGGCGAGCCTGCCGCGCACTCCTTCGTCGAAGCTCTGCCGGTTCTCCTGCCCGGGTGGCCGCAGCAGGGGGCCGGCGAATCCGATGGCGGAGACGACGCGGGCGCAGGCGTCGTCTCGGGGGTCGGCGCCCACGACGTACTGCGCCGTGGTCGTCGAGGGCCGGGGTGGCGACGCGGACGCGTGCGGAGCTGCCGGGCTGCACGCGACGGCGACGGAAAGCGTGAAAAGGGCGGGAAGAAGTGCGGCGAGGGGCTTCGGTTGTTTCATGGCGTCATCTCTCTGCGATCACGCGGAAACGGAATCGGCCCAGTGTACGGCGGGGCTGAATATCCGGCGATTTTCCTGTTCGGGGAGCTGTTCGGAGGCAGACTTGCGGACTGCTCACGTCGGAGACACACCATGGTCACCGATTGGTGACGAACGGTCCATAAAGGGGCGTCTCGGGCTATGCTCCGCCACAGCGTCGCGGGCTCACTGTGATATCGCGCGCTTGGGAGGGGCAAAACCCCAGATCCATCTCTATTCGAGGGAGCACCATTGCGCAGTGCCGTGATTGCGTTCACGGCCTTCCTGGGTGGACTCATTCTCTTCCTGGCGGCCCCCACAGCGTGGGCGGACGGCGAGGCGCTGAAGGGGACACTCCAAAACCAAGGCCAACCGGTGAGCGGCGTCAAGATCAGCGCGGTCACCGACAGCAACGCTCCCGTCGGGGATGCGACCTCGGACGCGAAAGGCGAATGGTCGATCGCCGTCCCGAAACCCGGAACGTACAAGGTCACCCTTGATGCGAAGACCCTTCCTTCCGGTGTCGCGCTCAAATTCAAGGATCGTTCCTCGCTGACGCTTCAGGTATACGAGGGCAATGTCCGTAATGTGCTCTTTCCTCTGGTTTCGGCGGGTGCCGCGAATCAAGGCGGAGGCCAGGGCGCGGACACGAACACCGACACCGTCTGGGATGAGCTCGCCCAGCTCCTGTTCGACGGTCTCGCCCTCGGACTGATCATCGCGCTCGGCGCGCTGGGGATCTCCCTGATCTTCGGCACGACCGGCCTGACCAACTTCGCCCACGGTGAGCTGCTCACGATCGGCGCGTTCATCGCCTACGTGTTCAACACCGCCGGGCTGCACCTGCTGATCGCCGCGCCGCTGGCAGTGATCGTGGCCGCCGGGTTCGGCTACGGCCAGGAGCGGTTCTTCTGGGGGCCGCTGCGCCGCAGGAAGACCGGCCTGGTCTCCATGATGATCATCTCCATCGGCCTGGCGATCTTCTTGCGCTATCTGCTGCTGTTCATCTTCAAGGGCGAGAACCTCCCCTACGAGCAGTACGTGGCGCAGGACGGCATCCAGCTCGGGCCGATCTCCACGACGCCCAAGGGCCTGGTCGCCATGGGCGTCGAGATCGTGGTCCTGATCCTCGTCGGGCTGGCGCTGATGTTCACCCGCCTCGGCAAGGCGACCCGGGCCGTGTCGGACAACCCGGCCCTGGCGGCCTCCTCCGGCATCAACGTCGACCGCATCATCCGCATCGTGTGGGCGGCGGGCACGGCAGTGGCGGGGCTGGCCGGCGTGCTGCTCGGCACCACGCAGATCCTCAACTACCAGATGGGGCAGCAGGTGCTGCTCCTGATGTTCGCGGGCGTGACGCTCGGCGGCCTCGGCACCGCGTTCGGCGCGCTGGTCGGCTCGCTCGTGGTGGGGATTTTCGTCCAGGTCTCGACGTTGTGGATCCCGCCGGAGCTGAAGACCGTCGGCGCCCTCGTGGTGCTCATCCTCGTTCTTCTCGTCCGACCGCAGGGCATTCTCGGCCGACGTGAGCGGATCGGCTAGGGGGAGAAAGAGCAATGGACTGGAACCTCATTTTCACCCGGGCGATCGAAGCCGGGATCGGCACCGAGGCGGTCATCTACGCGCTCGCCGCGATCGGCCTCAACATCCACTTCGGCTACACGGGCCTGCTGAACTTCGGACAGGCCGGCTTCGTCGCGGTCGGCGCGTACGGTCTCGCCACGATGATCGCGACGTTCGGGCTGCCCTTCTGGGTGGGCGTGCTCACCGGCATCGCCGGCGCGGTGGTCTTCGCGTTACTCCTGGGAATTCCGACCCTGCGTCTACGGGCCGACTATCTGGCGATCGTGACCATCGCGGCGGCGGAGATCGTCCGCCTGGTGGTGCGGTCGATCGCGCTCCAGGGCACCTTCGGCGGCACCGACGGCCTGGAGGCGTTCTCCGACGGGTTCTACTCGATGAACCCCTACGGCCCCGGCGAGTACGGCATCGGCCCCATCGGGTTCGACAACCGTACGATGTGGGTCCTCACCGTCGGCTGGGTGCTCGTCGCGGTCTTCTGCGTGCTCGTCTATCTCGCCATGAACAGCCCGTGGGGTCGCGTGCTCAAGGCGATCCGCGAGGACGAGGACGCGGTGCGCAGCCTCGGCAAGAACGTCTTCTCCTACAAGATGCAGGCGCTGGTGTTCGGCGGCGTGGTCGGCGCGTTCGCGGGCTTCCTCTTCGCCCTGAGCCGGGCGGCCACCCAGCCCGACCTGTTCAGCACCGAGCTGACGTTCTACGCCTACACCGTCCTGATCCTGGGCGGCGCGGCCAGGGTGCTCGGGCCCGTGATCGGGGCGGCCCTCTTCTGGCTGCTGCTGATCCTCGTGAAGACGGGCATGGAGGAGGCGGTCAACCACCAGGTGATCACCTTCATCTCGGTGAACCAGGTGGGCGCGATCAACTACATGCTCGTGGGCCTGGGGCTGGTGCTCCTGCTCATCTTCCGGCCGCAGGGCATTCTGGGCGACAAGAGGGAGATCGCGCTCGATGCACGCTGAAACCGTCAGCGAGAAGAAGGCCGCGGCGCTGGCGGCCTTCGCGACGCTGGAGACCGAGCCCGGGGTCGCCAAGCCCGACCCCATCCTGGTCGTCGACAAGGTCGTGCGCCGGTTCGGCGGCCTGACCGCGGTGAACGTCGACCACATGGAGGTCCAGCGCGGCTCCATCACGGCGCTCATCGGCCCCAACGGAGCCGGTAAGACGACGTTCTTCAACCAGCTGACCGGATTCGACACCGCCGACGAAGGCGACTGGACCTTCAACGGCAGGTCTCTGCGGGGCGTGCCCGCCCACCGGGTCGCCCGGCACGGCATGGTCCGCACCTTCCAGCTCACCAAGGCGCTGTCGAAGCTGACCGTCGTGGAGAACATGCGGCTCGGCGCACAGAACCAGCGCGGCGAGAACTTCTTCCGCTCCCTGATCCCCGGCTTCTGGCGCGGCCAGGAAGACGAGATCACCGAGCGGGCGGAGGAGCTGCTCGAGCGGTTCAAGCTCGACGCCAAGCGGGATGACTTCGCCGGCTCCCTGTCGGGCGGCCAGCGCAAGCTGCTCGAGATGGCCCGGGCGCTCATGGTCAGCCCCGAGCTGGTCATGCTCGACGAGCCGATGGCGGGCGTCAACCCGGCCCTGACCCAGTCCCTCCTCGGCCACGTGAAGGCCCTGCGGGAGGAGGGGATGACCGTGCTGTTCGTCGAGCACGACATGGACATGGTGCGCGACATCAGCGACTGGGTCATCGTCATGGCCCAGGGGTCGGTCATCGCCGAGGGCCCGCCCGACACGATCATGGCCGACCACCGGGTCATCGACGCGTACCTCGGCGCCCACCACGACGCGCCGATGTCGGTCGAGGAGGCCGAGGAGCAACTGCAGGAGGCCGAGGCCGAGATCGAGGCTGAGATCGAGGAGAAGGCATGAGCGAGCCCACCAAGCCGGACACCCCCGAGCCCGAGGACATCCCCCAGCCCGAGGACGCCGCGACGCCTGAGGAGCGGGAGCCGGAGGCGGCGGAGTCGGCCGCGGCCGTCACCGACCGCTCCGACCACGTCGCGGGGGCGCAGAACGCGGTCCTGCGGGCCGACGAGCTGTTCGCCGGATACGTGCCGGGCGTCAACATCCTCAACGGCGCCGACCTGTACGTGAAGAAGGGCGAGCTGATCGGCATCATCGGCCCGAACGGCGCCGGCAAGTCGACCCTGCTCAAGTCGCTGTTCGGGCTGGTGAACGTGCGCAGCGGCACGATCACGCTGAACGGCGAGGACATCACCAACCTGAAGTCCCACGCCCTGGTGGCGAGGGGCGTCGGCTACGTCCCGCAGACCAACAACGTGTTCCCGAGCCTCACCATCGAGGAGAACCTCGAGATGGGCGCCTTCCAGGTGCCCAAGAAGTTCAAGGAGCGCTTCGAGTTCGTCTGCGAGATCTTCCCGGCGCTCAAGGAGCGCCGCAGGCAGCGGGCCGGGTCCCTGTCCGGCGGCGAGCGTCAGATGGTCGCCATGGGCCGGGCGCTCATGACCGAGCCGTCGGTGCTGCTGCTCGACGAACCCTCCGCGGGCCTGTCGCCGAAGCTGCAGGACCTGGTCTTCATCCAGGCCCAGCAGATCAACAAGGCAGGCGTCACGGTGATCATGGTCGAGCAGAACGCACGCCGGTGCCTGCAGATCTGCCACCGCGGCTACGTGCTCGACCAGGGACGTAATGCGTACATGGCGAGCGGCAAGGACCTGATCAACGACCCCAAGGTCATTCAGCTGTACCTGGGGACGCTGGCCAGGGCGTGACATCCGAAGGGTAGGAGGCGCCGTGGGGCGCGGTGTGCGGATCGCCGGGTTGTGGCCGGCCGTCGCGGTGGCCTTGGCAGTCAGCGCGTGCGGGCCGCGCCCGGGGCCTACTACGGCGCCTTCCACGGTGCCTCCACCCGGCGTCTCGGTCTCCGTGCAGCAGTGGCGGTCGGACGTGCCCGTCCACCGGCTGCAGATCGCGGCGCGCAACGACACGGCGACGCCTGTCTACTTCCAGGACGTGCAGCTGTCCACCGCCTCCTTCCAGGTGCTCCCTCCGCAACGGGTGGACACGACGCTCGGCAGGACGCCGCGCACCGACTTCTCCATCCCGTACGGCACGGCCCGCTGCGACCGGGACCGGATCCCGCAGGTGAGCCCGGCCGTCGTGATCGCCCATCTGCGTGTGGGGGACGGCCCGCTGCGCGAGGTGAGGTTCGCCGTCCCGCACCCCGATCCGATCCTCAGCGGCCTGCTGACCACGGAGTGCGGGGAGTTCATCCTCCGCGAGTCGGTCGGGGTCGCCTTCGGGGACTCCTGGGACCGCGTGGGGAAAGAGCTGCACGGCGTGATCCGGGTGGAGCCCAAGAACGCGGCGGGGCCGGTGACCGTCGACGACGTCGCCGGGACGACCCATTACGACCTGAAGCCCGCCTCGGGGAAGACCCGGCCGGTGACCGTGGTGCGGTCCGGCCCGGCGGAGATCCCCGTCGTCGTGACCCCGACCCGGTGCGATCCGCACGCCTTCGGCGAGGCGAAGCAGGCGTTCCTGTTCTCCCTGTGGGCGTCCGCGGGCGGCGGTGCCACCTACCGCATCGTCCTGACGCCGTCGCAGGAGGCGCAGAGGCTCTTCCAGTCTTACGCTGCCGACGTGTGCGGCTTCCCGTCGAGCTGACCGCCCCCGTTCCGCGGGCCCTCATCCTGTGGGGGACGTTGCGTCTGATCTGCGCGTCTGGTCCGGGGGGAGAAAACCGGCGAGCCCGCGGTGGACCTTTGGGACCGTGCAGAGCTTCCCCGGCTCTGCACGTTGTCTACTCGGTCTCCCACGGGCTCTGGGGCCACAACGGTAGCGACCCGAGAGGGCCGCGTGCAAAGAGAGTCGGAATCCCATCCGTTATGGGGTGATTTTCGGCAGTGCCCCTTTTGTCGAGCCCTGTCGGGTCACGCGTCGCGCAGCATGCAGGTGAGGCGCGAGGTGCAGACGCGCCGCCCCTGCTCGTCGGTGATCTCGATCTCGTAGGTCGCGAGGGTGCGGCCGCCGTGCAGGCGGGTGGCGACGCCGGTGACGTGCCCGGAGGTGGCCGAGCGGTGGTGCGTCGCGTTGATCTCGATCCCGACGGCGATCCTGCCCTCGCCGGCGTGGAGGGCTGCCCCCATCGATCCCAGGGTCTCGGCCAGCACGACCGACGCCCCACCGTGGAGCAGGCCGTACGGCTGGGTGTTGCCGGCGACCGGCATGCGCCCGACGACCCGCTCCGCGGTCGCCTCGATGATCTCGATGCCCATGCGCTCGGGCAGGTGCCCGCGGCCGGCCTCGTTCATGGCCGCCGAGATCTCGTCGGGATTGGTCAAGGTCAAAGGGATCCCTCCTGTGGGAAGAGCCCGGGATTCATGTCGTACCGGGAGACTAGGCTGCGGATGTGCCGAAGAGTGAAGCGACCCCCGACCGTCCGTGCCTGCTGCTGCTGGACGGGCATTCCCTTGCATATCGTGCGTTCTACGCCCTCAAGGACGCCAATCTCATGACGACGGACGGGCAGCACACCGAGGCGGTGTACGGCTTCACCTCGATGCTGGCCAACATCCTCCGCGACGAGCAGCCGACCCACGTGGTCGTCTGCTTCGACCGCAGCGAACCGACCTTCCGGCACGAGGCGTTCGACGGATACAAGGCCAACCGGTCGGAGACCCCCGAGGATTTCCGCGGCCAGGTGCAGCTGATCTTCGAATTGCTGGACGCGCTGGCGATCCCGCGGTTGTCGATGGCGGGGTTCGAGGCCGACGACCTGATCGCGACGCTCGCCACGGAGGCGGCGGGCAAGGACATGAACGTCCTGATCGTCACCGGTGACCGCGACGCGCTCCAGCTCGTCAACGGCGACGTCACGGTCCTCATGACGCGGCGGGGCATCAGCGACATGACCCGGTTCACCCCCGAGGCGGTCATGGAGAAGTACGGCCTCACCCCCGCGCAGTACCCCGACTTCGCCGCGCTGCGGGGCGACCCCAGCGACAACCTGCCCAGCATCCCCAGCGTGGGCGAGAAGACCGCCACCAAGTGGATCGCCGAGTACGGCTCGCTGGACGAGCTGGTCAGGCGGGCCGACGAGGTCAAGGGCAAGGTGGGCGACAAGCTGCGCGAGCACCTCGGCCAGGTGATCCACAACCGCATGCTGACTGAGCTCAAGCGCGACGTGGCCCTCGGCGTCGACGTGACCGGGCTGCGGATGGGCCAGTGGGACCGCGAGGAGATCAACAAGCTGCTCGACTCCCTGCAGATCCGCGGGGAGCTGCGCGAGCGGCTCTTCAAGACCCTCGGCACCGCCGAGCCCGAGGTCGAGGAAGGCTTCGAGCTCGAGGTCACGGTCCTCGAACCCGGCCGGATCGCCGGGTGGCTCGCCGCGCTGCCCGCCGGCCGGGCCGGCCTGGCCTTCCAGGGCCTGTACGGCAGCGGCACCGGACGGCTGGACGGCATCGCGATCGCCTCGGAGGGAGGCGCCGCCTACATCGACCCCACGCGGCTGCTCCCCGAGGACGAGGCGGCGCTGGGGGCCTGGCTGGCCGACGGGTCCCGGCCCAAGGCCGTGCACGACGCGAAGGGGCCGCTGCTGGCCCTGTGGGGGCTCGGGTTCGACCTCGGCGGGCTCACCTGCGACACCGCCCTGGCCGCCTACCTCGCGATGCCCGGCCAGCGCTCGTTCCCGCTCGACGACCTGGTCCTGCGCTACCTCCACAGGGAGCTGAGGGCTGAGTCCGCGCCCAACGGCCAGGGGTCGCTGTTCGAGGACGCCGACGCCGGGGCGGCCAAGGATCTCGCCCTGCGGGCCCAGGCCGTACGCGATCTGGCCGATGCGCTCGAAGACCACCTGTCCAAGCGCGGCGGCACCCGGCTGGTGACCGAGGTGGAGCTGCCGCTGGTCCGGGTGCTCGCCGAGATCGAGCGGGCCGGCATCGCCGCCGACCGGGAGTATTTCGCGGCGCTGGAGGCCGAGTTCGGCGCGGCGGTCAAGCAGGCCGTCGAGGCCGCCCACGACGTGGTGGGGGAGCAGTTCAACCTCGGCTCACCCAAGCAGCTGCAGGAGATCCTGTTCGGGAAGCTCGGCCTGCCGAAGACCAAGAAGATCAAGACCGGCTACACCACGGACGCCGACGCGCTCACGTGGCTCGCGGCGCAGACCGACAACGAGCTGCCCACGATCCTGCTGCGGCACCGCGACCAGACCAAGCTGCGGACCACCGTCGAGGGCCTGATCAAGGAGATCTCCGACGACGGGCGGATCCACACGACGTTCAACCAGATCGTCGCCGCGACCGGCCGCCTGTCGAGCGAGAAGCCGAACCTGCAGAACATCCCGATCCGCACCGCAGAGGGCCGGCGCATCCGCAAGGGCTTCGTCGTGGGCGAGGGCTACGACACCCTGCTGACGGCCGACTACAGCCAGATCGAGCTGCGGATCATGGCGCACCTGTCGGAGGACGCGTCGCTGATCGCGGCGTTCGAGTCCGGGCACGACTTCCACCAGGCGACCGCGGCCAGAGTCTTCGACCTGCCGGCCGAGCAGGTGGACGGCGAGCTGCGGGCGAGGATCAAGGCGATGAACTACGGCCTGGCCTACGGCCTGTCCGACTTCGGGTTGTCCGGGCAGCTCAACATCCCGGTCGCCGAGGCCAGGGCGCTCAAGGACGAATACTTCGAGGAGTTCGGCGGCGTCCGCGACTATCTCGAGGCGATCGTCGCCCAGGCCCGCACCGACGGATACACCGAGACCATCCTCGGCCGCCGGCGCTACCTGCCCGACCTGACCAGCGACAACAGGCAGCGCAGGGAGATGGCCGAGCGGATGGCGCTCAACGCGCCGATCCAGGGGTCGGCCGCCGACATCATCAAGGTCGCCATGCTCAACGTGCAGAAGGCGATCGCGGGCATGCGCTCCCGGATGCTCCTCCAGGTGCACGACGAGCTCGTGTTCGAGGTGGCGACGGGGGAGCTCGACGAGCTCACCGAGGTCGTGCGCGACCAGATGTGCGCCGCCTACTCCCTGCGGGTGCCGCTCAGCGTCTCCGTTGGCGTCGGTTCGACGTGGGAGGACGCGGGGCACTGACGGCCCCGCCGTATGGGCCGCCGGTGGGAGGCGCTACCGGTCGGAGGCGCCGCGCTCATTCCTGCCGGTGCGCTCATCCCGGCCGGTGGGTGGTGCGGCCCCGGGCCTGAATCCCCGCGGTCTCCACTTCGAGGAGGCTCGCCTCGTCCAGCTCGCGATCATGGGCGGGGCGGCCGCCGCGAAGGCCGAACAGCCGTTTGCTCAGCG
The DNA here is from genome assembly GCF_016863335.1 of Planotetraspora thailandica. Lineage (GTDB taxonomy): Bacteria > Actinomycetota > Actinomycetes > Streptosporangiales > Streptosporangiaceae > Planotetraspora > Planotetraspora thailandica. The sequence continues at coordinate 242,370 of NZ_BOOR01000012.1, forward strand.
CGATGTAGGCCACCACGGCGATGTTGATCAACAGGATGACGATCCGGGTGGCGGTCACCCTCTCCGCCAGCTCGTATAGCTCCACCGGGATGAACGCCGAGGTGATCACCACGGAGAAGTACTCGCCCCAGCGCTTGAGCAGCCACAACCCCACGCCTTCGAGCATCCACATCGTCCCGAGCACGAGCAGCGCGAGCCCGACCCATGCGAGCGTCGTGGTCGTCGCCGCCAGGCCGGTTCTGACCGTGTGGACCACGCCGGACTGGTCCAGGTTCCACCCCAGCTTCTCGGCCAGCGGCTGGAGCAGGGGGAGGTCCTGGTTGAAGGCCCGGTTGACGGCGTCGTGTTGGGCCCTGAACCGCCAGACGCCGTAGGCGGCGGCCAGGACGAGCACGCCCTTGGCCCACCGGAACACGGCGATCAGGCGCAGGATCGTCGCGTCGCGAAGCGCCCTGCCCCGCAAGACGATCGGCGCGTCCCGCGCCGGACCGGAGCCGAGCGGGGCGCCGACGACGAAGGTCCCGCACCGCAGGCACCGCCAGGCCTCGCCGACAGGGGTGTCGGTGCGCAGCCGATCGCGCAGCGCCGGGTCATCGGGCGCGTACGTGACGTGACCGTTCCTGCCGCAGGCCCGCAGACTCCAATCCACAGAAAAATTGCAACACACTACGAATCGGGTACAGACCGGCACTAAGGTCAAATAACTGTGCGGAGTGTTGCCCGAGTCACCGTTCTGGCCAACATGGCCGTGGTGCTCGTCGGCCTGGCCGTGGTCGTCCTGCTGCCCTCGGGGGATGCGGGAAACGACAGGCAAAGGGTCGTTCCAGCCACGCGGCCGTCCCCGACGCCGTCGGAGGCGTCCGCCGCCGGCAACCCCGCCGCCATCGCCGCCGCGGCGAAGAAGGTGAAGGCCAACGAGGCCGGGATGATCCCCGTGATCATGTACCACCGCCTTCTGCGCAGGCGGATCGCCTCGATCGACAGGACTCCGGCCCAGTTGCGCGCCGAACTGGCGAGGCTGGCGAGGGAGCACTACGTGCCCATCACGGCGGCCGAGTTCGTCTCGGGGAAGTTCAGCGTCCCGGCCGGGACGCACCCCGTCGTGCTGACGTTCGACGACGGCCACCCGAGCCACTTCGCTCTCGACGCCCACGGCAGGCCCAAGAAGGACACCGCGGTCGAGATCATCGAGGAGACGGCGGCCAGGTTCCCCGGATTCCGCCCCGTCGCGACGTTCTGGGTCAACGGCACCCCCTTCGGGATCAGGGACCCGGCCAAGCAGAAGGAGGCGGTGAAATGGCTCGTGGGGCATGGCTTCGAAGTCGCCAACCACACCTACTCCCACCCCGACCTGCACACCCTGAAGCCCAGGGACGTCGAGAAGCAGATCGTCAGGGAGAAGCGGCTGCTCGGGCGGCTCGGCGCCCCCGAGTCCACCACGTTCGCTCTGCCGTACGGCTCTAGCCCGAAGAAGAGCGGCCTCGCCCATAAAGGATCATGGGACGGGACTTCGTATCGTTTTGATGGAGTTTTTCTGGCATCGGCGAAACCTTCGGTTTCGCCTTACGCGAAAGCCTTCCCCCGGTATGCGATCCCTCGGGTGCAATCGAACGGGAAGAGGACGGGATGTCCCCGGTTCTGCACGGAATACTGGCTGAACTGGCTGGACGAACACCCACGTGAGCGCTACACCTCGGACGGGGACCCGGCCCACGTCGCGGTGCCGAGGAACCTCAAGAGTAAAATCGCTACAAGTTGGGCCAAAGCTGTCATCGCGTATTAGCGTGTAGGGGTCCGTATCGGATTGACCCAGCACGCCACGTCTCATATGCTGATCGCTGCGTTGTGGGCTCGCGCGCGTCTCGGACGGAGCGGCTCGCGCTCGATCATTCGATGTTGGGGATCGTCAGATCAGCGGCTCCGATGACCGAAAACCGGCCCGCCACGCGCCCGCCACAACGACATCTGTCCGGTTCGGAGCAACTCCACACATGACGAGCAGCACTGAGGCCACCTCGAACACCCCGCAGGTAGCGGTCAACGACATCGGTTCCGAGGAGGCCTTCCTCGCCGCGATCGACGAGACCATCAAGTACTTCAACGACGGCGACATCGTTGAAGGCACCGTTGTCAAGGTCGATCGAGACGAGGTCTTGCTCGACATCGGCTACAAGACCGAGGGTGTCATCCCCTCTCGCGAGCTCTCCATCAAGCACGACGTCGACCCCGCTGAGGTCGTCGAGGTCGGGGAGCACGTCGAGGCCCTGGTCCTCCAGAAGGAGGACAAGGAAGGCCGTCTGATCCTGTCCAAGAAGCGCGCTCAGTACGAGCGGGCCTGGGGCACGATCGAGAAGATCAAGGACGAGGACGGCATCGTCACCGGTACGGTCATCGAGGTCGTCAAGGGTGGTCTCATCCTCGACATCGGCCTCCGCGGCTTCCTGCCGGCCTCCCTGGTCGAGATGCGCCGCGTCCGCGACCTGCAGCCGTACGTCGGCCGGGAGCTCGAGGCCAAGATCATCGAGCTGGACAAGAACCGCAACAACGTGGTCCTGTCCCGCCGTGCCTGGCTCGAGCAGACCCAGTCCGAGGTGCGCCAGACGTTCCTCAACACCCTGCAGAAGGGTCAGGTCCGCAAGGGCGTCGTCTCCTCGATCGTCAACTTCGGCGCCTTCGTGGACCTCGGCGGCGTCGACGGTCTGGTCCACGTCTCCGAGCTGTCCTGGAAGCACATCGACCACCCCTCCGAGGTCGTCGAGGTCGGCCAGGAGGTCACGGTCGAGGTCCTCGACGTCGACATGGAGCGCGAGCGGGTCTCGCTGTCGCTCAAGGCGACGCAGGAAGACCCCTGGCAGCAGTTCGCCCGCACCCACCAGATCGGCCAGGTCGTTCCCGGGCGCGTCACCAAGCTGGTGCCGTTCGGTGCGTTCGTCCGGGTCGAGGAGGGCATCGAGGGCCTGGTCCACATCTCCGAGCTGGCCGAGCGCCACGTGGAGATCCCGGAGCAGGTCGTGCAGGTCGGCGACGAGATCTTCGTCAAGATCATCGACATCGACCTGGACCGCCGCCGCATCTCCCTGTCGCTGAAGCAGGCGAACGAGGGTGCGATCGGCGCCGACGTCGAGTTCGACCCCACGCTGTACGGCATGGCGGCGACCTACGACGACCAGGGCAACTACATCTACCCCGAGGGCTTCGACGCCGAGACCGGCGAGTGGCTCGAGGGCTTCGACAAGCAGCGCGAGGAGTGGGAGCGGCAGTACGCCGAGGCCCAGGCCCGCTTCGAGGCGCACAAGACGCAGGTCGAGAAGGCCCGCGCCGAGGAGGCCGAGGCCAGCGAGGCCGCTCCGTCCTCCTACACCGGCGAGACCACGGGCACGGCTCAGTCGGGCGGCGCTCTCGCCTCCGACGAGGCGCTCGCCGCCCTCCGCGAGAAGCTGGCCGGCGGCCAGAGCTGACCGCAGCAGGGACACGGCTCAGGAAGGCCCCGCTCCGGCGGGGCCTTCCGCATGTCCGGGGACCGTGCGGCCGGCCGCCGGCGCGCCGATAAGGTGGCCGCGTGGCGGACATCGACGTGGACATCGACGTGGACATCGAGCGGGCCCGCCCCGAAGACGCGGGTGAGATCCTCACCCTCCAGCGGGCGGCCTACGTGACCGAGGCCCAGCTGTACGGGGATCCGTTCATCGGGGCGCTCGTCGAGTCCGCCGATCAGGTGCGCGAGGTCATCGCCACCGGCGTCGTGCTGAAGGCGACCGAGGGGTCCAGGATCGTGGGATCCGTCCGGGGCAAGGTGTCGGGTTCGACCTGCCTGGTCGGCCGCCTGGTCGTCGCCCCCGACCGCCAGGGCGAGGGCATCGGAACCGCACTGCTGACCGCGATCCACGAGACCGTTCCCGGCGTGACGGCGTTCGACCTGTTCACCGGGCACCTGTCCGGGGGCAATCTGCGGCTCTATCGCCGCCTCGGCTACCGCGAGACCCACAGGGAACGCCTGCAGGACCACCTGACACTCGTGCACCTGCGCCGCGACGCCTGAACATCACTCGGTAGGCTTCGGGCGTGCTGAAGGTTGGCCTGACAGGCGGCATAGGTTCGGGCAAGAGCGAGGTCTCCAAGAGGCTCGCGGCGGCCGGGGCGGTGGTCATCGACGCCGACCGGATCGCCCGCGAGGTGGTGGAGCCGGGAACGGCCGGTCTCGCCGAGATCGTCGAGGCGTTCGGCGACGGCATCCTGCTCCCGGACGGCGCGCTCGACCGGGAGAAACTCGGCTCGATCGTCTTCGCCGACCCCGAGAAGCTGAAGGTTCTCAACGGGATCGTGCATCCGAAGGTCGGCGCCCGCGTGGGCGAGCTGCAGGACGCCGCCCCCCAAGACGCGATCGTGGTCTACGACGTGCCGCTGCTGGCCGAGAACAACCTCGCCCCCCTGTACGACGTGGTGATCGTGGTGGACGCGTCCGACGAGACCCGCCTAGAGCGTTTGCGGAAATTTCGGGATATGCCCGAGGCGGCGGCCCGGGCTCGAATCCAGGCGCAGGCCTCCCGCGCGGACCGCCTGAAGATCGCGGACATCGTGATCGACAATGAGGGCTCCCTCGACGCGCTCGACGCCCGCGTGGCCGAGGTGCTGGCCGTGCTCCAGGCCCGGGCGAACTCCTAGCGCTCCGGCCGCCGGCCACAAGCTCCGCCGCGCCGCATGCCCCGCGCGCGGCGGCGGGGGCGCGGCGGAGCCGGTCGGCAGCGGGCCAGGGCAGCGGGGCCAGGGCAGCGGGGCCAGGGCAGCGGGGCCAGGGCAGGGGGTCAGAAGGGCTCGTCGAGGGCGAGCCTGCGCACCTCCGGCAGGTAGGCTTCGTCCGGTTCGAACCGGCACATCCCGATGACGTACCAGAACTGGCCGGCCACCTCGCCCTCCTGCTTGTAGCGGCCGTCCGGTGAGAAGGCGGCCCATCCCTCCGGTAACCCCAGCAGGCTGGCCCGCTGGGTCCACGACGCCGTGTCCCAGAGCAGCACCACGCCGTCGTCGCCCGCGCTGGCCAGAAGGTCGCCCGCCGGGCTGAAGGCCACCGACCAGATGCGCCGGGTGTGCCCGGTGAGCGCTCGTACGGGCTCGCCCGAGGAGGCGTCCCACAGGCGGACGGTGAGGTCGTCCCCTCCGGTCGCCACCAGCCGGCCGTCGGGGCTGAAGGCGACCGTCCACAACCGGCCCGTGCCGCCGTCGAGCACGTGGCGGCACTCGCCCGACGACGTGTCCCAGATCCGGGCGGTGCCGTCGTTGCTCGCGCTGGCCAGAAGGCCGCCCGACGGGTGGAAGACCACCGAGTAGACCCGTTCTCCGTGGCCGCTCAGCGTCATGACGCCGTCGCCGCCGTCGACGTCCCAGAGCCGCACGAGGCGGTCGTCGCATCCGGTGGCCACCAGCCGGCCGTCGGGGCTGAAGGCGATCGACCTGACCCTTCCCCGGTGGTCGGCCAGGTTTCTCACCTGGCGGCCGGTGGTGCGGTACCACAGCCGGACGCTGTCGTCGTCGTTGGCGGTGGCGAGCAGTTCGCCGTCGGGGCTGAACGCCTCAGCCCACACGTGGTCGGTCTCGACGTTGAGCTCACGCTCGTAGGTGCCGGCGGCGGTGTTCCACAGGTAGACGCCGCCGTCGTTGCTCGCCGTGGCGAGCACGGGCGCCACCGGGCTGAAGATGGCCGAGACGAGCCGGTCGGCGGTCCCGGTGAGCGACCGGAGGCGGCGCCCGGTGTGCGGATCCCACAGGCGCACATAGCCGTCGTTTCCGCAGGTGGCGAGGGTGCTGCCGTCGGCGGAGAACCGTACGGCCGTGATCCGCCTGCCATGGCCGCGCAGCGTCTGACGGCACTGGCCGGTCGCGGGGTCCCACAGCCGGGTGGTCCCGTCGTTGCTGCTGGTGATGAGCTGCTGACCGTCGGGCCGGAACGCGAACGGCCACACCGATCCGCGGTGGCCGGTCAGCTCGGCCCGCTGCTGCCCCGTCGCCACGTCCCAGACCCGCACGACGCCGTCGCTGTCGCCGGTCGCGAGCAGTTCGCCCGTCGGGCTGAACAGGACCTGGTAGACCGCTCCGCTGTGGCTCGGGATCGCCCCCACCTGGTCGCCGCCGGCCGGATCCCACAGGCGTACGGCACCACGGGTGTCGCCGGAGGCCAGCAGACGCCCCTCGGGATGGAACGCGAGGGTGTAGATCCGCCCGGGATGCCCCGTGATCTCGCGCAGGAGGTCGCCGGTCCTGGGGTCCCACACGCGCAGCACACCCTGGCCGTCGCCGGCGGCCAGGAGCCGCCCGTCGGGGCTGAGGGCGAGGCGGTAGACGCTGCCCGTGTGGCCGGTCAGCTCCCGGCGGACTCGGCCGGTGGCCAGGTCCCAGATCCTGATGGTCCCGGAGGCGTCGCCGGTGATCAACAGGCCGGGCAGGAAGACGGCGCTGTAGATGGGCGCGGTGTGGCCGGGCAACTCCAGCGGGTGCTCGCCGGACGACCAGACCCGCATCACGCCGTCGGCTCCGCCCGCCGCGATCAGGTCGCCTGAGGACGCCACGGGCCACACGCCGTCGGGATGCCCGTGGAGGACGCGGAGCTGGGCTCCTGTGGCCGGGTCCCACACCCGGACCGTGCCGTCGGCGGCTCCGGTGATCAGGCCGGCGTCGCCGTACACGACCTTGTAGACGCGGCCGCGATGTCCCTGGAGGGTCCGCAGCGGGGAGCCGGTGACGCTGTCGCAGACGAGCACGCCGCCGTCCTCGCTGCCGACGGCGACCATGCCGCCGTCCCGGCTGTAGGCGACCGGCTCGGGCAGCCTGCTGCTCTGGAAGTGATATCCGTACGGCACGCCGACGAGGGCGGGGGCGAGTTCGGCGGTCACCGGCCGGCCGGGGGCGATCGCGGCGCCCCGCAGTTCGGGGGCGTCGTGGGGGACCCCGGTCGCGTGGAGCAAGGCCGCCCTGTCCCAGCGGCTGCGCTCGATCGCGATGTCGCGTAGATCGGCCCGGGCGAGCCTGGCCCGGGTGAGGTCGGCGCCGCGCAGGTCGGCCCCGGCCAGTGTGGCCTCGTCCAGGCGCGCACCGGCGAGCCGGGCGTCCCTCAGGACCGCGTGGGAGAGGTTGGCCCCGACGAGGCGGGCGTCGGTGAGGTCGGCTCCGGTGAGGTCGACTCCGGTGAGCTCCCGGTAGGACAGGTCCTCGCCGCTCAGCCGGGCTCCCCGCAGATCGGTCCGGGCCGAGGTGCGCAGCCGCGTCGTCACCTTGATCGCGTTGGCCCTCGAGACGTCGTCGGCGTCGGCCGAGGCCAGGGTCCTGGCGGCCCAGGTCTGGAGTGCCCCCGCGTCCGCCAGGTCGCAGAGGAAATCGACGGCCAGGGCCGACAGCGGACGCAGTGCGAGCCCGTCGAGTGACACGGCGAGGTGCCGCGCGACCAGCCACTCCACGACCGAGGCGTGGATGAAACCGAAGAGCCCCTCGTCGGTGCGCACCAGGAGGCTGCCAGCGCCGACCGCGTGCACGGCCTGCCCGGCCGACAGGCGTCCGCCCGTCCCGTCCGGGCTGCCCGTGAGGTCGGTCAGCGTGGCGGCCACATCCGACAGCTCCGCCGGCTGCAGGTAGGTCTCCCCGGTCTCCCACAACCGGAGGGCGAGCGTGGTGGTCGCCTGCCACAGGGCGTCCCTGGTGAGGCCGCCGGGCGCCCCGGCCACGCCACGGGTGCGGTTCTCCTCGAACGCCAGCCAGGTGTCGAGGATCTCGTGGTACAGCCCGGCCGCGCTGATGGTCTCCCCGGCCTGCGCGACGGCCCGCAGCCGTTCCTCCGGCAGGTCGGCGATGAAGCCGAGCATCCGGGGGTTGTGGGCCAGGCCCAGCAGGTCGCCGATGCCCTGCAGCAGTTCCATCCGCTCGTCTGCCGCGCGCTCCCCGCCGTACCTGTTGACCAGGTAGGCGTGGATCTGGTCCGTGGAGAACTCCTCGATGCTCAGCACCCGCCGGTTGGGCAGCAGGCCCACCTTCTCGCCGAGCGCGGTCATCACCTGGCTCTGCGACTTGAAATGCTGTGTACGGCCGGCCACCACGATCTTGGCCTTGTCCTCGGCCGCCTGGAGCAGCGTGTCGAGGTGGTCGGTCGCCCGTTCGTAGGTGAGCCGGGTGACGAGCTCGTCGAAGCCGTCGAAGAGCAGCACGATCCGGCCCTGGCGCAGCATGTAGTGGAACGCCTTGAGGTCGATCAGCTCCTCCCCGTGGTTGGCGAGGTGGGCGGCGACCAGCCCGGCGACCGAGTGGGCCTTGTCGAGGGCGCGCAGTTCGATGAGGATCGGCGTCAGATGGGGCAGCTCGGCGGGGATCCGGCGGGCCACCTCGTGCAGCGAGAACGTCTTGCCCCGGCCGAAGTCGCCCAGCACGAGCATGAACCTGCCGTGGTCGGCGGCCAGCAGGCGCATCAGCTCGCCGGTGAGGTCGTCGCGCACAGCGCCGGACGCCCGGTCGAGCTCGCGGAACCTCTGCGGCACGTAGAGCTCGGGCGGGTAGCGCCGGTCGCCCCGCAGCCGGGCCGTCTGCGCGGCGACGTAGTCGGACAGGTCGAGCAGGCCCTGGAACTCGATGAAACTGCGCAGGCGCAGCCCGCGCCTGAGCGCGTCGTCACGCAGGGCCTGCGGCGGGGTCGGGCCCTGGTAGACGAGCTCGGACCCCGGCTCCAGCCCCGCCGCATGGACGCGGCCGAGGAAGGCCTCGACGTGGTCCGCGCTCACCGGTCCCACGTGTGCGCCGATCAGGAACTGCCGCACGAAGCCGTCTTCGGGGTGGGTCACCAGCAGGTACGGAGGCTCGCCGGCCACCCTGCGGATCTTCGACCGCTCGAAACGGGTCTCGCACACCTCGGTGATCCGGTCCAGCAGCAGGTCGGCCGGGCCGTCCATCACCGGGCCGGGGACGTCGGCCTCCGGCTCGGGTTCGGGCGCGTGACCCTGCGGCCGCCACACCCGCCAGGCGTACGGCAGGACCTCCGGGTCGCGCACGTCGCGGCGGTCGCGGACCCACCGCCGCATGCCCTCGGGCGTGATCTCGATGAGCTGGTGGCGGCCGGGCGCCGGCGCGGGCACGCACGGCAGACCCTCCATCTCCCAGACGTCAGGATCGCCGCGCCGGGGCTCGTGGCCGTGGAGGAGCAGGTCGAGACGCGAGCCGAGGAGGCGCTCCAGCGTCGCCGCGTCCCGCATGCCGCCCCTCGGCGGGTGGGCGACCAGGCCGATCCGCAGCCACCCGTCGAAGGCGCGCATCCGCTCGGCGAACCACGCGGCCTGCGCCTCCCCGATGAACCCGTGATCGTCCTCCTCGCGGTGGCTCATCGCGATCGTCGAGTTCAGCCCGGCGACGGCGACCCGCAGCTCGGGCACGTCGAACACCGTCCACGGCTGGGCGCTGTCGAAGGACGGGCCGTCCAGGCCCTGGTAGATCTCCTTGAAGAGGTTGGAGAAATGCCGCCACTTCGGCCAGTACGGCGGGCGCGGGTGCACGTCGTCGGCCTCGCACGTGGCGAAATAGGCCCGGCAGGCGGCTTTGGTGACGTCCCGAGGCCCTGGGACGATCATCAGTCGTCCGGGCTCCAGGCCCAGCAGCACCCGCAGACCCGTCAGGAACGTCAGCGCCTGCTCGCATTCGCGGATGCTGCCCGACTCGGTCAGGTCGCCTGTCACCACCAGCAGATCGGGCCTGGGCGCTCCCGCGTCGGCCAGGCGGGTCAGGTCGGCCCAGATGGCGGCCTGCAGCTCACCGGCGTCGAGCGGATCGTCGGCCTCGGCGAGGCCGCGCCCGAAGCGTGGCCCGGCGATGTGGAGCAGCGTGACCGACGCCGCCCCGCTCTGCCGCGCGTCTGTTGGGAACGCGGGCGCGGAGACGGGCGTGCGCCGGGCCCGCGGCGTCCTGACGGCCTCGATCTGTTCCGTCCGGTCGGCCCGCGGAGTCACCGCTGCGGCGGGGCCAGTGGGGAAGCGCGGCTGTTCGGCGGGTTTGGCCCGCCCGGCGAGCGACTGCCTGATGCGGGTCAGCAGCAGCCGCCTCGCCTCGTCCTGGTCGGTCACGCCGACGAGGTCGACCCAGGTGATCGTGGACAGCAGTCCTTCGAGCGGGCAGTCCTCCACGCGGACCGTCACGAGCTTGTTCGACGGGTTGTCGGGGTCGGCGCGCAGCGCCGCCTGCCATTCGAGCCTGCCGTACCGCGACTGGAGGTAGTTGCGGCTGAGGACGGCGACGACGAGGTCGGCCTCGCTGACGCCGCGGTCCATGAAGTCGATGAAGTTGGTGCCGGGCACGAAGTCCCACGCCTGGAGCATCGTGCGGTAGCCGGCGGTCTCAAGCTGCCACGCGATCCAGGCGGCCCAGCGCTCGTCAGCGGGGGAGTAGCTGACGAAGATCTCGGTGCGCTCGTCCTCGCGCCGGTTCATGCGCCCGACCGTGTCGCCGCAATCTCGTGCCCGGGTCTGAGATCGCTGTCCGTCATGGGGCCCAGTATTACCGCTGCCGCCGGGGGTTTCGAGGCCTTCGATCGCTTTGGGGGCCATAAGGCGAGGGATGATCGCGTTATAGGGTGTGCGCGTGTCGGGTGTGCTGCGGCGGCTGAGCGTCCTGGACTGGATCAGGCTGGCCTTGCTGGCGGTGGGCCTGCTGTTCGTGGCGACCGGTCTGCTCCCCACCGAGACGGCGCGCGACAGCGTCGAGCGCATCGCGCCGCTGCTGCTCTTCCTCTGCGCGGTGATCGTGCTGGCCGAGCTGACCAAGGAAGCCCAGGTTTTCGATGTCATCGCCACGCGGCTGGCGATCGTCGGCCGCGGCAGCTACGCCGCCCTTTTCCTGCTTTGTACGGCTTTCGCGTCGCTTGTGACGATATTTCTCAATCTCGATACGACTGCCGTGTTGCTGACCCCCGTCATGCTGGCTCTGGCGCCGCGGGCGAAGATCGCGCCCTTACCGCTCGCGATGACGACGGTGTGGCTGGCCAACACCGCCAGCCTGCTCCTGCCGGTTTCCAACCTCACCAACCTGCTGGCGATGAACCGGGTCGCGCTCGGCACGCAGGAGTTCGCCGCCCGCATGTGGCTGCCGGCCCTGGCCGGCGTCGCGGCGACCATGGCGTTCCTGTGGGCCTTCTACTGGCGGCGCGGCGAGCGCGGGGAGGATCGATACGTCCCGCCGCCACCGCCTCCGGTGGCCGACCGGCCGTTGTTCGCGATCGCCGCCACCGCGTGCCTGCTGTTCGTCGCCGCGATCCTCGCCGGGGTCGCGATCGAGGTGGCCGCGCTGGCCGCCGCGGTAGCGGTCGTCGTGGCGTTCGTCTTCCGGGACCGGAAGAAGCTCACCTGGAGCCTCGTCCCGTGGCAGCTCCTCGTGTTCGTCACCGGGTTGTTCCTCGTGGTGCCGACGCTGAGCAGGATCGGCCTCGACACGGTGATGGGCGCCATCATCGGCACGGACGGCCACGTCGGCGGCGCCTATCGGGCGGCCGCCGCCGGCGCCGGCCTGTCCAACGTGGTGAACAACCTGCCCGCCTACGTCGCGGGAGAGCAGGTCATCCCGCCCTCCAACCACACCCAGCTGCTGTCGCTGCTCATCGGGACCAACCTGGGGCCGATCATCACCCCATGGGGGTCGCTCGCCACCCTGCTCTGGTTCGAGTGGTGCCGCAGGCGCGAGGTGCGCGTGCCCCTCGTGAAGTTCATGCTCACCGGGGCCGGCCTCGCGGTCGTGGGACTGGCCGTGACGGTGGGCGCGCTGCTGCTCACATCGTGACCGCGGCAGCATGATCCGGACGGGGGCGGCTGGAGCCGCCTGACGCCCGGGCGGGGAACCGCTCAGGCCAGACCGGGCACGGCAGGAGCCCAGGCGGCCTCGGGCGGGATGTGTCCTCTGTAGGGGTCCTGATGGTTCAGCGCGTTCCGGGCGATCTCCTCGGCGTCGACCTCGCCGAAGTCGTCAGGCAGCGGAATCCTGAGGGCCGCGAACAGAGCGAACGTCTCCGCCGGCGTCGGCGAGTCGCTGAGCCGCGGAGCAAGCTCCAGCGGGACGCGCCGCGCCTGGCGAAGGCTGTTCCTCAGCTCGGTGGACCACAGGTTGTAGTGGGGGCTGTGCCGGGGGAAGGAGATGGCGGGAAAGCGCGGGCCACGCTGTGTGATGATCAGGCGGCTGGACGACAGGTCCCACCGGAAGAGCGTGATGACCGAGGAGAGCCGCACGTCGATGTCCAGGAGCTGCTCGTTGAGCTGCCGATACCAGCAGCAGGCCAGGATCGTCGAGTAGGCGTCCATGCGGGTGCCCTTCGGCGTCCAGACGTCCCTTTCCTCTGATTTCGCCGGCGCCAGATCCTGGTGAAGTTTGGTGTAGTTCGCGCACAGGGCCGCGTCCATGGGATCGAGGATCTCGAGCCGGAACTCGATCGAGCGACGGTTACGTTCGGCGTGCGCGAAACACTCCGGCAGCGTCACCGCGCGTGTGAACGTCCCCGTTCCGCCCTTGAACAGCCACCGGTCGGTGTCCAGCCGCGCCTCGCGCAGTTCACGGGAGATCATTGGGCCGGACAGCACGCGTACGGAGCTCGCGTTGGTCAGCAGGGTTTTGAGATCCTGCGTGTCGTCGGCCACGGAGGACACCTGCTTGGCTACCCGCCCCTGGCGCGAGCGGTCCATGATCCAGACGAAGGCGAGTGCCGCGAGAACCGGGAGAATCGCGCCGCTCGCCTTGTCGTCGGGCACGAGATTCATCAGGTCGAGCACGCCCAAGACCAGAGCGGTCAGGAACACCAGGATGATGTCCGCGTTCTCGACCAGCCCCCGCAGTCGTGCCAGGAGATTCCGCATAAAGGCCCCTCAATGGCTTCCGGCGCATTTCCCCCATCGAATGGTAATGCGTTCGGCGTGGGGCACCCAGATCTTGTGGGATCTCCCCGGGCTCTGTCCCGTCCAGATGGCGTGGGGTCGCCGGGCGAGCCTGGAGTTCGGGGCAGGCCTCGCGGTCGTGGGGCTGGCCGTGACGGTGGGCGCGCTGCTGCTCACGTCGTGACCGGCGGCCCGGGTGCGCCTGTCCCCGTCGCACGTTCCGAGGCGTCCGCGACCTGGCTCAGGTTTCCGGCGGGCCAGGCGGCGAACGCGTGGAACGCCTTCTTCGGCCGCCAGGAGCCGTCCGGCAGGCACGACACGATGCCGTAGGCGGCCAGGTCGAGATCGAGCGCCGGGTCGGGCGAGTGCGGGTAGCTGTAGCTGGCGAAGGTGAACAGGAACGCCACGTCGGCTCCCTCCGCCGCGAAGACGTCCATGAGCCCGGTCACCTCCGCCGCCTGACCCTCCTCGTCGCGGACCAGCCGCTCTTTCAGGCGGGGCGGCGTGGCCGTACGGTCGACGACGGCCCACCCCATGCCGCCCCTGGCTGCGGCGCCCCGGTAGGTGCAGCAGCCGAACTCGGTGATCGCGACGGGCTTGCCCGGCGAGAAGCAGGCCCGGATCGTGTCGCGGAACCCGGCCGCCGCGGCGGCGTCCCTGTACAGGTCGGCGCTCACGATGTCGAAGGGCGCCCAGTCGACCTGCTCCCACGATCCGGCGGCGTAGGTGACCGGGCCGCGGAAACGGGTCCGCACGACGGGCACCGCGCGGGACAGGAACGCGCCGAGCCTTCGGTTGAACGAGCCCCGCACCAGCAGGTTCGCCAGCAGCCTTGGCACGGACGTGAAGGTCCTCATGCGGGCCGGGGCGTCGCGGCCCAGCACCAGGCCCCGCATGAAGAACGTCAGCTCCCGGCCCACGACGAACACGACCGGGCCGCGCGAGCGCAGCCGTTCCGCGGCGTCGGCTGCGTCGGCGAGCGCGGCAAGCCAGGCACGGGGACGGGAGTTGTGGAGGTCGGGGGAGAACCAGACCTCAAGGCCCTCGTCGAGGGCGGACTCGGCGGCCGTGGTCAGGCGACCGAGGTCCTCCCCGAAGATCCGTACGGCCGTGCAACCGAGGTCGTGCCGGATGACCCGCATCTCCTCGCGGACCGCCGCCGGGTCGAAGACCGGCCGGGACGGCCAGTCGGGGGTCGCCCGCATGCCCACGTCGTAGTTGATGGCCTTCCTCATCCGCCTGCCTTTCTCGATACGCCGTATCGACACGATACACTGTATTGAGTGAGTGTCATCTGGGAGCGCCCGGAGCCGGGCCCGCGACGGGTGGTCCGGCTGGACCGCGCGGGCATCACCGCGGCGGCCGTCCCCATCGCCGACCGGGAAGGGCTCGAGGCGGTGTCGCTGCGCCGCGTCGCCTCGGCCCTCGGCACCGGGCCGATGCGCCTGTACGGCTACCTGGACACCAAGGACGACCTGCTCGACCTGATGATGGACGCGGTCTGCGGCGAGATCGAGCTGCCCGCCCCGCCTGAGCTGCCTGGATCGGGGGGCTGGCGGGAAGACCTGCGGGCGATCGCGCACGGCACCCAGTTCATTGCCCGCCGCCACCCGTGGTACGTCACGCTGCTCGGCACCCGCCAGCCGTACGGGCCGAACGGGCTGGCCTATTCGGAGCGGCTGTTCGCGAGCGTGGCCGCGCTCGGCCTGTCGGCGCGCGAGACCGTGCACGCCGTCAACGCCGTCCGCGCCTACATCGCGGGGTTCCTCCAGCTCGAACTGCTCCCCGGCCCGGAGGCCGAGCCCGGCGTGGAGCAGCTCACCTACCTGGCCCGCATGGCGGCCACCGGGCGCTACCCCGCGCTCGCCCGGATCTTCGCCGAGTTCGAGCGGGTCTCGCCCGACGAGGCGTTCGCCGAGGGCCTCGAACGGGTGCTGGACGGCGTCGCCGCGCTCAGGCCCGGCGCGCCCTGAGGGGTCAGAGGGCGGGGAGACCGGCGGCGCTCGCGCGCGCATCGCCGATCAGCGTGAGCAGCGACTCCACCATCTCGGGACGGCCGGCGACGAAGCTGCGGCCGTCGGGCCGGCAGTCCAGGCTCACCTCGAACGGTCCGCCGTCCAGGTCGCGGATCTCCAGGCCCGCCTCCCGCGCGATGAGAGCTCCGGCGGGCAGGTCGACGGCCTCGGCATGGTAGCCGACCATCCCGTCGATGTCGCCGCGGGCGAGCATCGCCCACGACAGCAGTGGCGCCCACAGTTGAAGCACCCGCCGCGCCCGCACATCCATGGTCATCTTGATCGACCGTACAGCCGGGTCGTCGCGGGCCACGCCGTAGCCCTGGGTCCACGCGAGCACCGGGCCGTTCGTGAGGTCGCGCGGCGGCGGGAGCGGCATCGGCCCGCCCGGCCCGAGGGCGCCGCGGCCGTCGATCGCCGACCACGTCAGGCGGCGGATCGGGTCGTGCACCACGCCCAGCATCGGACGGCCGCCTTCGCACAACGCCAGGCCCACGACGTAGGCGGGCAGGCCGATGGCCACGTTGTTGGTCCCGTCGAGAGGGTCGATCAGCCACGTCCAGTCGCCGGCCCCGTGGACACCCGACTCCTCCGCAATGATCTTGTGGGCGGGGTATTCGGCCTGGATCCGGTCGATGAGCAGCTTCTCCGCCGCCAGGTCGAGAGCGGTGACGACGTCGCCCCCCGATCCCTTGGGGAGGATCCCGACGGCGCCCGCGGTGCCCTCGCGCAGGATCGTCCCGGCGTCGTTCGCGGCCTCGACGGCTAGCCGCCGGGCGTGTTCGAGATCCATAGGCTCCTCCTGGCGAGCACGGCGGCCTGGACGGTCTCACCGGCGTCACAACGTTCCCGTTCCACGTGGTGGAGGGGCATGTCGAGCGGGCCGAGCGACAGGTCGGCGAGGCCGGGCCTGCCGCGGCCGAGCGCGACGGTGGCGGCCTCGCCCTCGTCGGATATCACGCTGCTGTGGAACACGCCCGCCTTGAGCGTGTAGGTGTCGCCGGGGCCGAACTCCTCGACGCGCCCCGTGGCGTACGTGACCGTGCGCCCGGTCGGCCGCAGGAGGTCGCCCTCGGGAGAGCTCGTCACCTCGAAGACGCGATGGGTGGCGTCCCGCGCGGCGTCGGTCACGACCGCGTGGACGTTGCGCACCCGCCCGTAGAGCACGTGGCTGATCAGGTCCCAGCTGTGACAGTGGACCTCGGAGGTCGTGTTGCCGGCATGCCGCACCGTGGCCGACCAGATGTGCACGCACACGCCGTAGTCGCCTTCGCGTTCCAGCGGCAGGCACAGGAAGCCGAGCGGATGGCGCACGGCGGTGAGGCCGGAGCGGCCTTCCGCGATCTCCCCCAGGACTCCGAGGGCCCAGCCGCGGACGCCGCGGCCCTCGCGCAGCTCGTAGAGCAGATCATGATATTTCGTCACGCGTACGGGTCCTTGGCGCGAAGGGCTTTGCGGGTGATCTCGACGACCTCGCGATCCGTGTAGGACTTCGGCAGGGGGAGGTCGATCCGGTCGAAGAACCTGCGGACCTCCTCCACGGTCGGCTCCTCGCTGAGCGGGACCGCCTTGTAACGGTCGACCGGGACCTTGCGCGCCTGCTCGAAGCTGGTGCGCAGCTCGGTGTCGCAGCTCTCGTAGTAGAACGTGCCGCTCAGGGCGGCCATCGCCCGGTTGGGATCCTCCACCGTCATGATGACCATGTGGCTGGACAGGTCCCACCGGAACGTCGTCATCGTCGAGGACAGCCCGACGCCGATGTCGAGCAGCCCGAACCTCTGGCGGTACCAGAACGCGGCCAGGACCGTCGCGAACGACTCCTTCCTGACCCGTTCGGTGGTCCACAGCTCGCCCGTGCCGTCGGGGCGGTCGGACAGTGAGCGGCGGTAGTGCGCGTAGGACTCGCAGACCTCCTCGTCGGACGGGTCGATGATCTCCACGCGGATCGTCAGGTGCCGCTTCTCGCGCCTGGCGGCCGCGACGCACTCCGGCAGCGTGACCGCCCGCATGTAGGTGCCTGTGCCGCCCTTGAAGCTCCACCGCAGGGCGCCGCGGCGCGCGTCGGCGTGGGCCTGGGTGATCTCCTGCTGGCTGCCCAGAATCCGCACGACCGACATGTCCTCCAGGGCCCTCTTGGTGTCGCCCACCAGGGACTCCAGCTCGTCGAGGCGGCGCAGCCGCTCCGGCAGCTGGGCGAGGACCCCCGAGGCCGCGTTGATCGCGGTCTCCACCGGCTCCTGGCGCACCCTGTCACGCAGCAGCGCGGTCGCCACGAGCGCGAGGATGACCAGGGTGGTGCTGCTGATCAGCTGTCTCTTCGTGTCGTCGTCGATCACCGGATCGGGCAGGACGCCGAGCACGCCGACCACGACGGCCAGGACGAGCGCGATCGCGCCGTCGACGTTCTTGGCCGCCCACGTCAGGGAACGGCCAACGGCCTCCTTGAACCCCGCCATAGGTCAGCCCCGCATCCGTCGGTGTGGCCCCCATCGCATGGTAACGAGAAGGTCATGAGACGGCCAGGAACGGGACGAACCGAGATCGTTCGCGGGAGCCGTACGGGGGCGGAGGCGGCGGCCGGGGATCGGCGCCGGAATTGTCGGTGGCCGCGCGTAGGTTATGCAACTGTGGGGCGGGGCCCGTCAGTGGTTTCGGGGTCAGTGGCTGTCCGGGGTCGTGGTCCCGTGGCCCGGCACGACGAGCGGCATGGCCGCCGGATGACGGATCCCTTTGTGATCGAGGAGTGGTGAGCGGCCGATGAAACCAGTTGCCGACCTGCAGCGCAGCGCGGCGCCCTTCGAGGTCGTGACCGCGATGACCCCGTCGGGGGACCAGCCCGCGGCGATCGCCGAGCTGGAGCGCCGGGTCAAGGCGGGAGACAAGGACAACGTCCTGCTGGGCGCCACCGGCACCGGCAAGACGGCCTCCGTGGCCTGGCTGATCGAGCGTGTCCAGCGGCCCACGCTGGTCATGCAGCCCAACAAGACGCTCGCCGCCCAGTTCGCCAACGAGCTGCGCGAGATGCTCCCCAACAACGCGGTCGAGTATTTCGTGTCGTATTACGACTACTACCAGCCTGAGGCGTACGTCCCGCAGAGCGACACCTACATCGAGAAGGACTCCTCGATCAACGAGGAGGTCGAGCGGCTGCGCCACTCGGCCACGTGGTCGCTGGTGTCCCGGCGCGACGTCGTCGTGGTCGCCTCCGTCTCGTGCATCTACGGCCTGGGCACTCCTCAGGAGTACGTCGACCGCATGGTCGGCCTCAAGGTCGGCCAGGAGATCGAGCGCGACCGCCTGCTGCGCAAGCTCGTCGACATGCAGTACGCGCGCAACGACGTCGCCTTCACCCGCGGCACCTTCCGCGTGCGGGGCGACACGATCGAGGTCATCCCGGTCTACCAGGAGCTCGCCGTGCGGATCGAGATGTTCGGCGACGAGATCGAGAAGCTGTCCACCCTCCATCCCCTGACCGGGGAGATCGTCAGCGAGGACACCGAGCTGCACATCTTCCCCGCCACCCACTACGTCGCCGGCCCGGAGCGCATGGAGCGGGCGATCGCCGGCATCGAGGCCGAGCTGGTCGAGCGGCTCGCCGACCTGGAGCGGCAGGGCAAGCTGCTGGAGGCGCAGCGGCTGCGCATGCGCACCACCTACGACATCGAGATGATGCGCCAGATCGGCACGTGCGCCGGCATCGAGAACTACTCGCGGCACATCGACGGGCGTGAGGCGGGCACCGCGCCGCACACGCTGCTCGACTTCTTCCCCGACGACTTCCTGCTCGTCCTCGACGAGTCGCACCAGACCGTGCCGCAGATCGGCGCGATGTACGAGGGCGACGCCTCGCGCAAGCGCACGCTCGTCGACCACGGGTTCCGCCTGCCTTCCGCCATGGACAACCGCCCGCTGAAGTGGGAGGAGTTCCTCCAGCGCATCGGCCAGACCGTTTACCTGTCGGCCACCCCCGGGCCGTACGAGCTGGGGCGGAGCAAGGGCGACGTCGTCGAGCAGGTCATCCGCCCGACCGGCCTGGTCGACCCCGAGGTCGTGGTGAAGCCCACCAAGGGCCAGATCGACGACCTCATGGAGGAGATCAGGGCGCGGGCCGAGCGTGACGAGCGGGTCCTGGTCACCACGCTGACCAAGAAGATGGCAGAAGACCTCACCGACTACCTGCTCGAGAACGGCATCCGTGTCCGCTACCTGCACAGCGAGGTCGACACCCTGCGCCGGATCGAGCTGCTGCGCGAGCTGCGGATGGGCGAGTTCGACGTGCTGGTCGGCATCAACCTGCTGCGTGAGGGCCTCGACCTGCCCGAGGTGTCGCTGGTGGCCATCCTCGACGCCGACAAGGAGGGGTTCCTCCGGTCGGAGACCTCGCTCATCCAGACCATCGGCCGCGCCGCGCGAAACGTCTCCGGCCAGGTCCACATGTACGCCGACAAGATCACGCCCAGCATGGAACGGGCGATCGACGAGACCAACCGGCGCAGGGCCAAGCAGATGGCCTACAACGAGGCCAACGGCATCGACCCGCAGCCGCTCCGCAAGAAGATCGCCGACATCCTCGACAGCCTCGCCAGGGAGGACGCCGACACGGCCCAGCTCCTCGGCGGCGGCGGACGCCAGCAGTCGCGCGGCAAGGCGCCGGTCCCCGGTGTCGCCTCCCGCGCGGCGGGCCAGCACGCGAAGGCCATCGCGGGCGAGATGCCCCGGGCGCAGCTGGAGTCGCTGGTCGAGTCGCTCACCGAGCAGATGCACGCGGCCGCAGCCGACCTCCAGTTCGAGGTGGCGGCCCGGCTCCGCGATGAGATCAAGGAGCTGAAGCGCGAGGTCCGCGACATGCGGGAAGCCGGCGTGAAGTAGGCCCGCAGCAGCGGATAGTGACCGCCGCTACCGGTGAGGGCTCGGTCCGCCCATCGACGGGGCCGCGCCGGCCGACGCCCGGCCGGCGCAGTGCCACCGTGGGGCCACTGCAGGCCCCCGTCACGCGGCGGTCCTGCCGGCGGGGACACGCTTGCCAGAGCCGGCGGCGAGCGGCTCGGAGCCGGGCCGCCTCCTCGCGACTCCCGTGACGACGGCGACCAGCGCCAGCGCGATGACCAGGGCCCCGTAAGCCGTCGCCACGCTGCGCAGCCCGGCATGCGGTACGGCCAGGCCCGCCACGACCGCGGGAACGCTGAAGCCGAGGTAGCTGACCACGTAGACGGAGGCGAACAACTCCGCCCGCTCCGACGGCTCGGCGAGTTGCGCCAGGGAACGGAACGCGCCGAGGAACGCGGCCCCGAACCCGCAGCCCGCGACGGCCGTGCCGACGAAGAACAGCGGCACCGACGACGCGGCGACCGCGGCCAGCGTCAGACCGGTCCCGACGGCCAGCATCGCCGACCCTCCGGCCATGACGCGCCGCGGCGCCATGTCGCGCACCACGATCGAGGACACGGCGGCCGCGCCGGTGAGGGTGGTCACCACCAGCCCGCCCACCAGGTGGTTGCTCACGTGCAGCACGCTCGCGGTGATCGAGCCGCCCAGCGACAGGTAGAGGCCGCCCAGCGCCCATGTCGCCACGAGGCAGGGCACGGCCGCGAGGAACGCACGCCGGGCCCGGGGCGGGACCGACGCCCGGGGACGTAACGACGCGAACGCCCCGTGCCGTCGCGCGACCGGTTCCGGCAGGAACGCCACGGACACGATGAGCAGCACGAAGACGGCCGCGAGCACCGCGAAGGGAAGAATGGTCGGCGCGGGGGCGTACTGCACGAGCAGTCCCGCGCCCAGCGCTCCCACGGCCAGGCCCAGGGCGGGGGCCACGCTGTTCATCAAGGCGCCCAGCCATGGGCTCGGCTGGAAGTCCACCACGGCGGCGCTGATCGCTCCGGCGGCGGCGCCCGTCGCCAGGCCCTGCACGACACGGGCGAGCAGCAGCACCCCGACTCCGTGGGCGGACATGAACACACCCATGGCGACCGCCTCCACCAGCAGGGCGGCGGCCAGGACGGGGCGGCGGCCGAGGTGGTCGGAAAGCCCTCCGACGGTCAGCAGCGCGACCAGCAGGGCCACGACGTAGACGGCGAACACGGCGGTCAGCGTGGCGGAGGAGAAGCCCCATCGTTGCTGGTAGACGACGTAGAGCGGGGAAGGCGTGCTCGAGGCGGCCATGAAGACCAGGAGGGTCACACCGAGCAGCCAGAAACCGGCCGCGCGGGGAATGCGCCGCCCGGCCCGGCCGGTTGACGGGGGAACGCCAGACATGAACATGCTCCTTAGTTCCAAAAATTTCGAACTGTTGGAGGCTACGTCATGCCGGGCGATGGTTCAACTATTCTCGAACCATGAGTGGAACGTCACGGGAGCTGACCCATCCCGGCGCGGAGGACCTGGTCCTGACCGATGTGCTGTTCGCGTTGAGCGACCCGTCCCGGCTGGCGATCGTGCGGAGCGTGGCCGACGGGCCGATCGAGGTGGCGGCCTGCCAGCCCGTGGCTGGGGAGATTCCGAAGTCGACGCTCTCCCACCACCTGAAGACGCTGCGGGAGGCAGGGGTGATCCGCAACGTCCCGCGCGGCCGGCAGCGGTACGTCAGCCTGCGTCGCGAGGATCTGGACGAACGTTTTCCCGGCCTGCTGGACGCCGTGCTCGCCCCGGCCGCCGATCCCGCCGCCCCCGTTCCCGCGCTCGACCAAACCTGACCGTGTCTCGGAGGTGCTGATGCGACCGGCGGTGGGTGCGCCTGTCCGGCGCTGCACGGCCTGCGACTCCTGGGAGTACGGCGGAGCGCCCGGGTGCCCGCGCTGCGCCGCGCTCGTCGACGACATCGTGGAAGAGGCGTGGCGCGAATTCCTCGCCGGGGAGTTCGGCACACCGGCCCACGAGGACGAGCGGATCATCGCCGAGATGGTCGCGCAGGAGCCCGACCGGTAC
Organism: Planotetraspora thailandica; assembly: GCF_016863335.1. Classification (GTDB taxonomy): domain Bacteria; phylum Actinomycetota; class Actinomycetes; order Streptosporangiales; family Streptosporangiaceae; genus Planotetraspora; species Planotetraspora thailandica. The sequence goes on from NZ_BOOR01000012.1 coordinate 264,178, forward strand.
GACTGGCGGGTGGTCGACGCCGCTCTCGACAGGCTGACCTGCGACGACTGCGGATCCCGGCTGGGGAGGGGGCCGGTGGGATGCGCGCCGTGCGACCTCGCGCACGGCTTCCGCTACGCGGCGATCGAGACCGACCGTCCGGGCGTCCCGCCGGGCAACGAGCACGCGATCCGGGTCAACGTCTCGGTGGTGCGCCGGCCGTACGGCATCTCGGCTCCCGAACTGCTCGGCCGCCGCATGTTCCTGCCGTTCCTGCTCGCCGGCGCCCTGCCGACGACGCGGCAGGCGCAGCGGATGGCGGCACTGGCCAAGCGCGGCGCGACCGAGCGGGATCTCGCGGCCCTGATGGACGCGGCGTCCGGTGAGACCGGTGCGGACGGCCACGGGAGCCGCTGACCCGTGCCATCCGGGCGGTCCGCCGGACACGCGGCGCATGCCTGCAGGCCGCCGCCTATGGCGTTTCCGGTGGGGCGGCCGCGCGGGCGCGCCGGGATTCCCGGAACCGCCGCACGCGGCGGACGAGGACCCAGGCGACGAGCGCCATCACCACCACGCCCACGATGACCAGCACCGGCAGGAAGATCGCGATGAGGCTCATGCCCAGCGAGCTCACGTCCTCCACCGTGCTGACGATCGGCGCGCCGAAACCGGCAGTGCTCGCGTTGACGACGGGCCGGGTGCTCGCCTTGACGAGGTGGACCACCAGGGCGACCACGATGCCCAGGACCCAGCCGACCGCCGGATGCTCGGCCATCCAGGCCGAGTTGTCGAGCTTGGCCGCCGCGGCGGTGGCGCTGAAGACCACGCCGCCGGAGGCGGGCCGTACGGCCGTCTGGATGATGTCGTTCACGTGGTCGACCACGGGCACCTTGTCGAGCACGAACTCGGCGACCAGCAACACCCCGATGACCGTCAGCACCCATCCGTTGGACAGCCACTCATAACCCTGCGGCAGCCGTACGGCGTCGGTGAAGTCGGCGAGCAGGCCGACGACCATCAGCGGGATGTACGCGTTGAGCCCCGCCGCGGTCGAAAGGCCGAGGCCGGTCAGGGCCGCGAACATCAGCACCTCCTCGCTGCGCGAGACGATCTCGCGCGGTCATCAACGGACGACCGTGGTCCCGTGTCCCCGGTCGGCCGCCCCCATCATGGCGTGAGTCCTGAAATAACGAGATATGCATTTTGAATCCGGTTAAGGCGGTTCATTTTCGGTGGACCGGCGGTGAACCGGAGCCTGGTCGACTGGCGGCGTCACATCCGTACGAACGTTCCGCCATGGAGATCAATGATGCTCCCTCGCCCGCGTGGCACCGCCCTGCTGATGGCCGTCGTCATGGCCGGCGTCACCGGCGCGGTCTCCATTGGGCCCGGTGCGAGCCCCGCGTGGGCCGCGACCGCGCGTGCCGAACCGCCCGCGGAGCCGGGATCGAGCGAAGAGCAGGCCGTCGCGCTGGCCCGCACCTCCGGGCACCGGGTCGAGGTGCTGCCGCTGCGCACCGAGAACCGCCAGGTGTTCGCCAACGCCGACGGCAGCTTCACCTCCGAGACGGCGGCCCTGCCCGAGCGGGTGCGCCAGGGGGCGGGCTGGGCCGACGTCGACACCACGTTGCGGTTCGCCCCCGACGGCACGGTGCGGCCGGCCGCCACGCCCCTGAGCATGACGTTCTCCGGCGGCGGCACGGAACCGCTGGCCACCATCGCCGACGGCGGGCGCTCGGTCGCCACGACCTGGCCGGGCACGCTGCCGAGGCCCGTGCTCGACGGCGACACCGCCACCTACCCCTCGGTGCTGCCCGGGGTCGACCTGCAGGTCACCGCCTCGGTGCTCGGCTACTCCGAAGTCCTGGTGGTCAAGAGCCACGAGGCCGCGGTCAACCCCGCGCTGGCCAAACTGAGGTTCGGCACACGCGGCACCGGCGTCGCCGTACGTGAGACCGACGACGGCGGCCTGAGCGCTGAGGCCCCCGACGGCAGCGCCGTGTTCCACGCGCCGGCTCCCCGCATGTGGGACTCGTCCGGCTCGGCGTCCGCTTTGCGGCCCGCCCCGCCATCCGCCCCGGGATCCGCCCCAGAGGCCGTGCCGTACGGCCGGCAGGCGGTGATGGGCGTGGAGGCGACGAAGGACGCGGTCGTGCTGGCCCCCGACGCCGGGCTGCTCAACGGACCCAGCACCGTCTACCCGGTGTATATCGACCCGCAGTGGTCGGGGTCCAAGCAGGCGTGGACGTACGTGGACCGCGCCTACCCCGACCAGGAGTACTGGAACTCCACTCACACGCCGGAGGCGGGCAACTACGGCAGCGGGCTCAAGCGGTCGTTCTTCCGCATGGACTCCGACAACGTGAACGGCAAGCACATCCTCAAGGCGACCTTCCGCATCACGCAGAACAAGTCGTGGGGCTGCACCGACAGCCCGCAGGCCGTGCAGCTGTGGCTGACCGGCGGCATCACCAAGTCGACCAACTGGAGCCACCAGCCGTCCTGGATGGACATGCTGGACAGCGTCTCCTCCGACGCCGGCTACAGCTCCTCGTGTCCCGCCAAGGGCATCGAGTTCGACGTCACCGGCACGATCGTCAAGGCCGCCAAGGGCGGCTGGCCGAACACGACCTTCGGGCTGCGCGACTACGACGACACCGGCAGCAGCACCTGGGGCTGGAAGGGGTTCAGCAACGCGCCCAAGCTCGTCGTCGACTACAACACCCCGCCGGCCGCGCCGTCGGGCGTCGGCACCTACCCCGGCACCCCGTGCGTCACCGGGGCCGGCCGGCCGTACGTCAACGCCGGCGACGCCCAGAGCCCCCTCCAGCTCAAGGCGAAGATCTACGACCCGGACAAGGCGAACGACGGGGTCCGCGCCGAGTTCGTCATGAACCACTTCAACACGGCCACCGGCACCTGGGAGGAGATCACCTCGACGCTGCCGGGCGGCGGCAAGACGGCTTACAAGTACACCACCGCGGCGACCGACCACTCGATCACGCTGACCTCCCTCGCCGACGGCGAGACCTACTCCTACAAGGTCAAGGCGTACGACGGCACCGACTCCAGCGCGTGGAGCGCCTGGTGCGAGTTCACGGTGGACACCGTCGACCCCGCCACGCTGCCCGAGGTGAGCTCGGCCGACTACCCTGCGGGCACCCCGGACGACTGGCGGGGCGGCGTCGGCTCGGCGGGTGCGTTCACCTTCGCCCCCGGAGGCGGCGAGACCGACCTGTCGGCCTTCCGGTTCGCCCTCGACGACCCGGCGCTGGCCACCCCCGCGACCCAGGTCACGATCCCGGCGGGGCAGACCTCCGTCACCGTGTCGGTCGCGCCCCGCCACGACTGGCTGAACACCCTGTACGTCTTCCCGGTGGACCGGGCGGGCAACGTGGGCAAGACTCCCGCTGTCTACAGCTTCTACGTCAAGGCCGGCGCCGACCCGGCCGGGCAGTGGCGCATGGATGAGACGTCCGGCGCCCTGGCGGCCGACTCCTCGGCGACGCCGCACCCCCTGACCCTGACCGGGGGAACCGGCTGGACGGGCGGCCGCGTGGGCGGCGCCCTCCGGCTGGACGGCGATACCGGGTACGGCAGCACGGACGGGCCCGTGGTGCACACCGACCGGGGGCTGAGCGTCTCGGCGTGGGTCCGCCTCGCCGACACGACGAAGAACTCCACGATCGTGAGCCAGTCGGGCGTGCACGGCTCCGGCTTCCAGCTCTACTACTCGTCGGGGTACAAACGCTGGGTCTTCAACAAGTACGACGCCGACACCGACACCGAGATCGCCATCCGGGCTTTGAGCGACAAAGAGCCGCAGGCCAACGTGTGGACCCACCTGGTCGGCGTGTACGACGCTCCCGCCAAGCAGATCCGCCTCTATGTCAACGGCACGCTGCAGTCCGCCCCGGCCGCCTACCCGTACACGCCCTGGGACGCGACCGGCCCGCTCCAGGTCGGACGGATGAAATGGCGCAGCCATTTCATCGAGAACTTCGCCGGCGACATCGACGACGTCACGGTCTGGGACCGGATGTTGTCCGACGACCCCCGCTCGGTGACCGACCCCGGCCTCGGAAACGAGATCGCGGCCATGGCCAAGCAGCCTCCCGCGGCCGTCGGCCGGTGGACGTTCGACGAGGGCACGGGCACCACGGCGGCCGGATCCGACGGCGGAGCGAAGGCGACCCTCGCCACGGGAGCCGGATGGTCCGGCGACGGCGTCGACGGCGGCGCCGTGCTGAGCCTCGACGGGGTGAAGGGATACGCGTCCACCACCTCGGCCGCCGTCAGGACCGACCACAGCTACGCGGTGTCCGCCTGGGTGCGCCTTGCCGGAGACGACACCTGCGCCCTCCCCGCCCGGGTGATGACCGCCGTCGGCCAGGACGGCGTGCGCAACAGCGGCTTCTACCTCAGCTACCGCATCTACACCGAGAACGGGGTGAAGGTGTCCCGCTGGGGGTTCTCCACCGCCAGCGACGACACCGACACCGAGTCCATGACCGTGGCCAAGTCGGCCGAGCCGATCGACTGCTCGGCCGTCAACGGCTGGACCCACCTGGTAGGCGTGTACGACGAGGTCGCCAGGGAGATCCGGCTCTACGTCAACGGCCAGCTCTCCGACCGCAGGCCGTCCACGGGCTGGCACGCCTCGGGCGGCCTCCAGATCGGCCGGGTCAAATACCGGGGCTCCTACTCCGACTACTTCGCCGGCGACATCGACGACGTGCGCGTCTTCGCCGGGACCCTCACCGATCGCCAGATCGTGAACCTCGCCATGAATCTCCCGGTCGACGGCTGACCCACCCGCCCACCGTTCCCGCAGACGTGTCACCCCCCGGAGGAAACCGTGCCCGGTCCCACGCGAGGCTGGAAGCTGATCGCCGGAACGCTCGCCGTCGTGGTGCCCGCCGCGCTGCTCAGCCCGGGGGCCGCCGAGGCCGCCGGCGTCCCGGGATGGCACGCCGCCCAGGCGCAACACCCCGTGCCCGGACACGCCGCCACGGCACGAGGGCCCGTGACGGACCCTGGGGCGAGGTACGACCTGAAGGGCGCGCCGCCGGTGGTCTGGCCGGCGGCGGGCGCCGCGGTGGTGCGCCTGCCCGAGGCGCCGGCAGAGACACCGGTAGAGACACCGGCAGGGGCGGCGCCGAGCCAGACGGATCCTGCCAGATCCGGCGTGAAAACGGACATTGATCCGCAAAACGGTGCCGATCTTGTGCGTGGTGGCACCAAAGTGAAGGCCGGAGCGTTACCGGTGTGGCTGGGGCCCGCGCTTTCCGCCCCGCAGGGGGATGCCGGGGCTCCGGCCGGGAGGAGGGGACCGGCCGGAGCCGCGTCCTCCGGAGTCTCTCCCGGCTCGCCCTCCGCCGGATCCGGTACGGCTGCCGCGTCGCCCGCGCCGTCGGTGGAGGTCCGCACGCTCGACGCCCGTACGGCCGGCATGTCCGGCATCGAGGGTCTCGGCATCCGGCTGACGCCGCTCACCCGACCGGCTCGCCCCGCCCGCATGGCGGTCGAGATCGACTACTCCGGCTTCCGGTACGCCTACGGAGGCGACTGGGCCTCGCGACTGCGGCTGGTCAGGCTGCCCGACTGCGCGGCCACGACCCCCGATCGGCCCGAATGCCAGACGCGCACTCCGCTGGCCACCCGCAACGACGTGAAGGCCGGGCGCCTCGCCGCCGATGTGGGCCTCGCGTCGGCGGCCTCGATCACGCTGGCCGCCGAGGCCGCGCCGTCCGGGTCGGCGGGCACCTACGAGGCGACCGCCCTGTCCCCGTCGGCGACGTGGAGCGTCAGCGAGCAGAGCGGATCCTTCTCCTGGTCCTATCCGCTGCGCGTGCCGCCCCCTCCGGGCGGTCCCGCCCCCGAGATCGGATTCGCCTACTCCTCCGGCAGCGTCGACGGCCGAACCGTGGCCACCAACAACCAGGCCTCCTGGATCGGGGAGGGCTTCGACTACTGGCCCGGCTTCATCGAGCGCAAATACAAGCAGTGCGCCGACGACGGCGTCACCCCCAAGCGGTCCGACCAGTGCTGGGGCACCGACAACGCCACATTGTCGCTGAACGGCCAGGCCACCGAACTCGTCAGAGACGACGCGACCGGCACCTGGCAGCCGCAGGACGACGACGGGTCCAAGGTCGAGCGGCTCAAGGACGCCGACAACGGAGCCAACGGCGGCGAGCACTGGCGGGTCACCACCCCCGACGGCACCCAGTACTACTTCGGGCTCAACCACCTGCCCGGATGGGCGAGCGGCAAGCCGGAGACCAAGTCGACGTGGACGGTCCCGGTCTACGGCGACGACGACGGCGAGCCGTGCCACAAGGACTCCGGATTCGACGACTCCTGGTGCCAGCAGGCGTGGCGGTGGAACCTCGACTACGTCGTCGACCCGCACGGCACGGTCAGCACGTTCTGGTACACCCCGGAGACCAACTACTACCGGCGTGACGTCACCACCCTGACCGACGGCCAGCCCAACGGCACGCCGACCGTCTACACCCGTGGCGGCTACCTCAAGCGCATCGACTACGGGCAGCGCTCCGACGCCGTGTTCACCACCTCGGCCCCCGCCCGCGTCGTCTTCGATGCCAAGGAGCGGTGCATCCCGACCTCGGCCTTCGACTGCGCCGCCGACAAGCTGACCAAGGACAACGCCAAGTTCTGGCCGGACGTTCCGTACGACCAGAAATGCGACTCCGGCGACAAGTGCCTCGACAGGTACTCCCCGACGTTCTGGACGACCAAGCGGCTGGCCGGCGTCACCACGCAGGTCCTGACCTCCGGCACCTCCTACGCGGACGTGGACACCTGGACGCTGAGGCAGGAGATGCGCGCCCCCGGGGACGGCACCGCCGCGACGCTCTGGCTGGCCGGGATCGAGCACACCGGCAAGGTCGGAGGGAGCGCGTCGCTGCCCGAGGTGACGTTCTCCGGGGTGCAGCTGCCCAACCGGGTCGACGCGCTCGAAGGGCGGCCCCCGCTGACCAAGTGGCGGGTCTCGGCTGTCGACAACGAGACCGGCGGCTCCCTGTCGGTCACCTATTCCGATCCCGACTGCGTCGCCGGCGACACCCCCGCGCCCGACGCCAACGCCCGGCGGTGCTTCCCGCAGTACTCGTCGCCGGAGGGGGCGATCACGCCCCAGCTGGACTGGTTCCACAAGTACGTCGTCACCCAGGTGCAGCAGGTCGACCGTACCGGCGGGGCGCCGGACGTGGTGGACACCTACGAGTACCTCGGCGGCGGCGCCTGGCACCACGATGACGACGACGGGCTGACCAAGGAGAAGTACAAGACCTGGTCGCAGTGGCGCGGCTACGGCAAGGTGCGGGTGCTGAGCGGAGCGCCCGGCCAGACGCAGTCGAAGGCCGAGCTCACCTACTTCCGCGGCATGGACGGCGACGAACTGTCCGGCGGCGGCACCCGGGACGTGAAGGTCGCCGACTCCGAGGGCACATCCGTGCCCGACGCCGAGGCCCTGCAGGGCCGGATGCTCGAGGAGATCCACTACGACGGCGCCGGCGGGCCCGCGCTGACGGGCACGATCACCGGCTACTGGGTCAAGCAGACCGGCAAGCGCGTGCGCTCCTGGGGCACCACCACCGCCCAGATGGTGCGCCCCGACGAGGAACGCACCCGGACCGCCCTGGCCGCCGGAGGCTGGCGGCGGACCGCGACCGACACCTCCTACAACGCCGACGGCCTGCCCACGCAGGTCGGCGACCTCGGCGACGTGGCCGACCCCGCCGACGACCAGTGCGTGCGCACCACCTACGCCCGCGACGCCGCGAAATGGCTGGTCTCCTACGCCACACGGGTGGAGACCGTCACCAAGGCGTGCTCGGCCACCCCCGACCGGCCGGCCGACGTGGTGTCCGACGTGCGCAAGTACTACGACGGCATGGCGTTCGGCGCCGCCCCCGCCAGGGGAGACGTGACCAGGACCGAACGGCTCGGCTCATGGGACGGAGGCCCGGTCTACGTCACCGCCGGCACCACCACTTTCGATGGGTACGGCCGGCCGCTGGTGGTCACCGACGCGACCGGCGCCACGACGAGGACCGTCTACACCCCGGCCACCGGCCTGCTGACCGCAAAGCAGGAGACCAACGCGCTCGGCTTCACCAGCACGACCCAGATCGATCCGGCGTGGGGCGTGGCGACCGCGACGACCGACCCGAACGGCAAGCGCGCCGAGATGGCCTACGACCCGCTCGGCCGCCTGACCGGCGTCTGGATGCCCGGCCACGCCAAGGCGTCGTTCCCCTCGGCCCCGAGCATGAAGTTCGGCTACCTGATCCGCACCGACGGGCCGACCGCCGTCTCCACCTCGACGCTCCGCAACGACGGCGCCACCTACACCACGGGATACGCGCTGTACGACGGGCTCCTGCGGCAGCGGCAGACCCAGCAGCCCGCACCCGGCGGCGGCAGGGTGGTCGACGGCGTCTTCTACGACACCCGCGGCCTGGTGGCCAAGACCGACCAGGCCTACTACACCGAGGGCGCCCCCGGCACGACGCTGTGGACCCCGGCGAGCGACGACGACGTGCCCGGCCAGACCGTCACGGTCTACAACGGGATGGAGTGGCCAACCGCGCAGATCTTCCGCAAGCGCGGCAGCGAGCAGTGGCGCACCACCACGACGTACGGCGGCGACCGCACCAGCGTCGACCCGCCGCCCGGCGCGACCCCCACCACCGAGATCGTGAACGCGCAGGGCGAGACGACCGAGCTGCGGCAGTACAAGGGCGACGACCCGACCGGCGACTACGACGCGGTCAAATACACCTACACGCGGGCCGGGCAGCCCGCCACGGTCACCGACGCCGCGGGAAACGCCTGGAGCTACCAGTACGACCTGCGGGGGCGGCTGGTCCAGGTCGACGACCCCGACAAGGGCACCGCGACGCTGAAGTACGACGACAGGACCGACTGGCTCCAGACGGTCACCGACGCGCGCGGCTCCAGCCTGTTCTTCACCTACGACGCGCTCGGCCGCAAGACCGCCGAATACGCGGGCACCTCCCCGAGCGGCACCAAGCTCGCCGAGTGGGCCTTCGACACGCTGCCCAGCGGCACGGCCGCCAAGGGCCAGCCCGTCTCCTCCACGCGGTACGTCAAGAACCCCGCCACGGGCGCGATGGACGCCTACGTCAGCTCCATCACCGGATACGACGACGCCTACCGGCCCACCGGCACCCAGACGGTCATCCCGGCGGCCGAGGGCGGCCTGGCGGGCACCTACAAGACGAGCACCGACTACAACCCCGACGGCACCGTGCACCGCACCGTCCTGCCCGCCGCCGGCGGCCTGCTCGGCGAGACGATGCTGTACGGCTACGACGAGCTAGGCGATCCGACCACGACGCGCGGCCTGACCGACTACGTCACCTCGACGACCTATTCCAAGCTCGGCCAGGTGCTCGACATGACCATGTCGACCGGCGGCAAGCGCGTCAAGGAGACCAACTTCTACGAGGAGGGCACCAACCGGCTCACCCGCTCCCTCTTCGAGCGGGAGACCGCGCCCATCTCGGTGGCCGACACCAACTACACCTACGACGACTCCGGCAACATCACCAAGATCGCCGACACGCCCTCGGGACAACCCCAGGACGTGCAGTGCTTCAAGCAGGACACCCTGCAACGGCTCACCGAGGCGTGGACCGCCACCGACGGCTGCGCGAGCGCCCCCTCGCCGTCGATCGTCGGCGGGCCCGCGCCGTACTGGCAGTCCTTCTCCTACGACGTCGTCGGCAACCGGACCGAGGAGGTCGATCACGACCCCACCGGTGATATCACCAAGACCTTCGCCTACGCCGGCCAGGGCCACCCGCAGCCGCACACCCTGACCTCGGTCTCCTACCAGGGCGGCCCCCGCGACGGGCAGACCGACGACTACGCCTACGACGCCGTGGGCAACACCACCGAGCGGGGCGACGACCGCCTGCTCGAATGGGACGTCGAAGGGCATCTCGCGAGATCGACCGACCCCTCAGGCGTCAGCACCTATGTCTACGACGCCGGCGGTGAGCGGCTCATCCGCCGGGATCCGGGCTCGGCCACCCTGTACGTCGCGGGCATGGAGATCCGGCTCGACACCAAGACCGGCGCCAAGACCGCGACCCGCTACTACACCCACGCGGGACAGACCGTCGCCGTCCGCACCACCCGCGGGGTGACCTGGCTCGGCGCCGACCAGCACGGAAGCGCCGACACCGCCGTCGACGACACCACCGCGCAGGCGACCACCCGGCGACGGTTCACCCCCTTCGGACAGATCCGCGGCCCCTCGCCCGCGTCCTGGCCGGGGGAGCGGGGCTTCGTCGGCGGCACCGTCGACCAGAGCACCGAACTGACCCATCTGGGCGCCCGCGAGTACGACGCCGAGACCGGACGGTTCATCTCCGTGGACCCGGTGTTCGACGCGTCGGACCCGCAGAGCTGGAACGGCTACGCCTACGCCGACAACAGCCCGGTCGCGAAGTCCGACCCCTCGGGGCTGAGGCCGGAAGACGGTCCGTTCTGCACCGCGTACCACTGCGACTACGACAACCCGAACTTCGGCGGCAAACCCAAAGGCGGCAGCAGCGGCAAACGCCCGCCACTTCCCGACTTCAGTCCTCCCGCGCCGAGCAGCCCGCCGCACTGCGGCCGGTGGGACTTCGGCTGCAAGGCGCACAACTTCTGGAACCAGCACAAGGCCACCATCGTCAGCGTCACGGTCGCCATCGTCGTCACCATCGGATGCGAGGCGGCGACCGGAGGGGCGGGCAGCATCGGCTGCGCGGCCGCCGGGGGAGCGGCGGGCAACCTGGCGGGCTACCTGGTCTCCACGCCGCGTGACGAGTGGAGCGCGGGAGGGGCGTTCAAGGCCGCCGCCGTCGGGGCCGTCATCGGCGCGGCGGGCGGAGTCGCCGGCAAGGCGGTGTCCGCGGTCATGGGCAAGCTCGCCACCACGGCGGCGGGCCGGGCCGTCAGCGGAGCCGTCAGCAGGGCCGCGGGCAAGGTGCGGGCCGCGGTCGGACGCGCGGGCGGCGCGGCAGAGGATGCCGCGGCCGGAGCCGAAGCCGCAGAGGGCGCGGCCAAGGGCGCAGGCGGAGGCCCCCGCGCGGGCTCGGCCAAGCCGTCCGGCTGCGACAGCTTCCCCGCCGGAACCTTGGTCAAGCTGGCCGACGGCACCACCAAGGCGATCGAGAAGGTCAAGCCCGGGGACAAGGTCCTGGCGACCGACCCCGCCACCGGCAAGACCGTCGCGAAGGCCGTCACGGCCGTCTCCTCCGGCGTCGGCTACGTCGACCTCGTCCAGGTCACCGTCGACACCGACGGGGGCAAGGGCGCGGCGACGGGCGTCATCCTCGCCACCGAGCACCACCTGTTCTGGGACGCCGACGATCACACCTGGGTCCGCGCGGACCAGCTGACCGCCGCCGACGTCGTCCGCACGCCGGACGGCCGGACCGTGCGCGTCGTCTCCGCAGCCGTGGCCCAGGGCCACCCCGTGGTCCACGACCTGACCGTGGACGGATTCCACACGTTCTACGTGGTGGCCGGCACGACCCCCGTCCTCGTCCACAACTGCGGTCCCGCTGAAACAGTGGTCAACCTGCCGGAGGTGAAGGCGCCCAAGCCTCTCAAACCTTCACAGGCGGATGCGGCATGGAGGGATTTCCTGGGGGAGGGGCCTTACACGAACACGCACCCGCGGACCGGGCTTCCCGATCCCGACCGGCTCGTGTCGGCCGATGGACGTCGCAGCATTCGAATAGGGAAACACGAAATGGACTCGACACCGAACAGGTTCCACTACCACATGGAAACGTGGGATTGGAACTCTGTGATAAACCAGTGGACCGTCGGCAATACGATGCAGCGGGTTCCTTTGGGGTTGAAGTAGTGAGAGTGGAGATTCTCCGAGTCGTGGACCCTGCCCAGGGAATCGTCTCGTTCCGATGCGAGATCGGCACCGCGACCGGGCGCTGGAAGGGATCCACGCCCGCCAACGAGGGTTTCTACGACGTCGAGTTCGAAATTCCGGAAGAGGTCCAGGAATGGGAGGAGCCTGCGCCGGGCGTTCCCGCCATCTCGGAGATCGGCGAGGACGTGCGCGTCACCGGGGAGGTGCTCGGCGTCGGCGAGGAGGACGATCACGTGGTCGAACTCAGGACGGGCACGGACATTCTTTTGATCGAAATCCCGGACGCCGGCCGAAGGGCGAGGCTCAAGCCGCACGACGTCATTTCATTTCGATCGCCCGAGATCTGGCTCTATCCGTACCAGCTGTGATTTCATGCGGAGTCCGAGAGGCGCGCACGGTGATCGTTCCGGCGAAGTGACCCATTGTGTGAGGACGCCACCTCGGAGATCATGAACTCGGGCCCGAGACGTGAAAGAAAGCCTCACGGCAGCGGAGCGGACGCCCTTCCTGAACATCTGGCAGTCAGGCCTACCACGAGATGGTGGTGCTCATGCGGCGGATAGGCGGTGGGCGGTTAGCCCGCGCGATCCTCTTCTCGATGATCGCCACTGTCGTCGGCATCGCCCTCGACGCGGCCATCAGCTTCGCCGGCAAGGACTGGACGAACCCCATCGGTCTTGGGTTGGTCGTCGGGCTCGTCGCCATCACCGGTGTCATCACGGTCGTGCAGGGGGACGGCGGATCGCCGCCGAGCGCGCCGAGCGATCAGCTCCGTTGGCCTCCCGCCACCCCGCAGAAGCGGTCGCGTGGAATGCCGGCCATCGCCGCCGTGCTGCTGGTGATCGCGCTGTGCGGAGGCGGTGCGGCCGCCGTCGCCCTGGGCGTGCGTTATGTCGGCGGCTACGTCACCGGCGACGAGCCGGGGAGCAACGTCCTCAGAGCGCAGAAGACCGCCACGTCCGGATCCCTCACTCTCACCGTCCGGCGGATCCTGGTCACGTCACACTTCACCCGGGTCGAGCTGTCCGCGCGCAACCGGGGTTCCGAGTCGCTGTCGCTTCCCGTGTACGGATACAGCCAGCTCAGCGCGGCGGACGGCACCACGCTGAGCGGGGACCCGTTCCGCAGCCGGTGGCCCACGACCGTCCCGCCCGGCGTACGGATCGACGGGGTGGTCGTTTTCCCCGGGCACCTGCCTTCGGACACGAAACGGGCGAGCTTCAGCTTCACCCAGGTCTTCAGTCTCGAGGCAGACCACGCCACCGTCGCGAACCTCGCCATCAAACCCGCGCCGACGGGATAGAGGGCACGACGGAGAAGATCAGCGCCCCGGTCAGGCCTGCGGCTGGCCCAGCTGCATGACGCGGGCGGCGAAGAACCACTCCGCGTCAGCCGCACGAAGCCGCGCCTCGATCACGTCCGGGGTGACTCCGTACCCGGGCGGCGCGTCCGCCTGAGTGGTCGCCGGCTGCGCCTGCTGCATCCGCTGGCGCAGCAACGCGAGCACCCCGTCGTGGAACCACGACGGGGAAGCTCGGCGACGTCGTCCGGGCCCGCGCCGGCCTCGTCGAACAACTCACGGACCTGTGCCTCCAACTCCACAGGCACCGCTGTGCCGCCCTGCGCGCGGATGCGGTCGAGGTAGAACAGCTGCGCGCCCGTCTCGCCGAACTCGCTCAGCGCGTGGAGCTGGCGGCCCAGCCGGGGGGCGTCCTTCACGAGGATCCGGTCGACGACCCCGCCCGGGCCAGTGCGAGAACCGCCTCCAGGCCGACGCCGGGGCGGCCACGGTCGTAGCACTCCGCGTGCACGTGGCCGCCAGTCTCGCCGTCGACATAGGCGCGCAGCTCGGCGAGCTGGGCCCGCACCTGCTGTACGTCGGCCGCCCGCGCGTACAGCGCCCACACCGATCCTGGCTGCGTGTCACTCACTGCCCAGCCCTCCCTGGCTACCGGCCGCTCGGGAGTGCGGTCGAGCGTACGCATGCTGCCGGCGGTGGCCTCGAGCGCGTCGACGGTCTGCCCCAGGTCGTCGTCGACCAGCCTGAACAGCTCACGCACCAGGTCGACCGGTCGTCCCGGTAGAGCACGCTCCGCCGGCGGGGCCGGACGGCCGGGTCAGCCTCATCCAGGAGATCGAGAACGTGCTTGGCAACGTTGTGGATCGCGGGCGGATTCTTCCGCCTGCTGGTGAAGTGCAGATCCAGCGCGACGGGCCCGGTGAAGGGGTGTCGGCTGAGGGCCACCTCGTGATGAAATGCACGATCAAAGATCGTGCAGCCTCGAAGATCCACCGGTCTGCGGCGAAGGAGGACGTCCGTGCGGCTCCCGCGGTCCCTTTCAGGGTGGACGATGGCGGTGTTCGGGTTCATGGCCCTTGTGCTCGGACTGGTCGGTCTGGTGGCCCCCGACGCGCAACTGGCCATGGTGGGCTTCGTGAGCATCGGCGCGGAGCAGCGCGCGTCCGGCGACTACACGCGGGTCTTCATGACCGCCTCGTCCATGGCCTCGGTGAACATGGGCGTCTACTACGTCCTCGCCGCGGCCGTCGACTTCCGGCCTTTCTTCTTCTGGACCGTGCCCTTCCGCGTGGTCACCTTCACCGTCTTCACCACGCTCGTCCTGGCCGACGTCGCGCCGGACAGCTTCCTCGGCGTGGGGCTCTGGGAGGGACTGGGCGCGCTGGTCACCGGTGCGGCGCTCTGGCACGAGCGCCGCAGAGCACGGCCGGACGGCGAAGCCGCTCTCGCCGGCCGGTAGCCGGTCTTCTCACGCCCCTGTCCCCGATTGCGACCTCCAACGCACGTCAGGCAGACGGTTGCTTAGAAGAGCCCGACATCGATCGGGTGCCGAGGGTTGACGCTGCAGATCCGGATCCACAAGGCACCGTTGCGGGCGACTTTCACGCCAGTGGGTTCCTGGTCGGTCCAATTCTCCGGATCGCCCCAGACGAAGTCGGGTCCGCTGCTCGGGGACCACGGGCCTGCGAGTTCCTCGTTGCTGTACGTCTCCAAGAGCGGCCGCATCGGGGCTCCGCAAGCGCAGTCGACCAGGGCGTCATCCTCGGGAGCGCTGAACTCCCACCCCCCGACCTTCCAACCCGGCGCGTGTGCCAGCCTCACATACGACAGTTCCTCCGGCAGGTTTTCCGCCGCGTCCCACTCGCGGATCCTGGTTTCCAGCGACGCAGGAAGCAGCCCGAACAGTCCAGTGGACGTTTCGTCTTCCAGCGTGCAGATGGGCGGAAACTCGAGTACGGACTCAGGATGGACGACGCACATCAGTGGCACCCAGCTGTCCCTGAAAACCCGGTTGAGTGCTGGAGCCGCCTCACGACAGGCATCGATTTCAGCGACACGGCGCCAGAAGACGACCGGCCGCGGCCCAAGGCCGGATGCGTGCTGCGCCGGACACCACAGCACCTGGACCAGGTCCGAGTCGTCGGCGAACGCTATGCCCGGAGCATCACGCTCGAACAACTGGAGCACCGGAGCCATCACCACGGGCTCCCCGGACGGCTCCGCCTCACGGGAGACGCCGACCATGTGCCGCGGACCGAACTCAGCCTTCGCCAGCGCGGCCCGTGCCTGCTCGACGAGATCAGGAACTGCTCCGCCGAGCTTCTCCAAGTGCTCCAATGACCGGCGCCGACGGGCAATCGAGTCCTCGTGCCTGCGCGCGGACTCCTCTGTGGACAGTGTGGACACCCGCTCCACGAGATGGGGTTCCGTGCAGGTTGGCCAGGGTTCGTCAGCCGGCCACAGCAAAGGTCCCCCGACCGAGCTGTCACCAATCTCCGTGACCCCGGGACGCGGATGGAGCCGCAAGGCCGGCCGCGCGAAGTCCAGCAACTCCGGGAACTCGGCGAGCAGGAGGGCCCGCTGCGCCGGCGTGGTACTGATCATGATGTCCTCTTCCAGAGCACTCGGCCGCCCGCCCCTTCTTCGTGTTCCGAGGTCATCAGGAACCGACCGGGCCGGTCAGCCGGCCGCCGTTCTGCAGGTCGACCACGAGGCAGGTGATCGGGTTACCCCGGTCCCACGCGGCCTTGTTGTGTGGGAAGAGGTCGAGGATCCGGAGCCGGTCGAGCATCGGGCTGTTCGCGAGTTTCTGGGCAACCTGCTGCTCGCAGATGGACCTCGCCTCCTGGTGGGTGGCGTCGACGCCCGGCCAGTCACCCGCGGGCAGGGCCACATTGGCGATGACCTCGGCGTCGTGCGGCTGGGTGCACGGCACGGCCGTCACGCTGGTGGCCACCTCGCCGTTGGCCAGGCCGTCCACGCAGTCACCGACGTGCACGCTGCCGATCGACACCGACCCGCTCCGGATCACCTTGCCCGCAGCGTCCCGCTGAGCGGAGCCCATGACGCCGAAGAGGACAACCAGGCCGACGAAGAGGATCCACACACCTGACGCGATCAGGCCGGCGATCGCGACGCCCCTGCCCTGGCCGCCGCGCCGGCCGATCTGCACCAGCGCGACGACGCCGAAGATGAGCGACAGGAAGACGACGCCGATAACGCCGAGGACGAGGGCGGCGATCGCGAAACCGTTGGTCTTCTACGGGGTCAGGTAATTCTGCAGAGGCGGGTAGGGGCCGCCGTAAGGGCTCTGAAGAGTTCCGTAGGACCCAGGCATGCCGTACGGGCCGGCCTCCGGAGGAACGGGGGGCCCTACGAGAGTAGGTGAGGGGTGAGGGGAGTCGGCCGGTGAGGCCGCCGAGCGGTCGCTCCCATAAGAAGATTCACTCACGACGACGAATAGTGGCCACAAATAGGTAATCGCATGGTTAGTGGGCGGCGGCCAGAGTGGTGAGCATGCTGAATCGAGTGGCGGTACTGTCCGACATTCACGGAGTCCTGCCGGCCCTGGAGGCCGTGCTCGCGGAACCGGATGTGCGCGCTGCTGACCGCATCGTGCTCACCGGCGACATCACCGCAGGTCCACAACCCACCCAGGTCCTCGACCTGCTGACCGGCCTCGGCGACCGGGTCGCCTGGATCAGTGGAAACGCCGACCGGGAACTTCTTGAGTACCGCCGCGGGCACCGCGAGTCGATCCCCGATCCGATCGCCCCCTGGGCTGCCGGCCAACTACGCGAAGACCACCTCGACATCCTCAGCCGGCTGCCGCAGTCGCTCTCCCTGCCCGTGCGGGGCCTGGGGCAGGTGCTGTTCTGCCACGCCACTCCCCGGGATGACGAAGAGGTCGTTCTGGTCGACTCGCGCCTCGCTCGTTGGGAGGAAGTGCTCAGCGGGCTCGACGCCGACGTCCGCACCGTCGTCTGCGGCCATACCCACATGCCGTTCGTCCGCCTCGCCCATGGCCGGCTGGTGATCAACCCCGGCAGCGTGGGCATGCCCTACGGGCGAAGCGGAGCTCACTGGGCCCTCTTGGGTCCTGGCGTCGAACTACGAGCCACCGAATTCGACATCGAATCCGCCGTCTCACAGGTCAGCCAGGACTCCTCCTACCCCGAGATCGCGGAGTGGGCCGACTACTTCTTGCACGCGCGCGCAACCGACGCGGACGCTCTGGCAGCCTTCGCTCCACGGGACGGACGCGAGCACACAGACACCGCCGACTCATCTGGCGATCTTGCTGTGTGAGGGGCGGATGCCTAGGATCTAGGGCGTTTCACGACTCATCGCCTCATCGCCGGAGGCCGCGTGGAGTACCGGCTCCTCGGTCCTGTCCGGGTCCGCGACGACACGGGCCGGGAGATCCACGTCGTCCGTCCCAAGCACCGCCAGGTGCTCGTCGCGCTGCTCGTGGACGCGGGCAGAGTCGTGCCCGCCGGACGGCTCATCGAGCATCTGTGGGACGGCACGCCGCCCGCGTCGGCCCGCGGCAACCTCAAGACCTACGTCTCAGACCTGCGCCGGCTGCTGTCGCCCTCCGGCGAGGCCTCGCCCATCGAGACCGCGGGGGACGGCTACCGCATCGCCGTACGGCCCGGCGAACTCGACCTGCCCGCCTTCGCCGACCTCGCCGCGAAGGGCAGGACCGCGCTCAAGTCCGGCGATCCGCGGCAGGCCGAGGCCCTGTTCCAGCGGGCTCTCCTGCTGTGGCGTGACGACCCGTTCCAGGACGTGCCGCTCACGCTCAGGCTCGAGCAGATCGCCGCGCAGTTGCGCGAGCAGCGGATGAGCGTGTTCGAAGACTGGGCGCAGGCGCGGCTCGACCTAGGCATGCACGCCGAGATGATCGGTTCCCTCCGCGCGTGGGTGGGCGACCACCCGCTGCGGGAGCGCCCGTGGGAACAGCTGATGCTCGCCCTGTCGCGCGACGGCAGGCGGGCCGACGCGCTGGAGGCGTTCCAGGAGTTGCGCGGCCGCCTGGTCGACGAGCTGGGCGTCGAGCCCGCCCATTCCATTCAGCTGCTGCATCAGCGCATCCTCGACGCCGATCCCGGGCTCTCCCCGGCCGCGCCCGTGGCGGAGACAGGCAGGCGGGCGGTGCCGAGGCAGCTGCCCTCTGACGTGCCGCACTTCGTGGGAAGGGCGGACGAGCTCGCGCGGCTGGTCTCCTGGCTCGTCCCGCCGGGCGGGGCCGCGCCCGCGCCGGTCGTCGCCGTCTGCGGGCCCCCGGGGACGGGCAAGTCCGCCCTCGCGCTGCGCGCCGCGCACGAGGCCGCCCGCGACTTCCCGGACGGGCAGGTGTACGTCAACCTCCGCGGCGCGATGCCGGGCGTGCGCCGGCTGGAGACCGAGGAGCTCGTGGGCAGGCTCCTGCGCACGTTCGGCACGCCGGAGACGGACATCCCCCCGGACGCCGACGAGGCGGCCTCGGCGCTGCGCACGCTGCTGCACGACCGGCGGGTGCTGCTCCTCCTGGACGACGCCGCGTCGATCGCGCAGGTCGGCCCCCTCCTCCCGATGACGGCGGGGTCCACCGTGCTGCTGACCTCGCGGGAGAGCCTGGCCCGGGCGGCTCCCGGGTCGCACGTCGACCTCGGGCCGTTGCCGCGCGAAGAGGCCGTCGCGATGCTCGAGCGGAGGTTCCGGTCGGGCGGCGTCGGCTACTCGGAGAAGGCCGTCGAACGGCTGGCCGGCCTGTGCGACGGGTTCCCCCTGGCCTTGCACGTCGCGGGCGCACGCCTGGCAAGCCGGGCCGGCTGGACGGCCGACATGCTCATCGAGCGGCTGGAGGACGAGAGCAGGCGGCTCGACGAGCTGCGCAGCGGCGAGGCCGGCGTGCGCGGCAGCATCGCGGTCAGCTACGCGGCGCTGGACGGCAGCGAGCAGGCCGTCGAGCGCGATGCGGCACGCGCGTTCCGCCTCATCGGGCTTCTGCGGGTGCCCGACGTGGGCCTGGAGGCGGTGGCCGCACTGCTCGGCCTGCCGCACAGAGCCGCGGAGGAGGTCGTCGAGAGACTGGTCGACGCGCGGCTGGTCGACGCGCCGGTCCCCGACCGTTACACCATGCACGACCTCATACGGCTGTACGCGCAGGAACGGGCGCAGGACACCGAGCCGGGGGAGCGTTCCGCCGCGTTCCGCCGTGTCCTGGGCTTCCATCTCGCCACCACAGGCGCCGCCGTACGACTGGTGGAGCCGCATCGGGTGCACGCAGTCGTGCCCGAGGTGCCGCAGTCTCCGCTGCCCCTGCGCGACCGGCCCGACGCCGAGCGCTGGCTGGAGCGGGAACTGCCCAACCTGCTGTCGCTCGCCGGTCAGGCGTGGAACACCGAGGAGGCGGACGAGCGCCTCGCCGTCGCCCTGGCCCTCAGCCTGCGCTGGCACCCCGCGGCGCATCGGCACCGCCATGACATGCGCGCGCTCGGCGCGGCGGCCCTCGACGCCGCGCGCCGCCTCGGGGACCGGGAAAGCGAGTCGCACGCTCTCGCCATGCTCTCGATGGCCTACCGCGCGCTCAACGACGACGAGGCCGAGCTGGAGTGCCTCAAGGCGGAGCTCGACCTCTGCCACGAGATGGGTGACGGCCTCGGCGAGATGCGGGCGCTCGGCAACCTCGCCAGCGCTCACCTCCTCCTGCAGCGCCACGACGAGGCGCTGCGTTTCGCCGAGCGTCAGCTCGTCATCAGCAGGCGTGTCGGCTCGGCCCCGGGCGAGCGGTACGCGTTGATCATGGCGGGGGAGGCCCACACGTCTTTGGGGGCGCCCGGCGAGGCCGCCCCGGTGCTTCGGCAGGCCCTGGAACGGGCCCGGGAGACGGGTGACGTCATGCACGAGGCGATGACGCTGCGGCGGCTCGGCGAGGCGTCCCTCGCGGGCGGCGACGCTGCGGCGGCGCGTGAGCACCTGAAAGAGGCGGTGGCGAGCTTCGCCCGGTGCGCCCAGAGCCTTGAACTGTCGCAGACCCTGGTCGCCCTCGCGAGGTCGTGCCGGCTGCTCGGCGACGCCGAAGGGGCGGCGGAACACATCGCCGAGGCCCTGCGGGCAGCCCGGGAGAGCGGTGACCGCAACGACGAACGGCGCGCCCTGGAGGAGCGGGCGCGAATCCTGGGACACGCCTGACCGGGCGGCCAGGGCCGTCTCCCACGTCGCCGTCGTCGGCTTTATTGTCATGATTTCTTGACATTTGATGAAAAATCCGCGACCTCCTGATTCGATGAATGCGATCAACGACAAGGAGGCGCTGTGCGCGCGTACGTGAGGAACATCCTGGTGGCGGCGCTCATCTGCGCGGGCCTGGCCGCCGGAGCCGCGGCCGTGGCGCCGGACGCCCACAACGAGG
The DNA here is from genome assembly GCF_016863335.1 of Planotetraspora thailandica. Classification (GTDB taxonomy): domain Bacteria; phylum Actinomycetota; class Actinomycetes; order Streptosporangiales; family Streptosporangiaceae; genus Planotetraspora; species Planotetraspora thailandica. Next base: position 284,797 of record NZ_BOOR01000012.1, read on the forward strand.
CCGCGGAGAGCCCCTACATCAGCTGCTGCTGACCAGGGGCTAGGCGTTCGTCGGCCGGTTCGCCGGCGCGCGGAGCCGTACGGGGATCAGGGACGGGCAACGGGTCGGCGGGTGGAACCGGCAGGAGAGGGCTGTGCCACCCCCGCTCGGGGGAGTGCCGCCGCACGATCTTGGCGGGGACGCCCGCGATCACCGAGTGGTCGGGGAACTCACCCCGGACGACGGCTCCGGCGGCGACGACCGACTGTCGCCCGATCCGGGTGCCCGGCAGGATGATCGCGCCGGTCCCCAGCCACGAGCCCGAGCCGATCGAGACCGGGTTGTTGCGCGGCCACTGCCGCCCGATGGGCGTCTCCGGGTCGTCGTACACGTGGTTCTGGTCGGTGATGTAGACGTACGGCCCGGTGAACACGTCGTCGCCGATGTCGATCGACTGGTGGCCGACGATGTGGCTGCCGCGGCCGATGGAGCACGCCCGGCCGATCCGCACGATCGAGTCCGGCCCGAGGTCGACGCCGGGGCCCATCCCGGCGGAGATCGACACACGCTCCCCGATCAGCGTGTGGTCGCCGATCTCGATCCACGCCTCACCGAAGATCGCGCCGAGCGGGAACGAAACGCAGGCGCCTTCGCCGAAACGGCGGAACCGGTAGCCGCCCGTGGAACCGGGGCTGAGGGCGGCGGCCTCGCGCACGTAGGCCCACCCCCGGTGGGCCAGCCGCCCGACGAGGCGCTTCACGATCGACATAACGGGACAAGGTACCCCCTGGTCGGGCTGGTGACCATGGTGGGTTCGCGCACGTGGGGGCCCCAATCATGCAAAGCGTTTGATATTCTGAGAGCCCGTGGCATGGCGGTCGCCGATCCGGCGGCCGAGCACAGTTAACGACCACGGGAGCCCTTCTTGCGCAGCAGCGACGCCCACTCCAGGCCAGCACTGACCAAGCATCTGTTCGTCACCGGCGGCGTCGCCTCCAGCCTCGGCAAGGGGCTCACCGCCTCCAGCCTCGGACGCCTCCTCAAGCTTCGTGGCCTCAGGGTCACCATGCAGAAGCTGGACCCCTACCTCAACGTGGACCCCGGGACGATGAACCCGTTCCAGCACGGTGAGGTGTTCGTCACCGACGACGGCGCCGAGACCGACCTCGACGTCGGCCACTACGAGCGGTTCCTCGACACCGAGCTCCACGGCTCCGCCAACGTGACCACCGGGCAGGTCTATTCGAACGTGATCGCCAAGGAGCGGCGCGGCGAATACCTGGGTGACACCGTGCAGGTCATCCCGCACATCACCAACGAGATCAAGGACCGCATCCGCGCCATGGCCAGGCCCGATGTGGACGTGGTCATCACCGAGGTCGGCGGCACCGTCGGCGACATCGAGTCGCTGCCCTTCCTGGAGGCCGTCCGCCAGGTGCGCCACGAGGTGGGCCGCGACAACGTCTTCTTCCTCCACGTGTCGCTGCTGCCGTACATCGGGCCGAGCGGCGAGCTGAAGACCAAGCCGACCCAGCACTCCGTGGCGGCCCTGCGCAGCATCGGCATCCAGCCCGACGCCATCGTCTGCCGCTCCGACCGGCCCATCACCACCTCGCTCAAGCGCAAGATCAGCCTGATGTGCGACGTGGACGAGGACGCCGTGGTGTCGGCCGTGGACGCCGCGTCGATCTACGACATCCCGAAGGTCCTGCACACCGAAGGGCTCGACGCCTACGTCGTCAGGCGGCTCGGCCTGCCGTTCCGCGACGTGGACTGGAAGGAGTGGGACCAGCTCCTGCACCGTGTGCACCGCCCGTCGAGGGAGGTGACGATCGCCCTGGTCGGCAAGTACATCGACCTGCCCGACGCCTACCTGTCGGTCACCGAGGCGATGCGCGCCGGAGGCTTCGCCAACGACGCCCGCGTCAACATCCGCTGGGTCAAGAGCGACGACTGCGAGACGCCCGAGGGCGCCGCGCGCGAGCTCGACGGCGTGGACGGCGTGCTCATCCCCGGCGGGTTCGGCGTGCGCGGCATCGAGGGCAAGGTCGGCGCGGTCCGCCACGCCCGCGAGGAGAAGATCCCGCTGCTCGGCATCTGCCTCGGCATGCAGTGCATGGTGATCGAGGCCTCGCGCAACCTCGCGGGCATCGCCGACGCGGGCAGCACCGAGTTCGACCCGGAGACGGCCGACGCGGTGATCTCGACCATGGCCGACCAGGAGGACGTCGTCTCCGGCGACCGCGACATGGGCGGCACGATGCGGCTCGGGCTCTACCCCGCCAACCTCCTCGAGGGCTCCCTGGCCCGCCAGCTGTACGGCAAGGCCAAGGTGGAGGAGCGGCACCGCCACCGCTACGAGGTGAACAACTCCTTCCGCGAGCGCCTGGAGAAGATCGGCATGGTGTTCTCCGGTCTGTCGCCCGACGGCAGGCTCGTCGAATACGCCGAGATGTCGGCCGACCAGCACCCCTTCTTCATCGGCACCCAGGCGCACCCCGAGTTCCGCTCGCGGCCCACCCGGGCCCATCCGCTCTTCAAGGGGCTGGTCCAGGCCGCCCTGGTGTACGCCGACGCCCGTGAGACCGTCGCGAAGGCGGGCCGTACCAAGTGAACGTCGAAGACATCAAGGAGTCCTGGGAGATCAGCGGTTCGCAGGAGCACTTCTCCGGACGGGTGATCTCCGTGCGGACCGACGAGGTGCGCATGCCCGACGGCTCGGCGGCCAAGCGCGACTACGTGGTGCATCCGGGCGCCGTCGCGGTGGTCGCGCTCGACGCGGACGAGCGCGTGCTGCTCATCCGCCAATACCGGCACCCGGCGCGCCACCTGCTGTGGGAGCTCCCCGCGGGCATCCGCGACGTTCCCGGCGAGCCGCTGGTGGACTGCGCGGCGCGCGAACTGGCAGAGGAGGCCTCCTACCGTGCGGCCACCTGGCACACGCTGGTCGACGTGTACACCTCGCCCGGCATGAGCGACGAGCGGATCCGGGTCTTCCTCGCCCGCGACGTCGAGCCGCTGCCCGAAGACGAGGACGACTTCGTCCGCAAGGACGAGGAGATCGACATGCCGGCGATCTGGATCCCCTTGTCCGAAGCGGTCGAGAAGGCCCTGGCAGGAATGATCCACAATTCTCCGGCCGTCGCCGGTATTCTCGCCGCGTACGCCGCTTCCGCCGACGGATTCAAGGGGCTTCGTCCCGCCGACGCGCCGGAGGCATGAGTCCATAGGGGGACGTTCTGAGCGAGCCCGAGGCGGTGCTGTCCAGCTACCTCGCCCATCTGGCGGTGGAGCGCGGTCTGGCTGCCAATACGCTCGCGTCCTACCGCCGTGACCTGCGCCGCTACCTCGACCATCTTGAGGGGCGCGGGCTGGAGTCCTTCTCCCAGATCGCCGAGTCGGACGTGGTCGCGTTCCTCACCTCCCTGAGGGAGGGGGACGAGGAGCACCCCGCCCTGGTCGCCAGTTCGGCGGCCCGGGCGGTGTCGGCCGTGCGCGGCCTGCACCGCTTCGCCGTGCGCGAGGGCGTGACGGGCGACGACCCCGCGCACGAGGTCAGGCCGCCGCGCCAGCTCCGCAGACTGCCCAAGGCGATCACCGTCGCCGAGGTGGAGCGGCTCATCGCCGCGTCCGGCCCGGAGGACGCCCCGCTGACCCTCCGCAACCGCGCCCTCCTCGAGGTCCTGTACGGCACGGGCGCCCGAATATCGGAGGCGGTGGGCCTGGCCGTGGACGACGTCTCCGTACCCGCAGGCGACGACCACGACCAGGTGCGCCTGCGCGGCAAGGGCGGCAGGTCGAGGATCGTCCCGCTGGGCCGGTTCGCCCGCCAGGCGCTCGACGCGTACATGGTGCGGGCCAGGCCCAAGATCGCCGCACACGGGCGTGGGACTCCGGCGTTGTTCCTCAACGCCAGAGGCGGGCGGCTGACCCGCCAGGGCGCGTGGGAGGTCCTCCAGGCGGCGGCAGAACGAGCCGGTCTTTCGGGTGTTTCTCCGCATATGTTGCGGCATTCATTCGCAACGCATCTCCTGGACGGCGGCGCCGACGTTAGGGTGGTCCAGGAGTTGCTCGGCCACGCATCGGTGACCACCACCCAGGTGTACACGCTGGTGACGGTCGACAAGCTCCGCGAGGTCTATGCGGCCGCCCACCCCCGGGCCCGGCACTGAAAGCAGTCGATTTCGCAGGCAGCAAGCGCCGAATATCGCGGTCCCGGGCGCGCCGCCTTGCCGCGTGGGGGCCTACGCTCTAAATTCGATCAGGTTTATGGCCGTCAGGGAGGTTCAACAGTTGACTGCGACCACAGATGCGACGTGGACCGCGGGGACTCCCGGCGGTGAGATCGGGCCGACCGGTCGCCCCCGCCCCGTGTTCCCCGAGCCGCTACCGCCGGAGACGCACGGTCCCGCGCGGGTCGTGGCGATGGTGAACCAGAAGGGCGGCGTCGGCAAGACGACCACCACGATCAATCTGGGTGCCGCACTGGCCGAAGTGGGTCAGCGGGTGCTGCTCGTGGACTTCGACCCCCAGGGCGCGCTGTCGGTCGGCTTGGGCATCGATCCCCGGCCGCTTGAGTCGACCATGTACGACCTCATCATGGAGGAGCCGGACGTCACGGTCGAAGACGTCCTGCTGAACACCTCCGTCGAGGGCATGGACCTGCTGCCGAGCAACATCTTCCTGTCCGGCGCCGAGATCAGGCTCGTCAACGAGGTCGCCCGCGAGTACGCGCTGCAGCGGTCACTGGAGCCGCTTCTGCCGCACTACGACATCATCCTCATTGACTGCCAGCCGTCCCTGGGCCTGCTCACGGTCAACGCGCTGACCTGCGCGCACAGTGTGATGATCCCGCTGGAGTGCGAGTTCTTCGCTCTTCGAGGCGTCGCGCTGCTGATGGAGTCGATCGGGAAGGTGCAGGAGCGCCTGAACAAGGAGCTCGAGATCGACGGCCTGCTGGCGACGATGTACGACCCGCGTACGCTGCACGCCCGCGAGGTGCTTCAGACGATCATGCAGGGTTTCGGCGACAAGGTCTTCCACACCGTCATCAACCGGACGGTCCGGTTCCCGGACGCCACCCTCGCCGGCGAGCCGATCACGCAGTTCGACCCGGGGTCGATGGGCGCCACCGCCTACCGCGAGCTGGCCCGCGAACTGCTCGTCAGGTGGCCTTCCCGCGTCTGACCGCGCACGGTCCCGTCCCCCCGATACGGGACCGCACGGGTCGAGGCGCCGTCTCGCGGCGCTCAGTCTTCCGTGATGCCGCCGGGACCGTCGAACAGCGGGCTGTACATGTCGACCAGCATGGCCTTGCCCTTCACGCCCGTGGTCACCTCAGGCCCCGCCAGGCCCAGCACGCCGTCGTCGCCGGGGAACCAGCTGGCGCCCCCTTCAGGCCCCAGGGGCACGACGATGAGTGGCTGTGACCGTTCCCACCGGCCGAGCTCACCCTCGCCGGTGATCAGCGTGCGGATGCTCGCCGCGACCGTCATGGCCTGGTAGGTGGCGTTGCCACCGGTGTTGCGGTCGGCGTCGCCGATGTCGCCGATCGCGAACACCCGGTCCTGCCCGGCCACCCGGAGGTTCTCGTCGACCCGGATGTAGCCGTTCGCGTCACGGGCCTCGGCCAGCGTGCCGCCCAGATACTCCGTCTGCGGGGTCAGGCCGAAGCATTGGAACCAGATGTCCGCGGTCACCTTGGTGCCCGCCTCCGTGGTGACGACGATCTCGCCGTAGGTCGCGGGGGGCGTGTCGGGCAGCTCTCTGAGCGGGCTGCCGAGCAGGACCTCGACGCCGAGCTCCTTGAGCTGGCGCCGGAGTTCGTCGCGCAGCGTCTGGTCGAACGGGCCGTGAAGGACGTCGGGCCCCGCGTCGACGATCGTCACGTGCTTGTCGGGGAAGAACGCCTTGATCTCACCGGCGAGCTCCAGGCCGGTGGGGCCGGCACCGACCAGCAGGGCCCGGTCCGCCTTGAGCAGGTCCTCGTGCGCCCCCAGGAACCTCGCCCGCGCCGTCTCGGCGTCCGGCGCGTCCGTCTTGGCGGGGAACGGATAGGAGCTTCCCGTGGCCAGCACCAGATAGTCGGGCTCCAGGACCTTCCCTGACGCCAGCCTGACCCGCCGGCCGTCGACGTCGACGGCGCGGTCGCGGACGAACCGGCCGTTCCTCAGCAGGCGGTCGTACGGCATGAAGATCTGGTCCAGCCACACCGGCTCGACCAGGGCGCGCCAGGCCGCCACGTTGTGCACGAACGCGTCACTGGGGCTCACCAGGGTCACGTCGGCGACGTCGTCGAGCTCCTTGGCGACCCGGATGCCGGCATATCCGCCGCCCACGACCACGACGCTCGTGCGCACGCCGTCACTGTCACTCATTGTTCCGTCCTCACTCGTAAATTACTGGTGACATCGAGAAGAGTAGCAGCTAGGAAAATAGAAGCGACCAGGTGAGGGCTAGTATTGGCGCGTGGCTCTCGAACCCCCCACGCACGCGGATGCGGCAGCCTGCGAGCGCGGCGACGCGGCGCTGAGTCGGGCGTTCTCGTTCCTGGGGAAGCGCTGGACCGCCGTCGTCCTCGGATGCCTCCGGCCCGGTCCTGCGGGATTCCGCGAGCTTTCGCGCGCAATCGGCGGGGTGAGCGACTCGGTGCTCTCCGACCGTCTCTCCGAACTGACCGAGCAGGGGCTCGTCGCCCGCACCGTCGACGAGGGACCGCCCGTCGCGGTGTTTTACGAGCTGACCGAGCGAGGGCGGGCGCTCATGCCCGCGCTGGACCAGATCTCCACGTGGGCGCGCGAACATCTCAGCCAGGGCGAGGCATAACCGGCGGGCGCGTGCGGGCGGGACGCCCATGAGCCGCCCGTGAGACGCCCGCGAGGCACACGGTGCCGTCAGTCGAACCAGACGACCAGCCGCACGCCGTCGGGACCGAACCGTTGCGCCAGGGCCCGCATCACTTCGAAGACGTGCTCCCACCCGGTGCCGGGGCCCAGCACGTCATGCCGGGTCACCGGGACGTACTCGAGTGTCGCTCCAGCCGCCTCCCATCGAAGGGCCGGAGCGTCGACAGGTGAGGCGCCCAGCGGCGGTGTGCCGTACTGCTCGACGACCTCATCGGGCCACTGCTCGTCGATCCGATACTGGTGGATCAACCCGCCTCGCTGGACCTGCAGCGTCCCCCTCGCGGCGGGGCGGACGGTCATGTCCAGCTCACGAAGCTCCGCCCACGAAACCCACGTGCAGCCATGGATGGCGGCGTCGATCCGTGCGTCGTTCTCGTAGTCGGTGCGGACGGCTTCGGAGACGTCGGCCGGCAGGCCGCGGCCGGCTGCGACCGGGGGCCAGCCGAGCCGGTTGCGGACGCCGAAGAGGCAGCCGAACGTGTCCAAGTCGCTGCCGTCATAGAGCGGGTAGAGGGGCATCGACACCGACCACGGCTCCCACTCGTACCAGTCCTCATCGGCTAAGGGGTGACGCGCCTCGATGACGCCGTAGATGTCGGTGCCCACGACGACAGGGTAGGCAGATCGTGATCATTGCCGCCTGCCTATTTTTGGGCCGACGCCACGAAGACGACCGTGCGGACGCGCTCTACGGCGAGGGGATTCACGCGGCCGTCCGGCGGCGACCCGCCGCGTGGGGGACAATGAGAGGCGTGATCGAGCAGGAGACGGAGCAGGAGAGCCCGCCCAAGGACGGCTTCCAGGTGCACCTGGACGTCTTCGAGGGCCCGTTTGACCTGCTCCTCGGATTGATCTCCAAGCACAAGCTCGACATCACCGAGGTCTCCCTGCACAAGGTCACCGACGAGTTCATCGCCTACATCCGCTCACGCGGCCCCGAATGGGACCTCGACCAGACCAGCCACTTCCTGCTCGTCGCCGCGACCTTGCTGGATCTCAAGGCCGCCAGGCTCCTGCCGACCGGTGAGGTCGAGGATGAGGAGGACCTCGCCCTATTGGAGGCCCGCGACCTGCTGTTCGCCCGGCTGCTCCAATACCGGGCCTACAAGGAGGTGGCGAAGGTCTTCTCCGGCCGGATGGCCGAGGAGGCGCTGCGTTTCCCCAGAGCCGTCCCCATGGAGAAGCGGTTCGCGGAGCTCCTACCCGAGCTGGTGCTCGGCATCGGGCCCGAGCAGCTGGCGAAGATCGCGGCCCGGGCGTTCACGCCGAAGGCGCCGCCGTCCGTCTCGGTCAGCCACATGTACCAACCGCTCGCCAGTGTCCGCGAACAGGCGGCTATCCTTGTCGAGCGGCTCAGACGAGTCCAGAAGGCGACGTTCCGGGCACTGACCGCCGACTGCTCGGGCACGTTCGAGATCGTCGCCCGCTTCCTGGCCATCTTGGAGCTCTTCCGGGAGGCCGCCGTCACGTTCGAGCAGCTCGAGCCCCTGGGCGATCTCTACGTGACCTGGACGGGCTCGTCCGACGGTGAGGTGGCCGTCGGGGACGACTACGACCAGGCCAAAAGCGCCCCCGGCCGCGACGAGGGCGACGAGGGCGACGGGGACGACGAGTGACCGGCACGCCCGCGGGAGCCCCGGCCGTCCCGGTCGCCGCCTCGCGGTGAGCATCGAGGCCCGACGAAACGGCGCGAGCGGCGGCAGGACGAGCCCGCGCCCCGAAACGACGAACGAGGAGCTATGGAAGCGAGCGACGCCTCCGGACTCGCCGACCACATCGGCGTCCCCGAAGAGGGCGAAGCCGGGCCCGGCCTGTCCGCGGCGCTGGAGTCGATCCTCATGGTCGTGGACGAGCCCGTCGCCGAGATCACGCTGGCCCAGGTGCTGGAGCGGCCCACCAACGAGATCAGCGCGGCGTTGCGGGCGCTGTCGGAGGAATACACTGCCGCAGGCAGAGGTTTCGACCTGCGGGAGGTCGCCGGAGGCTGGCGCTTCTACACCCGGGCCGAATGCGCCCCGCTGGTGGAGAGGTTCGTCAGAGACGGCCAGCAGGCGCGCCTGACCCAGGCCGCGCTGGAGACGCTCGCCGTGGTCGCCTACCGCCAGCCGGTCAGCCGGGCCAGGGTGGCGGCCGTGCGCGGCGTGAACAGCGACAGCGTCATGCGGACGCTGCTCGCACGCGGCCTCGTGGAAGAGGCCGGGGTCGATCAGGAGAGCCAGGCCGTGCTCTACCGGACGACCAGCTATTTCCTGGAGAGACTGGGGCTGCGGGAGCTCGGCGAGCTTCCCGAGCTGGCCCCCTTCCTCCCGGACAACGTGGAAACCCTTGAGGAGCAGAAGTGAACAGCAGGAGCACCCCGTCCGGTGATGGACGCGGTCAGAACCGGAACACCGGCCGGAGCGGAGGAGCGGCGGGCCGCTCGGGAGGATCGAGCGGATTCCGCAGCGGTCCCGGCGGCACCCGCGGAGGATCCCGCGGCGGCAGCCGTGGAGCGCAGGGGGACAGGCGTGGAGGTTTCCGCGGGTCGGACTCCGGATCGGGATTCCGGCAGAGCGGTGGAACCGGGTCCGACGGCGGTTTCCGCTCCAGGGACGCCGGGGAGCGCGGCGGCTCGCGCGGCCGGTACGGCAGGCCGGAGGGCGACAGGGACGGGTACAGGAGCGAGCGCGGCTCCTCCAGGTCCGACTCTCCCCGGTCCGGCTCCTTCCGGTCGGATTCCTTCCGGGCCGAGCGGGGCGGTTCCCGCGAGCGGTACGGCAGGCCGGATGACGACCGCGGATACCGCGGCGAGCGGCCGGGCCGCGACGCCGGGGACGACCGCGGCGGCTACCGGGGCGGCGGCTCGGATCGGCGTGAGCGCGCCCCCCGGCGCGAGGAGACGCGCGGATACGGTCGCGACGACCGCCGTGACAGCCGCGACGACCGTCGTGATGACCGCCGTGACAGCCGGGACAGCCGGGACGACCGTCGAGATTACCGCGACGGGGGCGACCGGCGGGACGGTGTGCGGCGCGAGCGCGGGGACGGGCGCCCGTCCCAGGAGCGAGCGGGGTTCCGTGCCGAGCGGGGCGGCGCCCGCACCCAGCCCGATCGCGGTGCCCGGGGCGGCCGGAGCGACCGGCGTGACGACGTCCAGACGATCGGCGACGGCTACGGCCGCGGCGGTTCCGGGCGGGGCTCCTTCGGCCGTGGCGGCGGGGACGACAGGGGCGGCTCCCGTGGCCGTTTCGGCAGGGACGGCTCCCGCCGGGACACGCGTGCCGGTTCCGGCGGCTCCCGGTCGGGTTCGGGAGGCACGGGCGGTTCGGGAGGCACGGGCGGTTCCCGTGGCAGCCGGCCGTACGGGCAGGGCGGGGCGGGCCGCGGCGGAGCGGACCGGACCGTCGGCGAGAACCCGTTCAAGAGCGCCCGGCAACCGCGGCGCGACCCGGACTTCTACGACGAGGACTACACCGACGAGCGCGACACCACCGAGGTGCCGGGCGGCCAGCGGCTTCAGAAGGTGCTGGCCCAGGCCGGCATCGCCAGCCGCCGGGCCTGCGAGGAGATGATCGGCGACGGCCGCGTGACGGTGGACGGTCAGGTGGTGCGCCGCTTCGGTGCGCGGGTCGACCCCGCCAAGCAGGTCATCCACGTCGACGGCAAGCGCATCCCGGCCTCGCCCGACCTCGTCTACTACGCCCTGAACAAGCCGATCGGCGTCGTGAGCACCATGGAGGACCCGGACGGCCGGCCGTGCCTCCAGGACTACGTGCAGGAGCTGTCCACGCGGCTGTTCCACGTCGGGCGGCTCGACACCGAGACCGAGGGCCTGCTGCTGTTCACCAACGACGGGGAGCTCGCCCACCGGCTGACCCACCCGAGTTACGGCGTGCAGAAGAAGTACTGGGCCAAGGTGCCCGGTCCCATTCCGCGCGACCTGCACCGGGTGCTCCGCAAGGGCATCGAGCTCGAGGACGGGCTGGCCAAGGTCGACGAGTTCCACGTCGTGCAGGAGCACGCCCAGCAGGCGCTCGTGGAGATCGTCCTGCACGAGGGGCGCAAGCACATCGTCAGACGGCTGCTCGAGGCCTCGGGCCACCGGGTGATCGACCTCGCCCGCATCGAGTTCGGCCCGGTCAAGCTGGGGCGTCTCAAGCCGGGCACGGTGCGGACCCTGACCGTGCAGGAGATCGGCGAGCTGTACGCGGCCGTGGGCCTCTAACCTGGGCCGTCCGGCGAACGAACTTCGCATTCGGGCACAATGTCTGTGGGTCAAGGAGACGGGTGGCTCAGCCCGCCCGTCTCTCCGTTTCCTGGGAGGGGAATGACATGGTGCGGGCAGTACGCGGTGCCATCCAGGTCGACGCCGACGATCGTGACTCGATCATCGCCGGCACGACCGAGCTGGTGACCGAGGTGATGGAGCGCAACAAGCTTACGACCGACGACGTCATCAGTGTGATCTTCACGGCCACGCCCGACCTGACCGCCGAGTTTCCCGCCCTGGCGGCCCGCAAGCTGGGTTTCCACGATGTGCCCCTCCTGTGCGCCTCGGAGATCGACGTGCCGGGCGCGCTGCCCCGGGTGGTGCGCCTCATGGCGCACGTGGCGACGGACCGCCCGCGGCAGGAGATCCACCACGTCTACCTGCGCGGCGCTGCGGCCCTGCGGGTCGACATCGCTCAGTGACACCCGCCCGCTGACGGCTCACATGGCGTGTACGGCAGGCCGTCCGTACACGCCGGCCGGACGGCGGGCGCGGGCGGCCGGCCCTCACGGGCCGTACGGCCGCCCGCTGGACGGGAACGGACCGGCATACCGGCCGGTCGGCCCGATGAGACGGCTCTCGAGGACGACGACATGACTCCCATCGAGGACACGGCGATCAGCAGCGCCGTCGTGATCGGCACCGGGCTGATCGGCACCTCGATCGCGCTCGCGCTCCGGCAGAAGGGGGTCCGGGTCTTCCTCTCCGACCGCGACCCGTCGGCCGTACGGCTGGCGCGGGAGCTGGGCGCGGGTGAGGACTGGCCGTCCGACCGCACGGTCGACCTCGCGATCATCGCCGTTCCCCCGCAGTTCGTCGCGCAGCAGCTGCTCGACCTGCAGAAGAACGACACCGCGCGCGTCTACACCGATGTCGCCAGCGTCAAGGTGCTGCCGCTCGACCAGGCCGCTCAGCTGGGGTGCGACCTGTCCAGTTATGTGGCGGGGCATCCCCTCGCCGGCCGGGAACGGTCCGGGCCCGCGGCTGCCAGAGCCGATCTGTTCCTGGGCCGCCCGTGGGCGCTCTGCCCGACGCCGGAGACCACGCCGGCGGCACTGGACACGGCTCTCGAACTGGTCGCGCTGTGCGGCGGAAACGCCACCCAGGTGGACGCCGAGCAGCACGACAGGGCCGTCGCGGTCGTCTCCCACGTGCCCCATGTCACCGCCGCCGCCGTCGCCGCGCGGCTGTCGGAGGCGTCCGACACCGCCCTCGGCCTGTCCGGGCAGGGCGTACGTGACGTCACTCGCATCGCGGCGGGCGACCCGTCGTTGTGGACGGGCATCCTGTCGGGCAACGCCACACCGGTGGCCGAGGTCCTGGAGGCGCTGGTGGCCGACCTTTCGGCCGTGGCGCGGTCCCTGCGCGAATTCGCCGGGGAGGGCGCGGCGGTGAGCGGAGTCACCGACCTGCTCGAACGCGGAGTGCGCGGCACGGGCCGCATCCCCGGCAAACACGGTGGGCCGGCCAGGACGTACGCGGTCGTCCAGGTCGTCATCGGCGACCGCCCCGGCGAGCTCGCGCGGCTCGTGCAGGCGGCGGGGGAGACCGGCGTCAACATCGAGGACATCCGGCTGGAGCACGCCCCCGGCCTGCCGCTGGGCGCGGCCGAGCTGTACGTCCAGCCGGAGGCGGCGGACGCCCTGGCCGACGGGCTGCGCCGGCGCGGCTGGCACGTGCCCGTCTGAGTTCCGGCGCGGCGCGAACGCCGGCCAGGACGTCCGCTGGATGTCCGTCAGGTGCGAGCAGGGCGAGAATCGAGCCGGCCCGTGGACGCGCCGGAGCCGGGAATCGCCGGGCCGGCCGTGCCGTACCGCCGCCACCACCGGGCCAGCGGCCCGGGCGCCCACCAGGCCCACCGCCCGAGCAGCCGCATCGTCGCGGGCACGAGCAGGCCCCGCACCACGACGGCGTCCACCGCCACGGCGACCACCAGGCCGATGCCGGCCATCTTCATGAACACGATGCCGGACAGGGCGAACCCGCCGACGACGATCGCCACCAGCAGGGCGGCGCTGGTGATGACATGGGCGGTGCGTTGCAGCCCCACCGCGGTCGCCTCGGCGACGTCGCCCGTGCGGTCGTATTCCTCCCGGACCCGGGACAGCAGGAACACCTCGTAGTCCATGGCCAGGCCGAAGGCGATCGCGACGATCAGCACGGGGAAGTTCACGTCGACCGCGCCGACCGCCTGGAGCCCCAGCAGGCCGTCGAGCAGGCCGTCCTGGAAGATGAGCTTGATGGCGCCGAAGGCCGCGGCGAGCGACAGCAGGTTGAGTACCACCGACTTGAGCGGCAGCACCACCGAACCGAACGCCAGGAACAGGACCGCGAAGGACACCACGGCCGCGAACAACGCCATCCACGGCATGCGGGAGGTGACCATGTTCACGATGTCCACCCGCGAGGCCGGCATGCCGGTGAACGAGGCGGTGCCGCCCGCGGGCGCGGGGACCGCGCGGAGGTCCTCGACCATGCGCCGGGCGTCGCGCGACATCGGGTCCATCGAATAGCCGAGGGTGATCCTGGCCTGGCGGCCGGCGGCTCCCGTGACCGCCGCGCCCTCGACTCCCGGCACCGCGTCGAGCCGTGCGGCGTAGGCGTCCAAGGTGGCCAGGTCGGCGGGGCCGGGCGACTCGACGACGGCGGTGAGCAGCTTGCCCGGGTCGGCGGCGAAGCGCGCCGCCAGTTCCTGGGTGACGACCCGGGCGTCGGCGCTCGGGGGGAGCACCCAGTCGCCGGGACGGGCCCAGTTCACGCCGAGGAACGGCAGGCCGAGCGCGGCCAGCACGACGACGATGCCGACCGTGTTGCGCAGCGGGCGCCGCATGACGGCGTGGGCGACCCGGTACCACCGCCCCGCCAGGGGGTCGGCCGTCCGGGACCGGGCCGTCTTCAACCTGGTGCCCATGGACGTGAGGATCGCCGGCAGCACGGTGAGGGAGGCGAGCACGGCGACGATCACCGTGCCCGCCCCCGCATAGCCCATGGACAGCAGGAACCGTGACGGGAACAGCGTGAGCCCGGAGAACGACACGGCCACCACGGCCCCGGAGAACACGATGGTGCGGCCCGCCGTGGCCATCGTGCGTTCCACCGCCGCCTCCACGGTGGCGCCCGCCGACAGCTCCTCGCGGAACCGGGTGACGGCCAGCAGCGCGTAGTCGATGGCCAGACCGAGGCCGAGGATGGTGACGACCTGGATGGCGAAGGTCGAGATGTCGGTGAAGAACGTGACGAACCGCAGCAGCGCGAGCGAGCCGAGTGCCGCCGTGATCCCGATGATCAGGGGGATGGCGGCCGCCCGGACGCTCCGGAAGATCACGATCAGCAGGATCAGCAGCACCGGGATCGAGACCGCCTCGGCGATCGCGAGGTCGCGCAGCGTCATCCGGTTCACCTGGTCGGTCATGGCCGTGGTGCCGCCGAAGCGCACCGTGAGCCCTTCGGCCGCGAAATCGCCTTGGATCCTCCTCAGCTGCTGGACCCGCTCCTGATCGTCGGCCGAGCGCAACTGCACGGTGACGTAGGTGGCGTGCCTGTCCTTCGCGACGAATCCGGGCGATCCGGTCGACCAGTAGGAGTCGAGCCGGGTGACGTCGTCGCGGGGGACCGATTCCAGCGCCCGCTGTACGGGGCCGGAGAAGGCGGGGTCGTCCACGGTGAGCCGGTCGCTCTCGTAGAGGACGACCAGGTCATTGGCGTGCCGCCCGAGCGGCCCGGCGAGCACGCGGTCCGCGTGCGCGGACGGGCTCCCGGGGTCGTCGAAGCCGGCGCCGCCGCCGAGCCGCGAGAAGACGCCGGTGCCCCAGACCGCCGAGAAGGCGACGAGCACCAGCGTCCCCACCATGATCCACCGGCGGCGCCGGCCGGCGAACCTGCCCAGAGTGGCGAACATGCGGACCTCCATGATGGATAGTAGAAAGTATTGCTATCCACTTTATGGATAGTGATGCTATCCGCTCGGTGGTGAGGCGGGCAAGACCTCGCGGGCGGTGCCGTACACCGCGGGGGTCCTATCCTGGGGGCACGTGGCGAGGGAGAGAGACGATGAGGATCGCTGAGCTCAGCAGGCGCACCGGCGTCCCCATCCCCACGATCAAGTACTACCTGCGGGAGGGCCTCGTCCCTGCAGGGGAGCGCACCGGTCCCAACCAGGCCCAGTACGGCGAGGCCCACGTGCGGCGAATCCGGCTCGCCCGGGCGCTCGTCGAGGTCGGCGGGCTGTCGATCGCCTCCGCGCGTGAGGCGCTCACCCTGATGTTCTCGGGCGGCCTGTCCGAGCTCGACACCCTCGGCAAGGCGCAGTACGCCATGACGCCCGCGCGGGAGCCCGTCGGGGAGCACGAGCGGGACGAGGCGTGGGACGACGCCGTGGCCGAGGTGGACGAACTCGTCGCCAAGCGGGGATGGCAGGTCAAGGAGAACAACCCGGCCCGCCGCACCCTCGCGGAGGCGCTCGCCACGTTGCGAAGGCTCGGCCAGGACGACTACTTCGCGCTGCTCGACTCCTATGCGGAAGCCGCCGACCGGCTCGCCGCCGAGGAGGTCGAGGCGGTCGCCCGGCGGGGAGATCTCGACAGCGTCGTCGAGGCCGTGGTGGTGTGGACCGCGGTCGGCGACGCGGTGCTGGCCTCCCTGCGCAGGCTCGCTCAGGAGGCCGCCTCCACGCGGCTGCTCGGAGACGCCTGACGAGCCCGGACGGGAAGCCGCTCCGATGCGTGGGTAGACGTCGAATCCCGGTAGCCTCATGGGCGGAAGCTCGAAGGGGCCGGAAAAGTAAAGGAGAGACCGTGTCGGGTCTGGTCGTCGCCATGGATGGTCCCTCGGGGTCAGGCAAGTCGAGCGCCTCGCGCGGCGTCGCCCGCGCGCTCGGACTGCGCTACCTCGACACGGGTGCGATGTACCGCGCGATCACCTGGTGGATGCTCCAGCAGGGGGTCGACCTGGCCGACCCCGCGGCGATCGCGGCCCGCGCCGGCGAGCCGGTCCTGGTCATGACCACCGACCCGGACGCCCCCGGCGTGACCGTCGGAGGCGTCGACGTGAACGGCCCCATCCGTGGCCCGGAGGTCACGGGCGCCGTCTCGGCCGTGAGCGCGGTGCCCGAGGTGCGCCGCCGCCTCGTCGCCCTCCAGCAGGAGATCATCGCCGCGTCCCTGCCCGAAGGCGGCATCGTCGTCGAGGGCCGTGACACCGGCACCGTCGTCGCCCCGGACGCGCCCGTCAAGATCTACCTGACGGCGAGCGCCGACGCCCGTGCGCGGCGCCGTACGGCGGAGTTGATCGGCACGGCGGCGGAGACCACGGTCGAGACGCAGAAGGCCGATATGGCCCGGCGGGACACGCTCGACTCCACCAGGAAGGCCGACCCGCTCGCGATGGCCGCGGACGCGATCGAGCTGGACACCACGCCGCTGACCTTGGACGATGTGATCGCCGAGGTCCTGCGGCTCGTCAAGGAGCGAGCCTGATCCTCTCCGGGATCGGGAGAGGAAGCGATGAGCAGGGACGTGACGGGGGAGTACCGCGACGACAGCGGCTGGGTGGACGCCGAGCCCGCTGACTTCGACGAGTCCGAATTCTCCGAGTTCGATGGGTTCGACGAGTTCGACGAGAACGAGGCGCCCTCCGGCGGCGCGGACGAGGAGCCCGACGCGGGGCCGATCCCGGTCGTCGCGGTGGTCGGCCGGCCCAACGTGGGCAAGTCCACGCTGGTCAACCGCATCATCGGCCGGCGTGAGGCGGTCGTGGAGGACGTGCCCGGCGTGACCCGCGACCGGGTCACCTACGAGGCGAACTGGCGGGGGCGCCGGTTCACCCTGGTCGACACCGGCGGCTGGGACCCGGACGCCACCGGCATGGCTCTGCGCATCGCCGAGCAGGCCCAGATCGCGGCCGACCTGGCCGACGTGGTGCTCTTCGTCGTCGACGCCAGCGTCGGCGTGACCGACTCCGACGAGGCCGTCGGCGCGGTGCTGCGCCGCTCGGGCAAACCCGTGATCCTCGCCGCCAACAAGGTCGACAACCAGCTGATGGAGCTGGAGGCCACCGGACTTTGGTCATTGGGGCTCGGCGAGCCGTACCCGGTCTCGGCCCTGCACGGACGGTCCAGCGGCGACCTCCTCGACGTCGTGCTCGAGGCGCTCCCCGAGACGCCGCCCCTCAAGTTCGGCGAGGGCCGGGGTCCCCGCAGGATCGCCCTGCTGGGCAAGCCCAACGTGGGCAAGTCGTCCCTGCTCAACCGGGTGGCGGGGGAGGAACGCGTGCTGGTCGACCCCAAGGCGGGCACCACGCGCGACCCGGTCGACGAGCTGGTCGAGCTGGGCGGAAAAACCTACCGCTTCATCGACACCGCCGGCATCCGCCGCCGGGACAGGGAGTTGCAGGGCGCCGACTTCTACGCGGCCATGCGCACCCGTGCCGCCCTGGAGCGCTCCGAGGTCGCCGTCGTGCTGATCGACGCCTCCGAGGTGCTGACCGAGCAGGACCTGCGCATCATCGGCCTGGTCATCGAGTCGGGCCGGGCGATGGTCGTCGCCTTCAACAAGTGGGACCTGGTCGACGAGGACCGGCGCTACTACCTGGAGAAGGAGATCGACCGGCAGCTCGTGCGCACGCCTTGGGCGCTGCGGGTCAACATCTCCGCCAAGACCGGCCGTCACGTCGAGAAGCTCGTGCCGGCGATCGAGCGGGCGCTGGAGTCGTGGGGCACGCGGGTGCCGACCGGCCGCCTCAACCAGTTCCTCACCGAGCTGCTGCAGGCGACCCCGCCGCCGGTCCGGTCGGGCAAGCAGCCCAAGATCCTGTTCGCGACCCAGGCGTCGACGGAGCCGCCCAAGTTCGTGCTGTTCACCTCGGGCTTCCTCGAGGAGACCTACCGCCGGTTCCTGGAGCGGCGCATCCGTGAGGAGTTCGGCTTCGCCGGCTCCCCGATCGAGGTCACCATGAAGA
Organism: Planotetraspora thailandica; assembly: GCF_016863335.1. Lineage (GTDB taxonomy): Bacteria > Actinomycetota > Actinomycetes > Streptosporangiales > Streptosporangiaceae > Planotetraspora > Planotetraspora thailandica. Next base: position 302,884 of record NZ_BOOR01000012.1, read on the forward strand.
TCAGGGAGAAGCGGAAGAAGAAGTAGGGCCAGCCCTACCTTGAGGGCTCCCGGCTACGGGATCGATCGAGAGGCGGCCGGTGCATAGCGTGGGCTTCATGCGACGACTCCTCTCCCGCCTCGCCGGGGACACCGTCTATCTCCTCGTCGGGTTCCCCCTCGCGATCATCGCGTTCTGCCTGACGGTGCTCGGCCTCTCCTCCGGGGCGGGCCTGCTGGTCGTCTGGGTCGGCGTGCCCGTCCTCGCGCTGACCGCGCTCGTGGCGCGGGGACTGGGCGACGTCGAGCGGATCAGGATCAGCGGGGTGCTGGGCACGCAACTCGCCCGCCCCCGCTACCCCCGGTCTCCCGAAGGCGCCGGCTGGCTGCGCAGGATGCTGACGCCGCTGTCCGGCGGGCAGCCGTGGCTCGACGTCCTGCACGCTCTGGTGATCTTCCCCGTGGCGATCCTGACCTTCTGCGTGGCGGTCACGTGGTGGTCGCTGACGCTCACCGGGCTGACCTATCCGCTCTATGGCTGGGTCTTGTCCAACATCCCGGACAACCACGGCCTGCCCGAGCTGCTCGGATTCGGCCGCGGATATTTCGTCGACTCCCTCTTCTACGGCGCGCTCGGCGTCGTCGCGGCAATCACGCTCTATCCGGTCGTCCGAGGCTGCGCGCTGCTTCAGGCGTCCCTGGGCAGGGCGCTGCTCACCGGGGTCGCCGAGCTGCAGGAGCGCATCGAGGACCTGACGGAGGGCCGCAACGCCGCCGCCTACGCCGAGGCCAACGCCCTGCGCAGGCTGGAGCGCGACATCCACGACGGCCCCCAGCAGCGACTCGTGCACCTGGCCATGGAGCTGTCGCGCGCCCAGCGCGAGCTCGAACGCGACGCGACGGCCGCCCAGAACACCATCGGCAAGGCGATCACCGCCACCCGCGAGACCCTGGACGAGCTGCGGGCGCTGTCGCGGGGCATCGCGCCGCCGATCCTCGCCGACCGCGGCCTGGCTCCGGCGCTGGCCGCCCTGGCGAGCCGGTGCACGGTGCCCGTCGAGCTCGACGTGCAGGTCGACGAGCGGTTCCCCGCGCTGATCGAGAACACGGTGTATTTCGTGACCGCAGAGGCGCTCACCAACGTGGCCAAGCACAGCAGGGCCGAGCTCTGCCAGGTCACGTTGTCGAGGATCGGCGACACGCTCCTGCTCACCATCGGCGACGATGGGGTGGGCGGCGCGCACGTCGCCAAGGGGCATGGCCTGTCCGGCCTCGCCGACCGGCTGCGGGCGGTCGAGGGCGAACTGGCCGTACGGTCGCCCGCCGGCGGGCCGACGACGATCGTGGCGGAGGTTCCGTGCGGGTAGTGGTGGCGGACGACGCGGTCCTGATCAGGGAAGGCCTGGTCCGGCTGCTCGAAGAGTTCGGATGTGAAGTGGTCGAGGCCGTCGGCACCGGAGACGGCCTCGTCGAGGCGGTCACCGCCCACCGGCCCGACGTGTCGGTCGTCGACGTGCGGATGCCGCCGTCGTTCACCGACGAGGGCCTCAAAGCCGCCGTCGAGGCGCGGCGCCGCGTGCCCGGCGCGCCCGTGCTCATCCTCTCCCAGTACGTCGAGGTCTCCTACGCCGACGACCTGCTGGCCGACGCCCGCGGCGCGGTCGGCTACCTGCTCAAAGACCGCGTCGTCGACGTCGAGGAGTTCATGGAGGGGCTGCGCCGGGTCGCGGCCGGCGGCACCGTCTTCGACCCCCAGGTCGTCGCCCAGCTGATGGTACGGCGGCGCCGGGGCGACCCCCTCGCGTCGCTGACCCCGCGCGAGCGGGAGGTGCTCGGGCTCATGGCGGAAGGCCGGTCCAACCCGGCCATCAGCCGGCTGCTCGTCGTCACCGAGGGCGCGGTCGAAAAGCACATCCGCGGCATCTTCACCAAGCTCGGGCTGCACGCCGACGACGCCGACCAGCACCGCCGCGTCCAGGCGGTGCTGGCCTACCTGCGCTCTTAAGCACCGGGTTCCTGAGCGCCGGGTTCGCCCGCCGGGGGTTCGCCGGCCGCGGCGCGGGCGGGCAGCGCCAGGGCGGCGGCCGCGCCGAGCACGCACAGCCCCGCGGTGATCAGGAAGATCTCCGAATATTCGACGTGGAGGGCGGCTTTGACCTTGGCCGTGTAGTCGGCAATCTGCTTCGTGTACTCGGCGGCGTCCACCCCGAACGGCAGCGGCGTGTCCAGGTCGGCGGTCAGCGACTGGAAACGGTGGAAACCCCACGCGGACAGGGCGGCCACGCCGAGCAGCATCCCCATCATCCGGGCCACCACGACCGCCGCCGACGCCACACCGTGCTGCACGGCCGGCACGGCCCTGAGCACCGCCGACGAGACCGGGGCGATGACCGCGCCCAGCCCGAGACCGGCGACGACCAGGTCGGCGTCCACGCGCAGCCCCGCCGCCGCAGGGTCGGCGGGCCAGCCGGAGATGAGCACATAACCGGCGGTGGCCAGCGCCATGCCGGCCACCGCGACCACGCGCTCCCCGAACCGGCGCGTCAGCATGCCGCCGAGGAAGGCCGCCACCGCGAGCGCGGCGAGGAACCGGGTCAGGACCAGGGCGCCGGAGACCTCGTCCTTGCCCATCAGCGTCTGCGCGACGAGTTGCACGTCGACCAGTGTGACCAGCAGGGCGGCCCCGGCCAGGAAGCTCACGGCCAGCGTCGCGAGCAGCGGCCGCCGGGGAATCCCGGTGAGGTCGAGCAGGCGGACCGGCGAGCGGATCTCCCAGGTCACGAACGCCGCCGCCGCGACCGCCCCCGCCGCCACGCACGGCAGGCCCCACGGCGGCAGCACGGAGGTGCCCGGCGACGGGTTGTACAGCCCGGCCACCAGCAGCCCGAGGGAGAGCGCGAGCAGGATCCCGCCGACGACGTCGATCCGCACCCCGATCTGCGCCCCGGTCGGGCCTGCCGTACGGCCGCGGGGTTCGCCGGGGACCGCCCGGTGGACGGCGACGGCGGCCAGCAGCGCCAGCGGCACGTTGATCCAGAAGATGCCGCGCCAACCTGCCAGGGCCGCCAGGCCCGCGCCGTACAGCGGGCCGAGGACGCTGCCGAGCTCCTGCGCGGCGCCGACGGCCCCCAGGGCCACCGGCCGCCCCCGCTCGTCCCACAGGTCCGCGATGAGCGCCATCGTGACCGGCAGCAACGCGCCGCCCGCGACGCCCTGGAGCGTACGGCCCGCCACGAGGGCGGGCACCCCCGTGGCCAGGGCGGTGATCACGGACCCGGCGGCGAAGCCCGCCAGGCAGGCGTGGATCACCACACGCCTGCCGTACCGGTCGGACAGCTGTCCGAGCAGCGGCATCGCCGCGACGTATCCCAGCAGGAAGCCGGTGACGATCGGGGTGGCGCGCTCCAGATGGTTGACCGGGACGCCGACGTCCCCCGCGATGGCGGTGAGCACGGTCACGACGACGTAGGCGTCCAGCGCGGCCAGGAGCACGGTTGCTCCGCCGACGCCGAGCAGGACGCGGCGACTCCGCACAGTGTTCCGCATCGTGTTCTGCACCGTGGTCATGAGGCGGCGGTCACGCGGCCGGGGGAGGCGTGATGGTCACGGGTGCGTCGTAGTCGTCGAGCGTGACCAGCACGCTGCCGCCGGTCAGCGGCAGGTCGATCTTCACGAGCCGGCTGGTGGCCTTGTCGATCCACACCGTGCCGTCGACGCCCTGCTGAACGCCGGGAACCAGCTTGACCAGGGACTGCTGGGGCAGCTTCACGCCCACCCGGTAGGCGTCGGCGTCGCCGACCTTCTCGGCCGCCTCGGCGCGGGCGTCCTTCGCCGCCTCCGTCAGCAGCGCGGGCACGCCCGTGAGCACCGCCGACGGGTCGTAGATCGCTGCGAGCTGCTGACGGGTCATCGTCTGGAAGCCGCCGGTCGGTCCCTTGAAGTGCACGGTGTCGCCGGACACCACGAACTCCAGCTCCTGGAGGCCCATGAGATCGATCTGGATCTTGCCCTTGGCGTCGCCCGCATTGGTGAGACTGCCCTCCGCGTGCCGGATCGGCACGGCGGGCTTGTCCTTGGTGTCGATGGCGAAGGAGACCGTCTTGACCGCCTTCATCGCGTCCGCGGACTTCCTGAGCAGGTCGGGGCCGCTCGGCAATGAGGCGTCGCTGTTCGAGCCGCAGGACGCGACGAGCAGGACGGCGGCCAGGGCCAGCCAGACGATTCTTCTCACAGGCGGATCGTAGCGATCGTCAAGGTAACGGCAGGCGATTGCGACATATCGGTTTGGCACCTCTGGGGGAACACGACCCTCGGCCCGTGCCGTACGCGTGTGGTCACTTGGCCGAGCGGAGCGTGTGGAGGTGCTCGACGACGCCGGTGTAGACCTCCTCGATCGTGGCCACCTGCTCCGGGGTGAGGAGGTCGACGAAATGCTCACGCACGCTGGCGACGTGTTCGGGGGCCACCCGCTGCATGGTCTCCCACCCGAGGTCGGTCAGCACCGCGAACGTGCCGCGGCGGTCGTCCTCGCAGTCCTCCCGCGCCACCAGCCCGTCCGCCTCCATGCGGGAGATCTGGTGGGAGAGCCTGCTGCGGGACTGGACGGTCGCGTCGGCGAGTTCGCTCATACGCATACGATGCTCAGGACTCTCGGAGAGGTTCACCAGGATCTCGTAGTCGTTGAGCGACAGGCCGAAAACCTGGAGCTCGCGGTCGAGCTGATGGGACAACAGGCGGTGCGCGGCGAGATGAGCCCGCCACGCGCGCTGCTCCTGCGGGGTGAGCCAGCCGGGGTCTTTCATGACCACAGCATAAGATCGCACCGATTGAGCAGGGCGGACGGAGTGGCGATGGGCGCGGAAGAGGGCAGCGAGAACAGCGAGAGCCTCGGCACCGTCGTGGTGGCCGGGGCGGCCAATCTCGCGATCGCGCTCGCCAAACTGGTCGCGGGCCTCATCAGCTCGTCCGCGTCGATGTTGTCCGAGGCCGCCCACTCGGCCGCCGACACCGTCACAGAGCTGCTGCTCTTCACCGCCATCAGGCACGGCGAGCGGCCCGCCGACCGGCGGCATCCGCTGGGCCACGGCAGGGCGAGCTACTTATGGGCGATCATCGCGGCCTGCTTCACGCTGGTCGTGGGAGCCGGCTTCTCCCTCACGCATGGCTGGCACACGATCACCCACGGCGAGGAGCTGGGCAAGGTCTGGGTCTCCTACGCGGTGCTCGCCGTGTCCTTCGTGATCGAGTCGGTCTCCCTGTGGCGAGGACTGTCGCAGCTGCGCACGGAGGCGGGCAGGCAGGGGGTGAGCTCCCGCCGGCTGCTGTCGCGCACCTCCGACACGATGCTGAAAGCCGTCGTCCTGGAGGACATCGCGGCTCTGGCCGGCATCGTGATCGCCGGGCTCGGCCTGGTGTTGTCCAGCGTCACCGGCACGGCGTTCTGGGACGGCACGGCCTCGATCGTCATCGGCCTGCTCCTGCTCGGTGTGGCCCTCATCCTGATCAGGACGAACGCGTCGCTGCTCATCGGGCAGTCGACCTCCACCGCCATGGAGGACGAGATCAGGGCCTTGCTCGTCGGCCAGCCGGAGGTGGAGGGCGTCGTCGAGCTCGTCACGGTCGTGATGGGCCCCGGCCAGATCATGGTCGCCGCGAAGATCGACTTCCTGGACGAGACCACGGGGGACGGGCTGGAGAAGGCGTCCGACCGGGTGGAGCTGTGCCTGACCGAGCGTTTCCCCGAGATCAAGCAGGTCTTCCTCGACCCGACCCCCGGACGGTCAGCCCCCCAGGAGGCGTAGCTTCGCCGGCTCGTCGGTGATCGCGGTCGCGATGACGGTGCCGGCCCGCCATTCGAGCAGGTGGCGGCCTTCCCACTCGATGTCGCCGGAAAGGCCGTCGTCGAACGGCAGCGCGGACAGGTCGACGTCTCTGAGCCGGTCGAGGGTCAGCTCTCCCCGTTTCACCAGGGCCTCCTTGCGGACCCACTGCCGGATGAGCCGGGCGTTGTCGCGGCCCACCACGGCCGCCTCCGCCGGGGTCAACGCCAGGGCGGCCAGGCTCTCGTCGGCAGGGCCGGACGTCGCGTGCTCCGCGTCGACTCCCACCCGCCCGTATCCGGCCGCCGCGCAGACGTATCCGGACGTGTGCGCCAGGGTGATCGACAACTCGGGCGCCTCGGCCAGCCGGGGGCGCCCGTGCGCGCCGCCGCAGCGCTCGCACCGCTGGACCAGCGTGAGCATGCAGGCCCGGGTGTCGAGCAGCTCCGCCGCGCAGTGCCGTACGAGCAGGTGGGCGGCGATGAAGTCGAGGCGGTCCTGCCTGCGGGTGAACCGGTCCGCCCGGGTGCGCTCCGCCTCGGTCAGCGTGCCGCCGACGGCGTCGAGGACCTCGTCGGTGTATCCGGCCACGGCCAGGGGGGCGCGCACGCGCTCACCCTAGGGGACCTATATGACGATCAAGTGAACTGCCGGCGGAGGCTCCGCCGTACGACGAGCGGCGGTCAAGGGGGCGGTTCAAGGGGGCGGCGATCCTTCGCCTGTTGTGAGTCAGGAGTATTGACGGACTTGACCGGCGGTTGTTGCCTGGGAAAACAGACTGGGTCGCTTCCGCCGCAGGCCGGAGCGGTAATCGGGGATCTTTCCCCTCGGAGCCCCGGAAGGGCGGTGTGGATTGCTCATCGGTTCGATCTTGCAGGGTAAGGGGACGAGCGTCGCGACGGTTCCCCCGCAGGCCACGGTCACCGAGCTCCTCGCGATGCTCGCCGAGCTCAACATCGGAGCCGTGGTCGTCTCACAGGACGGCGTCACGATCGAGGGAATCGTCTCGGAACGCGACGTCGTACGGCGGTTGCACGAGCAGGGCGCCGGGGTACTCGGCCTCCCCGTCTCATCGATCATGACTGCCGACGTTCGCACCTGTGCTCCCGACGCGAACGTGGAGGAGCTTCGCCGCACCATGACCAACCATCGCGTGCGTCACGTGCCCGTCGTGCGCCACGGCAGGCTGTGCGGCATCGTGAGCATCGGCGACGTGGTCAAGAGCGCCATCGAGGAGCTGGAGATCGAGAAGGAGGCGCTCGTCGGCTACATCAACAGGTGAGGTGGGCCCGCGCCGTACGCGCGAAGCCGTATGCGGGCAGCAGGCCGGCCCGCGGCTGAAGACTGCGCTTGAAGACCGTGCCTGAAGACCGTGCCTGAAGACCGTGCCTGAAGACCGTGCC